>CP121691.1:0-1271056 GCA_038396585.1 Vallitaleaceae bacterium 9-2 | reverse complement strand
TAAAAAAAGCACATGCCTATATTTTTCTGCCCATTGCTTTGTCTGCGCATGTATCGTGTCTGTCTTTAACGGCAGAAAATCCATATAGGCTTCATCCATAATACAAAGCACGCCATGCGCCTGCATTTGCTCAACCTTTTCTTCTAAATCCCCATAGGACAAGTATTGACCTGTCGGATTATTTGGGTTGCATAGTATGAGAGCGTCCACTTGACTATAATCTAGTGCATCATTGCAAAAGTCTTCATATTGGATATGAACAACATGGGCATTGTAAGCCTTTAGTGCGCATTCATATTCCGGATACGTAGGTTCTATAATGCCTACACGTTTTTTGCTCAAGAGCGACGCAAGAAGGTAGATAGCTTCATTCGTACCATTAACAAGCAATAATCGCTCTTGGGATAGTTGATGCATCTGTGCGATCGCCTCTATCAGTTGCCCATGTTCCGCTCCAGGATATTGACAAATACAGTCAATATCCTGAGTTAGTTCACTCCAATATTTTTGTAATGCAGGTGTAAGAGCAATGCAGTTGGTATTTGTTGAAAAGTCAATAATCTCTTCCTTTGGTAAGGCTACATCATACGCCGCATAGGTTCCTTGAATATTTGCTCCATGTAACGGCATCATAATATCCCCTCCATAATAACAATACAAGTAAGAATAAGCATACATACTTGCATTGTCCAGATGAGTTTTTTGGTTTGATATACATGCTTCATATGAATGGGTTCTAGAGCTTCACCTAAGGTTGGTTTGGCTTTTTCTTTTCCAAAGTATGTATAGGTTCCACCAATTTGCACCCCTAAAAGACCTGCCATCGCACTTTCCGGGTATCCTGCATTGGGGCTTTCCGTTTTATGATGGTCGCGGCGTACCATCTTAAATCCATGCTTCATATCAAAACCACACAGTCCTCCCGCACCAAGAATCAAAAGCGCGCCAACACGTGCCGGTATAAAGTTAACCACATCATCTAATTTTGCTGCAACGTAACCAAACTCCTGATAGCGTGCATTTTTATAGCCTATCATCGAATCCATGGTGTTAATGCCTTTATAGATCCAGATGCACAAGATGCCTTGCTGAAAAAAAAGTTCGCCCAAAAAGGCATAGAATACAGGCGCAATAATACCATCGACTGTATTTTCCGCCAATGTTTCAATAACTGTTTTTAGCACTTGCTCTTGTGTCAACTCTTTGGTCTCACGGCTAACAAAAAAGCCAAGCTCATAACGTGCCTTATCTAAGTCTCCTGCCGCAAAAGGAATCATCACTTTTTTTACAATACGCACTAAAGAACCAAAGGCAATTCCGGCAAAAAAAGCATATATATGAAAACCGAACCTTACCCATGTCCACTCCAACCTATTAAGGGTCATGTCAATACCAAGAACAACCCCAGTAATCACTGATAAAATAACAACGACAAGTACCCCTCCCATAAAACGCTTATTATGAAAGGGGTATATTATTTCTTCAGTTTTTTGTATGCCACGTCCAATCCAGCGCACCGGATGTGTCCAATGCTCCGGATCTCCTATTATCATATCCACGATTAATCCTATTAAAAGAGCAATCATAACCGTATATCCTCTTTGTCAATTATTTTTTGGACACGTTCCATATCAAGAGCCTCTGCAACTCTTTTTGCCAAAAGGTCATACGCTGCTTCCTTATGCTGACTTGTATCTACTACCGGTTGTAAATCAAATCCATAGTGTTGTCGAATATGATTGAGCCAAATTTGACGAAAGTGATCATTATGAAATATATGGTGCAAATATGATCCAATGACATGTCCACTTGAATCAATACACCCATCAAGGACTTGTCCCTCCAGTTCAATAAATGGACACGCCTGTTTTTTATATTGAGTCTGTCCAAGGTGAATTTCATAGCCGTCCACACAAACCTTGTCTTTTGAAAATACAGATGCAATAACTTTACCCTGGACTTGAGTTACTCTTTTTTTATCATTAAACATGGTCTCTATCGGAAGAAGTCCCAATCCATCAATCGTTTGCACATGATCATGGTCTACGCCTTCCTCATCAACAATTTTTTCTCCCAAAACTTGAAATCCACCACACAAGCCAAAGACAAAACCACCCCTTTGTTGATAGGCACGAATTTTATCAAAAAGTCCATTTTCCTTTAAACAGATCAAGTCATCAATCGTTGACTTGGTTCCAGGAATAATAATCGCATGGGGTTCTTTAAATTCATCTGCTGTACGAATAATCCTTAAACGGCAATCCGGTTCGTACATAAACGGCTCAACATCTGTATTGTTGCTCACACGTTCCATATGAATAATGCCAATATCCAAAGTTTTTTGCTTTCCATCGAAATCTTTTTCTTCCTTTTGACGCGAAAAAACCAGCGCATCGCTTTGCGCATCTTCTGTCTCAATATGGATGTCTTGCATATAATCAATCACACCAATGACCGGGATATGGGTGTAGGCTTCAAACCAATCCAGTCCATCTTGCAATAGGCGAAGGTCACCTCTGAATTTGTTGAAGATGACCCCTTTGATACGGTGACGATGTTCAAAAACCAATTCAATCGTCCCTATCAAGCTAGCAAACGAACCACCGCGGTCAATGTCAGTCACTAAGATAACATCCACATCTGCCGCTTCTGCAATACGCATATTGACAATTTCCCGATCATTTAAATTAACTTCTGCCGGCGAACCTGCCCCTTCGATAATAACCATGTCATAATGGTCCTGAATATAGTTTAGACTTTCGCAAACTGCGTCCATTCCTTTACTAAGGGTAAACTCTTTTCCATAATCCATCCCCGAATAGCTTTTATATACTTTTCCATGAAGAACCACTTCACTTTTGGTATCTTTTCTTGGCTTAAGCAAAATAGGATTCATATGGACGTTAGGTATCTGACGCGCTGCCTCCGATTGTACGCCTTGTGCCCGTCCGATTTCTTCGCCAAAAATAGTCACGTAGGAGTTATTGGACATATTTTGGCTTTTAAACGGAGCAACTTGATAGCCCTTATCTGCAAAGATTCGGCATAAGGCTGTAACCAAGTAACTTTTTCCTGCATCTGAACTTGTCCCTTGTATCATTAATCCTCTCATAACGCTTCACCTGTCCCCTTTTCCTTGCCCATAGTTTCTTTTAGCTTTTTCAAGATATAGTCATATCCTTTTGGGTGATGGGGAAGTTTACACGCTGAACAATCTTTGACCTGTCCACGCATCTGAAAATTACCTCCACAGTCCTTTTGAAGATATAATGGGCAAAAACAAAACAGACAGTTAAATGCTTCGGGATGGGTCGTTGCATGGCATGGAAAATACTCACATGCTGAATTATTAAAAAAACGATAACTATTTTTCATACTAAGCTCCTTTATCTTATTGAAGTTTAGCATTTTTTTGTTCGCTTAGCAAGACTGACCTTCCCGTATCATAGAAATCTTGTGGTCTGAAAAAATATCAATCGCTTCTTCGGACTTTTCTTCCAGTGCTTCTTTACAATAATTCTCCAATTTTTTCCGATCAATCGGTCCATATTGCATCGTTACCGGTCCTTTGATACAGCCACCTTCACACGCCATACCTTCAATAAGAACATTGCCTAAACGCCCAAGCTTTGCCTGAGTCAAGGCTTTTTTACATTCAGCAATACCATTGCACACCAATACATCATAGGATAACTCTGTATCTTTGGTCTTAAGAATCTGGGAAACCGCCTTTGCAACACCACCTGAAGTGGCAAAGTTTCTTCCATAATAGGATGCATTGTTTAATGGTGATGCTTCAAGCGCCGTAACATCAATATGTCTTGAGCGAACAATTCCAATTAATTCTTCAAACGTCAATACATAGTCTACACAACGTTCTCCTTCCCAGAAGAGTTCTTCCTCTTTTTTGGCAATACAAGGTCCTACAAAGACAACTGCTGCCTCAGGGTCAATGGATTTAATCAAACGTGCCGTTGCCACCATTGGAGATATTGTCGTTGAGATATGGTTGGCAATCTCGGGAAATTCTTGATGGACGTAACGAACAAAGGCCGGACAACAGGATGTCGTCATAAATCCTTTGTCCTGTTCAATATGTTCAACAAACTCCTCTGCCTCATGGATAGCGACCATATCTGCTCCAAGAGCTACCTCGACAACATCTTTAAACCCTAAGTTTTTTAACGCTGTAACTACTTGTCCTAGGGATACATCTTCAAATTGGGTGGCAATAGCAGGTGCAATCATTGCATAGATCGGTTTTTTTTGTTTCTTAAGATGGTCAATCACTTCAAGCAGTTCTGACTTATCTTGCATTGCTCCAAAGGGACAGCTGTAGACACATGCACCACATCGAATACATTTTTTTTCATCGATGACAGCTTTTTTGTTTTCATCTATAGAGATGGCCTTGGTTGGACATACACGTATACACGGTCTTAATACATCGCTGATTGCATTATATGGACAGGCACTATGGCAACGACCACATTCAATACATTTATCATAGTCAATAATCGCGCGATTATTAATAAAGCTAATGGCATGCTTTGGACAGGCCGCTTGACAACGATGGGCCAAACATCCTCGACACGCTTCTGTGACGACAAATCGATGTTCCATACATTGATCACATGCCGATTCAAGTACTTCAATAATATTTGGGTTTAGCGCATCGCCTCCCATACTCATCTGCACCCGCTCTGCAGTTACTGCGCGTTCATGATACACACAACAGCGTAAAGAAGCATTAGGCCCTTGATTTAACTCTGCAGGTATTGCCAATACATGGTTCGTTAAGGTGTCTTCAAATGCGTACTCACTCACTTTTGCATACACTTCATTTTTTATCTTCTGTACTCTATTTTCATATTTTCTCATGCTTAACCTCCGAAATATAACGAATCTTCGCTTTTTTCCCTATTTTTTCCAGTGCACAAACCAGTTCTTGCACAAGATTGATTTTCAAGCTCAACTCTTTAGGAAAATCCGGATTTTGATGTGCTCCATTAATAGCCTTGCCTAACCATAAATCAACATGTGTTGCTTCTTCAATAAATATTTTACATAAGAGGCTTGCGCCATCTTTTCCAAGATCGGACAAGCGTATCTTGCGCTCTGCAAATTGCTCAAGCAGTTCAATGGTTCTTTGAATTGTCAGTACACCCTCTGTTACTAAGTCTAACCCTTTTATGTGTGCAATCGGTGGAATCGTCGGATCTAAATAGTCCATACACGTATGGATAGGTTCCCCAAGCTCACGTGATACAATATTTGCTGCCGTTCCGCCGCAGACAACTTTTTTGCCCGTACTTTTCATGAACTGACGAACAATTTGTGCATCTCTTTTTTGATCAACCGGCGGTCCCGTAAACAAAAGCAATTGGACGGGTTTTCGAATTTTGACAGTGACAATCGTCGTATCATCTCCCGGTAACCCTTCATATAAATCATTGCATGCATTAAGCAGGCGGCGACTTAATAGTTCCGCATTCATCTTTTGATTTTTTGTAATGTAGCTTGCAACATGTTCCCATTGCCATCCAAAGTTTAATGTCTGTCCAACACCTGCATGAATTACTCCATCGCTACACAAATAGATAATATCCTCTTCTTGCAGTTGCAATTCTGTTAGGACAATCGTTTTATCCATAATTTTTACTTCACGTTTTTCCGGAATTAACAGCTTTCCTTTTCGTAAAAAAAAGAACGGTGGATTTTCAGATTCAAAAATCTTACATTTTAACTGCCGATCAATCTCAATAATTGAAAATGTAGAGTATGCGATTTCTCGCACTTTACACACCGGTAAAGTATGGGCGATTGTGTCAATAACTTCTTCAATATCTGCCCCTTTAATCAACATCGTAATCGCAATCTTTGACGTTAGTGTTGCCAAAATATTGGCCTTGACGCCACTGCCTAATCCATCTGCAAGGACGATAATTGTACGTTCATCCGATTGAAAAACCTCAACCTTATCTCCACACAGTTCCTCATCTTTTTTATTTAAGCTATTATGTCCAACTTCCACAAACATGGGAGTCATTGACATTAAAATACACCTCCGTCATCTAAAAACAATTGATTAAGACTTTTCAAACTCATCTTTGTCTCTGCTGTTGTCTCACCGAGTAGACTCGCAATTTCTTGGGCAACACGCATCTGCTTGTCGATAACTTCCTGAGTTTTTGATAATGTCTTTTCTTTGGCTTCATGAAACTCTTTTCTCCGCTTTTCATCGCCTGTTATATCCGTTAAAAAGATAATCCGTTGATTCGTTTCTTCTAAGCACACCATATTGATAATAAAATAACGATTTGTTTCTTCAAAGTATATTTTTTTATTCTTTATATACAGATTTTCCTTGATATTATCAATAAACACTTGATCATTTAAGAACAATTGAATAGGCATGTCCTTTACCGGCAATTGTTCTTGATTGAACAACTGATTGAAGCTAGGATTGACCTCTCTTATTGTTAAATTATTATCAATTACAAGAACACCATTCGGGCTATTTTCTATCATAACATTCTGTAGGCTTTCTGCTTTTTCTCTTAAGTAGGGCAAGCATGTTTCAATATCTGAATATCCAAAATAGACGGCTTTTGCTTTATCGTAGCACGCTTTATATCCGCAAGCTCCACAGTTCAACTCATCTTTTGATGTGTATTTTCCCATCTTTCGCATAATTTCACGAACAATCAACGAATTAGGTTCTTGCTGATTTTTTTGTAAATCCGTAAAGCTTCGCTCGATATCTAATGGCTCATCTGTATGAATATTGTTGCGCATCGTATTATTCTCTACAAACCATGCATCATCTTTTTGCTTTGCATATTCCCGCATATATATTTCTTTTTGAAAGCGTCCCAGGTAATTTTTAGGCATATCCGGTCCGTTGATACAACTTCCGTCACAAATATTCATTTCAATACAGCAATGCTCAATATTGCCTAAGCGAAGTTCATTGAGAACTTCCTTACAATTATCAATACCATCAACATGAATAAAACGAAGTTCATGGTCTTCACGGCGTTCATTCTTGGGATTTCTTAAGCTTCCTCCCAAAGGAAATGCCCTTCCCCGCTGACTGCCAACTGCATCGAAAGTATCCACTTCACATTCACTTAGAATAATATGTTCCGATTTAAACACTAACTCTAATTCTTCAAAGGTAACCACTGCATCAATAGCATCTGGGAGTTCTTCTGCCTCTGCCATCTTTGCTAAGCATGGACCAATAAATACAGTTTTTACATTGGCGCCATAACGCTTCTTAATACTTCGGCCATGTGCAATCATAGGAGATACAACAGGTATAACATATGGAATAAGCATTGGATAGTATTCCTCAATCAGATAATTCGCGGAAGGACAACAGCTGGTGATGTAATTTTTCTGTGTATTTTTCTCAATACATGCGTCATAATGATTTGCAATTATTTCTGCACCAAATGCAGTTTCCTCAACATGGCTAAAACCAACTTTTTTTAATGCAGTCACCATTTTCCCGGGTTGACTCAGTCCAAATGCTCCCACAAAAGAAGGTGCAATCGAAACAACAACCGTTTCTTTTGCATCAATCATGGATTGAACATAATCCACTTGACTTGTAATTTTTAATGCTTCTTGAGGACATGAAGCTTGGCATAATCCACATTTAATACACAATGAATCGATTATTTTGCGTTCTGATTTATTAAAACTAATCGCCTTTGTCGGGCAAATACGAAGACACTTATAACAACTGTCGCATTTTTCCTTATCAAACTCAATGAACTTCATCATAACAAGTCTCCTCCAATATACTTGTTAAAAAAAGCTTCCGTTTCATCGGCTTGAATAGAATAGATTTTTTCTCCATCCACACGAATACTGACACCTGAACCACACGAACCGAGACAAAAAGAAGATTTAAGCTCTACTTTTTCTTCCAATTGATGTTCTGCAATCAGTCGTTTCATATCTTGTATTACATTATAAGATCCTTTTAAATGGCATGCACTACCAATACATATTTCAATCATAATGACCTCCTAAACACTGTGTACTACACAATTTATTTTGCATTGTTAATTATATCACAATATCACAACAAGTAAAGACTATTTCAATAACTTTGTTAGTTTTTTATCAAGTATTTTTTTATACTGAACAGATAAACAAAAAATACTTGACAGCTGCAAGGACTCTTGGTAATATATTCGTATTCCAATATGTGCATATGATTATTTAAAGGAGTTTGCTATGGACTTAACTGCTATATTCAAATTATTGTCTGACGAGACACGTATGCGTGTTATCACGCTTATCTATCAAGAAGAATTATGCGTCTGTGAACTTTGCGGAATTCTTGATCAACCTCAACCCAAGGTGTCAAAAGTCCTTGCAAAGTTACGTGATATGAACCTTGTCACCGACGAACGCAAAGAAAAATTTGTTTTTTATCGTCTAAAAAAAACAAATCATTTATTAAACCACACTCTGGACTATTTGCTCAAACACACCATGGATTATCCTGTACTTTTTCAAGATAGTCAACGCTTGCTCGACAAAGAAAAATACATTGATCAATGTTCACTTGAGTCATTACGTGACATTCAATAAAAGTGCAGTTCATCCAAAATGAAAGGAAGACAACATGAAAGTTTTTCAATGGCTTAACAATCAGCTCTTAAAAATGGATTGGCTCTCTAGGGGCGTTCAATCCTTTGTTGAGAAAATACTTGGGCTAGATATCGACACACAACTTGGTGGTAGTATTCACTTTTTTATTTATGATGTTATTAAAATCTTTATACTACTTTCCGTATTAATTTTTACAATTTCATATATTCAAAGCTTTTTTCCACCTGAACGTACCCGAAAAATCTTAGGACGTTTTAATGGATTAAGCGCCAATATCCTCGCTGCACTTTTAGGAACGATCACGCCCTTTTGTTCCTGCTCTTCTATTCCTTTATTTATTGGCTTTACAAGTGCGGGGCTTCCTATTGGTGTTACTTTTTCTTTTTTAATTTCTTCTCCGTTAGTTGATCTTGCCTCTGTGCTACTCTTAGCTAGTATATTTAATTGGCGCATCGCTCTTGCCTATGTTTTGGTCGGACTTATTCTTGCCGTCATTGGTGGGAGTCTCATCAGTCGATTAAAACTGGAAAAATATGTAGAACCTTTTGTATATAAAAACAAGCTTATGGAAGCGTCTCAAGCATCTCTAACACGAAATGAGCGCCTTGGTTTTGCAAAAGATCAGGTCCTTGATATCATAAAAAAAGTATGGCTCTACATTCTTGTAGGTGTCGGAATTGGCGCGCTCATCCATAATTGGATTCCACAAGATATTATTAGCGCCCTTCTTGGACAAGACAAGTGGTATTCTGTATTTTTAGCTACACTGGTAGGTATCCCCATGTATGCAGATATTTTTGGAACATTACCCATCGCTGAAGCGCTTGTCACAAAAGGTGTTGGTATCGGGACTGCTCTAAGCTTCATGATGGCAGTAACTGCGCTATCGCTTCCTTCACTGATTATGTTAAAAAAAGTCGTTAAACCCAAACTATTAGTTATCTTTACCACTATTGTTACTATAGGTATACTCATTATTGGATTTGCATTCAATGCACTGGGCTATCTATTTATATAAACAAATACTTTATCATACCAAAAGGAGATTAATATGATTATAAAAATTTTAGGTTCCGGTTGTCCAAATTGTAAGAAATTAGAAATGAACACAAAAAAAGCTCTTAAAGAGCTTAATTTAGATGCAACTGTAGAAAAAGTCGAAGACTTTGAAAAAATTATGGCATATGGCGTTATGAGCACTCCGGCTCTTGTGGTCGATGAGGAAGTTAAATTCTCAGGACGTGTCGCATCACCAAAAGATATTATCAAATATCTTCAATAATATGCTTTATCAATCAAAGACTATAGTCAACTAAGTTGCCTATAGTCTTTTCCTGTATAGGCCCTTGATAAGCTTCTGCTTGCATCTGCTTTTTTTCTGAAGTCGTTGTTCGAGTAACGCCTCCAGATACATAGCTGGTTCCGCATTCCGGACACGTCGAATGGAAAATTTGTACACTTTGACTGACGATTTCTTTGTTTTCTTTTTCTGCACTGGCTTGTTCACGTACAACATGTTCTTGTTCATGATTGCGTACAGCGCTACTTGCCCGTTCAGGACTTAATCGCGTCGGTGATTGAAAAGAAACTCCAGAATCATCGGATTCATCTTGATACGTCCTCGTCGCACACGTTGTACATTCTACAACTCCCATACGCTTTAATGTTTTCTCATCAAAGTGTTTTTTTAATGTTTCCAGACGTTGCTGCGGCGCAACAATTTTATTCGCAGGTAATTTTTCATTGTTTGCTATTGTCGCCTTTCCCGCGGTCACGCTCTTTTCGGGCACACTCTTATCAGGCAAATGTACTATATTATCTTGTGCTATATCTGCTGTTAATCGCATAAGATCACCTTCACATTCATTACCTACAGGCTTCGTTTATAGGCTTCATTTATAGTCTTCGTTTATAGTCTTCGTTTATAATCATCATATCCAAATTCTTTGACAATACGTATGCCTTGATCATTTAACAACGCAATAGAAGGTAGATTCACTCCATTAAACATGTTATTCTTAACCATAGTATAATGCGCCATATCTGTAAAAATCAAAGCATCACCAATCTTTAGCGGCTCATCAAAAGAGTAATCGCCTATAATATCTCCTGATAGACACGTCGTCCCACCGAGTCTATAGGTGTATCTCTTTTCATCTGGAAGACCAGAGCCAATAATCATGGGTCGGTATGGCATTTCAATAACATCTGGCATATGGCATGCTGCCGAAGCATCCGTTATAGCTATATCCATCCCATTATGCACAATATCAAGAACTTTGGTAACCAAAAAACCTGTGTTTAATGCAATCGCTTCTCCCGGTTCAAGATATACTTCCACATCATATTTTGTCTTAATACGATGAATGATTTGAATCAATCGTTCCACATCATAATCAGCTCGTGTCACATGGTGTCCTCCACCAAAATTGACCCATTTCATTTGATAAAAATATTTTCCGAATTTTTCTTCAACAACTTCCATTACACGTTCTAAGGTATCTGAGTTTTGTTCACACATTGCATGAAAATGCAAGCCGTCAATGCCTTCTAGATCCTCTTCACTAAACTGGTCTGCTGTTGTTCCCAGACGAGAATAAATCGCACATGGATCATATATTGTCGTCTCGATTTCCGAATACTCCGGATTCACACGAAGACCACATTCGATGTGTTTATCGGTACTGGCTATTTTACCTTTAAATTGATTATATTGGTCAATGGAATTAAAAACAATATGCTCGCAATAAGTCATGATTTCATCAAACTCATCTTCACGATATGCCGGTGAATAAATGTGCACTTCTTTGCCCATCTCTTCAAAACCTAATCGCGCTTCAAATAATGAGCTACTTGTAATTCCCGCCAAGTAATTTCCAACCAAAGGAAACACCGAATACATTGAAAACCCTTTTAGAGCCAACAGGATTTTACATCCTGTTGACTGTTGTACATAATCAAGGGTTTCTAAGTTTTTACGCAGTAAGCGCTCATCGACAACATATGCTGGTGTCATAACCTTGTGTATTTTTTTGATATCGTTTTCATTTATTCCGTAATCCATAGTTCACCCTTTATATCTTCCTACTTAATCATCTAATAATGTCGGATTGAATTCTTCTTTCCAAGGAAGACCTTGTTTATTTAATTCTTCCATAAATGGATCTGGATCAAACTCTTCCACATTGTATACTCCCGGCTTCTTCCATTTTCCTTCAAGAACAAGCTTTGCTCCGATCATTGCAGGAACACCTGTTGTATAAGAAATGGCTTGTGAACCTACTTCTTTGTAGCATACTTGATGGTCGCAAACATTATAGACATAATAGCTCTTAGGTTCACCATCTTTTATTCCCTGAATAATACATCCTATGTTTGTCTTTCCTTTTGTTCTTGGACCTAACGAAGCTGGGTCTGGAAGAACCGCTTTTAAAAACTGCAACGGTTGAATTTCTTTGCCTTCAAACATTACCGGTTCAATGGATGTCATGCCTACGTTTTGTAAAACCGTTAAGTGATTAATATACTTTTCTGAGAACGTCATAAAGAAGCGAATACGTTTAATCCCTTTAATATTTTGTGCCAAAGATTCTAGTTCCTCATGGTACAATAAATATATGTCTTTGGGTCCAATCTCAGGTAAATCGTAGACTTTTTTCACTTCCAACGGCTTGGTCTCAACCCAGTCGCCTTCTTCAAAATACCGACCATTGGCCGTGATTTCACGAATATTAATCTCTGGATTAAAGTTCGTTGCAAATGGGTATCCATGATCGCCTGCATTGGCATCAACGATATCTATATAGTGAATTTCATCAAAATAATGCTTCATCGCATATGCTGAAAAAACACCTGTTACCCCAGGATCAAATCCACTTCCAAGAACTGCTGTTAAGCCAGCTTTTTCAAATTTTTCTCTATATGCCCATTGCCATTTATATTCAAATTTTGGTACCTCCGGCGGCTCGTAGTTAGCTGTATCCAGATAATCTACACCGGTCTCTAGGCATGCATCCATAATAGTTAAATCTTGGTAGGGTAGTGCCACATTAATGACAATATCCGGTTCAAATTGGCGAATAAGTGCAACGACTTCTTCTGTTTTGTCTGCATCCACCTGCGCCGTTTGAATCTTGGTGGTTGTGTCTTTCACCGAATCTTTTATTGCGATACACTTTGATTGTGTACGACTTGCAATACATATTTCTTCAAATACATCTGAATTTTGACAGCACTTGTGAACGACAACATTTGCTACGCCACCTGCACCGATAATAAGAGCTTTTCCCACTTTACTAACCTCCTAAAAATTATTATTTATAGTATAACATTTTATGCTATTTTTGTCTTGTCTACTTAAAAATTAACGTTCATAATATGTATACCCACGAAGTCCATTTTCATAGGCTCCGACAATATCGCGTCGGTCTGCAGGGGATATTAACCCATCCCGCACAGCTTCCTCTGCCGATTGTCGGAAATTACGCCGCATCTCTTTGGCATCATATTCAACATATGTCAGTACATCTTCTACTGTATCGCCCTCAATCTCACTGATGAACTCATATCCACCTTCCTTATTGAGACGAATACTAACCACGTTGGTATCACCAAATAAATTATGCAAATCTCCGAGCGTCTCTTGATACGCCCCCACTAAAAAGACCCCTAGAAAATAGTCTTCATTCGGGTTTAGATCATGTAACGGCAATGTTTTTTTCACATCATGCATATCTATAAAACTATCAATATTTCCATCACAATCACAGGTAATATCTGCTACAACTGCATTACGTTTAGGAATTTCCAATAAGCGGTGTATCGGCATAATCGGAAAGAGCTGGTCAATTGCCCAACTATCGGGAATGGATTGAAATACAGAAAAGTTACAGTAGTAGATATCTGCAATCGCACTATCAATATCTTCAAGTTCTTGTGGAATATACTTTAACTTCGACTTATCTTTAGCTATTCTTTGAATAATATTCCAAAAAATCTTCTCTGCAAACGCTCGATCCCTAAGTCCTAAGCGTCCATGGTTAAACATATCTCGAATAATATCGCGATAATATAAAGCATCATTATAACATTCTTGAAGATTTTTTGTTTTTAAGACTTTATTCACTTCATGAAGGTTACGTATCTGCTCCGGAACGGATTCATCCAAAGTCTCAGGAATATCATATTCTTGATAAGAAGCTACATCAAGAACATTGAATAAAAGCACAGAATAGTATGCAACTAACGCTCGCCCGGATTCTGTAACAATCGTTGGGTGGTCAATCTGGGCATTGTCCATCACTGTCATTACGGCCTCAACAATATCTGTACAGTATTCTTCAACAGAATAGTTTCGACTGTGGGCAAAGTTCGTATTTGAACCGTCATAATCGACTGCCAAACCGCCCCCTAAGTCCAAGTATCCCATCGGTGCGCCTTCTTTTACCAACTCCGCATATACTCTTGAAGCTTCTTGTACTGCTGAACGAATATCACGAATATTAGGAATCTGTGATCCTAGGTGATAGTGCATTAGCTTCAGGCTATTTAGCATATTCTTTGCTTTAAGTTCATCAACAATCTCAATAACTTGGTTCATGTTAAGTCCAAAAATACTTTGGTCTCCACCTGAATCCGTCCAATGTCCTCCGGCTTTTGCAGATAACTTGATACGTACCCCAATGTTTGGTTGAATATTTAAAGCCTCTGCCCGTTCAAGAATTAGATCAAGTTCTCCTGGAATCTCGATGACAAAAAAGCATCGATATCCCATTTTATTGGCATAAAGTCCAAGGTCAATGAACTCTTCATCTTTGTAGCCATTACAAATAAGACAAGCATCTTTATCTTTTAGCTCTGAAAGCGCAGCAATTAACTCCGGTTTACTTCCAACCTCTAAGCCGTGGTGGTAACGCTGCCCAAACTTTGCGACTTCTCTTACCACTTCTTGCTGCTGATTCACCTTAATTGGATAAACCCCTTGATACACACCTTTATAATTTAACGTATTCATGGCATGACGAAAAGACTCATTTAAGTATGTAATTTGCGCATCGAGTAAATTTTCTATTCTTAATAAAACGGGCATATCCAGTCCCCGCTCTTTAATTCCGGCTGCAATCTCCATAAGGCTTACAGATCCTTTTTCAGATCCTTTTTGCATATTAATGCGAACTTCACCTTCATCTGAAATCGAAAAATATCCGCCACCCCAATTTTTTATGCCATAAAGCTCTTCTGATTTTTCTTTTTTCCATCGTCCTAAAACTTCAACGCGGTTCATTATATCACCCTTTCTATATTACACTTCATTAAAGCTGTGATTTTCAAAATATCATCTTTGTGTTCAAATGTCAACAACAATTTCTATTCCTTACGAATTCGTTCAATAAGTTCACCATACCGTACCTTATACTTGTCATACAAAGGTTGAACCGCTTTTATAAATTCAGACTTATCTTCAATATAATTAATCTGAACTCCGTGTTCCTCAAGAAATTTTAATGAGCTTTGTTCGCCTTCTTCCCAAAGCTTTTGTTGATATATTTGGGTTTGAATTGCAGCTTTACGGATAATGCCTAAATCCTCTTTTGATAGCTTAGCTAATGAAACTTTACTTCCCACAATAAGTTCCGGTACACGCACATGTTCATCAATCGAATAATATTTTGCAATCTTATAGTGCTCTGAGGTATGATAACTTGGCGGGTTATTTTCTGCCCCATCAATCTCGCCAAGCTGAAGTGCACGATAAACCTCACCGTAGGGCATCTTGACGCCACTTGCACCCAAAGCATCTGCCATCTCAAACATTAATTGGCTTTCATGGACCCGAACTTTCATTCCTTGAAGATCTTCAAGGGTTTTTATCGGTTTTTTTGTATTATAAAAACTTCGCGCTCCGGCTTCAAACCATCCAAAACCAATGAAACCATCTTTTTCAATGGCTTGCAATATTTCATCACCAATCTCACCGCGAAGGACACGAAGCATATGGTCCTTATCTTCATAGATATAAGGTAAATACAATACGTTTAATATGTTTGCCTCTTCGGATATGGGTGCCAAGCTTACACGCGCTAGATCGACTCCTCCAAACAACATCTGTTCAATGACATCTGCCTCTGAGCCTAATGCTTGATCTGGATAGACCACAATCTTAATCCGTCCTTGGGAAAGCTCTCCAACCAAACGGGCAAATTCTTCATCTGCTCGAGTTGTAGGGTAACCTTCAGGATGGGCTTCTGCCATCCTTAAAATGTATTCGGGCTCAATCACACTTTCTTTTTTTACAAAAGAGCAGCTACTTAAAAAAACAATGAGCATGATAATGCCCGAACAAAATACGATTCCTTTTTTTATCATAGTTCACTCTCCTGATTTTCGATTTCAAACTTCATCTCAATAAATGTACCCATATTTTTCTTACTTAAAATTTTAAAAGAGCATTTATTTTGAAAGGTCAATTTAAAACGTTGATAGACATTATTTACTCCAATGCTACGATTATTTATCGTATCAAATTTTAATACTTCTTTTAACCGTTCTTTATCCATTCCAATACCGCTATCCATAATCTGCATTACCACATACACCTTATTATACTGCTCTTGTTGATAGATTCTGACACGTATTTTCCCACCTTTGATCTTAGGTTCAATTCCGTGTATAATCGCATTCTCAATCAAAGGCTGTAAGGTAAATATAGGGACCAATATTTTTTCACACGATGGCTCTACGATCCGTTCGTATTCCAAACGCTCTTTAAACCGAACTTGTTGAAGATACACATACTCATCAATAATATCCAATTCCTCTTTAATAGGAATCATGGATTTATCATTTCTTAGCTTATAGCGAAACAGCTGTGCTAAAGCTTGTGTTAGTTTTAGAGTATCTTCTGCGCTTTCAAACATTGCCGTTCGAGAAATTGTATTTAAGGTATTAAATAGAAAATGCGGATTGATTTGAGACTGTAGCGCTTGAAACTGTGAGTCTTTTAGCAACTGCTTCATTTGTAACAAGTGTAATTCTTCTTCATGCAGTTTCTTTTCGATAATTACTTTTTGCTTCAAATCGGACACCAAGGAATTAATACTTTGGCTCATAATATTAAACGAATCCGCCAAGACACCGACTTCATCCTGGGAATCAATATGTATCGCTTCAATATCTAAGTCTCCTGAAGAGATGCGAATGGATGCTTTGGCTAATTTTTTTATAGGATTGATGAGATAGTTTGCAAATAAAACTCCGATAAATAAAGAGATTAGAAAAAAAAGTGCAATTAATATTAACGAAATACGTCGCATAACATTTGCTTCATTTGCTAACCTATTATATAGTTCATCGCCCTCGCGCAGGCTAATATATAATAGTTCCTCAATATATTTTTCCGTATATTGTTCAATACGTTCGCCTTCATAAAAAGTTCTATAATAGGTTGCAATTCCATTTTCTCTTTGATTCATCGATAATTGCCACTTCAAATTGTATGAAAAAACTGAATTTCGAATCGCATTGATGGCAAACTGGCTTTCCAACGAATTATATTTTTTATCCAGTGTATCGATTGTTCTTTCTATTTTAATAAGATTCTCTTCATAATATTGACGTTCGGATGGACTTCGTTCATTGATATAGCTTTCAACGGCTTTTTTCCCTTCTTGATTCATCATCAGCAGTTGACTGATTTCATAATAATTCGTCATTGTCGCATTAAATTGGTCAACAATTTGATAATTATTATGATTTAAGTACAAACTAAATAAACTTACAATTGCTAGAATTGTAAAGAAATATGACAATAGTTTAATTTTGATGGACAGCGAATTCCAGAATCGACCAAATGTTTTCACATACTACTCCTTCTAGCAATCATAGGTTTTGCTTATAGCTTTATCTTTAGTTTAACCGCTTATAAATCATCTGTCAATGTGCTCGATTTTATTTGTAAATGCCAAGAGTTGCTCATATGTAGGAAAGCCTTCACTGTCACCACGAACTAAGGTTGCCATCGCTCCTACACCATTAGCAAAGTCGCCACACTCTTGAATAGATAAACCTTTTAAGTAACTGTTTAAATATCCCGCTGCAAATCCATCACCTGCACCGACACTATCTTCCACTTGTTCAACAACATATCCCGGAACAAATTCTTGATGTTGACCATCGGAAACCACACATCCTTTTTTCCCCATTTTTAAGGCGACCTGTTGTATCCCCATCTCATGAAACCGAGTTAAAATCTGGTCAACATCGGTTGTTCCAAGAAGAATCTCACTTTCTTCAATGCCCGGGAATAGTATATCTGTTTGTTCACAAATCTTAAGTAGCGTTGCTTTGGCTTCTTGAGCCGACCATAGCTTAAGACGAATGTTAGGGTCAAAGGAAATCAATACACCGGCTTTTTTTGCCACGTCAATGGCTGCAAACAAAGCTTCCCGTGCTGATGTAGATATAGCCGCTGTAATACCTGTAATATGCAGGATTTTTGCCGAACATATGTATTCAAAGTCAATATCTTCTTTAGATAGGTAACTTGCTGCCGAATTCTTTCTATAATAATACACATTAGGATTAACATGCTCAAAGACTTCTTTAAATACCAACCCGGTCGCATGTGTTTCATCACGCTTGAGACGTGAGACATCTACCCCTTCACCCCTAATCATAAATTCTAAGTAGCTGCCAAACTCATCATGCCCCACTTTTGAAAACCACCCCACCTTAGTCCCTAATCGAGCCAGGGCAATAGCAACATTAGACTCCGCTCCAGCTATTGCCTTACTAAAGTGGTGAATATGTCGTAACGGTCCTTTTTCATCCGGACTAAACAAAACCATCGATTCTCCAAATGTTATTACATCAAAATCCTTTTTCATATGAAAGCCTCCTTATTGTTGTCTGTTGTCAGACATCTTCTTAATTGAAATAAACCTACATAAATAAGTAGGTTTATTCCAAATGTATATTATTTATTTTGGTTGTTTTCCAATATAAGCTAAGATACCACCATCGACATAAAGTACATGTCCATTAACAAAATCTGATGCATTTGACGCCAAGAAAACAGCTGGACCCATTAAGTCTTCTGGTGTTCCCCAACGTGCTGCTGGTGTCTTTGCAATAATGAAGCTGTTAAATGGATGTCCATCTTCACGTAAAGGCGCTGTTTGAGGTGTAGCAATATAACCTGGTCCAATACCGTTACATTGAATGTTATACTCACCATACTCAGACGCAATATTCTTTGTTAACATCTTAAGACCACCTTTTGCAGCTGCATATGCAGATACAGTTTCACGTCCTAATTCACTCATCATGGAGCAGATGTTAATAATCTTTCCGCCGCCTTTTTTAATCATACTTGGAATAACGGATTTTGCCATGATAAATGGTCCGTTAAGGTCAACATCAATAACTTGTCTAAAGTCTTCAGCTGACATCTCAATCATTGGGATACGCTTAATGATTCCAGCATTGTTAACAAGAATATCAATAATCCCTACTTCTTTTTCGATTTGAGCAACCATTTTTTCAACTGCCGCTTCATCCGTTACATCACACACATAACCATGCGCTTTAATATTCTCTTCTTGGTATGCAGCTAATCCTTTATCTACCGCTTCTTGATTACGGTCATTAAATACAATTGTTGCACCTGCTTGTGCATATGCCTTTGCCATAGCAAAGCCAATTCCATAAGATGCTCCAGTAACTAAAGCAATTTTTCCTTCTAACGAAAAAGTATTCATTATACTCATACTCTATCTCCTTTATCGTAAATCGTTTTTCATATCAACGTGGTCCATATCATTAAATGTTTGGTTTTCTCCAACCATACCCCAGATAAAGGTATATGCTTGTGTACCACAACCGGAATGGATTGACCAGCTTGGTGAGATAACCGCTTCTTCATTTCGAAGCACAATGTGACGTGTCTCTGATGGTTCACCCATGTAATGGAAAACAACACCATCTTCTGGAAGGTCAAAGTAGAAATATACTTCCATACGACGCTCATGTGTGTGGCATGGCATTGTATTCCATACGTTACCTTCTTCAAGTTCTGTTAATCCCATTGTCAACTGACATGTTGGTAACACATCTGGATGAATGAATTGATAAATCGTACGTTTGTTAGACGCTTTTGAATCACCCATTGGAACTGCTTTTGCTTTAGTAATATCAATGTGCTTATTAGGATATGTTTTGTGTGCAGGCGCACTAAGTGTATAGAACTTCGCTGGATTTTTTGGATCATCACTAGTAAATACGACTTCTTTTGCACCCATTCCTACGTATAATCCATCACGGCTATTTAATTCATACACTTCGCCATCAACAGATACTTTACCTGCTCCACCTACATTAATCGTTCCAAGTTCACGACGTTCCAAGAAATACTCTGTTCCTAGAGACTTCATAATCTCAAGGCCTTGTCCTAATTCTAGTGCTTCATTTTCCGGACAGAATCCCATCGTAATGATTCGGTCAATATGGCTATATACTCGTTGTATTTTATTAGGAATAAATAAGTCTTGGATTAAAAACTCATCACGTAATCTGTCGGTTGTATAGTGTTTTGCATCTTTTGAATTTGAAGGTTCTCTTACAATCATATCTTTCTCCTTTTACTGCATGTTTTTTGGTTTCATTATATGAAACGAGGTTTCATTTTCAAAATAATTATAGCATCTTTAGGAAGTAACGTCAATCCATTTCTCAATAATGGGACCTTGGTTTCACATATCGGGACACCCTTGCTATTTTGGTGTATATCCTAGCCGCTTTGATATCTCCATACATGTATTTGCCAATGCGTCACGAACAGACTCTCCTTCTTCTTGAAAGACCTCATCCGAAAAACCTGTAATGCTAACAGCTGCAACAATTCGACTCCGATAGTCATATACCGGCATAGATACACAGTATACATTTTCTTCATGTTCCGCTTCATCTCGGGTATACCCTTCTTGTCGACCACGATATATATCTTGCATCACTTCTTCAATTGAGGTTTTTGTATTTTTTGTAAATGGAACCAGAGCTGTTTGTTTTAATATTTTGATGATTTCTTGATCAGGACGATCAAGCATCAAAGACTTACCAACGGCAGAACAATAAATTGGAATGCGCTTGCCTATTTGACAATACATATGAAAGGATTTGTACTTTTCAACTTTTTCTATAAACACGGCTTCATCTTCATCAAAAATAGCCAATTGTACTGACTGGTTTACTTTATTGGCTAGATGATGTAAATATGGCACTGCCTCGGTCTTTAACTCTACATGATTTAGACGAATACTACTAATCTCTACTAGTTTAAGTCCAATCTGATATATACCTGTTGCTTCATTACGTTCGACAAATCCCCGATTAAGGAGCGTCATCATGAGTCGATGTACCGTACTTTTATTTAACTCTAACTTTTTTTGTATCTCTGATGCGGTCATCCCTTCTTCCGCTAATAGCTCTAAAACGTGAAGTGCCCGATCCGCTGTTTGTAACACTGGTTCACTCATATAATTCCTCCAAACTGTTTCTTCTATTAACTAATAATATATCTAATCCGAAGCCGTGTCAAATAGTGATTTAATATCTCACATATAGGAACGCATTTTATCTATATTCTATACAAAATGTAACTATTCCTCTAGGAATGAAGAAACCTTCGAAATACACTTGACGAGTCCCTAACAAATGATGTAAAATATGGTTAAAATTATAACAAAATCCAATTTCAAAGACTTACCCTCTAAGAACCTGGATACCTTGTTAATATAACCATCTTTTTGGATGATTAAATCTACCAATGAGATTGTTGCTTTTTTTATACCCTTTTTTAAAAATCTTGTAATGAACCATCCATGATAAAGGAGATGTTTATGAATACTACCCCTCGCTCTAATCGATTACATATTGCTTTTTTTGGGCAGACCAACGCCGGAAAGTCTAGCCTCATTAATGCAATGACCGGACAAGATATCGCCTTGGTATCTAAAGTCAAGGGCACTACTACCGATCCGGTATACAAAGCTATGGAAATTCTTCCTATCGGTCCGGTTGTTCTCATTGATACCGCTGGAATCAATGATGAAAGTACTCTTGGCGTCCTCCGTCAGAAAAAAACAATGGACGTTCTTGAAAAAACAGATGTCGCATTAATCGTGTTTGATATCAACCAACCTCTTCATGCATCAGATATTGAACTTTTACACGCTATAAAACAACGCAATATTGCCTGTATCGGAATTTTAAATAAGGTTGATGCCATCAACAATGCTTCAACGCTATTACAAGAAAAGTGTACTGACTATAGCCAAAAATTTGACATCCCTTTTATAACTGCCTCTGCTCAATCAAGTCAAGGCATAGATTCAATCAAGGATTTGATTATTAAACATAGCCCTCAAGAAATACATTCGCACAAGCTGGTCGGCGATTTAATTAACCCTGGAGATTTTGTTGTTCTAGTAACTCCTATTGATTCTGCTGCCCCTAAGGGTAGAATTATCCTCCCCCAGCAGCAAACTGTTCGAGATATTTTAGACCATGGCGCTATCGCAATCGTGACAAAAGAAACTGAATTAGCTACAACATTGGCGCAACTTGGTACAAAGCCTGCTCTTGTCATTACTGATTCCCAAGCCTTTGAGCAAGTCTCCAAGGAAACTCCCGATGATGTTTTACTCACATCTTTTTCCATACTTTTTGCCCGACACAAAGGAGATCTTAACGCACTAATTCAAGGCGCTGCAGCGATCAATCGTTTGGAAGATGGCGATAAAGTTCTCATCGCCGAAGGATGTACCCATCACCGCCAGGCTGATGATATCGGAACAGTAAAAATTCCTCGCTGGCTCACACAGTCAACAGGAAAAAAACTTCAATTTGAACACACCGCCGGTGTAGGTTTTAAAGATAACTTGTCCGGCTACAAATTGGTGATTCATTGTGGTGGATGTATGCTCAATTCCAAGGCCATGAATTATCGAATACATTCTTCACAGGAAGAAGGTGTTCCGATTGTAAATTATGGTGTTCTTATCGCACAGGTTCATGGAATTCTTGACCGTGCCTTAGAACCTTTTACTCAAGCCAAAATGATTTGGGACGAATCAAAATAAATTGTCATAGGAAAGGAATATTATGAACACACAAAAAAAATTTATTGATGAAGCTAAGATCCACCAACTTTTAAGCAATCACACACTTCCGACATATGAGGAAGTGACTTCTATCGTTCAAAAATCTTTGAAATCTCAAGGTTTAGATATGACTGAAGTTGCTACGCTCCTTCGCGTAACAGACCCAGCTCACCTAGATGAAATCTATCATGCCGCAAAAAAAATCAAGCAAAGTATCTATGGAAACCGTATTGTTATGTTTGCTCCGCTATATATCTCAAACTACTGTACCAATGGATGTCTCTATTGCGGTTATAAATGTTCAAACAATTTGCATCGCAAAAAGCTGTCGGATCAAGAACTTGCGCAAGAAGCAAAAGAAATTATTAAAATGGGACATAAACGTATTGTTCTTGAAGCAGGTGAAGACGATGAAAACTGTCCTGTTGATTATGTGGTCAACGCTATGAAAGTTTTATATGACAGCAAGCAAGACGGTACGTCTCTTCGCCGTATCAATGTTAACATTGCAGCAACGACTGTTGAAAACTACCGCCGATTAAAAGAGGCTGAAATAGGAACCTACACACTATTCCAAGAAACCTACCATGAAGATACCTATAAAAAATATCACCCCCATGGGGCTAAATCAAATTATCTCTATCACTTAACCGCAATGGATAGAGCTATGGAAGGTGGTATTGATGATGTGGGCATCGGCGCACTCTTTGGTTTATATGATTATCGTTTTGAGGTTTTGGCCTTGATGATGCATAAAGATCATCTTGAAGAAACATTTGGTGTAGGTCCACATACCATTAGTGTCCCTCGTATTCGAAAAGCCAACAATGTTGATGTAAATAAAATGCCTTATGCAGTGACGGATGCTGAATTTAAAAAACTTGTTGCCATTATACGTTTGGCCGTTCCATATACAGGTATTATCCTATCTACACGTGAAGAGGCCAGCTTTAGAGAAGAAGTCATTAATCTTGGTGTCTCCCAAATTAGCGCCGGTTCAAAAACAGATGTCGGCGGTTATCATGAGGAAGCACGTATAGAAAATCAGTTTGAACTTGCTGATGAACGCCCACATGAAGTCATCATCAAATCCCTTCTTGAAAAAGGCTACCTTCCTAGTTATTGTACGGCTTGTTACCGTGCCGGTAGAACAGGCGATCGTTTTATGCAAGTTGCCAAAACAGGAGCTATCCAAAATCTATGTCACCCCAACGCACTGATGACGCTCAAGGAATACTTAGAAGATTATTGCGATGAAGATTTAAAAGCATTGGGCAACCAAGTTATCACTGAAAACATTGAAAAAATACCTAGTGAAAAAATGCGTGCCAATACGGTTGCACGCCTTGAGCGTATTGCCAATGGTGAGCGTGATCTCTACTTCTAGATTTTTAACACCTTAACCTTTTATATAACATATGCCCCGTCCTTCCAACAGTCAGCTTATTTAGCTCTAACTTCTGGAAGGACGGGGCATATTGCTTTATATCTATTTTATTATATATTTTATATAATGTTTGTATTCTGACTTATTTTATTCGCTAACGATTTCAAATGTTTCGCGTGCAATCATCAATTCTTCATTGGTAGGAACAACCATTGCAACAACACTTGAGTCATCTGTTGAGAACACACGCTCTTTGCTACGGAATTGATTGTCTTCGACATTAATCTTACATCCTAAGAACTTTAAGTAATTACAGATATTTGTACGCATTAATGGGTAGTTCTCACCAAGACCACCAGCAAATGCAACAACATCTAATCCACCCATAGCAACTGCATAGGATCCAATATATTTTGCAACACGGTATTCAAAGATATCCATTGTAAGACGTGCTTGTTTGTCTCCTTCTTCAATAGCATCTTCGATAACTCTAAAGTCACTTGATTCCATATATACACCAAGCGCACCTGATTTTTTGTTTAAAACATTAATAACTTCGTCAAGTTCCATGTTTTCTTTTTTAGCTAAGAATTGAATAATAGCAGGATCGATGTCTCCACTACGTGTTCCCATCATAAGTCCTTCAAGTGGTGTTAATCCCATTGTCGTATCCACTGATTTCCCACCATCAACAGCACATAGACTTGCACCATTTCCTAAGTGACAAACAACTGTCTTTAAATCTTTAACGTCTTTGTCCAAGATCTCAGCCACACGTTGTGACACATATTTGTGTGATGTTCCGTGGAAACCGTAACGACGGATTTTATGTTTTTTATAGTATTCATATGGTATTGCGTATAAATATGCTTTTTCAGGCATTGTTTGATGGAATGCTGTATCAAACACACCTACCATCGGTACATTTGGAAGAATCTCTTGGAAAAGTTCTATTCCCAAAATGTTCGCTGGGTTATGTAATGGTGCAAGTTCTGAGCATTCACGTAACGTATCTAGAACTTCATCTGTAATAAGTACAGAATTCGTAAAGTATTCAGCACCATGAACGACACGGTGTCCAACAGCTGAGATCTCATCCATTGATTCAATTACACCATGCTCTTTAGACAATAATGCACTAATAACTGCTTCTACCGCATCTTTGTATGTTGGCATTGGAACTGATAATTTTACTTTATCTTTTCCTACAGGCTCATGTTTAATCATTGACCCATCCAAACCGATACGGTCACAAAGGCCGATCGCTAATAAAGATTGATCTTTCATGTCTAACAACTGATACTTGAGTGAAGAACTTCCACAATTAATAACTAAAACTTTCATTGGCAATACTCCTATTTCTTATTTTATTTATTGTTGGTTCGACGTCAAAAATTGACGAACAAAATTTTATTTATGCACAACACCTTTATTATAGCTAAAAAAAGGAAGACAGACAACCTTTTTTCACATTTTTTTAAGATTGTCTGTCAATAATTCTTGATATTTTAATTTAAGGCGTTGTTTCCGGTTCCGGCGTAACCTCCGGTTCAGGTGTTGGCGTCACTTCCGGATCCGGCTCTGGCGTTGGCTCTGGTGTTGGTTCCGGTGTCGGCTCAGGTTCAGGCAACGCTTCAAGCGTTACTCTTATGTCATCTCCAACATCCGCATAACCTCCACTTGGCGATTGATCTACAATAATATCGTCTTTATCATATGAACGATTAAAGTCCAAATCAATCTTTGCCCCTTCGCGGTTAACTTCTTTTTGCCATTCTAGGATTTTACTTACTTTTTCTCCTGTGAAATCTTCTACAGGTACTTTCCCCTGAGATATTTCAATAACTAAAGTTTTTCCGATAGGTAAGTAATCATTGCTATAACTTTGATCGACTACAATATCTTTATCTGCAGTACTATGATATACTTTATCGATATCAAAAGCAATCTTATTCTCCGCACACCATGCTACAGCTTCATCAAGAGATAAATCTGTCAAGTCACGGACAAAGGTTCCTCCGTCAAATCCGGAAATCTTTACATCAATCTCTTCATCTAAATCAATATATTCTTCACGCTCGGACTGATAAAGTATCGTTCCTTTTGGTTCTGTAGTATTTTTTACTGTGCTAAAGTCCACTTCGATATCTGCGCCTTTTGAGTTTACCTCATTAACCCATTCTAATAAAGAAAGACGTCCTTTGCCAACAAAATCCGGAATTCCCAATGGTCCGAGTGAGATGCGGATTACAAGTTGCTCATCCTTTGGAATTTGCTTTTCACGGTAATTTTGTGAAATAATTTCACCTGCCGGTTCATCTTCATCATAGTATTCTTCAAAGCGAACAGGAACATCGTTACGTTCACACCAAGCTTCTATTTCAGCTTTGTCCCATGATGCCATCTTCGGTACAATTACACCATTATCTGTCCCTGAGACTTCAACATGAACAATAGCATTTAATGCAATATAGTCTTCTTTGATGGATTGCTCTAAAATGGTTCCTCGGGTTTCATTCGTATCGACAACGTATTCATAGGTTACTAATACATTGCCCCCTTTAGAATTAATATTTTTCTGCCAGTCAAGAAGTTCCAGACGGCTTTTCCCTTTAAAATTATCAATAGTTATTTTGCCTAAGGATTGATAGACATACATTTGCTCTCCTGCCGGTATGATGCCCTCAACCACACTTTGACCAAAAAGTGTATCAAATGGATATTGGTCACTATAACGTTCAATAAAAGTCAATGAAATCTCATTTTGAGTAGCCCAAAGTTCCGCTTCAAACTTCGACATCTCAGTCATATCAATTACTTGAACGCCTGAGTTTTTAGCCACTTCAAGAATAACTGTATCACTTTCGTCAATCATTGCACCTTTTTTTATGCTTTGAGATAAAATAGTCTCATTGGTTTTATCTACAGTTTCCACCTCTTTAAAGATGACCTTTATATCCATTGACTGGGCTAAGACTTCTGCAGATTGTTTATCAAGGTTTACAAAACTTGGAACACTCGCATTACCTTTTGAGACTTTTAGCGTAACAATTTCATCACTAAGTATTGACGTTCCCGGTTCTAAATCCTGAGATACCACAAGACCAGAATCACGTGTACTGTCTACCTCTCGAACAAAAATCTGAATATTTTTTAGTCCAGCTAAACTAGAGGCTTCTGAAGATGTCAACCCAACAAAGTCAGGGAGTTCTACGGATTCACCAAGAGAGATTACGACTTCCAACGTGTCTTTTCTTGGCATCTCTTCTCCACCCTTAACACTTTGGCGAATAACAAGCCCTGCTTCAACATATTCACTCTCTTCTTCTGAAAAAGATACAAGAATATCATTTTCCTCTGCCCATTTATTCACTTCATTTTTTGTGGATCGGTAGAAATCTTTGATTTTTATAACATCTGAGACTTCTTCAGGTCCTCGTGAAACAGTAATACGTACACGATTTTTACGTAAAAAGTCGTCTTCAGATCCATCAATAATTTTATATTCAATAACGGCATCCGCTTCAACGGTTTCACTATTTTCTCGTTTGATCGTGACCCCTGTCAAATGATTGTCTTCTACCCATTGTTGAATCTCGGGATAAGTAGCATTATCAAGGTCAATCATTTGAATTTTTTCTTCTGGATCGGCTCCCTTAGAAAAAATAACTTCAAGCTCTTTTCCTTTTCGTATCCGCTCTCCTGGAGCTACACTTTGCTCTACGACATAATCATTGTCTATTTCTAGATTAAACGCCTGTTTGGCAATTAAGGTGACTTTGTTTTTTTCGGTCCATTCTTTAACCTGACCGACGTTCCATTCACTCATATCAGGAACTTCAACACCTCTAAAGACTAAGAAATAGAGAAGAATAATCACAATGACGATACCTATGGAACCTCCGATAATAATCGGTTTATAATTTCTTTTATTGGCGACAAAAACTTCTTCGCCGAAGCTTTCAGGCTTCGGCTCAGAAAATTCGTCTAAAAAACTCTTTTTTCCAGGTTCTTTTGACATTAGGCGTTTCCTTTCATCTCTTCCAGTTTTCCCTCATGCAAACGTAATGCAATATCTGAAGATGCAGCAACTTCATCGGAGTGCGTTACAAGAATAATCGTCTTGCCATACTCTTTTGATAATCGCTTAAATAATTCAATAACTTCATGTGATGTCGCGGTATCTAGTGCGCCCGTCGGCTCATCACCAAAAACCAAGGAGACGTCTTTTGCTAGGGCTCTAGCTATAGCCACCCTTTGCTGCTCTCCACCGGAAAGTTTGTTAACCCGACGATCTGCTTTAGATTGAACAATCCCTACACTACTTAATATCTTATATGAAAGCTCTTTTTTATTTGGTGGTGCTTTTTTATCCGTAATATAAAAACTGGATTCAACATTTTCAACCCCATTAAGGTAGTCCGTTAAGTTATATTTTTGGAAAATAATCGCCATGCAGTTTCGTCGATATTTTGTGAATCCAATCTTTTGAATATCTTGACCTTCGTATTCAATACGACCGGATTCGGGCTTATCAAGAGCACTTGCCAACGCTAGAAGTGTACTCTTTCCTGAACCTGATGGACCTAAAATCGTGTAGAACTTTCCCTTTTCAAAGGCATAGGATAAACCATTGAGAATAACACGTTTTTTACCACCATCTATATAACTATAACTAATATCTTTTAATTCAAATTGTATTTCTTTTTCTTGTGCCATCTTCTTCATCCCCCTTAGTCTTGCAGTACTTGCCTTGGATTAAACATCATTATAATCGACAACGGAACTAAACTTGCAAAGATTAGTAATGCAATATTAATCACAAACAATTTCAAAATAACTTCTTGATTCATCGATACATTAAAGTCTTCTGCGATATTATTCATATCCACATCACCAAATACATTCGTATCATAATATCCAAAATACATATCATCTCTACTTCCCGGTGCTGCTTCTTCTTCAACCAGCTGATTTTCTACAATCCAATCACTGACAAATGCACTGGAGATATTACTCATCAAAATAGCTAATACAAAGGCTACCAGTCCAATACATAAAATCTCATAAATAAACTGCATAACAATACGTAGCTTTGATTCACCGCTTGAAAGCAATAGCCCCACTTCAAACTTACGGTCACGGACAAAGATACTAACGATAGCTATAATAATGATAATTCCGGCGCCAAAGACAACCCAGATAAGTAAGGATGCAATAAGAGAAATTAAATCCAAAGGTTTTGTCAAGGTATCAAATTGTGTTGTTGCCGCATCAAGATAGTTATATTCTGATGGTAATTTGCTCGTGTTACGTTCAACAAAACCGTCAACTTCTAGTGGGTCAGCTAACATGAAAATAATACGGTTTACGTATTCCATCATCTCTTCATCATCAGGATACATATTCATATTCATTTCACGAATAAATTCATAGGACACAAAAAGGTTATTGCCCATATGTCCTTCTTGAATACCATCATATATTCCTACGATTTCAAGGTCATATGTGTTTTCTTCCCAGTCAAACAATTCAATAAGATCACCCGTCACAAAATTATTACGTTCTGCAAGCTCACGCGTAATTAAAACATAGGGATAGCCTTCTTTTACTTGATCTTGGGTCGGGAACTCTCCATCCACCAAGTAATAATCTCCTTCGGAAAATTCAAGGGGTTCAGCAACATTTCCTCCATTTAATTGGAAGTATACATTGTCTTTGATTTCATTACCGTCTTCATCAATGTATGTATTGTCATAATATTCTTTTTGACCGTCACGCTCCCAATACTCCGCCGTCTTTAATTCTTTGCTCATGAGCGAGTTAGAGTTGGAATAATAGACTTGCTGAACAACCGGATCTTTTGCAATGTCTTCTGCAACTGTTTTTGATAGCTGCAACTTCATATATTCTTCCTCTTCAAGCTCTTCACTGTATGCCTTCTGATAATCTGCCTTATATTCAACTGCTGCACCTAGCTGTTTTCGTATAAACACCTTTGACTCATCAATACTGTTTTGAATGATGACACCTGTAAACAGCAGACTAAATACAACAAATAATATTGCAAAAATCATTAATACTTTTGCCGGTTTTCTAACTAAACTTAAAAACCCATGTTTTAAAATTCTCACACCACTTACCTCTTTTCTTCACACATTTATATATTTTTATACTCAAACCTCTGATAATATTATCATATAATAGGCTTCTTTCATATGCCTTTGTGATTTTTTAATCCACTTTTAATAATTTATCAAAGCCTTCTACTATAAGACGTATGATCACGTGAAAAAGTTTCAAATTTACTAATTTTTTTTTAAAAAAAGACAATTCCATAGCCTTAACCATAGAATTGCCTTTTATAGGACACATTTTATTTAAACTTATGCGTTAACTTTTCCTTTTGCTGTCTCAACAAGAGATGTAAAAGCCGCTTGATCATTGACAGCCATTTCTGCTAACATCTTACGGTTAATTTCGATTCCAGCTAATTTTAATCCATGCATAAATGTTGAATAGCTCATTCCGTTAGCACGTGTTGCTGCATTAATACGAGCAATCCATAATTTACGGAAGTCTCTTTTCTTAAGACGACGACCTACATATGAATATACGCCAGACTTCATAACGGCTTGTTTAGCTGTTCTAAATTGTTTGCTCTTAGCGCCTCTATATCCTTTAGCTAACTTTAATACACGATTACGTCTTTTCTTTGTGTGCATCGCACCTTTAATTCTTGCCATGTTTAAACCTCCAATCGATTATTATAGATATGGTAATAATTTCTTAATTACCTTTTCATTTGATGAATCCATCATAGTTGCTTGTCTAAGATTTCTCTTTGTCTTAGGACTTTTTTTGGTTAAAATATGGCGTTTGTACGCTTTACTTCTCTTTAATTTACCTGTACCTGTCGCTTTAAATCTCTTAGCAGCGCCGCGGTGTGTTTTCATTTTTGGCATGATGTTTCCTCCTTATAAATTGTAATTAGTACTAACTATTTTGCCTTTTTAGGTGTAAGAAACATAACCATGCTTCTACCTTCCATTTTAGGTCTTTTTTCAATTTCAGCAATTTCTTCCAAGTCTTTTGCAAATTCTAATAAAATCGTTCTACCAACGGATGTGTGAGCTAATTCACGACCTCTAAATCGAACGGAAACTTTCACTTTATCACCTTTGGTCAAAAACTTGTTTGCTTGCTTCATCTTAGTATTAATATCGTGTTCCTCAATATTCGGCGACAAACGCACTTCTTTTACACTTATAATGTTTTGTTTCTTCTTAGCCTCTTTTTCTCGTTTCGTTTGCTCGTATCTAAACTTACCAAAATCAATAATCTTACACACCGGTGGTTTAGCTTTCGGTGCAACCTTTACTAAGTCAAGTCCTTGTTCCCTGGCCATTGCTTGTGCTTCCTTTACGGATACAACTCCTAATTGTTCCCCGTCCGCTCCTACAAGACGTACTTCTTTGTCTCGTATTTGCTCATTAATCATATAGTCGCTAATTGTCCGACACCTCCTGAATCAATAAAATATATAGTTACAATAAAAAATGGATAGTTTCCTATCCACTCACAATAATACATAACTCATCATATGCACATGCATAATAAGTCCGATTATTAACCCAAGCGCTTAATTACCCTTAGGTGAGAGTGGATCAAAACTCTACTTCCTGTAATCCGAAGATTATTATAGCATGCATGTGCCTATCTGTCAAATCATAATTATTATTATTATATTTATTTTTTTATTTCAATGCCTTGCTCTGTCTGAATAATTTTTCCTGATTTCATTAAGCGTCCAACTGAACGTTTAAAAGCTCTTTTACTCAGGTGGAGTTCCTTATTGATAATATCCTTATCTGATTTATCATTTAAAGGTAAAAATCCTCCATTATTCAAAAGTGCTTCATAGACCACTTTTTCATCGGCTTCCATTTGCACAAAGCCGTCTTCTTTTAAAGTCAGCACTAATTTACCATCTCCATTGACCTTGGCAATCTTTGCCTTGATTTCGTCTCCGATGGCATAATGCTTGGTAACTTCTTTTTGTGGTAGCATTCCATGATACTTACCTTCAACAGCTACAAAAAGTCCATAATCTCTATTCATACTAAAAATAGTGGATTTTACTCGATCCCCTTCTTTATAGGGTGATTCTGCTGATAACAATTTAGACAACTTCATTGTTGCACACAATCGATCGGACTTATCAATATATAGCCCTACTAAATAGGATTCTCCTTCTTGGAGGCGTCCAATTTGCTCTTTAAAGGGTAAAAACAAATCTTTGAGTAGCCCCCAATCTAAAAAGGCGCCTATTTTTGTCAATTGAACTACACGTAACTTTTTAATCTCTCCCATCGTTATCTTGGGTGTATGACATGTACTAATCAGACGGTCTTCTGAGTCTTTGTAAACAAATACATCCAGTTGATCCCCCTGTTCAATCCCTTCCGGCACTTCTTTATTTGGCAACAAAATCCCTTCTGGATCTTCTGTCGGATTATCTGATAAATAGATTCCAAAATCCGTACGTCGTACCATTGTTAATGTTTGAAATTCACCTAGTTTAATCATTGTTCTCCTTCTTTTCTAACAGTTCTACCAGCAGGGACACGGTTTCTTCAATCGTTTGTTCTTTTATATTTACAATGACATCGGCATAGTTTTCATATAACTTTATCCGTTCATTGTAGACGTCCTGCAAGCTTTGATGTTCTCCCATTATAATTCCTCGGGTATGTATATTTTGTATGCGTTTTTGGATTTCTTCAAAATCAACGGCAATATAGATAACCTTGCCAATCCTTTTAAGGTGCCTCATACCCTCTGTGGCATAAACAACACTGCCTCCCGTAGCTATTATCGTCTGCTGGGGATGAATGTGAGATATAACGTCTTCTTCTATTTTTTTAAAATAGTCAATTCCTTTTTCTTGTATAATCCCTTGAAGCAATCGACCTTCTTGCTGTTGAATCAGTAAGTCTGTATCGACAAAATCATAATTCAACGCCTTGGCCAACAAAACTCCTAGTGTTGATTTTCCTGCACCTGACATTCCAATTAATATTATATTCTTCATATGCCCATTATCCCACAATTTTTATGATTTGACTACTGGTTTTTCAAATTTCAAACTAATATCAAGGGCGTGAACGGAATGGGTCAACGCTCCCACACTGATTACGTCAACTCCAGTTGCTGCAACTTCTGCTACACGTTCTAATGTCATATTGCCACTTGCTTCTAATGCAATCATCTTTTTTGCATGCTCTTTAACAAAGCGTACCGCACGTCGGATTTGGTCTGTTGTCATATTATCAAGCATGATAATATCTACACCCGTATGAATCACTTCACGCAACTCATTAAACGTCTCAACTTCCACTTCGATTTTCATGGTATGGGCAACACTTGCTTTTGCCCGCTTGACCGCTTCAGTAATCGACCCCGCCGCCGCAATATGATTATCCTTAATCATCACCGCGTCACTTAAGCTAAAGCGATGATTCATGCATCCACCGGTACGTACTGCATACTTTTCCAAACTTCGAAACCCCGGTGTTGTTTTACGTGTATCCACGATTACCGTATCATAAGGCTTAACGGCTTCAAAATATTGATATGCCATAGAAGCGATACCACTTAAGCGTTGCATGATATTTAAGCCTAAACGTTCCCCTTTAAGTATGCTTCCAATCGGACCATGCACTCTTGCGATGACATCGCCTGCCTCGATGGCCATTCCATCATGTATAGCAACCTCTAGCTTGACCTGACTATCTATACACTTATAAATTTGGGCAAAGACGTCTATACCGCACAATATCCCTGCTTCTTTTGCAATTAGATCTCCTGCACCTAAAACGGTTTTATCAATAATAGCATCTGTTGTTGCATCTCCAAAGGGCATATCTTCTTCTAACCATTCCAATATGTGTCGTTGTAACTCAATTTGATTTACTCCAATATTCATGCAAACACCTCCGCATCAACGTCTTGTTTATAATGACAACCTATACTTTTTTGCTTCATTGCATCCTCAATAATTGCCAAGCCTACTTGGCACATATTACGAACTTCATAATCGTCTTGACAGACTGGATTCAAATTATCCAGCACACACCATAAATGATACATCTTTTTATACGCTTTGTCTAATCCGCTTTGGGTTCGAATAATCCCTACATATGTTGACATCAGTCTTTGTATGTTCTCTTTGATACGCTTATGATTGATCACTCCATCATAACGCTTTTTCTTGTTTTGCCCACTTGGGTATTTTATGTTTTTTTCAACGCTTGTAGCTTCTATATGGGTATTCATATGGTTAGCAATCTGATGCGCAAAAACAATACATTCTAATAGCGAATTGCTGGCTAAGCGATTGGCTCCATGAACACCTGTAGATGCCACTTCACCACATGCATAGATACCTTTGATGTTGGTTTGTCCATGTATGTCCGTTTTTATGCCACCCACAAAGTAATGGGCAACCGGTGCAACCGGTATATAATCTTTTTCCATGAATATACCTTGGTCCGCTAAAAAGGTATAAATCGAAGGGAAGCGACGCATCAAAAATGCCTTATCCTTATGTGTAATATCAAGCCATACATGCTTTGTCTTTGCCGATTGCATCTCTTGATCAATACTTCTTGCAACAATGTCTCTTGGTGCCAAGTCTTTTCTTATGTCATACTTTGACATAAATGCTTCACCCTTGCCATTACGTAAAATCCCACTTTCTCCGCGTACTGCTTCTGATATCAAAAACCGTTGCTGACATTTTCTAGAATAAAAAGCCGTAGGATGAAATTGAATATAATGCATATGTTCTAGCTGACATCCTGCATTTAACGCCAACGCAATCCCATCTCCCGTCAGACACGGTTGATTCGTTGTATCTTCATAGAGGGCGCCAATACCACCTGTAGCGATGACAAGAATTGGTGCCTGAATACAAATATCCCGGTGATTATATCGTACAATAATACCACAAAAACTTCCATCGGTTTGGGTAAGAATGCGAGTAGCCATTGCCTCTTCAAAAATGGTGATATTTTTTTTAGCCATAGCTTGTGCTGTCACTGCCTCCATCACACTTCTTCCTGTCGCATCCCCCCGAGCATGGAGTACGCGTCGATGTGAGTGGCCCCCTTCAAGTGTAGCCAAAAGCTTTCCCTGCTCATCCGTATCAAAGGCAACACCAAGCTGTATAAGTTGACGTATGGCACCGGGTGCATTTTTCACTAGTAGGGTCGTAGCCTTTATATCATTGACATGAGCACCCGCAACACATGTATCCTGTAAATGGCTTTGATATGAATCTTTAGGACATATGCTTGCGGCAATTCCACCTTGAGCTAAAAAAGAATTGGACTTTTCCATTGTTCTTTTTGATATGACTGCAACACTCTTGTTCTCATCGATATGTAGCGCTGTGTACAATCCTGATAATCCTGCTCCTAATACGACGACATCTTTTTTTAATCTCTCCATATTCGCCTTCTAACTCAAAGCTAACATACGCTCTAAGGGTTTTTTAGCGCGTTCAATAATTTGATCATCCAGACAAATCTCGTATTGTTCTTTTTTCAAACAATCATAAACACTTTGAAGTGTATTTTTTTTCATGTTCTTACATTGAAGTCGTTCTGAAGCCAATATAAAATGTTTATCCGGATTGTCACGTCTTAACGGATGTAATATACCTTCTTCTGTTGCAATGATAAATGTATCATGAGCACTTTGACTCGCATAATCAATAATCCCCTTTGTCGAACCAATATAATCAGCAAACCCTAGGACATCTTGGCTACACTCAGGATGTACAAGAACTTTTGCATACTTATGTATGTCCAGCATCCCTTCTATATCCTTGCCACGTAATCGTTGATGCGTCAGACAAAAGCCTGGCCATAGTTCGATATCTTTTTTTGGCAGTTGTTCTTGAATATATGCACCCAAATTACGATCGGGCAAAAATAGAAACTTTGAATCGTCAAGCTGTTCCATAATGCTTAATGCATTAGACGATGTAACACAAATATCTGTCAGCGTCTTCACTTGCGCTGTCGTATTGACATAAGACACAATGGTTCTTTCTGGATTGGACGCTTTATAGCGTTCTAGATCTTTGGCTATAACCATGTCTGCCATAGGACACCCTGCATCTGGCGAAGGTATAAGCACCTTTTTGTTTCTTGAGAGAATTTTTGCAGTTTCTCCCATAAAGCGCACCCCACATAAAACAATTAAATCCCGAGAATCCGACGCACCTATTTTTGCCAAGGCCAATGAATCACCTACAAAATCAGCTACATCTTGAATCTCAGGAATTTGGTAGTAGTGCGCTAAAATCAACGCATTCTTTTCTTCTTTTAATGTACGTATTTTTTCAATTAATTCCATGATTCCTCCATCACTTATTGAACTCGACAACGAGCCCTGTAAAGTCACCTGTCTTGTCAGTTAGGGGGAGTATATCATACTCTTTTTAAAAAAACAATATTTTTAAATAATTTTTACTGCATCGCGTTCTTGTTTAATCGTATCGTACAAAATATGGTCAATTTTATTGACAAAGGATTTTAAAGTATCATCTTCGGTATACGATGTAACATAAATACTTACTGTCATCTGAATCTCCTTGCCTTCCCACAAGATGATTGTGTCCTTGACATCATTACGCAAACGTTGTGCAAGTGTTTGTGCTATGTCACGCTCGATTTCAGGAAATAGCAATATAAACTCTTCTCCTCCCCATCGTGCACAGATATCCGTTTCTCTTGTAAGTGATTTGAACACTTCTGATAGGGTGTAGATCACATAATCTCCACATTCATGTCCATGCTGTTGATTAATCTTATGAATATAGTCCACATCAATCAGAAGAACGGAAAAGGTCATATGCCGTTCATAAAAAGCCAAAATAAATTCCTTCATTTTTCGCAACACATATTGACGTGTATATAGTCCTGACAAGTTATCCTTTAAGGACAAATCGGATAATTCATTTTTGATGGATCGAATCAAATTGTTGCGTACTGTCGTTTGCTCTGTTCGAAGACTTGGTTGAATCATCACGATTAAATATTTTAGCACCTGTTTATCATCTTCAACTGAAGTAATGGTTATACTTGTCCACGTACGCGTTCCATCTTTTGCAACTAATCGGTACTCATTACGAAATGAAGCAATTTTTTGTTGAATCACTGAATGATACATTTTCATAAAAGCATGCTGATCTTCATCATCAATTAGCATTTGAAAGGGTAGATTTTTCAATTCATATTCTTTGTACTGAACATTTTCGCTAAGGCTTTTATTTGCCAATATACATGTTCCATCCACACGAATAAGGGCAATACCTATCGGTGCATCTCCAAATAGTCGATAAAACTTTTCATCATGCAAGCGAGTGTCCCCATCGCGCTCATTATGCGCCGTGTGATTCATAACCACACCAATAATCTGTGTGGCATTACCCTTAGAATCATAGGCAATACGTAACCGTTGATGAACAAACACCACATCCCCCGGATCGGTGCTTATATGAATATGGGAATCTATCTCTTCATCTTGACGTTGGAGATGGTACAAAAACCTTTTATGCAATTCTTCATATTCACTACTAAAAACCAAAGCTTTCATTTGATTGACCGTCATCACCTGTGTCTCTTCTTCTCCAACAATAGCGCAAAACCCTTTTGAGACATTCACCACTTCGGGTTGATAATGATTCCATGTCCATGAACCTGTCTGAAGCATATCTTCAATAATCTCATCAACACGCCTAGTATTCTGAGCATCCATCGGGCACCTCCTGTATATTTATTCATATTTATCATACCATAGCCGTAAAAAAGAAAAAAGCGTCACATCTAGGTATTTATCACTAGATGTGACGCTCCATATTGTTGTATATATAACCCTTAGCCGCCGATATGTACTTTGAGGCCATGCCCTTGTACAACCTTTTTCAAGGCTTGCATCCGCTCTGGTTCAAGGGTCTTGATATTCTCCAGCAAATACGTGCGACCTAGTCCTTTGTATTTGTCTACGCCATATCGATGGTAAGCCAGCAAATGCAATTCCACCACCCCAGGTAAGGTCTTGGCAAAAGCTGCGATTTTATCTATTTCTTGGAGCGTATCATTAAACGTCGGAATAACCGGAACACGAATAATTAATTTTTGCCCTGACTGCGCAATTTTTTTTGCATTTTCCAACACGCGAGCATTGGAACGCCCAGTAAATTCTTCGTGCTTTTTGCCGTCGATATGTTTAATATCCATCAAAAACACATCCAAATATGGCAAGATATAGTTTTCTATAATCGAAAAGTCTACATCTCCCGTCGACTCAATGGTTGTCGTAAGACCATTGTATTTGGCCATTTCTAATAATGCACCAGCAAATTGAGGCTGTAATAGGGCCTCGCCTCCCGAAAGTGTGATACCGCCTTTTGAATGACGATAGTATGCCATGTCACGAAGGACCTCTTCCATAACCTCGTTGACACACACATCTTTACCGATAACTTTTACATCATCTTTTGTCTGCATGGTTTGTATTTGCTTGCTTTGTGATTCAGGATTACAACACCACTGGCAGCGAAAATGGCATCCTTTTAGAAAAATAATCGTTCGAATCCCTTCTCCATCATGGATGGAATAACGTTGTATGTCAAAGATTCTTCCTTTGGTGTTTAAAAGTTCTTCATATCTTTTCATCATCTATAGTCCTTGTGTTGTCCGGCTAATAATATCATCTTGCAATGATTTTGAAAGTGTTGTAAAGTGGGCGCTATATCCTGCCACTCGTACAACAAGCCCTTTATACTTTTCGGGGTGTGCTTGAGCATCTAATAAAGTTTCCTTGCTAACCACATTAAATTGCATGTGCATGCCTTTTTGATCAAAAAATCCACGAATCAGATGGGTAAAGTTTTGGAGTCCATTGATTCCGCTTAGCGCTGATGGATGGAATTTTTGATTATAAAGGGTGCCGTTTGAAGCAATCATATGGTCAAGTTTTGCCACTGAGTTGGCTGCTGCAGTTGGTCCTTTCGCATCTCTTCCTTGAGCCGGCCCTACACCATCAGCAATTGGTGTATTTGCGTATCTTCCATCGGGTGTTGCACCAGTCTGAGCACCCAATGGAACGTTGGCCGATACCGGATACAATCCTGCCTGATAAACTCCATGACGCGGATTTTTATACTTTTCAATAGGACGCGTATAGGTATATGCTATTTCTCTCGCCAATAAGTCAACCGCATCACAATCATTCCCATATTTTGGAACTTCTTGAATCATATGATATATATCGTCCAATCGTTTAGTTCCTAGTTTTTCTTTTTCAATTACATATCCTTTTGCCGCAAGTTCACTGATAATCGTTTTGGTGATTGCCGCCACTGGATCATGCGCATTTTGATAGATAGGTGTTTTTCCAAAGTTTTGATCTAATGCTTCTTTGAGTTCTGTAAGCGATAGTTTCTTTTCTTCAAAAACTAACCGTTTAATGACCATCATCGCATCGGCCATATTAGCAATACCAAAACCTTGAGGACCTGTAAAATTATAGATAGCCCCACCTTCTTGAAGGGATGTTTTTCTGCCGATACAATCATCAATAAGGCTTGATTGAAAGGGCAATGGGCACCTTTGACTATGGGCAACATCAATCGAATTACATGCATTCACAAGGAGTTCTATAAAATATTCCATTTGTCTTTGGTAAGCGTCAAAAAATTGCTCAAAGGTCTTCATCTCTTCTATTTTTCCGGTTTGAAGGCCCACCAAGTCTTCATGCATTATTCCGTTTGAAAAGACCATCTCCAAAGGTTTTAACATATTAAAAAATGCAGCATCATGCCATCCGTCAGTTTTACCGCCTTTTTGCGGTTCAACACAACCGATAATACAATAGTCTCTAGCATCTTTTAGGGTTAACCCTCTGTTTTGAAGGGATGGAATAATCACTTCATCATTATAATATGCCGGAAGTCCTATGCCTGTTCTTACAAGGGTTGCCGCTTTAAGTAAGAAATCATTGGGTGAACGATTCCAGACCCGAACAGATAGTGACGGCGCCGGCAACATCACATGCAACGTTGCTTCCAAGCACATATATGAAAGAATATTCGTCCCATCTAAGCCATCTTCTGTTTGTCCTCCCACAATCAAGTTTTGAAAAAGGCTGTATCCGGCAAATCCTTCTGCACTGTCCGCATCTCTGGCTTTATTTAAATCATTGAACTTAATCCATATACAATCGATAAGTTCCTGTGCAAACCTTTCGGTTATGGTTTGCTCTTCTAAGTCTTTTTTAAGGTATGGATACATATATTGGTCGAATCGACCTGGCGAAATAGAATGTCCACTCGATTCCGTCTGTAATAACATCTGAACAAACCAAAATGCTTGACAAGCTTCATAAAAAGTCTGTGCACCATACTCTGGCACTTGGGTGCAGTTTTTTGCAATTTGAAGCAGTTCTTGTCTTCTCTTCATATCTTGGCACGTATCGGCTTTAGCCTGGGCCATTTTCGCATATCGCTTGGCATAGATGATTGCCCCTTCACAACTAAGAATAACGGCATGTAAAAAATCTGCTTTTTTTACATAATCTCCATCACTTATCTTTAACGTACTAAGGGCATCTTTGGCTTCTTGAATCACTCCACCAAAGCCTTTTTTTAGCACCTTATCGTATTGAACCGAGACATGTCCAATTCCGTTATAATAATAATTGCCAACGGTAAAAACATTGTGTTCAATAGCCTTTAATGCTTCTTTTGACATATACGCATGGGCCAAATCACTGGTGGTCTTGCCTTCCCAATATGTATGAATTTCTTTAAGCGAAGTTTTTACCTCTTCTGTTATGGAAAATGGATCTGCACTTCTTTGTTCAATTGTATCAAATTCTTTGGTTAGCCATTCGTGAGAATATTCCGGAAATGTCTGGCAGCTCCTAGGTGCTAACGCATTGCTACCGACAATAAGTTCATCCGGGCGAATAACAATAGGCAATTCGCAGCATATGGCATAAAATGCTTTTGCACGCCTTCGAATTATCGGTTCACCTTCTGTCTCTTGATATACCTTTGTTAAAATATGCGCACGTTCTTTTTCAATGCGTGGCATTGTTGCATATAGATCTTTAATAAGTCGATCGATACGTTCACTTTTTTCAATGCTAAAATCTTTCATCATTCTTCCCTCCGAAGTTCAGTTATGTGCTAGGCAGGTCTCCTGACTTTTTGTTCATCCTACTTACCGCCCTTCCCATCCTAAACGACAGTGGATTACGGCTTTCATCCCAATTACAGTAGCGGGGGCTGTGGAAGCTTTTCACTCCCTTCCCTTTTAATATCAAATCATTGATTTAATAACCTAGTGCATTGTCTTTAACTCCTATACTACCACTCCTATACAGATTTTTCAAGAAAAAACCACATTTTCAAAGAAAAAACCACAAAAAGCAAAAGAAAAGCACTGGTGTCTTCAATATATTGAATTCACCAGTGCTTTTCTTTTATTATTTTTTTAGAGCATTTATGCTAATAATTGCTCCATATCATCTTGTACATTGTTAATTCCATTGATTCCAAACGTTTCAACCAATACATTGGCTACATTTGGTGACAAAAATGCTGGAAGTGTTGGTCCCAACTTAATATTTTTTACACCTAAGAATAATAGCGCCAAAAGAACAATAACGGCCTTTTGCTCATACCACGCTATATTATAAGCAATCGGAAGTTCATTAATATCATTTAATTCAAAGATCTCTTTTAGCTTAAGCGCAATAACGGCTAAAGAATAGGAGTCGTTACATTGTCCTGCATCTAGTACCCGTGGAATACCGCCTATATCACCAAGTGGTAATTTATTGTAACGATATTTTGCACATCCTGCCGTTAATATAACCGTATCTGCAGGTAAGTTTTGAGCAAACTCTGTATAATAATCTCTAGATTTCATACGTCCATCACATCCGGCCATAACAAAGAATTTCTTAATTGCCCCAGATTTTACAGCGTCAACCACTTTATCTGCCAAAGCAAATACTTGCTCATGAGCAAATCCACCGATAATCTCTCCTGATTCAATTTCTGTTGGAGAAGGTAATGTTTTTGCCATTTCAATAACTGGGCTAAAGTCTTTCCATCCTTTTTCATCGGCTTCGATATGCATGGATCCTGGATATCCTGCAGAACCGGAAGTAAAGATTCGCTTTTCTGATCCATCGGTTGGAGGAACGATACAGTTTGTTGTAAAGAGAATCGGTCCATTAAATGTTGCAAATTCTTCTTTTTGCTTCCACCAAGCATTACCATAGTTTCCAACTAAGTTATCGTATTCTTTGAATTTTGGATAATAATTTGCTGGCAGCATTTCGCTATGAGTATAGACATCAACTCCGCTACCTTTGGTTTGCTCTAAAAGCATCTCAAGGTCATTTAGGTCGTGTCCTGAGATAAGGATTGCCGGATTATTTTTGACACCAATATTAACTTTCGTTAACTCCGGATTACCATAAGCTGTAGTATTTGCAGAATCAAGAAGCGCCATTGCTTTGACTCCATATTCACCGGTCTTTAAGGTTAAAGCAACAAGATCATCGGCTGATAAAGAATCATCTAAAGTCGCTGCCATACCTTCATAGACAAACCCATAGATATCATTGTCTTGTTTTCCTAAGTTTAGGGCGTGGTGCGTATATGCCGCTAAGCCTTTCATTCCATATGTAATCAGTTCTCTAAGAGAACGTACATCTTCATTTTCTGTTGCAAGCACACCGCATACTTGTGCTTTTGCTTCCATCTCAGCATCTGTTGTTACTGTAAATGTGGCGGCATCGTGTAAGTTGGCAACAACTTTTTTAGCCAACGCGTCACGAATTTCAATATTTTTACGAATCTGGCGCTTAATCGCTTCTTCATCAAAGTTTGCATTTGTAATCGTTTTGAATAAGCTATCTAACACGACTTCATTAATGTCATCAAGGTCTTGTGCTTTCATAGAGCCTTTGACAACAATATCCGAGATTCCTTTAACTGTATAGATAAGTAAATCTTGTAAATTTGCTACTTCCGGTGACTTTCCACATACCCCTTTAACTTCGCATCCTGTTCCTTTTGCTGCTTCTTGACATTGATAACAAAACATTTAATATCACTACTCCTTTTCCTGCCTCCGCCTCTTGACAGTAGACATTGCTATTTAATGTTACATGATTCTTACCACGTTAATCAATAATGTCTTGGCTCATGAATCATTGAGATTATAATATCATAAACGCCCCCTCACTTATGTAGCCACAGCTACATTTATTTGAATTAATTATGTTTACATATTATGCAAATAAAATGTCTGTCATCATGCATCTTCTTATAGTATATCATAACCTTTTCCAAATAGCACAAACAAAAAACCCCATGACCAGCATCTTTTTATATGCATGATCATGGGGTTTTTACATATTCGATTCTAAACGATTACAATTAATTATAATGTAAAACGTCTAATGATTTGCTCAAAGTCTTCAATAATGCCTTCGATTTCTACACACGATGCAGAGACTTCTTGAATGGATGCAGTTTGTTCTTCCACAGCTGCCGCTGCTTCTTCTGTACTTGCAGCATTTTCTTCAGCTAAGGCTGAGAGATTGCTCATTATATCGGTCATTTTAACTTTTGTATTGCCCATTTGTGTACCCGATGCCTTAAGCTCATCAATATAACTACGCATCGTCTCAATCGCATCATCAATCCCCTCAAATTTATGCTGGGTCATTTGTACACGATTTTCTTGAGACTTTCCGATTTCTTTTGATATTTCCATCTGTTTTACAGCTTCATTTGCCTTAACTTTTAATTCTTGAATAGTCAAGGAAATCTCATCCGAAAAACTTTTTGACTGTTCTGCCAGTTTACGTATCTCTTCTGCAACTACAGCAAAACCTTTTCCAGCTTCTCCCGCTCTAGCCGCTTCAATCGCTGCATTTAGCGCAAGTAAATTGGTTTGTCTGGAAATATTTTCTATCATGTCGCTGGCTTGTCCAATATATTCTGCACGTTCATTTGTCTCACGAACAATTTTATCAACAAGTCCCGTTGCCTTTTGATTTTTTTCTGTTTCTTCAACAAGGGTATCAATCAAATCTACCCCTTCATTTTTTAGTGTCTCTACATGATCGGCTGCTTCGATAATTTTCCCAACATTTTCTTGTTCAGATTCAATGAGTGCACCTAAGTGTATAATGCCTTCAACACCATTTTCTGTATCTTGTGCTTGTGAGGATGCACCATTTGCAATTTCCTCAATTGTACTGGCTATTTCTGTTGAGGCTGTTGAGGTCGATTGAGAGATTACCGATAGATTCTTTGATGTTTCTCCCATAAGCTTTGAACTATTATCCATATTGGTGACAATCTCTTTTAAGCTCGTCTCAATTTGGCTAACAGCCTTAGCAAGTAAACCAACTTCGTCTTTTCTTTCAACCATTTGTTTATCAATTGTGTGGGTTAAGTCATATTCAGATAGGCTTTGAATGTTTTGGATAACTTGATGGATCGGATTAGAAATAATTGCATTAAGTATGATTCCTAAAAAGATGCTTATGATTATCGCAACGATTGATATAATGATGTTATTTCTATTAGCAATGGCTTGAATATCATTTAAATGCTCGGATACATTAGAAATGATTTCATTCGCAATATCGGATGTACCTGCAGCGTATTGACGCATGCTTTGCCGTGTTGTTGTTTGGTCTTTAACCAATGTCTGATAGGAGATAAATGTCGTCTTATAATTATTAATATTGTCAATTGATTCGTTTATTGATGCAATAACCTCTGGATTATCAATACCTTCTTTGGCTTTATTAAGCGCTGTCTGTGTTAATTCAACCTTAGTAAGAAGCTCATCAGCATAGGTTTGTTCTTCTGTATTTGCATACATCAGCGACGCAATACGTACTTGGGAATACGCATCAAAGGCTGATTGCATAACCACTAAACGATCAAGTCCACTATTCATCTGTTCAACAGTGTCGACACTCATGATATAGTCATTTTGCGAAGATATCAGTTGCTCAATACGACTTAACGCTGTATTTCCAGCTGCATTCCTCGATGTTGACAGTTCTTCTTTTTGTCGATTAAGTTCTACATATGTTCGAAAATCGCTTCGATATTTTTCAATGCTTTCTAACATTTGCTTTGAACTGACACGGTTTTCTTCTAAATCCATAGTATCAAGAACACTATTGATATACTTTGCACTTTCATCCAAGTGTTGTTCCACCAAGTCTGCCGACTCTTGACTTAGATCTTTTTCAAACCGTACTTGTTCCACACGTGCCAGCGCTAAAAAATCGATGGCTTTATTTGTTTGATATAATATATGGTTCTGCTTTGAAATATCTGCATAATTTGCCATAGTTGTTCCTGTTAAAATTAAAATAAGTACAACTAAAAGTGAAAATGCTCCCAAAAGCTTTGACTGTATTTTCATATGATTAAATATACGTAAATTTAATGTGAATGTTCTTTTTTTTTGAACTTTCTTTTTTTCTTTTGCTAAATCCATAGAAAAACCTCCCATTGATTAGGTCTAAACACCTAATCATAAATTAAAAACTAGTAGTATAGACCTATTATATGCGAGGATTATCATTATGTAAAGAGAATTATTATTAACAAAAAGTTAACTGAATGTTATATTTGTGTTATGTTTTTTGTCATGCTATGTAAACTTATACTATCTTTTATTTTTTTTTAGAATCATAGTAATCCTATGTCCACCATGCCTTTGGAATCTCTTCCAACTCCATCAAACAATTGCGTTGATGGGACAAAACTTTTTTTGTCACTTCAAAAATTTTATTGGCATCACATAAAATGCAGTCTGCATCTCCAAAAATTGTGGCTTCTGCTGCGTTGTTATCATAAAACGCCTGTTCCAGTTTAGTATATGCTTCTGAGATATGTGCTGTTGTTGAATTATAGTGGCGATACACATGACTCTCCCTTAACGTACCGTCAGGCATGACAATCTTAAAAAGAACCGGTTTTTCTGTAAAACGTTCCGGAACATCTAGCCATTCTTCTACGCCGTGAATAAACGTGTTGCGTGCATGGTTTACGCCTAGCAAAAGAATTTTTGCATGTCTGTCTCTTAGACGATCATAACAGCCGCCCCTTTGACAAGACGTAGTCATGTTTTCTTCGCCTTTGACAAATTCTTCTGCATCCGCTCCATATGCCGCCACACTATGCGTCGGATGTAACGACCGATAAACACCTTGGCGCTTCATAAAAAGATTCGTCAATATCCCTACACAAGATGGTTCCTTCCTTGGGTCAAATACATTGTACGTTGCACTCATCTGCGCCCATGTATGTGTCGGAAGAATTAATAGCCCTTCTGACAAATATTCCATAAAGGCGTCCAAAACTGTATCCGCGCCACCTTCAACCTCACCAACAGCTTTCATTGAAGAATGGATAAACAAGGTATCTGTTGGTTTAATTCCCATCTTTTTTATTGCTTTTATTAAATCTGGCTTCGTATACATCCTTTACCTCCTTCTAAATTACAATTCTTTTGCCAATGCATGCATTCCAAAGTAAAATGCGATACCTGTAATTACAGCAGAGACTCCATCTGCAAATGGAGCAGCATATAAAAGCCCCTTAAGTCCCCATAAATTTGAAAACACTATAATAGCAGGAATCAATAAAATAACCTGTCGTGTTAAGGTAAGCACCATTGATGCCTTTGGTCGTCCGACCGCTTGAAAAAAATTGGCGCCTAAAGCTTGGAAACCAATAACAGGCAAAAATCCAAACCATATTCCCATCGCCAACTTTCCAAATGCAATAAGCTCTGGTTCCTGATTAAACACCGTTACTATTTGTTCTGGAAACATACGCGTAACAATCCAACCAATAACAACAATCACCGTTGCAGCTATAATAGCCAACATCTGCGCTTCTTTAATTCTTTGATATTTTTTGGCTCCGTAGTTAAAGCTAATAATTGGCTGTACGCCTTGATTTAATCCGATAATCGGCATCAACAAAATAGTTTGAATACTATTAATAATGCCCATGCCTGATACTGCAATATCTCCGCCATAAGCGAGTAAGCTTTTATTTAAGATAACATTAAGCAAGCTATTGCTTAGCTGCATCAAAAAACCAGGCATTCCTAGGGAAATAATTTGAGTAGTTACATCAAATCTTAACTTCATATTATGCAGAGTAATACGCTGTTGTCTTTTTTTTGATAAAAAATAAGCCATAATCCACCACACAGATATTGCCTGAGAGATAATCGTTGCGAGTGCAGCTCCTGTCATCCCCATCTTAAAAACAAAAATAAACACCGGGTCCAACAAAATATTAATCCCCGCTCCAACAAACATAGTAATCATTGCTAACTTCGGTTTGCCATCTGCACGTAAAAAGTTATTCATACCAATACTTAATACCTGGAAAATCGCCCCAAAAAATATAACCCGCATATATTCGGTAGCGTAGGGTAAAACGGTCGCACTTGCACCAAAGATTGTTAGTAACGGTGCCAAAAATATTTGTCCAAGAATTAAGAATAAGGTTCCACTAATAACTAATAATGAAAAAGCATTTCCAAGGACTTGTCCCGCCTCTTCATGCTTACCTTGCCCTAACTTAATTGAAAATAACGTTGCCCCACCTACACCAAATAATAGACCAATCGATAATAAAATAATCATAATTGGAAAACCGATGGTAATTCCGGCTAATCCATCCGAACCAAGATCCGGAGCATTTCCTATAAAAATACGGTCAACAACATTATATAATGCATTAATAATCATGCCAATAATTGCTGGCACAGAAAATTTAATCAACAAACTCGATATTTTTTCCGTACCTAAAACATTGCTTTGTGCCATTAAAACTTCCTCTCTATTTCTCTAAAATCTGCTTTTTCAACTTTTTTAACCATTGCCTCCAATACATCAAACATAATGTCAACTTCATGTGCATCAATGTCTTGGGTCAAATAGTGTGTCCAACCATTTAGCTGTTCGTATAGCTTCTCTTTAATGTTTATGCCTTGTTCAGTGACATATACCTGATATGCCCGTCGATCGTGTATATCTTTTTCCTTAGTTAAAATCCCTTTTTTAATCAGTGATTGTACCGCTCGAGCTGTCGCCCCTTTATCAATCATTAAAAAAGTGGATAGTTCTTCCTGAGACACATGATCATCATCATAAAGATGAAGCAAAATAGGTAACTCAGCCGCTGTAATATTTAAAGGTTTAAGCACAAGATTAAGATACACTTGATTTTTCCGATACAGTATTGACACTAAACGTCCTATACTTCTTTGCATAAATGTCCTCCAAATCAAATAAAATAGTTGACGCAACAACCATTATAACGACAATTGGTTGTCACGTCAACTATTATTTTGTGTTTTGCTTATTGTCTCACATCAGTATACACGTATCGGTATATATGACTGTGCATATGTGATGGTTCTATTTTAAGTGCTTGTTCAAAGTAGGTTGTCGCCTTCTGATCATCGCCCAATCCCAGATGTCCAAGTCCCATCAAGTAATAGCAATGGGCTTTATTCATCTGATTATAATCCGTCTCAAAAATCAGAAAATCCGGTAAAGATACAGCAAAATAATCGATTTTAAAATCATCAAAAAGGTGTTTTTCTCCATAATCAATTAATCGATAAAACCGCGCCTTGGCTTGCGTCTCCTCTCCAAGCTGTCGGTGTGCCAGACCTTGGTACATTATCATATCTGCTGGCTGGTCATTATAATACATCATGCCTGCCGGTTCATTCGTCCCAACTGTCGCTCGTCTAAAGCACTCTATCGCTTCACGCTCCATATTATCAAGACCCTGATTAACCTTTCCTAATAAGTAATACACATCATTATCTTTATCACCTTCAAGTTTACCTTCGCCTAAATTTCTAGGGTAAGTCAATGCCTGATTTAGATAGGCTTTTGCTTGTTCTAATCTATTGTTGGCTAATGCGTCTTTAGCCATAGTCATTAAAGCAAACTTATACTGCCCAGTAATTTTTCCTTCTCCGCCTTCCCATGGATGAAACTGTCTTTGCATCATTTTTTCATATGCTTTTTTACTTGAACCTGTCATGTTTAACAGCGTCACATACTCTACGTATAAATCATCACGACATTCGACCACGTCTATATAACGCTCATAGCGTTGCAGACGCTCTTCAAAAGACATATCTAGTTTTTTATAAAGCTGATCTAATTCCAAGAAAACCCGTGGATCGCTTTCATTAATAGCCCACGCTTTTTCCATAGCCATCTTTGCCTTTTTGGGATTGTTGAATTTATTATAGTAAGCCAAACTTAAGTTACGATAGACAATTGGAAAATCATCATGGGCTTTGGCACACGCTTCCCAAAGTTCAGTCGCCTTTTCCCACTGCAGTTTATCATAATAGACATTCCCTAAATAATACGCTGCCATTGTTGCTTGATACTGATTAATGGCATAACGAAGTACTTCAATATCCTCCAATTGATTTGGAAAACAATAATCCGACGCCGCTTGTTCTGCTGCTTGAATATATTGGTTTGCCGCATCATCTTTTCCTAATTGATGGGCGTAATATCCTAAATAATAACCTACTAACGGTGAAAAATCTTTGACTGTTTTAAGTACCATGATTGCCTCTTCATATGCACCAAACTCTGCATAATCTCTAGCAACAAGTAACATATTGTCAACGGATTTTTTGAACACTTTTTCACTCGCTTCATTTTTTAAGATGCCTTCTTCAAAAAGTAATACACCATGAAAAGAATCAACCGTCAAGCTTTCTTCACACCATTTTCGATGCGCTTGGATTCGTTTTAACTTACGAAGTACATAAGCTTTTAATCCTCGAGCTTTGATGTTCTTTGTGTTTTTGGTCAACGCTTTATCAATCATCTCCAAAGCATGCTCATAGCGTTTTTTTCGACAATCGATGGCTGCCAAATAATAAAAAGCCATCTCTTGCTGTTCATTGGTCCATGTCGCCTTATAAAATGCATCATACGCCCCATCCATGTCATGAAGGTAAAAAAGCGTTAATCCCAGATTGTAGTATGTTTCACTATCATAAGGATTGGGGTTTAAACGTATCAAGCGTTCAAGCGCCTTGTTAAAGTGTTCAAGCGCCCTATCAAAGTCTCCTCGACGCAGCAAAAGTGTTCCATAAGCGTTGTTGATACGTATGTCTCCAGCATCCCGCTTTAAACCTTCCAAATAGTATGGGTCCGGCAGATACGTCGCATGTCGATATTGTTCGATATGCATTCCTGCAAGCAGAAGTTCTTCGTTGGTTTGAATCAGCTGGGGAGCTTCCACTGCTTTAGCCGGATCTGGAATCGGTTCAATCTCTTGGCTTTCAGGCGCATAGGATAAAAGTAGCTTCCCTTGCTCAAATATTGAAGCTTTCAGTCCAACTTCAGATTCACAGCAAAAAGGTATTTCTTTTGCATAGGTCTTAACTGGAGAGATTGCAATAGATGCTTCATAGATAACATCGTCGTTATATTCAATGATTATGTCAAGTTTTTTTTCACTGGATGCATATACCACCAAATCCACTGTATCCTGACTTTTTTCCATATTCATAACAACATCAATAGTTGCATTTTTAACTTGCCCTACAGCTTTATACGGCATAAAATACTGCTTGAAAGTTTTCTCTTCAAAAGGTTTTAGCCATGTAAAGTCCGGCTGATTATCCGTATAGACCCCTGTCATCAATTCAACATAAGGTCCATCTGTATCCGTCAGATTATCATCCCAAGCTTGTCCAAAATCTCCACATCCCCATGTCCACTGTTTTTTACCTGGTGAGATATGATGGTCGGCCACATGCAATATCCCCGCTTGTTTTTGATAATCATAGCCTCCGACAAAATCATACTTGGACTTTTGCGCCATATAAGATGTCGGTACCAAAATATTCTTATACATAGATATATCAACGCCTGCACTATAGTCCATTTTATAGTATTCCCCTGTTGCAATCGGGAATCTAGAGACATCCCTTTTCCCATGGTCCATAACCGCATGAACGTCCGGTGGAAAAATAGATTGGGTATAATCATTGACCGGAACGGCAGGGTTTGCCCACCATAGGAACGTCTGCGCAAGGGCTGTTCGATTATAAAGCTGTCCGCTAATTTCAATATAGGCTTTATCTGGATACAAGGTAAATGCCGCAATGGATTGTGTGCCATACATTCGGTCCACATCATGCACAAGCACCGACTTGCTGCCATCCTCATGCTCTTGCAGCTGATACTCAACAGGCATATATGTTGTCGGGCGATGATGCTGTGGCCAGTTAAATTCAATCCCTCCAGAAATCCACGGTCCGACAAGTCCCACTAATGCCGGTTTAATCACATGATTATAATAGACAAAATCATAATCATTGGTTTTATCATAGGCACGTTGAATCCGTCCACCAAGTTCCGGTAGAATCATTACTTTTAAATATGGGTTTTCTAAATAAACTGCTTGATAGACTTTGTCCACTTTCTCATCCGATATTTTTTCAACAACCGGGTAAGGATATACCTTTCCTGTACTTCCTTGGTACACACGTTTTTCTAGAAAAATCGGATTCTTTTCCGCTTCCCCAATCTCATATGTCGGTAGCGTAATTTGTTCTTCCCAAACATTCACATAATTGCTTTTAATTGACTCCATATTTGCCTCCATTTCTAATACGTATTGATTAATATACTCCATATATTAAACCTATTGCGAGACTTTTTCATTACTTGAACTTGCGAAATCATTTCAAAAAATTGCTATTGATTTTTTCTGAAAGTCTTGCTACCATGATTCTATATTGTATTGGAGGTCTACTATGAAATCCCATGAACCCTATGTTGCACAAAAATCCAACTATTTTATCTATTCACCTAGCATTACGGCTACGCAAACCTTTTTTTATCCGATATGCACCGGACATTTTATTTATGAACCCGGATATCAATTGTATCGCAACGCCTATGACAGCTTTTTGCTGATTGCTGTCCACGACGGCGAACTGGTCGTCGAATATGATGGTACACGCTCTAGTGCAAAAAGCGGAGACTTTATCTTTATAAATTGCTACAACCCCCATGGATATATAACTTCTGTCGGATGTGAATGTACTTGGATTCATTTTGATGGTCCCATGGCTGCCCATTATTATGATTTGATCCACGAAAGCCATCCTAGCGTGCTTACTCTCTCCGATTCCTATACCGTCCTTAAGCGAGTGGCAAGGATATATCAAGCCTTTTTAAAAAAAGAAAAAATCAGAGAGCCTTTAATGTCTAAATGGCTCTCTGATATCTTAACGTCTATTTTATTAAATCACCCACAAGTTCAATCCATACCTCAACAATCACGTATTGAAGATATAGTTGTCTATATACATGAACACTTTAACCACTCCTTATCCATTGAACACCTCTCAGGTCAAGCACTCATCAGTCCCTATCACTTTATCCGTCTGTTTAAAAAAGAAACCGGCTACACGCCCCATGAATACATCCTTGATATACGTATCAACACGGCAAAATACCTCTTAAAAACATCAACGCTTAGTGTCAAATCTATTGCCTTTGACATTGGCTTTTCAAGTGAAAGTTCTTTTTGCACTTCCTTTAAAAAAAAGGTGGGATTAACGCCATCCAAATATCGCAAAACAGATATATCAAATAATTTCATTGATTAGCGCTGCATCTGGATTCAGATCACTAAAGAGTTTTTTACGTAGCATTTTTTTGCTGCTGATTAAACGAATGGCCATTTGATCAATAGCAATTGTAGACAGCACCGACTGAATATATCCTTCGACTAAACTATCAACCGATAACCCCAGGGTATTAAAGTCTTTGTTATCCATTAATTTGAGCCGTTTCGTCTCACTGTCCCAGCCTTCTTGGGTACGCACCGATAGATTTGTCCCTAAGATTTCCCAGGAATTTTCAAATGGTTCCAAAATTTCTTTAAGTGGCTTTTCTGCTCGGCGAGCATAAATCGCCATAGGTTCAAACCCTTCTTGGGTGGATGCAATCATCATCCGAAGGTCTGCTACATAGATTTCACTTTTTTTGTTGGGCATCATACCCACATGATAATACTTTTGCTCACCATGGACAGTTGACCAATGGTAGTTGCCAATAAGGCTTTGAACAATAAATTCATCATAGTCGTGCTCAACAGCCATAAATGCTTCTAACTCTTGCTCTGACGTAACCGTATACACCCCTTGACCTGCATTGGAATAAGGATTTTTGATGACCGCATGACCTCCAAAGCGATGCACCCAAATGGGAACTTCCCGAAGTTTCACATCATTAATGGTCTCTGGACTATATACTTTCAAATGGGCAGCTGATAGTTGAGCGTTAAACACATCATAAGCTTTAGCCGCCATATTTTTATTGCGTCCGCCAGCAAGACAGGCAACAATTGGATTATATATCACTGTCTTTGATTTAACCGGAATACGATTCCATGGTTTTTGGGTTACATAACGAAATGCCGCTTTAATATCATGCCAATTTCCAGATGCATCACGCACTTGCATCACTTCATCTATAAATCGTACGGAAGGATTTTTATCTTCTGTAAAGTATTGGACAAGGTATACTTTTTCTGCTACCAATTGAGCTAATACTTTGGCATATCCTGAAGCTTCCATCTCGTTTTTATCATATATTACCGCATAGCTTCCCGGAATCGTCCGCTGTTTTTTTACAAAGGGCAAAAACGATTTTTCCATTAACCTTAGATATCCGCCTCTTTCTTCTGTATCATTTAGAAGCGGCATGGATTTTTGTCCTGAAGGTGAAGAATTTGTTTCAATAACCACCATTTTCTTTGCACCTTGTTCATTAACCACATGAAACAGATCCGTTCCTGACCATTGCATATGTCTTGGCTGATACAAGAGCCAGCGCATTAACTCTTCTTTATCTACCATTGGGTTCAAATGGCAAAACCGCTCGACAATCCGCTGTTTATCCATATTAAAAAAAGCTTTGACTGATTGATGAATTTGGGCATGAATCACCTTATTGTAATAATGTTCTTCCATGTTAAAAGTCAAGTCTTGCATTAATTTTGCCGGCCGTTCCAATTCTATTTTCATACGCGCTCCTTTAATAAATACTCAAAAATCACCTGTGGAATATTAACCTCTGAACACGACTCAAGTCCTTTAAACATCGGCGACGAATTGACCTCACAAATTTTAAACCCATCACCATCAAACAACAAATCAACCCCTGCCACATCAAGACCTAGCACCTTGGCAGCCTGAAGAGCTATTCGCTCAATTAATGGGGATACCGGATAGCTTTCTACTGTCCCGCCTGCAGAGTAATTCGCACGAAAATCATCTTCTTTTGCCCGACGAATCATACATCCAACTACACGATTACCTACAACAAAAACCCGCAGGTCTTTGCCTTTACTATCTGTAATCATCTCTTGAACAATTATATTCATATTGACATTGGCTAGCTCCACAATACGAGTCCAATCCTCCATTTGTTTTCGAGTGTCTAACATAAAAACGCCTCGACCAAGAGAACCTGATAATGTTTTTACAACCAAAGGAAAGCCAAACTGCCCTTCAATCAACGCTATATCTACCGGGAATTTCATGAGCATGGTTTTTGGAACGGGCAGCTTTCTATATGCCAGCACCTGCTGGGAAAAAAGCTTATCCTTAACCAGCTCAATCGCTGTACTTCCATTGATACAGGGAATATGGAGCCGCTCAAATTGTCGAATGAGTGCTAACGCAAAATATGTCGTACCCGACCCCATTCTAGGTATGACAAAATCCGGACGTTTTAGCGGTTGTCCATCCAAGAAAATCGAATTCGTCTCATCTTGGTTAACCACAATCTCAAAACGTGCCGGACTGATAACGTCAATTTCAATGCCCATTTTTTCGGCCTCTTCAATAAATCGATGGGTCTCATAATGGGTTTCATTGAGTTCATTTTGATTCACTTTATAAAGAATAATACCTTTCATCTTACCTCCGCGTCTTTACGCATAATAGAATGTATACTCATTATAAGACTTTTTCTTTATATTGCAAGCAACTTTTTATAAATGCTTCAGCAAAATCTAGATTTGCATAAAAGTGCATATGCGCATAGGACGCAACACCATTCCCCTTCCCATAACCACAGGACCATTGTCGGGTTATTGCTCCCTTTTTTTCCTTATGAAGTGCATAGATTTTCTCTTCTTGAATCCTTGCCTTGGATCGGTGAAACTCATGAACTGCTATACTATCACCAGCTTCACCAAAGATACAATCACGAGTCAAGGTCAATGTAGCATAGCCAAAATTTTGCAGAGTCGATTGCATCGATGTCTCTCCATGAAACCATCCGACCATTGAGTGTTCCTTGCCTTCAAGATCATAGAGCTTTTCACATAGATACATCAATCCGCCACATTCTGCATAATAAGGTAGCCCCGATTGTAGCACCGTACGTAAGCTACGTTTCATTTGGCTGTTTTTTGCAAGCTTTCCTGCAAATATTTCCGGAAAGCCACCTCCAATAATCAGTCCATGAATGTCCTTAGGTAGTTCCTGATCATGTATCGGGCTAAAAGAGATAAGTTCTACGCCTTGTTCTCGAAAAAAATCCAAATTATCTTCATAGTAAAAATGAAAAGCTTCATCTTTGGCATAGGCGATACGTAGTTTAGGCATCTTCTTTTTCTTGGCATGAGGTGTATGTATGACTTGCCCTTTTGCCAATTGAATCAAGCGTTCCAGATCGATCGTTTGACTTGCTATATCCGCCAAGTGTTCAAATCGCGCTTCTAAGTTCTCCAACTCATCCGTCGGGACCAACCCAAGATGGCGCTCTGGAAGATTTATTTTTGCCTCTTTACTTAGATAACCTAACACTTCAATATCACAATAATATTCAATTGCTTCCTTTAGCAGTTGATAATGTCCTTCTCCGCCGACCTTGTTACATATGACCCCTGCAATGGAAAGTTTCGGATCAAAATTTTGAAATCCTTGAACCGTCGCTGCAATAGATGCTGCCACCTTGCTGCCATCAACAACGAGAATCACCGGAGTCTTTGTCAGTTTGGCTATTGATGCCGTCGTTCCAATATCGCTTCCGACGTCAGCCCCATCAAATAATCCCATTACACCTTCGATAACGCCGATGTCTGCATCCTTCATATTATGTTCAAACAAATACTTGATATGAACAGGTTCCATTAGGTAAGAATCAAGATTACGACACTTTTTCCCTGTAATATAAGAATGAAACATGGGATCAATATAGTCTGGTCCTACTTTAAAAGGCTGCACGGACATTTTTTTTGATAAGGCTCCTAAGATAGCCATTGTCACTGTTGTTTTTCCACAACCGCTTTGGGTTCCGGCAATACAAATGCTCTTCATAAAATCACCTATCGCTTTGGGTAGTTACGACTGATATATGGAATCTCCTCTATACCGTCTAATGCATTAAGCTGTAATGCCAATACAAAAAAATAACCGGAAAGCAGATTCATAAAATCAATCAACAACGGATCAACGGAATTTCCTTGTTCTTGATAACGATACAATAAGCGTACCAAGCCCTTTGCCTCTGCACGCAAGACATGTGCAAGTCCCGCTCGTCTTGACCCACGAGGTAGCACAAACTGCTGACAACGCCCCTGAACTTTTGCTTGCCAATCATCCACACGATTTTTTAACCAAAGCACTTCGTCTTCTGTGAGGGTAAGCTTCGTTCGAAGTGTTGGATTGCTATGATATATAAGCTCTTCAATTTGAATTAGCTCATCTCGAATCTCCGGCTCAAGACACTGTGCACTAAGCAACCCTGTCATACTGGCAACTTTATCTGTATAGATTTCAAAGTCGCATCGGACATCGCTTGCCTTGTCTGATAAAAATGGATATGCTTCAAATGGACTGCGATAAATAATACTCATATCTTCACCTCTTTATTTTCCGCTAAATTTTTCCCACCGTTTATATGACTGAATCATATAATCAACAATATCGACATCATAGATATCTTTTAGAAAATCGGTCGTAATCAAATCATCACTGTGACCGATTCCTTTAATGCGCCCTTCTTTCATAAACATAAGATTGTCCGAAAGTTGCATCGCCAGGTTAATATCATGAAAAACACCTATCACTTGATGTCCATCTATTTTTGACCACTTTTTTAGATACTTCACTAAGCTCACTTGATGTTTCATATCTAAATGATTGGTCGGTTCATCTAATAAAATCAAACGCGGCTCTTGAACAAGTGTATGGGCTAAAAAAACCCGTTGTAGTTGTCCCCCTGACAGACAATCAATCATTTGATCTCGAATAGATGTTAGTTCGACTTCTTTCATACACGCTTCAACAAGTGCAATATCTTTTTCTCCAGGTGTTTTAAACATAGACTTTTTGATGTGCTGATAACGCCCCATCATAATGGTATCATACACTGAATATGGAAAGTTCACTCTTGAAATTTGACTCATCACAGCTACACGCTTGGCAATATCTTTTCGACGCATGGCATGTACCGATTTCCCATCCAATTCCAAAACTCCATTTGATTCAATTAACTTGGCAATCGCCCTAAGTAGCGTTGTCTTTCCACAACTATTTGGACCTAGAATACATAAGCTTTCACCTTCTGACAAGCGAAAGCTGATATCATGAATCACGTCTGTTCCATTATATCCAGCACTAACATTTTCAAGCTTAAGCATGTCTTTTCACTCCCCTCTTGCTAAAGTATACGTATGCAAAAAAGGGCGCTCCAATAAGAGTTGTCACCGCACCAATAGGAAGTTCAGAAGGTGATATAATCGTTCGTGACACCATGTCTGCTAGGGTCATAAATGCACCTCCAAATAGCGCGGACATAGGTACAACAATACGATGTGAGGCGCCATATATTTTTCGCACCACATGCGGTGCAATTAAATCAATAAACCCAATGATGCCAACAAAAGCAACCGCCGTTCCTGTTAGCAGTGCCGATGCCGTAATCAGAATAATCTTCATGCGTCGCATGTCAATGCCTACAGAAATAGCCTGTTCTTCTCCAAAGGTCATAATATCCATCTCTTGGGCAAAATACATGAGAAACAAAATCCCCGGAATGATAATCATTAAAAGTACTTGTACATGGCTCCACTTAATCGCAGAAAAACTTCCCATCTGCCAAAAAATAATCTGTTCCATGTGTTCTTTTGACAAGACAATAAGAATCGTCAGCATGGAGCTTACAAAAAGTGAAAGGACCATACCAATGAGAATAATCGTCTGATTTTCCAGGTTTTTATCCAGTTGCATCGCCATAGCCATAGCAAGTAAAACGGTTCCCAACCCAAAGACAAATCCAATCATAGGTAATGAAAAGTTCCCTATAAAAGGCAAAGAGATTCCAAACACCACCATGAGGGCTACTCCAAGGGATGCGCCTGAGGATACACCTAGTGTATAGGATGAGGCTAGAGGGTTTCTAAGTACCGATTGCATCACAGTTCCTGTTACTGCAAGAGCGGCTCCAACTAAAAATGCAGCAATCGCTCTAGGTAATCGCATTGTCCAAAAAATGGAAGCAATATTATCCGATATTTCACTTGGAAGCTCTAAAGCAAAAAGTTTATGTCCAAAAATGGCAAAGATATTTGCAGGCTCTATTCTAACGGTTCCAAACCCTACAGCTACCATCAATACCATGACACATATCAATACCGTTATGCCTATCTTAAGTTGTAGTTTTTTCATATAATATCACTTCAATCTTTTGTATACACTTATTCACTAAGTGCAGAATATTCATCAGGGTACACGGCTTTTGCCATCTCTTCAAGCGCTTCTACAATATGATGGTTGGATAAACTACTCTTGCCGTTATCAATATAATATACATTTTTTTCTTGGACGGCTTTGACATTTTCCCAGCCTGTTCTTGCAAGAATTTCTCCTACAGAGTCTTCAATATAACTGACATTCGTTAAAATCACATCTGGATTTTTTGCAACTGCCGCTTCTTCTGAAACTGAAATCCAACTTTCTTCATCAGCAAACGCATTATTTGCACCTATAAGTTCAATCATCTCATGCAAAAAAGTCTCTTGTCCAAAACTATAGATATTTGGCAATGCTGCAATTTCAAACATGACTGTTTTTTTATCTTCGATAGTGGTTCCAATAGCGGCAATGGCATCAATACGCTCTTGCATTTTTTGATTAATTTCTTGGCCTTTTGCTGATGCTCCCATGACATCGGCGATAAATTGATTATCTTCTTTTACGCCTTCAATACTTGTGCTTGATGGAATCATAATAACACAAATTCCTAATTCAACCAATTGTTCAAAAGGATTATCTCCTTTGGCCAAGCTCATTCCGGAGACAAACATCACATCAGGTTCAAGTGCTGCTAATGCTTCGATATCCGGTGTCATCATGTTAAACTGTGGTAACCCATCGACGCCGTCAACATATTTAGGCGACTGGGTATCTACTGCTACAAGTTTATCCAAGAATCCAAGCTCTTCGATAACCTGAGTCATGGATGGTGCAAAAGATATAACACGCTCAATATTATCCGGAAGGGTAATAGGGTTACCTGCACGATCTGTATCCGTCGTCTCGTCTGATTCTGTAGCCTCTTCTGTGTCTTGTGCACTTGGCTGTTCTTGTGTATTAGTGGATGCTTCTGTATTTGCTGTAGTCTCTGTTTGCTCTGTGGTACTTGGTGATGTACTTGGTGATGTACATGCTGTAAATGCAAACATCAAGATAAGGAGCACTGCAACATATTGTTTTAGATTTCTTTTCATGGTTATTTCCTCTTTCCTGTTGGTTTGTATAGTTTGTGTTAATTGTCAATGCGAACCTCAATCTTTTCTAGAGAAATAAAAAAGCTGTATTATCGAATTCATAATACAGCAACTTATTTTTTGATACATCACATTCATATCTATAGCAAAGTACCCGTTGCATTCTCTTGGATCCGAAGAGTTTTCATGCTTATGATATGCGACTGTCTTCTGACTTAAAACTATAGCGCTTTCCTCCCCTTCCCGAAAGTTTTCTTTCAGTGGGTGTCTCTTTGGACTAAGGTTTGCTCGTTTATTACAGCAGCGGCCCTGTGAGGGATTCACACCCTCTTCCATGTAACGAATTGTTCATTACGTATCGCGTATCTTTTATTCAATTAACTTCTTAGATTCTAACCTAATCCTATCGATGTGTCAATGTAATATAACGCTTATTATCTGTATACACAATACGTAATCCCACTTTTTCTGCAATAAATTCCATTGTTGTTAATGTAAAAAAAGAAACATGACTTCGATCTCGCATATAATGCCAATTAATAAATTTCCCCTCTGCCTGGGGATGAAATTGTGTCATAATGGCTATAATCCCCTGAGGCTTAAGTAAGGATTTGAACAACCTAAAATATTCAAGGGGATCTTTTAGATGTTCTACAACCTCTGTTGATGTTATCAAGTCATACTGCTTTTTCTCATATACAGGTTGTGGCGAATAATACTTGTCATAGATATCTATGGCATACCCATAGTCTTGTTCTAGAATCATCGATAAAACCGGGGAAGGTCCACTCCCAAAATCCAAACCAACTTTTCCATCCGATGCATACTCTACAATAGCGCACTTTATAAACTTTTGAAAGTACGCCACATACCTAGGGTCTTCAATAGAATTATGGTGTTGGTCATAAATCTCTAATTCTGCTTCGTCGGATATATAATCTTTCTCATCTTTATATATATAGTCACACTGCTGGCACCAAAAATAATCTCCAATTTTTGGATGGCATAGTGTGATTGTCTCTCCTGCACACAAACGACATTTTGTACTCATTTATATTCCTTTCAATAAAAACACACACAGTTTCTACCACTCTGCTTTGCTTTATACAACGCTTTATCTGCAAAGTCAATAATTTGAAGCATCTCATGGGTAGTTGATTCTACATATTTTGCACCTATACTAATCGTCAGATTAACGGCTTTTTCATCAACATAGTACATCAGCTGCTTCTTCTCTATTTGCTGACGCATATGCTCCGCTAAATCCTTCGCTTCATCCACCGTCTTTACTTTGGCAATCACCACAAACTCTTCTCCACCAAAACGTCCTACAAAGTAGTCCTTCGTTGGAATACTTTTAAGAATTGCCGCTACTTTTCCTAAGCATATGTCTCCTTGAATATGCCCTAGCGAATCATTATATGCCTTGAAAAAATCAATATCAATCATATATACCGCGATATTGTCCCGCTGGCCTTCATGACTAGCCATGAACTTATTGTATTGATGTTGAATACCCCGTCGATTATATGTTTGGGTCAACTCATCCATCATGCTTTCTTGTATCAGGCGCATATTTTTTTGCTTAATATCTTCTAACTCTTTCGTTGTGTGATTGATATCATTACGCAGTTTTCGTGTGATTTCACGAATATGGCGTCGATCTTTTTTACTCTTATTATGTTCTAATTCTATTGATAATATCTCAAGCTTTTGTGATAAATTTGATGCCTCTATCTCTTTTTCCTTCATCGAGTAATATTTGTAATAATTCAACGCTTCTTGATAATTTTCCTGCTGTTCATAATAATTCGACAAAATATTATATAGTTGACTAACTTTCGAATCAAGTCCTAGTAAAGCCGCATCTGTTAAGGCTTCTTCGAGATAGCCTAGGGAATCGTTACCCAACAAGTCGGATAACTTTGCTTGGTAGATAAGCAATTCAATCTTATAGAATTTATTATGAATTGTATCGTAATGCTCTCGCGCCCTTTGGTAGTGCATACTTGCTTTTTGATAGTCATGTAATTCTATCATTGCACGTCCAAGTTTCGTCTCAGCTTCACCAATCAAGATAATATTATTATGTTTGATCGCAAGCTCCAAAGCTTTTTGCATATACTCCAAAGAATTCGAAAATTCTTTTTGTATATAGTAGATTTCACCAATATTTAAATAAATCGATGCCGCATTGAGTTCAAGCTGTGGATCTTTTATTTGGGACAGGGTTATCTCAAGTGCGTCTAGATAGCAACTTAAGGCTTTTTCATAGTCTGTTGCTTCACGGTACACTTCCCCGATATTGTTGACTACTGACGAATACATATTCAAGTCATTTACTTTTTCAGAAAGGGATAATGCAATCATAAAGTTTTCTAATGCACTGGCATAGTCCCCATAATAAAAATATATTATTCCAGTAATGTTACGTGCTTTCATTATACCCAGATTATCCCCTAGTGCTTCAAAAATCGATAACCCTTTTAGCGCATTGGATAAGCCGTGCACATAATCTGACATCACACGGCAAGCAAAAGCCATATAAAAATAGGCTTGCCCTTGACTGTATTTTGAATTTTTAACGGTTGCGTATTCTAACGCTTTTTTTGCGTTTTCATAGGCTTTTTTTGGCTGACTTAAAGCATGCAGCTTTGCTTGTTCAATATGTGCGTTGATTGTATTCATCCTTTTTCACCCTTTATGCCCTTAATAATATACATATTCATTATAACATTTTTCCTAACCAATGAGTACAATTATCTATACAAAAATAGGACTAAAGCCATAACTCAAGCTCCTTAGTCCTACTTTACTATTTTCCGCCTTCCATTTGTATGCGCATATACTCTCCCAAGCGTATGCTTGACTGAGGATCACCTACATATAAAAGACGATCGTGCAATTTTATTGTATCTTTTGGAGAAGGTGATAACAAGGTCTGTCCCTCTCTACGGATGCCTACCAATGTTGCCCCTGTATTCTCCCATATCTTGAGTTCTTCAATGGTTTTTTCAAACGTATCACAATCAAATGCTAAGGGGTATTCATGAACAAATACTTGCTCAACATTTTTAAAACGACTTGAAAAATCTACAATTGAATTCACCGTCTGATTCATCTTTTTTTCTATATTATCCCGTTGCTCAAGCAAATCAACAAGTTCTTCCTTTAGCTCATTAATGCTGGCACGCACAGTATAAATTTTAATAAATTCTTCTGCTTTATGGCGAGAAGCAACATAAATCCCGTTACCATGTTCGACAGTCACAATATTTTTTTCTTCCAATAGTCCCATGGACTTACGTATTGTCTCTGGGGATACATTGTATTCTCCTGCAAACGTTGTACGTCCACTAATTTTTTGCCCCTCTTTTAGTTCACCTTTGATAATGCGCCCTGCTACATCCATAGCTACACGCATATATATTGGCTCACTATTTTTTCTTGCCATTTGCATGCCTCCTCAAAATTCCTAATGAGATAAAGCTGATACAACATCTTCATTACTGATAACACCACGTAAACGTTTTTTCTTATCAACAACAGCTATATCATAATCGCTTTCATTTAGTTTAGCGAAGGTATCGAAAACAAAAGCGTTACGGTTAATCGCTTCATGCTCTTCAATAACAAATGCATCAATTGATTGTCCAGGATTTTCTTCTAATGTCTTTTGTTCTACAAAGCCTTCAAGTTCATTGTTGCTATTAACGACATAACAAAAGTCACGATCTTTTTCTAACAGTTGCTTATTAATCGATTCTGTCGTATCTCCCAAATGGGCTAATACTGTCGGTGCTCGCATAATCGTTCGTACTTTTAATATTCTTGATTTGTCGACATCTTCAATAAAGCTTGTGACATAATCATTGGCCGGATTTTCAAAAAATTCATCCGGTCTACCTACTTGTACTAATTCACCATCTTTTAATAATGCTACCCGATCCCCAAGTTTAAAGGCTTCATTCATATCATGGGTAATAAAGATAACTGTCTTATCCATATAATCTTCTATGCTGAGTAATTCTTTTTGCATATCTCTACGAATAAGTGGATCAAGTGCACTAAACGGTTCATCCATCAATAGAATCTCCGGTTCGTTAGTTAAAGCTCTAGCAAGTCCAACCCGTTGTTTCATTCCACCACTTAGTTGATGTGGAAAATAATTTTCCCATCCTTCAAGTCCAACAAGTTTAATTGCCTCTTCTGCTTTTTCTCTTCGAATCGAAGGCGATACATCTTGTACCTCTAAACCATATTCTACATTATCAATAACCGTACGATGACTTAATAAGCCAAAATGTTGAAAGACCATCGCTACTTTTTTTCGTCGCAGTTCACGCAACTGCTCCTTATTATAGTCACAAATATTCTCGCCGTCAATAAGTAATTGTCCTCGTGTTGGGACATTCAACATATTCATACATCGAATCAGTGATGACTTCCCACTTCCTGACAAACCAACGATGACGAACATCTCGCCTTCTTCTATATCAATGCTCACATTATTAACGCCAACAGCTAAACCTGTTTTTTCACGAATTTCCTGAATGGTTTTTCCTTCATCTAGCATTTTTAATGCACGTTCTTTTTTCTTTCCGAATACCAACGTCAAATTTTTTATTTCTACTTTATAATTAGCCAGTTTACTCACTACCTTTCTTTAAACGACTTGCCGTTCCTTGTAACAAACGGTCCAATATAATCGCAAGGAATACAATAGCAATACCGGATTGAAAACCTTTTCCAACTTCCATTCGTCGTATTGCGACGAGCACTTCTTGCCCAATCCCTTCTGCACCAATCATAGATGAGATAACAACCATCGCCATCGCCATCATCGTGGTCTGATTAACACCGGTCATAATTGAAGATAAAGCTTGTGGAAACTCAATTTTAACCAGCATCTGACGCGCTGTTGATCCGAAGGATTTTCCCGCCTCAATAACTTCCTTGTCTACATTTGAAATACCTAGGTAAGTCAAACGAATAAGCGGCGGTATCGCATAGGTTGTTGTGGCAATAAGTGCTGCCACCTTACCTAAACCAAAAAACATAACCGCTGGCAATAAGTACACAAAGCTTGGCATTGTTTGCATTCCATCAAGTATGGGAAGCATAATTCGCTTGGCTATATCCGACTTTGCCATAAGAATTCCAAAGGGGATTCCAATCAAAAGGGATACGAGTACAGCAACAATAACAATGACTAATGTATAAATCATTAATTCCCATAAACCAAACAAGCCGATTAAAAAAAGCATTAACGACAATATTGCCCCTGTTTTCCAGTTGTATAGCTTCACGCCGGCAACGAACACACCTAAAATCATCAACCACCATGGAATTATGTTTAGCCCGGCTTCAACGACATTAAAGACTGTCAATACAAATCCTTGTATAAAATCAAAAAGTAGTCCCCAGTTTAGCAACATCCATTCGACGGCTTTATCTATGGGCTCTGTTATTTCAAAACTTAGCTGCTCAGGAAAATCAAACAAATTTTTCACTCCTATTCATTTAAAGCTTCAATGATTTTAGTATAAGCTTCTTCGCTTACCATTGGCTTCCACATATCTTCATACGTATTTAAGAACCATATTGCTGCATCTTCTGCTTCGACTTCATTTTCCTGCATATAGCCAAGTCCTGCACTGGTTACCGCTGAAGAAGTCTCATATTTGCTCAAAAATTCATATACTTCTGGATGATTTTCTTCAAACTCACTGTTTACACATACCGTAACTTTTACGGATGGGAATGCGCCAATCCCTTGTTCATAATCCTCAGCATTATACTCACTATCTTCAAGCAATGTCATATCATAAAGCCCCATAATCCATGTTGGCTCCCAGTTGTATCCAACCCATGGTTCTTGTTTTGCATATGCTGATGCTAATGTTGCTGATAAGGTTGCATTTGAATCAATTGTTTTGAAATTGTAGAATTCATCTAAACCATATGCTTCCATTTTATTATGAAGCATTGCTGTTGCCGACCATCCTTCTGGTCCTCCATAGATAATTCCTTCATCTTCATTTTCCGGATTTGGAAATAAATGTACATAATCTTTTAAATCTTCAACTGTTTTTAAGTCTGGTGCAATTGCGCCTTCACCTTCAACCATATACGTTGGAACATAAATTCCTTGTCGGTTATCATCAAAGTTGACGGCTAACTCTTCATAATGTCCATTGTCAATATCGTCTTGATACGTCGGAACATTATCTGACCACAATTCTAATGAGGCATCAATATCTTTTGTTTTCATTCCAGACACCATTACCGAAGTATCTGCCATAACAACATTGACTGGAGTGTCATAGCCATTCTCGATAATGAATTTTGCAATTTGATCATGAAATGCGTTACTATCCCAATCGCCTTCGCCAATTTTAATCTCTTTTGTTTCTTCAGCACAGCCTGCTAATGCCATAACAATCATTAAGCTCAGTGCTATTCCAATAATTTTTCTCATATTTCCTCCTTGTGACAACTTTATATTTTTTCCAAGTTGTTTCTTGGTGACAATCCTATTTTACACAGAAGTTGTCACTTTGACAAGTAAAAAAGCAAAATTTGTTTATTCTGCCCTTTGTTTTTTCATTTTTGTTTATTTTTTATATTTTTTCTATTATTTTATAGCACCTTTGCACATATCAGCTAACTTGCCATGCTGAACTGGATATATGCCAATTGTCTATTTAATAAAAACATGCTATATTGCAAGATAGACATATAAAATGGTTTGGGTGTCAACCCATCAACGGAGGATATACCATGGAAAGAAACAGAAAATTAATCTTGGAAGGTAGTTTAGTTCGGGCTATCCTTACCCTTGCAATTCCGATAATGCTAAATAACCTAATTCAATCTTTATATAATATCGGCGATGCCTTTTGGGTATCACGTATGGGCGATGTACAGGTTGCTGCTGTAAACTTTGTTTGGCCAGTTACCTTTTTAACCATCTCTTTTGCAACGGGCATAGCTGTAGCCGGTGCCGCCATGATTTCTCAATATATTGGCGCCAACCAAGTCAAAGAAGCCAATGAAACGGCTCAGCAATTATATATTTTTGCTCTTTTCTTTGGTATTATCGCTTGTGCCATCGGCATGGTCTTTACGCCTGCTATTGTAAAACTCATGGGAGCTAAGGGAGAACTCTTGTCCGAAGGAACCCTTTATTTAAGAATTATTTTTATCCAAGTGCCTTTTTTATTTATGATGAATATCTTCTTAGCCATTAATCAAGCCCAGGGCGATACCATCACCCCTATGATTTTAAATGCTTCCAGTGCTATTTTAAATATTATTCTGGACCCTATTTTCATTTTTGTTTTTGACTTAGGCATCCAAGGGGCTGCTTGGGCAACAGTGATGTCAATGGTACCCTTTTCATTGTTTGGTATTTATCGACTAACCCATGGACTTAATTACATAAAAATCTTTCCACACAACCTAAAAATTAACTATCAAAAGATGAAGATGCTGATTCGTATGGGCATCCCCTCTTCCATGGGAAGTAGTGGTGTCGCATTTGGCTTTATTATTCTCTTTAGTTTTGTCGTTCAATATGGTGATTCCGCTGTTGCCGCGCTTGGTATTGGAAATCGCTTAAACTCACTGGCATTCATGCCTGCTGTCGGAGTTGGTGCCGCATTAACCACTATTACCGGACAAAATCTTGGAGCAAATCAAGTAGAACGCGTCAAAAAAGCCTATCGCATTTCCATTGCTCTGGCTTTGGTTTTTCTCTTTATGACTACCTCTATTATTTGGTTTTTTGCCCCTCAGCTTGTTTCGATTTTTTCGAATACACAAGAAGTGGTCCAACATGGCACTTTTTATCTACGTGCACTTGCAATGACCACTTGGAGTATTTCATTTTTTAATTGTGCTCTTGGCTTATTAAATGGATCTGGACATACCCTACATGCGATGTTCTTAGATGCCGGTCGTCTATGGCTTATTCGAATCCCTTTGATTCTTCTCTTAGGGCACTTTACATCACTGGGACCGACATCGGTTTGGATTGCTGTAAGTATAAGTAACCCTATCGCATCTGTCATCGCTTTTATTGTCACATTAACCGGGGTATGGAAAACCCCAAAAGTAAGAGATTTGCATATCATTAGTGAATAGCTTATTGAGCAGCCAGCGTTTTAGCTACATCAAACCAAAATACCACTTGGTTTTTCTCATTATCGTATCCATAGGCTTGTCCGGCTACATCTTGAATAGCACGAACAACGGATAAGCCTAGCCCATAACTACTTTTATGGGTTGCTCGCGCTTCATCTTCCTTATAGAACCCATCCCACATATGTTGCACTGTTTTTGTGGGAATAGGCGTTCCAAAGTTAATAACCTTAATTCGATATGTCTTGGCGTGTTCTTCCATACGAATATGAATCTGCTTGGATGTTTTAGCATATTTCGCCGCATTGGACAGATAATTGGCCAACACTTGTTCAAAACGGACAGTATCGATTACCCCTATCCCTTCAATAAGTTCAAGGGATATTTTTAACTGATTTTCTTCGATAAACCCTTGATATTTTTCAATAAAACCTTCAATGGACTCTTTAATGGATACTTCTTCGTAATGAAATTGCATATATCCACTCTCAATGCGAGATAATTCTAATATTTCATTCAAGAGCCGTTTCATTTTGTTGGATTCATCTGCAATGTATCGTATGTAAATCTTTTCCTGTTCTTGATCTTTAACATATCCTTGGGCAATCTCATCTGCATAGCCTTTAATTAATGCAAGAGGGGTCCTTAGTTCATGGGATGCATTAGAGATAAATTTTCGCTGTGATTCAATATCTTTTTCCAGCTGAATATTTTGTTTTTGAAGAACCTGGAGCGCTTCTTTTAATTTCACTGCCAGCCTTTGTATATCACCACTTAAATGTTCCAGCTCATCTCCTGTACTCACCTGAATCTGCTCATCAAAATTAAGATTAGCCAGCTCTTTAACATGTTCTTGCATTGCCCGAATGGGTTGGGTAAAGCGTTTTGATACTATCATAACTGCAAAAACAGTAATAATCAAAAACAAAAAAGTAACGCTAATTAAGAGAACATTTGCCTGACGTACACTACTCAAAATAGGTTCTATACCCTGTGTCAGATAAATTATCGTATCTTCATCCATTTGCTTTTTAGCAATAAATAGATGCATATCTTTTTTATCATCTTGTAGCGTCCCCATCTGAACGTCCCCTTCCCATGTCCATGTTTTTACCAAATCAATAGGAAGAAAGGGTCTTTTTTCATCGGGTGGACTTTTTGGTTCAAAGTCTCCCGGTTCTTTTACCCCTATCTCTCGTGATGAAGAATATACCACTTGCCCACTTTTTTCTACAGTAATATCATATCCATGTTCTGGATCAATCGTCTCCACAACCGCTTGCCATTGTCCTTGCATGAACGGAACCTCAGAAAGTTGTTCCATTCCACTAAGCATTGCTGTCTTGACCGAATAGTAATACAGAGGTTTAAGCAATAAGGAATTGGCAATAAGCAGTACTATTGAAAAGCTAAGCACCAAGCCCATCACTTGTATCGTTAAACGTTTGGAAATTGTTTTACGCTTCATACATCACCTCAAATCGATACCCAAACCCTCGTACTGTCTGCAGATAACTTCCATACGCACCAAGTTGTCGGCGTAGTCGATTAATGTGAGTATCTACTGTACTTTCCGATCCTAGATAATCATATCCCCATACATTTTCAAGGATTTGATCTCGGCTCAGGGATATCCCATGATTCATCGACATATATGCCAATAAGTCAAATTCTTTGCGCTTTAAGTCAACACGTTGTCCTTTGATAATTAAACTTCGCCCTTTTAAATCAATAATGATTTCTCCAAAAACATTCATCTCTTGATGTTTTTCTTCTTGGAAGCTACGACGAAGAACGGCTTCAATTCGCGCAGCTAAAACCATTGGCGTAAAGGGTTTAATGATATAGTCATCTGCACCTTTATCTAAACCATTAATCTGATCCTCGTCCTCGCCTTTTGCAGTTAACATGATAATGGGACATGTGCAAAAACTTCGAATTCTTTCACATGCAGTTAATCCATCCATAATCGGCATCATTACATCCAACACAATCAAATCTGGTTCCATAACTTTTGTCATGGTAATGGCTTCTTCACCATTCATTGCCTGAATAACCTTATACTGCCTATTTTCCAAAATCATTCGTATCATCGCAAGAAGTCGTTCATCATCATCCACAATTAAAATCGTTGCCTTTTCCATAACAATTCCTTTCCGTTTTATTCATCTATCAGCACATCCATTGGTGGCTGCATCATATCATCTTGAGACCAATTACCTTCAAGGTAATCTCCTTGAGGTCGTTCTCCTTGAGGTCGTTCTCCTCGCGGTGGTCTTGCCCCCATACCGCCTATGTTACCATAGGAGGTAACTATGTCTGTTAGTTCTAGGGTCATCTGCACTTGTTCATTAATAAGTATATTATATGATGTATCTATTTTTAATTCAATTGAAGAATATACCAGACTGCTCAATGTTTTTTCAGCTGTGATATCCATGAGAATTTTTTCGTTGTCATCGACAACTTGAATCCTTGTTCCTGCATCTAAGGACGCATCAAATCCAATAATCATTGTAGGAATACTAGATATCTCACTTGGTCCTTGCACCATCCCGCTACTTCCTGTTGCAATTAAGCTACCACCTGTCATCTCAAAGGTTCCTGAGTAATCAATACTTCCGTTGGCATTATCTATCGGTCCACTGACAATAACTGTTCCTGCATTCATCCAAATATTTCCATTAGAATCGAGTCCATCACCATAGCTATTGATAGTTATCTCCCCGCCATTAATATGCAGTCCATAATCATAATCTCCACCTTCTATTTCCTTGACTCTTTCGTTGTTTTCTTCTGTATTATCTGAGATGTTAATTCCATCATCACTGCTGTGAACATCGATATAACCACCATTAACAACAATGTCTTTCGCTTCGATTCCTTCATAGGATTCTACAATACGAATTTCTCCACCATTTACCTGCACAAGGCTATCGGCATGTATCCCATCATCTTGAGTGCTTAGAGACAATTCCCCCGAATGAACTATAATGGTATCATCACTGTGCATTGAATCATCAACACTATCGATGGTAATTTGTCCCGACATAACTTCAATGATTCCATCCGATACTATTGCTTTTTCCTGAGCTTGAATATCTATAGACCCTTTATCAATATAAATCTTATCCTTTCCTTTTATTCCATTTCTTGCTGACTCTACCAAGAGTGTTGCATCATACAGACTAACTTGCGCCTTACCTAAAACAGCTGTTTTATCTGTTGTTGTAATGCTTAGCGTTCCTAGTCCATTAATGACCAGATTAGTTTTTGAATAAATAGCACCATTGGTTCGTTCAATATCCAAAAGCTTCGCTTCTTCTTCCAAATATGCTGCTGTATCTTCGATATAATTGTCTGTACCTTCTTCCAAAGTAATTACCGTTTCTTCAGCTTTTTCTACATAAATAGGGGCAGTTGTTTCATTCCTTAACGTGACCCCTGCAAACAGAAGCTGAACTTGTCCTTTATCCTCTGTCAACACATGAATTTGTCCATCAAATTCTCCCACAAATCTATATGTTCCTGCATTCACAATGTTAATAATTCCATCTAAGATATGGACCTGTTCACTAGTGGATTTCGCTGTATCTCCTTCTAAGTTTATCGTAATAACTTCTTCCACTGCTTGACTTTGACCACTCTTTATATCTGTCTGTATTTTTTCACAGCCAGCCAGTAAATTTATTATCAGTACTATTATAAATATCTGTCTAATTATTTTTTTCATTTTTTTCCTCCTACGCGGCGTAATCACCGTCATAACTTAGCATAGCGACATTAGTTACATACTCAAGCTGATCAATTGTGTTGACCAAACCACTTTTATCTGATTTTGTTCGAATCTCAATCGTTAATTCATATTGAGATGGCACTTTTGTCTTTGATTTAATCTTGTATTGATTTAGTGCTGCATCCAACTCCTGAAAAATCGCTTTTTCTGCGCTTCCGTCGGTATATGCAATAATCAACAGATATGGTTCTATGCGTATGTCCATATTGTTAAATATAATGATGACAAGTGTAATAAAAACAAACGAAATTAGGGCTAAAATATATAATCCTGCTCCGGTAATAATTCCGGTTCCAATAGCCCAAAACATATACACCACATCAATGGGATCTTTTATGGACGTTCGAAAACGAACAATCGAAAGTGCCCCCACCATACCAAGCGATAAGACAATATTATTGGTTACACCGATAATTATCATCGCCGAAATCAATGTTAATATTACGAGGGATACGTTAAATGTTTTGGAATACATTACCCCTTGGAAGGTTTTTTTATAAATATAAAAAATTCCTACTCCTATGAAAAAAGCAACAAGAAATGTTATACACATTTCCAGTAGTGAAAGCGCTCCTGTCGTTTGTTCAATAAAATCATTTTTAAAAATATCATTAATTGTCATGTTATCCTCTTCTTTCTATGGCTTAATATTGTCTTGATCGGCATAAGGTATACTTTGATATACTTTGACGCTTCGTAACATTTTGTTGCACAAGTTGCTTAATATGCTCCGGTAAAAAGCCTGTATACTTTATTTCTAACACAACCTGATTCGGGTTTAGCGCTGCCAAATATAACATATTTGGATTGAACAAATCCTCTCCATGCGTCGAATGACGAATATCATAATCAAGCGTAACTCGTACATCACCATATTGATAGACAAATGTCTGGCGATCATAGTCTACGATAACTTTAGGTTGTAATTTTCTCTGTAGTGCATCCAGACAAAATTCCTGAATCAACAAGGCTTTCGATGTTGATTTTAATTGGCTGTAATTTTTTTGCATTATCATATTGTACTGTTCTCTTGTAAGCTGACAGGTTTCTTTAAACCCAACTTGATTATGTTTCACTTTTTTCTCTAACCGAATATTGTGATCATCGCCATTGTAAATACGGATACGATATTTTTTTCTCCGTAATCGCCCAATGACATTGTCTCCAAGAGCACTGTTATTATAATCATCAAAATATAGACTTGTCACTTGATAGAATCCTTGTTCATCTGAATTTTTGTCAAACGGGCAGACATGTTTTATTCTTCCACGAATGATGCCTGCTGTATTTTCATCGATAATATATTTTAGTTCATTTCTATACATGTCTTTGACCTCCTTTTCTTTATAGTTCTATCATAGAAGGTCGCCTTAACCGAAACCTAACATATTTATGAACAAATTGTAAACAAAAAAACGCCCTCTTTTGAAGGCGCTTTTTAAATCTAATCTAACTATCTATACATTAAATACACTAATATTATCCGATAATTCTTCTGTTGATTGGGAGATTTTCGCTCCGTAATTGGTCACTTTTTCAATACTATTGAGCTGCTCTTGAACAGAAGCAGTGACTTCTTGTGTTGACGCTGAATTTTCTTGAGCAATAGCCATTAAATTATGAAGGGTATCTGTTAAGACATCTTTCATTTGGTCTATTTGACTCTCTGACATATTCAAATCCTCAATGGCCACTTCCGTTTCTTGAATTGCTTTCGAAATCTCTAGAAATTTTTCCCGACTCTTAAGAACCATCTCAGATTGTCTTGTAGAAATCCCATAGACCTTATCCATAGTATCAACAACTGCACTTGAGTTTGTCTGTAAACCATCCACCACCGTTTCTATTTCTTTTGTTGACTGTGTCGACTGTTCTGCAAGTTTACGTATTTCATCTGCGACAACGGCAAAACCTCGCCCCATCTCTCCTGCTCTAGCCGCTTCAATCGCAGCATTTAGGGCAAGTAAGTTCGTCTGATCCGCAATATTGGCAATCATCATACTTGCCTCACTAATGGCTTTAGCGCTTTCATTCGTTTTTTCTACAATTGTGTTGACTTCATGAATCGCCTGCATATTTTCATCATTGGTCTTTGTTAATGCGTCAATGGACGCAAGACCTTCATCAACATGGGCATCCACACGTTTTGATGATGCATTAAGGTCCTGAAGATACGCTTGATTTTGTTCAATGGCTTCGCCTAATTTACGAACTTCTTGTGAGCCTTCTTCTGTACTTTTTGCCTGATCAACTGCACCTTGAGCAATATTTTCTATCGCTTTGGTGATATTTTGGGATGTTTCTTTGACTTGACGTAAATCTTCGTACAAATCTTCTGCTTTTTCATCTGTTGCTTCTGCATTATTTTGAATTTGTTCAATTAAATTTCTAAGGCGCTCCAACATTTTATTGGTCGCTTGATCCATTTGTCCAAACTCATCTTTCCTTTGTTTGGGCAACTGAATATCTAGATCACCTTCACTCATATGCTTTAAGATTTCAATGTAATGTTTTAACGGTTTAATAATCATATAGCGTAAAAAGAACACCATAATAATGTTCATAATGAGAATATTGATGATGGTATTAACATATATCTCTAAGTTCCCCGTATGAATTCCGCTATTATGAACACCTTGACTGATTAATGATGACAATGGAATGCTCACCAAAAAGGCTAGGGTAATGGCAACAATAATCTTAGTCTGTAGTTTTTTAAAGTAGTTCATAAATATTACCTTTTTTAATAACTCTTTCATATTTGTTCTCCTTTTTTTTATTCTGCGTATCAGTATAACTCAATTGAATAATAAACACAAATGCATTGACACAATCTAAAGATTCTGCTATGATAAACTTAATATCATATGTAACATATATAATTAATATGTTATATCACGAGGAGGAATTATATGAACACTACTTTTGCAATTATTATCAACGTGGTTATTATGCTTTTATTGGTCCTTGGACTATATCAAATGCAAAAACGCCACATCTCTTTTACAAAACGTGTATTTTTAGGTTTACTTTTAGGTATTGTCTTTGGTGCGTTGCTACAAGTCATCTATGGAAGTAGCTCAAGTGTCGTTCAAGACTCAAACACTTGGTTTAGTGTTATTGGAAGCGGATATGTTCGACTACTACGTATGATCGTTATTCCTTTGATTTTCGTCTCAATCATTAACGCTATCATAACACAAGATTCAAAGAATCTAGGAAAAATGGCATCACTCATCATCGCCACCTTGATGATTACTACGGCAATCTCTGCTTTTGTCGGTGCAACGACTGCTAGTGTTTTTAATCTTACCTCTGAAGGGTTAGTATCTGGGGATGCTGAAGTTCGAGCAAGTGAACGGTTGGAGTCACGTCTTGATGATTTCCAAGCAAAGCCTATTCAACAGCAACTTGTTGAAATTATCCCACTAAATCCGATTTATGCTATGTCCGGTCAAGAAAGTTCTTCAACGCTTTCAACTGTACTGATTGCTGCACTCCTTGCTATCTCAGTCATTGGACTAAAACGTAAAAAACCGGAATCAGCAGCCTTTTTTGTTGATTTAATTAAATCCTTGCACGATGTTGTCATGCGCTTAGTGACATTAATCCTTCGCTTGACACCTTATGGTGTCCTTGCCTTGATGACACGTATGGTCTCAACAAGTAATTTTAGCGAGATTCTTCGTCTCATTAATTTTGTCTTGGCTTCATATGTTGCATTAATCATTATGTTTGCTATTCATTTGATTATTCTTACATTATTTAAGTTAAACCCATTAACATATGTGAAAAAAATGGCTCCTGTACTTTCTTTTGCTTTTACATCACGAAGTAGTGCCGGTACCCTTCCTTTAAATGTTGAAACACAAATTGATGATTTAGGTGTTTCAGAAGGACATGCCAACTTATCTGCATCCTTGGGGACAAGCATTGGTCAAAATGGCTGTGCGGGAATCTACCCAGCTATGCTTGCTGTCATGATTGCTCCTACTGTCGGTATTAATCCGCTTGAACCTGGTTTTTTGATTAAGCTTATTATTATTACTGCCCTTGCTTCCTTTGGTATTGCCGGAGTTGGTGGTGGCGCAACCTTTGCTGCTTTAACTGTATTATCTGCGCTTGGTCTTCCTGTTGGATTAGTCGGCTTGCTTATTGCTATCGAACCTCTTATTGATATGGGACGTACTGCATTAAATGTTAGTGGTTCTGTTGTGTCCGGTTTGGTTTCAGGACGTTTAATGAATAAAGTGGATTTATCCATTTATAACCGTAAAGGTAAAAAAGCTGAGAGTTTTTAACTCTCGGCTTTTTTTATGCCCTTTTTTAACACTGTCCCCTTCTATTTATGATTTTCTGTCACTTTTACAAGAGACACTTTTCAATTATACTAGGACTATATTTTTTTATTCGTTTTTGTCAAGCTATGACATGAACGCCTATACTTATGATAAAAAGGAGTGTCCTATGAAAGAACATCAAAAAATCACAACAAAATCCGTTATTATTGCTGCTTTATTTATTGCCATCGTCTTTGTCGCTACATATGCTGTACAAATCCCTCTACCAGGAATAGCCACCGGTGGTTTGATACATCTTGGCAATGTCGCACTTTTTTCCATTGCCATTATCTTTGGAAAACGATACGGCGCTATTGCAGGTGCTTTTGGAATGGCTCTTTTTGACATATTGTCTCCATGGATTATATGGGCTCCCGGAACATTTATCATACGAGGAATTATGGGCTATATGATAGGTTCTATCGCAAACACAAGCCAAAGACGGCCTATACATATGGTTCGCCTGATGCTTGCAATGATTCTACCCAGCTTGTGGATGATTCTTGGATACTTCGCATATAATCTACTGCTTTATCATAATCTTCCTGCTGCTGTTGCTTCTTTACCTGGTGATATTACTCAGGCAGTTGCCGGAATCCTTATTGCGACACCTGTTATTTTAATCATTGAAAAATCAGGAACCTCCCAACATCTCAACCAACTTGCCGCAGAAAGGTCGTGAATTGATGTATTTAGATAACCCGAACTTTTCAAAAAAGCTTATCATGACCCCAGGTCCAACTGACATTGCTCCTGAAGTCCTTGCCATGATGTCCGAACCATTTATGCATCCTAGCATCGACCTTGATTTTTTTGAAATCTATAAAGAAACCACTCAATACCTTCAGCAAATCATGCATACCCAAAAGGACGTCTACCTCTTAAATGGTGAAGGTATCCTAGGTCTTGAGGCAGCATGTGCTTCTCTTATCGAACCTGGCGACAACGTACTTGTCATCTCCAACGGTATCTTTGGGTCAGGCTTTGCTGACTTTGCCTCACTATATGGGGCACAAGTAACACTCTATGAAATGAATGACCAAGAACCCATTGATGTAGATAAACTAAAGGCTTTTCTAGAAACCAATCATGAATATACTTTAGCAACGATGGTTCACTGCGAAACCCCTTCCGGACTCGTTAACCCTATTGACTTACTTTGTCCCTTACTAAAGTCTTATGGTATTTTGACTGTCGTTGATTCCGTCTCCGGTGTTGGTGGACTAGAAGTCTATGCGGACCAATGGAATATAGATATTGTCTTAGGCGGCTCTCAAAAATGTCTTTCGGCTCCAAGTGGTTTAACTTTTTTATCTGTTAGCACAGATGCCAAAGAAAAAATGAAAAAAAGAAATCACCCCATTATCGGCTTTTATGCAAACCTTATGATATGGGATGATTGGTATTCTAAAAAAAAGTTTCCCTATACACAGCCTGTCAATGAAATCAAAGCATTACATCTAGCTGCTAAGCGGGTTGTCGATGACAAGAACGTATTTATCCGACATCATGAGGAAGCCCAAAAAGTTCGAGAAACAATAAAAAGTTTGGGTCTATCTCTATATCCAAAGGCTGGATTTTCAGATACAGTCACAGCCTTTGTTGTGCCCGAAGGTCACTCTGAAATGGATATACGCCAATATATGCTTGAACAAAAAGGCATCTTGCTTGCAGGTTCTCTTGGATATCTCCAAGGCAAAGTGATTCGCATCGGACATATGGGGTATAATTGTACTCCTGAAAAAGTCAATCGCACACTTGAAGCATTAAGCGCATACTTTCAGCAATAATCCCCGCCATCCTCTAGTTAAATCCCAGGAAGAATGTATATTGGTAGTTTTTCTCTGAACTTAATTGATATTTTTTGTTCGGTTGAGCTCCCCAACTGTCATCTCCGCCAATACCACGCTGATAGCCATTGACACGGATAACTGTTTTTGAAGGTTTTGGCATCAAGTGCGGATGTGTGTACGTTTCGATTTCATAGGGTGTAAATCCTGCCACAGCAACTTCCACTGGAATATCTGCCATGATTTGCATTCCTTGCATCTTTTCTTTATTGCACACTTGCATAAAACGTACATCCGTTTTATTACCGCATTCTTGAGGACGAATATAAGGTACCCATTGTTTTGCAACGGTTGATTCATATAAGCCAATGGGTGCACTTTGCTTACGGTCTGAAAAATTGGAATGTGGCCCTCGTCCATACCACTTTAACGCATCCATTTGAGCGTCTATCTGAACCATCATTCCATAGGCTGGAATTTGTGGCATCATAGCTGATGGTTTAAGATCCATCGTAATCTTTATTCGTCCTTGGGTATCAATAAGATATGTCATCTCAACAAAACCTTCATCGTCAATCGGCATTTGATATAATGCTTTTACTTGTACATAACTTGCTTCATTAATTTCGATGGATACCACATCAAAATCCCTTAAGCGCATTTGTGTTGGCATAGTTCTCCATATTTTACACTCTTCTAACATGTTGTTGCCTAAATCGTTATCTGTCGCGGCACGCCAAAAACATGGTTGAATAGGCTCTACCAACATCTCTTGGTCATGAATGCTATATTGTTCAATCCAACCTGTAGCTTGATTAAATGCTATCTTGAATCCTTCACCTGATACGTCATATATTCCTTCTACTTCTTCCATAATAATATACGGATATTCAGAAACCACCTTAGATATACTTCCAAAACGTGCTTCTAGGCTTTCAGGAGTATGTTTTCCTATCCAAGGCAATGTTATCTGAGAAAACCCAAGGGAATATCCCTTCGGGGCATACTCTGTATCCTCCGCTAGCTCATAGCTAATATTTAGTTGATAAAATCCTTCTTCATCAACGATGCCATTCTTGAGCTCCTTAATAGTCACTTCTCGCATTTCCCCCGCTGGAATTAACGTATCAATTGTACCTGTAGCTACACTGCATCCATCTTTTTCAATCGAATAGTTGATATTCAAATATTGCGAATCCAAAAATAAATTTCTGTTTTCAATATATATTTTTCCTTCTTTTAAATTTGAAGGAAATGCTTCCATGACTTGATAGCATTTTTTTACTTCTAACAGTTTTGGCGTCACACTGCGGTCAGCTAAGACCAATCCATTGCCACAAAAGAAATTATCATTGGGGGTATCATTAAAATCTCCTCCGTAAGCATAGTAGCTTATATCTCCCTCCTGCTTTAAGATGGCTTGATCTACCCAGTCCCATATAAATCCACCGAGTAGCGCCTCATATTTTCTAAACAAATCTAAATATAAATGCAGTCCTCCACAGCTTGTTCCCATAGCATGACTATATTCACATAAAAGTATAGGTTTTTTCGGATTATATTTAGCGTAGTGTTCCAGCATCTCGGGTGTTGTATACATCTGACTTTCAATATCTGATACATAGTCAAACTTACGATCATGAAAAGTCCCTTCATAGTGAATGGTACGGGATTGATCAATAGCAAGAATCGCATGACGCATATGCGCAAAGTTCAATCCTCCATAGGATTCATTCCCAAGAGACCACATAATAATTGATGGGTGATTACGATCACGCATAACCATGGATACCGCACGATCTACAACGGCATCTTTCCATTCGGATTTACTTCCTGGGATGGCATTTTCTTGGAATTGCTGTGCTTCTGGATATTTCCATGTCCCATGCGTCTCTAAGTTTGTCTCATCAATAACATATAGACCAAGTTCGTCACACAAATCATAGAAGAACGGGTGATTAGGGTAATGCGATGTACGCACTGAGTTGATATTGTGCTGTTTCATAAGTATCAAATCTTTGCGTGTATCTTCCAAGTCAATAGCTCTGCCTTTCTGCGGATGAAACTCATGTCGATTCGTTCCAAGAAGCAATAAAGCTTTTCCATTGATAAACATTTGGGTACCTTCAACGTTTATCTCTCGAAACCCTATACGGGTTGACCGATATTCTATTCTCTTACCAGATGCATCTACAACCTCAAAAACCAGCATATATAAATAGGGCGTCTCGCTGCTCCAAAGCTTTGGATTATTGACACCCACAGAGGCTTGAAGTTTTTGTCCTGTCCCCTGCACTCCTTTTGCAATATCAAAGCGTTCAACAATCGAATCCTTACTATCAAATAAAGTCCCAGAAACTGTATATGTCTGTTCATAGGCTTGTTCATATGACGCTAACACCAACTCAACATCTATCCAACTTTTCGTATAATCTTCTTCAAATCGAGTATTGACACTATAATCATCAATCCATGCTGTGCCTACTGTATATAAAAATACATCTCGAAAAATTCCGCTTAGGCGCCAAAAATCTTGATCTTCTAACCAACTGGCATCACACCAGCGAAATACTTCAACAGCTAACTTATTCTGCCCTTCACGTAGATAAGGGGTCAGGTCAAAATCTGCATTAGTAAAACTGTCCTCACTATAACCAATACACTCTCCATTAAGATATAGGTAAAAAGCAGATTCAACACCTTGAAAGCTAATATATACCGGTTGATCCTTAAAATTCTTCTTAAGCTCAAAATAGGTCACATAATGTCCCACAGGATTATACTGTATCGGAGCATTGGGCGCAATCACTTCCTCCGTATCCACCCACGGATAAACGGTGTTGGTATACTGAGGATAATCATACCCTTCCATCTGCCAGTTCGACGGCACAGAGATAAGATCCCAGTCCTTAACATTATACTCCGGATGTTCAAATCCATAGATACGCTCCTTTGGACTATCGACAAGCTTAAAATACCATTGCCCATTTAAAAGCTCTACACGGTCACTTTCATATGGAGCATAAGCCTTTGCTTGTTCCATAGACGTATAGGATACACCAAAGGCCTTGGCTTTCATTCGATTAATTTGAAAAACTTCGGGTTGGTTGTACCAAGGTTGTTCATTGTCATTACGACTGTCCAATACTATTTTTTTCTGCATAACCTTCTCCTTCATATACTATCATAAAATTAAAGTTAATGTATCTTCATCATAATACGTTAACTAAGTCTTTTCAATATAAAGTTTTTCATATATTATAAGAATATGAACTCACAAACTTAAAACTAATACAAAATATGGAGGATTTTATGAACGCTTTTTTTCCTACAAATACGGATCATCAATTAAACCTTCCTTTTTACCTGACATCATCCGGTATTTTTTTTACTGAAACTGAAATGGATCGTCCTCATGGTTATACATCGCCTCAATGGATTCAAACGATCTCTGGTTCTGGCCAACTATATATCAACGACGAAGTCTATGATATCTTTCCAAATACAGGGCTGTTTATTCCAGCGCATCTTCCACACCATTATATGAAAACGGGAGAAGATTGGATCACACATTGGGTTTCATTTGACGGTTACGCCGTTGCTGACCTTCTTCAAGCCTTTGGATTAACCGATTTTGCATATATGCCTCTAAATGATCCCCACCAAACTCAACAGCTTCTCGAACAGATATACCGTTTATCCAATAATGAATATCATCAGCACTATTTTAAAATTTCCACTTTGCTCTATGACACTATCTATGAAATTCATCGTCTACAAAGCACTAAAAAAAACACCGACATTCATGGAAGCCAGATGTTTCTGACACTTTTAGCATATATTGAAAATCATTATATGGATGATTTTAGTTTAAACGATTTGGCTTCAATTATCCAACGTTCTCCCCAATATGTATGTCGCCTATTTCAAGCCGAACTTAGCATGCGTCCTTTTGAATATGTCCGTAATTATCGTTTGTCCAAAAGTAAATCGCTTCTCTTATCCTCACCGGATTTATCCATTCAAGATGTTGCACTGCGCGTCGGAATTAAAAGTCCTAGTTATTATAGTGCACTTTTTAAAAAAGAAGAAAAAATAACACCTCGTGAATTTATACAACTTCATCAACGAGGTGTTTGATTGATTTATTTCATTAATATGTGCGGTAAGGTCATAACCACTTGAGGAACAAATGTTATGAGTAATAGCACAAGACCCATGACAACATACATTGGAATCATGCTCTTTGCCAAGCGCTCTATCTTTAACCCTGAGATGGCTGAACCGATGAAGAGCGTGTTGCCCACTGGAGGTGTCAATACGCCAATTCCCAAATTAAGGACCATCATGGCCCCATAGTGGACCGGATCCATTCCCATTTGCATAGCAATCGGTAAAAGAATAGGCGTTGTTATCGTTATGATCGCCGCCATATCCATAAACATACCAAAACCTAAAAGGATGATATTGATAATCAATAGAACCAGGATTTTATTTTGTGTCATCCCAAGAATACCTCCAGCTACCATTTCCGGCACTTTCAGATAAGCTAAGAGCCAGCCAAAAGCCGATGAAGTACCAATAATAATCATGACCATAGATATGGTACGTAGTGCACGTCCTAAGATGTTCCAAAATTCCTTTAAAGGTATTTCACGATAGATAAAAAAGGTGACAAAAAATGCCCATACTACTGAAAGTCCTGCCGCTTCTGTTGCTGTAAAGAGACCTCCAATGACGCCTACAACAACAATCAATACCGTAATCAAGCCAAAAATTGCTTCTTTAAATGCTTTAAGTACATTCGAAAGTTCAAACCGATCTCCCTTAGGATACTTACGTTTTTTAGCTACAATCAAGCTGTATATAACCAAAAAAATTCCAAGAATGATTCCTGGCACCATCCCTGCAAGAAATAAGGCACCAACAGACACACTCCCTGCAACCATGGCATAGATTACCATGTTGTGACTGGGTGGAATCAACATTCCCTGAACTGAACTGGCACAGGTGATACCCGTTGAAAATTCATTATCATAGCCTTTTTTATTCATCATCGGTATAAGAATCGGACCAAGAGATGCTGTATCTGCAGCTGATGATCCAGATATTCCTCCAAAAAACATGGAAGCGACAATGTTAACAATGGCCAATCCTCCACTCATCCAGCCAACCATGGCGTCTGCCAACTTGACTAAGCGTTTTGCGATTCCTCCACAGCTCATTAGCTCTCCGGAGATGATAAAAAATGGAACCGCCATCAAAGAAAAGGCATTAATACCTTTCACTGTGTTTTGAGCAACCATTTCCGGCGGCATTCCTAGATAGATTACTGTCATCACCGAAGATATTCCCAATGAATACGCTATCGGAAACCGAAGTGCAATAAATATGATAAAGCTACCAATCAAAATAATTGTAGCAATCGTTAAATTTGGCATAGTATTTCTCCTTAATTAAATTTGTAGGGTTTTTTCTTCACAAATAAATATATTTTCTCAGCCAAGAGTAACATCATTGCTGCCGCCGAGACAGGCATAGCCGCGTATAGCCAACTGGATTTGATTTTTAGTGCCGGCATCATGTTTAATCCTGTCAGTTCCATCAGCTTAATGCCATAGATGACCATAAGAACTGCATAAAGCATCAAAAAGATATACGATAAAAGGTCCAATATTTTAATAACTTTATCCGGCAAAAACATATCCAAAGCGGTCACAGCGATATGTCCATCATTTTTCAATAATACGGCTGCGCCTAATAACGATGCCCAAACCATTGAAAAAAGCGTAAGCTCTTCGCCCCACACAGGTGTCATACTAAAGACTTGTCTTCCTACAACAACAATCGTCACCGAAATAATCTGTACAATTAATAGAATCTTACAGATAGACTCTATAAAATTAAATGTTCGATCAAGTATTTTTTTCATTGTTTTACTCGCTTTCTAAAAAATGAAGCCTAATGATAGAAACATTAGGCTTGATCTTTGCATGACATTTGTATATTACTTTACATTTCTAACTTCTTCGATTAAATCTAAGAATTCGCTTCCATGTGTATCATAAACAACATCCATAGCTTGAGACCATTTTTCAGGATCTTCTAATGTTGTAATTTGAACGCCTTGTGCTTCTAAGTTTTCATAAGCTGCTTGGTCAGCCGCTTCAATAGCTTCTCGGTTATAGATCTCTGTAAGTTTTCCGGCTTCAACTAAAATAGCTTGATCTTCTTCACTTAGATTGTTCCATGTGATTTCACTCATAAGAATCACAGAAGGTGAAAATGTATGTCCATCTAAGACATAATAAGGTGCAACTTCATAGAATTTATTTGAATAATAACTTGCCGGTGGATTTTCAGCGCCATCAACAACACCTGTTTGAAGAGATGTATAAAGCTCTGCATAATCAATTGGCGTTGGGTTTGCTCCTAGTGCTGAAATTGTATCTAACATCAAGGCTGAGTTTTGCACACGCACTTTTAACCCTTGAATGTCTTCAATCGTTGTGATTGGTGCTTCTGTTGTAAAGAAGTTTCTCGCACCTTCATCCATGTAGAAAAGGCCAACCATTCTTGAACCTGTTTCTTGAACATTATCAAGAATCTTTTGTCCGACTTCACCGCCGCATACAGCCCAAAAATGTTCACGATCTCTAAAGATATAAGGTAATGCCAATGCACTCACTTGCATATTTCCAAAATCTGTTAATGATGAAGCATTTCCTCGATATAAGTCTACCGCACCCATTTGAAGTGCTTGATATACTTCATTATCATCCCCTAACTGACCGGATGGATATAATTCAATTTTAATACGTCCCTCACTCATTTCATTAACTTGTTGTGCAAAGTAATCTGCTGAATCCAAAAGGACATGTCCTAATGGGTTAACATCTCCATAACGCAACACAAGCTCTGGTTCTACTGCTGTCTCTTCTGCATCATTTTTTTCTTCTGTTGTTGTTTGTCCATCGTTTTCTGTCGTTTCCGTCTCTGTAACTTCATTGTTTGTCTCTTGTTGACATCCTGCCAATAGACCTATCATCATCACAAGTGTTAAGATAATAGCCATCATTTTCTTCATTTTCATCTGTTTCCTCCCTAAATGCTTAATTATTTTCATGTCCTTGACACGTTCCCTATTATACCCAAGGCTATAAAGCATTAGAATGGAGTAATTTATCAATACGGGTAATTTTTGGTCATGACTTTGAAGACGTAGGAGAATTTTCTACCATTTGCATTGTCATATACTCTTTGGGTGCCATATTAGTGACACGCTTAAAGCACTTGCTAAAATAGTTAGGATCATCAATACCAATCGCATAAGCGATTTCACTGATGGTCTTCTCCCCACGAGTCATCAATTTTTTAGCTTGCTTAATACGTGTTTCAAGAAGATATCGATTAAAGGGAATGGTCTCTACCTGACTAAAACACTTGCTTAAATGCCCGTAACTTACATCAAGCCGATCAGCCACTTCCTGTAATGTGATTTTTTCATGATAATGGGCTTGTATGTAATCCTTAGCTTTAGCAGTTAATGTAACATTGTTATAGACACTTACGTCCCCTACTCGTTGGCTAAGGGATTGAACCAAGTCATATACCAGTTCTTCCATTGCCGTGATTGCATTATAATTTTGCTGCGCACTTCGCATAAACGTATGTATTTCTTTGTTTTTTTCACCTTGGCAATTTAAGACATCATAAACGCTTGCTATTAAATAATATCCCATGTACGCCAAGCTTAGGCCTTTATCATCCATAATCTGATGAATCAAGTACCTATATATTTTTTGCATCTCTTCATGATTTTTCATAATAATCGCCTGCAAAAGCTGATGCAGCTTAGCATAACCCTTTTCACGCTCTGTCATATTGTTGATAAAGGCCTTTTGGATTGTTAACGGACTAAATTCTGTAATAAACGAGGTTGCCTCTGCATAAGCAGGATGCATTGTTTCTAGTGCACAGTAAAACCCACTTACACCACAAAAAACTTCTCCCACTTTTTCATCATTTAAAAATTTTACCGCTTTTTTTATACTTGTATCCATTTCAACAAAATCAATTTTTTTATTTCCGAATAAGTAGATAATAATCTCTTTGCCATCAACATAGCCAAGAACGTATAGATTCCGTTTTCTAAAAATTCCTAAGACGATTTGCAGCATATCCATAGATATATTTGACAAGTTTTCACTAAAAAATACCACAACTTTATAATCACTATGATTAAAAGGTTGATTAGCAAATACTTCTTTGCCTAATTCATGTTTATGCTTATCAAGTAAAATTTTATTCATTGCCATCTTTAGTTCAAAATAAGGGGCATCCACATATCCATGGCTTACTCCACCGTTATATAATTCAGGTGTGTTTTTGCTGATTTTTATTAAACTGTTATCCATAATTTCTTGAAGTTCTTCATCCATATATGGTTTTAACAAATAATCTGTTACTCCGATTTTGATGGCCTGTTTGGCATAAGAAAATTCCGCATAAGCGGTAATAAGGATTACTTCGACATCCGGATGACTGATACGTACTTGCTGGGCAACTTCTAATCCATCAATTTTAGGCATCTGAATATCCAGTAAAAGCAAATCTACTCGGCTATGAGACATAAAATCTATAACTTCACGTCCATCTTGGACCGCTGCTACAACAGTGACATCCTTGGAATACTTTTGTTCTAAAAATTGCTTCAAGTAATTGCGTTCTATTTTTTTATCATCTGCAATCAATACTTTAATCACAGTTCTACCTCCTTATATAACTTCATTGTAATGGTCGTCCCTTCCCCGGGCTCACTCCAAATATTTATTAGGTCACTATTCTTATGATCATAGATTAATTGCAAGCGCTTTAGCACATTTGTCATACCAATATGTTCTTCTTGGTGAACATTAAAAAGCTGCTGAACCTGCTGTTCACACATTCCCACCCCATTATCAGAAACAACTACATCAATATGGGTTGCTTTTTCTAAGATTTTGATTTCAATCAATCCTTGTTCACTCGTTTCCTTCATGCCATGCAAGACTGCATTTTCAACAAGGGGCTGGATTACAAGGGAGGGAACCATAATTTGGGATCCTCCATACGATTTGCGGATATCAAGAACAATATCGACACGATTTTGCAAATGTAGGCGTTGAATATATATATACGCTTCAAGTAATTCAATTTCTTCATCCAAGGTTATTAACTGGTCAAGCTTACCTAGGCTGTTACGAAGAATACGTGAAGTCTCTTTAACCAGCTGAATGCTAACCTCTTTTTCATTAAGCTGAATATGACGAATAACCAAGCTTAACGTATTAAATAAAAAATGTGGATTAATCTGAAGCTGCAAAGCTTTAAATTGACTTTCTGCTAAAAGTCGGCCTTGTTTTTCATGGATGATTTTTTGTTCTGCGAACGCTTCGATCTGCTCAATACCTGCAATAATTTCATGCTTCATCGTATTGGCCGTATTAATGTAGACGTTAATATCGTCATACTGTGTCAGCGTAATATCCGGCGTCGAAAATCGACGTTCTCCGATATCTGTCATCGCCTGCTTGGTTTGGTGGAGTTTTTCCTTCACCTTTGTAATTGTAACTAACCCTCCAATAATAATCCCACTAATCATAATCAGCATGATAAGATTGAATGTTCTCTTGTATGTTGCATACCAATGGGTTTGTTCATGATTGCCTTGATTGATATAACTCAAATAGGATGCCAATAGATAATTTAATTGTGTAGATATACGGTCACTCATAATCTGTACAAACTCAAGATCTTGCGAGAGGGATTGCCCGACGGTTTCATATGTACTGTAAGCTTCAATCAATTGGTGGCGCTCCTTAAGCATTTGGCGAATAATTCGATAATGCATCTTAACCTGAATGTCTTTTTCAAACTCCTGGGACAAGCCTTCAATTGCCTCCATTAACACCGTATAGGTTTGTTGATACTCTTGATAAAACTCTGAAGCGCGATTACGATTATAGAGACGAAAAGCATTTTTGGATGCATCATATAAGACCACAGTTTGTGTGATCATATCATAGTTATGAATCATTCGTTGATTTTTCTTTAAAATATGGGCATCTACACTGGTATTAACGATAACGGATAAGATGAAAATTCCTAAGATAGACACAAAAATCTGTATGACAACGCGTTTTAACGACTTCATGGGATTCCTTTCATTCATTATTCAGTGGACTCTTTTTAAATATCCCCTTTCATAATGCCTTGATTCAGTTTATAATAAATAGACATAGTGTACTTAAAGGAGATTCTCATGGAAAAAATTTATAAGCGTGGTTTATTCTATATATTAAGATATTTAATTCTAATCGGTATGGTTCTTGGCTTTTTATACCTCAATCGAGGCAATCGCATTTTTTCCATTCAAAACCTTCTTGATTATAGTCCAAGCAACCCTTTCTTTGCAATGATTTTTTTCTTGACGTTGTATTTAATCAAACCCATCCTATTTGTTATCCCAGTGCCTATACTGCAAATTGTTGTCGGCATGGTTTTTCCACCGCTACTCGCATTGGGAATTAATCTTATCGGATTAGTTATTGCATGTACTGTCGCTTATGGTATCGGATCTATTCTTGGAAAAAATCGGGTCGAAGCCCTACTAGATAGATTTAAGAAGGGAGAAGAATTGCTAAAAAACAGACAACAAAACGAGGGGTTTTTTGTCTTTATAATACGTTCCATCGGACTTGTATCGATGGATATTACCGGAATGTTTTTCGGGTCAGTTCAAACCCCATTCATCAAATATATTATTAGTTCAACGCTTGGCCTTATACCTTCCATGTTTATTGCCACCTTTATTGGACTAACTGCCGACGACCCCTCATCGCCAAGTTTTATACTTTCTCTGGTCGTAAAAGTCATTCTTGTTATTGTCTCTTTAAAATATTATAAGTATAAATATAAAAACACATCAAATGCTTAAATTAATCTTGGATAATGTGCATGTGTAACCGTTTTAACACTTTGTGAATATAAATTGGACAAAGTAAAATAATCAAACCGGATAAAAAGAACGTCCAACGCATGCCATTTTCCCCTACACATTCCACAATATAACTTCCTAAAAATACAGCGACAATGCTAACTAAGCCTCCAATAGCTGAATTGACACTTACAGACATTGTACGTATTTTTTGTTTTGCAAATAAAAACTGCATATTAAATAACGATATCCCTGCACCAGCCCATGCAAATCCTACTGTAACATGAACTAAGGGTATCAGTATCTTATAATTATCGGGTGTGATAAATCCCCAAGAAAAATGTGTTAATCCTAAAAGCATCACGGAGATGCTTCCTGATAAAAACCATGATTTTTTATCCGCAAGATTTCCCCACCATGATGTAAAGGCGACACGCACCAAAATAGTCACAACCGTCATTGTCATCATATATGTATAGCTAAGATTAAGTACATCTACCATATATACCGCCATAAAAGGCGCACCAACAAAGAGCCCCAGGTTCCAAAAAATATACATAAGAATAATTTTACTAAAAACCGGATCTAGTATCGGAGCACAAAGACGCTTTAAAAAAGCATTTTCTTTTTTAGTCTCATCCGTTGGTACATCTTCAATATGAATAAGCGCATAAATATTTAACACGCCCATAATGACAAGAACTGCACCTAAAAACAAAAAACCTACAAACTCTTGTCCCAACATTTTGTTATAGTCAAGAACACGTCCAAGAACAATGGTGCATACGGCGACAATTCCCAACGACAATTTTTCACGATACGCTAAATATTTCCCACGAATTTGAAGTGGCGATAAATCAATCATCCAACTAGAGATGATTGGACTGATAAGTCCATTACAAATATAAGCCAACACAAAGCAACTTATAAAACCAGCCATCATTATCGTTGGCGAAGCCCCTAAGCGCATTAAAATATAGGGGACAAAATATGTCGCTGACATAAATATCCGCAAGATAATGGCAATACTGATAACTTTTTCTTTACGGCTACGATGCCCATGAGATAAAATTAATGTCGAAAAAATTTGAAAAATCCCCATAGCGACATGTATAACGCCTATCCGACCATTTAATGTCTCACTGCCTCCTAAAAAGCTAATAAACCCTGCCAAAAAATTACCGGTCGTCAATGAAAATTGACCAATCCCTGTAATTCCTTCCAAAATAAAATAACGCCGACTGCGTTCTTGTGTTGTCATTGCTTTTCTCATTCTTCTTCCTCTTGCATTCTCTAGGATACCATGTATATAATATAAGAGTTAATATATTCTTTTTTTTAGAAAATACAAATGGTCATTTTGGTATTTTTCATGTCATATTTGGTAAGGAGCATACTATGAACATTGCACAAGTTATTGGTAATAAATTCAACTGGAAAAATACTTCACAGCATCGCATGCTAAATTCAACGCCACATGAAGGTATTCTTGCCTCAGGATATGTTCGAAAAAATCAAAACTCCGGCTCACATATTCAGTTAACCACCAATGAATATCACGGTGTTCTTGTAATTGAGGGACATGGGTATTATGAAGACAGCAACGGAAAAATTCCTGTCAAAGCCGGTGACTTTATTCAGCGCTTTCCCGGAAATACCCACTCAACGGTTCCTGAAGATGATCGTTGGTCAGAACTATATATCGTTATTGGTAAAAAGCTCTTCCAAAATCTTGTTGACCTTGGCGTTCTTGGTAAAGGTTCTCCTGTCATTCACCCTGGAATTGACTTTGAAACCATTCAGTCCTTCTTATCCTTCCATGAACAGCTCGGCTATTCTGATCGCCTTGAATTGCCTTTAGTCATTCCCAAAATCATCAATTACCTTGCACGTTTGACTTATCTTGATCGCGTAAGTCAACGTTCCTCTGACGAAAAAAATATTTTATCTGTTGCCACGGCTTATATTCACGAAAATATCGGAAATCGTATTTCCATTGAAGATGTTGCTCTTGAAGTAAATATGGGGTACGAAAAATTCAGAAAACTTTTTACAAAGCACTATAACCTTTCTCCTGGAACGTATATAATCCAACATCGTATTTACCTTGCTCAACGCTTACTATCGAATTCTGAGTTAAGTATTAAAGAGATTTCAATAAAATTAGGCTATGTTGATACCTATACTTTTTCAAAACAATTCAAAAAAATCACCGGGCGTACGCCCAGTGATTTTAAGAACCAGTTTTCACAATAAATTCCATGCCTTCCGGTATAACCTTAATATCCAAAGGATATGCCGGACCTAACTCTCCATCCACATCTGCCGGAAAGCCTTTATCTTCTAAACATTCAATGTGAATCTTACGGCTTTGGAAAAACAAAATGTTCTTGTCTTCCAAATGTTCTCCTCGCATCATTTTTGCAAAAATAAGGGGAATTTCATTCATACTGCACGCTTTAAATCCAACAAAATCCAATTTGCCATCGCGCATAGATGCATATTCACCTAAACGGTTAAACCCTCCTGCACTTGAGCCGTTAAGGACTATAAAAAGATAGAATTCTTCTTCATAAATTTGTTCAGCGGTTGTAATACGCACTTTTTGACTTTTGAATTTAGGAATTTGCTGAACCCCTTTAATATAATAAGCTAATTTACCTAGTGTATTCTTAAATTCCGGTTCTATGGTATGGGCTATACTTGTCAGCAATCCCCCTCCACAAACATTCACAAAATATTGTCCATTCACAACACCTATGTCTAATTTTCGTGTTTTCATCTGGGCAATGACATCAAAAGCATCATTAAAATTTGCCGGAATTCCTAAATGCTGTGCAAAGTCATTGGCCGTACCTGCCGGTATCACACCGATGGGTACATTGATTTTATTATTCATAATGGCATTGACTGCCCGATTAACTGTACCATCTCCTCCGGCAATTAAAATCGCAGCACAACCTTCAAAATTACCTTCATCAAAAAAAGTTGTAAAGTCTTCTGCCGAGCGTGTTCTCCATATGCGTAGCTCATACCCTTTTTTTTCTACAATTTCTATAAGTGTATCCAGCCGTGTCTTAAATGTACGACTTCCTGACATCGGATTATAAACTAACTGTATGTATTTCATAATGTCTCCTCCTTTATTGCTTTTTCTTCAATCAACATTAACACTTCATCAATCGTATGAAATTCATCATTGACATAGCGGATTATAAGCTCTTCGTATAATGTGTCACGTTCCTCTTTTGCCAGCCCATATTCAATGATTTGATTGAGGGTTTGATGGTAATCTTGTCCGCCTAAAAAGACATTTCCTTCTGGATAACTCTGCTTTTGTTGTACTTGTATGTTGCTAGATATCTGGTAGCTCTTAGAAAGCCATGTTTCTTGATGCTCTTGATCAAGAAGTATATATTCAAGAAATCGATCTGCCAACGCTTGTTGTTCTCCACTATAAGTAACTGATAGCCAAGTTCCTCCCCATTGTTTTGAGTAGGGTCCTTGAACCATTCCCCAATCTCCCGAGGTCTGTGGCGCTGACATAAACAAAATCTGAGACAACGCCCAGCTGGGTAATACATAACTAAACACATCCTCTTGCATTCCCGCAAACCACTCTTTTGACCATTCGACATAAAATGGCGTAAGCTTATTTCTTTTGATTGCGTTAAGCGTTGTAAGATACGTTCTCCACTGTTCCAAATTCACTACACCTTCATCTGTCTTTACTGTCTCTAACGGCATAAAATGGCGTAGAGCATAAGGATCTGGAACAACGCCAATATCATGATCTTTAAGCATCATTCCCAAATCATAAATCGACTCCATCGACTTAAAATGTGGTCTGACATCTTCGGGATCATCTGTCCCCAACACTTGCTTAGCTAGACTTCGCCTATAAAAGATTACAATCGGTGTCATATGGTATGAGAGGCCGCGCATCTGTTTTGATGTATCATAGCTTTGTTCAAGCATCTGTGGATTAAGCTTTTCTGCAATGTTATATTCTTCTGAAAATGTATTTAAAGGACGTATGTGGTCCTTTAATGTTTCGCTCATCATTGATGCATAGTCTGAAATAATAATATCTGGTTTTTCACCCTCTTCTATTCGTGTGTCAACCATTCGCGCAAACCCATTTGCATCAATCAATTCATATTCAATAATGCATTCATTTTTTTCTTCAAATGTAGCTAACTCCGTTAAGAACTCATCTGAATAGCTCCATATCCTAAGTGTTGGCGCTTCTATTTCCTCAACTGGCGTTGCTTCATCCAAAGCATTTTCTTCAATAGTACAGCTTGAAAAACTTATCAAGCCAAGTAATAATAAACCAAGTAATATGTAATGTCGCATGTATTTCTCCTAATTAATAATGATAAATTTTGATATACACATCATACCAATATTTTAGTATATTGTGAAGTAGGAACTTATATACTATATCCTTATTATACCATTTTTATACAGATTATTCACCTAAGTCATCCGATTCATGTTCTATGCTACATCTAGATTCAGATAAGCCTAAACATATTGTCCGAGAATATAAAAATACCGCCAATCACAAATGATTGTCGGTATTTTATATCCATTTATCTACTCAGAATCCTTATACTTATGTTAGCCTAATTGATACCAGTCTTTAAGCGCTGCATATAGTTTTATAAATCGCTGATATTTCTCATCATAATAGCTTTTTGTATCCGGATTTGGCTTTACCGTATCTGTTACCTTAATCATAGCTTCGCATCCTTCCAAAACCGATGCAAAATGTCCGGCAGCTACTGCACCTAAAATCGCCGCCCCCAATGCTCCCCCTTGATTTGTATTGATTTGTTGAATTTCAACATCAAACATATCGGCAAGTATTTGCTTCCATAGAGCACTCTTGGCACCTCCACCAATCACACGTACTTGTTTAATAGGCACTTTGATATCTTTTAGAATCTCCATAGAGTCTTTTAATCCATAGGATACACCTTCAAGAACAGCTTTTGTCATATGTCCTCGTTGTGTCGTCATAGTCATGCCAACGAAGGCCCCTTTAGCATTTGGATCTGCATAAGGTGTGCGTTCTCCCATGAGATAAGGCAAGAAAACAAGGTGTTTATCTTCTGTCTCAAGTTGTTGTGCTTCTTCTAGCAATAGCTCAAAGCTCATACCTTTTTGAACTGTATCAACCCACCACTTCAAACATGAAGCCGCAGACAGCATTACTCCCATTGAATGATATTTTCCATTTGCATGACAAAATGCATGCAATCGGTTCTTTTCATCATGGGCATACGATTCATGCGCAGCAAAAACAACGCCTGATGTTCCCAGTGTTACCGACACAATACCTTCAACAACTGTTCCTGTACCCACTGCACCAGCTGCTTGGTCACCTGCACCGGCTGCAACTACTATATCACCTTCTAGTCCAAGCTCTTCTAATATTGATGGCTGAACATATCCACATGCTTCATAAGACTCATAGAGCTTAGGAAGCATCGTCTCTTCAATGCCAAGAAATGTAAGCATTTCTTGTGACCATGTTCTATTCTTAACATCGAGAAGGAGCATGCCTGAAGCATCAGATACATCTGTTGAGTAGTTCCCTGTTAATTTAAAGCTGACATAGTCCTTTGGCAGCATAATATGCTTAATCTGAGCAAAAACATTGGGAAGATGCTTTTTGACCCAAAGAATCTTTGGTGCCGTAAATCCTGTTAGCGCTTTGTTCCCTGTATATTCACTCAATTTTTCTTGTCCAAAATATTCAGTTATCTCTTCACATTCTGCTTCTGTACGATTATCGCACCATAAGATTGCCGGCGTTAAAACTTCATTCTTCCCATCCAATGCCACCAATCCATGCATCTGTCCGCTAAAGCTCATTGACTTAATGCCATCTTTGGGAATGTTATATTTGTTGACAACATCTTTTATAGCTTCCTTTGTCTGAATCCACCAATCTATAGGATTTTGTTCTGCCCACTTTTCTTGAGGATAAGATACGGGGTACTCACGTGAAGCATCACCGACAATTTCATTGTCTTTATTAATAAGTAGTACTTTTACTGAGGATGTTCCTAGGTCAATACCTAAATAATACATAAACGCTTCTCTCCTTATCGTTAAATTACATTGTTATGGTGATAGAAAATAGATTGCTGCGGCAATAATGCCGCTCCAATAACAGAAGCTTGATCTGCTAAATCAGAGAAGATAATACGTGTCCCTTCATATACCATATATGAACTTTTTAATTGTTTTTCTTCATTGATAAATTGAAGTAATTGCTGCTTATATTTCCCAAGCTCTCCACCAATAATCACATATTCAGGATTTAAGCCTAGTACAATATTTTCTATACCGATAAATAAATAATCAAAATATTTTTGAAGTACCGCTTTGACGGCAGGTTTTTGAAGGTTATCATCAGAAAGTAATACCGAAAGGTCTTCTTCTGATTGCCCGGTTTCTTCAAAAAAGTATCGAATCAATGCGCGTTTTGAAGCAAACAACTCCCAACATCCAGTACGTCCACAATTGCATTGAAGATTCTCATCAGAAATACGCATATGTCCAAATTCTCCCGCTTTTTTATTGGCGCTTTTATAGATTTGGTTGTTGATAATAATCCCTGTCCCTACACCTTCTGTTATCGATATATAGACAACATTACTCATGTTTTTATGGTTTCCCTGTAAAGTCTCTCCATAAGCTGCAATATTCGCTTCATTTTCCACATATACTTGAATTCCAAGAGCTTCTTGAAATGAATGAAAGTCATATTCTTTGACTCCAAGATTTGGAGCACTGTCTAAAATCAGTTTATCCTCATCAACAAGTCCCGGCAAAGACAATCCAATTCCGACGACTTTTTTCTTAGAAATCTGACGTTTTTTTAATATATTTAAAATAGTTTCCTTTATCTGTGTCACCACTTGATCAAAATTACGATTAGGCAAATAGTCAAATACCTGTGATTCAATAATTTCTCCATTAAGATTCATCAAAATAATCGTCATATGATCCAACGTAATATTGACTCCAAAAGAAAATCTAGCATTTTCATTAAAGCTTAACAAAACTGGTTTGCGTCCACCTGTTGATTGAGCCACACCCGATTCATAAACAAACCCCTCTTTTATCAACGCATTAATGTTAGATGTCACTGTCGGTATACTTAGCTTAAGTATTCTTGACACTTCATGCTTTGTCGTCTCTTTGTTATTTCTGATAGCATTGATAACATTAACTCGATTGATTTCTTTGATTTGTTCTTGACTGAATGTTCCAAACTTTGTCATATGATCGCTCCTATTTTATAAGATGTAAGACAATTGGCAGTCACCCTGACTGTCAATTGTCTTCTCTCAAGTCTTTCTCTCATGCGCCTTAGAACATTATATCAAGCGCATAACAAATGCACAAGCACACTTATAATTTTATTGTGTTAAGTAGATATAGCGATTAACAATGTCTTCTAACATTTCTTGACGTCCTGAAGTATTTTGAATCTGGTCATGATCAACAGCATAAGCTGCTAATTCTTCAAAGTCTGTTGTTCCGTCTAGGATTTTTTTACCGATTCCATCAGTATATGAGACATAACGTTTAGCGACAAAATCTTCTAAGATACCATCACTATATAATTTGTCAGCTACAAGAAGTCCTTTAGCAAAAGTATCCATTCCAACAATATAGGAAATGAATAAATCATCTGCTTGGAATGACCCACGACGTACTTTGGCATCAAAGTTTAATCCTCCGGGAGCAATTCCACCATTTTTTAATACTTCATACATACACATTGTCGCATCATAAATATTTGTTGGGAACTGATCCGTATCCCATCCTAAAAGCATGTCGCCTTGGTTAGCATCAATTGAACCCAGTGCACCGTTAATACGTGAAATAAGTAATTCATGTTGGAATGTGTGCCCTGCAAGTGTTGCATGATTAGCTTCTATATTTAGCTTAAAGTCATCGATTAAGTCGTATTTTCTTAAGAATCCTAAAACCGTCATAGCATCAAAATCATACTGATGTTTTGTAGGCTCTTTTGGCTTTGGTTCAATCAAAAATTGTCCTGTATATCCAATCTTTCTCGCATAGTCTTTTGCCATTTTCAAAAATCTTGCCAAGTTATCATTTTCAAGTGCAACATCTGTATTAAGAAGTGTCTCATATCCTTCACGACCACCCCAGAACACATAGTTTTCGCCTTTTAAACGATGGGTAATTTCGAGAGCTTTTTTAACTTGTGCTGCTGCAAATGCAAAAACATCGGCATTTGGTGATGTAGATGCTCCATGCATAAATCGAGGATGTCCAAACGCATTGGTAGTTCCCCATAAGCATTTGATGCCTGTCTCTTGCATTTTTTCTTCGATAACATCAACAATTTGATCTAAATTATCGAGTTTTTCTTGTAATGAATCTCCTTCAGGTGCAATATCAATATCATGAAAGCAAAAATATTCCATACCAAGTTTTTCCATAAATTCAAAAGCTGCATGTACACGAGCTTTTGCTAATTCCATTCCCTCAAGGCTATTGTATGATCGCTCCATGGTACCCATTCCAAATGGATCTACACCTGCTGCGGTCATTGTATGCCAATAACTCATTGCAAAACGCAAGTGTTCTTTCATTGGCTTACCTGCAACTACTCGATCCGCGTCATAGTATTTATATGCCAATGGATTCGTTGACTTTGGTCCTTCAAATTGAATCTTTCCTATACTTTCAAAATATTCTTTCATAGAGCCCTCCTAAATCAATTAATATTATTTTGGTGACCTTATTATAACTCATGCGCAATACTTTTTCAACGACTTTTAAAAAGTATTTTAAAAAGTATCCAAAAAAAGACTTTATTGTACCTCAATAAAGTCTTTACCTTCATAATATCCTGAGACATCTCGCATATAAACAAATTGTATGTTATTGGCCGCTATATTTTTCAAATCATTTTCCACTTGATCATACTGCTCTTTTTCAACTACAACAGTATACGTTACTTGATCAGCATATTGTGTGTCCACAACAGGAATGTTTTCTGTATTTAAATAATAGTCAATTTTTCCGCTAAAGTGATAGTCCGCTCTGATTTCACATTCCACAGCTTTAACTTGTGTAATAAAAATTGATGCTGCTAATGCATCTCTTGCCGCATCAGAATAAGCCCTTGATAGTCCTCCTGTTCCTAGAAGCGTTCCTCCAAAATAACGCACCACCACGACTGCACATTGAAGTACATCGTGATGACGTAAAACTTCTAGTATTGGAAGTCCTGCTGTTCCCGAAGGTTCCTTATCATCTTGATAACGTTCATTAATAATATTTTCAAGAAAGCGATAGGCATAGCAGTAATGACGGGCTCCGGGATATTTTCTCTGTATGCGTTCTACTTCTTTTTCAAATACGTCAACCGAGTCACATGGAAATGCAATACCGATAAAGCGAGATTTTTTTACGACTATTTCTGCCTCTTGTTGATTTTTTAGTGTTGTAAATCGCTCCATTTTACATATCCCCTATCGAATAACCATTACGTTGATTATAGATTTCATAAAGCTTAGAGTGCTTCATGCCTCGATCAATTTCATTTCTTCGAATAACGAATGGATACTCATCAACAGAGCAATTATTTGCAATAGCTCCCATTAGTTTAATCGTTGTCTCAAAACTATAATTGCGCTTAACACCAACACTTAATCCACCTAAAATCATACTTTTCACTACCGGATATATGCTGTTTTTGGTATGATAGTTGACTTTGCATATTTTGTTCTTTGCAAAACCAATAATCTCATAATGCCCTTTAACAATCAAATACTTCATCTTATGCGCCCGTCGAAATTCACGTATTCTTTCAAAGCTTTCTTCATCTTCCGGAAAGTCATAGCCTAAAGCTTTTAGATTATCTACATCCATAACACATGCATAGACACTTTCATTAATACACTCTCTAAAGCTATCACCTTCGACTGCGGTAATGATACGTATTGCACCTTTCGTCATGGTGTTCAAATCTCTAATAAAATTCGAGCTCCACGCATCATCACCCGTTAGCATAATTAACTCTGTTTCTTTGATATGATGATATATTCTGTGTTTAATATTAATAAAATCTCGTTCCGTCAGTTGATTATTATGACTTAGTATTTTTGTTGTTGTATCATTGATATTATCATGAATTAATAGATGGGTCTTGGTTTCGTGATCCACCTGGAGAAAATCCGTTTTTATTTTGTTTTTATCTAAAAAATTCTTGATATATCGTCCACCAATACCTCCAGAGACCCCCATAACATATGGATCTCCTTGTAATATTTTAACAATATATGCACTGTATATTCCACAGTCTCCAACACTCAACGCATCATAAACAGCCTCATTATGCTGATCCACTTGAAAACCTTCTACATTGATTGTACGAACGACTGCAGGGTTTAATGCTAATGTAAGTATCACTTTGTCTCTCCTATCTGACATACTTAATCTTTCTATTATACTTGTCGCTATCTTATGATTATATCGTAATTTGATTAAGTATTCAACCTAGGAGCCTTAGGAAAATAGTGGTGTGGATAAATAACGTTCTCCCGTATCCGGTAAGAAAACAACGATATTTTTACCTGTATTTTCCGGTCGACTGGCTAACTTTGCTGCTGCCGCAACTGCCGCACCGGATGATATACCTACAAGAATCCCTTCAGATTTTGATAGTTGTCGACTAGCTATAAAGGCTTCGTCATTTTCTATTTGAATCACTTCATCATAAATTGCTGTATTTAGAATTTCCGGTATAAATCCTGCACCAATCCCTTGAATTTTATGGGGTCCTGAACTTCCTCCAGATAAAACCGGAGATCCAGTTGGTTCCACAGCAACGACTTGGATGTTTTTATTCTTTGACTTCAGATATTCTCCAACTCCTGTTATCGTTCCGCCGGTTCCAACACCTGCGACAAATATGTCAATCGCACCTTCTGTATCTTCCCATATCTCAGGTCCTGATGTTTTTCGATGTATCTCAGGGTTTACCGGGTTAATAAATTGACCTGGAATAAATGAGTTTTCAATTTCTTCATGTAATTGTTTAGCTTTTTCTATAGCACTTTTCATTCCTCCAGCTGCCGGAGTCAGAACAAGTTCAGCACCGTAGGCTTTTAGAATATTTCTTCGTTCGACACTCATGGACTCAGGCATAGTCAAAATTACACGGTATCCTTTTGACGCGCCAATATATGCTAATCCAATCCCCGTATTTCCGCTGGTCGGTTCAATAATGACAGAATCTTCTTTTAATATTCCTTTTTGTTCTGCATCTTCAATCATCGCTTTTGCAATACGGTCTTTTACACTTCCGCCTGGATTAAAGCTCTCTAACTTTACAATAATATTCGCATCAAGCTCATTTAATTTTGCATATCGACTAATCTCAACTAAAGGGGTTTTACCTACAAGCTCGTTTAAATTACTATATACATTTTTCATATTGTTCCTCCAATTCATATTTTTTATATATGTTATATATGTCATCTGTTAGCTACATCTTACACGCTAGACTTATATTTGTCAAGAAGATATCTTATTTTTTATATATGTTTTATATGTCATTGACTTTTTCACGAAAAACCTATATATTTTAGTATAACGATGAAACCGTAAAGAGAGGAGCCTACATGAAAAAAAATAACGCTTTCAACACCTTATGTGTACACAATGCTCAAGCCTTCCCCCATGACCATACCGGAGCCATCAGTACGCCCATATATCAGTCAGCTACTTTTGTGCATCCAAGCGTCGGCCAAAGCACTGGATACGATTATTCACGACTCCAAAACCCAACTAGGGAGCAACTCGAAACACTTATATGCAATCTAGAAGGTGGCTATGATGCACTTGCCTTTTCTTCTGGCATGGCTGCTATTACAGCCGTCTTTCAATTGTTTAAACCTGGAGATCACATTATTACCTCATTAGATCTATACGGAGGCTCACACCGCCTGTTCGATTATTTGAGTCATCAGTACAATCTTGAATTTAGCTATGTTGATACAACTAGCCCATCCCTTGTAAGCTCTGCTATAACCCCCAAAACCAAAGCGCTGTATATTGAAACTCCTTCAAACCCGATGATGCATATTACCGACTTAAGTGCCATGTCTACAATCGCTCGTACTCACGACCTACTATTTATTGTAGATAACACCTTTTTAACACCATATCTTCAAAAGCCTTTTCAATTTGGTGCTAATATCATTCTTCACAGTGGTACAAAATTTTTGAGCGGACATAACGATACACTATCTGGATTTGTCATTGTTGACGATGCCCACCTTAGTGAACAATTACGCTATCTAATAAAAACAGTGGGTTCAGCACTTGCTCCCTTTGACAGTTGGCTAATGATTCGTGGCATAAAAACCCTTGCTTTACGTATGGATGCACAGGAAAAAAATGCACGTCAACTAGCCGTTTGGCTCGAATCACACCCAAAAATCACAAAGGTTTTTTACGCAGGATTACCCAACCACCCTGGGTATCACACTATGCAAAAGCAATGCAGTGGATTTGGCTCAATGATTTCCTTTGAATGCGCCAGCTCTTTTATTGCAACCTACATCTTAAACCATACATCCATTATCCACTATGCTGAAAGTCTTGGTGGTGTTGAAACCTTAATCACCTATCCTATGTTACAAACCCATGCAGATATTCCTGAACAGGAGCGTAATAAAAAAGGGATCAATGACCGCTTACTACGTTTATCTGTCGGAATAGAGGCTATAGATGACCTCATTCATGAATTTGACACCATTTTAAAGGAGGCAAATTAATGCAATATAACTTTGACACAATCATCCCAAGAAACGATACAAACTCTTTAAAATATGACTATGCCACGCGCCGCGGACTTCCTGATGATGTCCTGCCCCTTTGGGTTGCCGACATGGACTTTGCATCCCCCCCAGCCGTGATGGACGCCCTCATCGAAAAATCCCAACACGGCATCTATGGATATTCTGATAACGATCATCAATACGAAGACATCTTAACCCAATGGTTTTCTTCCCAATACCATTGGACTATAAAGCCCCAATGGCTTATCAAAACACCTGGCGTTGTTTTTGCTATTAATATGGCCATTCATGCCTATACAAAAGAAAACGACAGCATTCTTATCCAAGAACCTGTCTATTATCCGTTTCGTGATTCTATTGAAAACAATCATCGTAATGTTGTTGTTAATGAGTTAATCTATACCAAAGATCATACCTATATCATTGATTTTGAAGATTTCGAAAAAAAAATAGAGGAACACAAGGTCAAACTCTTCATCTTGAGCAATCCCCACAATCCTGTCGGACGCGTATTTACCAAAGAAGAACTCACACGCTTAGGCAATATATGCCTTAAGCATAATGTTTATGTGATTGCCGATGAAATTCATCAAGACTTTATCTACCCAGGTCATCAACATATTGTATTTTCAAGTATTCAAGATAGCTTCGCCCAAATATCAATTACTTGTACCTCTCCATCAAAAACCTTTAATTTAGCCGGTCTTCAACTTTCCAATATCTTCATTCCAAACCCGACGCTAAGAAAAGCATTTAAAAAAGCTCTTGCATGTTCAGGGTACAGCCAACCAAATATTATGGGGCTAATTTCTTGTCAGGCCGCTTATGCCAATGGGCATGATTGGCTTAACCAACTTCGCATCTACCTACTTGAAAACCTTGCGTTCACACGCGAATACTTAAAGACACACCTTCCTAACGTTCGTTTGATTGAGCCTGAAGGTACTTATCTTGTCTGGCTTGACTTTTCCGCACTTGGATTATCCGACACTGCCATCAAAGAAAAAATGCTCTATGAAGCCAAGGTCTGGCTAGATGATGGATTAATGTTTGGACAGGCAGGTCAAGGTTTTCAGCGTATAAATATAGCTTGTCCAAGAACAATCCTTGAACAAGCTTTAGGTCAAATCGCTACTGCCTTTAAATAACGGTTAGTTTTTTGCGTTTAAGAACCACTCTGTCGTATTATTTGCAAATCGAACCAACATCAACATAACTGGTACTTCAACTAATACTCCAACAATAGTTGCTAATGCAACCGGGCTTTGAGCACCAAAAAGTGCAATAGCCACTGCCACTGCCAACTCAAAAAAGTTGGAAGCACCAATCATTGCTGCCGGTGCAGCAATAGCATGTGGCAATTTTAGTACACGGCTTATTCCATAACCAAGACCAAAAATCAAAATAGTCTGAAGAATCAATGGAATGGCAATTAAGAGAATATGCAATGGATTTTCTAAGATTACATGTCCTTGAAAAGAAAAAATAAGTACAAGTGTAATCAACAATCCACCAATTGTAACATGGTTGAATTTAGGGAGGAACGTATTATTAAAATAGGTTTCTCCTTTATTTTTTATGATGATGTGACGTGTGATTACTCCACCGGTAAGAGGAATAACGACAAAGAGAACGACAGAGAGAATCAATGTCATCCAAGGAACTACAAAACCACTGACCCCAAGCAAAAAAGCAACAATCGGTGTAAATGCAATTAAGATAATCAAGTCATTGGTTGCCACTTGAACAACTGTATACGCGGGATTTCCTTTCGTCAAATGGCTCCATACGAAGACCATTGCAGTACAAGGTGCTGCTCCAAGTAACACCGCTCCTGCCAAATAATCTGATGCTAACTCTGGAGTAATCCACTCCTTAAAGATAATATTAAAGAAAAGATAGGCAATTCCAAACATAGTAAAAGGTTTTATCAACCAATTAACAACCCATGTCACAAACAATCCTTTAGGATTTTTCCCTACATCTTTCACACTTTTAAAATCTACTTTCATCATCATTGGATAAATCATCAGCCAAATTAAGATTGCAATCGGAATAGATACATTGGCGACTTCAAACTTCCCAAAAAATCTTGGTATCATCGGCAAATATTTTCCAATACCAATTCCTAAAAGCATACAAAGAATCACCCATAAAGATAAATACCGCTCAAAAAAACTCATACCTTCTAATTTTTGTTTTTTCATATAGCTCCTTTTCATATATCGTACTTGCATTAACATATCTATGTTTATCGATATGTTAGCATATACTTGAAAAACTGTCAAGAAAAAAGCAGTACACCAACCAGGGCGTACCGCTTTTAAATATATATAAATTATACTCTAAACAATAAATCTGAATACGTTGGAAATGGCCAAAATTCCTCAGATACAATCACTTCTAATTCATCACAAGGCTTACGCAACGCTTCCATTACCGGAAAGACTTCAAACTTATACGCATGGGCTTGTTCTTCATAATCTTCGATTCCATCATGAACGCGTTCTACCGTAGCTTCCAATGCATCGACTTGATCACTCACCTCTTTTAATAATTTTGAGATTTGTTCAACCAGCTGTGTCTGAACCGAAACATCTGCACTTGGAACTGCTGATTTAACTGAAATAATTGAATTGGATAATACACCCATATATTCCATAACTGCCGGCATAATTTCACGTCGTGCAACTTCAATCATCGTTAATGCTTCGATATTAATATTTTTTGAATATTCTTCAAATAATATCTCTTGTCGTGCATTGACTTCTTGAGCTGTGAAAACATGATGACGTTCAAAGACTTCAATGTATTCAGGTCGGTTAAAGACACTAATTGCTTCTGGCGTCGTCTTAATATTTGGTAAGCCTCGTCTCTTGGCTTCCTCTACCCACTCTTCAGAATAACCATCACCATTAAAGATAATATTATAATGTTCTTTGACAAGCTCTTCTAAAATATGGCTAAGCTCGGTTTCGAAGTCTTCTGCTTTTTCTAATTTATCTGCAATTCGGGATAAGACTTCCGCCAAAATTGTATTTAGCGTAATACTCGCTCCCGAAATGGATTGATTCGATCCAACCATTCTAAATTCAAAGCGATTACCGGTAAATGCAAAAGGTGATGTTCGATTACGGTCAGTAACATCTTTTGGGAAATCCGGCAATGTTGTCACGCCTAATTTCATCGTACTCGCTTCTTTACTTGATGTTAATGCCCCAGACTTGATTTGATCAATAATATCCGTTAATTGCTCACCAAGGAAAATAGAAATAATTGCCGGTGGCGCTTCATTTGCACCAAGGCGATGTTCATTACCTGCATTGGCTGCTGTCAAGCGAAGCAATGGCGCATACTCATCAACCGCTGCAATGATAGCCACTAAAAATGTTAAAAACTGAGCATTTGAATGAGGCGTTCTTCCTGGAGATAACAAATTAGCTGTTGGAGTGCTCATAGACCAGTTGTTATGTTTTCCCGATCCATTAACCCCTGCAAATGGTTTTTCGTGTAATAGACATGCAAGTTCATGATGCTGCGCAACTTTTGTAATCATATCCATAACCAATTGATTATGGTCTGTTGCAATATTTGCCGTTGTAAAGATTGGCGCCATCTCATGTTGTGCAGGAGCAACTTCATTATGCTTTGTCTTTGATGCAATACCTAATTTCCATAGTTCCACATCAATTTCTTTCATAAATGCAGAAATACGCTCTTTTATACTTCCAAAATAATGGTCATCTAATTCTTGTCCCTTTGGAGGTTTTGCACCAAACAATGTTCGTCCTGTAAAGATCAAGTCCTTTCGTTGTTGATATAATCGCTTATCTACAAGAAAGTATTCTTGTTCCGGTCCAAGGGTTGTAGTTACTTTTTTTGTCGTTGTATCTCCAAAGAGTCTTAATATTCTTAAGGCTTGCTTATCTATAGCTTCCATTGAACGTAACAAAGGTGTCTTCTTATCCAGTGCTTCGCCACTGTAGGAACAAAAAGCTGTAGGAATACACAACGTATCATCTTTTAAAAATGCAGGTGATGTCGCATCCCATGCTGTATAGCCTCTTGCTTCAAATGTCGCACGTAATCCACCATTTGGAAAAGATGAAGCATCTGGTTCCCCTTGGATCAATTGTTTGCCTGAAAACTCCATAATTACAGAGCCTTCTCCTGTCGGTTCAATAAACGAATCATGCTTTTCAGCAGTCTTTCCTGTCATTGGTTGAAACCAATGTGTATAATGGGTTGCACCTTTTTCAATTGCCCAATCCTTCATTGCATTTGCAACCACATCTGCGACGTCTTCAGAAAGCGCTTCACCCAAGTCTAGAGTTCTTTTTAGCGCCTTATACGTATCCTTTGGAAGACGTTCCTTCATTACAACATCATTAAATACATTTTTCCCAAAAATATCAGTTACATTCATAAAATCCTCCTTGCTATGCTAACGATTTACCACAAAGTCTAAGTCGTGCTTTCCAATAACACAAAAAAGGCGTGCTCAAGAAAGCCTTGAGAACGCCATTGTTCCAAAACAAAAATAAATATGACCTGGGCGCTACGCCCTCTTACTTAAAAACATAATATCATAGGACAAATAATAATGCAAGTTATTTTTTTTATAAATTAATTTTCTGTCATTTCAAGCTTTTTATCACTATTTTTTGTATATTCTGATAATGATTTCTGCTACCTTTACCTTTGAAATACCTTTATCCATACTCTTTTTTTGTATTTTGCGATGTGCTTCTTCTTCGCTTAAGTTCAGATATTCCATCAAGTATTTTTTTGCTTCGTTCACAATGTCTTGATTTTTTTTCTCATCATTGATTTTGTCAACTTTTTGCTCCAATGCCAGTATGCTCTTGGCTGTTTTGGCGAGTAAGAAGATAGTATTCATCAACACTTCACGTCCACACGGCTTTGCAATACTGGCAAAAATCGGTTCTTGATTCAAGTTGACATAATAGCCCATATCTGCCGCGTGAATAAGTGTAATCACCGGACAGACTTTTTCTGCTAGAATGGTTTCAGAGATTTCGTACCCTTTCATTCCCTTCATTTGATCATCAATAATCGTAATGTCCGGATAGACTGTATGAATCCTTCGCAACAAATCATAAGCGTCTGTCGTCTCGCCAACAACTTGCATACCGTTTTCAACCAGAAATTGGGTTAGTTGAGCAGCTATTTTATTGTTGTTTGAGCCAATCATGACTCTTATCCCCATATAATTTCACCTACTTATGAAGAGTCTCGATGAGAACGACTAATACCTAGATATATACCGTTCGACTTCCCAATCATGTACGATTGATATATAATCCATCCATTCATTAATTTTTGCACGTTTATAATTTTCATATACATCGCCTAAGACAGACCTAATCAGTTCGTCTTTATCCAACTCAACCACAGCATCCTTTAATGTTTTTGGCAGCGTATTCTCAAAGTCAAAGGGGTGTACTGCCTTAGATAAGTCTTTTGCCGACATGGGTTCATCCGATTTTAAATTGTTTTTAATTCCATCTAACCCTGCCTCTATCATCACTGCAAGGGCAAGATACGGATTGCAGGAAGGGTCAGGACTTCTATACTCAATACAGGTTCTATTGCCACGTGCTGCAGGAATACGAATCAGCGGACTATTGTTTGAACTTGACCAGCCAATGCGAATCGGCGCTTCAAATCCTGTTACCAAACGTTTATATGAATTAATCGTTGGGTTCGTCACTGCTGTTATGCCCTTAGCATGTGCTAATAATCCTCCGATAAAAGCATGTCCATCTTCGGATAATTGGTAGTCTTCATCTGCATCAAAAAAGACATTTTTTCCAGTCGCCTTTTCTTCTAGCGTCATTAAAGTATGCATACCCGATCCATTAATGTTATGCAGAGGCTTTGGCATAAATGTTGCATGTAATCCATGTTTTTGTGCAATCACTTTGACAACAAGCTTAAACGTCACAATGTTGTCGACTGTTTCAAGCAAATCCCCCATTTCAAAATCAATCTCATGTTGACCTGGTGCTACTTCATGATGGGATGCAGCAATTTTAAAATCCATATCCTGCAACGTCAAGACAATATCTCTTCGAACATTTTCCCCCAAATCAATAGGTCCCAAATCAAAATATCCGGCTTTATCATGTGTCGTCGTCGTTGGATCTCCTTGTTCATCTGTATGAAACAAGAAAAACTCAAACTCCGGTGCTACCTTGACTCGATATCCCATTGCCTCTGCTTTTTTTATTGTCTGCTTAAGAACATATCGAGGATCACCGCTAAAAGGATTTCCATCGGCTTTGACAATGTCACATATAAGCCTTGCTACCTTTCCTTGGTGAGGTCTCCATGGAAAAATCTGAAAAGTTGATAAATCTGGACGAAGATACATATCCGCTTCTTCAATTCGATATAACCCTTCAATTGATGAACCATCAAACATAATCTCTCCAGCCAAAGCTTTCTCCAGCTGTTCAACAGTAATGGCAACATTTTTAAGTGTTCCAAAAATATCCACGAATTGTAATCGGATGAATTTTACATCTTCATCAAACACAATCCGTCGAATCTCTTCATTAGAATACATCTTCGCACTCATTGCTTTCCTCCTTTAGGATGGCTATATTTAAAATACAAACTCAACATCGGACAATCGTCGATAAATCTCATCCATGACAAGTCGTTCTTCTTGAGCATTTAACGATAAAAATGTAACAGAAAATCGCACATAGGCACCTGCATCATCCCATGGAACCGTAGAAATCAGTTTTTCCTTGATTAAAAATTGTGAAAAGTCTTCTGCTGTTTTAAACTTCACACCATTTTTCACCCCTTTGGGTATTCCTACATAAAGATAAAACGAGCCCTTAGGCTTTTTCACATTGAATCCAAGGCTTGACAAGGTTTCAACAAGCATATCATGGCGTCTTGAATATTTTGCTGCTGTCATTTCTGTAATTTCCGGGTGTTCCAACGCATAAACAGCAGCTTTTTGTATCGCTTTAAACTGTCCTGAATCATTATTGTCTTTAACCGATGCAAATGCAGCAACTACTTTTTTGTTTCCAACAACATAAGCCATTCTCCATCCCGTCATATTATATGCTTTTGAGAGCGAATGAATCTCAACGCCTACTTTTTTTGCTCCAGGGAGACTTAGAAAACTTAGAGGCTTATGTCCATCAAACATTAACCCAGCATATGCAGCATCATGAACAATAATCAAATTATTTTCTTTTGCAAATTTAATTGCTTTTTTAAAAAAAGCTTTGGTTGCCACTGCACCTGTAGGATTGTTGGGATAATTCAAGTACAATAATTTTGCTTTTTTTACGATATCTTTTGGAACTGCATCTAAGTCAGGAAGAAACTTGTTTTCAGCCAAAAGCGGCATATTATACACATCGCCCCCCAACCACTTTGTCATCGTTCCCATGATTGGATATCCAGGTACTGTCATCAAGGTAACATCGCCCGGATTAATAAACGCTTGTGCCATCATGGCAAGCGCAGGCTTTGAACCGATGGAATGGTTGACTTCGGTTTGTGCATCGATTCCTTTCACTCCATAGATACGTTCCATATACGTGACAACGGCCTCTTTAAATTCAAAAATACCATTATCCGCATAATTACGATTTTCCCATTGATTGGCTTCAAATGCCAATGTGTCAATAACTCCTTGGTCTGCTTTTGCATCCGGTTCTCCAACCCCCATATCAATAAGCTCAAGATCTGGGTGTGCTTTCATTGCCTCGATTTTAGCACGCTTGATTTTTTCAAATTTATAGATAACCGTACTTTTTCCAAATTGTTTTCCACCAATGCGTTCTGCAATTAAACTTTGAATATAACTTTCTGCCATAATATCCTCCTATTTTAACCATTTACCTTCAAAAACAAATTCCGCCGGGCCTGTAAGAAACACATGATTGGTCTCTTGATCCCATTCGATGTCTAGATCCCCTCCAAGTAAATGTATCGTTGCTTTTGTGTCGCATTTATCGTTAAGAACACATGCTACAAGTGTCGCACAAGCGCCTGTACCACATGCCAGCGTCTCTCCACTTCCCCGTTCCCATACCCGCATGTTTATCTCATGCCGATTGATGACCTGCGCAAACTCAATATTTGCTTTTTTTGGGAAAGAAGCGTCCACTTCTAATAGTTTACCATACTTTTCTACATTAAATCCATCGGTTTGTTCAACAAATGTAACTGCATGGGGATTTCCCATAGATACACATGTCATCGCAAATTTTTTATCTGCTGCCATCAACATCAAATCCACTACCGGTGAGCCTTCGCTTAAGACAGGGATATCTTGTGCCTTTAGTATAGGCTCTCCCATATCCACTCGTACCGTCTTTACGCTTTGCTGTTCATGAAAGAGTTCTAGAATTTTTATTCCTGCCTGAGTTTCTACATATATCGTCTCTTTCCCAATCATTTTGTTGTCATAGACATACTTGCCAACACATCGAATCGCATTGCCACACATCTCAGCTTCTGATCCATCTGCGTTAAACATCCGCATCTTTACATCCGCTTTTTGCGATGGAAGAATCAATACTATCCCATCACTTCCGATTCCAAAGTGGCGATCACTCATTTGAATTGCCAGCTCTTTGGGATCTTCTACCGTTTCTTCAAACCCATTTATATAGATATAATCATTACCACAGCCTTGCATTTTCGTAAAATTCATTTTTCACCTCATAGGACTATTCAGCTCAAATTAGTAGTACCATTTAATAACACTATTTAAGTATACATGAATATTTCTCAAAATGCAATATATGCCACAAAAAATAATTCCCCTTCAAAAACCTTCCTTGTAAATATTAATTTTTGATTAAGGTTATTAAACTTCTTTCTTATTAGCCATATATTTGATATAATAGTGAAGATTAAAAGGAGGATTCATTATGAATTTTGGAAAATATGCTCGAAATAAGAAAATAAAGCAGATTAATTCAAAGTCTAGCAAGATCAAGAATTTAGTCAGTTCAACTTTTTTCAAGCTTTTAGTATTTTTTATATTAGTTGCAGGTATTATTGCTTTTGCTGCAGGTCTTGGAACCTTTAAAGCTATTATTGACGCATCACCAAGTATTGATCATTTACTGGAAAAGATCCAACCCGAAGGATATACAACGATTATCTATGACCTTCAAGGCAACGAAGTCCAAAAACTTCATGGTGCTGATGCTAACCGAATCTATGTTGAATATGACCAAATCCCAAAATATTTGGGAGAGGCTTATATCGCTATTGAAGACGAACGCTTCATGCGACATAATGGTGTTGACTTAGAAGGGTTTATGCGTGCTATTTTTATTAACCTTAAGACACAAAGCTTTTCTGAAGGTGCAAGTACCATTACACAGCAGATTATTAAGAACAACGTTTTATCTACAGATGTAACGATTGAGCGTAAATTACAAGAAATGTATCTTGCCGTTCAACTTGAAAAGTATCTTTCAAAAGAAGATATTCTTGAACTCTATATGAACACTGTAGCTAGTGGTCGCGGAACCAACGGTGTTCAAACTGCTTCTCAACTGTATTTTAATAAGGATGTTTGGGATATTTCCATTGCAGAAGCTGCTGTACTTGCTTCAATTACAAACAATCCGTCAAAGTATGATCCTGTATCAAAACCTGAGAACAACCGGGACCGTGCAGAACGTATTCTAGATAAGCTTTTAGAGCAAGGCTATATCAGCGAAGCAGAATACAACGAAGCATATAATACGGATGTATATAGTCAAATTCAAATCAATTCACAAATGCGTGCTGAAAAATCGTCGAGTTATTCATATTTTGTTGATGAGACGATTGAACGTCTTGTTGATGATTTAACCATCCAAAAAGGATACTCTGAATCACAGGCATACAATCTAATCTATCGCGGTGGACTTAGTATCTACATTACACAAGACTCCAAGATTCAAGAAGGTATGGATAGTGTCTTTAATAATGAAGAAAACTATCCACCAGAGTATGAAGACTATGCTATGAAGTTGTTATATAGCTTATCGGTTTTAAAAGATGAAGAAAATCCGGAACATTTTTACCACGAAGAACAATTTGCAAATCGGGAAGAAGCTGAAGCCTATATCCAAAGTGTTTGGGACGAATACGGATTGACACAATCCGATTTTGACAACGGGCTTGCTAAGGAAAACCCATTATTTATCCCTCAACCTCAGGCGGCGATGGTACTGCTCGACTTCCACAACGGGCATGTTAAAGCGTTAGCTGGTGGTCGTGGAATAAAAATAGGTAACCAAACCTTTAACCGTGCTACACAAGCAAAGCGTCAACCGGGTTCAACATTTAAACCACTTGCTGCCTATCTTCCAGCTTTAGATGCTAGAGATTATACATTGGCAACCGTTTTAGATGATGCTCCATTTAATGTCTCTATGCCAAACGGCTCAACATATAGCCCTGGCAACTGGTATCGCGGGTATCGTGGTCTATCGACCATTCGTCAAGGAATCGTCGATTCAATGAATATATTGGCAGTTGAGACCACCTTTAATGTAGGCGTTGATTTAGCATTCGATTATTTAATGGACCTTGGCTTTACTACACTCCATGAATCGTTAACACGAAATGGACAATCCTTTACAGATAAAACCCTTGCGCTCCCCCTTGGTGGATTGACTGATGGGGTAACAACTCTTGAACTAACTGCCGCTTACGGCGCCATCGCTAATGAAGGTGTCTATGTCGAACCTATTTTCTATACACGGGTACTAGACCATGATGGTAATATCCTAATTGACAAAGAACCGGTTACACGTACCGTAATGAAAGATACGACAGCATTTTTACTTACCGATGCTATGGTAGATGTTATTGAATACGGAACCGGTACAGCCTCTAGACTTAGAAATACCAAAACACCTGCTGCAGGTAAGACTGGTACAACCTCTGCTACCAAAGACTTATGGTTTGCAGGATATACACCTTACTATGCTGCTTCGCTTTGGATGGGATATGATGACCCACAGCAAATGGCATATGTACGAAGTTATCACAAGCGAATGTGGCGCGACGTCATGGAAATTGCTCACGAAGAGCTTCCATATAAAGACTTCAATAAGCCTGCAAGTATTACTTCTGCACTTATCTGTACCGAGTCCGGCAAATTAGCTGTTCAAGGACTATGCACAGACGATCCTCGAGGAAGTACTGCACGTTATGAATATTTTGCTCCAGGAACAGTGCCTACAGAGACTTGTGATGTACATCAAGAGGTATTTATCGATACCTCCACTGGTTTGTTTGCTACTGAATATTGTCCTGAAGAGTTGGTAGAACGACGCATCATGATTCAACGTGTCAACCCATTAAATGTTGAAGAGTTATCACCAGCAGTATTAAACTCAATCGCGGACTACCAATATGAAATTCCACACTCAATGATTGGAGAATATTGTAATGTTCACGGTCCTCATACAGTTCCGGAAAATGTGCCTGAAGAGACGCCAAATAATGGAGATGTATTTGACCCGAACAATCCGCTCTCCCCGTTTAACCCCCAGTTCCCAGAAACTTCCAATAATGGGAACAATAACAACAATACTAACAACGGCAATGGAAACGGAAACTCAAGTAACAACGGGAATAACAACTAAGTACTGATTCAAATTCAAGCTGATATGTTCAAAGAAAAGCTGACATATCAGCTTTTCTTTGTTTTATACTGTGACCAACTAATCTGCAGTCTATTATTGTAATCTGCAGTCTTTTATATTATAATAAACAGAATGTATTGAAGAAAAAGGAGTCGATTAAATGTTAACCTCAAAATTAACCGAACTATTATCTCGTGCTTTTGAAGAAGCCGGGTACAAAGCTTCCTACGGAGATGTTGTTGTCTCTGCCCGCCCTGACTTGTGTCAATTCCAATGCAATGGTGCTATGCCCGCTGCAAAAGAATACAAAAAAGCACCTTTTATGATTAGTGACACTGTTATTGAAACCCTAAAAACTTACCCTGAATATGGAACAATTATTAAAGAGGCGGTTACCGTTAAGCCCGGATTCATTAACATCACACTCACGAATGATTATATTTCACAAAACACCACAGCAATTATGAATAGCGAGCGTTTCGGAATATCCCTTGCACAACATCCTGAAAGAGTTGTTATTGACTATGGCGGACCTAATATTGCTAAGCCGTTACATGTCGGTCATTTACGTACAGCTATTATTGGTGAATCCTTAAAGCGCCTACTCAAATATCTGGGTCACAATGTGATCGGTGATATCCATCTTGGCGACTGGGGTCTTCAAATGGGTATGATCATCTCAGAAATCGAACGCACACAACCTGATCTCCCCTATTTTGATCCAGAACACGCTGGGGATTACCCTAGTGATGCTCCTTTCTCATTAGAGGATCTTGAAGAAATCTATCCACGTGTCAGCGCTCTTTGTAAAGAAAATGAAGCTATGTATAATCAAGCCAAAGAAGCAACCTATAAGCTACAAAAAGGTAATCCTGGTTACATTGCTCTTTGGAAGCATATTGTCAATATATCTATAACTGATATTAAAAAGAATTATGCACGCCTCAATGTTGATTTTGACCTTTGGTATGGAGAAAGTAATAGCCAAGAATATATTGATGATGCTATTGCTATCCTTAAAGAGAAAAATGTCTTACGTGAAAGCGACGGCGCAATTGTTGTTGACGTTGCCCGCCCGGAAGATAAAAAAGATGTTCCTCCGATTATTTTATTCAAATCTGATGGCTCCGTAATTTATGGTACAACTGATCTAGCCACTATTTACCAGCGCGTCAAAGATTTTGATCCAACACAGATTTTATATGTTGTAGATTCAAGACAAGCAACCCATTTTACTCAAGTGTTTAGATGTGCCAGTGATAATGGAATCGTATCTCCTGATGTCTCTCTTGAACATATTGGCTTTGGAACAATGAACGGAAAAGATGGTAAACCATTCAAAACAAGAGCTGGCGGAGTCCTTCGTCTTTCTGACTTGATTGAAATGGTTGAGAATAATGCAAAAGAAAAAATCATTAAAAATATTGAAGATAAAGGTATAGATACTTCAGCCGATGATATTGATAGTATCTCACACATTGTCGGTTTAGCCACATTAAAATATGCGGATTTATCCAATTATCGTATGAAAGACTATGTCTTTGACCTTGACAAGTTCTCTTCGTTTGAAGGAAAAACCGGCCCCTATATTCTTTATTCTACTGTCCGCATCAAAAATATTATCCGTAAGCTCGAAGCATCTAACTTTGAAAAAGGCGATTTAATGGCTCCTGCAAGCGATATTGAGCGTAGCTTGATGTTAAAGCTTGATCAACTTGAAAGTGTCCTTAATCTCGCCGCAAGAGACCGTTCTCCAAATGTTATTGCAGAGTACGTCTATGAATTGGCAACGATGGTTAGTAGTTTTTATCATCAACACCATATCATTAACGAGACCAATGTAGAACAGAAAAAATCTTGGTTTTCTCTGTTAACATTAACTCTTGATGTTCAAACAACATGCCTTGACTTACTTGGTATCATCGTTCCGGAAAAAATGTAAATTATAAAAATAGCCAGTGCACTAATGCACTGGCTATTTTTTTGGGTTTAGGCAAAACAATTTTTATTCATGATTGCAACTGCAGCCGCCACCTGGAACATTTTTTGTTCCACTGTGAGGGCATCCGATGCACTTAACACCTTTTTTCTTTTCGGAAATAATCTTTGCAATGGCACCACTTATACTTGCCACGATAATTAAAATAACAATTATATCTCCCATAATATCACTCCTTTTGCTATTATCTGGAAGCTAATGCTACTTTTGCATTTGCTTTTTGGTCACCTTTTTTCATTAGGACTATGACGATGCCAATCATTATTGCAACAGCAATAACTCCTGGTAGGAAATATTCACCTACTGCTCCTGTTGTAATCAATGTACCGATATGGTAGAAGAAAAAGGACACAACATATCCCATACCAAACTGGAAGCCGATACCACCCCATAACCACTTTTTATTTTCCATCTCTGAATTCATAGAACCAATGGCTGCAAAACATGGTGGTGTAAATAGATTAAATACTAAATATGAAAGCGCTGCTACAGAAGTGATTCCCATAACGCCGGCAACACCACTTGCAGCCCCTGCTTCATTTACAATTGCAAATTCTTCTGTATCAATAAAGTTTGAGATTCCATAGACAACTGCCAATGTACCTACTATATTTTCTTTTGCAATAAAACCTGTAATTGCAGCTGCCGCTAATTGCCATACCCCAAAACCAAGCGGTAATAACAATATCGCAAACGGAGTAGAAATACTTGCTAAGATACTTGTATTTTCTGCCCCTTCTGCTACAAGGTTAAAACTCCAATCAAAGGACTGCATAATTTGCACAGCCGCATTACAAATCAAAATAATAGTCGCTGCTTTCACAATAAAAGCCTTTGCCCGTGAAAACATTGAAATCGTTGCTCTTTTAACACTTGGTATTCTATACTCTGGAAGTTCCATGATGAAAAATGACCGTGCACCTTTTTCTCCAGTAATACGAACCACAATGAGTGCGCCGATAATAATGATTATGATAGCTAAGAAATACATGCCTGCACCAACAATTGCTGATCCGTTAAAAAACACACCTGCAAACAAGGCAATAACCGGAAGTTTTGCTCCACAAGGCATAAAAGGTGTCAACATAGCCGTTGTTCTTCGTTGGCGATCGTTACGAATAGTTCTTGTAGCCATAACACCAGGGATTGCACAACCTGTACCAATAATCATTGGGATAATCGATTTTCCTGAGAGACCCACTTTTTTGAAAAAACGGTCCATAATTACTGCAACCCTTGCCATATATCCACAATCTTCCAATAACGCAAGCAAGAAGAATAAAACCATAATCAGTGGTAAGAAACCAACAACTGCTGCAACACCACCAATAATACCATCAACCAATAGTGCCGATAAAAACGGACTAACGCTTTCACCTAAAGCATCTGCAACAAAACCTTGAAAACCTTCAAGCCATCCAACAAATACATCCGCAATCCAAGGACCTACCCATGATTGAGAAATAGCAAATACACACCACATTATAAGTGCAAACACCGGAATTCCCAGCCACTTATGTGCTAAAATTCTGTCTGCTGCATCCTGTTTTGTTTGTTCATTAGAAGCGACAACTCTTTTTTCAACAGCTTTAACAATCGTTTTTACAAAATCATAACGTTTTTTATCCGATGCAAGCACCGCTTCTTTATTCGACATGTTAACATTATCTGCATTAAACGGTCGCGACTGTCCTTTGCCTGCCACTTCAACCACTTTGCTCAATAAGTCTTTTAATCCATTGTTTGTTGAAGCTGTCGATACTGTTTCAACTACCGGACACCCTATTTTTTTTGCCAACGCGTCAATATCGATATCTGTGTTTTTCTTTCTGTTTAAATCGCTTTTATTCAAGGCTACGACAACAGGAATATCTAATTCTAACAGCTGCGTTGTGAAAAATAAGCTTCGACTAAGATTCGTAGCATCCACAATGTTAATAATAACATCAGGCTTTTCATTCTTAATAAAATCACTGGTGATATTTTCCTCAGAAGTAAAGGGTGACATCGAGTACGCGCCTGGCAAGTCAACCGCTATAATCTCATTATTTGACTTATATAGACTACTCTTAATCGCGCCTTCCTTTTTTTCAATTGTTACACCTGCCCAGTTACCGACTTTTTCGATCTTACCGGTAATGGCATTAAATAGAGTGGTTTTTCCACTATTCGGGTTACCTGTTAATGCAATTCTCATAATATCCTCCATATATAAAACTTATAGTGCAAAGTTAGCCTAAGTTAACTTTAAAGCCAAAGTAAAAAGCTATGAAAAATAGCTTACGTTACTTCATTTGTTTATATTTAAACACGAATAGCTGATGCTAATTCGGTATCAATACTATATCTTGCATCTTTTAGTGAAATAACAATATTATCTGCCAATCGAGAAATCACTGTAATTTTTTCGCCTTCATAGCACCCTAGTGTAAACAAAAAGTCTTTCATCTCTACGTCAGTAGTGTCAATCATTTTAATCGTATTTTCTACATCTACTTGCGCATCTGCAACACTATTTACGCTACTATCAGGTTCAACCTTGCTATAATTTAATACTTTGTTATTTCTGACTACATTATCCATTTACATAACCTCCAGAAAATCACTTGTTAAGCTCAATATTATGATCGCTTAAATATTTACTAATCGCTTCTGTCATCGTCTTATCAATCACATGTTCTATCTTACACGCATTATCTGTTGCTGATTTTGTTGAAAGATTTAATGAATGTTCAAGAAATGCTGTAATCATTCGATGCCGTTTATAAATCTTATCAGAAAGCTCTCTTCCTTTTTTCGTTAACGTAATGGAACCATATGCCTCTTTATGAATCAATCCTTTTCCTTTTAGATAACCCATAGCCTTTGTTACACTTGGTTTACTGACACCTAAACGATTAGCAATATCCACACTATGCGCATGTCCATGATGGTTCTCAAGAACTAATACGGTTTCTAAATACATTTCCATTGATTCTGAATTGGTCATAATGTCCCTTTCTGATAAGGATTATCATTTTCATGATTATTATATCGCTATGAAGATTTTTTGTCAAGGATTTATCGAAAGTTCTTCACCATATAAATCCGGCATTTTTAGCACAAAATAAAACAGGTGCAATACGTTGCCGGGTATTGCACCTGTTTTGTTCATTTGCTTTTTATGCTTGATATGTTGTTGAAGCCGTTGAACCACCTTCTCCCGTCCAATTGGTATGGAAAAATTCACCTCTAGGTTTATCAACGCGTTCATAAGTATGTGCACCAAAGTAATCTCTTTGCGCCTGTAATAGATTCGCCGGGAGCCGCTCGCTTCGGAACCCATCATAAAAGGTAATTGCTGCCGATAATGTCGGTACAGAAACACCTTTTGAAATCGCTGTAGCAACGACACTACGCAAATGTTGTTCGGATTCAGTTACTGCTTTTGTAAAGAACCCATCTAATAGAAGATTAGTTAATGAAGGTACTTTTTCATATGCTGCTTTTATTTTATCTAGGAACGCACTTCGTATAATACATCCTCCACGCCACATCGCCGCAATTTCACCATAATTCAAATCCCAGCCATATGTATTTGCCGCTTCACGCATAAGCATATATCCTTGTGCATATGAGATGATTTTCGCCATGTATAACGCATGTTTAAGTTGGTGGATGAACTCTTGTTCATCGCCATCATAGCTTAGTTCAGGTCCGGTAAGTACTTTGGACGCTTTTACACGCTCTTGTTTGATAGCAGATAAGCACCTTGCATAGACTGCTTCACTAATAAGCGTCAAAGGAACCCCTTCAAGAAGTGAAGATATCCCTGTCCATTTTCCCGTTCCTTTTTGTCCTGCAGTATCTAAAATTGAATCTACAACATATGTGCCATCTGCATCTTTATATGCCAGTATATCTCGAGTAATCTCAATTAAGTAGCTATCTAAAATATCTTCATTCCATTGGCTAAAAACTTCATGCATCTGTGCATTACTCATGCCTAATAAATCTTTCATCAATTGATAGGCTTCTGTAATTAGCTGCATGTCTCCATATTCAATCCCATTGTGGACCATTTTTACATAATGTCCTGCACCGTTAGCACCTACCCAATCACAGCAAGGCGTTCCATCATCAGCCTTTGCGGCAATCGTTTGAAAAATCGGTTGTATATGTTCCCATGCTTCTATCGACCCTCCGGGCATAATACTTGGCCCATTAAGTGCCCCTTCTTCTCCACCACTAACACCTGCACCAACGTACAATAAGCCTTTGGACTCAATATACTTTGTACGGCGTATAGAATCTTCATAGTTAGAGTTTCCACCATCAATAATAATATCCCCTTCATCTAAATAAGGGATAACTTTATCAATAAAAATATCTACCGGTTCACCTGCTTTTACCATTAACATCACTTTTCTAGGTCTTTTTAATTGGCTCACAAGCTCTTGTATTGAATATGTTCCTATAATCGCTTTACCTTTGGCACGCCCTTCAACAAACCGGGTCACTTTTTCAGTACTGCGGTTAAACACAGCAACGGTAAAGCCATTGCGTTCCATATTCATTACAAGGTTTTCTCCCATAACGGCTAAACCGATTAATCCTATATCTGCTTTTTCCATTTTTTTCCTCCATTTATATCATTCTTATATTATTTCTATATAACGTACTACACTATATGCTCATTATACAATATAATCAAAAGAAATAAAACACTTTACATAATAAAGATTATTAACTAAAATAGTAGAGTATCTTTTATCATTACATATTCAGCGACTTACAAAGGATTGGAGCCTATTATGTTATTAAGTATTGCACTCATGGTAATTCTCGGTTTTACGTTAAGCGGACTCTTTACACGCTTGAAGCTTCCAGGCTTATTAGGAATGATGATCACTGGAATCCTTCTAGGTCCCTTTGTGTTAAATCTCATCTCACCAGATATTCTAAATATTTCAAAGGATCTTCGAGAGATTGCCCTTATTGTTATTCTCATACGTGCAGGACTTTCTCTTGATATTCGTGACTTAAAAAAGGTCGGACGACCGGCTATTCTCATGTGTTTTATACCTGCCACTGTTGAGATTATCCTTGTTGTTCTCCTAGCTCCTGTCTTTTTTCAAATAAGCTATATCGAAGCTGCCATCATGGGTACGGTTCTTGCTGCCGTATCACCTGCCGTTGTAGTCCCTCGAATGATTAAGTTAATCGAATCCGGATATGGTAAGGAAAAAAGCATCCCTCAACTCATTTTGGCCGGAGCCTCAGTGGATGATATCTATGTTATCATACTTTTCACTGCATTTATGGGAATGTATGATGGCGCTAATTTTGACAGCATTCAACTGCTAAATGTTCCGTTATCTATCCTTGTTGGTCTCTTAACAGGTGTTATCGGTGGATTAATTCTGGTGCGCATATTTAAAAAAATCCATATGCGCGATACCATTAAAGTATTGATTATCTTGAGCACAGCTTTTTTACTTATTACTTTAGAAGACTTTCTCAAAGGTTTTATCCCTATGTCAGGTTTATTAGGTGTCATGGCCCTAGGAATTACCTTGTTAGAACGATATGAAATCCTTGCCCAACGCATCATGCACAAATTTTCCAAAATATGGGTTGGCGCTGAACTTCTTCTTTTTATTCTTGTCGGCGCCGCAGTCGATATTCGTTATCTCGCCCATACCGGCATCAGTTCCATTGCCATTATCTGTATTGCTCTAATTGGTCGTGTCTTTGCGGTAAACTTAAGCTTAATGAAGACGCCACTCACCCTAAAAGAACGACTTTTTTGTTCGGTTGCATATATGCCAAAAGCCACTGTACAAGCAGCTATAGGCGCAATCCCATTGACACATGGTGTTACCTCAGGTAATCTTATCCTAACAATTGCCGTTCTTTCAATTATGATTACCGCTCCGCTTGGAGCTATCGGAATCGACCGACTACATCCTATACTATTAAAAAAAGCCGATTAATTTATCGGCTTTGGTTTTGAATAATAATATCCTTGAATATAGTCACACTTTTGTGCTTGTAATATTTTTACTTGTTCTTCACTTTCAACACCTTCTGCAACCACTTCTGAACCCAACTCTTTTGTAATCGTAATTATATTTTCCACAAAAATACGACCAACAGTTGTCTCTATAAGGTCAACAATAGATTTGTCTATTTTCACTTCATCAAAAGGCAAGTTAATCAAATGATTTAACGATGCATATCCACTTCCAAAATCATCCATAGAAATTCGAAAGCCTAGGGATCGTAGCAAGGTGATTTTATCAATGATTAAACTCAAATCATTAATAAAGATATCTTCAGTAATTTCAAGAGTAATACGATGAGGGTCTACTTGATATTTTTGGGTTAACCCGATTAATCGATTATAAAATTCTTCCGTATGAATCACCAATGGAGAGATATTTACTGAGACATTGATATCTTCGTGATATATTTTTTGTAGTTTTCCATAATCTTCAAGCACCTTTTCTAAGGACCATATTGTAAATTCAAAGATAAGCTTTGACTGACTAAGCAGCGGTATAAACTCAACAGGAGATACGTACCCTAGACGTTTGGAAAACCATCGAGCCAAGGCTTCTACGCCTACAATCGCTTTGGATTGCACATCAATCTTTTCTTGATAATATAGTACCAGTTCATTTTCCGAAATTGCTTTTCGAACATAGCTTTTTAACAACTCGCTTCGTTCCAATTGCTTATATATGGCTTCTTCATAGCACAATATCTCAGATATATTCTCTTTTTTTCCATATTCAATCGTTGCATTAACCTGTTGAATTAGCTGTTCAAAGGTTTGCTCCTTATGAATATCTTGTGTATATCCAATGGCAAATTCAATCTGATGGTATCGTCCTTCTTCTTCAATAAACTTATCTAAAGCTTTCTTTAGCTCTTTGACTAGCATACGTATCTTTTGAAGATTTCCTTGATGCATCCATACACCAAACTTATCACTTGCTATACGCCCATAAAAATCACCATGTGGTTTTTTTTGAAAATTTTTACCAATCTCTCGAAGGATTTTATCGCCAAAGTCTGTACCGTAGACAGACACAATGGCATTAAGATGGCGCACTTCAAGAATTACCAAACAGGCACCTTCTAAAGCACTGCTAATCTCTTGTTCCACATATTCTCTAAATCCATATCGATTAAGCACCTTTGTGTACTCATCATGATAGGCATGATAGGCCAATTGGCGCTTTAATTTTTTTTGTTCTGTAATATCATTTGACACTGCCAACACACGATAACACTGTCCATCTTTTTCAATAATCGGTACTTTTTTAGTTGTTAACCATACAACTTGTCCATCTGCACGTGTCAGCCGTTCTTCTTCAATATAAATTGTTTTTTTCTCACAAATTGCTTCTAAATCTTTTTCTCGAAAATATAATGTTTCTTCTTTATTTACGCCAAAGTCACAATCTCTACTTCCTTCAAGCGCTTCAACCGTTGTCCCATATGCTTCACTTAATGCTTTATTAACGAGTTCAAAGCGCCCTTCTTTATTTTTTATGGATATAAAACCAGGAATTAAATCGATGACTGCACGCAAAAAATCACGTTCTTCAATATAATTATTAATATAATTGTCTAACTGTACTCCTTGTTGTATTTGCTCATTCATGTATAATCTACCCCGTCTTTATCACTACAATTTGTACCCAAGTAATATTATACTATAAAATCTGCAAAAAAGTAAACCATACTTAACCTATCTTATATAATGATTTCAACAATTTCTTTTAATGTCTCACGTGTGCCGACATTTCCCGGGAAAATAATATAAGGCATACCTGGAAATTTGCTGTCTGCATCCGTTTTCCAAACGGGTATTCCCGGCTTAATTTGTCCTAACACAAGTGCTTTATTTACCTTAAGGGCTTTTGTACCAACATCACTAGATGTAATACCTCCTTTAGCTAAGACAAAGCTTGGTTGAATACTTAGGCGCCCGATAATGCTTGTGAGCGCTCCAGATATACGAACTGATGCCTTTAAGATAGCTTCTTTATCTTTGGTACCCAAATCAATCAGCGTTCGGCTTGTATAAACCACTGTCGTTTTTTGATGCAAGATATTGTCTTGCGCCTGTTGAACAATGCGATCGACTTCTGCCTCTAATCCACCATCCACTTTAACCGTCTCTGCATTAAACTCAATAAACGTTAAGTCTAAGCCTGACTGCTCAAGACATACTAATTGCTCCGTTGTTTTTTTAACATGGGAACCGATAAGAATGATTCCACCATACGAAGTGTTCGTAGGGCGTATATCCTTACGTGTGAGTAGGGCTTTATCCGATATATTGCCTAAGATTTTCGTTAACCCTGCTGCAGAACGTATCAAAAAACGCTTTCCCGACGCAATCGCTTTAATGAATGCTTCCACAAATACTTGAAGCTCTTCATAAGACGTGCTATCAACGATAACTTTATTAAAGCCGTTAACCTCCATTAATCTTTGATAAACAGTGTCGCTACGCCCCTGTCGAAGCAACTCTACATCGATATATATACAATCTTTTGCAAGAAATCGTCCTTTGGTTTTTTCCTCAATAAATGCCCCCAAGTTCGAATGCTGATATCCAAAGGTTTTGTCTTTGGCAAACTCCGTCTCTCCCACAGGAATCAATCCATCACCTTCTTGAATATAATGGACACCGTGCTTTGTCACTCGACCGCCTTCAATAAAAAATGGACAAAGGATTTCACCATCAACAGTTACCTCTCTCTCCGCTAATGTTTCCTTGAGAATTTCTGTTTCGAGAGGATAGTGTCCACGCAGGGTTGAATCCCCACGTGAGACAATGATAAATTCTTTTTCAAGTTCATCCGCTACATGCTGAATATTACTACCTATCTCTCGATGCGCCTTGATTGTCTCCTCTTCACTAAAACTCCTTGAATTTGTCAATATAAAAAACATAGGATTTGGATCTAAAAAAGCTTCGCGAATGGTCTGTCGATCCCAATGGGTATAGACATAAATGCCATGTACCGTTTGAATTCCCGTCGGATCATCATCAAGAACAATTATCTTCATATCATTCATAAATCAAAGGACTCCTTTTACTTTCAACGCATCTTTAATTGCCTTTGCACCAAAGCGCGGACTTGACAGTACTTTTTTGTCGCATTGTGTCGCAATATATTCCTCACAATATGCCATAGATCCTTGTGCAAACAAAATCACATCAACATCCGCTTGTATCTCTTGTGCTTGTTCAAGCATTTTAGCCTTAAAGGTTTCTTGATCAAGTCCAAATGCACCATCAATTAAACCATCAATCAGTTCAATCTCTTTATTCATCTCTCTAGCCACACGACGTAGTGTATTTTTGGTTGGCTCCAAGGTTGAAGCCAAGGTTGCCATAACACCTATTCGCTTTCCACTGCGCACAGCTTCACGACACATTTGTTCATCAATACGAACAATCGGTACACCTATGTACTTTGCCAGGTCTTGGGCTGCATCGGCCACTTCACCTACTGAAGAGCACACATTCATAATCGCATCCGCATCTTGACGGATGGCATCCATATACATAGCGACAAGTTTGGCTGCCGCTATGGACGTCACACGACCTTTTTCTACTGTCTCTGTTAAAACGCTTGCATCTTCATACGTCAACAGTTTAACGTCTGGCCCCACCTGTTGTTTAATCTGCGTCTCAACTGTTTCAATCAATTCTGGGGTAGTACTTGTATAAACTAAAGCTATTTTCATAAACTCTTCCTTTCATCAATGACTCCAAAAGTCACAAAATTGTATTGATCCGTCCAATAGTTTTTATCCCGATCAAAAATTTCTGTTGCATCTGCTTCGGAGTTGCGCTCAACCCAACTCCATTTTCCTGTAAAACTTTCCGGACCCACATTATAACATTCACCATGAATATGATGATGGGGTCCAAACACATTCCGATTGGACGCATAGATTTTGAGCGTCACTTTGTTCATCCCTGTATGAAGATACTCTGTAACATCCACCGTATAGGGTGCCCAATAGGATTTTTTGACAAGTTGATCATTAATATAGAGGTGAATCATCGGTGCTCGTTGTCCCGTCAGATCAAAAATATACCTTTTTCCCTTATCAAGGTTAAGGTCAAGTTCTTGCTCTAATGTCATTACTCCTGCAAAAAACAAAAATCCTTGCTCCACTAAGTTTAACCCAGCTACCCCTTGAGGTAATGCATCAATATAAAACGGGCCTGACGTTGTCAATGTATTACGTTCTGACTTCACATACGAATGGTCACTATATACGCCAAAATCCCCAATGAGATAAATACTTTCTAGTTCAACATCATAGGTTATCTTATTTTTTTCCGTCTCGTATACACCTTCACCATATAATACATCATACACCTTTTGGGGCTGTCTAAACTCTGTAGATAGCTTAATGCTATTCTTACCTTGATGCAAGAAGGGACGAACAGACATGGTTCTAAAGGATTTATCCTTCCAGTATCCTTGGTCTTGAACCTTCACCTCATGCGCGTTAATCCTGAGTGTATATTTATCCATATCCTCAACTACCAATTGGATGTCCGATATGTCCTTAATATCTGTACGTATCTCTACATCAAAAAACATTTCTATTGTACATGGTCTTTGCAAGTCCATCAATTGCTTTTGAAGCGCGATAACAGAGATAGGTCCTTCAAGGCGTCCGCCATCAATGCGATATTGGCACATATCAAGTGTAAGGGCATTGTTATCAATCTCCTTAAGTTTCCATGATGGATGCATCAGAAGGTCTTGTGGCGCATCCGACTTTTTCTTATACATAATAACATGGGACTGCATTGGATAAAACCGTTGTTCAAATATTGTATACCCTGGATGGTTCTTAGCTAATATCTCTTGATGGTCCCCTGTATTCATGTCCAAGGCAGTAAGTTCTATGGATTCTTCGAAGAGTGTAATGTGGGCATCATAGGTTTTTTCTTTACTTAGGTTCACCATATAAACGATAATCCCATCATTACATTCACGTAGCTGGTAATGGATATCCGGAATTTGTGCATTCTCTTGTTCAATCGATATATGTACCGCTGCATTTTCTTGCAATACTTCACGTAACTTATTCAATTCGACACCAACTAACTTCTGATTGAAGTCCTGGAGTTTTTCTTCTGATCCATTTGTAAAAGGAATCTCTCCATCCACACAGTATACACTCCCGCCTTGGCTCACAAACTCTGATAAGAGCGCCAAAGTTTTTTCATCAATTGCATACATCAGCGGAAGGATGACCGTCTTATACGCCACATTGCCAACCCATAACTGCTTCTCTTTGACACGACCATATTTTGCCAGGATGGTTTCATCGCCAAGATGGTAACTAATATGCTCTTCTGATAGTCGGGTACAAACCTGTGTAAAACGATCATCCAAACGTCGAATCGCATCGGTTCGAGTCCCATTATAGACCACATAACCGCTTCGCATCGGGTGGAGTAAAAGTGCATCGGCTAATTGTTCACCTTCGGATAGGACCACATTAAGACGTCCTAAGTAATCATTAAAGACTTTATATTCATCCCACCATGTCTGCTGAATAAAAAGTGAAGGCGGATAATCCCGTTTTCTGACGCCACGAATGGTATAACCTTCCAGATGCTGGCAGATACGATTGACACCATTAACATACTGCCATTCTGCAATCCATTTTAATTCTTCAAGGGATACATCCCAACCACACAGGGCAAACGATTCTGAAAGTACGGTCTTATGACCTAACTGGGCAGCAACCGAACCCACTTGCTTTGCAATAACCGGGGAAGCAATCGGTCGACGCAACCAGTCAATGCCCGGCATATGCATATATTCATAGAACGGCATTACGCCTGCGGTACTTGTCATCTGACTAAAAATACTCTCTTCCATCATTAAATGTCCCGTAAGTTGAACGTTATGTTCTTCACACCAATCATATAAAGTTTCCATAAATCCATGAACAAACATATGACTGACTGTTACCCAAAAGTCATAACGGTATTTTTGACCGTCTTTGATATCTATAAAAAGCGCCGGTAAAACCTCCATAACATCGTATGCATGCATCTTAAGAAACTGCTCTGCCAAACAATCTGACCATGCCAAATCCCCAAAACGGTCACACGATAGTCTTGGTTCATCTGTGAAAAATCCTTTGACCGTTTTGCCAAATTCATCCCCAAAGCGCTTATAATACTCATCATGTGTGGTTTGGGTAAATGCCACAATCGCTTCTTTATTTAATGTATCCACATAATAAGGATTATTTTTTTTAATTATAATTAAAAACTCTTCACTTGCTGTAAGCTCTTGATTGTAATCTGTAAAATCCGGTTCATAATTGATGGAAATAGTTTCTATAATATCCTTTTGTCTTTCATATATATAGATTCCTAATATATTGTTAGGATGGGCACTGACTATGTTTTTAGCTTCATCCAAGGAGCTACTACGTAACATCTGCATGTATTTGGCATGATATGCTTCATCCATAGCCGGAACACGTCCACCAGCAAAACCACTTGGCCAGCCTTCTTCATCATAAATCCATGCTTCCATCTGATTAGCCTTGGCTTGTTGAATCCCGGCGTCTATACACTCATACCATTCTTGACTTAAATACTCTGTACGCAGTCCAGAACGTGCATGCATAAAAAAGCCTCCCAGTCCTTGTTTATGCATTTCATCGATTTGATATGTAATCTCTTCTATCTCAAGCTGGTCATTCCACGACCAAAAAGGCAAGGGTCTATGACCAACCTGTGGCTCCTTGATTTTATTGACAAGCATTTCTTTAGAATTCATTGTATTCTCCTATCTTTTTCCTAGTCAGCTTCTCTTCGTGCACCTTTATATTCACTTGGTGTCTTACCTTCATAACGTTTAAATATTTCACAAAAATAGCGATAATTACTATACCCCACTGCATGGCTTACATTGGCTACTTTTTCTCCTTGAAGCAATAATTCTTTCGCCTTATTTATTCTAAACTTCGTCAAATATTTAATAAAACTTGTTCCAACCTCTTCCTTAAATAATTGACTCAAATAACTTGGCGTTACCTTAACCATGTCTGCCAGCTCATTCAACCCAAAATCCTCGGCGTAATTTTCTGCTATATATCCCAAAACTTTCAAAATCGTTTGGTTATGACTTCCTACCTTAAGGGCTTCCATTTTTTTAATCATACTTTCGGCAATTGCAAACATATATCGGTTAACCTCTTGCTTTGAGTGTGTTAATTCCAGGTTCTTATATGAAGGAAAATGTTGATTGACTTCATACGATGCATGTCCGTCAAAAAAAACACCTAATAAACTACATATAAGCTTATAGCTTTCAGATTTATATGTATCCAAATCTGAATAGAGGATGTCTAAAATGCGAAGCGCTTCTTTAATGGACGTATCGATGTCCTCCGATTTATTGCATTGAATTTTTTTAGTTATTTCTTCCGTTAAATGGTGCAGTCGTTCCAGTTGCTCTTTTTCTTTTTCTGAATAATGTTTTTCTTCTTGGATTTGTCCTTCAGCCTTTTTTAGAATATCTCGAATTTTTTCCTTGGTAATCGGCTTATCTATATAACCAATAACCCCAAGATCAAGGGCTGTTCTGGCATATTCAAATTCTTGAAATCCACTGATAACAATAAAAACTGCATCCGGGTTAATCTGCTTGGCACGTTTTATCATCTCTAAACCATCAATCCCAGGCATGCGAATATCTGTCATAATCACCTTAGGCTGAACTTTTTTTATCACGTCCAGTGCTGATAAACCATCATTAGCCGTTCCGACAACCTCATAGTTTAGACCCATTTTTTTCAAAATCGCCTTCACGCCTTCTACTACCACAAATTCATCATCAAATACCGCTAATCGAATCATGTCCATCCTCCTTATGCAGCTCTATATTCCATGGGATAATCAGGGATACCTCTGTGCCAAAGCCAACTTTCGAACTGACCTCAACGCCATATCCCTCTCCATAACATAATCGGATGCGTTCTTTAACATTTTGTATTCCATAACCTTGTCGGATGCGTTCCATATCTGCGATACCAACACCATTATCCATAATCTTAAAACACATAGCCTTTGCATCAATCAATCGTCCTTCAATCCTTACCCATCCAGGCCCAAGTTTTTTTTCAAGTCCATGTAGGATGGCATTTTCGACAAACGGCTGTAAAATCAGCTTAATCATCTCGTAATCTAACAACGCTTCATCAATATCAATCTGCAAATCAAACCGCCCATTAAAACGATAGTTCTGAATCGCCATATATTCTTGAATATGTCGTATCTCTTCTGAAACTTTAATCATGGTCTTACCTTTATTCAAACTTAATTTGAAGATATTGGATAAAGATTCAACCATGGATGCGATTTTTTCATTATCTTCAATCATCGCCATACAATATAACGAGTCCAAGGTGTTATACAAAAAATGGGGATTAATCTGCGCCTGTAAAAGTAAGAGTTCGGACTCTCTTTCATGAAGCTGTGCACTCAACAGACGCTCTCTAAGTTCAAGGTTATTATTGACCATTTCTTTAAACTTATGCCCAAGCTTTCCTATTTCCGTGGTATCAAACTGCTCTTGTATATCGCGATTCCCTTCACCGACCTCTTCTATGACTGTCGCCAACTGATTTAGCGGACGATAGATATGGGTTGCAATTTTACGAGCAATAAATATACTCATTAAAATAAGGATAAATAATGTGATCAGAATAAGCATCCCAATATAGAGACTATCCTTTTCCAGATCCTCTTTATCAATTACATTAATGAGTTCCCATCCAGTTATTCGATTTTTTGAAGAACTAAATAAATACGACTGGGTCTCTTTATTTAAATAGGCTTGCGCTATGGTTTCCTTACGCATCGCATCACCATTGATAAAAACAATGGCATGGTCGCTCATGGGACTTACAACCATGGAGCTCACCGACGCATAACGCTCAATGCCTTTTCCAAAAGCTTTTTCAAAAATATTATGGCGCAGACTAATAACCATATATCCCACAAACTCTCCGCTAAAAGGTTCAATCAACTTTTTTGTCATGGAAAAATAGGGCTTACTCTTGCCCAACAAAACATCATAACTATAGAAGCGTTCCTTTCCTTCAAGCGCATTGGTCTCCAAAACCCAAGGTTCATTTAAGATATCGATCTCATTATAATACTTTTGAAAATCTCCACTTCGATTACGTTTATAATAAAATTTTGCTTTTCCATCTGTACTAATAAGCGAAATCCCTTCAACTTCTGTATAAAGACCTGCAAGTTCAGTTAAAGCTCTTGATAGCTCAAGATCATCCACACTGGAAAAAAGTTTTCCCGAATATCCTTGCGGTGCTTTTTTAAGAACCTCCATAATACGCTGGTCAAGCAAAGAGTTTCGCACAGAATCAATAATATTATCTAGCTGGATATCAACAATGTTTGACGACACGTCAAGATTATAGGTATAGGCTTCTTTATAGTTGCGTTCAATAATATATTTTGAAATATTAAACGCAACCACTCCAAGAAGCATCGAAGACAAAACAGCAATCGTTATCATGGCATAAAGCACTTGTTGTCGAATTTTTAGTTCCTTAAGATACCTTCTGATCTTACCCATAACCTTAAACCCTTTCTACATCTACATTTTAAGTTCTAAGGTATATTGTATCACGCTCTTATGTCAAAGTCATTGTCCCCAAAAGGTCAATACCCTGTTCAGATAAGTCATCAATCATATTGAGCAGCAATATATTCCAATTGACAAATCCACCATTCATAATCGGTTTTCCGGTATAGGGGTCATAATATTCATGTAGACATCCTGTCATTTGCATATCCCCTTCTAAAAGTTTTAATGTCCTAGCTGCCAAGGATGTCGCCTCATCCCTATGTCCATAATTTAGCAATCCTTTAAAGACACAATAGTTAGCCACGAGCCATATCGGTCCAAGCCAGTTTGACGGATTATTGGTTATACTTAAGTCAAACATTTTCTCATCTTTGGCCAACGTCGTAATGCCATAAGGACTCCAAAACGTCTCTGGATCTCTTGCATGTTCCATGAGCGCTTCGCTTTGTCCAGGTGATGCTATCTGAGCTAATAAGGGTAAAAATCCGGACCAAGTACGAATCTTAATCGGCAACGTCTTCCAAAAGACTCCCAATCCCTGATGTATCCATTCAAAAGGTCGCGTCTTAATATCCACATCCACCGAATAGAAAAACCGATCCCTAGAATCCCAACATTCTTCTTCAATAACCTCAGCAAGAGCCTTTTTCTTTGTAACAAATCGCTCAATAATCTCCTGAGGCTGATTCAAGGCTTTTAATAGAGTAATCATCGCTTCAAATTCGAGAATCATAAAACTATTAAGGTATATATTGGCCGTTGAGAACCTAGGACGTCCAAAGGTCGCCGGATCGTTATCCATGCCGATCATGATATCATCTGCCCATACATATAGACCTTTGTCTTCAAAAAAATAATGGGTATCATAGCATTCAAAATATTTTTCTAGCTGTCCAAGCTTATCTGCAACCCAACTATAGCCGTCAAAAAACTCACTAATCAAAACAATTTGCTGACACAAAAAAGGCTTATGCATATTCAGAATATGGCCTTCTTTATGCTTTATATTCAAATAAGGTCTTGGCCAATCAGCCACTTCAATCATCATAGGAATATAGCCATCTTCCAGTTGATGGTCAAAAAAATTCAACACATTACCTTTGCTGTGACGTTCAAGTTGCTCATCAAATGCCGCATCTTGATAATGTTTTGAAAAAGACATCAAACCATATACTGACCAATAAGTATCCCAATCCCATACGTTTCCATCATACACAGATCCCGGATCAATAAACGGATAGCGGATAAACCCTCGTGGTTGTTTAAATATCTTATCCATATTGTCCTTAATATATTGGTATGTTTTTAACTCCTGAATATTCATCTTCGCTCCTTTTATCCTTTAACTGCTCCTGAGGTCAATCCTTCGATAACACGTTTGTTGAGTAAAATGTATATAAATAAAAGCGGCATGACACTCATCGATACAGAAGCAAAAATAGCTCCCCAGTTTTTCGCACCAAATTCCGTCTCAAAGTATAAGAGTCCGGTTTGAATCGTTTTTAAATTGGACGAACTGATAAAGGTCATGGAGAATAATAGATCGTTCCACTTGAAGAAAAACTGCAACACAAGAATCGTCATCACTGCATTTTTCATAAGCGGCATCACGATATGCCACATCAGCCGATATATATCACATCCATCAATAACTGCTGCCTCAAGTATTTCCTGTGGCAACGCACGCATATAACTCGTCACCAAGAAAAATGATAGGGAAAGCCCAAAGGCAATATACACTAAGATTAAACCTGTACGTGAATTTAATAGATTTACTTTATTATATATTTGAAACAAAGGAATAAGGGCTGTTGCTATTGGAACCATGATTCCCATATCAAAGAACATCGCTACTTTCTTTCGCATCTTCCATCGCATTTTTGTCAATGCAAAACCAACGGTCACACTAAAATACACGATAAAAAACAAGGCAACAAGGGTGGCAACCAAACTATTGAAAAAATAAGTAGACATATGCCCTCTGGTCCATGCATCGATGTAGTTTTGAAAATGAAATCCGCTATTTAGTGCATATGCCGGTTTTGACACCCATTCATGTTGTTGTTTAAATGATGCCGTCAACATCCAAAAAATAGGATATGTCTCAATGAGACACAATATAAAAATCAGCATTTTTATGAGTATGTTTTTTAATGTTTTCATCCTATCCTCCTAATAGCTTTCGTCAAATCTACGAATGAGTTTCGATCCTACAAAGCATAGCGCAAATACAAAAATGGCGATGACACTTCCATAGCCCATATTGTTATATCCAAAAGCGACGTTATACATATACATCGATAAGGACTTGGTTGCATTTCCAGGACCTCCACCCGTTAAGGCCAAGGCAGATTCAAACATTTTTACTGTTCCTGTAAAACTAAACACAAGACATGTAATGGTTACAGGTTTTAGTAGAGGTGCAATAATATGTCGAAAAAGTTGTCGCCCATTACATCCGTCAATGCTTGCAGCTTCAATGATGTCTCCAGGAATATCTAACAATGCTCCATAATAAATGATGGCATAAAATCCCATAGCCACCCATATGTCCATGGCAATCAAACAGTACAACGCTGTTGAAGCCTGACCAATCCATGGTTGGACTAAACTTTCAAGACCGACAGCCGACAACACACTATTGAGCAAACCATAGTTTGGCTGAATCTCATATATCTTTGCAAACAAATGTCCAACAGCTACCGTTGGTAATACCACCGGAAAGAACACAAGGGTTCTAACTAAACTCTTAAAGCGTTTTAACCAAAACTCAAACATCAGCGCAAGCGCAAGTCCTAAACCAACTTGTCCCAACATAACAATCGCTATATATCGAATATTGACCCATAATGCCGCTTTAAAGTTACTGTCTTTAAATAATTTGATATAATTGGCAATACCTGCAAACTCCCACTTTAACCCAGGTGTCCCTGAAAAAAACGAATAATAGAAGGACCATACCACCGGCAGAGCTACTAAAATCGAATATAAAATTAACGGCGGCAACACAAAAATTGCAATCGCCTTTTTATTACTAAGTACTTTGTTCATGAATACACCATCTTTCTGTTATAATAAAGGTGTCAATGCAGACCACTGACACCTTTATGTTACATGTTGTTAACGACTAAGATCATACGCTTCTTGAATAGATTCCATATATTCTTGCGGAGTCATATCCCCATTAATGAGCGTCTGTACATTTTCTTGAGCAACCGTTGATACTTCTGAACTCATTTTCGCTTCATACCATGCAAAAGCTGTTTCTGCATTCATGATTTTATCTAAAACCAAACTCGTATAATGTGTCATTTCGCCTTCTTCTACTGTATATACATACCCTTTAACTGTTCCTTGAGTACTCATAGCTTCATTGCCGATTTCTTCAACAAAATACTTTAAGAACCACGCCGTACCATCATCATACTTTTCTTTGTCCATCGCTAAGATGTTACCACAGTTCATTGAATATGAATTACTATCGCTCACCTTCGAATCCACTACAGGAATGTTAAAGAATCCGATTCCTTCTTCACCTTGTAAGTTATATGTAGGATCGTTTAAGTTCGATGTAAACCAGCTTCCATTATAGAAAATCGCTGCTTGACTAGAACATAACATTGTTCCTGCTGTATTCATATCTACTGTTGTTACCCCTTGACCAAAGTAGCCTTTTTCTGCCCATTCTTGGATTTTAGCGGCTCCTTCTACATAACCTTCATCTGTATATTTTGCATCGCCATTGGCTGCTGCAGTCATTGCATTTTCTCCGAGTAGACGTACTGTATAGGCATTAACTAATCGTGTTGCGCCCCATTTGTCACCTGCTCCACAAGATAATGGCTGAATGCCTGCCGCATGTAACTTTTCTAAAACCACTTCAAACTCATCCCAAGTCTCTGGTGCTTCAACACCTGCTTGTTCAAACAAAGCCTTGTTATACCAAAAACCTTCAATATTTAATCCAAGAGGTAAGTCATAAAGCTCGTTGGTTTCTGCAAGGTTTTTAAGCAAGGATACTGCCGATGGATTCATCATGTCCATAGCTCCGATACGCTCAAGTTCTGAACCGATATCAAGAACTTTGCCAGCATCAACCAACTCTTTTAGCGGTGTTCCGGATTCATAGGCAAAAAAGTCCGGCAAGTCATTGGATGAAGCCAATGTAGCAATCTTTGTCTTCATATCGTCTGCTGATACCAACTCATATTCATAAGAGAAGTTTGGATTGACTTCATCTTGATATCTTTGAAGAATGTTATTAATAAGGATACCATTATCGTTATCTTCAGCCCATATGGATAAAATCTTAATATGCTTTTCAAGTTGTGGATCTTCGCCTGTAAAATCCGACGTATTCACATTATCTGAGCTGCCTTGATTTGATTCTTGTGATGTTCCTTCATTACTTTGCGCTCCTTCGTCTTTGCCACAGCCTGAAAATGCCGCTGTCATAAGACATAACATAAGAACAAGTGCCAATACTTTCTTTTTCATTGTTTTCCCTCCAAATTAATATATTAAGTTAATTTAACTACATTTTTATCTTACCATCTTCTATTTTAAGAATATAGTCTCTCATTTCTTATATTATGTCAGAGTTTTTCATATGGAAACGTAATCGGAAGCCATATCTTCATCTCTTCAACCCCGCGATTATCCCATGCAAAGTAAGGAATCATCCGCATCTTTTTACGTTCAAAACCTTGAAAATCTAAGGTTTGATACAAGCTATCCCGTTCTTTTTCAGGTCGCTTCATAACAAGAACATCCGCTTCTAGCGCCATAACGTCTCGATCCATAATCGTATATGTGTGTTCTGTAAAATTGACATCCGGCGTGAGCATAATATCATCAACGGTTGCCACATCAATATCAAATGATTCCACACAATATACAAGCGGTCCTTTTTCAACAGCCACTTGGTTCGTATCTTCTTCAACCATAGGATGAGCGGTTGTTAGACGAACGTCCATGTCAAAAAACACTTCAATCTTCGTCTCCACATTCCCAGCCAAGGCTACTTGGACAAATGTGTTGGCATCTTTAGCTTCTAGTATTATCCTTTTACCATATCCATCTTGAATATATCCCTTTTGGACCCAGCTAGGTATTCTCACGCCTATATAGGCTCCCTCATTATTGGTAACAGGTCGTACATTAAATTCTACCCGACCATGATAGGGATAATCGGTCTTTTGCTCCACATAAAATTGTGTCTGTTCATCTAAAGCTACTGTCGCCGTGTTTGCCCCATACATGCCCACATAAACCGTGTCCTTCGAAGTGCTATAGGCATATTCCGTGCTTTGGGCAATCACACGTGCGACATTTGGAGGACAACAATAACTTGTAATATATTCCGTACGTGTCAATGGCCACACCAGTTCATACTTCAACTCTTTGGTTCTACGCAACATGTTTTCATAAAAATATTTACGACCGTCTAAACTAATCGCTGCTAAGTTGAGGTTTAGCATAGTTTTTTCCAACATATCATAAAAATGCGCTTCTTTTTTTATTGCAAACATTCTATGTGCCCACATCACTAGCCCAACACTGGCACATGTCTCATTATACGCCGTAATATTTGGCAATTGATATTCATATCCATAGGCTTGATGAACTTTTTGATCGACAAAAAAGTTCCCATAAGGAGAGACACCGTTATAGAGCGCTCCACATCCACCATTAATATAAATCTTATGGTTGACCAAACTATGCCACACCTTATCCAGCATTTTTACATATTCAGAGTCTCCCGTTTCTAAGTAGAGGTCTGCAACACCGCTATAGAGATAATTTGCACGGACCGCATGTCCGATAATGCTTTCATGTTCTTTTAACTTCGTTCTATCTTGGTTATCATCTGTTCCATCTTCAACTGAATCTCTTAGTTCAATCGCCGTTGTTGCAAGTTTTAGATACTTTGCATCTTGGGTCGTTCGATACATCTCAATTAACCCCATATAATGGGATGGGCAGACTGCGGTTTGTACTTCTCCTTTTTGTGCAGCCTCTATATATAAGCGTTCTAGATAGTCCGCCGTACGAATGGCTACATTTAAGAGGCGTTTGCTACCGGTCATTCGATAATGCAGACAAGCTGTTGTAAATAGATGCCCAAAATTATAAACTTCAAAATCGTTAATATCACCCATGCGAGCAATACCATTTTGATTCATCTCACCGATAATCTGTTTTGTTGATAGGTATCCGTCCGGTTGCTGAGCACGTTCTATCAGGGCAATGTATCCATCAATTTCTTCTAATAATGCTTGGTCGTTGTAGCGCGTCGCAGAATACAGCGCCGCTTCCATCCATTTGTAAAAATCCCCATCACCAAATACGGTTCCTGCATGTTCCCCTTCTACCTCTTTAGCACAGATTCGAAAGTTTTCAACGACATGACTGACCTCTTTATCATCAAACATTTTCTTTAGTTGAGGAACGGTTGCTTTGGCACATACCTTTACACTATCTGCCCATAATCCTTGTGTCCAGGTAACTGCATCATGAGGCAGTGAATGAATCTTTGCGTATTTTGATTTTTTTGTATCTGTTAACATAATCTTCTCCTTTGCTTTACACTCTGACGCGATACGACAGAGGTCATAATCTCTACTTTTTGGATGCCTAAAAGCGAATTTTCCACTTGACGCATCAACATATTAACCGCCACTTTACCCATGGCATATTGGGGAGATTTAATCGTCGTTAATGGGGGATTCATTATTTGGCTATAGGCAATATCATCAAATCCGATGATTGATATATCCTCTCCGACCGTATACCCTAATTGGGTCAGCGCCTTATATGCCTCTATGGCAACAATATCATTATCGGCAAAAAAAGCTGTCGGCAAAGAACATATTCCACTTAGTTTTTCCAGCACTTGTTGATACAACGTCTGGTTACTATCGCTTTTTAGAAAAACGATATGCGTAGGTTCAATCTCCAGCTTCCATTGTTGCATGGAACGCATAAATCCAAAGTAGCGTTCTTGAAAATTATTCGCATTATCTGCTACATGAACATAGCCAATCGAAGCATGCCCTTTTTCAATGAAGTGATTAATCGCTAGTTGAACCCCTTGTTCATTATTGATTACAACACAATGAATCGGAAGATTGTACATGTAATTATCCATAAGAATAATAGGTATATCCAACTTTAAAAGCATTTGTACATATTTTTGTCGAATTTCTGTACCCAATAAAACGATTCCATCAATGTTAGCCGGCACTTGATCTTCAACAAATTTTTGTATGGATATATTATCTATGTATTGAATAACCACTTTACATTGCTCTTGTTTTGCGCCACTTTCTATGCCAATCATCACCTGCTCAAAAACTTGTGAAAAATATGGCACCCTGCTTTCATCCAACTCAATGTTACGATGAACTAAGAATAGCACTGTTTTATCTGAAGATACTTTTTTTATCCCCATACCATATTGCGTTTCTTGAATTGCTTTTAGCACTTTTGCTCGGGTCGCATCACTTACCCCCGGTTTATTATTCATAACAAGTGATACACTTGCCGCAGATATTCCAAGATTTTTTGCTATATCCTTCGCTCGCACAATCAACCCCCTTTTGCATATACTTAATTTATTTAATTAAATATTTAGTTAAAATTATATTCTTTTTCAGTGAATTAGTCAAGTATTTTCAATTTTTTGGGGTTTTTTTCTTATATTTAGTTGACTTTTCCTATATAGACCTATAGAATTTAAGTATATTAATTTAATTTCACTAAAATTTGGAGGTTCTTATGTTAAATCAAAGTCATACACCACCCAAACCACGCATCTTCGTATTAACCGACATCGAAAACGAACCGGATGATGCTATGTCTCTAGTCCGCTTTCTCACCTATGCGAATCAGTGGGATGTAGAAGGCCTCGTTGCAACGACCTCAATACATCTTAAAGACAAAACAGCACCGTGGCGAATTCAAGAAATCGTTAAAGCTTACCGTTCTGTCCGGGATAACCTCTTAGTCCACGAAGATGGCTATCCAACTGCCGACTATCTTGAATCGATTATTAAAGAAGGCTTGCCAGAATACGGTATGAATGCTGTCGGCGAAGGTAAAAACTCGTCCGGTTCCGACTTATTACGTGCATGCCTGCTCAAGGATGACCCTCGCCCTTTATGGGTCTTAGTCTGGGGCGGTCCAAATGTGTTAGCTCAAACCTTATGGCAACTCCAAGCCGACGTCAGCGCGACCAAACTCAAGGAGCTCATCGCTAAATTAAGAGTATATACTATATCAGATCAGGACGATTCCGGTCCCTGGATGCGCGCAACCTTCCCTGATCTTCACTACATTGCAAGCCCTGGATTTCACGCCGGTGGCGCCTACCACCTTGGCACATGGAGCGGCATTAGTGGCGATCGATTTCACGGACGTTTTTGTGGTGCCGATTTTTCCCTTGTAGATAACCCATGGCTGGAAGAACACATTCAATCCAAAGGTCCTCTAGGCGCCGTATATCCTTCATCCAAATTTTTGATGGAAGGAGACACACCCACTTTTTTATTTTTAGTCCAAAATGGGTTAGGCGATAGCGAGCATCCAGAATGGGGCAGTTGGGGTGGACGTTACGAGTATTATCAACCACCTACCCAAAAACACTTTTTAACCCCTGAGACGCGCCCTTTTTACTCTGATGCCTGCGACGAAGTCCTTGGTATGGATGATTTCTGGCATACCTCTAACAAAGCAACGATTTGGCGTTGGCGAAGCGCTTATCAAAATGATTTTCGTGCACGCATGGATTGGAGCGTCACCCCAAACTATGAAGACGCCAATCATCCCCCTGTCCCAAAACTAGCCCACCCCAGTGTCTTACACGCCAAATTAGGCGATACCATCACCTTAAACGCCGAAGGTTCATATGATCCCGATGGTGACAACTTAAGCTATGAATGGTTTTATTATCCCGAGGCCGGAAGTTTTTCCACTTCATCTGCTACAAGCGGTCAACCTATTACGATTCATCAACACACGGAAAAAGAAGCATGGTTTGACATCCCCACTGAACGTGTTTTTCGTACCGGTTCAATCCATATCATCCTTGCAGTCACTGATGATGGCGTACCGGCTCTCACACGCTATCAGCGGATCATTATTCATGTTCAATAAACGCAACAAAAAAAGGTCAAGTACAGATTGTACCGGACCTTTTTTATTTTAGTCATTGTTTATTTACGCCTTCATTTAACAGACACTCTCAATGGCATCATGCCACCCTGTAAGGAGAGCTTTGACCTCCTGATTTGAACGCATCGGTTCATAGATGGTTTCTTGCATAGGCAGCGCCTTTAAGGCTTCAAAGTCTTGCCATACACCAAGGCTTAGCCCTCCAAGATATATAGCCCCCATGACAGATAATTCTTGTTTTTCAATACAGCGAACCTTTGCCCCTATGACATCCGCCTGTAATTGCATCAAGAATTTATTCTTTGTTGGCCCGCCATCTGCATTAAGTGTAGCAACATCTATCTTAGCATCTCGTTCCATCAAATGAATCAAATCCGATACCTGATAAGCCATCGACTCTACTGCCGCACGAACAATATGAGCCCGGTGGGATTTACGCGAAAGACCTACAATTGAAGCTTTAGCATCCCCTTTCCAATAAGGGGCGCCTAACCCAACAAAAGCCGGGACAATGTAAACGCCTTCATTGGAATCCAAGCTCTGGATCATCGTTTCCACTTGGACATCCTCTTGGTAGAGCCCCAAGTTTTCCTTCACCCATTTTAATGTATCGCCTGACGAATTGATGAGTCCTTCAATCGCATAGTATACCTGATCATCCATAGCCCACGCCACCGAAGTCACCAACCCATTGTCCGAGCGAATTCGCTCTTGATCGGTATACATCATCACGGAAGATCCGGTTCCATAGGTTGCTTTAGCCATCCCGCGTTCAAAACATAACTGTCCAAATAAGGCGCCCTGACTATCACCGATAACGCCTGCTATAGGCAATCCGCCTATCTTCAAAAGTTCCGGCGCTTCTACACGTCCAAAGCTTCCATTGGACGGATAAATACATGGCATCATCCCTCGTTGTGCACCAAAAAGGGTTAACAGCTCCTCATCCCAGTCAGATGTTTCAATGTTGTAGAGCATGGTCCGACTCGCATTGGTATGATCGGTTGCAAAAACTTTTCCCTGCGTCAAGCGAAAAATCAACCAGGCATCTATCGTTCCCACACGGAGGGTACCTTGCTCTTTTGCTTTCCTAACCTTAGCCTCATGTTCCATTGCCCACTTTACTTTGCTCGCCGAAAAATACGTATCTAGTTTAAGCCCTGTCTTTTTTTCAATAATTTCATCATAGCCTCTCTCGCTATAGTCTTGACAGATCTCTAAGCCGCGTCGGCACTGCCATACATAGGCATGGCACAAGGATTTTTTTGTCTTGGCATCCCAAAAGGCAATCGTTTCTCTCTGATTCGTGATGGATAGTCCCATAATTTCACCTGGATCGACTTTTTCTATGACACGACCAATCAAAGTTACCACATTCGTATAGATTTCTTCCAGGTCATGCTCCACCCATCCAGGTTTTGGATAATATTGCCGGTGTTCTAGCATATCCTTATATACAATACGGCCTTTGACATCGACAAGTACAGCTTTGGTTCCCGAAGTACTTTGATCAATTCCTAGGATATACATCTTATGCCTCCTTTTTTTTACCAAGTTGTGCACTGACCTTTTGACATATCATCTCAGCCGTCATTCCATAATGAGCAAAAACTTCTCCCGTGGTTCCTGCAACTGCCGGTTCATCCGGTATTCCCATAATCTCCATCTTAACCGGACATTGGGCTGCAACCACTTCAGACACAGCTCCACCCAGACCACCATAGATGCTATGTTCTTCTAGTGTAAGAATATAGCCGGTCTCTCTAGCCGCATTAATGATAGCCTCTGTATCGAGAGGTTTTATAGTATGCATATTTAAGACCCGAGCATGTATCCCTTCTTTTTCAAGCATAAGCGCAGCATCCAAAACAACGCGTACCGTCTCTCCGGCACCGATGAGTGTTACATCTTTTCCTTCATACAACACATTGGCCTTGCCTAGTCTAAATTCATAATCCAAGGAATCATAGACATCTTCAACCGGATTACGTCCGATTCGCATATACGTCGGACCATAGGTTTCTAAAAGGGCCTCAACCATTTTTTGTGTCTCAAAACGGTCCGCCGGGAGCACCACCGTCATTCCGGGAATCGCCCGCATAACAGCTAAGTCCTGAACCGAATGATGAGACATCCCCAAGGCGCCATAACTAATCCCTCCACTGATACCGACCAACTTGACATTTGTATTTGAATAAGCCAGGTCAACTTTCACTTGTTCTACACTTCGCATACTTAAAAAACATGCCGGAGAAGCAACAAAAGGTATCTTTCCACAAGAAGCAAGTCCTGCCGCCACACCTACAATATTTTGTTCAGCAATCCCTGTCTCAACAAATTGGTTATGATGCGTTTTGGCAAATGGTGCTAATTTTGCCGAACCTCTCGAATCACTTGCAAGTACAACAATATCTTTATTGGTCTTGGCATGTTCTACCAAGACATCATTAACCACTTCTCTATTTGGTATTTTATTCATGAGACACCTCCAAGGCTTCTAACATCTGATCTAGCTCATTGATAGCTTGGACATATTCTTGCTCTGTAGGCACCTTATGATGCCAAGCTGCCTGGTTTTCTATAAAGGAGACTCCTTTTCCTTTAATCGTATTCGCTAGAATTAGCGTCGGTTTATCAATGCAAGCCGGCTCTTTAATCAAAGCATCATAGAGCTGTTCGATATTGTTACCATCCACTTCCATAACATTCCAACCAAAGCTTTCCCATTTTTTATCTAAAGGATCAAGCCCCATCACGTCTTCCGTACACCCGCTAATTTGCAATCGGTTACGATCGATAATGGCCACAAGATTGTCCAACTTATAATGGGCAGCAAACATTGCCCCTTCCCAAACAGAACCCTCCGCTTGTTCTCCATCGCCCATGAGTGTAAATACACGATAGTCTTTTTTATCCATTTTCGCTGCAAGCGCCATACCCGAAGCTACACTTAATCCGTGTCCCAAAGATCCGGTATTCATCTCAACACCATCCACCTTATTGTTAGGATGACCGATCAATCGACTATTAAATTGACTAAATGTCTTTAATTCTTCCTTTTTAATAAATCCACGTTCCGCTAAAATTGTCCAATAAGGTTCAACCGAGTGCCCCTTACTGAGAATAAACCGATCACGATCCGGGTGTTTAGAGTTCTCGGGTGTGATATTCATAATTCCATAGAATAAGGTGGTCATAATATCTGTTGCTGATAAGGCGCCTCCTGTATGTCCTGTCTTTGCATCATAAATCATTTGAATGACATCTTTTCTAATTTGAACCGCTTTTTTTTCTAAGCTTCTGACATCCATGCCTTTGAACCTCCATTCAACCAATCAACAATTGCGTCTTCTGTTGTGTCTACAAGGTCTAGTTTAATTCCCGGGATATACTTTACAGCTTCATATAGAACCGGAATTACATCCGCATGAATACCTACACAATGGTGAACATAAGGCCCTTCAACCAATCGTCGTTCCCATTTTACCCAATCATCTACTTCAACCCAGACATAAGAACCTCGGCTATACTTGCCTTGAATGCCTTTTGCATGTCCCATGAAAAGGTTATATTCTCCATGATCGCCATCAAATCGTACAATCGTCATGTCACCACCTTTAATCTCGGCTTCAAACGTTCCCGGTGCATGGTCATCAAACAAGAAGTGTTTTTCTGCTGAAGCATTGCATCCCTCGCAAGCCAAGGATACAGGGAAGTTTCCACAGTGAAAAAGAAGCTCTCCATTGTCATTGTCTGCATGACGTACCGTAAGATCTGCAAAAAATGTAGGTGTCGTGCGTCCTGCTGCTTCTTGAGTCATCACCGAGGTAATCGCACCATGAATATCCGTCTCACATGTCACTGGCAAAAACTCATCTGTTAGTAGAGCGTTGGCTAGACAAGGCATAATCTTCATACTTTCTTGCATCGCTGACCAGCATTGAATTGCAATAGCCTTGCATCCTTTTGCATGGGCAAAGGCTTGCATGGCTACTTTTAAAGCCGCAATTTGGCGAATAGCCGCATCTGTCACATGCTCTGTCTGCATTGTTGCCTTAATCATCTGTTCAACCTTTGTCACTTCCTCATTATTCGAAGCCGCCAAAGCATCTGTACGATTTTTAATGTCTACAAGGGTAATCGGGAAGATTTCGATGCCGAATTTTTCCAAAAGCTCACCTTCGTTATACATCATCGTCCAAAAACCTGCAGGACGAGTGGATATTTGAAGAATCCGTAAACGATCCATCGCCTTAACTACTTGAACCGCAGCAATAAAGTTATCTAGACCTCTCTCAAAGATCGGATCATCTAGATGCGTATTGGGAATATAGGTAAAAGGTACATTAAACCGTCGCAATATTTTTCCTGTAGCAAACAAACCACATTGAGTATCGCGTAAACGCATACCATCTTCTAAAGGATCTTCATCACGAGGCCCCCATAATAGGACCGGCTTATTCACAGCCTTTGCCACACGACACACGGTGTTTTCCGTTCCGAAATTGGTATGGGGAAAGAAAACCGCGTCAACTTTTTCCCGGATAAACAGTTCACTGATTTGATCCGCATGGGAGTCATCATCATATAACAAGCCTTCTGAGTTGATGTTTTCAATATCCACCACCTCTATATTTTCCATACCTTTCAGTTTTTCTAAAACCAAATCCTTGTACTTATGGGCATCCTCTTTACTAAATACAAATCGCCGTGTTGAAGCTACACCTATTTTAATCACCTTTTGTCCTCCATTTCTATAACTCTTTAATGTTTTACTTAATTTTATGTGTTAATTGTATCACCGTTTCAGTATTAGGTCAATATTTTAAGTTAATTTAAGTTATTGATTTAAAAAAATGCAGCTCTCATATTGAGAACTGCATCGTCACAATCAACGCTTCGTTATTCTGTTAAGACCTTTACACTACTTCTTTCCACCAATACTGTATCCACTTCCATCTTTTTGGTACACTCACTATCGCCAACAATTTCTTCTACAAGCATCTTGACTGCTTGGCGCCCTATTTCTTCCTTATACACTTTAATTGTAGTCAATGGCGGGTCAACAATTTTACAAAAAGGCATATCATCCACGCCAATCAAAGATACTTGCTCAGGTATGCGTATGCCACTTTCTTTAAGCGCATTCATTACCCCAAGAGCAATATTATCATTATCTGCTACAAAAGCCGTAGGGAGCTTTCGCCCCGCCGGGGTTTTCAAAAAAGCTTTCATATGCTGATAAGCTCCTTCAATACTTGGGTCAAGCTCTATAACATACTGTTCTTGACATTGAAGTTCTAAGCGTTCAATCGATTCTAAGTAACTTTTAAACCGACTCTTAAAATTATAAATTGGTGTATTACTCTTTAGATAACCAATCTCTGTGTGTCCTTTTTGATATAGATACTCAACCGCTTGGCGCGTTCCTTTTTGATTATTCATAAGTACCGTGTTGACATTCCATACAAACTTTCGATCAATAACCACCTGCGGACACCTGATTTGCATCAAAGGGCGAATATCTTCTTCGTCTAATTCCGTACACAAAGATATCATACCATCAACATCATCATGATACTCCTCTGCAATTTGCTGGGGCGCATCATCACTAAGGGTTACATTAGCTATAAGCAACTGATATCCCATCTTACGACATTGATTCTCAATGCCTTGAATAACCGCTGCAAAAAATTCAGTTTCCATAACGACCATACCATGCTTTTTGATTCTTAGCAGCTTTATAAATCGTGGCTCCTTTGTTTCTGAGGCAGGTTTCGAAGCTTTTCTCGCTTTATATCCCATACGCTCAGCCGTTTTTAAAATCTCTTCACGTGTCTCTTCCCCAATACCGCCTTTATTATTCAGCGCCATGGAAACAGCTGCTATTGATACTCCCATTTCGTTAGCAATATCACTAAGCTTAACTTTCATACTGTTCCTCTTTTCTCTATTATTGTTCATTCATCTATAGAAACAGTATCACATTTTATTTTTTAGGTCAATAGTTTACTTAATTTAAATATCGCCCCAAATACTGGCCTGTATAGGACGTTTTTACTTGCGCGATTTGTTCCGGGCTTCCTGTTGCCACAATGGTTCCACCACCATCGCCTCCTTCAGGACCGATATCGATGATATGGTCAGCATTTTTGATGACGTCCATATTGTGTTCAATCACAAGTACCGTATTGCCTTCATTCACCAGTTGTTGCAAGATGATGACAAGCTTTTTGATATCTTCAAAATGCAATCCCGTCGTAGGTTCATCCAGTATATAAATGGTCTTACCGGTACTTCGCTTGCTTAGCTCCGACGCTAACTTAATACGCTGGGCTTCTCCTCCAGAGAGGGTGTTGGACGGTTGGCCTAAGCGAATATAGCCCAGTCCCACATCATTAAGGGTTTGGATTTTTTTTAGAATTCTCGGTATATTTTCAAAGAAGGTCAGCCCTTCTTCCACAGTCATCTCCAAGATATCATGAATAGTTCTGCCTTTATACTTAACCTCTAGGGTTTCCCGATTATAACGCTTTCCTTTGCATACTTCACAAGGGACATAAACATCCGGCAAAAAGTGCATCTCAACCTTGATAATTCCGTCGCCTGAACAAGCCTCACAGCGCCCGCCCTTAACATTAAAGCTAAATCGCCCCTTCTTATACCCTCGCATCTTCGCCTCTTGAGTCGAGGCGAACAAGTCACGAATCATATCAAAGACTCCGATGTAGGTTGCTGGGTTGGAACGCGGTGTTCGCCCAATTGGACTTTGATCAATATCGATAATCTTATCCAATTGATCTTCCCCTTCGATGCGTCCGTGTTTTCCGGCAATAGTACGGGCTCGATTCAACTTTTTCGCCAAGGCTTTATAGAGTATTTCATTGACCAATGAACTTTTTCCCGAACCGGACACACCAGTCACACAGGTAAAGACCCCTAAAGGAATCTCCACATCCACATGTTTTAGATTATTCTCATGGGCATCATAGACCATCAAGGTCCCTGCCGGTTGACGTCGTATATTTGGCACCGGAATTTTATATATTCCTCGAAGGTACTTGCCTGTAACGGATTGATCATGAGCTAAAATCTCTTCATAAGAGCCTTGAGCAATAATTCGCCCTCCATGTTCGCCAGCCCCCGGACCGATATCAATAATATGATCAGCCGCCTTAATGGTATCTTCATCATGCTCCACCACAATCACTGTATTGCCAAGGTCGCGTAGGTGATGAAGGGTAGCGATGAGCTTGTCGTTATCACGCTGATGCAACCCAATACTTGGCTCATCCAGTATATAAGATACCCCTACCAGGCCTGAACCAATTTGGGTCGCCAAACGGATACGCTGGGCTTCCCCACCGGATAAAGTCGATGCCCCTCGGTCTAGGGTAAGATAATCTAGTCCGACATTGTCCAAAAAACGAATTCGCTCTTTAATCTCTTTAAGAATTCTCTCAGCTATAGCTTGATCATGAGCTGATAAGGAGAGTACATCAAAAAAAGGAATCAGTTCTTTGATGGACATATTAACGATAGCATCAATATTCTTATCCGCAACGGTCACTGCTAGCGCCTGCTTATTCAAACGCTTGCCTTGACAGACTTGACAGGGAGTAATTCGCATAAAGGATTCAAACTCAGCTTTTGAGGCTGCACCGCCAGTCCGATGATAACGCTGTTCAACATTTTTAATTAATCCATCAAAAGCAATGTCATAGACCCCTGGTCCATAACGTCCATTATAAGACACGGTCACTTCCACGTCAGTTCCATAGATAAGGATATCATGAATTTTCTTTGGATAGGATTCAAAAGGGACATCTAGTCGAAAATCAAATTTCTTGGATAACTCCTCTAACAACGCCCGTGTAAAACTTCCCTTATCCTTGCTTGATTGCCAACTATAAACCTGAATCGCTCCTTCAGTGATACTTAGAGATGGGTCTGGAATCATCAACGCTTCATCAAAGGCCATCTCATAACCTATCCCTTCACAGTGAGGACACGCTCCCAAAGCGTTATTAAACGAAAAATGCACAGGCTCAATTTCCGCAAGGCTTATATGACAGTCCGGACAGGCAAAGTGGCTACTCAAGATAAAGCGCTCGCCATCAATCACATCAACCTCAACAATCCCTTCTGTCAAGCGCATGGTCTGCTCCAAAGAGTCGGTCAATCGACTTTCAATTCCTGGCTTGATAACAAGCCGATCAATAACAACCAAAATATCATGCTTCTTATTTTTGTCCAGCACAATTTCTTCATCAAGACCATACATATGCCCATCAATCATCACTCGAACATAGCCGCTTTTTCTAGCCTGTTGTAGCACTTTTTCATGCTGACCTTTTCGCTGTCGAACGACCGGAGCTAAAATGTTAATTTTACTCTTGACCTCCAGCCCCATAATACGTTCTACCATTTGATCTATCGTCTGACGTTGAATAGGTTTGCCACATTCCGGACAATGAGGTAATCCAATACGCGCAAAAAGCAGTCGCAAATAATCATAGATTTCTGTTACCGTCCCTACAGTGGAACGCGGGTTATGATTGGTGGCTTTTTGTGCAATGGATATTGCAGGGGACAAGCCTTCAATACTGTCCACTTCCGGTTTATCCATCTGCCCCAAAAACTGCCTTGCATAAGAAGACAGAGACTCCATATATTTTCTCTGTCCATCCGCATAGATTGTATCAAACGCCAAGGAAGATTTCCCCGATCCACTTAATCCGGTAATGACCACCAATTGTTCTCTTGGAATCTTCAAATCTATATGTTTTAAATTATGTACTCTCGCACCTTTAATTTCTATATATGTTTGTTTTTCCATAGTCCTTCCTATTCTAAAACTCGCTTCGCTCAAGATCGTTGAGCGAAGCGAGTTTTATTTACATATCGTATTGTTTTACATGTTCTATGACATACGCTTTGACTTCATCAATATCCTTGTGGAGCGGTATCGCCAACTCTCCATACAGCTTTTCTTCAGCCATATCATAATATTTTTCGTCGAGCGCTGTTACTTTTTTCCCCTCAGCGATACGATCTTCTTTTAATGAATAAATCGTTTTTATCACCTTAACTAATTCGCGACAATCATATTTTGCAAACGCCTCTTTATACTCGACTTCCCTCTTCTTTTCATCAGACAAATCTAATGTCCCAATGTCATGAATTTCATCGATGAGTGTTAGTGCCTCGTCTTTGCTCATCACAGGTCGCATCGTCACTTTTTCATTATCCACCGGAGTATAAATCGTACCACTCTTACCATGCTGCGGTTTTAATGTATAGTATAATCGTTTTCCTGATGCGCCGGACATATCTAAATGTCCAATGGATTCCACCTGACAGACACCTGTGTTGTCATAAATAATATAATCGCCTACTTCAAACATTTCAATTCTCCTTTGTCTTATAAACACACGTAGCTAAAAATCGCCACCTCTATATTATAACAGAAAAACACATTTGATGTAAGCGCTATTGCTCCTATACACTATTTTGATACTAAATCTTTGATCACTTCGCCACCGATAATGAGGCCAACAATCGGAGGAACAAACGCTACACTCCCAGGTATGTCCCTTCGATCCGTACACTTACGTTCTGCGCCAGGCGGACAAATACAGTTCGCCCGACAGCTAATCGCCATATCTTCAATGGGTCGCATCGGTTGCTCTTCCGAATATACCACTTTTAATTTTTTCACACCACGTTTTTTTAGTTCCCGGCGCATAACTTTTGCCAAAGGGCATACTTTGGTCTTATATATATCCGCAACCTTAAACTGACTTCCATCCAGCTTATTGCCTGCACCCATGCTACTAATAATCGGAACCCCTTTTTCCGTTGCTCGCATCACAAGTTCAAGCTTGGCCGTCACGGTATCCACCGCATCAATCACATAATCATATTCTTCAAAAGGAAAACTGTCTGCATTTTCGGGCAAAAAGAAAGTTTTATACGTTCGCACATCCGCCTTTGGATTTATACTTAAAATACGTTCTTTCATGACTTCCACTTTATCTTGACCGACAGTTTTTCGCGTCGCAATAATCTGTCGGTTAATGTTGGTCAAGCACACCTGATCATCATCAATAAGGTCAAATGCTCCTACGCCACTGCGAACCAATGCTTCACAAGCATTGCCTCCGACACCACCGATACCAAAAACCGCCACACGTGCGCGACTTAATTTATCCATCGCTTCTTTTCCCAACAGAAGTTCTGTTCTTGAAAATTGATTTAACATACTATTATCTCCTACATAAACTTAGCGGATGCATTGCATCCGCTAGTCTGTTATTCATTCATCAGTTATTCTACACATTATATTATAAATAGCAGGCGCCTTCTTGTCAAATAGTGTTTTGATAAAACAACTCAGCACGCTTTGCTAACTATGGCAAATCCCCAGGGTTCAACCACTTTCCCTTCTGCATCACTTGCCAAATCCACCGTATAACATGCATTCCCAACACATTGTTCAATAGGGATATATTCTTCGCTGCGATTAAGCACTACATATGTTTCTTCATCAGCAAAGCATCGCTTAAAAACATACACTCCACTATTTTGTTTTGCCATAACTGTTCTATATTCTCCGTATTTTAAGGTATCTTTGCTTCGTCTTAACTTAATGATATCCTGATAAAATTTATATATCTTTATACCTTCTTGACTTTTCCAACACATAGGTTTTCTATATTCATGTTCTTGTATTCCAACCAAACCTTTCTCATCCCCATAAAAAACCATAGGGACACCTAAGAATGTCATCTGGAAGATTACCGACAATTTTAATCGATGCATATCCTCTTGGCATATCGATAAAAATCTCGGCACATCATGGCTATCCAGCAAGTTTAACTGCCCATGTGCTATACGCTTATTATAGCGCATTATCATTGCTGTCACCCTGCCATCAAATTGATAGCTATCTAGTGCATCAACGGCAAAAAAATCGCGGCAATTTTTACGCATGTCATAGTTCATTGAAGAGTCAAATTGGTCTCCCATAAGCCAATGTTGGGCTGATTCCCACACTTCCCCTATGATAAAACACTCCGGATTAATTGCTTTGACCACCTTTCGAAATGCACGCCAGAATGCATCATCAACTTCACTCGCCACATCCAACCGCCATCCATCAATTCCATAATCTTGGGTCCAGTATTTGCATACATCTAAAAAATATTCCATAACTTCTGCATTAGAGGTATTCATTTTTGGCATTTTACGCTCATATGCAAAACAATCATATGTCGGTATATCTTCTTGATTATCCGGATACTCCACAGGAAACTTCAATCCATAAAACCACTCTTTGTAGCGAGATGCTTCACCTTTTTTTAACACATCCTCAAAAGCAAAGAAATTCCACCCGCAGTGATTAAACACTCCATCAATAATTACTTTTATACCTTCATCATGACAAGCATCAACTAATTCTTTAAAGTCTTCGTTACTGCCAAAACACGGATCAATGTTATAGTAATCAATTACATCATATTTGTGCCACTCTCCAGCCACAAAAATCGGATTCATATAAATACAATTAACACCTAAATCCTTAAAATACGGTATGTTTTCTTTTATGCCTTTTAGCGTTCCACCCCGCATACTATATGTCGTATGGTGCAAAAAATCGGCTTGACCTTTTTGATTACTGATATATCCTTTAGCTGTAGCAAAACTATCCGGAAATATATTATAAACGACCGCATCTTGCACCCACGACGGAATTGTAGCTATATCCTCACGTCGATTAAAAGGCAACTGATAAAACTCCGAGCGTTCTACAGGCAAGGTGCTCATGAACATATCATAATAGTAGTACACACTTTTTTCACCATCATTTAACTCAAAATAGTAGCAAATTCGCGTATATGGCGAACGAAGGACCACTTCATAGTAATCATATAACTGATCTTGCGCGACGACAGTCATAGTTTCGCAACTAAAAACCACCGGATTGACCCGACATGCTCTATCTCCATAATATAACTTGCAACTTTTTATATCTCCCCTTGCCGCTCGTAGTCTAAACACAACATTCTCTTCATCCATGCCATGAGCATAATTCGAGAGGGGTATATGCAATACCGCTTCATAATTCATCTAGTAATCCTCCTCTATTAATATCATCCTTTGACGCCACCTGCTGTAAGTCCCGAAACCATATTTCTCTGTATCATCAAAAAAATAATAAGTATAGGAATAGTTGTCAACAACGATGCCGCAGAAAAAACAGGCCAGTTACGTGTATATTGGGTTGCTTGAAGCGCATATAATCCGGCAGCCAAGGTATACTTCTGCGCTCCCGTCATAAACGTAACTGCAAATATGTACTCATTCCATACAAAAATAATGATCATCACCGCTGTAACAATTATTGATGGTTTGGCTAATGGCAAAATCAACTTTGTCACTAGTTGAAAATCGTTTGCACCATCTATTTTCCCTGCCTCCTCAATCTCTATAGGAATCGTATCAAAATACCCTTTCATATTCCAAAGACCAAATATCGCCATCGTTCCAACATATATCAAGATTAATCCAAGATAAGAATTCACCAACTTGATTGGCATCAATATACGATATATGGCAAACATAGATAAAATTGACGGAAAGGCATTTAACAAAATCAATATATACAAAATCGTTTTTCTTCCAATAAATCTAAATCGAGAGAACGCATAAGCCGCTGGAATAGCTACAGCTAAAGATAACGTAACCGTTGCACTAACTAATATTAATGTATTTTTTAACCACAAAAGATAGGGTTCATTAAATATAACCGCCTTATAATTGTCCAATGTAAACGTCTTGGGAATAAAAGAAAATGATCCACTCAATATATTATTTGTTCCACTTAGGGACACAGACAAAGTATAAAGAATAGGTATAAGGCACAGCGAACAGGCTACAACAAAAAACAGATTAAGTAAGCCCAACTTGACTTTAAGCTTTGTTCTTCTACGCATCTACATCTCCTCCTTTTTTTCCACCTCGAATAGCCAATGAAAATATAATCAAAATCATAAAGATAATGATGGATATGGCTGAACTGTATCCATAATTGTTAGTAACAAAAGCTTTTTCATATGTATATGTAATGACTGTATGAATATCCGCTCCCGTCTTCGAACCTTGCTGTTGTGTTAGCAGATAGATAATATCAAACTGTTTAAACGTAGTAAACATAGTAATGATAACCGCCGGCGCTATGATGGGCTTTAACAAAGGAAGCGTTATTTGCCTTACTTGAACAAAATATCCCGCACCTTCGATAGTTGCACTCTCATAGTATGTTTTATCAATACTTTGCAGCGCTCCATCAATAATCATAATCATAAACGGTAACGCCAGCCACAAATTAACCACAACCGAAGACCCAAAGGCTATATGGTCGCTATTTAGCCAATGCACATCCGAAAACCCTAAACGATTTAACCAGTTGTTTAACAACCCAAATTCTGTATTAAACATTCCCATTTTCCACAAAAGAATCGATATATATCCAGGCATCGCCCATGGAAACATAAGTATCGTCTTATACATTCCCTTTAATTTAAGACCTTCTACATTTAACAAGCTCGCAATCAAAAAAGCAATAATCATCTGCAACATCATATTGACTGCCGTCCATACAATCGTTCGACCAAATGCTGCGAGAAATCCTGTATCTAGCACAAAAAGCGCCTTCTTATAATTTTGAAACCCGATAATATGAAAATCAAACCAATGATACACATTCATATTCGTTAAAGAAATATATCCTGTATAAAGAATGGGAAAGACAATCATTAAACCTATAAATATCAACCCAGGCAAAGAATATATATATGGAATGAATTTTTTATAACCTCTTTTTTTCATCTTGTGCACCTGCCTTAACGTCACTTCTTCTCAAGTTATTATACAGAAGAAGGGGACTCCCCCTTCTGTCGTCTATTTCATGGCTTCAATCTGTTCCAACGCCTTTTTCTGCGCTTCATCTGAAGCAATGACCGGATCTTTATCCCCTTTGTTTACACTGGACAACAAGTTCTCAGTTATCGCCCACATAACATCCATTTCCGGCACATTAGGCATTGGAACAGCTGTTGCAGAAGCTTCTTTAAGCGTCATCACAATTTCATTATTCTTAACAGCATCATCGTCGTAGCATTTGTTGTTAACAGGTGCTGAACCAATGGTTTTTGCCAAATTGATACCTATATCCGGCTTCGATAGTTGCTCAAGTACTTTCGTCACTGCTTCCTTTTTGTTTTCCGCCTCTTTTAACACACAAATACCCTGAATACCGGCAAAGGGACTAATCGCTTTTGATGTTGCATTTACAATAGGCATAGGAGCTATCCCTATATCAATACCATTTTCAACAAGATCCGGAATTAACCATGGTCCGCCAATAGTTGAATGCGCGCGCCCTTCTTTAAACAGTGTCGTCATTGTATTGTAGTCACCATCTATTGGCATATAGTTCACAAACTGTTTATGATATTTAATAGCATCTTTGGTTTCTTGGCGATCAAGCCCCGGTTGCGCCTTGTCATTAATAATAAAACCATCATACGCATGAATCCATCCTACAGAAAAATAAGCAGTACTATGTTGTTCAACAAATCCATAGTTTCCATCTATTGTATTTGCCTCCATGTACAAAAGCAACTCATCTGTTGTTGTCGGAACTTCTTGCATCAATTCTTTGTTGTACATAAACAACAATGACTCAAAATAAATAGGCAATTGATAGATTTGCTCTTTATATGTAGCCGCATCGACTGTCATTGGAATAAAATCGTCAAATGTTGACGCCGGAATAAAATTAGTAATCGGTGACAAAATTCCCATCTCAGCATATATCCCAATCTTATCATGCGCAAAAAAATACATATCAGGAGCACTACTCGGGTCATTTCCAACCAGTTTTAAAGCTTCTGTCAATTTATCTTTTCTTTCAACAGATACAATAATCTCCGGAGCCAACTTATCTAGTTCTTTTTGTAGCTCTTGGGCGATGGCTTCTTGCGTTTCATACCATATTATAATATTTGTTGGCTCTTGAACTTCCTGCACCGTATTTCCAGAAGCACTTTCATCTTCTGAATCCACAGTCACATCTTGATTTTCCCCATTTGTTTTGCCACAACCCGCTACAACGCTTAAACACAGTGCAGCAATTAGTAAGACAGACAACATTTTTTTCATACGAATTCCTCCTATTTTTTAAATTGCATACGTTTTAATGAAACCTTTTCATTTCCTCATTCCGATAACATAGCATAACTTACAATTTTTTACCAACTAAGGAAAGCGCTTTCCCTTTATTCTTGGAACATAAATAGACTTTAATTGGTAAATTTACCCCAATTATACCTTTATATATTATCAAAGTCAACAAAATCACTATATTTACCTTGACTTTTTTAGGAAAACGTTGTACTATTTTGGTATAACACTTTCCCAATACAGAAAGGACTAACCATATGGCAACCATAAAAGATGTAGCACGAGAAGCCGGAGTATCTATCTCTACAGTATCTAAAATTATTAATAAATCTTCACCTATATCTAACGCTACAACAGAGAAGGTTGAAGCTGTCATGAAAAAATTACACTATTACCCCAATACAAGAGCAAGGAATTTTGCTCGACAGACAACAAAGAACATCATCTATATGATGAAAATCGAAAAAAACGTAGCTTTTACGAATCCTCACTCTTTTGAAATTATGTGCGGAATACAAGAAGCACTCTCAAAAAAAGATTATAATCTTACACTTGTAAATTCCAATTCTGAAGAAGACATCGCTAAGTTTATTGATAAAATAATCTATCAAAAAAGTGCTGACGGCATTATCATTCACGCCTCAGCCTTTGACCCTACCATAGAAAACGTTATAACAACCTCTAATTTCCCCCATGTGCTTATAGGCAAACCTGATTATAATAGCGCCTTATGCTGGGTTGATATCAACAATTATTTATCTGGAGAAATCACAGCAAAACACGTTATCGAGTTGGGCTACAAAAAGATTGCCTTTATCGGCGGGACACCGGATGACCAAATATCAGCCCATCGTTTAGAAGGCGCCAGAACGATTATTAACCGAAGTCATAGTTCCCTGCTACATAACAAGCACACGGATTCTTCTAAAAAAATGAGTTATGAAGTAATGGACCAAATATTAAACGAATCACCATTACCTGACACCGTAATTTGCGCCAATAACAACATCGCTCTTGGCGTAGTTGATGCAATAAAACACAATAATTTTCAAATACCGGATGATATTTCAGTAATTACATTTGACGATTATCCTTATTCACGCATTACCGAACCTATGTTATCCGTAGTCAATATCGACGTGTTTGATATGGGTTGCCAAGCAGCTAAGACTTTACTTAGAAAAATAAAAAATCCAAATCTACAGGTTCAGTCGTATTCCACCCTCCCCCTCTTAATCGAAAGAGGGTCTACTGTAAAATCAAAAAAGACAGATGTATAACCTATGTTTTAGCCAAAAAAAGCGGAATCTTCAATCCTTTACGAATAAAGGTATGGAGATTCCACTTTTTTTACGACCAACTTTATATTAACTTCCTTTTAATGAAACGCTTGTTTGTCCGCTTCTTTTGAACGTTGCTGACGTTTGAGCATGTCCCATGACATTATCGAGACAAAGCGTTTTAACATCGCCAACCGTTGCATCACTGAACATGATTCCCACCGCACCTGTTCAAAGCGCCCTACATCCCATTGGGCAAACAAAGGCATCAAACACTTCAATCTCTTTTTAAAGGATGGGTAGTCTAAACGTTTTTTTGCCGTCCACGCATTTTCTGCAAATGCAAACATTCGCGGAAACATTAAGCGATTCAGCACTTCCTTAGAGCCCACAAACTCGGTCCATAAGGCACATTCTTTTCCATAAAGTCCTCTTTTTTGATTGGAGGTTTTTCTAGCGTCAAATTTTGTCGCATAGGTATACACTTTTTTCATCGGTGTCATAACATTCGAATAATCAAAGTAAAAATGGAAAAAATCCGAATCAATAACCTGATATCGCCGTTCATAATGCTTGGCGTTAACATCTAATGCATGGGTATCCATCCAAAATTGGCAGATAACATCCCCACGCAACTGGGCACCTTTGAGCATATCATTCCACACAATCGCCGTCTTACCTTTGGTATTAAGATAATCAATCATACGCTGCATAAAGTGCAGTTGCATCCCATAACCGTTTTTAATATTATGTTGATTGGCATAGGCACGACATTTTTCACATGCCATCCAACGAACTTTTGGCACTTCATCTCCACCAATATGCACTTTATCATAGGGAAACAACTCAACAATCTCATCAAACACTTGATATACAAACTTCCATGCTGACTTATTCCCTATGCATAGTACATCTTCCGCAATAATTGATCCCCTAGGATAGTCAAATGCTTTAGGCTCACATGCTAGTTCAGGATAGGATACCAATGCCGATAAGACATGACCCGGGACATCAATTTCCGGAATGACTTCTATCATACGTTCTCGACAGTATTCAACAACTTCTTTTATCTCGGCTTTGGAGTAGATACCTTTGGTTAAGTACTTTCCGCGGCAAATCGCATCTTTTGCATCTTCTGCATCTTGTGTCTCTAGTTTGTTATCCGCATACAATCGTGGAAAAGCATCCATGGCTATTCGCCACCCATGATCATCACTTAGGTGCCAATGCAGATGATTAATCTTTAAGCGAGAGGCAATATCCACCAAGCGCTTGACTTCCTCAACGGGTATAAAGCGCCGACTCACATCTAGATGCATCCCTCTATAGGCAACATCCGGGCAATCTACAATTTTGCCCTGTCGTACGCGGTCTTTGCCAAAGCTATATTGAATCCATGACATCAGACCATAAAATATCCCGTTTTTTGTTGATGCGCTTATTTGGATCCTATCTGTTTCCACATGAAGTATATATGCTTCACTTTTAAGGTTTGCCACTTTTTTATATTCCAAGGTGACCCCTTGCTTTTCATCCTTTATGTCGGCAAAATCCAGCTCTTTTTTAAGATAATGCTCTGTCACCGAACGCAATTCATAAAACTCACCACAGTCAATGGATAGTTTCCTGCGTAGATTGCAAAAACCTTTTTTAAATTCTATTTTTTGCGGCCTAGGTATTATAGACATTATTATCTCCTCCTCATCAGTAACTGTACAGATAATCTTCTATAAGTATAGCCTATCCACTTTATTTTTTCAACGCTTCGTGGACATTACGAATAGCACACATCTTGCCACACATGGAACATGTCGTCTCATCTTCCAATTCTGCATTTTCTCGATAAGCACGCGCTTTTGTCGGATCAATTGCCAATTCAAACATTTGTTGCCAATCTAAATCCACTCGCGCCTGACTCATCTTGTTATCCCATTGTCGGGCTTTTGGCACTTTTTTTGCAATGTCTGCTGCATGAGCTGCAATCTTTGTCGCAATAATCCCTTCCTTCATATCATCCACTGTCGGTAGACGAAGATGTTCTGCCGGAGTTACATAGCACAAAAAGTCCGCTCCTGCCGATGCTGCTATCGCTCCTCCAATTGCACCGGTAATATGATCATATCCCGGAGCAATATCCGTAACCAAAGGTCCAAGTACATAGAACGGCGCTCCATGACAGAGTTTTTTCTCTAATAAGACATTCGCTTCAATCTCGTCCATGGACATATGCCCAGGTCCTTCAATAATAACCTGTACATCCTTTTCCCATGCTCGGCGTGTCAATTCTCCTAGCATAATCAATTCATGGATTTGGCTGGCATCTGTTGAATCTGCCAGTCCTCCCGGACGACATGCATCACCAAGACTAAGCGTAATATCAAACTCTGCACATATATCAAGCAACTCATCAAAACGCTCATAATAAGGGTTCTCATGACCTGTTAAGCGCATCCATGCAAACATAAGAGAACCGCCACGTGATACAAGATTCATCATCCGTGGATTTTTGATAAATGTATCTGCTGCCGCTTTGTTCATTCCCGCATGAATAGTAACAAAATCCACACCATCTTCACCATGTTTTCGAACCATGCCTAAAAAATCATCCGGTTTAACATCTTTCAACTCTTTTTCATAAAATCCAAATACATCATATACTGGAACGGTTCCAATCATAGCACCGGATATATCAATAAGATCTTTTCTAAAGGCTTCTGTTTTACCATAATTACTCAAATCCATGATGGCTTCAACCCCCATGTCAAGGGCTACACGTACTTTTTCAAGTTCCATCTCCATATCATTACAATCTTTGGATATACCTAGGTTAACATTCATTTTTGTACGCAGACCTTCTCCTACCCCTTCCGGATTTAAGGACAGGTGGTTACGGTTAGCCGGAATTGCAATCGTTCCTTTTGCCACGCGTTCACGAATCACCTCAACATCTATGTTTTCTTTTTGTGCAACGATTTTCATTGCCTCTGTGATGATTCCTTGCTTTGCTGCATTCATTTGTGTTGTATATTCTTGTGTTGTATTTACTTGCATCTTCTTTTCCTCCTAAAATAGTTGTTGAAATGCATTAATCACATTAAAAATATTTTCTGTGTTTTCTTTATATACTGCAGAAACCATAGCCACTCCATCTAAAAGTTCTGTATATTGGGAGCTTAATTTTTCTTGTGTGACGCCACCAATCCCATATAAGGGTAGGGGTACATGAGCATGTATCTCCTCTAAGGTATGTAGATTCATAGCCAGAGCATCCGGTTTGGTTGGTGATGGAAACAAAGCGCCTACACCTAGATAGCTTGCACCCTGTTCCATTGCCCTGCATGCTTGTTCTACTGTTTTTGCCGTTGCTCCAATAACGGCTAAAGGTCCTAACATTTGTCTTGCCCGAGCAACCGAACAGTCGTTACGCCCTAGATGAATCCCATTCGCACCAATGGTTTTTGCCAACTCCAAATCATCATTAATAATAAATGTAACTCCATGGTCTCTTGCTAACTTTTGCAACTGCCGACTTTCAAAAAGTTTTTCTTCCCATGACTTATGTTTGACCCGATATTGCAGCATGGTCACCCCTGCTTCAATCGCTTTTTTTGTTTTTGGAAGGCATTCTTTAGAAAAAGCATCTGCATCTTTTGCCTCCGTTGTAATTAAATATATGGGTCCTTGACGTTTTGCAACGTGATCAAGCAAATGCACTTTGTAGTTTCCTAAAGCTCTTTGGTCTTTAATAGATGCAGCTGCCATCATACTGCTTCGTTTCATACATACAAGTCCTTTTTTTATAACATAATGGTCGTCAGTTTTCGTCTCCGGATTCAGACGGTGTCGACACAGTTTTGTCATCAAAAGACTCCCAAGCATACATCCTGAACCTGTGATGTATCGCTGCTGCACCGCCCCTCCCTCAACACACTCGCATCCATATTGAGATACGATGACATCGGTAGAGCCTGTGATAACGACAACAAGTCCTAAGTGGAGTTTTGCATATTTTTCCCATAGGCGCTTTGCCCATTCTTGGACAGTATCCAAATTGGCCTGTTCACTATCCACTCCAAAAAAATTCGCATTGACCTGCTCTTGAACCAATGCTTTTGCCTCATTGTAATTACACTTAAGAACCGTCACACCCCCACGATTTAATAAATCTAGACAACGCTTTAACCGAAAAGTACTCCCACTGCATCCAACGGGATCAAATAAAATCGGTTTGTCATTGGTCACAGCTATACGATGTGCATGAACTATTTTTTCCCACCGTGCACTATCTGCCGTTCCAGTATTAAGGACAAGCCCATCCATACGGGGAATAATCTCTGCAAATTCTTCAACAGCCTCCGCCATCATCGGCGATCCCCCACAGGCAATGCACATATTAGCAACATCATTCATTGTGACAGCATTGGTTAAAAAGTGAACGCGTGGCATCTTATATTCCAAGGATGTTCACCGTCCCTTCACCTTGACCGATTTTATACCCATCACGAATAGCCGCGTAGACTTTCTTCTTAGCATTTTTAATAGCCTCTGCCAAGACCAGCCCTGAAGCCATCTCGCAGGCAATCGCCGTCGATAGGCAACACCCTGTTCCATGAGTACATGTGCTTATAAGTCGATCTTGGGTATAGGTTTGTACACTTTTTCCATCACAGAAAAAATCAATCGCCTTGTCTTCTAAGAAGAAGTGTCCACCTTTGAGTAAGACCGAGGTACCAAACATCTCATACAAGGCGTTACAGGCTTTTTCCATTGCTTCATAGGTCACGATTTTTTCACCCAGCAACAGGCTTGCTTCATCGCAATTTGGTGTAATCAACGTTACTTGTCTCATCAGTTTTTTCATTAAATCTATCCCATCCGTTTCGATTAACTGCTGTCCTGTTGACGAACAAAGAACAGGATCAAGAATGATCGGACAGGTCTGCGCCTTTGTCCAGTCAATAACTTGGCGCATGTTATGTTTGGTATAAAGCATACCTATTTTGATTGCAGCTAATGTAAAATCTTCCTCAATGCTAAGCAGCTGTTCTTCCACCTGAATCGGTTGAATATGGCGCACCCTTCGGGTATTTTGTGCCGTCACTGCTGTTATGGCACTCAATCCATGAAGACCATAAGATGCAATCGTTTTTATGTCCCCTTGGATCCCTGCACCGGCGCAAGAGTCAGAACCTGCGATGGTTAGAATACTTTTCATATTTTTTCCTTCCATCCTCTCGTGACTTTTAGCAAATCTGTGACCTCAAACAGTAGCAGTGAGAAAATACTTCCAACAAAGGTACTGATACCAAATGGAATCACAAAAAAGAACAATCCGACGGGATTTCCCATAACGTGGGATGCAATAAAACCTGCAACCACACCACCAATAAGAGCCGTCCCGATAAATTCTCCAAGGCAGGCTAATCGATGATGGGAATACAAACGATAAAACACACCTGCAAGCAGGGCGCCAAACATACTTCCCGGAAAGGCCAGCAGGGATCCCATCCCCAGCATATTACGGATAAGGGATATCAAAAATGCATTAATAACCGCATACCCAGGTCCCAACAAGACCGCACCGAGCACATTGATAAAATGCTGCACCGGAAAGCACTTAGATACACCAAAAGGAATGTAAAATGTACTAAGGACAACGCCTAGTGCAATCAATAGTCCTGAAATTGACAGTTTCAATGATACGTTTTTCATTCTTACCTCCATCATTACAATCATTTGGCGATTCGAATTATGCAGTTTTTTTTAAGGGGTTTAAACAAAGAAAAAGCTATTATACATGTTTAACCTGTATAATAGCCTTATATTTGACTTAAGCTTTCCTACGTCGGCATGATCCGAATCAGGTCAAGGGTCAAAGACAATTGGTCTTTATCTCAGCCGGCATTTCCGGCCCCCCTAGCGTTCTTATGAAATTCATTGTAACACGCATAAAGCGTAACATAAAGTTTTATCGTCGTCAAGAAATTTCTATTCGTCCCACGTAAAAGAAGTATATTCATTGAGCGCACTACCTTCAACAAAGGTAAGCATCGGAATCGTAAACATAATTCCAACATTCGGTTTTTTTAGATCTTGCCCTAAAATTTCTTGAATCTTATCCATGGCTTTTTCTACTAAGACATCATCGGTCACTGTAGAAATAATCGTCTTTTTATACCGTGTTTTTTCACTGATAGCAATAAGGGAAGATTCCAAAAACGGCTTATAGTCTGAATAGCTGTTTTGCAATGAATTGGTCCCCATGGAATCAATCACTACAGATCCTTTTATTCCCATATTGGATAACGCTTTAAGTATGGCTTTTAATCGACGCGTCTCGCTTAGTACGGTAACCATAACATACATACTTATTCCTCCTCATGAAGTTGTTGTTCTCGGCGTTTTCGATCCCTGCTTTCAATATGTCTTTCCAATTCACCACCACGCATATGTGTCACTGGCAAAACAAACATCATACCAAGACGGGGCTTTTTAAGATCGCCTCCAAGCAATGTCTGTATTTCTTTCATCGCATTTTGCACTTGCTCTTCTCGCTCAATCAGTGAAAAAATAACTCGACTTGCCTTGGACTGACGTTCAACTGTATTAACAATACTTGCCAGAAAAGAATCTGTCTGCAACTCATTTTCCACAACATTACGTGACCCCATACTTTCAAGTACTGTGGCTCCACGTAAACCGACCTCACGCATTTTTGTAATAATGTCTGATAAATACTCAATCTCATTTAATACAATAAAAAGCACATACATCTGTTTTTCACTCTCCTATCACGAATTTACTTTCGCATCCATACCGCCAGCTTCTCCTGATTTTATTATAGCATACCGCGTAGACAACGGTCCGACAATTTCGGTAATGACTGTTGTTGCGAGTAATACTGTAATAATCAACGTACCTGCCTCGGTACCGGCGAACTCGTGACTGATGACAATCGCTAATCCGACAGCTACCCCAATCTGAGATAATAACCCAAAACCGATATATTTTTTTACTACTGGATCTGCTTTTGCAATTGTTGCTCCAAAAGATGCTCCTGCAATTTTACCAAACATTCTTGCAATTGTATAGACCAATCCGATAAGTCCTACTTGCGCCAACAATCCAATCTGTAATCTAGCACCTGCCAACACGAAAAAGGCAGTGTAGATTGGGGCCGTAATTGACTCAATCACTGAGAATGCTTTTGTTTTATTTGAACTTAGGTTTGTCACCATAATTCCTAGTGTCATGTTACAAAGCAATGCTGATAGATTAAGAATTGTGGCTAACCCAAGAGTAATCATAATCGCTGCAAGTACAACAGCTAGAACCTCTCTCGAATAACTTACCCAGTGCAATATAATAACAAGCAACCCACCAATTACTGCTCCAAGTAAAATTGATGCACCTATTTCAATGAGCGGTTTAACCAATACATGGGACCATTCAATCGTTCCTGTATGTTTGATCATCACTTTTGCAACTGATGATGCAACCGCATAGATCATCAAACATATGGCATCATCGATCGCTACAACAGCAACTAGACTCTCTGAAAGCGGTCCCTTTGCTCGAAGCTCGTTAATAACCATAAGTGTTGCTGCAGGCGCTGTAGCTGATGCAACGGCACCAAGAAGCAACGCTGTTTCAAAGGGTAGTTTCATCAACATCATAGCAATCGTTACGATGATGAATGCTAAAAAACCCTCAAAGAAAGCAATGATAAAGACTTTTGCTCCAATCTTCTTTAGACTGCTTTTTAGCAATTCACCGCCGATGGTAAATGCAATTAGCGCAAGTGCCATATCACTAATCAAACTGGTTTTTTCAACAAATGCTTCGCTGAAAATCCCTAAAAATGATTGCCCTAAAATTAATCCTGCAATAATGTATCCGGCAACCGAGGGTACATTAAGTTTGTTAATAAGTTTTCCGATAAAATAACCGGCAATAATCGCAATGCCTATTCCTGTCATTTCATTCAATTGTTTCGCCTCCATTTTTACCTATTTTTTTCAACCCAGACCTCATTATACGCCTTTCGTTGAATTTGCACAATCGATTCCCGCATTTTCGTCGAATATCCACATAAAAAAGCACTTGACACAGTGTTTATGTTCACTTTTCAAGCACTTTTTTTGATGAATATGTAGTTTATTGTCTATTTCAACAATTTTTCCGTATATATCCTCTGAAAATTATTCATTCCTATTCTTTGTCAAAATAGGGCTGAAGAAAATAACTAATCGCTAAAAGTGCACTACCAAAAACCATGGAAGTAATCACTTTCCAATAGACTTCTACCGAAGCCAAATCAATCAAAACAAGTCGTCCTGCCACAAAGACAACAAGTCCTAATGCCACATATGAAAAACGTTGATTGCGCTTTAATATTCCATAGACAAGTCCTCCCACACCCATGGCTGCCCAAAATAGCGTCACTAACCCCGTCGCTACTTCACGGAATGCGCCATAAGTATATAGGTAAAATACCGCCGTTAAAATCAAATAGTTGACAATAGGTTTTTTGGATATATGGTAAAGATGCCAGATAAAGACAGCTAGTAAAATGATCTCAACTATGAAATGCGTCCACCTAAATTCATACCAAAACAATTGGTCAATAAGTCCAAATCCATACATTAAAAAGAAAATTCCACGATAAACATTCGTACTGATATCTTTTTTCTTAGTCACATGGTTTATAGCCAACTCCATGAGTGCAAGCAAAAGTCCTGCAGCTAATAGACCAAACATGTATTCTTGAGTTATCTCATGTACATCATAATATGCACTCCATAATAAAATCATCGAGCCTAGAATCTGATAGAGCAACCCTTCATTTTGTTGTTGTCGGCGCATATACAAACCAATTGTAAAGATAACGCTGCCTATCACCATGAATGTATATATCCAATGGACTTCTTGAGTAATTATAACATCCCAAGAGATGCCTATTCGAATGAAAAAGAGGATAAATCCATAGGCTGGCAATGTATAGGCAAATAATAACTTATAGCGTTGGCTAAGAATCCACAAAACAGCTCCTAATAAAAAGGTTAACACCAAAAATCCGAACAAACGGTATCCGTGTTGAACCACATGATACGCATAATACCCATTAAAAAGGGTTCCATAGCCAAAGAAAATCATACTTCCATAGACTTGCTTTTTCCATGTTCCTTGCCAAAAGAGCAGTCCAATAAATAATAGATAGATAAGGATGGTTGTTCCAATATATTCAAAAGTATAGGCAAAATCTTCAAACTGGATAATGCTATTGCCAAGGATAGTTATCCATGCAATTCCACTAACTCCATGTCCGATCCATTGAAAGATGTTTGCCTTTTGACGGTGATAAAAGTAAAAAAAGACATGTCCCATAAGTAGAAGAATCATCCACTCCACCTGTCCTTCAAAAAATTGAATGATAGCAAAATATGCAAAGACCGCCATCAAAACAAGTGTCGAATTATTGATTAGGTCCTCACCTTTCTTCTTATAATATGCATAGGATCCACTAAAATACCCAATCGCTATAACTCCAAAAAGTAGCGTCCAGCCTTTTACCGACCACTCAAGAAGATTTTTATTCACAAAAATTGTAAAGAGGGGAATACTTATAATCAAGAGGCTACTTATCCAAAGTTCGTCTTGTTTTGTACGTTTTTTAAGGGACATAAGTATATCTTGTCCATTAAAGACAATATATAGAATAAAAAACAAAATACCCAGCTCAAATTTTTGTTCCATAGATAACTGGACCTGTGCAATCACAATAAATATTAGCAGATAGATTCCAACAATGGAAAGCAACTGAAGACTTCGCCACCTTTTATAGTAAAAAATCATTCCATTCAATAAGGCCAGGGCTATCACATATAGACCAAAACCAAAAAAGCCTATAAACTGGACATCTACCAATAGTGGAATAATCAGACTTCCCAAAAGCGCTGTAACTGAAAGGGACAATTTTTGGTGTGTCAGCGAAATAAAAAAAGCGATAAGACTGACAAGAATCAAAAATAAAAACGCCAGTAAATCATTGAGCATTTGATATGCGCCATAGGCTCCATATACTGTAATATACAGCGTTGCAATTCCTCCGCCATAGACAATTTGGCTAACAACTAGGCGTCCTTTGTTAAAAGCAATACGTCCAAAAGCGATGAGTCCCCATCCGATGAGTATCCCCAAAACAATGGTGAAAAATTCTGTGATAAATCCTTGGTCATATCCCCACTTAAATAAAAAGCCAATACCTATAAGCACCAATCCGATTCCCATTTTACTTAAAACCGAAGCCATCGACACTTGGATTTTTAGTGGTTTCTCTACCTTGTCGATTCTTTTTAACCCTTGATACTGACGTTTGGGTTCAGGCGCTTTAATAGCAGGCGCTTTAACTGTAGGCGTTACTGGTGTAGGATTTACTGGCGTAGGATTTACTTGTGCTGGTTTCGTTGCCTCAAGTGTCTTTTTCTGTGTCATCGCATCCAGTTTTTTTTCAAGCCAATGCACTTTGTTTCCTAATATAACAACATATATAATCAATCCAATCACTAAAATATATAAAAAAGCTACCATATTCACTCCCCTTTTTTTGTATTGTTCATTGCTTTTAATCCTAAAAGCATATGTTTATTGTAACAAAATAATGGTATAATGGCTATAACATTTACATTTATAAGGAGGTTATCGATGATTCACCTTGGTGTTTTTAATTCACATGAATTTTCTCTGATCACAGACATATTGTCAACACCTGAAAACAAAGACATTGCCGACTTGATTTTACCGACACTACTTGAGCGAACCGATACCAATAACCATCCTCAAATAACGCATCTGATTACCGGACGTTTTGGTAAAGACGACCTTCGTCACTTTTCAAATTTAACACATATTTTTGTTCCCTACACAGGTTTGGATGATTTAGACCTTGATGTTCTAAAGGCTGAAGGTATCCATGTACATAACACTTCTGCACATGCCCCTTTTATCGCGGAGCGTGCTTTTGCATTTATACTTGCTTTACAAGGTAAACTCTTGCCTTCACATCATAAATTAGTACAAAGAGACTGGTCACGTGACGGTCAAGGCGGTTATGGACAGTTCTGGCATAGCTTATTTGATAAAAAAGTAGCCATCTATGGATATGGACATATTGGTCAGCATCTGCATACAATGTTAATGCCTTTTCGCTGTTCTATAGGCGTTTTAGCCTATAAAAACAGAGAGTATAATGATACAACACGTTTTTCATCCCTTCCTTCACTAGCACAGTGGTGTGACATCATGGTCGTTACTGCGCCTCTAACGGATAAAACGTATGGCTCCATAAACCAAGAAGTGCTTCATGAAATGAAAGGAAAAACTCTAGTTAATGTTGCAAGGGGCTTGGTTATTGATGAAGAAGCTCTCTATGACAGTCTAAAAAATATCGGTCTCTATGGCTTTGGTTCTGACGTGTGGTACCATTACCCTTCCAAGCAAGAGCCGCTCATATATCCTTCAAAATACAACTTGCACCAATTTGATAATGTAATCATGACCCCACATGATGGCGGAGCTGAAATAAGCTCACGTCAGGTACGTTATGAAGATACCTTAAATCAGATATTAAAAACACATGGTTGAAAAGTTTAACCTTTTCAACCATGTGTTATATAACTATAAAAAATACTCCACTTAAGAAGTTTATCTATTGGAGTAATACTCAACGACCAGTTGGTCTTGAATCTCAATAGGAATCTGCTCGCGAATTGGCTTTTCACGCAATATCGCTTTATACCCTTCTTGATCATATTCAATATATGGTAAATTATAAATTGCCTTTTCATAAAAATTATGTCTATATATAGCGATATCTTTTGCTTTATCTCGAATTTCAACACTATCACCAGGGGACAATGCATAAGAAGGCCGGTCTACTTTTTTTCCATTCACCCAAATATTACCATGCGTTACAATCTGTCTGGCTTGTCGAATGGACGCACCGAAGTTCATGCGATAGACCATATTGTCCAATCGACACTCTAAGTCTGCTATCAACTTTTCTCCTGTAAGCTCCGGGCTTGCAAGTGCTTTGTCTACATAATTTCGAAATTGTTTTTCTAAAACTTCATAATAGCCACGAAGACGTTGTTTTTCCAGTAACTGCTCGCCATATGGTGACATTTTTCTTCGGTCACGTGCCTGAGATGGAACACTTCGTTTCATAGCCTTCGGATGCCCACATACATTCAAATTCAGACTCCGACATTTTTTAAATCTTGGTTCACGGTTTCTTGCCAATATAACACCTCTCTTAAAATGATTTTGATTATTATTCTCATCAAGGTATCATATCAAACTTTCTACTGCTTGTCAAGGGTGTCTCCCATATGCTTTTTATACAGCTTCTGCCTCCTGCTGATAATGCTTCATACGCTTCCAATTGAAGAAACCATAAAGATCATTAATAAGAAAAACAACAAAGCAAATGACCATAGGCAAATACATCACATCAGACATACTCGCTAATGTCCAAAGAACAATTAATACAATATCATTAGCAGCATAGGCTAAGGCATAATAATGGCTTCGAAGCATCATCAGGCTTGATGCCAAAAAGCTTGTTGCAATGGAGATAATGCTAAATTCAATATTTGACGTACCTAATTGAATTAAGACATAACCTAATGCAATGGTCACCACGAGGGTCACTGCCAAAAGGATAATCCCTTGTTTTTTTGTCACTTCACTAATCTTGACTTCCTGTTTTGCATATGGATGTTTAAGCCATGTAATCACAGATAATAAAGCTATGGGAGCGGTCATTCCAAGATACGTAATGATTTCCCCATAATATCGAAAGCGATAGGATATAATGCCATATATAATTCCAAAAACAATCGTCAGCACTTGCCCTAGCACATCTCCTTTAGCAACAAAAATAAGGGCTGTAACTCCAACAAGTGATGCTATGAGCGTTAGATAATCACTTTGATTTGCCAATGCATAAGAACCCCAAACCAATACCGTTGACAAAAACCAAAGTCCTTTTTCAAAAGATGTTAAGTTTTTTATTGATGCATAAATGTTCATGTTTATTTTACCTCCAAAAAAAGCACCCGTAACATATCTTCTAAGACCTAACGATATGCAACGAATGCTTAAAGCATTTTATCTACCCGGTGGCAGTGTTGTATTTAGATTTATATTCAAAACAAATTTTATAACTTCTTTATATTATACATAATTTTTTTATTTTTGCAAGAACCAACATAAAAAATCTATCGTGTAAAAATCAAATAAGAAAACGCCTGCATTGTATAGTATGCAGACGCTTATCTATCTATGTCATGGCTGCTAAACCGACTAGATCGTTAATGCAGATTTTCCGTAAAATGCACATTCATAAATTTTACGTACATCTTCAGCGGATGATTGTCTTGGATTTGTCAATGTACATGGGTCTTCAAATGCATTTTTACTCATGCGATCAAGGACTTCCAAGAATTTTTCTTCTGTAATTTCAACTTCTGTAACTTCTTGAAGTGTTAATGGAATTTCAACTTCTTTATTTAATGCTTGTAATGCATCTGTTAAATTATCGATGCGAAGTAAGTCTTCTAATTTTTCAACTTTATCTGTACCTTTACGGTTGTAATCAACGATGTATGGCATCAAGATTGCATTGGCTAAACCGTGAGTAATGCCGAATTCTCCACCTATTTTATGTGCTAGACTATGTACTAAACCAAGGGAAGCATTTGTAAATGCCATACCTGCAAGTGCCGATGCATTATGCATATCTTCTCTTGCTTTGATATTGCTTCCATCTTCAAAAGCCGTTGGCAATTGATCAAAGACAAGACGGATTGCTTCATAAGCTAATGGATCTGTATAGCTTGTCGCTGCAGATGATACATAAGCTTCCACTGCATGTGCCATAACATCCATTCCAGTGTTTGCTGTAATGTGTGGTGGCATTTTTGCTGGAATATTCGCATCTAATAAAGCAATATCCGGTGTCATTTCATAGGATACAAGAGGATATTTGATATGATTTTCTGTATCTGTAATTACAGAGAAAGCTGTTATTTCTGAAGCTGTACCACTTGTTGATGGAACTGCAACAAAGTTAGCTTTTGTGCGAAGCTTTGGAAACTTCATCTGTACAAGGTCTTCGAATTTCGTTTCTGGATACTCATAATATACCCACATGATTTTAGCTGCATCTAATGCAGAACCACCACCAATGGCAATAATCCAATCCGGTCCAAATTCTGCCATTTCTTTTCCGCCACGGATAACTGTTTCAATTGAAGGGTTAGGTTCAACGCCATCAACAATAGATACTTCCATTCCGGCTTTTTCTAATTGTTTTTGTGCTTCATCTAAAAAGCCAAAACGCTTCATGGAGCTACCACCTGTAACAAGGGTTGCTTTTTTTCCTTCCAATGTTGATAAATACTCAAGTGCATTTTCCCCAAAAACAATATCCTTTGGTACTCTAAACCATTTTAAACTCATGTCTCTTCCTCCTGAATATATTTTAATTTTTTTGAATGAACTGTTTTAATATTTCTTTTGATGCAACTTTTCCGGCACCCATCGCTTTAATAACCGTTGCAGCTCCAGTTACCGCATCGCCTCCTGCATAAATTAAAGGCATATTGGTTTCCATTGTTTCCTCATTCACTTTTATTCCACCAAAATCATAGGTTTCAATTCCTGGTGTTGACATTTTTATTAAAGGATTGGGGGTTTGTCCAATCGCAATAATGACCGTGTCACAAGGTATTTCTTTATATGAATTTTCAACCGGAACAGGTCGTCGGCGTCCTGATGCATCCGCTTCTCCAAGTTCCATCTTTTGACATTGTATTGCGGTAACATTTATACCATCACCAATAATTTCAACCGGATTCCATAAAGTGTTAAATTCGATTTCTTCTTCCATTGCATGATGAATTTCTTCTGCTCTTGCTGGAAGTTCTTCTAACGATCTACGATAGACAACACTTACTTGGTCTGCCCCTAAGCGCTTGGCTGTTCTTGCCGCATCCATCGCAACGTTACCACCACCGATGACGACAACATTCCCACTTTTTTTGATCGGTGTTCTAGCATCTTCTTCGTAGGCTTTCATCAAATTCACGCGTGTCAAATATTCATTGGCAGAGTATACACCATTAAGGCTCTCTCCTGGAATATTCATGAATCTAGGCAATCCTGCACCACTACCAATAAAGACTGCATCAAATCCCATTTCTTTTAATTGATCTATTGTATATGAACGTCCTATTAGTGTATCTGTCTTAATCTCAACACCTAGTTGTACCAATTTGTCCTTTTCTTTTTCAATCAAAGCCTTGGGTAATCTAAACTCTGGAATTCCATACGTTAATACCCCACCAATTTTGTGCAAAGCTTCATATAATGTCACTTGGATTCCTTCTTGAGCAAGCTCTGCCGCACAAGTCAAGCCCGCTGGACCCGAACCGATAACTGCAACCTTATATGGCAATGTCTTTTTTAACGACTTTGCATCAAGTACTTGCGCCTTTCCTTCAACAGTATCTGCAACAAACCGTTCAAGACGGCCAATGGCAACCGGTTCACCTTTAATACCTCGAACGCACTTACCTTCACATTGATTTTCCTGTGGACAGACACGACCACAAATTGCAGGTAATCGGTTTTCTGAAACCAAAATCTCATAAGCTTTTTGAATATTTCCTTCTTTAACTTCATGTATGAATTCAGGAATACGTACATTTACCGGACATCCTTTCATACATGGTGCATGCTTACATTCAAGGCAACGATTTGCCTCTTTCATCGCCTCTTCAAGTGTATATCCTGTCACCACTTCATCAAAGGTTTGATTACGTACCAAAGGGTCTAATTCGTGAATTGGTGTTTTAACTAAACTACTCATTCTGTAATTCCCTCCAATCGACAATGATGGTTTTCCTCTTTTTTATAAATACCTTGACGCATAATCGCCTCATCAAAGTCCACAAGATGTCCGTCAAAGTCAGGACCATGCACACATGCAAAGCGCGTCTGATCACCAACGGTTACACGACATCCACCGCACATTCCTGTACCATCAACCATAATCGGATTCAAGCTGACATTTGTTTTGATATTGTAACGACGTGTCACCTCACATACAGCCTTCATCATCACCAGTGGTCCAATAGCAATGACCAAATCATAGCTTGAATCTTTGGCAAGTTCTTTTTCAATGACATCTGTAACAAATCCTTCAACACCTAAACTTCCGTCATTGGTCGCATAGGCATATTCATCACTAATCTCTTCAAAGGCTTCTCTAAAGATAATATATTCTTCACTTCGTCCTCCTAGGACACTATATATGGTTGCTCCATTTTCTTTTAAATACTTTGCTTGTGGATATAATGGTGCAATTCCAACACCACCGCCAACAACAAGTACTTTCTTGTATCCTTCAAGAGGGGCTGGTTCTCCTAAAGGTCCTAAAATATGAGGAATATTATCCCCTACATTAAATTGCGCTAATTTTTTTGTTGAATACCCTACCGCTTGGATGACCAGTGTAATTGTCTCTTGTTCCGGGTTGATTCCTGCAATCGTTAGGGGTACCCGTTCTCCGTCTTCTTCAATAATTACAATAACAAATTGTCCGGGTTTTGCATTCATGGCAACATGAGGTGCTTTGACTTCTAATGAGAATACAACCTCATTCCAGTGTTTTCTTTGAATAATCGTATTCATATCGATACCTTTCTTGTTAAAAAAATAACTATTTTAATCCAATTCTCTTGACTTTCTTCTATCTTTTCATTATTATTGAATTACAAAAACGATTTTACATCATAAATCGAATAAAAACTCACTCACTTTTGAAAAAACATAACATTTTTGAATAATAATGATATTTTTTTAACAATTAGAGGTGTAAGGAGACATCATGTTAAGTTCATTTAATCACGAATTAGAAAAACTCCATGGCTTTGAGACAGATTATGTCAAAATTCTCTACTATGATTTACCACAGAATTTTTCGGACATATATAAAACCCATCATTATGCAAGGTTTTGCACGATTTTAAATGGTGAAAAGAAAATACAGGTCAAAAACAAAATATTTAGTTATTCGACTTCTGAATCCCTACTCTTGCCTGCCCACTCAAAAGTTGAGATGACTATCGAAGAACCTACTCAAGCACTGGTTTTTGAGCTTAATGATGAATTGATTCAATCGGTTATAAAAAAGACGTCAAAAGAACTCCCTCAAAGCCGTCATGGTAATATTCAGGAAGTTTTAGTGAATAATTTGCATCGAAATATAAAAGACGATGTCGCTTTGCTTATTCAAAAAAGTCGCTTTAAAAAAGAACAAGATCCTTTTTTAATTGATTTGTATGCCCAAAAACTAATCTATGATCTATTAGAGTTTGATCAAGCTTCTTCTGTGATTATGCAACAATGCCAAACACCTATGGATCAAGCCAAAAAATGGATTGAAACCCATATCTATGATACTATCGCGGTAAAAGATGTTGCCAGTGCTTTACATATGAGTGAATCCAATTTTTCTCACGCATTTAAAAAACATGCCAACATGTCGCCGCAAAAATATATTCATTTGCGAAAGCTCAAAAAATCCCTTGAACTATTAAAAGCCACATCGGTAACCGATGCAGCTTTTAGCCTAGGATATGAAAACCCTTCCTATTTTATTCAATTGTTCAAACGCGAGTTTGGAATGACACCAAAGCAATACCAACTTAATAAGTATTAATCGCTTTCCAAATCTCTTCATGGACTTGGATGCCATGTTCTTTTTGATTTATCCGCGTTGCATACGCACGTTCTCCCGGATATCGCACGTGACTGCCTTCCGTTGCAATATCTGAAGCTTTAATATATTCAAGTGTTTGATTGATGGTTTCTTCGATGGCTTTTGTTTGACTGACTTTTTTAGGATCAACCGCAATAAACACTTGACTTATAGATGTTTCTTTTTCTAGGGTACCAATATCTTTAACACTGTTGCCGCCTGACAAGACGCTGGCTAGCAAGTCTAAAACCAGTGATAACCCCGATCCTTTCCAAAATCCCATCTGAAGAACTCGCGATGTCTCTAAAATTTCATTCGGGTCTTTTGTTAACTTCCCATCTTTGTTAAATCCACCATCAATAGATAATTGACGCTTTTCCAAACTTGCTGTCGTTAGATTTCCATAGCTAAATTGTGCCATTGCCATGTCCACAACCACATGTTCCATATTGTCTCTAGGAATGGCAATAACCATAGGATTGTTACCTAACCGACAATCTTTAGCTCCCCACGCCGGCATATTAGGCAGCGTATTCGTCCAGCATATTCCTATACATCCTGCATCTGCTGCTTGCCAACCATAGGTTCCTCCACGAAGCCAATGATTAGTATTTCTTAAGGCAACCAGCCCGATACCAAATTCATTGGCCAATTCAAGTGCACGTGCCATACATTGATGGGCATTAGTCACCCCAAATCCCTGATGTCCATCCCATTGTTCCAACGCTCCAAAGGATGCTTCACATGTGGGCTGTGCGTCTTTGTCAATATATCCTCCATCTAAAAGTTCTAAAACAGTCATAAATCGATTGATTCCGTGGGAAACCACTCCATCGAGTGTACTATTGGTAATCGTCTCTGCTAACTGCTTTGCTTTTGCCTTAGCGACGCCTTTTTTACATAAAATGTCATAAAGCTTTTCGTAGATTTGTTCATAGGTTAACTGCATTGTAGCCTCCTCTAATTTAATTTAAGCCTCTGTCCCTGACGTAAAAGCGTACGTTGCTCCATCATATAACTATCAAGCTTTTCAAGCTCAACAAGCATCTGCTTTTCTTCATCAGTCGTCTCAATTATATCAGATATTCCTCCGTGGCGGATAATAATTCTACGATCTGCCATAAGTGCTAAAATCGGATCGTGGGTTGCTATTAATACAATTTTTTCTTCTTTGACCAAAAGCTTAAGTGCTTTTTTACGATCAATACCTGCATTTTCAATCTCATCAATTAACACAATCGGCGACTCACTTAAGATTGCTGTATCGGCTATCATAAGCGCTCTAGACTGCCCTCCCGATAAACTTGTAATCGGTGTATCTAAATCAAAAGCTTCACCAGCTAAAGCATTTGCCGCTGCAATTATTTTTTCAATGGCTCCTTTGATGTCTTCAATCATACGACTTGCAGCATGTAGCTCCAAGAATTCTTGAACCGTCAAGTCCATAACAAAATTCATGTTCTGAGACAATTGAGCCACTAATTTATTACCTGATGAAAAGCGCCATTTTTTATCCGGCGTCTTCTCATTGACTAACACACTTCTGGAAGTCGGTGTATCTTTATCTGCTGTCCATTCAATATCTGCAAGTAACCGGCTTTTTCCTGATCCGGTCGGTCCCACAATGGCAACAATCTCTCCTTGCTGGATATGTAGCTTTTCATACTGTTCAGGCTCTTTGAATTTATTCGTCCCCGGTAATAAAGTTAATGAACGCACCTTATCTTCTTCTTTAATTCCTAAAAATTCAAACATCTGCTGTACATACGTATAGTAAGCTTCTATGCTTTGTTCAACATCAATGGCAAAATCTTCTCGTTCTTCTTCACTGATGTTTTCATAGGTTTCTACAACACTAATATTTATATCAACATAGCGATCGCTATGTTCTTCAAAATAGCTTTCCATAAATGGGTAACGTTCAATGACCTCTTTAATTTTTAACTGTAAAAACTGTTCTCTATCCATGACTAATCACCTAAATCCATCTTTCTAACATTTCCCATTTGATAGTCTTCTCCAATGCGCCGTTCTCCTAAGCAATACGAGCATAATGCAGATGGCATCGAAAAACGTAGTTCCTTCCCCTTAACCGTATCCACATGTGCTGTTTCATCAAAAATCAATGTGCTTAACTCATATGCACCCTGTCCAGTCAAGCCATTGATATTCATCGTCATTGCCTTCGGATTCACAGAGCGTACCCGTGAGGCAAAGACTTCCCGCTCCGCCTGGGAGACAATGTCGCCTTTTGTAATAACTACAATGTCTGCCGCCTTTAACATCGGACCAATTTTCTTTGGCGTATTGATTCCTGAAAGGTTGTCAATCACACAAATAGCTTGAATTTCTTTGATATATGGCGAACATCGGTTACATAGACCTGCACTTTCTGTAATAAGCACATCCACTTCTTGTTCTAATCCCCATTGAACCACCTCTTCAATATTTGAGACAAAATAGTGGTCTGGACATAAGGCGCCAGATAATCCCTTTTTAACCGGTACACCTAACTTTTCATATAAGACATCATCATCGGTATATAAGCAGTCAAACTTCACGACTCCGACTTGAAGATTGCGTTGCTGTAACGCAGCGATTGTTTTTATAATAACTGAGGTCTTACCCGAAGACGGAGGCCCCGATATTGTAACTAGATTCATTATTTATTCCCTCCATTAAATGCCTGCATACATTCATCGATTAATTGCCCGATATCATGTGCTTTTATAAAGTCCCAACCAAGCCATTGATAGGTATTTTCCGGTACAATGTGATTATCCACCTCAGGATGTACACTTGGAAAACGGCCATTATGACTTAAAATCTCTCCTACTTGCTTTGAAGCAAAAAAATCTACAATCGGTTGTAACTTGTCTTTTTTGGAACGTTTACTTAACATAAAAATCGGACTGATAATAGCTCCATCTTTAGGCCAAATCGCCTTCATTGGGCTTCGCTCATGAACCATTTTTGTAAAGAAATACGGCATAATCGTTACCAGTGGCTGCTCATTTTTTGTATTAGACTTGACCATCTCTGCCGGATGCATACTTCGCATCAACGTCTTGCCTAATTTTTCTACACCATCCAAACCATAGCCCTTATAAATATTAAGGATGATTGCATTAAATAAATCAAAGTCTCCAACAGGCAAACTGACTTGATTGTCATAATCACCGCTAAGAAGTTCCTCCCACGTGGTCGGCATCTTTCGATTCCCTAATACATCTGTATTAATTAAGAAAATGGCCGGAACGACTCCAAGAATAGAGTAGTCACCCTCTGGATCTTTTAAGCAAAAAACTTCATTATCAAAATCATGATTGTAGCCTGACCAGTTGGTCATATCTTCAAATACTTTTTCTGCTTTGTAGTGCCCCATAAGTTTTTTATCAAAGAATAAGTCAAACCCGGCTGATAAGAAAACATCTGCCAGTACTTCTTCGCTAGAACTGTTTTCAATAATTTCCTTAATCCAATCAACGCCCATTGAAGCTGCTTTTAATTCATAATTGATATCTTGACTATATGCTTCTTCTTGTTGCTCAAGCCAAGTCTCAAACCCTTCTAGTAGTGGGATGCGTACCGGACAAGGAAGAATACCTTGAATATCAAGACTGGCTTCTTGGTTTCGCTCTCTTTCAACCAATGTGGTATCCGTTGCCTGTCGATGTTCCTTAATGATCGCCGACAATTCATCTAAAAATAAGTCCAAACTTATTTTTTTTGACTTTGCCACCATTTCTAAAGTTAATGTTTTCCCTATTTGCTCGAGTATGGTTTTATCCTGAACTTGTGTCAATCCTTGATTGACAAGAAAGTCTTTAACCTCTGGATATTTTGTAACTGTATTATAAAGCGTGTCTGTATTTTTTATCATTATCATCATTATATTTATAGCTTAGCTATAACTCCTTTCTGATATCTACGATTAACATGCACACAGTATATCAAAAAAAAAGCGTTCATTATGTAGCTATAGCTACTTCGTGTTCGCTTCCAAATATAAATGTTGCAATTCCAGTAGAAAACGCCCGGTAATTCCCCAAACGGTTACACTTTCCAACGGATATACAAATATTTTTCGATATCCAAGCTCCCATTCATCTTGATAGATCCCGGGCAAGCTTAGTTGCTTCGCCGGAAACAATTGTTTTCTTATTCCATTGGGACTGTATTCATGATCATATGCCTTTAATTTAATACGATACTCTAACGGCTTCTGATGAATAATATCTTCAAAAGGTGACAGAATAATTTCTTCTACTTCTGTTGGATTAAAGGCTGAAAAGTATGCCTCTTGCCAGCTGATCTCAGCTACATAGCAGTGAATCACCGAACGATGTTGATGCACCATGACACCTAGTTTTCCTAGAATATGTATATCTTCTTGAACAACCCCTAATTCTTCTATCGTCTCTCGAATAGCCGTGGCTTCAAGGGTTATGTCCTGAACATCTTTGCGCCCTCCGGGAAAAGACATCTCACCTGGTTGACTGACAAACTGGCTTCTCTTTTCAAACAAAATATATTCCCTATTTTTATATCGAACAATCGGTATAAGTACAGCTGATTCAAACATTTGATCTTCCGTAATAATACGTTCTTGTTGTTTTTCACTCTGAAGCAATTGTTTCATTTTATCTATACTCATGTTGTTTTCCTTTCATATATTTCTATATTAAATGAATGCTAATTCTGACTAAACATTTTCACACCTTTGTCCGATATATATAATAGACACCATGCCATTGGACGGCATACACTTATTCAAGGAGGAAGATGCATGTTAAATTTTAATGTGAACCCAAACCAGCAGGCGCAAATCAATGCGTCATCACAATCTGCCCTACATAAATCAACAGCAAAACAATCAAATAAAACAACTGAAGATAAAGCCCCTGCGGCTTCTTATGAATCCAAAAAAACACAAACTGCGGAGAAAAAAACCTATACCGTTGATATGGATAAAGTTCGTGCAATGAAAGAAGAAGCCGATTTACGTATGCTTGAACTGTTCAAACGAACAGCTAGCCAAACAACAAAAAAACAAGTCTCTGGGGCTCGTCAAGATGCTTCTATTATGACTTTGAAACTTACGGATGAGCTCTCCATCGAATATAGTGCTGAAGATGTTAAGCAAGCTCAAGAAGATATCGCTCCTGGTGGTTATTGGAGCGCTGATGAAACTTCAAACCGATTAGTTGAATTCGCAAAAGCTTTATCTGGTGGCGATCCTGAAAAAGCAGGAATGCTCAAAGATGCTTTTGAACAAGGTTTTAGAGAAATCGAAGAAATGTTTGGTGGCACACTTCCTGATATTTCCTACGAAACCTATGATTTAACCATGGATAAGTTTGATCAATGGGCAAATGAAGCAAACGCAACGGAATAAGCACAAAGGCTTGTCCATACTCTATGGATAGTTAAAGGTGGGTACAATGTACTCGCCTTTTTTATTTGCATTATTGTATTTTATTTATACAATCGCCTTCTTCTATTGACCTTCCAAATATTTCGTGTATAATGTTAATTGATATTGACTATCATTTGCATTTGATTCTTTCTTATGTTTGTACATTTACTCGTATTACGTTATACTTAATATAACAAGAATCTATGCAAATTTCCACATATATTTCAGAAGGAGGTAATTTATGTTACAATCATTGACATTTGTATTATCCGGCCAAGCCGGACAAGGTCTTGCGACAATTGAAAAACTTCTTAGTCAAGCCATTAAAAATGACTACTATGTCTTTAGTACACAAGAAGTTATGAGCCGTGTTCGAGGCGGAAATAATACCGTAGAGATCCGTGTCTCATCACAACCTGTTGACGCTTACAAACATACTATTGATATGCTCTTTCTCCTTAATGACCATTCTTTTTATCGTTTACATGATCGCATTAATGAAGACACTGTTATTTTTGGTGAGCGAGCTTTTATCGATGAGGATGTGTTGGAAAAAGCAGGTTCAAGATTTTCAGAACTTAAGTTAAATGATTTGGCTTCCGAAGCCGGTAGTGTTTTATACAGTAACACTGTATTATTCGGATTTATCAGCGGTCTACTTGACCTTGATACCGAAGCCGGAGAAGCACCCATTCGTAAAAAATTCCAATCAAAATCCGAAAAAATTATTGAAAACAACATCAACGCTTTTCACAAAGGCTATCAACTTGGAAAAGCATATGAGCGAAAAATCTCTATTGAAAAAACGGATATCATAAGAGATCATCGGATTATTAGTGGTACAGAGGCCATAGGTATCGGCGCCCTTGCCGGTGGCGTTAATTATATCGCATCTTATCCTATGTCTCCTGGTACAGGCGTCTTACAATATCTTGCCCAAAAAGGCAATGATTTTGATGTTATCGTTGAACAAGCCGAGGATGAAATCGCTGCCATCAACATGAGCATCGGTGCTTGGTATGCTGGTGCTAGGTCGTTAGTGACGACTTCAGGCGGTGGTTTTGCATTAATGGAAGAAGGCGTAAGTCTTGCAGGAATTACAGAATCACCAAGCGTTATACATATTGCTCAACGTCCCGGTCCTGGTACAGGACTCCCCACACGAACAGAACAGGCTGATCTTAACTTGGTCGTCTATTCCGGTCATGGTGAATTCCCACGTATTGTCCTAGCTCCCGGATCCGTTGAGGATGGTGTTTTACTCACACAAAAAGCGTTTTATCTAGCCGATAAATATCAAGTTCCGGTCTTTGTCTTAACTGACCAATATTATGTTGACAGTAATTTTTCCATTCCTCCCCTCGAACTTTCCGAGAAGTATTTGGAATCTTTTATTGTCGAGACCACATCGGATTACTTACGTTATAAAGTAACCGACAACGGACTTAGTCCACGTGGTATTCCAGGCTTTGGTCAAGGACTTGTGAAGGTCGATAGTGATGAACACGATGAACGTGGAAGTATTACTGAAGACTTTAATGTTCGTGTTACTATGAATGACAAGCGTCTAAGCAAAGAAGATCGCATCCTTGAAGAATATATTGAACCTGAACTCATCGGTCCTAAGGACTATAAAAAGCTCATCATCAGTTGGGGTTCAACTTATGGTGTCCTTAAGGAAGCTGTTCAAAGTACGGATCAAAAAGATCTTGCTTATCTACATATCAAGGAAGTCTTCCCATTACATACGATGATTCGTGACTATATTGATCAAGCAGACTCTGTCGCTATATTTGAGATCAATGCTACAAGCCAGTTGGCAAATCTTATCAAGCTACACCTTGATCGCGATATTCAAAATCGTATTGTAAAATATAACGGTACCCCGTTTAGCATTGAAGAAATCGATGCAAAGATTAAGGAGGTGTTCTAATGAAACCTTATGAATTTGACTATGAATTAGACATTGCCTGGTGTCCAGGATGTGGTAACTTTCAAATTAGAAACTCCATCGTTAATGCCTTAAGAGAATTGGAGATTGATCCTACGAACCTTGTCTTATCGTCAGGAATTGGACAGGCTGCAAAAATGCCTCAATATATCAATACCAACTATTTTAATGGATTGCATGGTCGCGGTATGCCTGTTGCGGTCGCTGTCAAATCAGCCAATCCTGAGTTAACCGTCATTGCCGAGGGTGGTGATGGGGATATGTATGGTGAAGGTGGTAATCACTTTATCCACAACATCCGTCGTAATCCAAACATTGTTCACATTGTTCATAATAATATGGTCTATGGACTAACCAAGGGTCAGGCGTCTCCAACCAGCCAACTGGATTTTATTACGCCTGTACAGGTTAATGGTGTACGCAACAAACCCTTTAATCCTTTAGCCGTCGCTATTAGTCTAGGTGCCACTTTTGTGGCTAGGGCATTCTCTGGCGACCCTGAACAAACGACAAAAATCATTAAGCAGGCTATTGAACACGATGGATATGCACTTGTTGATATTTTCCATCCATGTGTTACCTTTAATAAAATCAATAATTTTAAGTGGTTCAAAGACAATACTTACTACTTAGATGAAGACTATGATCGAAGTAATGTAAAACAAGCCTTGGACAAAGCTTTAGATATTGAAAAATATGCCCTTGGCGTTCTCTATCAAAAAGAAGGCGATGCATCCTTTGAAAATCAACTGCATGTCTATGAAGAGGATAAAACCCCAATTATTAAACGTACACGTAATATTAAGGACGTTCAAGCTCTATTAAAAGCCTTTTAAACAAATCCAAAAAACAGTACGGATATTAACTTATCCGTACTGTTTTTTTATCTCTAGTTATATCTATAATTTTATCTCAAGCTCTACCGGACAGTGATCGCTTCCAAATACATCCATGTGTATCTTTGCATCAACTAGATTTTTTTCAAAATCCTTGGATGTGATAAAATAGTCAATTCTCCATCCTGTATTATTTTCCCGCGCTTTACCCATATAAGACCACCAGCTATACATTTGGGTTGCCTCCGGATAAAAATATCTAAATGTATCGACAAATCCCGTCGCCAATAATTGTGACATCTTCTCTCGCTCTTGATCAGTAAATCCAGCGCTCATACGATTAGTCTTCCAATTTTTCAGGTCAATTTCTTCATGGGCAACGTTAAGGTCCCCACAATATACCACAGGTTTTTTTTCATTTAAACCTTTCAAATACGCTCTAACTTCATCTTCCCAATCCATACGATCCTCTAAGCGTTCTAGACCGCGTTTGGAATTTGGTGTATAGCAAGTGACCAGATAAAACTCCGAATATTCTGCCGTTATAATGCGTCCTTCCTTGTCATGATGTTCAATCCCTAAATCATACGTCACATTTAACGGTTTGATTTTAGTAAAAATTGCTGTTCCTGAATATCCTTTTTTTTCTGCATAATTCCAATATTGATAATATCCATCAAGTTCCAATTCAATCTGACCTTCTTGAAGCTTGGTCTCTTGCAGACAAAACATATCTGCATCTAAGCTATGGAACGTATCCATAAAGCCCTTTTTTACTGCTGCACGTATCCCATTAACATTCCATGATATAAGTTTTAATTGTTGGTTCATAAGCTCTCCTTTTTTATCTGTCTATCCTTCATTCACTTAGTATCTATTACATTTTAAACTTGCGCTTTAGCCCATTGGCATTCATATAACGTAGTTTACCAAAAACCGGACGTTCTTTCCACCCATGATCATGTTTTCCAAAGCACCAAGCAACTCCGGCATATCCATTAGGGTCCCGACCATCAATAAAATAGCGGTTATTTAAATATATAGCATTGGCATATGCTTGTGCATACGATGGGGACCATTCAAGAATTTTTTTGCACCAATACATGCGCATATAGTTATGCATATAACCTGTTTCAACCATTTCACGCATAGCATCATTCCAGTAGACATCATGGGTTTGACATGCAATAAGTTCATCTAAAGTATAGATATACTCACGCGCATCATGGATATGTTGCGCCATTGTCTGATATGCCCAAGGGTCCGTCATGGCCTCAAACTGATCATAGCCTTGAGTATAAAACACATAATTATATGCAAGCTCCCGTCGAATAAAGATTTGCTCTATAAACCCATCAACAGATTCTTGATCCAACGCATTCTTCTTTTGTTTTTGAATGGATACATAAGCATAAAGGCGTTTAAGTACTTCAAGGGAACTTATCTGTCCAAAGTGTAAATACATACCGATACGCGATGTATTTCTTGCAACTGGCGATGGATCCTTATATGCATTTAATCGGTTCTCAAAAAATTCTTCTATAACGCGAACTGCCTGAGTATATCCTCCATGATAAAGCTTGGAAGGTGCAATCGAAAAATCCACTCCAAGGCTTTGCATTAACTGGTCATACTCTTGTTCCATTAATAACTGGGTTTGGTTGCATATCCTTAAGCCTTGAAGCAACCTATTCTCCCAAGGTTTATTCACTATATAACTGCCAGGTGTATGATCAAAATTTGGATATTGGCGCCATAATTTGGGTCGAATCGTTCTTGCCGCATGTTCTGCCTTATCTGAAGCACTTTCAACAGGTACAATTAAATCTGTATCCACTTCGACAACAGAAATATCTCTACACTTGCGACTGGCTTGTAGGACTTCTTCCCTCCATTTTCGTTGTATGTGTAAATAACCTTTATCCATTACAAGTAGTTCTGTCTTTTCCATATATTTTTGAATACCACTGACCGGATGACTTGTTTCTAACACAAATCCAATGCGTAGATTTGAAAGTCGCCTTGCCACTTCATTTAAGCCTTCCAGCATAAATTGATAGTGTCGTGCGTTAGCATCCACATAGTCCGGGGTAATACAAAAAACCACTAATAGCGGAACATCATATGCATTGGCCTGTTCAATCGCATAATTAAGGGCATGATTATATGAAACACGCTGTGACTGCTGCATCCAATATAATACATATGCTGCATCTTTTTTCTTTTCGCTAACACAATGAACTTCTATCCGCCCTTGTTCAATCATAAACACGCCTCCTTATTTTGAATCCGGTAACACTTTTATACTTTTTTTTGCATTCCAAGGTTTCATTCCTCGCTCTGAAACATATACACCGCATAAGATAAGTCCACATCCGAGATACATCAATGGGGTAATGTCTTCTTTTAGCACAATCGCTGATGCTGCCATTGTATATAACGGCATCAAATATATATAATTACTGGCTTTAACAGCACCGATATAGCGAATGGATAAATTCCAAAACACATAACAAATACCTGATGCAACAATACCTAGAAAAACAAGGTGCAGCCAGCCATATCCTTCAAATAAGGGCATTAAATCGATGCCATGTCCACGTGTGAACACAAAAGGAGTTGCCGATAGGATACCATAAAAAAATGTACGACGTGTTAAGATAATAGACGATAGTGTTTGGTCCATTTTCTTTAAGGATAACGAATAGAATCCCCAAATAATCGCCGCCATAATCGCTAAAAAATCACCAAATCCATTGACTTGCAACACCACTTGTCCATTAAAGACAATTATTCCAACACCAAGCATAGCAAAAATAAAGCCGATGAGTATCTTAAGCTCAAAGCGTTCATCTTGTTTAAATACATGCAAAATAATCGATACAAATAAAGGTGCCGCCGCTAAAATCAACCCTGTGTTTGAAACAGATGTATATATCATTGCAGAGTTTTCCAACATAAAGTACCCGAAAACACCAGTAATACCTGCAATCAAAAAATTCAGCTCTTCACGAAAATTTTTATATGGATGGTGCTTGGGATGGATAATCCAAAGGCCGATATATGCCAACACAAATCGCATATACATAATTTCTATCGGTGTGTAGTCTTTTAGAAGTATCTTACTTGATACAAACGTTACGCCCCATACAAACGCAACAAATGCCGCCAAGAGATGTCCAACTTTTGTCTTCATTTCGTTAATCCTCACTTTGATTTAATTTTTTCCAAAACATTCGGTCTTCTCTTGGAGGAAGCTCAAAGGATTCCTTGCCTCGAAGCGTTACCTGCTCTTGCTCAATACCATGATATTGAGCAATAATTTTTGCCACTTTTTGCCTGCAACGATGTCCTTGGCAAGACCCCATAGTGGCACGTGTTCGTCGTTTGACGCCATCTATATGGTCAATATATAATCCTCGACTAAGTGCATCGATAATCTCTTTTTTTGACACGTGTTCACACAAACAAATAATGTCCTCGTCCTGTTTTTGAATAATGGGCGGGCGATTCGGATTAAACGTCGGATCTTTTTCAAGAGCTAAGCCTGATTCTTCTAATGTTTTAGCAACAAATTGTGCAATCGCTGGTGCGGAAGTTAGTCCTGGCGATTCAATACCTGCAGCTTGTATAAATCCATCCACTTGACTACGTCCGACAATAAAGTCATGGGTTGAACTTGTTGCACGCAATCCGGCAAAAGATGTCAACATAAACCGCATATCAAAATCAGGAATTGACTTTCTAGCAGTATCCACAATATAAGTTAGCACCTCTTCATTCGTACCAATAGCATCACGCGTTGCAACTTCTTGAGCATTAGGTCCTAGCATCAAGTTCCCGTGAAATGTCCGTGTAACCAAAATTCCCTTGCCTTTTGCTGTGGGTGTCTGAAAAAGAACATGCTTTGCCAAATGCCCTTGCTTTTTATCCAATAAAATATATTCACCTTTGCGTGGAATAATTGTAAAATCAGTGATTCCAACCATCTGTGCAATACGGTCACTAAACACACCGGCTGCATTGATAATATAGTCGCCTTGATAAACGTCTTCCTTTGTTATCACATCAAATCGTGGTCTTGCTTGCGTTGATGGATTCAGGGTAATATCTGTTACCTCTGTATTCAAAAAAACATCCACACCATTTTCAATCGCATTGTCACAAAGAGCAATGGTCAATTCATAGGGTGATGTCACTCCTGATGAAGGACAATACAAGGCATACTTTACCTTTGTAGACACATGTGGTTCCATCGCAATAACCGCTTCATGGTCAAGAATCTGAAGATCATCGACTCCGTTTTTTTCTCCATTTTCCTTTAAGCGAAGCAGCGTCTCATACTCTTTATCATCATAAGCCAAAACTAAAGATCCACACTCTAAGTACCCAAAGTTCAGTTCTTCATTTAATTTTGCATACATGCGATTGCCTCGGCGAGAAAAATATCCTTTATTTGTTCCTGCTTTTGCATCAAAGCCTCCATGAACAATCCCACTATTGGCCTTAGATGCACCACAGCTCACATCATTTTCTTTTTCTAAAACCGCTACCTGTAATTGATAGCGGCTAAGCTCTCTTGCAATGGCACATCCAATCACTCCTGCGCCTACTATGATTACATCATATTTTTTCATATAAGCTCCTTTTTTTGAATGAACTCAACACACTTTTTAAAAGCCGTTGGCAATGAAATCTCTTCTATTGTCGTTTTGATGATTTCGGGTGATTCAATTTTATCTACATGATTCCAAAAAGCTTGGTCCTTGACAATGACCACATGCATATTCCAAATGATATGTGAAAAAACATGCTTAATAGGTCCGACGATGGTCATCGTACTTGGGTTTAACATTTGTCCAAAGTTCTCACTAAAAAAATCTTGTACGGTAGCTAATTCTATAATCTCCTTAGCTTTCATTGATTTTTTTTCTTTAATTACATGGGATAAATCGACTTCGACTATGGGCAAACTCCACATGGACGCAAGTAGTCCTTCGGATTGGCGCTTTACAAAAAGCACCTCCTGGTTGTCGTGAAACAAAAACACAGGCACGGTCATTTCCTTTTGCTTTTTCTTTTTTGGTTTGTTCGGCAGGAATTCTAAGGTACCTTGTTGATACCCATGACAAAATTGTTTTACTGGACATAGGTCACATCTAGGCTGTCGCGGTCGGCAATGCGTAGCTCCCAACTCAATCAACCCTTGATTAAACGCATAAGGATCTTTTGGCATCAATTCACAAACTGTCTCCTGCATATCTTTTAGTGTACTCGCCTTGGAGATATCTCTCGAATCATTTGTAAGTCTTGCCAACACACGTTTAACATTGCCATCAATTGCCGGTTCTTTTATATGGAATGCAAAGCTCAACAATGCGCCACATGTATACGGACCAATCCCAGGAAGTAACAGTAATTGTTCTTTTTGCTGTGGAATGCTTCCATCATACTTGCTACATACTTCCACCGCAAACTGACGCAAGCGAAATACACGTGAATAATATCCTAATCCTTCCCAAAGGCGATGCAATTGTTCATCCGATGCCTGAGCCAACGCTTCTAGTGTCGGAAGTTCTTCCAAAAACCGGAAGTAATATGCGATGACTGTATTCACTTGTGTTTGTTGCAACATGACTTCTGAGACCAGAATATGATAAGGATTATCTGTCTGTCTCCATGGAAGTATCCGCTGCTCTTTTTCAAACCACTCCACTAATTGTTTTGAAAATTTTTCATCTATTTTATAATTATTCTTTGACTTTTTCATATGATGATTATATCACATTTCCTACTTTTCGTCATACCAACATAAAAGAGACCAAGTTTCCTTGGTCTCTTTTATTACTGCATATATACTTGTACTACTTAATTGTTTACTTGTTCGGCCTTTCTCTTCGACCGTCAGTTACGTGATAATCAACCTCACAACACATGTGATTGCTTAGGTGCTAGTTGTGACCACTATAATATTTCATTATAATAATTACATGTCAAACATATCCACCTATTATCAACGACTTCTTTACGTCATTTGATAAACATATGTTGTTACACGCCCCTCGCAACGCATGGGGCCTTATTTTACTGCTCGTATAAATCCTACCATTTGGAGCTTTTCAATCATACCTATCACTCCTTTTGTCATCTAAATACTGTGTAAGCTTACGATTTATAAGTTTATAAGGTGATTCCGGATTCAACCTTTGTCTATATTATACACCGTGTTTATTGAAAATGCAAGTATATTATCAGATGTTTTTGCATTTTTCATTAAAATTGTCGGAATATTTGTAACTTATAAGCATATTGTAGTTTCAATTCAAAAATCTGAAAATACTATAATGGATTATGCTTTGATGTTCAAAGCCTTATTTTGTATCAATTAATCGCCCGATGACTTTAATGACCTCATCGACTTTTTCTTCTCCTGCATCTTCTTCAAAGGCTTCTTTTACACAGTGATTAATATGTTGCTTAAGGATTTCCAGGTTTGCACGTTTAAGCAGACCATTCACCGCCAAAATCTGATTAGCGATATCAATGCAATAGCGGTCATCTTCAATCATCGTAATGACGCTATCTACCTGCCCTCGAGCTGTTTTTAATATTTTCATTGCTTTTTTACGTTCTTCATTCATACCTATATACCTGAAATACTTGTTACCGTATAGCCAGCTTCTGCAACAGCTTCGGACAACACGCTTTCTTCAACACCGGACTCCACATTAACAACAGCGGTTTTTGTCTCTAAGTCGATCATAACACTAGATACCCCATTAACTGCCTTTAACGCTTCTTCAACACGTCCTACACAATGCATGCAGGTCATTCCTTCAATCATTAATTTTTTCATAATCATCGTCCTTTCTTGTTGCACTTTATTTGTATTTACTTCATTTGTATTCACTGCATTTGTCTGGTTTTCACTTGTTGGTTTATTCTTTACTTGTTGTGTTCTTACGCCTTTCGATCCAGCATTTGAAAATGTTGGTTTAAAACGTTTTAAACGTAAGGCATTGGTTACAACAGACACAGAACTAAAGCTCATTGCTGCTGCTGCAAACATTGGATTTAGACGAATGCCTAAACTCGTATATAATAAACCTGCTGCAATAGGAATACCGACCACGTTGTAGAAAAATGCCCAGAATAGATTTTGCTTAATATTGCGAATGGTTGCTTTACTTAGCTCTATGGCTGTAAGTACATCGGAAAGATGGTCTTTCATTAATACTACATCTGCCGACTCAATAGCAACATCAGTTCCACTACCAATGGCTAAGCCGACATCTGCTTTGGTTAATGCAACTGCATCATTAATACCGTCACCGACCATGGCAACAGATTTACCTTGTGCCTTAATCTGATCTATAATGTCAGCTTTACCATCTGGCAATACTTCAGCATATACTTGGTCAATGCCTACTTTTTTGGCAATCGCATGTGCTGTTTTTTTATGATCACCTGTGAGCATAATAGCTTCAATACCAAGTTGTTTAATCTTTTCAATAACTTCCGGTGCTTCTTCTTTAATGACATCTTCAACAACAATATAAGCTGCAATTTTGCCTTGGATTGCCATTAATAGAGGTGTCTTGCCTTCTTCTGCTATACTGCCTAGCTCATCTTTTACCTCTGCTAAACCTATGTTATGATCATTCATCAGTTTTTTATTTCCAACTAATATCTCTTGACCATTAATTTTCGCTTTTACTCCATGTCCTGGAATCGTATCATATTCTTGTGTCTCTAGCAATTGAACTTGATGTTCTTGTCCATAATGATTGATTGCCTGTGCATATGGATGCTCCGACCTAGATTCTATACTAACAAGATATTCCAGTGTCGTTTTTTCTGAAACCTTGGAATCGACATAGCGGATTTGTGTTACGTGTGGTTCTCCACGTGTCAGTGTTCCTGTTTTGTCAAAAACAATGGCTTCAATCTTATGTAGTTGCTCTAAGGCTTCTCCACCCTTAATCAGCGTTCCATAGGAAGCACCTTTACCTGTTCCAACCATAATAGCCGTTGGTGTCGCCAACCCAAGAGCACATGGGCAAGATATGACTAAAACTGATACTGCCATGACAAACGCAAATTCAAGTCCATATCCCAGCGCCATCCACACGATAAATGTGACAAGGGATATCCCAAGAACTACAGGAACAAAATACCCACTAATAGTATCTGCCAATTTTGCGATAGGCGCTTTGGTACTTTGAGCATCTTCAACTAATTTTATAATCCCAAACAAAGCGGTTTCTTCACGAAGCTTTGTCACTTTGATTTTTCCAAACCCTGTTTGACAATATGTTCCTGCAAATATTGTCGCTGCCTCTTCTTTTTGAATAGGTAGACTTTCGCCTGTTAGCATGGATTCATCCATAAGTAAGCGTCCTTCAACCAAATCCCCATCAAGAGGAACTTTATTTCCAGCTTTTATGATTAAAATATCGCCATGTACGATCTCCTTAACAGGTACCATAAATTGTTCGCCATTACGTTCAACTAAGCCAACTTCCGGTGCCAATTCCATCAAGGCTTCAATGGCTTTTAGTGTCTTGCCTTTTGCTCGAATCTCAAAAAACTTACCAAGTGTAATGAGTGTCAAGATAACCACAACTGATTCAAAATACAAATCATGGGAAAATTGATGTACCCTATCCATGTCATTATAGGAAAATCCATATGCTACTTGAAAAACAACATATAATCCATAGATAAACCCAGCCGTCGTACCTACTGCAATCAAAGAATCCATATTCGGCGCTTTTTTATAAAGGGTCTTAAATCCTACAATATAAAACTCCTGATTCAAAATCATCACCGGAATCGTCAACAACATCTGTACTAATGCCATAATTAATAGGTTTTGCATCCCGGATAAAAACGATGGGATAGGCAGCCCTACCATCGGTCCCATTGCTATATAAAACACGGGAACTGTAAAAATCAGCGAACCGATTAAGCGCCTCTTCATATCGCGTAGATGTTCTTCAACAGGAGATTCAAGTCCACTATGCTGAGTATTTGCCTGATCTAACTTCAATCGGTACCCAATATCTTTAACCTGATCTGCTAAAAGTGCTTCATCGACTTTATCTTCATCAAATTCAACAACCATGCGTTCATTTGCATAGTTGACATTGACCTTATCGATTCCATCAACTTTGGATAACTTTTTTTCGATGGCGAGCGCACATGCTGTACACGTCATCCCATCGACTTCATAATTTTTTTTCATTTCGCACCACCTTCCACCCCCCTATGGGGGGTACGGTTTTATACTACAACAAATGAGAACCTTTGTCAAGTAGCTTTTGGAAATAAAAAAATCCTCATTATCTGAGGATTTAATATCTTATATATGCATGTTTTTTAGTTGCTCAATATCAAAGCGATATTTTTTATCACAAAAGTGGCACGCCATTTCAATTGGCTCTCCATCTTGAATGATGGAATCCATCTCTTCTTTTCCAATACTAATCAGCGCTTTTTCAACACGTTCTCGGCTACAATTGCAGTAATACTTTGGATGGGAAGTGTCATTAATTCGAATCTCAAACCCTTCCAAAACTTTCTCTAACATGCCTTTTTCATCTAGACCATTTTCATACATTGTTGTCACACTTGGTAAGTTTTGAATATTTTTTTCTAGCTGGGTAATTGTTGCTTCACTGGCTTGAGGAAGCAATTGAACTATAAAGCCTCCGCTTTGTCTGATTGAATAGTTCGTATCAACCAATACGCCTAACGCAACTACTGATGGCGTTTGTTCTGAGCTTGCAAAATAATAGGTGATATCTTCTGCAATCTCACCTGAGACTAGCTCTACTTGTCCCACATAAGGTTCTTTCATTCCTAGATCCTTAATTACGGTTAATGTCCCCGGTCCGATAGCTCCGGATACATCCAGTTTTCCGTTAGGCTTTAAAGGCAAATCAACTAATGCATTATTGACATATCCTTTGACCTGTCCCGTTCCATTAGCTGTAACGAGCACGCCCCCAATTGGACCTTCACCACGAATATTCAAAGTCAATAACTCTTTTTCACTTTTTAACATTGATCCCATCATCACCCCAGCTGTCAATAAGCGCCCAAGGGCTGCACTAGCAACAGGGGATGTCTGATGATATGTTCTGGCAATATTAACAAGTTCTTTCGTATTGGCTGCAAAAGCACGTATCTCACCATTTGTTGTTGTAGCTCTTAATAATTTATCCATATATTCTCTTTCCTATTTTTTGACTATAAATGTTAATCGCTCTGTGTTTTCTTGCGGTAGTTTCCAACTATAATTATCATAAACCGCCTGCAATGTCAAGCCAGCCTCTAAAATTAAAGCTTCAAGTGTCGCTTGCCCATAGGCATATTCATTATGATATTCATCAAAACGTACATAGTTTTCCTCATCGTCCCGAACAAAAAAACTAATATCATAGGTGTTGGATTTCTTCTTTTTGTCGTATGTGTTTTCCCAAATGTAGGCTACATCATCATCGCGATAGGTAAATGTCTGATTTCCATACACCTTCTCAAAAACGTATTCCGTATTGACATCAAAGATAAAGATACCACCTTCATTCAAATAATTCTTAACCAGCAAAAAAACATCCAATATTTTTTCTTTTGAAGACAAGTAATTCAAGCTATCACAAGCGGCTATCACGCCATCAACCGTTCCATATAGTTCAAATTCCGTTATGTCTTGTAATAAAAACAAAGGATTGACTCCAGCCTCTTCGGCTTTTTGACGACTGATCATCAACATGTTTTCTGATAAATCAATCCCAATCATATCATATCCGGACTGGGCCAGGGGAATTGTTACATTCCCTGTGCCACAGCCAAGATCAGCTACTAATTGTATATTTGTCTCCGATTGATCAAAAACACTTTTTATAAATGCTATCCATTGTTCATAGGGAACCTCTGACATTAGTTCATCATAAACAAATGCAAAATCTTCATACTGTTTTTTCATATAATTACCATTTTTTCGGCATTGCACATAATTTATAAATTTCATGAATATCATGAGAATTTAAAGCTTTAAAATGCCCAAGTGTTCTTGTGTCGTTATTTGTTGCTTTTTTTGCCATTTCACTATAACGATCATCGGTTATATTTTCATCTTCCAAACGAATTGGCAATCCCATTTTTACATAGAAATCTTCAAGTGCCTTTATCGCTTTCACTATACTGGCATCTGAATCATCAAACTGAGGCTCAATGCCAAAGACACGATATGCAAATTGTTCAAATCGTGGCTTGTTCTCTTTGTATACATACTTCATCCATGCAGGGAAAACAATACTTAACCCAGCACCATGAGCAATATCATAAATTCCACTAAGTTCATGTTCAATATCATGAGACGCCCAGTCCGTCTCCCGACCTAGATCTAAGGAATCATTATGTGCGACAGTCCCTGCCAACATAATCTCTGCTCTTGCCGCATAATCTGTTGGATTTTCAAGAACTTTAGGTCCTTCTTCTATAATAGTACGCATCGTCGCTTCGCACAGCCGATCCGTTAAGTCCACATTTGTCGTATTTGTAAAATACCGTTCCATCGTATGGGCAAGCATATCTGAGACGCCACATGCTGTTTGATAATCCGGTAATGTATAGGTTAATTCCGGATTTAAAAGTGCAAACGTCGGACGCATCAACGGATGACCTAATGGTCGTTTTAACCATCCCTCTTCATTAGTAATAACCGCTCCCATACTTGTCTCACTTCCGGCTGCAGGTATCGTTAAGACAACGCCTAAGCCTAGAGCATCTGTCACATTTGCCTCACCGACAAAACACTCCCAAATATCCCCTTCATATTTTGCTCCAACCGCAATGGTTTTTGCCGAATCAATAACACTTCCGCCACCAACAGCTAAAATAAAATCAACTTGCTGTTCTTTACACAGTCGAATACCTTCTTGAACAAGAGATAATCTAGGATTGGCTTGAACATTGCCTAATTCAATATAATCAACATTATTCTCCTCTAAACTTTTTATAATCCGATCATACAATCCTGTTCTTTTTATACTTCCACCACCATAATGTAAAAGTACTTTTGAACCATGTTTGGCAGTATAGATGCCCGTTTGGTCTTCAACGTTTTTTCCAAAAACAAGTTCTGTCGAGTTTTTAAACACAAAATTATTCATGGGATAATGTCTTCCTTTCTTCCTTTGAATTTAGATACTCCTTGTTAATCGATTCATAATATGCTATCTTGTTGTTAATATTGTTCAGGTACCATTTAGTCTCTCTTAGTTGATCTTCAATGAGTTTTTTATGTTCATATAAAATCTCCATCCGATCAGGTATTGTCTCTTCTCCGCCTTTGTACAATTTTACAAAACTTTTCATCTCTCGTATAGACATTCCGGTGTTGCGCAGGCATAAGATAAACTGTATCCATTCGATATCTTTTTTTCGATATACTCGGTGCCCTTGTTCATCGCGCTGAAGAAAAGGAATCAACCCCTCCGATTCATAGTACCTTAATGTATGTGGTGTCAGCTCAACCTTTATTGCAGCCTCTTTAATACTTAGCATCATTATGTATCCTCTCCTTATTCGTTACTCTATCATCTTATCCCTTATAGTATACTCGAAGTCAAGCCTTTCTTCAAGTTAACCTAAACGCTCATAAAACTGTTCATAAAAGCTTCGCTCATTATCATAGGGCGTCTTAAAAAATCTATGTAGCACCAACTGATTCATTGCTTCAATCTGCTTTTTATCCTGCACTTGTTCCATATATGCCTGAGTGTTTTTCTTAAATCGTCTCCATGCCATGATAAAATCGTCATAGGCTTTTCCGTCGGGATTATTTATCCATTTTTTCACTTTTATTTTCGACCGATTGGGTTTTACACATTCGTGTACTTGCAATATATAGCTAAATTGGTCTTCATGATAATATCGCCCAAGGGGAAACAAGCGACATACGCTTGGACGATATACATGTATTGTACACCGTCCATTTTCATCAAGAAAAATACAACGCTCGTTTTTCCCTTCCACTTTTAAGTTTGGTAACATCAGCATATCTTCACGATGCCAACTTAGCTTGCTTTGATTTAATTCATCGAAGGAACATGCTAAGCCTTGGGTCAAGCGATACACATCATATGGATCTAAGGTTATAGATTCTCCCATTCCCGTGCAGCACACGTGACAACCTTGACAGCCTCCTGTATCTGCACGCACCATATCGTTAATGGTATATATTTTACCATCGGTTATTTCCTCTAAGCTAACGTTTCTTTTCATTCTCAATATCTCCTAAATCAACACATTGCTAGGTTCTTTACAGACAAAACCTTCACAACGATAATATGTTGTTTTTCCATTAATAATCGGATATATTTCGGGATTATCCACAAGACAAACCACGTCATAATCCATCATTTTATCTCCGATTTTTTGATATAACTCCTGCCAATTATCTTCTTTTGTAATAGCAATTTTCAAAAGACGACTTCCGCGTTCTTCTTGAAGTAATGGAAGCAGTCCGTAGGAACAATACCCCGGTACTTTTTTTAAATAGTGTCCATAGGCCTCTAGTAATTGTCGAAACATCTGTTCATAGCGTTTGTCTTGGGTAAGCACATATAAGCGATATAAATTATGTCCCATAACGCTGTTACCTGATGGAGTCGCCGTATCCAAAAACTGTTTTTGTCGTATGGTCACTTCTTGATTGTCACGCGTTGCTAAGAAAAAACCTCCTTGATTATCATCCCAAAATAGCTCGAGCGCTTCTTCCATCATTGCTTTGGCTTCCACTAAATATGCTGGTTCAAACATAGTCATATATAACTCAATAAGACCATCAATGTAATAAGCATAGTCATCAACAAACACATGCTTCCCCTGTTGTTTACTTGTTATATGACTAACAAGCCTATCTTGCTTTCTTAAGTCCCATACCACAAAATCTTTGGCTTCTTTTGCCAATGTTAAGATTTGCGGGTCTCCATAAAGTCTTGCCATATGCGAAAGCACAGATATAGCAAGACCATTTTGCCATGTTAAGATCTTATAGTCAAGTGCCGGATGCTTGCGTTTTTCTCTATATGTAAGCAGGCGTTCTAAAGCCTTTTCCCATTGGTTAAAATGCTCCTGGGTTAATTGTTCCATCCTAATGTGTAAGTGATTCTTTCCTTCAAAGTTACCTTCCTGGGTCATCTGATATGCCTTGACAAAGCCATCGCCCTCTTTTCCAAGAACGGACTGGACTTCATCAATGCTAAAGGTATAAAATCCGCCTTCAACGCCTTGTGTATCCGCATCAAGCGCTGTATAAAACCCACCTTTTAAACTCAAAAGTTCTCGACGTAAAAAACTAACGATTCGATAGGCTATCGTTTTATAGACTGGATTCTTATATTGTGCATAAGCAACATTATAGCTTTTTAAAAGCAACAAATTATCATACAGCATCTTCTCAAAATGAGGAATCTCCCAGCGTTCATCAACGCTATACCTTGCAAACCCTCCACCTACATGGTCATGTAGCCCACCTGCAGCCATGCCAATAAGGGTCGTATTAACCATATGTTGTAGCTGCACATCTGAATGTTCCAGGTCATATCCCATCAAATATAATAATTGATGGGGTGCTGGAAATTTAGGTGCTTGGCTAAACCCTCCATACGGTGGGTCAAATCGCTTCATAATCGCTTGGGCGCTTTCTTGGCAAATATTGCCCTCTATCGGAAGCGGCTCAACAGCTTCTAGTCGCTGCATCTGCTCAATAAATTCTGTGCCACTTTTTTCTATTGCTTCTGGTCCCTCTTCCCATTTGTTGACAATATGTTCAAGCACCGTCATAAATCCAGGTTTAGCGACATGATCTTGAGGCGGAAAATATGTTCCTCCATAAATCGGCGTCAACGATGGCGTTAGCCAAACATGTAATGGCCAACCGCCTTGTCCGGCGATTTGATTGACAATAGTCATATACTGATGATCAAGGTCTGGTCGTTCCTCTCGGTCAATTTTTATGCTAATAAAGTATTGATTAAGATATGCTGCTACCGCTTTATTTTTAAAAGCTTCTTCTTCCATAACATGACACCAATGGCAAGCATGATATCCAATGCTTAAAAAAATCACTTTATTTTCTCTACGCGCTTTTTCTAATGCTTCTTCACCCCAGGGATACCAATTGACTGGGTTGTTGGCATGCGCGAGTAAATATGGCGATGTTTCATTTTTAAGTTGATTATACGTTGTATTTTGCTCTGTCATATGCGTAACTCCTTTTTTTTATTGTACCTTAAACACATCAATATGCTCTTTAAGCTTTAGTGACAATACATTGAGTTTTTCTGCACTCGTTGCAACCTCTTCTACTGCTTTGGTTTGTTCATTCATTGATGCATTTACCTCTTGTGTTGCCGCTGCCGTCTCTTCTGACACAGCAGATATATTATTCGATGAACGAATCAGTTCGTCTTTACTTGCGTACAAAGCATTCAACTCAGATATAACCATATCAATATCTTGGGTAATTCTATTCACTGATGCATAAATCGTTGCAAAGGACCCACTGACTTCACCAACGGCTTGATTTTGCTCATTGGTTATAATATTTAATTTTTCCATAACCAACACCGTGTCCGTACTTTCTTTTTGGATTGCACTGACGATGGTGCTAATTTTATCTGTTGCAGCACTGGAACTTTCAGCTAACTTTCGTATTTCTTCCGCGACGACAGCAAATCCCCGTCCAGCTTCTCCTGCCCTTGCCGCTTCAATCGATGCATTCAAAGCCAATAGATTGGTTTGATCTGCAATCGTAGATATGGCATTAATAATATCTGTTACTTCTTGAATTCTTTTTTCTAAACTTCCAACGCTTTTCACAACATTCGCATTGGACGCTTCTACAATTTTAGATTTATCTTTTAATATGCCCAGGGTGCTAAGGCCTGTTTCATTTACACTGATGACTTCTGTTGCATTTTTTCCCATCATCTTGCTTTTCTCAATCAAAATATCAAATTTTTTGTCGATGATTCCTGCTATTGTTGCACCACTCTCTGCTTCTGCTGCTGTTTCATTTGTTCCTTTTGCTATCTCATCAATGGTCGTTGCGACTTCTTCAACCGTTGCATTCGTTTCTTCTGACATCGCAGCCAAATCCGTTGCAGTAAAAATCATTTGCTCTCCAACATTTTTTGCCTCTTTAATCAGTGTCTTAATCTCCCCACTCATTTTGTTAAGAGCTGATGCGAGTAATGACGTCTCATCATTGCTTTTGAGTTGAACTTGAACTGTTAAGTCACCTTCACTGATTTTTTCTGTCGCCTCAACAATGGTATAGATAGGTTTGCTGATAGTTCTGCCAATAAAAAATGCAACGGCAATCGCAATACTTAATCCAATCAAGGCAATTATAATTAAAAACATGATAATATTACGAAAGACAGCCGTCATCTCACTTTCAGGAATACTTGAGCCTAATATCCAGCCATTGGAAAGGTGACCATAAGCTGAAAACATCTTATTACCTGATGCATCGACTGTGTTTAAAATCCCTGTCGGTGATTGTTTCATCGCATTCAAAAATTCTTGGCCATTATCTAAATCAAGTAGACTTTGCGCCTTTCCATCAACCCATCCATGATCCTTGTGGACAATCAAATCTCCATTTTCATGAATCAAATAAATATAGCCACTTTCAAATAAAACCAATTCATTGATTTGCTCTTGTATATCACCTAAATATAAATCCATGCCGACCATGCCAACCACTTCACCATCAACTTCTAATGGCATAACATAAGACGTGATGGGTGCTCCTGCTGTAGACATATAGGGCTCAGTCCATATTGCATTACCCTTAATGGGCTCATGATACCATGCATGATATCCATCCACATAAAATTCTGCGCCTCCCATAGAAGCCTGCTGAACAAACCCGTTACCATCGTTCGCATCATTATACCACATATCTATTTCTCTCCCAAAGCGTTCATAATCGAAATAAATATATATGCTTCGTGTGATATCAAGGTTCTCGTCAAAATTACCTACCATCTTGGTAATTTCTTCATTGAATTGTTTTTCATAATTTATATCATTTTTAAGTTTTTGAACATCAACCATAGTCGCTAATTCGGATTCAAGGACTTTTGTCGCAATCTCAATCTCGCTAAAGACATGATGCACTTGATTTAGATGTCCGTTTAATTGCTCCATTGCATATTGCTTGGTTTGTTCTCCTACATTTTTATCGACTATAAGACCTACCATAATACCAATAGCCGATACAATAACTAAATTCGCTACAATGATTGCTAATGTGATTTTTAATGAAATGCTAAACGATACCTTTGATTTTTTACGGTTTTTATTCATGGCATTCCCTCCAATACATGTTCACAAAAATTGAACCTACGGTTAACGTTAAAACTCATCTTGAAACTTCTTATATAAGTCATCATATTGTCCATTATTTTGTATAATCTGCATGCCTTCATCAAAAGCTTGTATAAACCACTTAGCTTGGGGATTTTCTTTGTCCATCATGACTTTATAATAATCATAATGCACGGGCCACTCATAATCTAATACCCCAATATCTTTTGCTTGTTCTGGTAAGTTTTCTTCCACTATGTATTCTCCAACATAATAATCGGATACAACAATATCCAACCTTCCCGCTGCAAGTTCATGAAAAAGATATACCTGATCATATGCTGTCTCTGTTTTCAAGTTGTAATTTGAAATTATCGGCAAATAATAAAAATTACTCATCACGCCTATACGATATGTACTCAATTGCTGCATATTATCAATATGCACCCCCTCCAACTCACGTATCTGACGATTATAAAAAAGTACCGTAAAGTCATCCATTGTATCCATAATACTGGATGAAAATATATATCTGCTTTTACGCTCTTTGGTTTCAATATAAGGGAAGGTTCCAAATGCTCTGCCCGTTTGAACCATTTCTAGGCACCTTTCCCAAGGATATCTTTCGATTACGTAATCAACTTCTGCTGCCAAAAGCGCCGCTTCTACAACTTCTTCCACAAAGCTAAAGCGGTCTGGGTCATTATAGATATATGGTTCATAATTGTTGGTCACTAAAATAATAGGTTCTGTCTGGAGATTTTCTATATTAAACACCGTTTCATATTCGCTCATGAGTGTTATCTCTTCAGATGTTGTTTGAAGCCTTTGAAAATCCTTAAAATAAATCGGTAGAAAAAACGCCAAAAATAAAGCTAACAGTACATAGCGAAAATACATCGGAATATAAGGAGCCTTGTTATTTTTATTCATAAGCTTCACCTTCTAAGACGATGATTTTGAGAAGAATCTCGGCAATCTCTTCATCAAATTGTTTACCTTTTCCGTTTAGAATTTCACGCATTGCTTCTTCTATTGATAGTGCTTGTTTTCTATATGGGCGACTACTTGTCATAGCATCAAACGCATCTACTATTCCTATTATCCTTGCTTCAAGAGATGTTTCTGTAGCTTTTAGCTCACACGAATAACCTTTTCCATCCCAGCGTTCATGATGTTGAAGTACAATTTTAGCCGCTTTTTTTAATGACGAGATATCACAAAGAATATCATACCCGATTCTAGGATGCTGCTTGATGTAATTGTACTCCTCTCTCGTCAGCTTTCCTTCTTTATTTAAGACCTCCGATGATATACCAATTTTCCCGATATCATGTAGGGTAGCCGCTAAGTGTAATGTCTCTAAATCCTGTTCCTCTAGCTTAAGATGGCGTCCAATCTCTACAGATAGACTTGCAACTCTCTCACAATGTCCTGCTGTATAATGATCTTTGGCCTCTATCGCTTTCGCAAGGGCTTTTACGGTCTCAAAATACGCCAGCCGATTCATCTCAATTGATGCTTCAAGCTGTTGGCTGTATGCTTTGGTCTGACCATAAAGGGCTTCTATTTCCATATTGGCATTTACGAGCTTTTCATTTTGAAGGCGTATTTTGTTCATGTTATGTAAGATTTGTTTTTTTTGTATATTAAGCTTGCCTTGCATATTGTTAATCGTTGTCCCAAGAGCACCTATTTCATTATCACCAATTTCCGTAATAAAATGTTCAAAATCTCCTTCTGCAATACGTTTAGCCGCTTGATTAATTCTGGATAAAGGTTGAAGCTCTCTTGTCGTTAAAAATCGAATCATAAAGAGTATAATGATAATCTGAAAGGCTAATAGAAGCATGTTTTTCGATACCGTTTTTTGGAAGAATTTCACTTCGTAATAGTCGGTTATCGATATCTTGACACTTGCTAAGATTTCTCCATTATAAAAGATATCAACTTCATCCGTATATGTCATATATTCTTCATAGGATTTGTCACTTTTAGTTGCACTATAGATAGGTTGATAATCTAAGTCAAACAATTCTATAGATACAACCTCCGACTTTCTGGCAAAACTTTTTATAATACCTTCCATCGCAGGATAATCAATTCTCCATACCGGGAGTGTAAGACTTGACGATGCGGTATCAAGAATATATCCGAGTTTTGCACTCATCCTCTCTTCAATGTCCTTTTTTTCTCCAAAGTAGTTTAATGTGCTAAAGGCAATCGAGACCAAAAACACCGCAACGGATACATGAAATGCGAGTCTACTGACAATAGATTTAAACTTAAACCTTTTCATATTTATCTCCTTTGGAGTCTTTTTTACATTACATGTGCTTAATTTATATTTTACTCCAAATCATTGCTAGCGTCAAAAAATAATGCATCAAAAAAGGATGGGTACAAGCACAACCAATCAAGTACATCCATCCTCTACTTATGAACCTTTATTCCATTATAAAACTAATTTTTCTTACGTTTTTTTACTAAATACAAAGCTAAAACTAAAACTGCACATCCCCCTGCTACACTCCCAAAAACAATCTTCCATACATTGCTTTTTTGCGTGGCTTTTTCTCGTTGATAGTCAATGACAATGCTACGAAAGCTACTAACACCTGCTTCACTTTTTGCAAAAAGAGTAATTCGGTTCTTACCTTCATTCAACTCTATATCATATTCAAATTCACCATTGTTATCAAGTATAACCTCGCGCTGGTTAATCATAAGATACGATCCATTCTCAACCTTTCCCTGAATACTGGCTCGTTCTGTCTCTTGATTAATCACATACGTTTCATCATAAATTTGAATGCTTGGCGGAACCGTATTATAAAACACTTCACCACTCACACCATAAATAATATGCTCTTGTCCTTCAAAAAAAACTTCATAGCGATTATTACCTGATTCTAAATCAATCGCAATCGTACCTTCCCCATAGATTACCTGTTGTTGTCTATTATCATTAACTTCAATATATAGAGTCGATTCTTCCAGCGAATAATAGGCTAAGTTAAGTTGAGGAGACTTTTTTTCACTTACTTGATTACCTCGTAAGAACTCTCCATCCATAAGCTCTATGTCTTTTTCCTGAAGCAACCGTTCCTCTTCACCCGTCTGATAATATAGCTGTATGTTCAACTTTTTTGTTTGTTCAGGATAAGAAAACACAATGGATTTCCCCTGTACTTTGTCACTATATAAGGGTTCATCCAGATGATTATCTGCCACAACGACTAATTCGAAGTCTCCACCTTCCAAATCGGACCAGGCATCTTCCCAATATATTGAAGCCATAAATTGTGAAGAATCAATATACGTATAAAGTACATTCTCGCTTTTGTCTTTAATGACAGACCCTTGGCTTTGATAAGAAAATGAAATCATAATAAGTACACTCATGACTGTAAAAAATATTTTTTTCATGGCATCTTCTCTTTCCGTTCATTTATATAATATCCCTTAGTACACATATCTATATTTTTATATTATACCATATTATTCTATCAATTTTAATTTTTCTAAAGCATGGATAATCCCATCTTCATGCACTGCGTCTGTCACCATATCGGCAACTTCTTTAACTGCATCTGTTGCATTACCCATGGCAACACTTAGACCAACATATTGCATCATCTCAATATCATTGGGTCCATCACCGAAGGCAATACTTTCGGATCGGTCCATTCCATAATAATCAAGAACTTTTTGGATGCCAAATGCTTTGTGAATACCTACTGTAGATATTTCACCACTTCCTTCATTTGCACCTTCAAAGCTTAACATTGTCACCTCGATATTTTCTCCCAGCACTTCTTTGACTTTATGTATGGGAGAGGGACTTTCTCTATAGACAATCTTTTCAATCTTATCAATATTTTTTTCAATTTCTGACGAAATTCCCTTCTTTAAGAAATTAACAAAAAGCGGATTTTCTTTGATTTGTTCTTCCGTCAAGCCTTTTTGCTCTTTAAAATAATCCAACATTCTCTCTTTGGATCTGTCCGGCATCAAAATCTGGTCTTTTGTCTGGCAACTATAGATCCAGTCTTCTCTTTGGGCCAACTCAAGGATATTATGTACATCATCTGGATTCATAATGTGTTGATATATCTCTTGACCTTCACATTCAACATAGGCTCCCGATGCGCCAATAATTCCATCAAAATTCGCATCCAATAGTTTTTGCGTCAGACTAAAACGACTTCTGCCTGTGCATATATATATCTTATGTCCTTTTCGCTTAAGCTGTTCCAAAGCATGAAGGTTAGACTTCGGCATATCTCCGTTAAAATCCACTAATGTTCCATCAACATCAAAAAAAATAATCTTCTGCATGTATATAGTCTCCTTTTTAATCAATTTGAGGCAGCTGCAGATGCTGAACCGGCAGCAATTGCCGCCATCATCGCCGCCTGCTGTGCAATAATAATAGATACTGTGCTGTTAAGCGTTGCTGTCTGCAACATTTTATCGTTATCCTCTTGATACCCCACTAGCATCCCTGCGTACATAAGGCGCTGTTTATTGGTGACTCCACTAAAAAAGCCAAACCCTTTTTGCTTGGACAACCATGTGTCAACCTCTATCATCGCTTCGACTAATTCCGTAATATTTTGTTGTCCTAAGGCTAAGACACCAAGTGTTGGCAATTCATATGAAGTCCCATATTTATATCCTCTCAACTTAAGCTGTCTGTATAATTCAATCGTGCGCTCTACCTTTTTTTCAATCTCACCTTCTGCTAGTGCAAGAACATGACTAAGCGACTGTACTGCATTCGCCGAAAAAAAATGTTCCTTTAACGTGGTATAGATTATTTGTGCATCCTCTAGTAATGCATCATCTGATTTATCAGATAAGGCCATTAACGCACAATATGCACTATCATCACTGCCTGTCAAAAAAGGATGCTCCGACTTCATCAGGTCATAAATACTTCGGGTACGTTCTACAATACCCATATATTCTGTCTTATCTGTCAATTGAGCGATAACCATTGCAGCCAATGCAAGATGGGTCGAACTCCAAAAGCGTTTTTTTAGTGCTGCATATACATCAAGTCCTTCTTCTAAATACTCTCCCGGATAATCGCTTACGGCAAGCATAGATATGATGGCAGCCTGTGCAGTATTTCTAAAGTTTGAAAACGGACCCACTTGCTGTTTTAACATTTGCTTGCTTGAAAAAAGAAGCTGAATATCGGCAGTTTTATTGTTCGCAGTAAAGATTGCGGCACATGCAAGGTGAATCAATCCTCCATTCCACACAAAAGCCTCTTTGATTTTATCTCTGTTCTCGATAAACTGTTGACAACGTTTTTCCAACTCTTTTTTCATCTATGTCACTCCTTGTATACTACATTTTTATAAATACTCTCTTTGTATTATAACATCTTAAAACAAAAAGCAAAGTAAAAAAGCCTGTTCTATACAAATTCATGTACAAAACAGGCTTTTTATGGGCGTAACTGGATTCGAACCAGCGACCTCTTGCATGTCAAGCAAGCACTCTAACCAACTGAGCTATACTCCCTAGACCATATATACTTTATCATCTTTTATCTGTTTTATCAAGAGAAAGTTTATTAATATGCTCGCGTATAATTTCACAGCTCGCATGAAACTTTTCCTTCTCATCTGCCGTTAACCGATACTCTCCGATTTCTATAACACCTTCTTTACCAAGAATCACCGGCACACCACAATAGACGTCATATTCTCCGTATTCTCCTTCTAAAAGCGTTGACACTGTAATAATCTGATTTTCGTCCCTCAGAATTGATTTTATAATTCCTGTTGTTGCACTTGCAATTCCATATTCAGTATTGCCTTTGCGTCGAAGCACTTCACTGCCTGCCATACGGGTCATCTCAACAATTTTTTCTTTATCGACCTCTTGGAATCGATGACTATTGTCTTCAAGTATATCGTCAAAACTTTTTCCTCCAACCCTTACATGGGACCATGGAACAACTTGAGAGTCTCCATGCTCACCCATAGCAAAAGCATCCACACTTCGCGGATCAACACGCATGCGTTCTCCAATGATTTGCTTTAATCTTGCCGTCTCAATAGATGTTCCCGTTCCGATAACCTGGGATTTTGATAATCCCGATCTTTTGTAGACATAATAGCTAAGTACATCTACAGGATTAGATACAACAATAATGTATCCATTAAATCCGCTTGCCATCACTTGATCCACAATTTCCTTCATAATCGGAATATTCTTGTCTAATAGATCTAATCGCGAGTGGACGCCGTCCATACTTCCACTCGCCGTGATCACAACGATATGTGCATCTTGGCACTGTGAATAATCTCCTGTGCTTACACGTACATTACGATTAAGATATTCTATACTATGCTGCAAGTCTAAAACTTCCCCCATAGCTTTTTCTTGATTTCGATCAATAAGTACAAGCTCTGAACAAACACCTTGAACTGTTAAACTATATGCTGTCGTTGCTCCAACATTGCCCGTTCCAATAATGGCTACTTTTGTTCCTGATATATTCATATATGCGCCTCCAATTTAACGATTGGGTAATAGATTTAAGTTACTTACTTGTTCATAATTATAACTATTTTCAATTAATCCTGCTTCTTTCATCCATGTTTGTGTTACATCAAACGTGTATTCATCTGGCACTGCAATATGTTCAAATGCCGGAATCTCAAATGTATCTTGTAGTGCTTGTGAAAAACCTAAATGTTCAACCAACAATCCATAATATTCTGCTTTATCTGTAGCATTCAAATAATCTATTGCTTTATTATATGCTACGTAGAACTTTTCTAGGGCTTTTGTCTTATCAGTAACAGCCGCTTCTGAGAAAATCATAATCGCCGGATATAATCCTTGGCTTTGTGTATCTCCGATGACTGTTCCCCCATCCATTACCGCATTTGTTGCTAATGGTTCCGGTAAGGTAGCCCCACTTAATTCATTCGTGCTAAGCATCTCTAATCGAACAGGCATTTGTGGAATCGCCACTTTTTCCAGACTGTCATAAAATCCCATCTCATCTGCAATGACTGTTGTAGCAAATTCAATAACTGTATTACTTGAGAGTCCAATTTGCTTGCTTTCGATATCCATAAATGTATCAGCTGTCACTCCCGGCGCAGAGACAAGTTTATAATTCCCATATGTGTTTGAGGTCATTTTCATATCATACCCAGCTTCTTGGTAAAAGAAAATTGTCAGCATATCCGCCATTGCCCCATCTAGGTTTCCTGTTTGTAAAGCACTATCCCGGTCAACTGCACTTCGAAATACTTCAAGATTCACATCAATATTTTCTTCTTCAAAAAAGCCTTTTTCTTGCGCGATGAGAATGGGTACAGCCCCTAAATCCGACATCACTCCAATATTTAAGGTCTTATTTTCTGCACTGCTGCATCCCATAAGCAATACCGCTACCATCATCAACATCATCATTTTTTGAACTACATTTCTTTTTTTCACTTCATTTTCCTCCAATTTTAGTTCTGGTCCAGTGAATCCCCATACTTATGACAATCCACTGAACCATCCAAAAATTATTTTACCACATGATCTGCTATTACGTCTATGTATGTTTTTTTGAAGTGACTACCATGTGCACTAAACACTAAATTTTGTAATTTCATCATGGAGTTCTATTGCAATCCCATTTAATTTTTGTGCTGATATCGCTACTGAATCAACAGCTTCTGACTGTTGCGTCATTGTTGCCGTTACTTCTTCAGACGCTGCTGCTGTTTCTTGCGATACTGCAGAAATATTTTCAATACTGGACGTCATGGCATCCTTATCCGCAATGATTGTCGTTACTGATTGGCTCATCGTATTGATTTTTTCTGTCACTTGGTTATAGACTTCTTTAATGGACTTAAAAGAACTAACGACAGAATCAACTGCTAACACCTGATCTTTTGAATTTTCATTTAATATATCCATGGTCTTAATTGAGGTATTGCTATCGGTTTGAATCAATTGCATAATCTCTCGAATTTCATCTGAGGATTTAGAAGATTCTTCTGCTAGTTTTCTGATTTCATCTGCAACCACAGCAAATCCTTTGCCATGTTCTCCTGCACGTGCGGCCTCAATAGATGCGTTAAGCGCCAATAGATTTGTCTGGCTTGCAATCGATGATATAGCTGTTAATATCATATCAATGTCTGATGTGTGCTGATTAAGCGAGGTAATGACTTTTTCGATGGATTCTCTCGATTCACGTGATTGGGTGTTTTTTTCAATTAATGTTTCAACCGACACGACGCCAACCTCATAAGCTTGATTACTTTCGTTAACCGAATCAATCATTTGAACAGTATTTTCTCCAAGCTCTTCCATCTTTTGAGCCAGTTGATGAATCATTTGAACACCATTTTCCGCATCTTCTGCTTGACTTGTGGCTCCTTGCGCAATCTCTTCCACAGTTTTTGATACTTCCTCTGCCGATGCACTTACTTCTTCACTGGTTGATGCAAGCATCTGTGAAGTTCCACTAAGTTCTTCTGAGACATTAATAATACGACTTACCAAGGAAGAAAGCTCCTTAATTGTGGTATTAAAATGATAACTTAACACTTCAATTTCATCTTTGGAAGATACTGTAGCTTGTTGGCTTAAGTCCCCTTTACTAACCCCTTCCATGACACTTATTAATTTTCCGATATTATTGGATATTTTTTTAGAAAATAAGAAAATAATGATGAGAGCAATGATAAAGACAATGAAGGCAACGGTTGCAACAAATGTCATAATCTGTGTAACAATACTGTCGACTTCATCATAATAATAGGTTGTTATAACGGTCCACTCAACCTGATTTAGATGGCTAAAAGATGCATATTTATTGACTTGCTGTCCGTCTTCTTCTACACGATAATCCAACTCTTTTTGTTCATTAAGCATGGCTTGCATTAATGGCGACTGTTCGATGGAACTTCCAAGGGATTCACTGTCATAATGTCCCAGTATAATTCCGTTACCGTCGACGATAATGGGATATCCTTTTTTTCCGACTTTAATTGTAGCTACCGTTTTTGAAAATGTATCCATATCTAGGTCTACTCCAACCACCCCAATAAAATTTCCTTGAGCATTTAAAAGCGGATACGTGATGGTGATAAGTTCCTCTCCATCTTCAAAGTATTCATCCGAATAATGCAATGTCTCTTTTCCTTCTTGATACCAGTGCATTTTTCTAGGATCATATCCTGTATTATCTTCACCACTGCCTGACATAAAATCTCCATTTTCGTACCCGACATATAGATATTTTATATCACTGTCAGATGCCATAAATGTTGTTAAGATTTTTTCAACCTCTTGGCGGTTTCCATTTTGGATGGACTCTTGCGATGCTAATGATTTGACAATGTTTTCATATCCTTTTAGATAATAGTCAATGCCTAGGGCAGTTTGTTGCCCAACATCCTGGGCATTTTTTAATGATAGAGCTGTTGCAAGCTCGACTGTTGTATACCTAAAAAACAGGGTTACTACTGTGATTAAAAGTACCATAAGCAGCATAACAATCAAACTAATTTTTTTGCCAATTGAGAACTTCACTTTTTCCATATTGCCTTCCTTTCACTTCGTATTTCATGTAACTCCATACATCCCCTGATTTTTTACCGTTGTTAATCATACCACGCGATGATTATCACGTCTATTTTTTTCTGCGCAAATGGGCAATATTAACATTTTATTAACACTTTGCATACCCCTCATGAAAACCAAATCGATGCTTTTAGCCGCGTTGACAGTGCTCTAGATTTCAGATACAATGATTACAATTATGGCAAAAAGCCAAACCGATGTTTACGGAGGATTTTACGATGACCTATAAAGATTTACCCCAATTTATCCATGCGTTAAAGGAGAACAACCAGCTTGTAACCATTGATACCCCTGTGGATCCTGATTTAGAAATTACCGAAATCGCCGACAGAGTCTCAAAAGCATATGGTAAAGCTCTTCTTTTTACTAATGTTAAAGGATCAAACTATCCATTAATCATCAATACATTAGGTACCTATGAACGTTTGTCGATGGGCTTGGGTGTTAATAATCTCAATGATATCGCATCACAGATTGAAGATTTTATGAATTTGAGTGCTTATGCTTCCCTCGTCGGAAAGATTAAAGCCATTCCCAAGCTTGCGCCACTCCCATTTATTTTTCCAAGAACGGTAAAATCAGCCCCTTGCCAGGAGGTCATTGAAGAGCCGGATCTAGAACAACTTCCTATTATAAAGTGTTGGCCTCAGGATGGTGGTAAGTACATCACCTTACCCCTAGTCTTTACAAAAGACCCGGAAAACGGTCAACAAAATGTGGGAATGTATCGAATGCAAGTCTATGACAAAAAAACAACTGGCATGCATTGGCACTTGCATAAAGATGGCAAGGAAATCTATGAAAAGTATCGCAAGGCAGGTAAACGGATGCCTGTTTGCGTTGCACTTGGCTGTGACCCTGCAACGATTTATGCGTCAACAGCTCCTTTACCTAAAATGATTGATGAAGTTTTGTTTGCAGGCTATCTAAAAAAACGTCCTATTGAATTAGTCAAAGCGACTACTTGCGACATTAAAGTACCTGCCCATGCAGAATTTATTTTAGAAGGTTATGTTGACCTAGAAGAAGAACGCCTTGAAGGTCCCTTTGGCGACCATACGGGATACTATTCCCTAGCTGATATGTATCCCGTATTTCATTTAACAAAAATCACACGCAAAAAACACCCCATCTATCCTACAACCATTGTTGGCAAGCCACCGATGGAGGATTGCTATCTTGGCAAAGCAACGGAGCGTATTTTCCTTCCTCTCATGAAGATTCAATGTCCTGAGATTGTTGATATTGATTTTCCATTAGAAGGTGTGTTCCATAACTGCGCTATTATCTCCATAAAAAAAGCGTTTCCTCTTCACGCCAATAAAGCTATGTATGCACTATGGGGACTTGGGCAGATGATGTATACCAAAATGTTGATTATCGTTGACGAGACTGTCGATGTTCATGATTATCAAGCGGTTATCAAAGCCATGGTATATCATGCCAATATAAGAAGTCACTACGTTGTGAGTGAAGGCCCGCTTGACGCCTTAGATCACGCATCCAACCGAGCTTTTCAAGGGTATCGTCTAGGTATCGATGCCACAAAAAAACTTCCACTTGAGCAAAGCATGGCTGCACCTCTCTCCACCCAAAGCTTAAGTTCGCTAATTCAAGTGCTGCATATAAGTGACCCAAAAGCTTACGCAGAGCCTTATAATTGCCGCTACCGTATCCTGGTTGATGATAATATTGCGCTTGATGATTATAGCACGGTAAGTTGGAAGGTTTTTAATAATATTGATGCAAACCGAGACATTACTTATCATACATGTGAAGACGGTAGTATCTGTCTAATCATCAATGCAACCAAAAAAGGAGATAGCGATGGACTCAAACGTCCGTGGCCTGATGATATTGAAATGTCTGAACCTATTAAACAACGCGTTACAAAGAAATGGAATCTATATGGAATCGACTAAAAAAGCACCTATCCTTCAAACAATACGAAAAAAACTTCATGATTATGGCGAATTGGTGATGTTCTCACATACACTTTTTTCGTTGCCCTTCGCCCTCATTGCACTATTTTTAGCGGCTGACGGTTTTCCTGAACTGCGTGTGTTTTTTTGGATTATGCTGGCTCTTTTTGCCGGGCGTAATGGAGCCAATGCACTAAACCGTTATGTGGATGCCGAGATTGATCAAAAAAATCCTCGAACAGCATCACGACATATTCCTGCCGGAAAAGTTCGACGCCAAGAAGCTCTCTATATTACCCTTGCATGTTATCTACTATTTGTTGTTGCAGCAGCACAGATTAATCCTTTGTGTCTATATTTATCCCCTGTTGCACTGATTTTATTCACATTGTACTCTTATACCAAACGTTTTACTTGGTTATGTCATATAATCCTTGGAATCACCTGTGCAGGCGCCCCTGTTGGTGCATGGATCGCGATTAAGGGTCAGTTGGATTTGCCGGCTATTGCCCTTGGCGCAGTTGTCACGATGTGGGTTGCCGGCTTTGATATTATCTATGGAACCCAAGACATTGCCTTTGACACGAAGGCGGGCTTATTTTCTATCCCCGCACGCTTTGGTCTGCGTAATAGTTTATGGATTGCCCGAGGTCTACATCTTCTGATGTGGCTAACATTATTATCATTGATATTGATGACTCCATTGTCCTATATCTACTTTGTTGGTGTTGTTGTTAGCGGTGTTTTATTGATTATGGAACATGCCTTTGTTGACTCTGACAACAGAAAAAAAATGAACTTTGTGTCGTATCATTTGAATCAAATCATATCTATGGTCTTACTATTTAGCGCTTCCATGGATATATTTTTCTAGGAGGACTTATGAAAAGAATAATCTTAGCTATTACCGGAGCCAGTGGAAGCATCTACGGGATCAAACTCCTTGATGCTCTGCTCCAAGCTCATCATCAAGTACATCTTGTCATTTCTTCTCAAGGCAAAAAAGTGATTGAATATGAGCTTGAACCATTAGAGCAACTTTTAACACATTATCGTAACGATGCTTTAATCTACCATGACAATGATGATCTTTTTTCTTCAATTGCTAGCGGTTCTTTTAAAACCGATGCCATGATTATTGCCCCTTGTTCAATGGGCACATTAGGAAAGATTGCCTATGGCATCTCTGATAGTCTCTTGACTCGCGTTGCAGATGTCTGTATCAAAGAACGTCGTCCTCTCGTGATGGTTACCCGTGAGACACCACTGTCTTCCATTCATTTGGAAAATATGCTAAAAGTTAGCCAAGCAGGTTGTACTATTTTCCCACCTGTTCCGGCCTTTTATACCCATCCCGAATCGTTAGACGCTGTTATTGATCAAACTGTTGCACGCATCCTCTCTTTAATCGATATTGCTCATCCAAGTTATGTCGCATGGGGTGAGCATCATGAGTAACCCAAGCAACCCATTACCTCTAGTGTCTTTGAAAAATTATGGTCTTAGCTATCCACAGACGTCTGTTTTTTCAAATCTAAGTCTCGACTTAATGCCTCGAACCTCTTATGCCTTACTCGGTCCTTCAGGTTGTGGAAAAACCAGCCTCTTATATGCTATTGCCAATTTATTACCTAATGGGGCGCAAACTATTGGCGAAAAAAATCTTAAGCCTGATTTAAAGATTAGTACTGTATTACAAGAATATGGTCTATTTCCATGGAAAACCGTTTTTGAAAATACCATTCTTCCATTACAGTTAAATCCAAATAGCCTTACCCCAAAAAACAAACACGATATCGAATCAAAGACACGAACACTTCTTAAGCAGCTTGGCTTAGGCGAACATATTCATCACTACCCCAAAGCATTAAGTGGCGGTCAAAAACAACGCGTTGCAATTGCAAGAGCCGGACTTTTTGCGCCGGACCTGCTTCTTTTGGATGAGCCTTTTTCGTCACTTGATGCTTTAACCCGAGAAGATTTACAAGATCAGTTAAAAGCTACCTTGTGCCAATCGGATTTTTCTCTTTTTTTAGTTACTCACAGCATTGAAGAGGCTGTTTTTTTGGCGCAAACCATTTTTATTATGCATCCGGATGGAACTATTGCCCATACAATTGACAACCCTGAATGTACAGCTTTACACTGGCGAGAAGCTGATGCCTACTTTAAGCGTATTAAGCACATTCGAAAGTTTTTAAAAGGAGGACATGATGACACCCATTCGACGCCATCCCTTTTTATATAGCTCAGTTGTTATTTTACTTTTTTGGAGTTTTTTATATTTTGTGTCTCCATGGCCTTTTATACCGTCTCCACTTAAAACCTTACTCTTTATTGGGTCCCACTTTAAATTATTGCTCTCCCATCTTAGTGTCAGTTTACTCCGAGTTTTTTCAAGTATTCTCATTGCGGTTTTTTTAGGTGGCCTAACAGGCATCATTATTGCAATAAATAAAAAGGCAGATCATTGGATTACTCCTTTGGTATACGCCTTTTATCCAGTTCCTAAAATAGCATTTTTACCAATTATTATGCTGATTTTTGGATTAGGCAATACGTCAAAAGTTATCTTGATCTACCTTATTTTATTTTTTCAGATTACTTTGTCTGTACGCGATAGCGTCCATCATATTCATCCTCTTTACTACCTATCCATTAAGTCATTAGGTGCTAATAAAAGGGATGTCTATCGTCATGTAATCTTACCTGCTATATTACCTGATGTATTTACCACATTGCGTATTAGCATTGGAACAGCTATTTCTGTTCTGTTTTTTGCTGAAAATTACGCCACCAAGTATGGAATAGGATATTTTATCATGGATCAATGGTTAAAAATGCAGTATAGTGGAATGTTCGCAGGTATTATTATTATCAGTTCCATGGGCATTGTTCTGTTTTTACTTGTGGATTATCTTGAAAAACGCCTGTGTCCTTGGAAGGACGAGTAATAATTCTAGAATTATCCGACAATTTTGGATGCAATGTCCAATGTACGTCTTGTCTGATGCTTCACTGCCGCTTCAACATCTTCAACCATTTGTCCATCTTGATTAACTGAAACCGATGTTCCATAAGGGTTGCCTCCGGCTCCATAGATAACAGGATCTGTATATCCCGGTGCCACAACAATAGCTCCCCAATGATACATCATTGTATATAACGATAATATTGTTGCTTCTTGACCGCCGTGTGGATTCATTGCAGATGACATGGCGCTCACAACTTTATTAACCGTTTTCCCTTCGGCCCATAGTCCGCCGGTTGTGTCTAAAAACTGTTTCATCTGGGCTGCCATGACACCAAAGCGGGTCGGTGTACTAAAGATAATTGCGTCTGCCCACTCAAGGTCTTCTAGAGAAGCAATCGGCACCTCTTTGGTCGCTTCCACCGTAGCTTTCCATGCTGGATTCGCCTCAATAACTTCTTGTGGTGCAAGTTCTGGAACTTTAACCATTCTCACTTGTGCCCCTGCTTCAATGCCAGCTTCTTTGGCCCATCGTGCCAATTGATCATTTGAACCACTCATCGTATAATAAACAATTGCTAATTTTACATTTTTCATAGATTACACTCCTTAATTTTGTGTTGTTTTTTTGTTGTTTTTTGTTACTAGTTAGTAATATATATTTTGAAATAATGGCGCTTAATTTGCGCCATCACTTAATTTTTTTAGTAATTGAATCAGCTGTTGCTTTTCTTGTGTCGATAAGGCATCAAAAATCTGACTAATATTTTTGACGTGCTCTGGAAAAATGGCTTCAATGTATTGCTCTCCTTTTTTCGTAATCTCGACCAAACAAGCTCTTCCGTCATCAGGGTCTTTTTTTCGGGTGACAAACCCTTCTTTTCTAAGGTTTTCAACAACTACTGTCATGTTGCCTCCGGTTGAAAGCGTTCCGTCAATAATCTCTGCAATTCTTAACGCCCCCTTGTGATAGAGGATTTCAAGAACTGCAAATTGGGCAATGGTCAAGCCTCCCTTTCGAATCGTTGTGACTTCACGCTTGCGAACGGATTGAAAACTTCTGGATAATGCAATCAGGGTTTTCAAATTTAAATCATTATGTTCTCCATAGCTATTATTCTTTTTCATAGGCTTATTATATTACTAATTAGTAATAATGTCAAGTGTTAAAATTTATGATATAATTATTCTATTATAAACTGGGAGGAAAAATAAAGATGCATCAATTAGCCGAACGCTTTACCAACAAACTCATCGAATGGGAAATCATTAAAAGCGAAGACAAGGACCTATATACTTACGGCTTTTGGCAAGGTACTATTTTTATAGGTAACCTTTTATCCGTTGTCGTTGTCGGTCTCTTGTTTAGGATGCTCTGGCAAGCACTTGTCTTCACCACAGCTTATGGCTTGCTTCGAATTGTTGCCGGCGGATATCATGCACGTACACAGCGAAACTGCTATATTTTTTCTATTGCTATGATCATCGTTGTCCTTAGTTTTTTATCGTATGTTCCATGGATCCCTTGGATTTTTTTACCCCTTGTTGGCCTCGCTTCCCTTTTCATCTTCATCCTTGCACCTGTTGAGGATGCTAATAAGCCTTTAGATGGATTAGAAAAGCAGGTCTATAAAAAACGTTCTCGAATTATTTTATCCTTTTTGCTTTTGCTAACCGGGATATTCTTGTTTTTAGGGTTGGACAGCTTGACATATTGTCTAAGTATTTCCCTCATTTGTGTCGGTTTTATGGTTGTTCTTGGACAGCTTGTCCATACACGAAAATAGGATAACAGTATGCTGTTATCCTATTTTATGCGATATATTTAAAATATCTCCACTCATTATGTTTTGTTGCATTTTGTTACTTTGATGCAAAGATTTCAGTATATTAGAACCCCTCTTAAAAACTGCGTAATCTCTTAGCATTATCTGGCAACTTTGGCTGATGTACAAATAACATACACGCTGTGTTGACATTGAACGCCGTAAACATTAGTGCCAAGCTTGCTAATACCGCACTTGATTTTAATACAATTCGTTTCATACTGAATTCCTCCTTTCAGTGGCGCTTTGCATATTATAACAAAAAAAAATTGCAAAAACGCCTTGATGTAACGAACAGTACTTCTTGATGTAACGAATGGCAAAAAATGTAATTATGGGTTATAATATCTGTAGATATTTTAAATGATTAGGAGATTTTTTATATGATTAATGTTGCGATTTGTGATGACGATACGTTCATATGCTCTCAAATAGAAAATATACTCAACAGCTATTCAAGTGCAACGCATTTGAAAATGGAGATTAGTGTTTTTTATAACGGTGAGAGTCTCATAGAGTACCTTCGTCAAAAAAACATGTTTGACCTTATCTATCTAGATATTGAACTTGGAAAAATGAATGGTGTTGAAGTGGGTAAACAGATTCGCCAAGTTTTAAAAGACTATAAAACTGAAATCGTATACATCTCAGGAAATGACGAATATGACCGTCAGCTATTTGATGTGCAGCCATTGCACTTTATCCCCAAGCCTATTGATGAATCCGTCGTTATTGATGACCTTAAACTTGCTCTTGATCGTATGAAGCTTACCGAAAAATACTTTAAATATCAAAAAGGGCATGAAATCTATAATGTCCCTATCAGTGAGATTCTCTATTTTGAAAGTCGCAAGCGAGAGATTATTATTGTAACCACAACCTCAAAAGACGCTTTTTATAGTACGATTGAAGATGTCTTTGAAACATTGGGCGATTATCAATTTTTTCAAATTCATCGCTCGTATCTTATTAACTATAATCATGCAAAAGTCTTGCGTTATTCCGAAGTTGTAATGACCAATGATGAAGTATTACCTATCGGTAAAACAAAGCGTCGCTCATTTCGCAACCGACAGCTTCATGACTTATAAGGAGGATTTCTATGGCATTGCAAAACTATGATATCATCTATGTACTTGGCAATTTTTTTATGGCTTATGTTATTTTTAAGTTTATGCATATATTTTATACTACCCGCAAAGTCAGTGTCTTTATTGAACTTACTGCATATTTTAGCTATTTTATTCTTATTACGATTACCCATGTTTTTTTGAAGTTACCTATTATTGTTATGGTTGCCAATATTATTTTACTTTTTTTACTGACCCTTTTGTATGAAGGACGAATTAAAAAGTCCATGCTATCCGTATTAATGATTTACTTCTCCTTAATGAGTATTGAAACTATATTTGTCGTATTAACGAGTGTATTACAGCTTAATCTTCTCGTTCCCTTTCAATACGAATCTGCTTTTGGAATCATTGTTATACGTATCGCTTCTTTGGCATTGGTTTTTGCTGTTCAAGGCTTTAAAAACGTACGTAATGAATATCCGATATCTAACGTCTACTGGCTTAGTTTATTATGTATTCCGGTAGGAACAATCATAATGCTTTTTGCTATTTTTATGAATACCTCTCTATCACGACCTACAATTTTGTTAAGTATCGTCAGTGCATTACTCATCAATACCTTCACCTTCTATCTGTATGACAAGATATCGGACTTATTAGTTTCACAAATGAATAAACGAATTGCAGAAGAGCAAAACCGTTACTATGAATATCAAGTCCACATGATGAAAGTCACCCTAGAAAAGATGCGAACTTTACGTCATGATCTTAAAAATCGTGTGTCACCGCTCTACCCCTTAGCTGTTGCCGGACGTAAGGATGAACTTCTTGAACGTCTTAGCGAGCTGACAGACATCTGTAACATTAGCAAAGAGTACGCCAACTCAGGAAATTCAACTGTTGATAGTATTATAAACTTTAAGCTCCAACAGTCTGAAGCTCAGGGTATAGCTATTACGACAGATATATTACTACCTCCAAAACTAGAGATGCCGACCTTTGATATAGCTGTCATCATAGGCAATCTTCTAGATAACGCTCTAGAAGCCACTGTACGTAGTCCTAAACGTTGGATTGACATAAAAATAAACTATACCAAAGGTCGGCTAATTATAGAAATACAAAATTCTTTTGACGGTGTTATTCACAATAATTCTGAAGGTATTCAAACACGTAAAGAAGATAAAAGCAGTCATGGGCTAGGGATAAAAAGTATTCAAACTTCCATCAAGAAATTCGATGGTGTTATGAAAATTCATTATGATGAAACCACCTTTAGTACAAAAGTACTTATGTACCTATAGCTTCTTTTACACTAAAATGAGCGATTAATTTAGATAGCTTTGCTTTCGTCAACTTATAAAAATCTTTAATTTCTCCATTTTTTAAGTATGCGATATAATCACACGTTTCCATAATAAATTCTAAATCATGGGTAATGATAATCATTGTTTTTCCCATGGTTTTTAATTGCTTAATATTTTGAGACACCTGCATCATATGCTTTAAATCCAAGCCACTTGTAGGCTCATCAAAAATAATGATATCTTTTTCAGAAGCAATTGCCCCTGCTATGGCGACTCTTTGTTTTTGACCGCCTGAAAGGGACATGGGATGTAGCTGCTGTAAGTCCAATAGATTCAAGCTTTTAAGTATTTGCTGTGCACGGTGAGTATTATCTTCTTTCATACTTAACATAACTTCGTCTAGAACCGTTTCAGTAAAAAGCTGATGATTGACATCCTGCATAACCATATATGTTTTGCCTACACATTGTTTTTGATTGTAACTTTGACTTTCTATCTGTATCTTTCCTTTAAACTTCTTAGATAATCCACAAAGACAACGAGCAAACGTGGATTTACCTGCCCCATTATGCCCTACAATTCCAACAATTTTACCTTTCGGAATATCTAGAGCATCAATATTTAATGCCTTTACTTTTTCTTTCTTGTAGCTATAGACGTAGTTTTTCAGCTGTATCTTCGTTTCCACATCTTCATTTATTTTCTCTTTCATGGACAATTTTGTAAGGTTCAATGGTCTCAATCCTAATTTTTTAAACACATGTCCTTCTATTTTTTTCGCATCTTCCATCGAAAGGATTTTCTCTATCTTTCCTGATTGCATGTAAATCATACGATCTGCCAAGTCGCTTAAGTAATGTAATCGGTGTTCAGCGATAATAATTGTCTTACCTTCCCCCTTCCAATGGCGAATAATATTTTTTAAGATTTGCGTCCCTTCAGTATCAAGATTAGAGGATGGCTCATCTAGCACGATAATATTTGGTGACGCTGTATGTACACATCCACATGCTATTTTTTGTTTTTCACCTCCTGAGAGATGGAAAATATTACGTTGCATCAACTTTTCCATATTTAACTCTGACGCTGTGCGTTGTATGCGTGTCTTTATTTCTTCTACCGACATCCCCTGATTTTCACACGCAAAAGCCATCTCTGAACAAGTATCCATACAATAAAATTGTGAACGTGGGTTTTGAAAGACACTTCCCACATGCTGGGAAATCTCATGCAAATCCATCTGACACATATCTTTACCATCAATTCGCACTTCACCTAATAGTGTGCCATTATAGTAGTGTGGAATCAACCCATTAATTAAACGGGTCAATGTCGTTTTTCCGCACCCTGACTCGCCACATAGCAATACAACTTCTCCTTTTTGAATGGTTAAGTCAATATCGATAATTCCATTGCTTTGTTGGTGGTTATCATATTGAAACGATACTTTTTTTAACTCAATCACATGCTCACCTTCCTTTTGAGTAAATCAGCAATACCAATGTTACCAGTGCAAAAAGTGTATACAGATAGTCCCTCCAGGCAAAACCAATATGACATACATTGGTTCTTTTCGTCTCTGCACCCAGACCTCTTGTTAATGCAGAACATGAAAGTTCTTCCCCTATTTTTACGCAAGAGATAAATAAAGGAATTAATCTATATTCCATTAATGTTAATATATTACCTTTTGAGCTTCCAAAGCTGACCCCTCGCATTTTCATCGCATCATTGATTGATGTATGCTCTTGCTTGATTGTCGGAAAAAACCTAAACATTACTGACAAAGGAATGGTCACTTGTTTTGGGATTTTTAATCTCTCCATTGCCGCAATAAATTCACTCACTGTAGTTGTCCGTAACAGATAATATCCCATTAAAAGCCCTGGCCCCATACGATTAATAACACTTGTTAACATTGCAATCACTATACTAACACTTCCATGAGCAGTATCCAGCAATAAAATATATAAAACAAGTGAGCTCGCATATACCATTGTCAGCAACATTGTTTGTCGATATTGCTTAGTTAACCATAATAAAGATAAGGGTATTGCTGCAGCCAGCGCCATAACATACCATGCATTAACTGTAAATGCAGACATGTTAATAATGAGTAAAATCATAATCTTTGTGCGTGGGTCAAGCTTTTGTTGCTCCTGATCAAGTGTTACTTGCATATAGCTTTTTTCCACAACGTTCCTCCTTTAATCCTCTTAGGCAATTCCTGCTTTTTCAAAATGTTTTTTGAGCATTTTAAAACCAAAGATTGCACCAATAACTCCGCCACAAAATGCCATCAACGGAAAAGTCCATGCTGCCTTTTCAAAAAGACCTAATACTGCCTGTGTATAATCAGCGCCCATACTATCTGTCATCGTTTTTTCAAATGCATCTTTCATAATCCAAAAAGGTAACAGCATGCCTAATAACCACATACTAAATACTCCATAACCTACTACAGAAAGTTTTTTGCTCTTATAATTTCCCAGTTTAAAAATCAAGTCTGCCAACACACCAAAGACAACGCCTGTAACAATTGGTGTATACGAATGCCCTGTCAACATCATTAAGCCTCCAAGTATAGTTCCCATAATCGTAACCATTCCAAACTTGTCGACTTTTGTTAAAAAAAGCATAAATGGAATCCCTGAAACCATAGGTAATAATAGCGGTATCAAGACAAAAAGTATTGGTATATAACCAAGCATCCCCATAGCAAAGAACAAGACAAAGTATATTGCTGTAAAAACTCCTGTCGTAATTAAATCTTTTGTGTGCATTTTTTGTTGTTTCATATTTAATCCTTTCTGCTGTTTATTGTATTGTTGTAAAAGAAAAAAAGTAGTATTTTTAACAATCCGTCCCCGATATCACCTCTTTTTATTGATATCGGTAGTCATTCTCATTGTAACGTTAAAAAAATATACCTTTATCTTTTCGTATTGATAATACATCTCATTTATGTTCAACAGTTTTATTCTAACTTTTATTATTTGATTTGTCAACGAAAATAATCCTGAGTACAAGACTCAGGATTATTGTGAATGCTTATTTTATATAGTTATATTGACCATTGCACATTTTTTACAAGTGCCAAGACATCCTCTTGGCTGGTTAATGTTAATGCCTCCTTGGCTATCTTACTTGCCTGGCGGCTATCAATCCTTGCGGCTTGCTGGCGCGCTCTTAAGATTCCTGGCGCACTCATGCTAAACTCATCTAACCCCAAACCAATCAGTAATCCAAGGGCCAAGGGTTCTCCTGCCATCTCTCCGCACATGCCGACCCACTTACCTTCTTTATGGGCCGCCTCTATTACCATATGTACTAGATTCAAGATCGCCGGATTAAACGGTTGATATAGATAGGATACGTTCTCATTCATACGGTCTGCTGCAAATGTATACTGAATCAAGTCATTGGTCCCTATGGAAAAGAAGTCCACCTCTTTTGCAAATACCGGCGCCATTATGGCTGTTGACGGTATCTCTACCATGATTCCAATCTTATACTTAAACTCGGCTTCACTATACTTTGTGTTTTGTTGTAGCTCTTCTTTGGCCACTTCAAGCAATCTTTTTGCCTGGCGCAACTCTTCTAACGTTGCTATCATCGGGAACATGATATGCAGATTCCCATAGACGCTCGCTCGCAATAATGCTTTTAACTGGGTCAAGAACAACTCCTCATTCGACAGGCACAGACGTATCGCACGATTTCCTAAAAATGGATTCAACTCCTTATCCATTGTCATATAATCCAGCTCTTTGTCTCCTCCGATATCGAGTGTTCTTACTACCACCGGTTTGTTCTCCATGGCTTCCAGCACTTTTTTATACGCCTCGAATTGTTCATCTTCTGTAGGGAAGTTTTTCTTGCCCATATATAAAAATTCTGTTCGGTATAGTCCTATACACTCTGCTCCATGGGACAATGCTCCTTCGATATCTTCTGGACTTCCGATATTGGCTCCAATCTCGATATGCACTCCATCGGCAGTTACGCTGGCTTTATCTATATAGGTCTCTCGAAGTTTCTTTTGCCGTTCAAGCTCTTGTATTTTCTCTGCATATTCTTCCAATCGCTCTTGTTCCGGGTTCTGATAGATGATGCCTTCGTTCCCATCTAGAATGACCTGCTCGCCATCCTTTAAGCTCTCAAATCCTGTCATTGTACCTACTACTGCCGGAATCTCAAGGGTTCTTGCCATAATGGCGCTATGGCTGGTTCGCCCGCCTATATCCGTTATAAATCCTTTGACCCATCGGCGGTTTAACTGCGCTGTGTCTGATGGCGTCAAATCTCTTGCCACTAAGATGACCTCTGAATTGATCTCGCTTAAGTCATGACTTTTTAGCCCTTTCATATGCATGAGCACACGTCGGGATACATCCTTTATATCTGCCGCACGTTCCCGCAGATATTCGTTATCCATACTTTCAAACATTGCCACAAACTGTTGGCTGACCTTCTCTAGCCCATATTCTCCATTGATCTTTTCTGTCTCTATCACTTCTTTGACTTGACCGATAAACTCCGGGTCTTTTAGGATTTCTATATGTGCTTCAAAAATCGCCGCTGTCTCCGGGCTGATGTTTTCTTGCGCATGCTCTTTGATTCCTTCTAAATCAACAATGCTTTGGCTTACGCCTTGCTTAAACCGTTCTATCTCTGCTCCACAATCTTCCACTGTGTTTGTTTTTGCTTGCACATCGACATGATCGTACTTAAATATCTTGCCTATGCATATGCCTTCGCTCGCACCAATTCCATGTATCAAATTAGCAACCTCCCTTTTCTATTTCTTTAAGTTTTTTTCCATACTTTAACACAAGTCGCAGCGTGTCTTCATCCGATACAATGGTGTGAACAAGCCCCCCCCTGAGTGCCGCAAAGATAGCTTTTGCTTTTTTCTCACCAGCGGCAATAGCAAAGATTTTCTTTTCTTTAATAGTATCAGTTCGAATCCCTATGACCGAATCATTTGCCGGTATGTCCAAGAATTCTCCCTTTTGATCAAAAAAATGGGCTAGAATAAATCCAATTCCACCATGGTTTATAACTTGCTCTTTAATATTTGACTCGACATGATTATCCCAAAGTGTCTGAAATGTTGATGTTTCACTATCAACGGCTCCAATACCACTTAAGATTAGATCACACCCTTCAATCATAGCTAATGTGTCTCGAATTAATGGTGTTTCAACAATTGCCTTTCTAGCATGAGCATCATGAATATATATCGGTGAAGGCAATGGATACAATTTACCATCTAATTTACTGGATATACTTCGTCCAATACTTAACATATCAAGTTTGTTCATGTCATAACTAATCGCACCAAATAGCTCGACTATACGAATACCTGAGTAACTATGTTTTTTTAGATAAGATGTGCAAACACGTACATGTTTCCCCCAAGATATACCTAAGGTCATATCATCGTGTAACACCATCCCTAATTCTTTAGCCGCTGCTTTTCCAACTTCATTAATGGTTTCTTGTTCATCAGACAATGTTTTGACAATCACAACATTAGGCACATTAAATGTTCTTCGTATTTCACCTTGCAGTTCTTCCATCTGTTCATTATTGTAATTAATGGTAATATCAACAATATGCAAATCCCGAGCTTTTTTTAAAAGTCTCGAAATTTTGGGGCGAGATAGGAAAAGAGCTTTCGCCACCTCATTTTGCGTCTTTCCCTCCAAATAGTATAGAACAGATGCATCAATCATTAATTGTTGTTCGTCTTTGTCTGCCATTATTTCACCTCAATTACCTAATGTATGTTGCATTAATTTTTTTGTCCATAATAGGCATTTTTACCATGTTTTCTCAAATAATGCTTTTCTAAAAGTTCCTTTTTAACTGGCCTTATTTTCGGATTTAGTTGTTCACATCGGTAAGCCATCTTTGCAACCTCTTCTAGTACTTTTGCATTTTGAACCGCATCTAATGGATGCTTTCCCCAAGTAAATGGTCCATGATTCGAAATAATAACTCCAGGCACTTCCAACGGGAAAATACAACGTTGCTCAAATGTTTCTATAATTACTTTTCCTGTATTATGTTCATAGTCCTTTGCTATTTCTTCATCATTTAACGCTCTTGTACAAGGAATCTCACCATAAAAATAGTCAGCGTGCGTCGTTCCATAACACGGAATGCTTCTACCTGCCTGGGCCCATGAAGTGGCCCACTGTGAATGTGTATGTACTATACTATTTATTTTATCATATTTTCTGTAAAGAGCAAGATGTGTTGGTGCATCTGATGAAGGTTTCAACTTACCTTCAACAATTTCACCCTCCAAATTCATAACAACCATATCTTCAACTTGCATTTTTTCATAGTCCACACCACTTGGTTTTATGACGACAAGTCCTGTTTCCCAGTCAATTCCGCTGACATTTCCCCATGTGTATATAACTAAATCTTGCTTTACTAATTCAATATTTGCTTTAAAAACTTGTTGCTTTAAAATATTTATACGTTCATTAATTTGATTATGTATCAAATCGGTTCCCCGCTTTCTTCGTCAACCACACTTTTGCTTTTTTTATATAACTTACACTTTCTTCAAAAGTCAAGTCCATAGAGTTATCCACCCACATCTCCACTAAAAAGGGACCTTGAAATTCTAGCTGGTCCAATTTCCGAAATAATTTTTGGAAATCTACTGTTCCTTCTCCGAAAGGTACACATTTGAACACTCCTTTTTTTGTATCCTTTAAATGAATCCCAACAATATGATTAATCCCTTTTGCTAATTCCTCCTCCGGTTCATCCGTCCATTGACTTAAATTTCCAAAATCCGGATAAATCTGTAGCCAAGGTGATTGGACTTCTTTAATAAAGCGCATGCAGCGCGTAATGGTCCCAATAAATTCTGTATCCATAATTTCTATGGACAGCATGACATTTGCACTCGCAGCTTTTTTTGTTGCATACTTAAGTCCATCAATGAAGAGTTGAGTTGTCACATCATCTGATGCTTCATAGTAAACATCATACCCTGCTAATTGAATGTTTCGAACCCCAAGGTCTTTTGCCAATGCGATAGCTTTATCCATCATATCAAAAGCTTTTTTTCGAATCTGATTATCGCGACTGCCAAAAGGATATCGCCGATGTCCACTTAGACAGATAGAATTGATATAAAAATCATTGTCTGCTAAAAGTTTTTTGATGTATTCACGCTTTTCTTTACTCCAATCAAGACGATATAGGCGTTCGTCACTCTCATCAATAGACATTTCGATAAATTCATATCCTGCTGCTTTTGCAATTTTTATTTTTGTAGCCCAATCAAATTTATTTGGAATGGCTTTTTCATAAATTCCCATCGGATTATTACTTAGACTATACATAATACCTCCATCATACTTTATAACAATGTCTTAAATGGCAGGTCCGGTTCAATCGCAAATGCATCGTGAAAACCTCTGTCATACATGTATTCCATTCCATCTTTATCGATTGGCCAAGTAAACTTACCTCCTACTTGCCAAATATAGGGTTTAAACTTGTACTTTAATCGGTCCTTTTTCATGTGCCACAAGGTTGTAATCTCTTTGGGGTCCGCCATAAAATTTGTCCAAATATCATGATGAATCGGTATAACAACTTTGGTCTTTAAGCACTCCGCCATACGCAAAATACCTTCTGCCGTTAATTTATCCGTCATTCCTCGTGGGTTTTCGCCAAATGAACCTAGGGCTACGTCAATCTCATGATCGTTTCCATGCTTTGCAAAGTAATTGGAGTAATGCGAATCGCCACTATGATAAAGATTGCCTCCTGGTGTTTTGAATAGGTAATTCAACGCTAAATCATCCATCTCTTGTGGCATTTTCCCTTTAAGTGTTACTCCTTTAGGCGCTGTAACTAATTCTGTTCGATCAAAAGAGTCCAATGCAACAATCTCAACATCTTTGACTTTATAAGTATCTCCCGGTTTTAACGTAACTAAACGTTCCTCTGGCACTCCCCATGCTCTCCACAAGTCAGTACACGCTTTGGGCCCGATAAATTTTACAGATGCATCTGTATTTTGACAAACTGCAGCCGCAACATTTTCATCAATGTGATCGCCATGGTCATGTGTTGAAAGTACAGCGTCAATTTCTTTAATCATAAACGGATCAATCACAACCGGAACATTTCTAAGGTTTGGTTGGAGTTCAACACATCCAATCATTCGCTGATGTTGGTGCTGTTCTTTCATCAAGCCATTTCCATGACTTTTCTTACCTGTTTTTACCCAAAGATCCACACATAAATTCGCATTGCCCTCTGACTTTAACCAGATACCTGTACATCCAAGCCACCACATTGAAAAAGTTCCATGTTCTACTTTTGTATTTTCAATTTCTTCATTTAACCATGTCCCCCATTCAGGAAATGTGCTTAAGATCCAACTCTCTCTTGTAATTTCATTAATTTTACTCATTTATATTCTCCTTTGTCATTTTTTATAATATATTGTTTTTATTTAATCCATGGTGTATAGAGCAGCTTCGCCAATTTGACGATTGGCTGACATAATATAACTCTTGTCTTTAATCTGTATAATTCTAGCATTACTAGATCCTACATTTTCATCAATGAGGGTGGATAAATACCCATGTTCTTTATCATATTGAACGAGATATAGTTGTTGTGAGTCTTTTCGGGCTCCAAGTACAAAACTTGGTTTTCCTCCAATAATACCTGCAAAAATCGCATGATAAAAATCCATGGGAACAGGATAGCTATATACACTTTCATATCCGTTTCCTATTTTTTTCATGATATTCATTTTGTTACCATGGAAAGGACTAAGTAATGCAAATTCTAATTCGCCATCTCCATCAAGATCAATAGCTGCGACATCACTTACCGGATGCTCAAAAATCTGTTCCATCTTCCAAGATTCTGCTTGAATTGGCGGCATCACAACAGCAACTCCTTCTTTGGAAGCCACAAAAACAGCGTCTTGTCCTTTCCACTTTCCTCGGTTAAATCCATGATTTTGGGTTAATCCTTCTTTTAAAATTTCTAGTTCTACTTTGATTGGTTTTTCTAATGCTTTTGGTAATTGAGCTACATATATCTTTCCTGGTTGAGTCCAATCTTCTTTATCTTTTTTCCCTGAATGCAGGGTACATCCTATAAAGTATCGACACTCCGGTCCATCAATCACGTCAAACCGATGTAAATATGGAATGTCAAAAAGTTTGACTTCACTAAATTTTCCTTGATGATAGCGAATAAGATAGACTGCACTGGTCTCTGAGTCCACCATAGAGTAAAATCCTTTTGAAGCAAAAAAGTATCCTTCATAATCCGGTACAGCAACAATGGACATCGTACCTCCGCCACCTTCCCAAAGCACTTTTTTATTTTCAAAATTCTTTCCTGAATAGATTTGGCATGAACCAACTCCTTCCGCTGCATAAATCAAGTGAGTCTCTCCGTATATTTCAACAGCATTGACTGAATAGCACTTAAAAATTTCATCAATGATTTGTTTATTCATAATTCTTCATCTCCTTTCGAACTATTGCCTCTATATTACATCTTTTATAAACATTTGTACATAATTTATGCATTTTTGAACATTTGTTCATTAATATATATTTTTTTCATACTTATAGACTTATAAATTTATCTAAAAAGGTCGTCAATCTGTATTGATTGGCCGACCTTTTTAATACTTTTACATCCATTTTTTATGAATATGACCTTCAAGAAAATCGTCTTTTGAAGAGCCATTAGGCGTTGTACTTTCTTTTTTGTTGATTACCCATTCAGGCTTCAACTCAACCCCCTCTTCATACAAAATATCCTGTGTCGCTTTTCGCCATTGATTCAATTGCCTACGTAGTTCTTCTAAAATTTCGTTATACTTTAGATTATCAACTAAATTATTCTTTTCATGGGGATCATGATACAAATCATACAATTGATATAAAGGCTTTTCTTTTTGTTTAAGTCCACTCTCTACCAAAAAATCTTTCGTTGGCGAATCATTAATATTTGATAACTGATACAAGGCATAATCATCCAAATATTCAATATATTTATATCGCTGGGTCCGAATTGCACGAGCCGGTTCAAAAGACGTATGAAAATTCATTTCAAAAAATAGAGCATCATGCACATGTTCTTCTCTTTTTTCTAACATAGGAACAAGGGATTTCCCTTCCATTTTATGTTCGGGTTTTAACTTCAAATAATCACACAGAGTCGGCATCACATCCAAGTGGCTGACCAATCCCTCATAGCTTCTTCCTTGCGTACTCCACGGCAAGTAAAACATCAATGCGACTTCCAAACCAAGATCTGTTAGATTACTTTTTCCATGAGGAACAGCAATGCCATGATCTGTTGTAAATACAATAATTGTATCTTCTAATAGTTTTTCTTCTTCCAATGTATCAAGAATCTGACCAAATAGTGTATCCACACATTCCACACTCGTATTGTATTGTGAAAAGTCGTGACGAATTGGCATAACATTGGCCATTCCTTCGGGAACACCATGATTTACTTTCAAACCCTCTAAAGACATGGGAGGATATGGACGATGGGTCCCAAAAAAACCCATAGACATGAAAAATGGCGATTTATTATTATGTTTTTTCAGCCAAGCAATTGCGTTACTCACATTGTCAATATCCCAAGGGCGTTTGTCTATTAAGTCATCCAAATTTAATGTTGTTGTTATATTTTCACAATAACCTATGATATCTGCGGCTTTATCTGCTTCTTTATAATGGCCTGCTTCATGTTGAATTCCACACAAAACTGTATCATACTGTGCTTGATTGAAAGTATTAACCAAGTGATGCTGATAATCCTGCATTTTAAAGCCTCTATTTACTAATCCAATCATACCATTTTGGTGAGGATACTGACTCGATAACAAAGCAGATCGACTGGGAGAGCATGTTGGAGACACTGAAAACGCCTGATTAAAAACATGCGCATTCTTCGAAAACTTTTCAAGATTTGGTGTATCTAGTTTATATCCATAAGGACTGAAGTATCTTCCACTATCATGGGTATGCACATATAAAACATTGTATTTTTTCACTTTATTGGCCTCCTAAAAAGGTCTCAATAGCTTTTCTTGCTTCTTCTTTTGCAACAACATTTTTCAAACCAATGATTTTTTCTGGATGATCTGCTGCTGAAAAGTTCGTGACCATTGAACTTAAGGTAAAAACCAAGTCAAACTGATTGACTTTTGATTTTGCTGTACCAATGCTCTCATGGGTAATCTCACATGGGACACCTAACTCATCAAAAATCTGTTTTACATTCCTTTTCATAATCATACTGGAACCAATTCCTGCTCCACACGCTACAAGTACTTTATACATTGTCATCTTCCTTTCTTTTTAAAAATAATTTTCCTTGTTTCTCTTATATTGTAATTGTGGAATCAAAAGCATTAATATTAAGGACAATATGACTCCAAAGATTCCAAAGCTTTTCACAATCCCTCCAATACCAAGCCACACAGTTGATAAGTCTAGATTGCCATACCAACCGCCATATTTAGCTAAACCATAGAGCATAACTCCGACCGCTCCAAGTAACGCCTGCATAATTCCAGAGATAAAGGGTATCCCCATTGCAGCTTTTCGTCCACCTCGCTTGTTCGCATAGACAGCTAAGGTTGCATTATCAAAGAAAACCGGAACAAAGCCTGTTAACATCAAAATCGGAGACTTAAATACTAACAATCCTAAAATCGCAATCAACTGTCCTAGGAATCCACAAACAAATCCAAGTAAAATCGTATTTGACGAAGCAAATCCATATGTCGCAGCACAATCTACTGCCGGTACTGCACCTTTTAACAGCTTTTCAGAAATACCATGGAATGACTCCGTAATTTCCGCAACAAACATTTTCACACCTGTTTGGAGAATAATAAAATTAACTGTAAATGACAAACTTTTTTGTATGACATACGATGTATAGGAGCTTTTCGCTACATTTGGATCAAACTGGTTCATAGCATCAGATCCGACAATAGCTAAGATCGATCCAAACATAATCAACATTAATACACTCGATCCAACTATATTATCCGAAAGAACACTTAGTACTCCTGGAAGTTTTACACTTTCAACGCTATCTTCAGCATCACCAAATTTATGTGCAAACTTATCCGTTAACCATATTCCAAACATTTGTGAATGTCCAACCGCAAACACTCGTTCTCCATCAGTCAAACGTTGTGTTGCTTCTACCGTAAGATTTGAAAAAACCGACCAATAAACACCAATAAGTAGTCCAATCATTATAATACCGATTGTATTTTGAAAATCCGGTAAAGCATAAAAAATCATCCAGGTTATAAAGCCCGCTTGCTTTACCATAATATGACCTGTTGTATATACTGTTCTAATTTTTGTGATTTTAATGAGCATTACTAGACTTATATTCATTGCAAATCCAATAAGTAAAACAAACATTGTTGAAGATAAAGATTGTCCGATATCTTGAATCGCTTGATTCGCTGCTGCAAATCCAATATTTGAGTCAATAACTGCTGCATTAATTTTAAACCTATCCATTAATCCTTGTAAAATCGGAGCAAATGAAGTTATCATTCCTTTGGCCCCAACTTGTAATATCATGTAACCAACAGCAGCCTTTATTCCCCCTGCTATCGCTTCCCAAACTGTCTTTTTCATTAATGTGTATCCTAGTGCAACTAAAATAGCCATCAAAAAAGGTGGAAAAGAAATTATAGTATCAAAAACTGCTTGAAAAATACCAATTACAATATCCATAAGTGTTCCTCCATTATTTTAAAGTAAATTAATTAGCTGATTGTAATCATCTAATGATTTTGTTTCTAAGAGCGCTTGTAACAATTCATCATTTTGCAAAACATCCATTAAACCCGTTATATTCTCTAAATGTTTTTCTGCATTATCTGCAACAATGGTAAAAAATAATTTAGCTTTTTTTTCTTCTTCTTTATCATAAAAGACAACACAATCTTTAAATACTGTTAGCGAAACCCCTGTTCCTTTTATCCCTTTACTCGTTGTTGGAGCATGAGGCATCGCCACATTTGGAATTAATACTATATATGGACCATGTTCTTCTAATGATAAAATAATATCTTGTGCATATTCTTTTGTTACAATACCTTTTTCTTCTAGTTTTTGACAGCTCACCTTGATTGCATCTTCCCATGATTCTGGCTGTTCTTGCGCATAGAGTACTAAATCATTTTCTTGCAAACGTTTTAACATTTTATTTCTCCTTTTGCATATTAAATTTTACTTAAATAACTTTCAAAAATTGATATATCCTCCTTTCCATACACGTAATGTCAACAAAACATTTTATTTAAAAATATTATATCAACGCAAAGAATATTTGTCCACTTTATATATTTTTATGAACATTTGTTCATCATTATGTGTGTTTTCACCTGATTTTATTGAATTATTCCGTAATATTTATGCACTTTATACTCAACCATCAACTTCTTCTAAAGAATTATATATCAAAAAAACAAGGAACCTCTCCTCATCAGAAGTTCCTTGCTACTTTATATCAGTTTATCTCTTTTTAATTGTTCAATATGATCTACAACTGTCTTTTCCAATGGGATATACTGTATTTTTAAATCTTTGACACTTTTTGAATGGTCACAAACCAATGGATAACCGACATTTTTCGTAACATATGTCCTAGAAAAACCAATTGTTGGTGCGATAATCCACAGAATCCACTTTGCAACATATCGCTTTGGCAATTTATATTGTGCGGGATAATTTTTCTCGATGATTCGACTAAGATCGAGTAAATCGCCTGCCTCATTTGCAATAATATAGCGTCCTTTTGCTTCTAATGAAAAGGCTGCTAACACATGTCCTCTTGCCACATCTCTCACATCCGAATAGATAAAAGACAATTCAGGCGCCCCCATACTGATGTCTCCGCGTAACATACGTAGAAGGGTTTCTATACTCGTTGAATCTTTTCGCGTGGTCAATGATGGACCTAGCACAAATCCCGGATGAATCGTGACTAATCGCCATCGAAGCTGCTCTTTCTCCATTGCCCATGCCACTTTTTCCGCTTCCGTTTTTGATAGACTATACGCATTGTGTTTAAGTGTACTTGTTGTGTTCCACATTTCTTCATTAAGGGCACCCATTCGGCTATTGTGCAAATCTTGGTTATCCCCATATATTGCTGCAAGGCTACTTGTAAGCACTACTCTCGTCACCGTATCTGATTTGTTCACCGCATTAAGTACATTCTTCGTTCCCTCAACTGCAGGATCAATCAAATTTTTTTGTGGGTCATTCTTATCATCTAAGAAAAAAGGTGACGCTGTATGTATAACGATTTGTGCTCCTGCAACCGCTTCGTCAAAAGAACCTTCATGAGTTAAGTTGGCTTCATAGACCCTTAACGTACCAGGTGATTGTTCTTCCAGTGCTAAAAGATGTTTGTATTTTTCTACTTTGGATTTGTCTCGAACTGTCGTACGCACTTCATGTCCTTCTTGTAGCAAATCATGGATAATCCAAGAGGCGATATAGCCACTTCCACCAGTTACCGTAACAATTGCTTTACTCACATAAATCCCTTCTTTCCTTTTACTCTATCTTCATAGAAAAGTTTAGTTCAAAATAACTTTCATCTGCCTCTTCTTCTAGTACTAGCAGGTTGTCAAAAGCATGTTCATAACCTTTATATTCATAATCACCGGTAACCCTCACCCCTGATTCAACAAACGAAAAATCTTCAAAAGGATTCTGATGAATATGTGTTACAATGCGTTGGGTCACCTTGGAAAACATTATTTCATCATTTAATGCACCGACAAAGGCAAGCGTATCTATAATCATATGGTTAGTATATCCGCCAACCCACTGTTCCCCCGGTGTTTGGCTCACGGAATAGGAGACCTGAGTGATTTTTCCCTCACGAAGTTCAAAATGATACTCCGGATTTTGGGTATGTCCGATTTGAATCTCTACGCTTCCATACGATGGCTTCTTAGTCCACTTTCCATTTTCATCTAAAAAAGAATTGTCAAAATCTATTCCGTAGTACGCTGCATAATAATTATGATTTTCTGCAAATTCTTTAATCGTCAACGCCCCAGTGTTTGGTGCAATAAGTTGTGATAACATGGTCAGAAAAAGTCCGACAATTATTCCCACATATAAAGCTATCCAGAGAATCGTTCTGTATGTTTTCCTGTCCTTAATGGTGTATGCAACCTCTTCATCCCAGGGCAATATTATTTTTTGCGCACATAGTTTGTAACTTTTCCAAAGTCGAATTAAATTATAAATAGGTATATGGTACCCCATTCCACTTCCAAAAACCTTCCACATGCGTTCAACTGCATGGGCGTATGAAAGCTTTTCGCCATTTTTTTGTGTCAGGCGAAGTCCAAGAATAGCCTTTCCTGGTGTTGTTGCAAACAACTGTAGTAAAAGAGGCTCTAGTGCAAGCATTATCACCATTGTTACCACTAAATCTAAAAATTCTCCTCCACTACTTCTTTTGGATATATTGATGCGAAATCCAAGGGCAAGTATCATCGACCATAAGGTTGAATATAGCGTCAAGTCAAACATACGTGCAAAAAAACGTCGCCCTGGATAAAAAGCCTGTTGTTCCTCTTCCAATTCTCTCCCCTCCTTACAAAATTTTACTCCTTTCTATTCTAATCTATATCTGTAGCTATGTCCAATTTTCCCCAAATTATTCTTTGACCAACACTAAATATCCACATGGTATAACAATGAGTGTCAATACCGAAGACAGAAGCATTCCAAAAATAATCGATGTCGCCATCGGTGCCCATAATGCTCCTCCTGAGATCATTAGTGGCAATAAAGAGATGACCGTAGTAATCATACCAATCATAATGGGTCGAAGACGTGTTTTACACGCTTGTGTAATTGCATCCACCCGGTTATCTTCTTGTTGCACCTTGACTTTAATATAATCAAGAAGTACGATTCCATTGTTTACTACCACACCCATCAGACTTATACCTCCAAGAAGTGCCATAAATCCAATTGGATATTTCATAATTTTTAATCCCCAGATGATTCCGATAAAGGATAATGGTATTGTGCCCATGATAAGAAAAGGCTCCCTTAAATCTCCAAACTGGAAGACTAAAATTAAATATATGAGTATACAGGCGATGACTGTAGGCACTTTCATTGAAGAAAATGCTTCTTCACTTGTTTCATTTTCACCACCATAGACCATAGAATATCCATCGGGTAGAGAGTATGTCTCTAATTTTGCCTGTAATTGCTGCATACAGCTATTAGTATTATATCCTTCATTAACGAACGCTCCAACTGTAATCGTTCGTTCGCCATCACGACGAATAATTTTTCCAAAAGATGTATCGGTATCAATTGTCGCAATCTCTGTTAACGGTATGTTCTCATTGGTCAATTGTGAAGAAATAAAAATTGTCTGTAGCCGTTCAACTTCCCCTTTATTTTCTTCTTCCATTTTTAAAATGATAGGCAAGGGGTCTTTTTTGATATCTTTTTGTTTAAGCTCAGATATTTCCAAGCCATTAACTGCCATTCGAACCGTCGATGCGATTTCATAATTTGAGATACCTACCATATTTGCTTTTTCTTCATTTACTTGTATATTAAGCTTGTACCCATTGTATCCAAAGTTATTCTCTATATTTTTTAATCCTTCAACACTACGAAAATACGGCTCCATGTCTTCGGCAATATGACGTAGCTGATTGATGTCCGGACCGGATATGCGCACCTCTATCGGATAGTTGGATGGTAAGTTAATCTCCAGATATTTTATATTGGTCAGTACTCCCGGAACCGCTTCTTGAATTCTTTTTTCAACATTTTTTGCTTCACTGCGTGTCCCATCAATTAAGAACTGCGCCTTGTTACTTGCCAAGTCATTTGGGAAAAAAGTAATATAGTATTTCATATACCCATCTCCCACTTTATACGAAAAGTCATTGACCGATGATTCCTGATCAAGTACTTGGGCGATTTCTTGACAAATATTTTCAGTATTTGATATGGTTGCGCTGTTGCTTGTCGTTATATTCAACACATATTGTTCGCGTTCTACCGGAGGAAAAAGTTGTATACTGAGTGTTTTTATGATCACTAGCGACAGGATAAAAATCCCCCCGAAAAGTAAAAGCACTTTTTTAGGATGTGCCAATGAACGTTTTAACACCTGCCCATAACGTTTTTGAAATCGGTTCATGACATGGTCTAGGTGCAATCGTTCCTTTATTTTAGCCATCCATTGAATGTTCACTTCACTCTCTGATTTTGTCAGTGAATATCCAAGTGCAGGAACAATAGATATGGATGTTACTAAAGAACCTATTAATGCAACTGCAACGAGAATTGGAAGGGAATTAACAAATTTTCCGGCTGATCCTTGCATCATCGCTAACGGCAAGAAGGAAGCAATCGTCGTTAATGTGGAGGTAAGAATAGGTATTTTTACATCTTCTACACCATCTGTACATGCCTGTTCTCTAGTTTTTCCTTCTTGTAAGTATAACTGTATATTATCATTAACCACAATTCCGTTAGCTACCATTAAGCTTAGGGATATAATCAAAGAAGCAATTGAAACTTGGTGTAACGGAATGCCGCTTATATACATATACCCAAGAACGATACATGTAATTAGCGGAATCGGGAGCGCTACAACAATAGCACTTCGAACTCCCATTGTGATTAATACAACGATAAGTATTAAGAAAATTGCGGATAAAAGGTTATTGGAAAATAGGCTAATGGATTCTTGAACAAAATCCACTTCATTATACACTTCATTCATATGCATTCCAGCGTACAACTGCGTGTCTATAAAAGATTGAACCACCTCTTGAACTCGTTGTTCTTCTCTTATAACATTGACCCCATCCATGTACTGAACCCCTACAAGGATTCCTTTTTCTCCATTAATATAAGTTGTTGCTACATCCGACTCTTCTACGATGTTAATCTGTGCAATATCTTTTAGATAAACAGGCGTCCCTGATTCTCTCGAGACATCGACAATAGTGTTTTTCAGCTCATCTATCGATTCATATTCTCCCGTAATCTGAACAGGAACTTTATTCTCATCTACCTTTAGATTACCGCCCGGGATATTAATATTTCTTGCCTGAATAACTTGTTGAATGGTTTTAGGTGAGATTTTATACGTCATGAGTTTTGTCATATTCAATTCTACAACAATCTGCTCTTCTACAGCACCATCAATATCCACCGCTTTTACAGTATCAATTTTTTTTATGGCATCTGCAAGCATATTCCCATTATCAATCATATCTTTATAGTGATATTGCTCCGAAGATATACCGATAATCAAGCCATATGAACTTGTAAAGTCCGTTTCCACTTTGGGTTCTTCAGCCGCAGCAGGCAGCTCTGTTTTAACCAAATCCACTTTTTCTCGTACTTTATCCCATGAAGTATTTATATCAGCATCACTCATATCTTTTAATGTGACCTTGATAATACCAACTGAATCCATGGCATAGCTTTCTATGTGTTTGATTTCACTTAATGTCCCCACTTCATCTTCTATGGGTTTGATAATCTGCTTTTCAACATCTTGCGAACTTGCTCCTGGGTATATCGTTTTAATTGTACAGATTGGACTAACAACCGCCGGGTTTTCCTGACGTTCCATTTGAACTAGAGAAAACCCACCAAAAATCAATACAATAATTGATAATAAAGCTAATATACTTTTATGATTAATACTCCACTTCGCCACTGTCTTCGCCTCCTTCCACAAGAACTTTATCTCCATCATTGAGCAAGAAGTTGCCTTCGACCACCAATATTTCTCCCGTGTCAAGTCCTTCAAGAATCTGGATACGGTCCTCTAGGATTTCGCCTGTTTTGACTATTCTTTCTTCCACTGTTTCATTTTCTTTATTGTAGATAAATACTTTATCTGCCGCTGATAATCGAATAACTGCTTCGATGGGTACCAAAACAACATCCTCTTCATTCAGTTCTAATGCAACCTCAACAATCATGCCTGCTTTTAACATCTCATCTTTATTGTCTAGAAGCACTTTTACCGGAAACATACGTGTTGCCGGATCTGACATCATGCCAATCTGTTCAATGCTGCCTTCCATTAGCTGATCACTTGCATAGACTTTAACCGCAACTTTTTGTCCTTTTTTTATTTTATTAATATAAGCATCCGATACACCAAATTCTACATACATCTGGTCTGTGCGTCCTACAACAACAATCGGGTATCCCGCACTTACTGTTTCATTGGTATTGACAACTTTTTTTAATATAACCCCTTCAATCGGACTTTTTAAAAATGTATCCTCCATATCATTAGAAGCTTTTTGGATTGAATTTTGCGCTTTGTTCTCTTGTTCCACCGAAGCATTAATCTGAAGCGCATAGGCATCCACTTTTTGTTTCGCTCCATTAAGCTTGACCTGAGTAATCTCTTGAGCATCAAGTGCTTGTTGATAAGTCTCTTTTGCCACGGTATACTTTGTCAACATTTGTTCCAATTCACTTTTTGCCACAGCACCTTCATCATATAATTCTTGCATTCGCTGATAATTGGTCTCCAACAAGTCATATTGTGCTTTTGCCTGTTCAATTTTTGATGGAATCTCCGTATCAGCCTGAAGCTTTACAGCTTCATATTCTGCTTTTGCAATTTCATATTGTAGCTGAGCGTTATTGACACTGATGCCTGCCATATGCAAGTCAGCCTGTGCTACATTTTCAGCTAATTGGTAATTCACCGTATCAAGCTTTGCTATAACATCGCCTGTCTGTATACGTTCCCCTTCTTCAAATAAAACATTCTCCACAACTCCTGCTAATTCAAAAGAAAGTTTCATGGTTTCCACAGGTTTCACATTACCGCTCATTGTCACTTGATGTGCACTCACCGTAGTATCCACCGTCTCAATGCCCACTGTTTTTTTATCCACTATTTGAGCATTGGGATGCTTTGCACACCCCATCAGCAAAAATATGCAGCCTAGTACCAATATGTTTTTTATGTGTCTTTGATTTTTTTTCATAGCATTATGTCCTCCTTAAATATACACCTGTAGTTTAACTTTACACATGATGATTTTTAGTATAAAATACTCTTGAGGACAAAACAAGAATCAGATTTCTACATATGTATATTAAAACTACATATTGTTGAAACTGTAGATTTTGGAGGTATTTATTATGTCTAAACCACAAGATATCCGTATTCGAACAACTCAAAAAATGATTACAAAAGCTTTAATTGATTTAATGAAAAAAGAAGCTTTTTCAAAGATAACCGTTATAGATATCTGTACACAAGCACAAATCCATCGTACAACTTTTTACAAACACTTCGAAGATAAATATCAATTACTTGAATTTACATTATTAGATATCGAACAAAAATTTGATGACTTTTTCCCTGCATATGACGCTGCCATGTCTGATATAAAGTCGTATTATCTTAATGCCTTTCGTTCTATCCTTGAATTTATCTCCCAAGAAAACGATTTTTTTTTAAATGGGATTTTTTATCAAGAAAACAACTATGTCAATCAAGTGTTTGAAAAAACAGTTTCTTCGTATCTGATTAAGCGTCTGGAAAATGATTCAACGCATTATAATGTTCACTTTGATGTGCCTATACACATTATCTCACTCTACTATACCGGTGCACTCATTTCCTTGACCAAGTGGTGGTTACTTAACCATCAACCTGTTGACATTAATACTCTCGTCAGTTATTTTGAACGCATTGATAACTAGCGCATTCAAAAAGCACATAAAAAAGCTGTAATCACTATATTGATTACAGCTTTTCATATTTTTAGCACGTTTTATCATTAAAATCCCATAACGCCAGCTGATGCAATTCTTAGGTATTGGTTGAAATTTATCAACTCTACCCCTGGTTCTTTTTCTCCACCGTCAAAGATTAAACTCTCCTCTTCAATTTCTTCAAGCGCTGTAATACGTCCTTCGATAAAACCTTCCAGTCTATATATGGTTGTATCTACTCTTTGCTTTAACCCACCATAGCGTATATCTAACACTTCAAATCCAAATGCTTTATAAGTACTATACCATAATTCACGGTGACTTACATTTAAGCGCTCTATTGCTTCACGTAAGTCCGGAAGTTCCCTATCAATCATCTTACGTAAACCTTTCATATCTTTAGCTTTATACGCCTTAGATATATGTATGCCTAGTTCAGCTTTAATGCTTAATACTTCTGCCAAGTTTTTATAAAACTCCATAAGTAAAGGATACTGAGATTTTGTCGTATGTTTTTCAAGCGTCTCCTTGAGTTGTTCATAATGTTTAGGCAAATCAAGCCCTTGCACATGACAATCAAAAAGACCGCCAAGCAACTCTTGCCACAAAATGTATTTTGAAGGATTGTATACAGATGTATGACTCGCGGTATAATCCGTACCCGGTGTCCCATCAAATTGACCCATCGCCAAAAACGCGTCAAAAGACTCGCCTACACAGGCTTCAAACCTTCGTTTTAAATGCTCCGTATCAACGGTGTCCGTATACCCATGCTCACTATGCAATTGCATCCCAAGCAACGTTCCAAAGATATTGGCTTCATTGCCGTCATCTCCCCAAGCAGTAATTAAAACTTCCTGCACCTTTTTTTTCTTACATGCCTCCATATATGCATTGGCTGTCAAAAAAACTTTATTGTAATTGACAGCAGGCCCATTCCAAGTCCAGACTCCACCGGCAAAAATCGGTACTTCACCAAAAGCCATATGCCGATCAATACACTGCTCATAGAACTCTTGATTGTGGTGATAATAATCCCAATAGACTAATCGTATATCTTTGGGTTTACTCTCAACAATTTCTTGAGATACTTCTTTATCTAGAACATAGTGATTCTCCGTATCTGTCAATGCTCGAAAAAACATGTCACTCCACATGGACGCACAAAGCTTATGCTTTTGAACAATCTCCATAACAGCTTTTAGATGCCGACGCATAATATGGGTACGTGTATGATAGCCATTATTTTCCAGGTACTTACCTGTACCTAGTAAATGCGCTTCATCCATACCTATATTGATTCTATTGGATCTAAAGGGTTTTGTTGCTGCGACAATCATTTGTTCTACAAACGCATAGGTTTTTGCTTCCCCAACAAGAAGGTTTTTAGGTGTATCTTTAATAGATTGCGTCCAATCCCACTTAAGCACTTCTCCTAAATGTGCCAATGTCTGAATACAAGGGAATATTTCAATCCCTAACGCATGGGCATAATCATCACATGCTTTTAATTCATCATAGGAATATCTTCCCCGTTTATATCCAAAATATGGCCGTTCTTCAATTGTAAATGTATCTTCCATGTATAATGCAAATTGATTAAGCCCCATAAGTGCCATTTTACGCAAAAACTGCTGTATGGTTTCTACTTTCATCACGGCATTTCTTGACACGTCAACCATAGGACCCATACGTTCAAATCTAGGGTGTTCTACAATGTGAAATGTGCTTTGTTGACTATGTTCAACCAAAATCCCCAGCGCTCTAAAAAAATGATGGGCTTTTTCGTATTTGATAATGTAGGTTCCCTCTCGTTCCTTGACCACTTCCAAGTCCCCTTGAACTTCATATACATAGACTTTATCGGCTGAGATGTCCCCTTTGTCTTGCGCAATGATATCAATTCCCAGCTCATCTGCAAGGTATCGACATCCTTGTATTAAATGTTGTATCTCACCTATTAACTGAAGCCTCATAATCTTATCCTTTCACAGCGCCTTCTGTCACACCACGCGCCACTTGTTCACTTAGAATAATATACACAATAACCGATGGTATCGCTACTAATGTCATCACGGCAAACTGAACCGCATAATTTGAACTATATTGCCCTGTAAAGTTAAATACGGAAAAAGCTAACGTCTTTTTATTTTCACTCCCTAAAAAAGTCGCTGCCATGATGAATTCATTCCACGCTGCAATAAATGTCATCACTGAAACTGTGACCATAGCCGGTTTTGTTATCGGCAATATAATTTTAAAGATAATCTGGTAAATATTACATCCATCAATAACCGCCGCTTCTTCTAGTGCTTTGGGAAGTGTCGACATAAATCCACGCATAATAAGGGTAGATATCGGTAACTGAAAAGCAACATAAGGAATAATTAACCCTGAATACGTATCATATAAACCTATATTTTTAAAGATAACAAAGTTCGGTAATAACGTTGCGTGAATCGGAATCATCATTCCCAGAAGCAAAATAGTAAAGACAACTTCCTTAAGCTTCCACTGCATTCTAGCAAACACATAACCAAGCATACTTGACAAAATAACCGTAAGACTAATGGTAAAGAATGTAACTAAAATACTATTAAATAAATACGACGGTATATTCCCCTGTGTCCATGCCAACTCATAGTTAATCCACTGAGGTGGATTAGGCCACTTCAATAGATGTGAACCGAATAAATCCCCACTTTTGTTTAACGAGAAAACCACTAGCCATACTAAGGGAAATAACTGACCAATTGTAATTAGCATCAAAATAATAAATGTTACACTTTTGTTTATCCTTTTTTGTTGAACCGATCGACTATTTGATATTGTTCTCATTGTTCCATCACTCCTTAATAATCTTCTGTCTTAAATATCTTGTTAAATCCACCAGTAACTATCAAACAAATAAGAACAAATACAACTGAAATCGCATTCGCATAACCATATTCATAGGAATTAAATGCTGTAATATATAGATAATTTGCAACAAATTGCGTCATATTTCCCGGTCCGCCATTGGTAGTCAGGTAAACCGTTTCCATTTGTTTAAAAGCGGATATAATTGCTATAAGCATACATACTTTTATAATCGGCTTAATTAGCGGCAAGACTACATGTATATAGACTTGTAACGGATTAGCCCCATCAATTTTTGCCGCTTCATACATCTCTACACCAATCCCTTTAAGCCCGGAATAGTAAAACAAAAATGCCCATCCAAACCCTTGCCACATAACTATAAAGATAATGGACCAACGCGCAGTAAGCGGATCTGATAACCATGCCCGACCAAGATCTCCCAATCCGACCGAACCAAGGATTGCATTAACAAATCCATATTGTGGATCTAAAAAAGATACCCACATCTTTGCTGTTACAACAATAGAAATAACACACGGAATAAAGAAAATTGTTCTAAAAATCCGTTCCCAACGTCCTCCGACTTTATCTACCAACGCTGCCATAAATATTGCAAAAGGATGCTGTACGACGATTAAGACCACCCCTAAAAGCATTGCATTAAGCACCGACTTAACAAATACTTTATCATCCGTCAAAATCTCAATATAATTTTCAATTCCAACAAAATTTGCTTTTCCAATACCTTTCCAATCCGTTGATCCAAGATAGACACTATAGATAATTGGAATAATCACAGCAAAAGCAAATAAGAGCATTCCAGGAATCAACAGCGATGCTATCACCCATTTGTTTTCTAATACTTTTTTCATATACACCTCTATATTAAAGGGAGGGAAATCCCCTCCCTTTCTTTCTTCATTTAAAAAACAACTTCATTACAGTAACGCTTATCTGTCCTCAATAGCTTTAGCAATACCTTCCACATATTCTTCTGGAGAGATTACTCCAACAGCAAGCTCTTGTGTAAGATTCATAACATCTGTCTTAAAAGAAGGCGAGGAATAATCTATCCAAACCGTACCACTTGTGTCGACACCATTTTCTAAGATGGCAACAACATCTTTTTGCATTTGTGTCTCATCACCTGTAAAATACCCACTAAATTCTTGAGCCGGCATTGCAATGCCTGTTTGCCATGCAGCTTTTGCCCATACCTCTGGCTGCATAATGAATTTTAGCATTTTAATAGCCTCTTCTTTATTTTCAGAATGTTCTGAAACTGCAAATCCACCACCATACCAACAAAGCAAGTTCTCAATTGAGCCTTCACCATCTTCAAATCCAGGTACAGGCATTACTGCAACATTTTCTCTAAAGCTCTCACTGTAAGCTTCACTTTTAGCTAGACCAACTTCCCAAGAACCCATATAGTACATCGCCGCTTTTTCCTGACCAAATAGATTCAGTGCCGCACCATAATCTGCGCTTAAATACGAATCTTGGAAAACATTGTTAGCTGTTATATCTTGTAATGTAGCTGCTGCCTTTAAAAACTCTTCTGATGTTGTCACATCTACTTTTTGGTCTACAATATCATAAATTAACTGCTGATTACCTGTTTGCTTAACTAATATCTCTTGTAATAACACACCCAGCGGCCATCCATCACGACCATCAAAAGATACCGGAGAAAGTCCCGCTTCACGAAAAGCAGGTACTGATTCGATAATGTCTTCCCATGTACCTGGAACTTCAACATTGTTGCTTGCAAGAAGGTCTTCATTATAGTATAAAACCATAAAGTCCAAGATTTTAGGAAGACCATATAATTTTCCATCTTTCATGAATCCATCAAGTGATCCCGGAATAAAATTATAATCTTCAAAATCTTCAATGTTTAATTCCGCTGCATATCCATTGGTTGTAATTGGGTCAAAAAATGTCGAGCTTCCCCATGCATTGAACAAATCAGGCAATTCATTTGATGATAGGTATGCTGTAATCTTTTGTTTATATGTTTCACCTTCTAATGCTTCGATTTTCAACTTTACATGTGGGTTTTCAGCAGTATACTGGTCAAAAACCGTTTGCTCCAAAAGTCCTAACCCCGTTGTTCTGTCTGGTAAGTGAGTAAATACTGAAAGTTCAATTTCTTCAACTGCATCATCACTATCACTTGATTCACTTTCTGTTTCTTTCGCATCACTTTGCTCGGATTGAGCTGCTCCAGATTGTTCCCCCTCTGCTGTATCCCCCTCTGGTGCTCCACATGCTACAAGACTTGTTAACATTGCAACAAGTAAGAACATGGTCAATACATGTTTCATTTGCTTTTTCATAATACTTATCCTCCTATTTGATTTGTGTTCTCATCATATCCTAGGATTTAACATAGAACTAGGGCTCATTTTTTAGATTCGTCCCTTTTTTTATATATTAATCTCTACGCGATTGACACCAAAAATGATATGATTTAAGATACTCTTATGTAAGAATTTTTTCAACACTATATGACAATCGGCTTGGAGAAATAATGAAATTATTAATCAATAAAATCAATCGTCTAAGTATTCGCAACAAAATTTTACTCTTTTTTTATAGTATTATCCTAATGGTCACAATCTTTATTTCTTTGTATTTTCAAAATCGACATAACCAGCGTTTGACCGATATTATTACCACGCAACACTCAACCACCCTTCATCAAATTGCATCCGACCTATCGTTTATTCAAGATGATCTAAGAGATATCTCCACTTATCTGATTATTAATTCTGATCTGCAAAATGTCATAGAAGCCAATCGTGAAGTTGAGACTGACACATTATATAATCAAAACAACCTTAAATTCATCTATAAACTCATCGCTTCAAAGTCATACATTTCTTCTGTTATTATCTATGGACATCGTGAAGCACCTTTATTTTTTGTATATACCGATGAAAGCACCGATAACAATGCGTTTAGCCAGATTAAATCTACCGATTTATACAACATCTGTAAGAATCTTAATGGTAAGCCCTATTGGCATCTGCTTGATACCAACAACAAGGATATCATTCTGAATAATTCCTTTGACAAATTTGCCCTATCTCGCGTCATTGTCAATCCGCTAAGTAAAGAGTTTTATTATCATGGATTTTTAACCATTACATTTAATCATGATGTGATTGATAAGAGTTTATCATCTATTATTAATACCGAGCAAGAACGTATCGTCATTTACTCTGATTCCGGCGAAAAAATATATGCCTTTGGCGCATCTTATGAAAATGAAAACACGGAGTTTGATTGGCTTCAAACAATGACTGAAGATACACAATATGTCGACAAACAGTTTATTGTTTCAAATCAGCACTTGCCACAAACTGATTGGACCATCTATTCCATCACCAACAGAGATTATTATACCGAATCTTATACGAGAGATTCAACGGTTTGGCTATTTATTATTATAGCATGTATTGCCATTACATTGCCCTTATCCCTCGTTTTATCCACCTATATCAGTGCCCCTATTAAACGCCTCTTGCAATCAATGAAGCATTTTGAAGAAGGGGATTTTAGTGTCAGTGTTCCTGTAAAAACCTACGATGAAATCGGTATATTAAGTGAGAGCTATAACAAAATGGTTATAAATATAAAGTCGCTTATTGATGAAGTCTATGTTCTTAAACTCCAAGAAAAAGAAGCCGAACTTAAGGCTTTGCAAGCAGGAATCAACCCACACTTTTTATACAATGCTTTAGATTCCATCTACTGGAAGGCATTGTCAAATGACCAAGAGGTTATCGCTGAGATGCTCTTTTCGCTATCACAGATTTTTAGATTATCGCTAAGTCGCGGCAATGATCGTATACAGATCACCAAGGAATTCGAACTTGTAAGACATTATCTTACGCTTCAAAAAATGCGCTTTAACGATAAGCTAAATTATACCATTCATCTTGATGATACGATAAAAGAGCAAATGATTCCCAAACTTATTATTCAACCCTTTGTTGAAAATGCAATTATACACGGTATTGAGCCGCTAGATACTCCCGGAAAAGTTTGTGTTGAAGGTTATCTATCCAATGATCAGATCATCTTTAAAATCATTGATGACGGGGTTGGATATACACCAGATACCAAGACACAAAAAACAAGTTCCGGATACGCTATTGACAATATTAAGGAGCGTTTGTCCCTTATCTATCCAAGCTATGAATTGACCATTCACCCCAACCAACCTTCTGGAACCCGCGTTATACTAAAGATTCCCTACAAAGGAGATAATAATGTACAAACTATTAATCATTGATGACGAGCCCGAGATAAGAAAAGGGATAAAAAATGTAATACAGTGGGAGGCAAATAACATCACGGTTTGCGCAGAGGCTTCTAACGGAATTGAAGCCTTAAGTTTAATTGATGAGATTCGCCCTGATATTATTCTTGTTGACATACGAATGCCTAAAATGGATGGTTTGGAACTGTTAAAAGTATTGAAAGAACAAAACACGCCATTTCATGCTATTGTCCTTTCTAGCTATGATGAGTTTAGCTATGCTCAACAGGCAATGGCTCTTGGTGTTCAATCTTACTTGCTTAAACCCAGCCGTCCAGCCCAGATACTGGATGCCGTATTAAAAATAATTGCTTCCATTGAATCGGCAAGTGCAAAAGAGCAAAAAATAGCTGAGCTATATAACCAAGTCAAGCACAAGAATTCTCTCTTAAAAGACCGTTACCTCATTCAATGTATTGAAGGCAATCCACCCGTTCACATCCCGTCAATCAATCTATCTATCCATCCCGAGAATATTTTGGTATTTATTCTTGGATTAGATACCAAGGAAAATGTTATTGGACAAGATATGAGCCTCATTAATTTTTGTATCATAAATATTGCAGAGGAAATCTTTTTGCATGCTTATCCTTGTGAAATTATAACCTACAATCAACAGGTTATCTTACTGTGCAATGACAAGATAAACAAATTGCAATGTGAAATCATTCCTCAGTTTCGCCATCTTCAATTATATTTAAAAAAACAGTTTGATATCTCTGTCTCTATAGGTATCAGCCGTGACAAAGCTACCCTTTCCAATATGGCTCCATCCTATCGACAAGCTTCTATGGCTCTTGATCAGTGCTATTTTATGGGAAAACAAAGCATTGTTCAATATCAACTCGACTTTTCAGATCATCTTAAAAAGCTCGATTATCCCATCACAATACAGTCTGAACTCATTAATGCTTTGTTTAATGGCACTCCAGAAGATGTTAGTTATCATTTTAAGCGTTTTATCGCATCACTAAAAGAAACCGCTCTTCATAATGGTATGTTTAATCAACATTGTTATACACTAATACTTTCTATCTTTCAAGTTTGCAGTGAGCGAAGCCTTGTCCTTAGTGATGATATTCATAATTTTGCTTTGAATTTTCTATCTGATACCGGTGCATCTCAAAAGTACGAGGTCGTTGAAAAGACATCCTCATTAATACAAATGACCCACGAAGAAATACATAAACGTCAGCACACGAATAATACCATTAATATTTGTGTAAAATACATCAAAGAAAACTACGATAGTAATATCAGCTTAGAAAAAGTTGCCTCCATCGCCCACATCTCGCCTGGATATCTAAGTCAATTATTTAAGCAGGTCATGGAAGTCAATTATGTCGATTACCTTAATATTATCCGCATCGAAAACGCCTGTACTTTACTCAAAGATACAACATTAAAAACCTATGATATTGCAACAATGGTCGGCTATAAAAGTGAAAAATATTTCTCAAAAAAATTCAAACAATATATGCATATGACTCCATCCGAATATAAAAAAGGACTATTACACTAATGTGCTAGTCCTCTTGCTTGTTTTCCCGTCATGTGCTCAATATCAATTGCAATAACCAAAGCTCGGTTACATCCTTTTATCGTTCGCATTTTTTCATCTGTTGGTCGATCTTTTGCATATTTTTCTACAAGGATTTCAAAGGCTTCAAACCATTCTTGTTCATCCTCCACCACTCGCGCTCTTCCAAATGCAACAACACTTCGATAATAGGATGTATACTCTTCACTCACAATGGTATCTTCGCCAACAACTGTAAAGGCGACCTTACTGTTTTTTTGAATCGCATCAATTTTATGTCCTTCTTTAGCTGAGTGAAAATAAATTTTTCCATCCGTATAGACATAGTTGAGTGCAACAGTATAGGGGTACCCATCCTCACCATGACATGCCAAAATCCCATGGGATCCATTGCTTAAAACCTTATGCGTAAGTTCAATAGACATTTGTTGCTTTTTCCGACGTAAATCTCTGAACATATTATATATTCCTTTCAAAACCTAGATACCTTGTTCCTTGAAACGTCAGTGTCCCTACATCTGCTTCAACTAAGTATCCATATTCTTGGCTACTTACATGCAATTCAAGTCTATCTCTGCTTTCAAATTCAAACGTCACATAATAGGATGTACTTGAAGAGGTATGATGGTTATTGCCATGATGATGTCGACTGACATTTTGACGCTTTGAGACCACCGTTGCTTTAACAGCCAAACGGGGGGAATGGTTATTTTTATTCCATTGAGTAATTCCTTTTACCAAGATCACAACAAACATGGTAATAACAATAAAAAAAACTAAGAAAAATATAATACTAAATCCTCCACCAAACATAAAACTTTCCAATGGATTTGAATAATACATATACAGCCTCCTATTTAGTCATCATCCTGTGTATTCTACTTTATTAATATATGCAATGAGCTCATCAATTCCTTTGTGCTGATGTGCACTCACTTGAAAAATCTTTTGGCATCCTGCTAGTTTGAGCCACTCAATAGCTTGATGTATATTGGCTCCTTCTCGGTCAATCTGCGTTACAATACCAATAACTTCACGATTGGCCATCGCCGTTACATTTGGTGGATATAGAGAAAAAGGTTCCACCGCACTCATAAGCAGCCCTATCATATCCGCCTCATAAGAATAAAGTGCCAACGCTCCGCCTAAATTACTGTTTTGAGCATATTCTCCTGGAGTATCAATGACTTGCTCATAGTGATTGACATATTGGGTTTTATGGTAATGAATTTTTTCTCCTCGAAGAGCTTGTTTTAGGGTTGTCTTACCACTTTCGCTTCGTCCAACTAACATGATTTTTCGTTTATTCATTTTCTTCATCCCATAATCACGTCTTCGTTACGTCGCAGATGGTAAATTTAAGCTTTTCTTCACAATAGTTTACGATTGCATGCATCGCTGCTTCGACTTCTGACACTAACCCCGTCACAATTAATGTTCCGCTAAATCGGTCAACAAAGCCAAGCTCTACATTTGCATTTTTAATCGCAACATCTCCTGCGATAACCGCAGTCTCTGCCGGGCTCATTGTTAGTATTCCAATAGCTAGTTTTGAGTAATCTATATCTGGGTTTAATCCTAGCTTTTGATAGATAACTTCATCTGGATTAGCAATAATATGTGCCAATGTAATCTGTTTTCCAGGTACGATTTCTTGAACAATCCGCATTTTTTCTCCCTCAGACGGGAAATTATTCATCGCCATAACTGTCTCCTTTATTAGTCATTGTTTGTCTTACTCTACATTCCTTTGATAAAATACAAGCCCCAGTCGATGACCATATTTTTGTGCCACGTTTGTAAGTTCCCCCATATAGCGAAACCCTTTTTTTTCGTGGAGTGCAATGCTTCCTTGATTTCCTTTAGTGATTAAAGAAATAAGTTGATCTATCTTAGGTAATGCCTTGGCTTCTTCAATAAGTGTGTCCATCAAACGACTTCCGACACCTTGTCCTTGCGCCTGTTGATCGACATATATAGAAACTTCTGCACATCGATATGCCGTCTCGCGTCGATGCCCATATCTAGATAACGTTGCAAATCCGCGGATGTTACCTTCACTTTCAAATACCCATAACGGATAGTTTCCTTGATGTTCAAGAAACCATTCCATACCTTCTTCATATGTAAAGGGTTCTTCTTCAAAAGAAGCTGTACCCGCATCAATATTTGCATTATAGATGGCTAACACTTGAGCGATATCCTCAATCTTTGCTTTACGCGTCATACGCCCTCCTCGTGATGCATTAATAATTTCACCAAAAAGTATATCATACTTTTAAATTTTATACTATATGCCATCTTTTTATTCAACGCGGAGTAGCTCTTTACGCATACCATCAATAATAAAAACAAACTCTTGCTCATATGCATGTACAGTGACCTTATACACAGGATTTGCCGTTACGTCCAGCCAAATCCCGGTAACGTCTTCTATAGCCTCATGCGGCATCGCCTTTAGTGCTTCTTCTTTTGTTATAAATGCTTTGGCAATCGCCTCAGAATTATATTGCCCATCCATTAGCCGCATGTCACCTATACTAATTGTCGATAGCGTACCGGATGTATGGTAACCAAGATTTATCACTGCCTGTTGGTCCAAATAGTGTGGTTCATTGATCATATAGGAAAAATAATATCCTTCTTCAACAAACTCTCCATCGATTTTCACAGCTACATTTGCTCTTGCACTATCGAGTGTCAATGTCTTCATCCCTAGCTGTTGTATAAATTCATCTGCCAATCGGCGCACTTTATCCTGGGTAAGAATCGGTTTATCTTTAATATCTTCTGTCCGTAAATTTCTAGAATAATCCAAGGTCTGATGTTCGTAGATACTTACACTACCCTCGGGTTCACCAACAGTCTCGTAGCGTTTTAGGCTTGTGTCTACCTCACCTTCTTCATAAGAACTCTCCTGCGTATTCAATGCAAATTCAACAGTTTCCCCATAAACCCATTGACTTAGAATACTTAGATAATAAAAATCGTCTTCACTTGCCACGCGATCAATATGTGTATCGCGTATCAGCTCCTGTGTATCATCATACTGAATAAATCCAAAATCAATATGTGCTTTATATGTTTCCATTGCATTATATAACAGATAAAACAATTCGCCTTCATAGAAATATAAATATTGAATCGTCTTCTTTTTGTCGTCATCTTTTTCTTGATATATATATTCTTTTTGAATCCCATTAATATCATCAATGATATGTTGATTAAATATGATAAGGTTTGCAAGTCCCTCTTTGGCCTCTGGTGACAGTCTTTGTTGGTTAAGGGCATATTCAATGGCTTCACGTTCATTATAAATGATGTCACGAAGCTTCCAAGTGTCTATTTGATAGTCTTTATAATTATAACGAAACTCCGTTAAGCGAAGCAGTTGATCATAATACAGAAACCTTTGTTCTAGCAAATATGCTTCCGGTTTAACCTCATAGATTAATCCCTTCATCAAGGTATTAAGGTTTTCTAGACTATCAAGCCCCTCTTGGACAAGCACCTGATTCATTTGCATGATTTTTTCTTTATCTTCATAGATCTCTTCACGAAATTTTTGCCAAAAAAAGTTCGTGACTGCTATAACAATAATTAATATGGCAATTATTTTTAATACAAGCTTTATATTTCTTCTAATTTTTTTTTGAAGTTCCTCTTTTGCCTTATCTTTATTCATAAATTATATCCTCCTCATTAATAGGTAAGCTCCATGTATGCCTTTGGGGAATGTCTTGATAGCTTCTTGTTCCATATAGCAAATGATTCTCTTGATATATCTGATATCCATAGATTGCTAGAATCACCGTATTAACATCAGCACTTTCGCGCAAGTGAATTGTTTTTGTAATATACTTATCATTACTTGAACCGGAGCTTCCACTTGTTTTTACTTCTTCTCCTTGAGAATTATACATATAAAGTTCATCCCAAAGGCTAATATATGCAGGTGTATCTGTGTCTAATAAAATTGGCGCATCCGCCTCATAAGCATAGCGGATTTCATAACTATTATCTTGAGTAATGTCTGCATCTATGATTTCAAGTGTCAAATATTGATTCACCTCAATCTTTATAGGGAACTCTTCTTGAAGTAGATTCACTTGAATCTGCTCGTTTTCCATAAGGTTATAACTAAATTCATACCCTAAAAACACAAGCAAAGGTCGTCCATGCCCCTCTAGATTGTAATCGTCAATATTAAATGTCAACACAAACGGTTCCCCCGATTGCATCGTTTCACTAAGCTCTACTCTTTCTAGTGCCGCTGTTTCTCGAATTTGTTTATTATAACTTTCAGGAAAAATCAGCCCAAAACTTAACGCATATGCATTATTGTCGATTTCTTCTCTAAGCCACTTTGCAATAGTATAGTCCATAACAATGCGAAACTCCTTTGTCAAACTATCATAACTATACCCCTTCGCTTCAAGAGAAAGTGTATCACCTACACTTACTTTTTTATTCATGGCTTGTTCAATTCTCCAGACATTCATCTTCACATTTTGGGCTTCAACCGTAAAAAAAATCGGAAGCATCACAATAAGGACAATTACCGTGACATACTCTAGTCCTCGCCAGTTTTTTTTGCCGTTACTGATGCGTCCTATCCTTCTATACAATTCTTTTTTACTATTGACAAGTCCTGAAGCATGGATGGCATAATTCTTTTTTCCTTGATGAGATGCTAATTGAATTAATGTATTGCCATAGTTTTGGTATTTTTTTTCTCCCATGATCGCGATGACTTCATCATCACACGCATATTCAGCATCCATCTTCATCCATTCATGCGCGATCCATATAATAGGATTAAACCAATATATGGCTTTGACAATCCAAAATCCCCATTGCATAATCAGATGTTGACTGCCAAAATGGACTAACTCATGAAGAAGAATCTGATAGATCACTTCATCATCATAGTCTAAGACTTCATAGGGTAATATAATCATCGGATGGATGACACCAATAAGGGCCGGCGTATCCATATAATAACTATACCTTATTTGCAGTCGCTCAACTTTTGCATGTTTTGCCGCTCGATATGCCAACACATCGATGCGTGGGTCTGTTGAACATTCATCATCTTCAAGTGCCTTCATCAAGGTTAAATAACTGACCAATGGAAACAACATAATAGAAAAGACACCAAACAGCCATATATATACAAGTATATCCATCACTCTTGTACTCCAATTAGGACTTTGATAGACTTCTTTTTCCAGCGCTCCATATGTAATTAACTTCTGATTCACCTGTGGATTTGCAATAATTTCTCTTGATTCTTGGAATTCTTCAAAGACGATAGGCACATAATTTTCGATACTGGTTTGAAGGGGTATCTCCCATAGAAAAATTAATCGTATTAAAAATAAAATCCATAAAAAATACATGAATTTCGCCTTAATTCTTCGTAAAAAAAGCAAGCGTACTATGACGATAATACCAAACATCATTGAACTTACCAACGAAATATAAAACAAGCGTTCAAGTATTCCTCTAAGTATTTCCATATCAATCCTTTCCTCTATCCAGCAAGCGTTTGAGATCACTAATCTCTTCCTCACTAAGGGCTTCTGCTTTTATCATATTTGTCATAAAGGCTTTAACTGATCCCCCAAAAATACGTTGAATAAAGTCTTGGCTCTCCTTCGCTCGAATAACCTCACGCTCTGTCACCGGAAAATAGCGGTACGCCTTTCCATCTTTTTCAAAGCGTACATTCCCTTTTTTTACCAAACGATTAATCAGTGTTTTTATAGTTTTTTCTTGCCACGCTGTCTCTTCTAATGCCTCAACGATTTCTGCTGCCAATGCTCCGGGTTGTTGCCACAATATTTCCATAACCTTCCATTCTGAAGGCGATATCTTCTCTTGCATTATTTCACCTCATTTTAATGTCATCATATAAAAACAGCGATTACAGATGTAATCTTTATTAAATATTACATCTGTAATCGCTGTTTTGTCAAGGTTTTTATTTATATATCAACATTTCATTTTTGCTTTCATATCATACATCATCGTATCGACACAATGAAAAAACTCCCCAAAGTTTTCGCCTCTTGCATACGTCGTATGTGGATAGAGCTCGTGTCCTAAAGCTACACTAAACGGATATTCACATTTTAGATTTACTTCATCAACCAATTGGTAAAAGTGCCTTTTGGCGTTTATAAAACGCTCTTGATCAATGTCAATCAACAAGCAGGCAAACTCATCTCCACCTAAGCGATAACAAGAGCCCATATCACCAAAGGCTATCACCAGGCATTCATAACATGCTATAATAGCCGCATCACCCATGGTGTGCCCATATGTATCATTAATGATTTTTAACTGATTAATATCTGCAAGAACCAGTCGAAAATTGTCTGTATTTTCTTTAAGTAAAAGCCTATCCAACTCTTTTTCATAGGCTGCTCGATTTTTCGCTTTTGTCAAAGCATCTTGATAGGCCATTTGTTCAAGATAATTCGCCTCATTTTGTATTATGAGAAGATTCTTGACATATAGAACTGTCTCAATAAATTGAAAGGTCAAAAACAAAGCAAATCCTATTTTGTTGTATTGCATAATTTTATCAAAATCCTGGCTAAAGAAAAAAATAATTTCTATAAAGCCCGTCATCAATAGGACACTATAATACATAAAATATTTTTTTGCGACACGGCTACGTCTAACAAAGCTCTCAAATACCAGCGTCAGACCAACCCATATAATGCTCACGCCCATCACTCCATTGACCACTAAAGCCGATTGTATAAACGGAACGACTCCTAACATCTGAAGAACTAACGTTCCCCAAAACAGGATATAGAAGATGCGAACAAATCGGTCAATCGCTTTTTTATATGCACTTAAAACCGCGACTTCAAGGTAACGAATCAATGCCAGCGGGAACAGGGCAATCATCAAGTAACTAATACCTCCAAGGATAAATCGGTTGCCTGTAACCCACTGCAAAACCCGCATTTCCGATATCATCCATATACTCGTTCCAATAGAAAAGCCCCCTAGGTAAAACAAACGCTGATCCCCTAAGTTCTTTAAAAAAAAGGAAGCCACAATAACGATAAGCCCTATGAGCATCATAAATCCTGCTACAATAAGTCCAATCAAATGTTCATCCATAACCGCAAATACTAATGCATCTCCGGTTCCGTAACGCACTTCATTGATGACACCTTGGAATACATTCACCTGACTATAATACTCAAGTCTAAGTTGTTGTCCTTGTGCATCTACTGGAAGTGTAATCAAATGCCACATGCTGACTTCTGGATAGGTTAAAAGCCCTTCACGGACACGTTTGTTCTCAAAAATAACCTCATCATTAATATACACTGTAATATCTTGCATCGAAGCTCTAATTAAAAGGGACTGCCCTTGCCCCAAATCCTTTGGAAGCCTTGTGGATGCTGTAAACAAGGCACTGCGCTCATCTTTTACAAAACGATAGGGCAATTTTACATCCTCATAGGTCCTATGTTGTGTAGATACCGTCCATGGTGTATTCAATTCATATACAGGTTTATCCACCAAAAACAACGTTTTCTCCGGAGAAAAAAACGCTAAAATCACGATTACACAAATGACTATAATCGTTACAATATAAACCTTATTCACATCAAATTGCTTTCGAAGCCTCTCTAGCATAATTGCTTTCTCCTATTCATCATGAATATTAAGAAAACCATTACCAAACACCATATGTGATTCCATTACATTAATTAAAGCTTTCGGATCAATATCGCTAACAATCCGTTTGAGTGCTCCAAGTTGGCCGATACTTATGACCGTATATAGCACATAAGTGTTTTTCTTGGTATATGAACCCATCCCTTTAATAAGTGTGCATCCACGTCGCATCTCACGGTTAATTGCTTTTGATACGGCATGTTCTTGGCTTGTAATAATAAACACAGTCCTTTTATAGTTTAATCCTTCCATCAAGTACTTAATCGTCGTTGACGTAACATACATTGCAACTAGCGTTGTGATTGCAATATCAATTCCAAAAAAAATGGCCGATAAACTAATAATAATAATGTTAAATCCAAAGCCTACGGAAGCAATACTGTACATATACCGCTTATGGACAATCTTTGCAATAATGTCATTGCCGCCTGTAGAACCTTCTGACTTAAAAACAAGGGCAAACCCCACTCCATTTAAGATCCCACCTAGAAGTAGGGTTGTTAGCATCTGGTCCGAATGAAACGACACTCCTTTTGTCAATGTCAGACAAAGAGAGAGCGACATCATCCCAACCAAGCTGTAAAAAATATATTCACGATTAATCAGCTTATACCCAAGAATGAAAATAGGAATATTTAAAAGAATGATACTCAGTGAAATGTCAAATCCTAATGAAAGATTTAATAAAATAGCAATTCCTGTAAATCCTCCCGAGAGAATATTATTGGGAATATATAGCCCATTGATACTTATACTTGAAATTAAGGTTCCTATAAATATCATGATAATCCGTTTCATCAGTGTTCGCATTCTTTCAATATCCATGTTGTCCTCTTTCGCTATACTATTTTTACTGCAAATAAATTTCTTTTTTATTTTAACAGAACACAGAAACTATGTCACGTTATCTCAACGAGATATTATTCTTAGATTAACGAAACTTTCGATTCCGATTCCCATATCCTATGCCTGCACTACGTTGGCTTGCACGTTCAAAAGCTGCTTGATGATTTAGAGAAGCATTACGCAACGCTTCAAAAACCTGACGTACATCCATATCTAAATCTTGTTCAAGAAACATATCATACATGGCAATATTATTGATCTCAGCTTGGATTCCAACTGTATATATTTCTGCCAATGTATCCGGCAACACAATATAGTCTTCTTCCTCAAATTCAGGAATTTCAATATCTCTCGCCTCAAACAAACTTAATACCGCTTCTTGATGCGTCACCTCCGCCTTAATAATATTAGTAAATGGCGTCCCAACACCAAACTCCTTGATAATCGCAGCATATTCTGCTTCTGCCATCACTTCGTCTTCAAGTGCATATGTCAACATCTGCTCTAATGTAAATGTGTCTTGTTCAAAGGCTGCGGCTGAGCCAATACTTTCTTCTTGAGCCCAACTGGCTACTGTAAAAAAACTCATTATCAATAATGCTACTCCAAATACTTTTCCTATCTTTTTCATTGTCATCTTCCTTTCATATCCTATATGTTTGACTGATTGATTATATATATAGTGTAGAAAGTTTATGTGACGACTTTGTGATAGAATTATGTAATTTCTTTGATAATGTTTAATCCGGCTTTGATAATCTTTTTCTCTTGATACATTTTCTCATCGGCTTCGCTAATCAAATCATCCAAATGGGTTTTACCTTTACCTTCAAAGACCACGATTCCGTGACTGACACTAATGTTATATTTTCTTGCTTCATTTTGGTTAATCTGGTCATAACAGTTGACAATACGTTTCCATATAATTTCTGTTTTGTCTTCACCAATTCCTTCAAAGACAATTAAAAATTCATCTCCACCTAAGCGAATCAAAAAGTCTTGTTCGCGTATTTCTGAATAAATGGTATCCGAGACACTTTTTATCAGCTCATCTCCTATGGCATGCCCTAATGTATCATTAACTTCTTTTAATCCATTAATATCTAAAAAGCACAAACTAACTTGAATATCCCTTCGCTCACTGACAGGAGTTAGTTTTTGCAGTTTAGCGATTCCGGCCCGCCGATTCAACGCTTTGGTTAATGGGTCATACTCTGAATAGTATTTTATACGTAGATAAGTCTTTCGATTGACGTGAATTAAAAACCCGATCACGCCAGAGGCAAGCGCCAATAATATAAAGTAGGACATATTTTGCTTCAATACATCACGCATAATCATTAGCGCATTGTCATTAAAATAGGCACTATTTTCTTCATTTCGCAAAAAAACAGACACGATCTGCCAGTTTCCATCCCCAAATACAACGCCACTCTCCGTCATGTTTTTTGAATTGATTGCGTATTTTTGACTCAAGTCAACTTCCATAGTTGTAAACAAACCATTGTCTGTATTGGTCTGTCCTTCACTGTTTGTCTCAATCCATTCCCATTCCTTTGGATACTCTTTTTTGAAAGTGTCGCCCTTTTTTTCTTCAAACATAAAATTCCAATCCTGGATCGGATCGGCTGAAGATAATCGGTATCCATCGGAATTAATTAAAATAAGTTCGCCACGACTGTTTTCTGCTAATTGTCTAAAGTTTAACAACGTATTTTCTGCAAGATAGTTTAATACAAGCACACCTTGTACATTCTTCATATCATCGTATATCGGCGTCGCTAGTCGTATCATCGGTTTATAGGGCTCTTCCACCTGTCCTTGTTCTATATTTAAATCCACCGGAGAGATATAGACAAGGTTTTCTTCAAGACCAATAGATTCTGTAAAATACGTTCGATCACTTTTATTTTGAAGTTCTTGTGTTGGTACTGCATATCCATGGTTACCATCAAAATTAATGCGTATCTTTTCATCTCCATGAACATCAATATAGCGTATCTGATCATAGACACGTCTATGTGTTGAAAACTCAATCCAATGATTCGTCAACTCATCAAAGCTATTACCTCCAATGAACTGTTCGTTATACGCATGATGTAGATAGTTTAAGTCTGAAACCAACATACCAAATTCTCGTCCTAAAAAATCACTTTCTAATTTGACGACATTGATTTCATGGTTCTGTAACTCTTCAATATGGGCTTTACGTACTTCTTGCTCTAAAAAAAATAGCACAAAAAAAGACAGTATAAAAAACACCACAAATGAACCTATATAATATTTTAACTGATATATCTTCATCTAGGCTTACCTCCGCTAAATAATTATGTGCACTCTTGCCTACAGATAAATTTTAATAACACACATGAAATTGCTAAAATCATTCTACCACTTTAAGATATACGTGTAAATGTCTATTCGACTATACTTTTTTACATTAAGTCTTTTCTAGTACATATATAGACATATATACCTATATTCTCGCTTTTTATTATGCTATAAAATGAAAATAGTAATAAAATACTGCCTGTCAACATCCATGATATTGATTAAAGGAGAGGATAATATGTTAAAATTATTACGAATCATCGTTGGTGCACTTTTTATCATTTTTGGTATTTATTTGTGGACACATCCTGCTGAAACACTCATATCATACTCACTATATCTTGGTCTTATTCAACTTACGACAGCCATTGTAGCCCTCATTGTTTTTGTTACCAATAAAATGAAGCCGATTCCATATGCCAGCATTATAATATCTGCACTCATAGGCATCGTAATCCTTTCGTTGCCTTTACTATCTCTAGGAATTATTCTTTGGATTTTTATCTTTGCCTTTTTAGCGACTTCCATTTTATCTCTTTATAATTTTATGCATAACAGGGAAAAAACCAATATTCTCTATATCATCATTGCAAGCTTAGCTGTCCTTTATGGCTTTATTATGCTCTTTAGACCGATCACTGCTGCCAATACATTGGCAAAAATTCTTGCTGTTTTTGTCATCATTAACGGCGTATCCTACATAATATCCGAACACAAACTAACGAAAGTATAATATAACTTAGGTCACCTCACAGACGCCTTTGTTCTATATGTTCAACCCATTCCCACACTTTGGGTTCTATGTGCCCTTGCATGTTATTGCAAAGGCACATTTTAACTACCTTTTGCTTAAATGAAGTCTTCATCGGTCTATATAAAAGATAAAATGCTAATGTCTTTGCAATGGGCAATTCTTTACCACTACGGATCGCTTCAAAGTCCAAAAGATATAATCGATCCCCAAGAACTAAAAAATTACGCAAGTTCACATCTGAATAATAGCATCCCACTTGTTGGTTAAGCCTCTTAAAGTTCTCAAACAAACGACTCATCCAAAGTATGGCACCTTCTTGGTCATTCATAGCTTCCAGAATCTCCAAATGTTCTAATAACGTTATCCCTTGAATATATTCCATCTGAAGTGTCAATGTATCTGTGTTGCTGTTTAGAAGCTTCGGAATATAAAACCCCCTTTTTCTAAGCATCATATACCATTCACACTCTGTTCTATAATCCATGAGGTTAAAAAACTTCTTCTCTACATATATATGTTCATTATCTTGAATTAGCCTAACACAGTTTCTTTTAGAATGAAAGTTTTTATCTATCTGCATAATCCCTACCTATAGTAATCTCTAATTTGCCATTAGACGTCCATCCATCAAGTTCACTTGCAACACCTATCACAGCATTTTTTAATATTTTCTGTACAAAGGGAACCATCTCTATGGACTGACCATTAATTTTCATCTGAACATCACTAGAATAAAGCACACACTCTCTTATATCTCTATTTTCGTGTATTACAGATGCACAAAACTGTCTGCAATCCATTCCACAAGCTCCACAACATTTTTCATCAAAATCAGGCAACAATTCAAACGTTTTTTCCTCAATCAAGTCTACCATTCTCTTAGGGTCATCAAAAATACTTATTGCCGGAAGTCCTTTATATTCTGTAATCGTATCAGCTATTTTCCCTGAAATCATAAAGACGCGGTCATTATACTTATTCTCTAAGTCCTGCTTTGTCTTACCTGTAAGTATATGCGCAATATTTGCATCACACATTCCTTCTATTACCAAATAATCCACATCATAAAACGCTTGTATCTCATAAATATTCAACTGCCTTGGAAATAAAATATCCGTCTCGTGAAGCCCTCTAGCTGTCACTAGTTCTGCACCTGCCATACGATGTCGATGGGTATTGCTTCCTTGAGTATCTATTCGAAAGTCTTCAAAATGAATATCTTTGACCGAGCCTACTGAATAGTTACGTCGCTTTAGTTCTTTGATAATTCCTTCAACTGTTGTTGTTTTTCCTGTTGATGTAAATCCACATACTGAAAACACCTTCATCTTTTTATCCTTTCCAAACCACTAAACCAATAAATAGAACCATAACCATCACAATCATTCCATAATCCATGGCCGAAAACTTCAACCATCGATAATAGCTTCGCTTGCTTTGTATCTTATAGCCTCTAGCCTCTGCTGATAATGATAGTTCTTTGGCTCTTTGTAGTGCACCTACAACCGTTGGCAAAAAAAGTGTCGTGACCATTTGAATACGGTCCGTAAGCTTTAACGATTCAAAATCAATCCCTCGTAACCCTAGAGCCATCTGAGTATTTTTAATATCTTCCATGAAAATCGGCAAAAATCGAATGCCAATAGCACACATAAACCCTACATCATAGGGAAGTCCTAGCTGGACTAAGGCTTGTAAGTTATCTTTAAGACCTGATGTTGAGATAATGGCTCCAGATAGGATAACTACCAACATCCGATAAAGATACTGAACACCACGGATAATCCCCACATCCGTCAATAGTTTCACGCCAAAGAGCCGAAAGATGACCTCTCCTTCGGCAACAAAAATACTTTGAATAATAATCAATACCAAAAAAAAGCGAAGGAACTTCTGCATACGTTTGAACAGAGGAACAAGGCGAACGCGAAAAAATAATGCAAAGCAAACGCCAATCACTAAGGTAATATTTAACACCATCATATTTCCAAAGAAAATCGCAACCGCTGTAAAGAAAAAGACGAAAATAATCTTTGTTCGAGGATCAAACACTTTTGTCATGCTCAATGTAACCACCTCCCATAAAAAGCACTCGATCTGCCAATGTCTTAATGATGTATTGATTATGGGTAATAATCAAAATCCCAACCCCCTGTCTATGGATTGTCTTTAAGTAGTTTATCATTTGATGTTTATGTTCTTCGTCTAATCCTTTAAACGGTTCATCAAGTATTAGGTATTGTGGTCTGTTCATCAATATTGTTGCAAGCGCTACACGCTGCTTTTCCCCTTGACTCAAATGATAGGTCAAATGCTCTTGTATGATATTCAAGTTAAATACGTTCATCATAGTATTTGTTTCTTCTCTTATCTTCTCTTTGGAGCACTTGTTATATCGCATAGCAAAACTCAGTTCCTCTTTCACCGTCGCCATAAAAATCTGGTGTGTAGGATTTTGAAACATATAGCCTATCTTACGCCCTACTTCAAATAGCTTCATCGTCTCTAAATCTTGCTCTTCAATATATGCTTTTCCTTGTGTTGGCTGTAATACCCCCATCATAACTTTTGAGAGCGTAGTTTTACCGGCACCATTAGGACCTGTCAAAGCAACAATCTCTCCTTTATATAAGGATAGGTTGATATTCGATAAGATATCTTTTTCTTTTACTCTATAGGATACTCCATCTAATCGGATGATTGCTTCCATATATACACCTCTCATATAATCATTAACTGGCCATCCTTCACTTGGTACAACCGGTCCATATTTTCTAGATGCGCCTTCTCATGATCCACCATAATAACCGTCGTTGCCTTTATTTTTAGTGCATCAATCGCCTTTAAAATCAATGCCTTGCCTCGTTCATCTACTTGGCTCATGCATTCATCTAAAATCAGTACATCTACATCTAGACAAAGAATCGATGCCATTATAACCAATTGCTTTTCGCCCCCGGATAAATGCCTCGTCTCTTCTGCGAGCAAATGCTCAATATCAAGTATCTGTGTAACTTCAATGAGTTTTTCATCCATTTGCTTCTTCGAATAACACAAGTTCTCCATGCCAAATACAATCTCATCCAACACGTTGGGAAAAATAATCTGGTTATCTAAATTTTGATACACACTTCCAAAGGTCAGCTCATCCGGTCGATGATATTCTCCTTGAACCCTTTGAATGTCAATCGTTCCATTAATGATTTTTAAAAGTGTTGACTTACCCGAACCACTTGAGCCCATTATACCAATATGCTCACCTCGATTAATCACAAGATTGATTTCTCGCAAAAGCGGTTGTACTTTTTTATATGAAAAAGCAACTCTATTAAGTACAATCATTATTGTAACTCCACTCGGTAGGCATACTTACACCAATATTGGCTAAACTGGTCTTTACGTATAATCATCATATAAGGTCCCCTTCCGCCATCTTCATACGTTCCAAGCAGTTCCCCTTCACGCATATATGCTAGATATACATTATCATCATCCATTAACTTATCCATGCCAACCGATACAGCATATCCATCTACCGCTGTAACGATGGCTGAATCTTTTCCTTCAAAATCCACTCCTGCATCCTCTAAAATCGTTTTCATCAGAACCCCTTGATAGGTATATTCAACTGCAGCCTGACCACTAGATTTTAGATGCGCCTTAAACTCTGATGCGCCTAATGCTTCTATCTCTTCCATTGTATACGTAGCTACCGCATTGCCTTGGTCAAAAATCTCAAATACTGCATCATTATTTAATTGTGTCCTAAGTGCCAAATCGTCCTTGCCCATATAGATGCTTACCCCTAATACAAGCCCTACGATAACTAAAACTATCACAATACCTTTCATCTGTTTACTCATATTGTCCTCCATCAATTATCAGATAAGGAATAAACATATCCTCCACTCGAAACTCCCCATGATCGCCGCCTTCACTTGTCTTATGCATGCCATGGTCTGCAAGGATAATCACTTTTCCAGGCCAGCGATTGGCAAGTTCCTCGACATAACCATCCACTTCAATAATTTTATTTATTGTTTTTTCATCATACGGTCCATAATCATGTCCCGCTTCATCAACACCATTAAAATGTACGAGCATATATTTCTCACTTGGAATATCCAGGGCTTTTACATATACTTCTTCATCTGTGTACCCATCATCATCTTCATCATTTTCTAAATATAGTTTACAAGGAACATCTAGAATTTTGACAAGACCATCTATAAGAACACCTTCTTCCACCTGATTATATATCGTATCACATGCCGGACGACGAACCGAACGGTCCATAATTCCTGTTTGCTTTGGAACTTGTCCAGATATCATCGCTGCAAATCCCGCATTTGTTACCGGTGTATATACTGTACTCGCTTTTGAAAATTTCTGCTTGGATATGTATAAGCTTGGATATTCTTCTTTTACTTGTTCCCATTGTTCAAAAGCAAATCCATCAATAAAGATTGTGAGCACGGGAATCCCTTTTTCTATATAATTCATTGCATCATAATAATTATCCATCACTGTCTGTGCAGGTGGGTCAACGATGACTCCAACCACATCCTCTATCTCCTGTCCATGAACACCGCGTAAGTTCAATTGCCTATTTTGCATTTCGATCGAGTAGTCCCCTTCTCGGATATAGTGATGTTCTCCACTTCCATCCATAACTAAAAGCCAGTCATAGCCTTCTTCTATCCATGTTTTTAACGGGAAAAAACGCACTTTCTTCATAACATCAATTGAATTGCCTTCTTGCTCTGTTGTTCCGTCAATATGAAAGCGCATACCATACTCCATTGATAAAAGCTCACCTAAAGATTTATGGATGTTTTGATCGTCTCGGATAATATTAAGACCTGCGCTAAAGTTAGGCTCCTCCTGTTTTTTCTTGACCACGATAACTTCACTAATCCACTTCACGCGGCTATTGACCGGATGATGCTCAGAGACAAACATCCAGCCTGTTGAAGGTGAATACTTAAGGGATGTATTATCAATGGTCTCTCCACTTAATCGGATGGAAAATCCATCTCTTGAACTAATCACCAGATCAAATGTCCCATATAAAGGCGTCAGTGCGTTAATCAACTCCATGGTATCTAGAGGCTTCGTTGTATCTTCAATAATTGTCCATGTTTCGATATCCCCTTTAACCTCAAATGGCTCTGTTGCAACTTCCCTTTGACATCCCGTTAGTAGCCCGGCCAATAGCATAAGACCTAAAAACTTACGTATCATCACTTGAAATCACCCCCGTACTCATAATACTTAGATATAGCCGATAGGCAATCAAACCGCCAATCCCTCCAGAAAAAACAGCTGCTGAAAGGCTAGTTAACGTAGGAATTAAAGGTAAGCGAAAAAATACTAATATCGTCATATAGGCTCCCGCCATATTAGCAAGGATACCTGCAACAAAAAAATCTGTTGACGTACTTAAGTGTCTTCGAAAAATAATTAAGTACACATCAATGATTAAACCGGGCAATGTATAGGTAATAATACTTAATAGCCCATGACTTCCCATAAGTCCCGTCACCATAACAATAATTGCTTGGGTGAAAGCCGTTATTGTCGCTGCGCCTCTTTTTTTTACCAAACCACCTGCCAGTACAATCCAAAACATATATAGCCCCCCGGCAATTGCACCTCCGGGAATTCCCAGAGGTACTGTAATCATATGTGCTAAGGGTACAACAACTGGTTTTGCAGCAAGACCAATGGACGCAAGCAAGGCCATAACTACAAGTTCAAAAACTGAAAAACGTTTTAGATTTATCATTTATTTGACCGTAATCCTTGCAACACCCTTCACCCAAGTTGTTGCAAACTCTGTGTTTTGTACCAACTGAACCAAATTATCTTCTTCAGTCATCGCTTCTCCATCTTTTACAACGGCAAGAATCGTCTCGCCATCCACTAAATCTTTAGATAGTTCTACTTCATATCCATCTTGCGCAGTAACAACAATGCTCTCAAAATCGTCTACCTTTAAAAATTCAAGGATGTCTAAAACTCGATATCCCTGCCAGTCCTCAGGAATTTTTTCATCATTTTTCATTTTTTCTGTATGGAGGTCAATTAATGTTAATTTTCGTTCAGCTCGTTCTCGATCAAATTCAAAGGAACCATCGCTTAATCCATCAATGGTAACGACCCAATTGACACCTTCCATCTGATTCTCATCTTCTGTTAAAGTGTCAGCTTTTTCACTATTTTCTGCTCGAATAGATATAAGCTCCTTGACCTTTGATTTTCCCGGATTATCCACATTAAATATGGCTGTTACCGTTGCATCCTCCTCAAGGTATGCGATGCCTATCTCAAGATCTTGTGCACTCACTTGCTTTTCATAGCCGTCTGCCGCTGTCAAAATATATGTCTGTGCCGACCACCCAATCAAGTCCACGACTTCTTTTAGATTAACGCCCATATTCCCATCAATCATCTCGACGTTTAGCTTATCCATAGCCCCCATTACAGATAGATAGGTTACATCTTCTGTACTAAGAGATAAGATATATTTTACATTCATTCCTTTGGGAAGATCTCGTCCTGTAAAAAGTGGTGCGTCCTCACCTGTATATTTGATGAACCCTTCACTAACCACATCATAACTTTCTGTTTTTTCATATCCGTCTATGGCAACAAAAGACACTGTATCCGAGGGGTTTGAACTAAATGCACCAAAAAGCTCTTTGACATTAATCGCCATGTCTTGACTCTCATAATATACATATGGAAGTTTTTCTAAGCCTGCGATGGCCGTATCGAGCATCACGATTTTTTTCTCTATTGCTTCATTTTGTTCTTCGACAACTTCTTTTGCTTCTCCAAGGATTACTTTGGATAAATTCGAAGCATAATACATAGAGCGCACATCATCAATTGCCACACGAAGAGGCATTTTTCGTTCATCAAGCATTTCTCCATCAAACATCCACGCTAATACAATCTCTTTTTCGCGAACAATATCTTGAGGAACATCAATTGCATACCCATCACCTGCACTAAATCGTATGGAGCCCAACATTTGCTGGTCAATTCCATGCGCTGATAGAATCTCCGAAAGCAAGACCCCTTTTACCGTATTGGTGGTCTCTTCTCCACTCGAGGAAATATGTTTGACGGTTCTTTCCACTGCGTCCATTCCATAAATCTCATCATATGCTATGGAAAACTCAGCTTCTCCTTCAAAAGACAGTTCTCCCTCATATGTTAGCGCCTGTTCCTGCTCTTGTCCTCCACTAGCCGACCCTTGATCCACATCTGTTATCGCTTCTTGTTCTGCTGAGCCTGACTTACATCCTGTCATTATCAACACCATCGTAAAAAATATGATTAGTACCTTCTTACCCATTTGCATAGACTACCCTCCTATAATATCCAATGTATTATTAACTGCATCAAGTACCGCTTGACTTGAAATTGTCGCACCTGTAACTGCAACAACTTCATCTTCCTGCTCTTTAAAATACTTTGTCAACTTAAGTTCTTCATAACCAGATATTTGAAACCGTTCCAAAAACCAAGATTCAACAATATAATGTCCATAACCTTCCGATTCATTTTCATGAATAATCTTCACTTCATGGATTGCTTGGTCTTCCAGTCTCACATCTATGAAAATCATGCCTTCAAATCCCATAACCTTAGTTACAACACTATATGTCTGCTTGCCTAAGTCATATACTCTTAAAATATTTTCATCTTCTTTTTCTTCTACACGCTCAAAGTTTTCATCAAGGTCTAATATATATGTATTCACCGTATTGTTGCCAAAGTCTTCTTGTTGTTGGCACCCTGTTGTCCAAAGACCCAAAAGTATACAGATTATTATGAATATCCCTCGTTTCAACACACTCCTCCTTCCTATAATATAAAGAAAAAGAGTACTTCAGACATAGAAGTACCCTTAACAAGTCTTCCTTTCCAAACACGGGAGGCTAGCGGATTTCTCCCCTAACCCAGGTCATCGATCCATAGTTTCCCTTAGGGTCGCTGACTCGGAATTATACTATTTAATTACTATAAGTTTATAATATGAAATTCATTATCTAAAAGATCAATATACAATAATTTTTTTCTTAAAACCGTCCCCCTCTGAAGCAAAACCTTTAATCCTTCTGATACTTGAATAGATGCTATCGTCGCCGGACTAAAGGAAGGGTTGCCAAGTTTTGTTTCTATTCCGGGGGGCTGTACTCCATCAAACGGACTTTTGTAGACTAAATCTAATAGTCTATCGCCTGGAAAGATAACTGCAACTTGACCATACCATCCGGCAATAGCTCCATGGACCAGAGGAATCTCTAATGCTTCACAAGTTTTTTGTAATACATATCTACTTGCTATAGAATCCAGTGCATCCATAACAAGATCATGCCCTTCTAGCATTGTCTCTGCATTTTGCTCATCCAGATAGTCTGCGATACAGTCAATCTCAACTTCTTTGTTAATCTCTTGAACCCGTTCTTTTGCAGCATGTACTTTTGCCTGCCCCATATTATCTTCTCGTGAGAGTATTTGACGGTTAAGATTACTTGGACTAAAGCAATCCCCATCAATAACCCTAAGATATCCAACGCCCACTCGCGTCATCATCTCAAGTATATATCCTCCCAGACCTCCACATCCGACAATGCATACACGGGCATGCTTTAGTCGTACCATCTCTTGCTCTGTGAAGATACCATTACGAGCATAGCGCATCATCCACCTCCTACTGGTGGGAATAACGCAACGGTATCTGCCTGCTTTAACGGCGTCTGTTCGTTCACTCGCTTGCCGTTAATCATGACAATCGATACTTCCTGAGGAGGGATGCGCATCATATGCATCACCGATAACGGCGTTGCATCGTCACTAACCTCCATCTCACATATGTTCTCACCATAGTTTCTTAAGGTTGCAAATAGCTTGACTGTAATCTTCATTATTTGGAATCCTTTCGCTGAATCTTAAAATTTGCTGCATTGTCTTGATTCTTACCATAAAATCCCAGTGCAATTCTATAGGGTCCAGGACACCCCGGAGGTAAAAAAGCCATACGGTCTCCGGGATTTAAGGTATAGTTCACCTCCTGGACAAACCCATTAACAAAAATCACTTCGATGTCTTCTCGTTTAATTCCCAGTTCTTTTGCCAATTCTATTCCTGTTATCGGTCCGTCAATCTCATAAAACACAGGCATTGTTCCATATTTCTTTTTAAGAAAAGCATCTAATTGCAAAAACCCACGAATTTCCAATTGTTTTTTTTCATCGGTCATTGGGTCAAAAGTTCCAGACTTCGTCAATCTCTTCCGGTGTAAAGTTCCACACTTCATTATGTGGTGGCAAAGGCTCATACTCCATAAATTCAGGAAGTCGATCATGATGATTAGTAAACCCGGCACGTGTATTAAAATCTTTTTCTACTTTAAGTACAGCTTTTCCTAATGTATCCAAATCATCGGCAGTCAATTCCAATCCATATTGGGCATTAATCATATCAATCAATGCTTGATATCCACCCGGATTGTCTGCGATTCCAAAGTATACAAATAGACACATTCCCGAACTGTCAATTGCCGCTGTTCCAATCTGCATGGCTCTTGCATATTCAACTTGACCTTCTTTTTTTAGCGGATCAATGTCTGCACCAACTTTTAGGATATTCCCTGAAATACAATAACCTGCCGTATGATCGGCTCCCATTGTTGTTGTGGCATATGTTAATCCAATCCCTTTGACTGAACGTGGGTCATATGCGGGTATTCCTTGATCTTTAACCACAGGAACTCTAAATAATCCACATACCTTACCTACCACAGACGTTCCACTGGCAATAATTCGTGCAAGCGGTGTTGGCTTTGCCATCTCTTGAACAATTTTAAGAACTGCCTCTCCATCCCCCCAAGGAATCAAGCCTCCGTCCATTGCAGTTGCTACCGCTACAGCTGTCTCAATACTGTCGACTCCGACATCATCCATTGCCCGGTCGATATAGGCAATAATATCTAAATCTTTAATTCCGCCATCAGCACCTAATCCCCAAATGGTCTCGTATTCAAAACCACTGGTGATGTATTTTCCTTGCTTATCCGGATACCATTGGGAGCATCGAATAATACATCCCTTATGACATCCATGGGAGACTTTTCCTTCTCCACCTCGTTCTGTAATCGTTGCGTTCATTGTCTCGCCGGATATATTGTCATTATGATCAATACGACCTGCTGTAAAGTTGTTCGCCGGAAGACCTCCTGCCTCATTTAAAATATTAACAAGTACATCGGTTCCATATGCGGCTAGCCCTTGTCCCGCAACCGGATGGTCTAGCAATGCTTTTGCAAAGACTTTGGATGCTGCTTTGAATTTTTCCGGATCAGCGATAGGTACTGAAGAAGCTCCTGTAGAATCAATGACGATTCCCTTCACCTTTTTCGAGCCAAGAACTGCACCTAAACCACCACGTCCGGCACTACGAATATTTCCATCAGGATCTTTAAATGATATGTTAGCTGATGGCAGACGATACTCTCCTGCCGGTCCCGTTAATGCCATACCCACATGGTTGCCATACTTTTCATTGAGCACTTTAATCGCTTCATAATTGCCACATCCACCAAGTATTTGGCTAGGGGCTTCCTCAATAGTAACTCCATCCATGGTGACCTTAATAATATAGAACTTATCTTCTTTAGGCATTCCTTCAATGACTAAAGCCTTAATTCCCATCTTAGCCAGCATTTGTGATGAAGATCCTCCTGTGTTGGATTCTTTGATGGTTCCTGTCAACGGACTTTTTGCTCCTACTGAGAGCCTTCCTGAGTTTGGCGCTGTGGTTCCACTTAATAATCCCGGAGCAATAATCACCTTGTTATTTTTTCCTAGTGGATGGCATGTTGGCTTTACCTCATCATTAACAAAGTTGGATGTTAACGCTCTTCCTCCCAGTCCCGCGTACTTCTCGGGCACTGTTCCAACGGTTACTTCTAGTGTCTCCATGTTAACCCGAATAAATTTGTTCACAAAAAATACCTCCTTTAATTTAAAAGACAGCCGAATAAACGACATTGAAAAAACAACACCGTCAATCAAACCCTTTCCAAATAGCGGGAGGCAATTCGATTTCTCTAATACCCATCGGTTAACGCTCATAGCACAGCCTTAGATACGCTAACTCGGATTTGTTCACTTGATATAATTATAACATTTTTATACTCCAAGTTCAATTATTTTAGTGCAATATGTTCATTTTTTTCATGTTTTTGAATGTAAATATATGAATAATTAATATCATTTAGTACATAAAAATCCCATACGCAGATAACTGCGTATGGGATTTTGCATCTTTGTTCGCTTGTCCTTCTTATGCCGTTGTAAAAGCTATACATCATTAGTCGCATTTTCAACCATTTTATCCAAAGATCTTTTAAGAATCTCAAGATCATCTAAACTGATTCCGCGAATGATATTATCCTTGAACTTTTCAACGATAGGTGTCAGTTTGACACATAGTTTTGTTCCGCTTTCAGTAAGATAAATAAAATTAACCCTCTTATCTTCCTTACTCGTCTCTCTTCGAACCATTCCTTCATATTCTAGCTTTTGCAATAAACGAACAACTGTGGGTTCTTTTGTTGCCATCTTATCTGCAAGTTGTTTTTGTGTTAAGGTAGTGCTATCGTAGATATAGTACATAGCAATCCATTGAGGTCTTGTAATATTATGGGGTTTTAAATCTTTTTCTAAAGCTTCTGCAAATACTTTTCCACTACGACTGATAATAAGAGCAAAGCAATCATCTAAATTAAACATATTCTCACCAACCAAACTAATCTTTGTTAATCTAGTTACTTATTTTATCATACTTTTCATTTATTAACAATCCACCACCGACTTAACTACTGCATCATGAAGTTTTCTACATGTTCAAATACAAGATCTTCATCATAAAAAGTTCCTATTAACCCGTTTATGCAATCTGCAAAGTCATATGGCTCTAGACTGTCTGTCTGAATGGTCATATGATTAATCTTCCCGTCCAAAACATCTACAGAAATAGCTACATTGCCCTGAGCTAATTTACGCTCGACTCCAAGACTAAATTCAGGCGATTCACCAAAAATCCATCCATCGCTTTGTATTTTTTCATACAATGGTGGTGTAAAATTGTCTTTGTTGATGTGCTCTAGGTTGTATTCTCCGTGAAAAATCTCTTGAAAAGCCTGAATCATAGCATTTTTAACGGTATCAATTGTAATGTCTTCACGGATTTGTCTTAAGTTAACGACACGGCTTCGAACAGAATCAATTCCCTTGGACTTCATCTTCAACTTTGAAGGATTAAGCGCCTGAGTTAACGTCTCCATATCCACATCTACCATAATCGTGCCATGATAGAGATAATTCCCCTCATCGGAGTAATATGCATGCCCTGAAAATTTCTTTCCATCCGTAAGCAAGTCATTTCTTCCACTAAATTCACAGTGAACATTTATAGAATGCATCGCTTTCTTAATAACACGAAGGTACTTATCTACATCTGCATTTTTTTCTCGTGTAATAAAAGTAAAGTTTAGGTTACCAAGGTCATGATAAACCGCACCACCACCTGAAAATCTTCGCACAGGCAAGATATTATTTTTCTTCAAAAATTCCATGTTGCACTCTGCATGAACATTTTGATTACGTCCGCAGACTATACATGAGCTATTTTGCCACAAATATAATTGCGTTGTTTCTGTTGATTTTAAAAACAGTGCATGCTCACTCGACACATTAAAGTATGGGTCATTTTCATCGGATATATAGATACGTCCAATCACTGATGCAACACTCCTATTCCAAGGCCATATGCAGCTTCATGAATCACTTCTGCTGTTGTTGGATGGGCAAAAATTGTCTCACGAATATTTTCATCGGTCAATCCATTGGCAATAGCAACTGTCACCGCAGAGATAAGGGATGAAGCTTCTGCTCCAATAATTGTTCCTCCGATAATTTTATTTGTCTCTTTATCTTTAATTAGTTTGATAAAACCTTTAGTTTGTTCCATTGTCAAGGCTTTCCCATTTCCCATAAAGTCAAATCGCCCTACTTTATAGTCTATGCTTTGCGCTTTGCATACATCTTCTGTCAATCCGACGCTTGCAATCTCTGGCTCAGTAAAGATAACATTGGGAACAGCTGTATAATCCATTGACTTATCTTCACCAAGTATATTATCAATAGCTACTATTCCTTGATGTGAAGCTACATGGGCTAATTGCATGATATTGTTCACGTCACCAATTGCATAGATGTGTTCTACATTGGTACGCATATGTCCATCTACCTGAATACCTCTACCATTTCCATTGAACTTAACCCCTGCTTTTTCAACGTCAAGCCCTTCAATGTTTGGCTCGCGTCCAATAGCTACAATAACTTTTTCACTAACGACAAGCTTGCTACCTTGATTACATTCATACGTTACCACGGCTTTTCCATCTGTCGAGTTCTGGATATTCGTAACTTTTGCTCCTGTACATACATCAATGCCTGCTTCAATCGCAATGTTTTTAATTTCTTCTGAAACTTCTTCATCGACCATTGTCAATAATCGATCCATAAATTCGATAACATGTACCTCTACACCAAAATTACGATAAATAAATGCAAACTCCATCCCAATAACTCCACCACCAATAATTGTTATGGATTTTGGTAATTCATCATATTCTAAAGCCGTCGTACTGTTCATCACAAAAGGAAGATCGATTCCAGGAATATTTACTTTTGAGCATTTTGAACCGGTGGCAATGATAATATCCTTTGCATCAATTGTATAGTCTTTTTCTCCTGAGACTGCTACTAAAGTCTCGGATATGAACCGAGCATGTCCTTTAATCACTTGAATACTATTTTTTTCCATTAAATATTCAACACCTGAGACCAATTTATCGACAACATCATTTTTACGGGCTATCACTTTTTTCATATTAACGATCGGTGACGTTTCCCCTTCAATGCCAAATAGTTCAGCATGTTTTACATTGTGACAGATTTCCGAAGATTTTACTAAGGCTTTTGTAGGGATACATCCTCGATTTAAGCAGGTTCCACCTAAACTATCCTTTTCAACAAGGATAACCTTTAAGCCACGCTTTGCTCCATTAATAGCTGCCACATAGCCTCCTGGGCCACCACCAATAATCAATACATCTGCTTTTACTTCTTCTGCAGCGTTTCCTGTCTTAGCTGTCTCTTCATCTAAAACTGGGGATACTTCTGTATCTTGTGCAGCTACATCTGCTTGCATGATAAACATGGTCTCTTCTGACGCGACCTCTTGTCCTTCTTCATGAAAAATCTCTACGATACTTCCAGCCTCAGCAGCTTTAACTTGCTTATTGCCTTTAGCGGTTTCTACTTGAGCTAATACCGCTCCGGGTTCAACCGTTTCACCAATTTTAACGCTTATCTTACCAACAGTACCTTTTTTTCCACCTGGAATTTTTGTCATTTTTATTTCCATAACGCCATATCTCCTTCAAACTGAAGGGGATTGCATCTGCAATCCCCTTAAATCTCTTTAGTCTCTTACTACCCCTGTAGATACCATCTTGACACCATTAGTTAAGCAATCACCAACTGGGCATCTTTTTTCAATGAATTTTGCAAATTCTTCTGCACGTTCTTGTGTTTCATTTGTTTTAAAGTGCATTTTGTAACGAATTTCTTGATATCCAGGTCGGATGCTTTCATCTCCCATAAATCCAGCTGGATCAAGATCTCCCTCTATCTCAACATAAAACTCTTCAAACTCAAAGCCTTCGCCTTCTGCAAATGCTGCTGCAACAATTGCTTGGCATCCACCAAGTGCACAGATAACTGCTTCTACTGGATTCATTCCTGTGTCTGTTCCGCCTAATTCTTCTGGCTCATCTAAGATCATTTTGAATCCTCTTGAATTTGCTTCACACTGTAATCCTGTTTTTGTTTTTTTCACTACTGCCTTAAAAGTTTCCATGGTTTTATCTCCTTTTCATATGTTTGTTATAATAATAACATAGCTATATGAAAAAATCAATAGTTAGCTAAGCAAGTTTTTTATTGATTCAATGTATGTAGAATAACCTTTTGATTTAAAAATTCACTTGGCGAAAATCCCGTATAACTTTTAAAGACTTTGGAAAAGTATTTGTACTCTGCAAAGCCCACCTCATCGGCTATTTCGTATATCTTTAAGCTAGATTCATTGATTAGCTTTAAAGCCATTTGAATTCGATATTTATTCAAAAAATCATTAAACGTATGTCCTGTATCTTCTTTAAATATCGCCTTTGCTTTTGATGTGCTAATCTCGATACCTTCTGCAAGTTGATCAAGTGATATTTTTTTATAATAGTTTTCTTTGATATATGCAATAATTTCATTTGTTTCTTTATGAATATGTTTATTGGCAGAAACATAAATCTCCATATCCATTAATTGAAATTCTTCAATTTTTCTCATTCTTTCCTGGATATGCTCTATAATCTTTTTTTTGTTAATCTGTTCAACCAAAAGCTGAACTGTTTCTTCAAGCTTACTATGGTCGATTGGTTTTAATAGATACTCGCTCACATTATATTCGATTGCTTTTTTTGCATATTCAAACTCCGCATATCCACTAACAATGACCACTTCAAACTTTCTATCTGTAAAATACTTGATCATTTCCAGGCCATCCATAATCGGCATACGGATATCTGTGATAACAATGTCCGGTTGACATTCTTTAATCCGCTCAATCCCTTGTTGACCATTGGTCGCTTCCCCAACAATGACACAATCATATTTTAGCCAATCAAAGGCATAGGCTAATCCCTTGCGAATAAGATCTTCATCTTCAACTATCAGCACTTTTATCATATTAACCCCCTACATTTCTATCGGAATACGAACAACGACTATAGTACCTTCTCCAAACACGCTCTTAATGTCCACTCCATAATTTCCACCATACAATAATTGCAAACGTTGGTGGACATTATTCACGCCAATGCTACTCGAATGATTATTTACCTGCTGTATATTGGCTTTGATCTGTTGCATGGACTCTTCACTGATACCATCCCCATTATCTTTTACATACATCACCATGGCTTTATCGATTTCTTCAATCATAATGTCAATGTGTAGGTTTTCTTTGTTTTTGTACCCATGTACAATACAGTTTTCTACAATCGGTTGTAAAATTAACTTCGGTACAATTGCCTGAGCCAATTCATCATCATATTTAATAGTATATGTCAGTCGTTTATTATAGCGATATTTTTGAATCTGCAAATAGCTTCGCAGATAATCTAGGTCATCTTTTAGCTGTATGTTGTCCTGTTCATAATCAATGCTGTATCTAAGGATTTTGGCAAAATGAATAATCATTTCCATCGATTTTCCCGCATCAAATTGGATTAAATATTTTAATGTTTCTAATGTATTAAAAATAAAGTGTGGATTAAACTGTGCTTCTAACTGCTTGATAACCGCCGTCTTATTGCGCTCTCCCAGTTCTTCGTTCACCTTGACTTGGCGCCCTATGCGTTCAAGCATGCGATTAAGTTGATTAGCAATAATCTCAAACTCGTCGTTAGTTTTAAGCTCAATCCGTGCATCTAAGTTCCCTTCCTTGACAATATCAATAAACTGGATAATCTCTTGAATAGATTTTGTTTTTCTTTGGGCTAAAATATCCGAGATTTTGACAACAATTATTACCACAATAATCATAGCCAACATCATAAAAAGTGACGTTGTCACCAGCAATTCATTGATAAAATTCAGTTGTGAAAAGGTAAATACCCGAATATTATACTCTAAGTATTGAGCTTCATAAAAATAATAATCCGTATTTTTAAATGTAATCTTATCTTCATATTTTTTCACAATCGTAAGTTTACCGATATCATCTAGAATTGAAGCATTGTTCGTTAGTATGCTGTTATAATATTGGTCTGTAATGGTAAAGATATCTACAGATAAGTTTTCGATGTTATTCAAAAGATCTTGCTCGATTAATTCAAACAAAAGATACCCTTGCAGCGTATCATCTATGTATATCGCTTTTCCAAGAGAATATACCGTACGCTTTGATAAATCAATTTGTACTTTGTTATTATCAAAGACGATATCCCTTGTCTCTGACATCTCTTTAAAAATGCCCGACAAAAAAATATCGATAGAATTATAGGGTGAATTATTGTTGTTATTGGAGATGATTGTTTCTCCGGCTGGGTTTACAATATAAAAGACGCTTTGAATCTCGCGGCTGTTATTAAAGTCATATAAGCTTTCATAAATCGGTTCCGTACGTCCGTCTTCAAATAATTGAACAACACTTGAATGGGCATCCACATTTTCCAAAAATTGAACATACGCTTCCATCTCATAAGTTAACACCTCGCTAATGGCATCATTGGATTCAACGGTTTGTCTACGCACAATAATATTAGTATAAACACCAACAAAAATAATCATCAGCACTATACTCACGAGAATAAAAACAATGGTATATGTAATTAGCAAATGGCGAAGCTCATCGCGATATATATGCTTTTTCAAATGGGCACCATCCTTGCCGACTTATTGTTCTTTGGAACTTAGCGTCTCTTCATATAAGCTTAGGAATCGATTCACCAGCGTTTCTTTTTGGCTTGCAGACCAATCCAGGTCATCATTAATCACAATCATAGCGTCAAAATCTAACAATGTTGCCGACGCCTCCACATCCTGTCGCACAGGTCTTCGACTCAACTCTGTGGCGATAAGCTCTTGAATCTCATAACTTGTGACAAAATCGATAAATTGTCTCGCTTCGTCCACTTTATCACTATGCTTAATTATGGCAACACTATCCGGTCTGACTATTGTCCCTTCAATAGGATAAATCAGTTCCACCGGAGCTCCATTGTCCTTAAACTTAGCTGCCGGTTCTTCAAAAGTTAATCCAATCTTATACTTGCCCTCTGTGACCCCATTATAGACATCTTGCGAACGGCTTTGAAGTTGACCATCCAGTTGATCAATTAAAGCCTTTACATAGTCCCATCCAGCATCCGGTTCCATATCCCCCATTGCCCATAGCTGATTAAGCAACTGCTCATATGAAGATGCTGATAGCTCCGGATTAGCAAAAGCTATCTCCCCTTTATACTCCGGCTTAAGCAAATCTTGATATCCTTGTATTTCACCTGGACCAACCAAGTGAGAATTAACCATAATAACACTTGGCATAAGTGAAAACCGCGTCATATATCCATCCGTATTTTTAAACCGCAAAAAAGCTTCATTTTGTGATTGGTAGGGTTCAAACAGGACCTCTTTTTTATTCATCAACGTAGCTATTGATCCACCCCATAGCACATCTCCAATATAATTTTCTTCTTCTTGTTCATGTTGTATTTTTGAGATTAATTCTCCCGTACCATTTCGAACAATCTCCACAAGAATACCCGTTTCTTTTTCAAATTCTGCAATAATCGGGTCAATAAATTCAATAGGATGCGGGGAATAGATGACGAGTCCTCGTTCTTTTGGTTCGTCATCAACACATGCAACAGCCACAAAGCTAATAATTATGAAAAGCCATAGCCCTCCAAAGAAATTTTTACGTTTATTCATAACTTCATCTCCTTATTACACTATATAGCCATTTATGTGCAATTGCAACTTTTCCTTCATCATCTAATCGAAAAGACGCTTATCCCCGTTTTATGTAAACCACTTCTTCATAGCTGACCAACTCTTCAAAAAACCGCTCCCTCTTTTGACTCATCCCAAAGTACAAGATCAACTTACACTGAAACAAGCCTTTTTCAGGCTCGGTATCCGTCTTAATATCACGTATCTGCACTTTCTTTTTGTGGATAAATTGAAGAAGCTCTTCTAAAAACTCTTGGTCCTTATATGAAACCGTAAGTTTGACTTGGTACATCCTATCCTTTGCCATACTCTCAAATCGACGAAGAGTAATCATCACAAAAAAGATACTAACGGTTGCAATAATTGCAATCGCATAATACCCCATACCAATGGTTAAACCAATGCAAGCTACAACCCATATGGTTGTAGCTGTTGTTAACCCTTTTACTGAACGTTTATCAACAATAATTGTTCCGGCACCTAAGAATCCGACACCTGTAACCACTTGTGCAACAACTCGACCAAGGTCAGCCTTCATCGATTGTGCAAGTACAGGATTAGCTTCAATAAGTAGAATTGTCTGATGAACCATCTCCATTTGCATAAGAGAAACAACCGTTGCACCGACGCATACCAGTGTGTGTGTGATAAATCCAGCCGGTCGATTTCGCATTTCTCGCTCGTATCCAATACTTCCTCCGACAACAATCGCTAATAGAATACGAAGCGTTATTTGACCAACGCCCATCACTTACACCTCCTGTTACTCAATAATATGTAGTGCAGAGTCGTCAAAACCAATCCACATGGTATCCTCTACATCATAGATTTTTTTGCCGATGGGATTTTCATCTGAAATCTGTAGGTTTTGTCCAAACCAGTCGCTTTCATATTCATGGTATTCTCCCATAAAGATACTTTTGGTTACTTTTGTCTGATAATCTTTTTTTCCAACGATAATGCTCTCAGGTCGAATAACCAGCTGAACCCGTTGGTCTTTTTGTAGTTTCAGCTCCGACCTCACCATATACATGACATTCATAATATTGACTTGATACACTCCATCTTCACCTTCACCTTCAACGACGCCTTTAACGATATTGGCTTTACCGATAAAGTTAGCCACAAAAGAATTGGCGGGTTGTTGATAGATTTCACGTGGACTACCAATCTGTTCAATATTACCATCTTTCATAATAACGACTTTGTCGGATAATCCCATAGCTTCGGATTGGTCATGGGTTACATATAAGGATGTAATCCCTACTTCTTTTTGTAGTTTACGTATTTCATCACGCATATGCACCCGAAGTTTTGCATCCAGATTCGAAAGAGGTTCATCAAATAACAGCACTCCCGGTTCCATTACCAAGGCTCTGGCAAGTGACACACGTTGTTGTTGCCCTCCAGACATTTGGGATGGTACTCGATGTGCAAAATCATTCATCTTCATCAAATCAAGAATACGCTGTACCCGTTGATCAATTTCAGCTTTTGGCAGTTTTTTCAACTTTAAGCCATAGGCAATATTATTGTATACATTCATATGGGGAAACAGTGCGTAGTTTTGGAAAACCAGCGATGTGTCCCTTTTATCCGGTGTCAATGACGCTACATTTTCCTTGCCTATATATATCTCGCCTTCTGTCAATGTTTCAAAACCGGCAACCATACGCAAAAGCGTGGTCTTACCACAACCAGAGGGTCCAAGTAACGTAACAAATTCTCCCGGTTCTATTTCTAGATTAACCTTATTGACTGCAACAACTTTTGACGTACTGTCAATGACAAATATCTTGGATAAGTTTTTTATTGAAATACCTTTTTTCATCTTTGCCTCCTATAGTTTTATATCCTCTGCACTGGCTCCCATTTTCGTTAAAATAAACTTCATCAAGGCAATCCCTGTGCCAACAATGATAATAAGTAGTGTGGAATATACACTGGCAACGCCGATTCTACCTTGATCAATCTGGCTCATTGTCGCTACCGTCAACAGACTGTATTTTGCAGATACTAAGAAAATAATTGTACTGACCAGTGTCATACTTCTAGAAAAAGCATATACCAATCCACTGAAAAATGCCGGGCGAATCATTGGTAATGTAATCGATGTAAACACTTTTTTACTTGAAGCTCCAAGAACATTGGCAGCCTCTTCAATCGATGGATCGATTTGATGAAGTGAAGCAATCCCTGAGCGAATACCTACCGGCATCGAACGCATAATAAAGGCGATAATTAAGATTATCCCTGTCCCTGTTAAAACAATCGGTGGTTTATTATAGGTCAATACATATCCTAGTCCAATAACTGTACCGGGTATAGCAATCGATAGCATCGTTGTAAAATCAATATATCCACGTCCAATAAATTTTCTTCGAACAATTAGATATGCAATAACCATTGATAACACTCCCGTAATGGGTGTTGCAATTAAGGCTAAGCTCAGTGTATCTACAATAGGTTCTATTCCCAGATTAAATACATATTTAAAATGATTTAATGTAAACGAATAATCTACGCCCCATAACTTGATGAAGGATCCAATCGGAATAAGAATATACATCATACCGACAAAAATACTAATCAAAATAACAATGGCTGATAAAGGCTTGGTTATATACGGTTCATCGATAAGAACTCGTTCTCTTGATACTTTTCCAGTTACTGTAATATATGTCTTCTTCCCGATATAATATTTTTGAAAAAGGAAGGCGCATACTGAGATTAACAACAAAAGAATGGCTAACGCTGTCGCTCCACTCATATCTAAGCTTCCAATCCCCTGCATATAGATTTGGACTGCCATGGTCGTGTAATTGCCTCCAACAACCATTGGATTACCAAAGTCTGCAACCGATTGGATAAAAACAAGTAATCCGGCATTAGCAATTCCGGGTGCCATAAGAGGTAACGTAACTGTCTTAAAGACTTGCCACCTTGAAGCCCCAAGGTCTCTTGCCGCTTCCTCAACGGATGGATCGATACGTTGTAAAAGTCCAACCATAACCAAATAAGCTACCGGAAAAAAAGTTAATGTCTGTACTAAAACGAGCCCATGAAATCCATAGATTTCTGCATTTTGCATACCCAAGAGATTTCTCGTAATCAAGCCTGTTCGTCCAAAGAGCAAAATAGCTGAAAGCCCAATGACAAATGGCGGTGAGATAATCGGTAGAATTGCAATGGCATTCATGATTTTTTTGTTGGCAATCTTTACATAGGCTGATGCATAGGCAAAAATAAATCCTATGACGGTTGATAAGATACTGACTGTAACTCCGAGTTTTAATGTATTTAATATAATCTCTAAATTATATGAAAGTCGAAAAATCTTTTTATAGTGTTCCAGTGAGAACTGTCCATCTTTTAAAAAGCTTTCTTTTAATATATTGACTAACGGCATAACGATGAACAAGGTAACTACCGCTAGTACAATGAGAATGCTCACCACAAGAATAGGATCTGTAAAGACTTTTCGCATATTTTTCACTTCTGCCGCAAGGCGAAGTCCATATGTTTTTTCCACCTTCGTATTTTTTTTCAAAATAATCCTCCTTAAAGGTTGCACCCTATCAAGCCTTGCAGATAGGGTGCAACAAGCTTACTATTCTGTTGGTGGTTCACTTTTTGTCAGTTCAATAAATTTTTCTAAAAATTCTTCTCGGTTATCTGCTGCCCATTGAAACTTATAGTCGATGAGGTTAGCACCTTTAAGTGATTTTGCTTGTTCTGGCGGTTCCGCAGTATTGTTGGTTAAGAATTGGAACGAACCAACAGTTTTACCTAACTCTTGCGCTTCTTTTGACAAACTCCAATCCACAAACATTCTAGCTGCCTCTTGGTCCGGTCCACCTTTAATAATTCCAACAGCACCGATTTCATAACCTGTTCCATCTTCTGGCGCTGTAAAGATCAAATCCTTATATCCTTCTTCTTGATATTTAATCGCATCATGTAAAAACCCGATAGCAATCGGCGCTTCACCAAGACCTGCCATTCGTCCAGGTGCACTTCCTGATTTTGTGTATTGTCTGACTTGCTCATTAAATTTTTGAAGATATGCAAATCCTTCTTCTTCCCCTTTTAACTGTAAAATAGTCGCTAAAAAGTTATACGCCGTACTCGAAGACGCTGGATGTGCGATAACAATATTGCCTTTAAATTCAGGTTTTAATAGTTCATCCCATGTTGTCGGAAGCTCAAGATTATTGTCTTCAAGCCATGCTTGATTCCCTTCTATTCCAAGAATACCTGTATAAATACCTGTCCAAGCTCCTTCAGCGTCTTTAAACTGATCATCAATATTTTCACTTTCCGGAGAGCTATATTCCTCAAGCAGCCCTTCATTATCTGCCGCCATAAATGTTAACGCTCCACCACCATACCATATACTAGCTGATGGATTATCTTTTTCTGCTTTGATACGTGCAAAAATTTCTCCACCACTCATACGAACCATCTCTGTCTTAACCCCTGTTGCTTTTTCAAATTCTTTGACAGCTAATGCAGCGTGGTCTTCTTGAAGTCCTGCATATACTGTGAGTTTAAGATCTTTTTTCTCTGTCATCTCTTGGTCTTGTTCGTTGGTCGTCTCTTCTGCTTGCTCTGTTTCCCCCGATGTTGTTGCCCCTTGATCTTCCCCTGCCTCTTCACTACCGCATGCAGTTAAACTAAAGATTAACGCAACAACTAAAAACATAGATAATAACTTTTTCATTACAAAACCTCCTCTATATTCATTGATATTAACATCTTTAATCTTACGCCTAGTCTTCTATTTCAACAATCCCACAAAAAGACAAAAACATCACATAAAAAAACGGGTGCATATTCAATGCACACCGCTTTTAATTTTTGTTATTAATAATTATCCATTCTCCAATACCCTGTCTGCCGCTTATTTATTTCGCTAATTCGCTGCGGATCGACCTTAAAGTTTCTTTTGATGTCCATTAATCCATTGATTTCTTGCTGCACATCTGAAAGTTGCGTATAACAAAAACCACATATGTAAGGTGTCTTTTTTATCGCTTCTGTTATTTCTTCAAAGCGTTGAATGAAGTCTTTTTCTGTTGCTACTTTGTTGCCATATCCCCATCCCTTTTCGTCATTATCGAAGGCAATCCCCCCATACTCACTAATTAAAACCGGCTGTCCTTTGTAGCCATATCCATTAGCAAACGCTGATTTATGTCGACTATGGTACGTACGATTTTCGAGAATTTCCTGCTTGTATTCGTTGTAACGATTATAAAACACTTCTCCTGATTCTTCGTAATCATGTAACGTAATAATATCTGAAATCGTGTGTTCCCAACCATCATTCACAATCACCGGTCTGTAAGGGTCAAGTGTTTTTGTAAAGTAGTAGATAGCCTCTGTGAATTTTTGCTGCGTTGTATTGGTTTTAATATCTGCAATCCCCCATGATTCATTAAAAGGCGTCCACGTAATAATACTTGGATGATTATAGTTTTGCGTGACAATCTCCATCCATTCACCAGTCATACATTCAACTGCATAATCTGTAAAATGATATGCCGCCGGAAACTCACTCCAAACCAATAGCCCCTTCACATCACACCAATATAAAAATCGCTCATCTTCTGTCTTTTGATGTTTTCGCACTCCATTATAACCAAGCTCCAACGTCTTATCAATATCTTCAATTAGTGCCTCTTCGCTTGGAGGCGTTAAGTGAGATTTTTCCCAGTACCCTTGATCTAACAGTAATCTTTGATATAGGGGCTGCCCATTAAGTAGTACTTCACTATGTTCAATTCGAATCTCTCTCATACCAAAATATGAATCGACTTCATCAATAATCTTATCCCCTTGTATCAAGCGAATATTTAAGTCGTATAAGTTAGGTTCATTCGGCGACCATGTCTTTATTCCCCATTCACTCACCTCAAGAGATAGCACATTCAAATGCAGGGTTATATAATTATCAAAAACTTGAGCGGAAGATGTATTAACCAAAACACCGTCAAATTCTATACGCGTCTCTATTCTTAGCGGTTCTTCTCCTTTAATAAACTCAACTTCAAGTTCAATCTCTTTTTTTTCTAGGTCCGGTGTGATTTTTGTTTTTTTAATATGTTCACTGGACACACTCTCCAACCATACCGTTTTCCAAATCCCTGTCGTTTGAACATACCAACATCCATAATTGTATTTTTTCCATCGCTGCTTACCACGAGGTTGACGAACATCATATGTATCTTCAACTTTTACTACAAGAATATTCTCCCCTTCCTGGAGTGCGTGGGTAATATCAAATGAAAACCTCGCATATCCGCCCTGATGCTTGCCAATAAATTGCCCGTTGACCCACACCTTTGTAATATAGTCGCTCCCTTCAAAGTGCAATAGCTGTCGCTGCCTTGGCTTTTGTTCTTTTGAATATATGCTGCGTTGATACCAAACCACTTCATGAGGCTCTTGCGCGTTAATACCACTCAATTGAGTTTCATATGTAAAAGGTACCACAATCTTTAAATCACTGGATAAGCCATGATTCCACCCCTCTTGCTCACCTATATTTTGATCATCAAAAGCAAACAGCCATTCTCCGTTCAAACACTCCCACTGTGGTCTAACCATTTGTGGTCTAGGATAATCTTTGATATACGTCTTCATAATCGTTCCTCCGTAATAATATTTTAGTTCGTAGATTTTCTACCCTTTAACTCCAGTCATTGTAATTCCCTGAACAATTTGTTTTTCAAAAATGATATACAATACAATCATTGGTATGGATGCCACCATGTTAGCCGTCAATGGTTTCACATAATCAACGGTGTATGTACCTGCAAACGTTGGTATTCCAATTGGAAGCGTAAATTTTGAGCTGCTCATTGCACATAGCAATGGCCACAAATAATTATTCCAACTTCCTATAAATGCAAAAATGCTTACTGTCGACAAAACAGCTTTTGATAAAGGCAATACAATCTTAAAGAAAATGGTCATATGGTTGCCTCCATCTATTTTAACTGCTTCAATTAATTCGTTCGGTATATTGCGTAAAAATGTAACCATGATGATTAAATTCATAGAGCCTGCAATCGCAGGAAAAATCAACCCAGGATATGTATCAATTAAATCAAACCCATTGACGGTTATAAATAGGGGAACAATCGTTGCTTCTCCAGGCACCATTAGCCCCAGCAAAAAATAAAATAATAGCAAACGACTTCCTTTAAATTCAATTTTTGCAATTGCATAGGCTGCCATCGCCGACAAAAATACTGTAAGTACTGTCGCAACAACTGCAATAAACAAGCTATTAAACATCCAAAGCGGTACTTCACTATTAAGAATAATCTCCGGATAATTTTGCAATGTATATGGTGGTTTAAACCAGTCCCACACACTTAGGATTTGCCTTCCCTCTATCTGAAAAGACACCGCTAACGACCAAAGTATAGGTGCCAAAAATACCAGTGCAAACACACCTGAAACTATTGTCAACGCCGTATTTCCAACACGTCTTTTTTTTATGCCTGATGATTGCATCATACCTTTTCACTCCTTTTTTGCATAATTTGCTGAACAAGAGACAAAAGGACCAAAATCGCGAAAAGAACATACGACATCGATGCTGCATAACCCATTCGCCCTTTTGTAAATGCGGTCTCATAAATATATTGAATCATGGGACGTGTTGAAGAAGCCGGTCCTCCACCTGTTATGAGATAAATTTGTCCAAACACTTTAAAACACGCAATAAGCTGTAGCAATGACACCAAGTAGGTAGTAGGTTTTAACAAGGGAATAACAATAAAAAACAAACGTTGTCGGCCATTTGCACCATCGATTTCTGCAGATTCCAAAACTTGCGGTGAGATGTCTTGTAATGCTGACAAGTAAAGCATCATACTAAATCCAACGGTCCACCATACAGTCATTGATGTAATCGTCACCCAAACCAAGCTAGGGTCTTGTAGCCATTGCAGCTCTTGATTTGCAGGCAAAGAACCTATCGCATGTAAAAAACCATTAATAAAACCTCGGTACGGTGCAAACATATATTGTGCAATAAACGAGGCCACTGCAACGGACAACACACTAGGTAAATAATAACTGATACGAAGAATTTTTTTTAATCGCGATTCCCGATTAGCTAATAAAGCTAAAACAAGTGCTACTACTACCAATGCAGGTGCTGTGATTATAACGAATTTTAACGTATTGCTTAGCGCTCCTATAAAATTTTTATCCCCTAAAAAGCGCGAGTAATTTTCAAAGCCAACAAAACCTAACTTCCCCATCAAACTCCATCGATGAAAGCTAACATATATACCTTGAACAACGGGCCATATGGTAAAAACAGTATATAGTGCAAAAAAAGGAAATATAAATCCTATAGGCGTCAGATAAGCTCTGATTTTTTTCTTTTTAATCTCCATTCTTATGCTCCTTTTCTAAAAGAATAAGGGAGCATAAAACTCCCTTATCGTTTTATTTAGAATATGTTTGATGCAAGTTCACTATATAAATCATTGATTGCTGTCTCAACATCACTTTGCCCTGTCCAGTATGCATTAAGCGAATCAATCATCCCTGCTTTCATCGCATAAAAACTTGAGCTTTGAGGCGGAAGCACTGCTGTATTCAAAGCATTTTTGTAGTCACTTCGATAATCAAGCTCTGCATATTCTTGACTATTGACGACATTAATATTGGATGGAATCTGACCGGACTTTGCCCATGTTACGCCTCCATCCGATGCTGCTGCAACGATAAATCTAACCGCTTCAAGGGTTTCTTCATCTGTGCGTTCTTTTGAATACGGAATCATCATTATATGCGCATCTGCCCAGCACGCATCTTGGTCAAATAGCTTTGGAAAGTTTTGCGCACCAAAGTTTAAGCCATCTGTTTTTTCAAACGCTCCTGTTGCCCATGTTCCTCCAAACAAAATCCCCGCTTTTCCACTTTGGAAAAAGGCTTGATGGTCATCGATACCTTCAAGAACATATCCTTCTTCATACAAACGTTTAACAAATTCTGCCGCTTCCATAGCAACATTCTTATCTAAGGTCACTTCTGTTGCATCAGCACTAAGTATTGCTGTTCCGTTCATTTGAAAATAGGTCGCCCACCAAACACGATATGGATCATCTCCTGAATTTGTCAGCGCAAGGGCTGAAGAACCTTCTGGAATAACCGCTTTTATCTTATCTAAGATGGCAAGGAATGCATCAGCACTTTGAATATCCAACTTACCTTCCGCGTTTAACTCAACGCCTGCTTCGGCTAAGATATCTCTGTTATAATACATAATCTCTGCATGTGTATCTAATGGAACGCCATATGTCTGCTCGCTAAAGGTCACACTGTTGATAGACCCTTGTGTGTATAAATCTGACATCGAGATACCTATATCTTCTAGATAGCTATCAATAGGAACTACTGCGCCTTGTTCTACTAACTCAGGTAGTTTCGATGCATGTGCCACTCCAATATCCGGCCCTTTTCCTGCCGCCACTGCGGTTTGAAGCTTTGTATAGTAATCAGCCCATACCAGCATAATAGGTTGCACCTGCATAGTTGGTTGCGTGGCATTATAGTCTGTGATAATCTCATCCATAAATCCGCCGTCACCACCGCTAAACAAAGACCAAAAAACTAGATTACCTTCTTTTATTTCTACATTTTCAGGATTATTAACCGTCCCGTCCTCATTTACATCAGCATCATTTTCTGAGGTTTCATCTTGCGTCTTGGATGTATCTGATTCTGACGTTCCACTATCAACACTCGAATCATTCCCTGACGCATTTGTATCATTGCTTTGTGACCCACAACCTACGATGAATAACATAACGAATACTATTACTAAAAAAAACATACTTTTTTTCTTCATGTTGTCCTCCCTTTATTTACATTGTATGATATTGACAAGTGACCTATATCGCCGGCATATATAAACAATAATATTGTTTTTATATTTTATACATTAGTATAATTATACAATTAAGTCAAGTACATCTTTAATCTTTTTATGCTTTTACAACATTTTTTCACCTATTATTTTCTTTTTATTTATTTTTACAACAATTTTATTGTTATAATATTCTAAAAAAAGAGCCCAGCTTTCACTAGGCTCTTTTTAATACTCAATACTTAAAATCAAATCTTGCGCATAGTCACCGAATCTTTTTCCGAAGATATTAAATCCACCCACATATTGCGCATCGGCTTTATTGCCAATTTTGATTTCTATATATTCTTGCTCCATAATATTAAGTGCTTCAAAATCTAAAGAACGAATATGTTCGTTATTAATGTATATGCCATTTTCATTGACTTCCCAACTCACTAAGACACCATATTGTGTAGAGCCATCCGGCCATTTTGCCGGATTTAATCGACCACGTCTAGCACCATAGTCACTTGGACTTTGCCAATATCCGCAGTCAATTCCATTAACCCAAAGTGTAATATCCGACTTCCAACCCAACCGATAGTTTGGAGCCTCAGAACATATCTCCATCGTTAGATTTAGCCGCTTAGGTGTGTATTTTTTTGGCACTAAGTTTGGAAAACGATAGGTAATCACACCACCCGAGCTCCATAGTAACTGTGCATTCGCCCGTTGCGGAAGATAAAAACTACTTACGACATCTTCTGTTCCTATCACTCCGTCAATATCAGCTAAACCACATGTTGGAACAGCATCACAAGAACAAAAGGCGCCAACAGGCATTTCAACGCTAACGATTTCATCCACATTCCTGTCTTTACTTAACAGACTAATATTGATAAAATCGGGCTTTCGATGGCAAAGCTTTGTCTTGCCCCTAGTTCCCGGCAATTCTTCAAAACGAATCAATTGAGCTGCTTCCAATGTTCGAACATGCATCGCAGCACTCGAAGCCGGAATATCTAGTGCATTGGCAATTTCACCTATAATTAAGCTTTTTCCATACAGCAGCTTTAAAATTTCAATACGAATCGGTGACGACAATGCTTTCCCAACATTACATATGAGTTCTTGATCCTCCATATCCAGCTCTAAAAATTTTGACACCTTCATCCCTCCAAAAACTTTTTATGCTTTTTTAACGAATTCTGACTTTAACTTCATCGCGCCAAAACCATCGATTTTACAATCAATATTATGTCCATCTGGTGCATCTGGAACAAGGCGTATACTTTTTACTTTTGTCCCTTGTTTAATTGCAGATGAGCTTCCTTTAACTTTCAGATCCCGTATGACGGTCACCGCATCTCCATCACTAAGCAGATTGCCCTTCGCATCTTTAATCGCATCATCCGCTTCTTCTGATGCTGTCAAAGACCATTCGTAAGCACACTCCGGACATACCATAAGCATTCCGTCTTCATAGGTATACTCTGAGTTGCATTTTGGACAATTAGGTAAATTATTCATCATGTTCTCCTTACATTACATTCTTTTGATCAATCGCGTATATAATATACCCTTATCCTGTAACTGTCAAGTTCACCTAGCTTTTCATGTACCTTTAGCAAACATCAAAGCGGTCCGCCATCATGACTTTATCCCATACCTTTATAAAATCATTCACAAACTTTTCATGACCATCATCGCTAGCATAGACTTCACAAAAAGCTCGCAGCTGTGCATGGGAACCAAAAATCAAATCCACCCGTGACGCCATCCATTTTCTCTCTTCTGTGGTCCGATCCAAACCTTCAAACAACGTTTTTTCTTCATTCAAGGGCTTCCAAACCGTTCCCATATCTAACAAATTCACAAAAAAATCATTAGTCAACGTACCAATACGCTCTGTCAAAACACCAAAAGGTGCGTCCTCAAAGTTTGCTCCAAGTACTCTTAGTCCTGCAACGAGTACTGTCATTTCCGGAGCAGTTAATTTAAGCAATTGTGCTTTATCAATCAACACTTCTTCTGGACATCTCATCTTAGGATTTTCAACAAAATTGATGAATCCATCCGCCTTGGGTTCTAGCAGGTTAAATGTTTCAACATCCGTTTGTTCTTGGGTCGCATCTGTTCTTCCCGGAACAAAAGGCACCTCTTTGTTTAATCCCGCCTTTTCAGCTGCTATCTCAACAGCAACACATCCACCTAAAACAATCAGGTCCGCCATGGAAACTTTTTTGGTCGCATGTGACCTATCAAACTCTTCTTTTATACTTCTTAAGACATCAATCACCTGTTCCAAGTCCTCTGATTGATTCACACGCCAGCTTTTCTGAGGTTCTAGCAACAGTCTTGCCCCATTGGCTCCACCACGATAATCCGAACCTCTAAATGTCGATGCTGATGCCCATGCTGTCTTAATTAGCTGACCTACCTTAAGTCCACTTGATAGAATCTTCGCTTTTAAGATATCCACATCATCAACTTCAATTCCTTCATAATCCGCTACCGGAATCGGGTCTTGCCAAATAAGGTCTTCCTCTGGCACTTCCGGACCTAGGTACCTAGACTTCGGTCCCATATCTCTATGGGTCAGCTTAAACCACGCACGAGAAAATGCAGCTTCAAAAGCTTCGGGATGTTCATAAAAATATTTAGATATGGGTTTATAGACAGGATCCATACGCAAGGACATATCTGCCGTCGTCATAATCGGGGGTTGCTTATATCCTCCTTGGGCACTTGGGATATTATGAGCTTTTGGATCAGACGGCACCCACTGCCAGGCTCCTGCCGGACTTTTGACAAGATTCCAATCATAAGCGAACAAGGTCTCAAAATACCCCATATCCCACTTTGTCGGCGTTGAATTCCACGGTCCTTCAATCCCACTCGAGATTGTACTATCCCCTTTACCATCACCATAACTATTTTTCCAGCCTAATCCCATCTCTTCAAGTTCGCCAGCTTCAGGTTCTGGTCCTACATGACTGGGGCTGGCTGCTCCATGGCATTTTCCAAAAGTATGTCCACCAGCCACCAGAGCTACAGTTTCTTCATCATTCATCGCCATACGTGCAAACGTCTCACGCACATCTTGTCCTGAAGCAACCGCATTGGGTTCGCCATTAGGTCCTTCAGGATTCACATATATCAATCCCATCTGGACTGCAGCCAATGGATTTTCCAAGTCTCTATCACCTGAGTAACGCTTATCATCGAGCCATTTCTTTTCTGTTCCCCAATAGATATCATCTTCTGGTTCCCATATATCTTCACGACCACCCCCAAATCCAAACGTTTTTAGTCCCATGGATTCTAACGCACAGTTGCCGGCCAAAATCATCAAATCTGCCCAGGAGATGCACTTGCCGTATTTTTTCTTAATCGGCCAAAGAAGGCGTCGAGCTTTATCCAGATTGACATTATCCGGCCAACTATTGAGGGGTGCAAACCGTTGATTTCCTGTTCCACCACCACCTCGACCGTCACCAGCCCTGTAGGTCCCCGCACTATGCCAAGCCATACGGATAAACAATCCACCGTAGTGACCATAATCGGCAGGCCACCAATCTTGAGAATCTGTCATTAAAGCATAAAGATCTTTTTTTAAACTTTCATAGTCTAAGTGTTTAAACGCATCTGCATAACAAAAATCCTTGTCCATTGGGTTCACTTTTTCTGAATGCAGTTGTAAAATCTTGAGATTTAGCTGTTCGGGCCACCAGTCTTTATTTGTCGTACCTCTCGTGGGTCGAGTTCCTGTCGCTCCTGTTACGGGGCATCTTCCTTGTTCACTCATAACGCATCTCCTTTCATTGCTTTTAGATAATTGAATATCTTAATTATATCACAATAAAAGCGAGTGCTACATTTTATAGGTCTATTTCCTCAATCGTTTCACGCAAAATCTCACCGATACTTCCTCGAACACATAAATCAACCTTCGCATCATAAGGGGTCTCTTCCTTATTAATCAAGACTAAGTTGTTGCCTTGATAATAATTAATCAACCCAGCTGCTGGATATACCCTCAAAGACGTCCCGCCAACAATCAGCATATCTGCCGTGCGAATTGCTTCGATACTTTTTGATAATACCTGTTCATCTAAAGGTTCTTCATATAAAACAACATCCGGTTTAATCACATTCCCGCACAATGTGCATAACGGCACTCCACCCGCTTCTACCATCGTGGTCATATCATAGAATGCATGGCAATGGGTGCAATAGTTACGATGAATGGATCCATGGAGTTCATATACTGTTTGACTCCCTGCCATTTGATGCAATCCATCAATATTTTGTGTTATAACAGCCTTTAACTTTCCCATAGCTTCAAGCTTTGCCAATGTATTATGGGCTGCATTAGGTTTTGCATCTTTAAAAATCATATACTTACGATAGAAATCATAAAACACTTCTGGATGCTTATGAAAATATGTGTGCGATATAATCTGTTCCGGTGACACACCATACTCCTGAACAGTTTTATATATTCCATGTTCACTTCTAAAATCAGGGATATCACTCTCTGTTGATACTCCTGCACCTCCAAAAAACACAATAGCCTCAGCCGCTTTGATTCGATCACTAAATTCTTTCATTTAGACCATCCTCTCTATGAACAAACCTACTTTTACTCTTTCTTTAGGATAGACTCAAAAATCAATATCTCTACTTGTCGCTTATGAAAGGCAAGAAATTCCGGGGAACTGATGTCTCTATGAATAGAGTGCATAAACGTATGTTCTGTAATGATTGGTAACCACGCCATCGCCATGGCATTTAACCATAAAGAATATGTATCGATTTCCTCATGAAGCAACCCTTGTTTTTTGGCTTGTTCCAAATAGATATGACTCCAATGCATCACGTCAGGAAAATAACTGTGAATCCAATCTTGGCGGTTATCATCTAAGGATTCCCATATAATAATTTTACTTAAATATGGATTCTCAAAAGTATAGCCTATATGCCTGGATAATAAGTCTTTTAGCGCCTCTATGGTCACTTCACCTTCAAATGTCAAGTTGCTCACATAGTTTTTTTCATCTTCAATCAGACTGTCAATCAGCGTCTTGTATAGATTTTCTTTATTTTTGAAAAAATATGAAGGCGTCGTTCTCGATAAGCCACTTTTTTCGCCGATCTCGGATAGCGTTGTTCGGTGATATCCTTTTTTGGCAAAAATAATCTTCGCCGCATCTAAGATTTTTTTAATCGATGCTTCTGCATCTCTTTTTTTACTCATGGATAAACTAATCCCCTTCCGTCGTATTACTTACATTATAGCGGAAGGGGAGATTAACGTACAGTGATTTATGGTTTTATGATTATTTTCAACACTTCATTAGGATTATTGGCAAACAAATCAAAGGCTGCTTCTACATCATCAAGAGACATCTGATGGCTGATTAAAGGTTTTAAATCAAGTTCACCATTTGCCACATAGCCTAGCAATTCTTCGATTTTTGTCAAATCGCCTAAGCCCATACTAAAGGTAATATTCTTGAAAAAATGTAACGGATGAATAGCCACTGGGGCTTCAGGAATACCAACCATAAACAGGCGCCCTTCAACCGTTAATGCATTAAATCCTTGTTCTAAAGTGATGGCTAGACCCACAGCATCAATCACGACATCTACACCGACGCCTCCTGTGATCTTTGCCACTTCTTCTTCAACATTATCACGACCAACTAGCAATCCATGTGTCGCTCCTAGTTCCATTGCTTTTTGAAGACGTTGTTCGGATTTTTCAACAACAATAATGTTCTTAGGTTTTCTAAACTTAGCGGTAAGCACTGCTGATAAACCAACCGGTCCACACCCAAACACAAGCAGTGTCTCTCCTTCTTGTAAATTCATCTTGTGAATTCCTGTGTATCCAGTTGCAACGATATCGGAGATAAAGATAACTTCCTCATCCGATAAGTGCTGCGGAACATGAAGAAGACACGAATCTCCATGAGGTACACGCGTGTACTCAGCATGAGTTCCAGGAATATCGCCGCGGGTTACCCCACTGCCATGAATTCCTCCATGGAGACAATGGGCTACATTTCCTTTTTCGCAAGGACCACATTCCCCGCAAAATGGAGCTGGTGGTCCTATCACTCGGTCCCCCACCCGAAAGTTCTTCACGTCGTCTCCAACTTCTTCGATAATCCCTACATACTCATGTCCCAATACAAAGCCCGGTTGCGTAGGAATAACTCCATTTACAATATGAATATCACTCCCGCAGATGGTTGTTGAAGTCACTTTAATAATCACATCTGTCGAATTTTTTAGCTGTGGTTTTTCTACATCTTTAAGCTCAATTTTATTTAATTGTGGCATATATAATGCTCTCATCAATCATTCTCCTTTTATGCGCTTTTTTATACTAGCTGAACGTTCATCTAGTATAATTTTAACACAGATTTTGAGCTTGTCAATAGTTTAACGAGTTTTTAATTACTACTATCAGGTATCTCTACTCGACAAATTATTTCTTGGTCTTTTTTGTTATATTTTATCTTAATCTGTCCCTTATAGCGGTTGACAATAGTGGTTAATTTTTGAAGCCCATACCCTGTTTTATCTTTAATATGACGCTTCCTTTCGCTTTTCAACGTTTTTATCAATCTATCGTTTAGCATAGCTGTCGCTTGATTGCGTGTTTGAATAATATTTAACCCCTCTTCATATCCTATAAGTATTTCACATCCTCTTGCTTCGACTTCAAGAGTTGCCTCAATTGAATTGTCCATAAGAATCCCAAAAATTTCTATAAGTTCATAATCTTGAAGTTCAGAGTTAAAAAAGTAATTCTGAATTTTAAACTCCACATTAATTTTATCTTTTTGAGCATGTAAAAATTTACTATATAAAAACGCCATCAATACTTTATTATCCAATCGAATAAGCTTCATCCAAATATCATCAGCTTTTATTGTTTGTAAGTATTCCTCAAAGGCATTAGGTAAGTGCTCCATGGACTTTAAAGCATATAAAGTTTGAATATGATTATGATAATCATGTTGCTTTGTTCGCACTTCTTCAATGATATCTTCTATTACAGGAAAATACATATCATACATCTTTATCTTTTCTGATAATATCTGATTAGATATCCCATGAGTAATCATTAACGTGTTGATAAGTAATATAATAACGACAAGGATAAGTATGCCTAAAATACTATCAAGCAGCCCATATAAATCTGTATTCCATAATATAACTAACACATAATATACGAAAAAAACGTTAGTGACAACAATCTGCATCCATTTATTTTCTTTAATAAGGCTATGATAAAATTGATTAATCGGCAAGATTTTTAATATAACTATAGTCATAACTGCCGTTATTAGCTGTGTTATCAAACTACTGACAAATGTGTAATCCCAACTTCCTTTTATCAACTGATATGCAATGGTTGTCAGAAGTTGAACTGTACATAAAATCGTCAGGCTATATACATAAGTAATCGTAATACGCTTTAAATCACTTCTCATAATAATTTGAATTAAAACAAACGCAATTATAATATTAACCGTAAAAGAAACCACCTGATTACTGACAAAGTAAATCACCGTGCCTATTAATGCCGTCCCGACAAGTACTCCACAACAACCTTTAATGACATCTATTTTCTTCAATGAAGCTTTTAAAATGACAATGATGTACGTCAACATAAGCATGTCAAAAAAAGATAAGATTAACGTCTCAATATAAGTCATCAAATCTACCTCTCACTTCTTTTAGATAGCTTCGTCCTATTGGAATTTCTTCTTCTACACTATATAGTTTTATACTTTTTGCGTCGAACTCTATTTTTTCAACATAATTTGAATTAATAATAACGGATTGGTGTACTTGCATGAAAAAATCTTCATCTAATAATTGCTTGAATTTTTTCATCGACATATGCATATATTTTATTTTTTCCTCTTTGGTTATGATGATGATTCTTCTATTCACATACTCTACATACAAAATATCATTCATAGGAATCATTTGAGTAAAATTCTTGAACTTTAATGCTAGGTTTTTGGTTTCATTAGGTCGATCTATGTAATCAATCAATATTTTTTTAAGGACTTTACCGGCTTCTTCCTCTGTAAAAGGCTTTATTATGTAATCATAGCAATGGATTTTGCGAAATGCCTCCAGCTGTCTAGTTGGCATAGCCGTAATAAAGATAATCGGTGTAAACTGATATTTTTTTATACTTCTTAAGCGTTTGGCTAGTTCTATTCCTGAATAATCCTCTACCTGGATATCCAGCAAAAACACACTGACATCATTTGATATTGAATAGCTATATGCTTCATTTGCACTACCGGTTTCAAAAAAATCCAACGTAGGGTTTATGCTTGCTGCTATCTTAAGCAAATGTTTTCTACAGGAAATGTTATCTTCCAATAATAAGATTTTTTTCATACTCTGCCTCTTTTTCTATCCCAAGCTCTTCAAAACTCCAACGATCTTACCTGCTATGAAGATTTCATCTGCTTTTTTCATTATCGGCTCATATTTGCTGTTTTCAGGCATTAACATTATACTGTCGCCCATCTTAACTATTTTTTTCATCGTTGCTTCATCATCTACAACAGCAACGGCAATATCATAGTTTTCAACATCCGCTTGCCTTCTGACGACAACATGGTCCCTAGGCTCTATTCCTGCCTGAATCATACTATCCCCATCAACTTTAAGCATGAGATAATCGTAACTATTTGAAAACCACTCTGATGGCAATGGGATATGCCTTGATATACTATCTATAGATTGATCCATCGTCTTGAGCAAACCGGCGGATACTTTTCCCATTATTCCTATATCCCGATAGTCTCCAATAGGCAACACACCCTCTTCATCCATATACTTTATTGATATGTTTTTATTATCATATCCATTAACGATATATTTAAACTCTCTATTATTGACCATATTCTTATAGACAAAGACTTTATCTATGGTGTTGACTAAGTTATCATAAGATGGCACCATAGCACGGTCCAACATTTTCATTCCACTTTTCTCATAAAAATAATGCTTTACTCCATTTGTCATCATGCCAAATCTTACACTAGGCAATGCTTTCATATAGTCAAATAATTGGTCCTTTAATGCTTCGATTTCAACATCTTGAGCCTTACATTCAATGACAACTAAGGGTTTCTCTTTTGATTGAGATTTGTAGAGGACAATATCTGCATAACCTTTTTGAGAATATTGTTGCACGGGAACTTCAATATCGATGCAACTTAATGGATATCCTAGTATATCTATGAGATTTTGAAGAATACCTTGTCTTACAGTTTCCTCTTTGCTATGTATTTCAATAATCTTTTCTGTAAACAAATATCGATTTTCAGGTAATTTTGTAATATTTTCAAAGGGTTCTTCATCATTGGTAATAAGGTATTCGGGATTAATATCTTTTATAAACTTTGACGCTTTTCCACTCGAGGTCATATAGAGTTTTTCTTCAGCTCTGGTCATCCCAACATACAATAATTTTCTGTCTTGTATTTCGCTGTTATTATTGTCATCTGCTTCACACGGACTAGAATAGGGAATAATTCCTTCATTCAAGCCAATAATAAAAACCAACTTAAATTCTAAACCTTTAATTGAATGCATAGTAAATAATTTTACTACCTCTTCATCAAAGGATACTTTATCTGAATAGATTTTGGAGTCAATACCTTGACGAATCAAATAATCTTTAGCAATCTCTAACTGCTTTTTATTACGTGCTATGATAACCATATCCCGCAAGTCATACTTAGAGCTTTTCTTCTTAATCACGCTGGAGATATAGTTAAGTTCTTCTTCATCATTTTCAAAATTTCGATAGACCGGAAAACTTCCTTCGCGTTCAACCACCAGAGGCTTCACGTATAACTCATTTGAAGTAATTGCATCATCTTTTTCTGTCAAACTATATGCCGCCATTGCCACTTGTTTCGTGGTTCGATAGTTTTTGCTTAGGATGCGCGAGCGACCTGCCATATTAAAGCCTACAGTAGTAAAAGCATGATAACTCAACCACGATTTTTCATAAATACTCTGAGAAGTATCTGTGATAAAGGTTGCCGAGCTATAGTCTTGTTCATCATATAATCTCTTGATTATATCAAGTTGTAATTTTGACAGGTCTTGTGCTTCATCTATAAGTATGTGCACGTACTTATCCGTATTAATTTCTTCAAAATGATCCTTTACCATTTTTGCCATATCTCCAAAATCAAAAAAGCCCTTTTTATACATGATGTTATTATAAAACTGATAGCATTCATAAATAGCTTCTCTTTGAATACTATTTTTCTTAATTCGTTGAACGCCTTGTGTGTCTTTAATTTCTTTCATGTAAGCGGCTCGGCCTGTTCTATCAGCTTCTTGATAAGCTTTTATACTATCGTAGTCACAGGCTTTAATCCAATCGATTTCATTAAGTATGAATCTCGAATTTTGCGTGTTAAACCACGGAATCTCTTTATACTTATCTTGAAGTTTATCCAAAACATAGTTTATTGTATTAAATTGTTCATGCATTGAGGGAATGGGATTATTTTTATGTTTTATCTTTAATTGATTAAACAGACTTCGAATGATTGAGTCAATGGTCTTAATCTCTAATCGTTCTTCCTTATCGGACAAATCAAGCAGCGTCGTTTGTCGATCCATTTTTTCATATAAATAATTGACATAGTGGATTAAGGAACGGTTATATGTTATCAAGAGAACCTTATCCTTTTCTTTTGTATGATAATCCAATAGAATCGGTATTCTATGAACTGCAACGGTGGTTTTTCCACTTCCCGCCACACCACGAATAAGCATATTTCCTGTTACATCACTATCGACAATTTTACGTTGATCAATGTTTAATATCATAATACTATAGCTCCCCTTTATTAATTATTCATTCAGCTCTTATCTCTCCCAGACAACAAAAAAACACATACCACAGTTATGGTTATGCGCTTATTATTATAAAAAAATAGAGAATCTTCCCTTATAAGTTTTCCCATTATACTCAACCCATTGCACATTACCACTTTATTCAAGTACCATTCTACTATTTTGCTCCATATAATGCAAGCCATTATAAGCTATATTTTCCATACAAAATACTCTCTTTGCGTTTTACATTTAATTTTATGATATAATAATTCTATACAAGTTAGTCAAGGTTTTAACGAGAGGAGGAAATATTAATGAATTATCCATTTGCAGGACAAGTGACCCTTACTGCAGCAACTTACGCGCCAGAAGGATGGTTCCTCTGTGATGGTTCGACACTTCAGATTTCTGAGTACCAGCTGCTTTATGCTGTTATCGGAAATCGTTACGGTGGCGATGGGTATACCACCTTCAAACTGCCGGATTTAAGAGACCGGATTCCAAACCATCGAGGCGATGGCTTCTATCAAGGAATGATTGGAGGTTGGACGCACGTTCAACTATCCCCCAACCATTTACCCGCTCACAATCATCCCCTTCGAACTTCTACAAGCAATATGGCTGAGTCAACTCCAACGAATAACGTAATGTCAACTGTTCAATCGCGCTATCCGACAATGCTGTACACTAACTATGATGCTTCTCATATAACTTCATTGGATCAAGACAGTCTAAAAAATGAAGGTGGCTCTCAACCACTTGCAACGATGCCGCCTTATCTTACATTTAATTTTATCATAAACTATGATGGCTATTATCCATCTCGTCCTTAACACAAACCATCAATTGATTAAGTAAGGAGGAATTTTTAAATGGTAGATTACTATTTAGGTGAGATTACAATGTTCGCCGGCAACTATGCGCCTCAGGACTGGATGTTCTGTGATGGAGCTATATTACCGATATCACAATTTCAAGCACTTTATGCGCTTCTAGGTACCACCTATGGCGGTGATGGAATCAATACATTCCAATTACCGGATTTACGCGATCGCTTCCCAATGCATCAAGGACCTATTTTTCGTCAAGGAGAAAAAGGCGGAACGCTAACAACGCACATCACAGTTGATAACATGCCTAAACATAGCCATACCATAACTGCATCCACCCAAAATGCAACTTTAGCAGAACCTGAAAACAATGTTTTATCTGTTCCACAATCTAGATATACCACCAATGTTTATGGACCAAAAGATCCCGATACAACTACGAATATGCATGAAAAAAGCATCGGAGATACCGGCGGTTCTCAACCACTTCAAATTTTACCACCCTTTTTAACCATTAACTTTATTATCTGCGTTAATGGTATTTTCCCGCCAAGAAGTTAGATTCAAATAAAGAGACAACATATTAATATGTTGTCTCTTTATTTGAATACTAGTTTGCATTGAGTGATATATCCCCAATCCCATATATATTTATCCAAGGACCAATTGGAGGCGTATCACCTGTACCATTATGGTAATGAACTACCGGATCATATCCAGCAGAGACACTATCATCTTGAAGCTCCCAGCGGTTATCGCCAGCATCCCATAGAATTGTGAAATTCGCACCATATACATTGTGATAATAATTATAACTTGGTTTTCCATTAACATCTGCTGCTTTCTCATATGTTTGTGCATAATCATCACTTGGATCACTGGCACAGGTAGCTGTGTAACTATTGGGAACATTCGCACTTTTTACTACGCTATCCGTTGCAGCTATACCCACATTGCCCGCTATATCTGTCAATGTCACGTTAAGGTTCAAGGTTCCACTATCTAATCCACTCACATCAATACCTGTTATCTGATCTGTGGCTGCCTCTATCGTTCCACTACCTGTGATCGCCGAAGTTGCACCATTGGCATCATCAATACTATAGTTATAAGTGGCTCCTACTTCCGCCGAGGCAAACGTAAAACTTATTGCCGTTTCATTATCTGATGTCACCGGATCTTGATCTAAGGTAACGGTGTAACCGCTTGGCACCACAGTCTCTTTGGTCACTGTATCCGTTGTGGTATTGCCTGTATTTCCAAAACCATCTGTTAAATAAACACTTAAGGTGATGGTATCATCATCTAAGCCACTCACATCAATACCTGTTATCTGATCTGTCGCTGTCTCTATAACTCCACTACCTGTGATCGCGGAAGTCGCACCGTTGGTATCGTCAATGCTGTAATAATACGTTGCATCCACCTCTGCCAATGCAAAAGTAAAACTTATTGCGGTTGCATTGGTACTATTGATATAACTTGGATCCATATTAACACTGTATCCACTCGGTACACTCGTATCTTTTTCTACTGTATCCGTTACATTATCTCCTTGATTTCCATATGCATCTGTTAAATAAGCTGTCAAGGTTAACATGTCATCATCTAGACCACTCACATCCAATCCACTGATCTGGTCTGTCGCTGTCGCTATCGTACCACTTCCTGTAACCGCAGGGGTTCCAGCATTGGTATCATCAATGCTATAGGTATAGGTAGCTCCTACTTCTGCCAAGGCAAAGGCAAAGGATATGTTGAATTCATTGGACGGAATCACTGAGCCTTGATCGAAGCTGACGCTATACCCACTTGGTGAGATTGCTTTTTTTGTTGCACTATCTGTTGCTGCTAGCCCGACATTGCCAGCTGCATCTGTTAAGGTCACGCTAAGGTTCAAGGTTCCATCCGCTAGACCACTCACATCAATACTACTTATCTGATCTGTGGCTGTCCCTATCGTCCCACTGCCTGTCACTTGGCTACTGCCATCACTGATACTATAGGCATAATCTGCATCTACTTGCGCCGAAGCAAATGTAAAACTTACTGTAGTATCATTATCTGATGTCACCGGGTCTTGATCTAAGGTAACTGTATAACCACTAGGTGGCACTGTCTCTTTGGTCACTGTATCCGTTGCATTGCTACCTTGATTACCCGCACTATCTGTTAGGTAGACCGTCAAAGTTAGAATATCGTCGGCTAATCCACTGACATCAATACCAGCTATCTGATCTGTGGCTGTTGCTATAGTTCCACTTCCTGTGATGGCAGCAGTCACACCGTTGGTATCGTCAATAGTGTAGTGATACGTTGTTCCGACTTCCGCCAAGGCAAACTTGAAACTCATTGCTGTTGCATTGGTGTTATTAATATAACTTGAATCAATACTAACACTGTATCCACTTGGAGCAACGGTATCTTTTGTAATCATATCCGCTACATTATCTCCTTGATTTCCATATGCATCTGTTAAATAAGCTGTCAAGGTTAACGTGTCATCATCTAGACCACTCACATCCAATCCACTTATCTGGTCTGTGGCTGTCGCTATGGTTCCACTTCCTGTAACCGCAGGGGTTCCAGCATTGGTATCGTCGATGCTATAGTTATAGGTAGCTCCTACTTCTGCCGAGGCAAAGGTAAAAGATATGTTGGCTTCATTGGATGAGATTACCGTGCCTTGATCGAAGCTTACACTGTATCCACTTGGAGGCGTTGCTTCTTTGGTTGCACTATCTGTTGCCGCTACCCCGATATTGCCTGCTGCATCTGTTAAGGTCACGCTAAGATTCAAGGTTCCATCCGCTAGACCACTCACATCAATACTACTTATCTGGTCTGTGGCTGTTGCTATCGTCCCACTGCCTGTCACTTGGCTACTGCCATCACTGATACTGTAGGCATAGTCTGCATCTACTTGCGCCGAGGCAAACGTAAAACTTACTGCAGTATCATTAGATGACGTCACCGGGTCTTGATCTAAGGTAACCGTATAACCACTTGGTGGCACCGTCTCTTTGGTCACTGTATCCGTTGCATCGCTACCTTGATTGCCCGCACTATCTGTTAGATAGACCGTCAAAGTTAGAATATCGTCGGCTAAGCCACTGACATCAATATCTGTTATCTGATCTGTCGCTGTCTCTATAACTCCACTACCTGTGATCGCAGCAGTCGCACCGTTGGTATCGTCAATAGTGTAGTGATACGTTGTTCCGACTTCCGCCAAGGCAAATGTGAAACTCATTGCTGTTGCATTGGTGTTATTAATATAACTTGAATCAATACTAACACTATAGCCATTTGGTATATATATATCTTTTATTAATGTATCCGTTACATTGATTCCTTGGTTCCCATATGCATCCGTTAAATAAGCTGTCAAGGTTAAGGTATCATCATCCAACCCGCTGACATCCAATCCACTGATCTGGTCTGTCGCTGTCGCTATCATACCACTTCCTGTAACCGCAGGGGTTCCGCCGTTGTAATCGTCGATGCTATAGGTATAAGCGACTCCTACTTCTGCCGAGGCAAAAGTAAAAGATACATTCGTTGCATTGGATGCAATCACTGAATCTTGATCGAAGCTTATGGTGTATCCAGTTGGAGGCGTCGCTTCTTTGGTTGCACTATCTGTTGCCGCTACCCCGATATTGCCTGCTGCATCTGTTAAGGTCACACTAAGATGCAAGGTCCCATCATCTAAGCCACTCACATCAATACTACTTACCTGGTCTGTGGCTGTTATTATGCCCCCACTTCCTGTTATCGGTGACGTGCCATTATTATTATCATCAATGCTGTAATGATATGTTGTTCCGACTTCCGCCAAGGCAAAACTAAAGCTTACCCCCGTGTCATTAGCTGACGTCACCGGGTCTTGATCTAGAGTAACAGAGTAACCGCTTGGCACAACGGTCTCTTTAGTTGCTGTATCCGTTGTGTTGCCACCTTGGTTCCCATGATTATCTGTCAGGTAAACTGTCAAGGTTAAGGTATCATCATCTAATCCACTGACATCAATACCTGTTATCTGATCGGTGGCTGTCCCTATGGTTCCACTTCCTGTTATCGGCAAAGTCCCGCCATTGGTATCGTCGATACTGTAAGAATACGTTGCTCCGACTTCCGCCAAAGCAAAAGTAAAGCTTATTGCTGTTGCATTGCTACTATTGATATAACTTGAATCTATACTAACGCTATAGCCACTTGGTTCACTCGTATCTTTAAGCACTGTATCCGTTACATTATTTCCTTGGTTCCCATAACTATCGGTCAAATAGACTGTCAAGGTTAGCGTGTCATCATCCAGACCACTGACATCCAATCCACTGATTTGATCGGTGGCTGTCGCTATGGTTCCACTGCCTGTAACCGCAGGGGTTCCAGCATTGGTATCGTCGATGCTATAGTTATAAGTTGTTCCAACTTCTGCCAAGGCAAACGTGAAAGAGATATTTGTTTTATTTGTTAGATTCACAGGATCTTGATCAAAGCTAGCACTAAAGCCACTCGGCGGCGTTGATTCCTTTATGATGGTATCAACCGCTATATTTCCCTCATTCCCTGCTGCGTCTGTTAATTGGACGTGCAATGTCAGTGTTCCATTTGTAAGCGTGCTGACATTTATTCCAATCACTTGATCCGCTGCCGTGACAATTGAACCACTACCTGTTACATCCGATGTCCCATTATCAGTATCAGCAATCGTATAACGATAATTACTCCCTACCTCAGCAGATGCAAAGCTAAAACTCATTGTGGTTTCATTGGAAGCAGTGATAGCCGCCTGATCTATTGAAACACTGTAGCCCGTCGGTGCAACCGTTTCTTTTATTACCGTATCACTTACACTATTCCCCTGATTGTTCGCTGCATCTACTAATGTCACAGTCAATGTCAAAGTATCATCATCCAACGTGCTGACATCAATGCCAGTTACTTGATCCGTAGCAGTAGCTATCGTTCCATTGCCAATGACTGCCAAAGTCAATCCATTCGTATCGTCAATACTATACTTATAACTCGTCCCGACTTCTGCCGAGCTAAAAGTAAAACTCATTGAAGATTGATTGGAACTATTTGCTGCACTTTGGTCAAAACTGACGCTATAACCGGTCGGAGGCGTTGTATCCGTTGTTGTGCTAGTGCCACCTCCACCTCGCGACGGTTGTTTGACTTTAACGCCTTCGGAATTCGTTGTTGCTTCGTTTTTTTCTATTTCACCTACAACAGGCTCTACTAAAACCCCATCTGTATTCAAGACCACCTTGGCAATGAACACACTTCCTTTAACTATCGCCGGACCATCAAAAGTTACTTCCTTAATGGTTGTCCCGGAAGATGTATTGATATTTGAACCTGCTGCTTCAGTAGCCACCTTCAAATCATCAATACCGGTATCACCTTTGATCTCAAGGGTTGCGCTCTCTTTCATTTCAACTGAAGCAAATGTTCCATCCAATTCAACTACATGTCCTGATGATTGAATTTCAACTTCTGAGTTTTTAAAATCACCTTCTAGGAGTACATTGGATTTTGATATCACCTTATTCACTGTACTGTTCTCAGAGAGAACTTGAGACTTTCCACTTTTTTTAACCAGAAGTATCTCACTTATATTACTTCCCTTTAAATGCAGTTGACTATCGCCGCCATCTACAATAATACGTCCATCAATCGTCACATTCTCTAAGTTAATATCTCCATCAGCAACTTCTGCCGTTAATATCAAATCACCTTTAATCCAAACGTTAGTCAGGGTTAAATCGCCTTTGTATACGGTAATGTTCCCATCGACAACTTCAACCTGCGAACCATTGCCAACAGTTCCCGATTCTGTAACCGTTCGTCCAAGTACTTTGTCTAGCAGATTAATAACCTCTGCACGGGTAATAGCCCCTTGTGGTTTATACGTTCCATCAGGATATCCCGTTAAATAACCTTTTTCGATTAACGCTGCCACCTGTGATTGATGCGTTTCCTCAACCATTGTTCCGTCTTCAAAAGAACTTAAAACTGTGTCAGGATCGTTACTTTTACTTGCCAGAATTTCAGCTACTATAACACTGACATCTTCTCTAGAAATAGCTTCATCCGGTTCTAATTGATTGTTTTGATACCATTGCATATATCGATTTGATTTTGCTATCGCTGTCTGATTAGCATACCACGCTTCGCTTCCAACATCTGAAAAATTAACCCCATCCGCTTCATTGTAACCATACAATTTGTTAATCAGTGTAATAAACTCAGCCTTGGTAATATTGTCATCTGGTTTAAAGGAGCCATCTGGATAGCCCGAGATCCTCCCCGCCTCTGTCCATTTTGAAATCTTATCTTTTGCCCAATGATTATCTATATCATTGAAACCGTCCACACCTACTACTGATACCACAGTGATATTCATGTAAAAACTCATAAAAAAAATAATTGCTACCGCTTTCCATTTGGTGTTGTGCAAAACTAACCCTCTCCTTCCACTATTTGATCCTTAATATGTGTCACGCTCGATTCCCAAAATATATCCTTTCTTTATGGTATTGTGCAAAAAAAACGCATACCACTCCCGTGATTATGCGTTCATATTTTTTAATAGTATTTGATTATCCCTTATTGGATGTTTCATTGCCTCATCCCCTCGCACATTAGCATGCTACCTTAGTAATATTTTACTATCTCGCTATAGATAATGCAAGGAATCTTAAAATAAATTTTTATATCTAAACAAATAATTTGGTGCTTGATGTTTGTATTTTGGACCTTTCATTGTTTGCTTAACCTTCTCGATGTCTATTTTCCTCTGGCGGGCAAATTGAAAATATTGATCCAACTGCTTTGTTGCAATCCTATTGTTCGCATCAACCACTCCAATGAATTCAAAGGCATCGTCTAAATATGCCAAAGTCGCGTCACCATGGCTGTCATTACATAACAATATCCCTTCGTCTTTCAGATATTTTTTTGTTGATTGACCAACAAAACCCGCATATTGAGAAATGATTAAGTCCACCTTGCCAAGGTCAAAATTATCTTCATAATTTTCCCCGTAAAATCTAATATGGCAAGCCTCATCATAGTCCTTCTTCTGATTGATATAATCATATATAGGCTCTATGTCTGCAAAAAAGCTAATCGTCCCCTTATAATTATCAATATAAGTGACATCAGGAATCACTAACGATGGACTTATATCAACATGACTCCCCGGATATAATGCACTTGTCACATTAAAGGTCTTGGCAACTACTTTATATAATTCTTTTCGGTTACCTATTTTTTTAATATACTCCAAATATTGATTTATAGGATTATTGATAGATAAGTCCTCCTTTGCATTAACTATTCAAGCACATGCATTAAGTTCATAAGATATAACTGTCGTCCATAACAGTAACATCCACCCTAGATATATGATGTGGTTCATCATTTCGATTTATTTATTCAAAAACTCTTTATATAACAATTTAATATCATCACTACACAAAAGTAGCATGTTATTTTTGATTTTTTGAATAGGCCAATCCCACCATTTAATTTCTAACAACATTTCAATTTTGTCTTGTGTAAATCTTTTTTTAATAGGCTTAGCTGGATTTCCTCCAACAATAGTATATGGCTCTACATCTTTTGAAACTAATGCTCTTGTCGCTATTACAGCACCATCCCCTATTTTTACTCCAGGCATTATGACTGCTTCCGTTCCTATCCAGACATCATTTCCAATCACAGTATCTCCAGCTGGTACATATCCATCTTTTGCCCTCTCATTAATAGTTGAATAATAAAATGGATAACTTGTTATCCAATCATATCTATGCCCTTGATTACCAGCCATCATAAAGATAGCTCCTGAACCTATGGAACAAAATTTTCCTATTTTAAGTTTATCAACATCATCTCTATTCGGTGATAAATACCTTACGCAATAATCCTCAAAATGGATCTATACTATAAAAATAGACACGATCATTAACGATTGTTACAATAAAGTAGACACCAAAAAGAGAGATTCACATGACCTGCCCCCCCCAATAAACTGATCCAATATTACTCCCTTACAAGCACATCAAGTTTAGTATCTTTCCCATTTATATGCGACATAATTTCGCTTCTTTTTTCTTTTGAAAACATGTCCCCCATATTTCACACCTCTTGCTTAAAGCATACCCTTAAATGATAGGTTTGAAAGTAAAAAAGGTAACCAATTATGGCTACCTTAAAAATTTATATATCTGCTAACAATACTTGTCTATTGACCGAAAATACTTGCTTTATTTTACTGTGGTCATATCTATTACGTTCATAATTCTCAACTAATTTTATCATATTTGATACTGACATTGCAGAACCATTAATACCCGTTTCTGCAGCTATACTTTGAATTTGATTATTAATATTATTACTGAATCCGCCTGATATATAACTAAAGAACTCAAGAGGATACTCGCTTTGACGGTATGATTCAATATAATTATATATCATACGATTTCTATGGTCATTCGTAATTGAATACTTACTGTATGCTTTATTGTCTATAATGCCAACATATCTATCCTGATCAGATAGGACAAGCACATCAGGAGTTAGTCCAATTGGACCTACATGCTCTGCTCTAAATCCAAACGCTGACTGAAACAGTTCTACAGTAGCAGTCTCAAACTCTATGGCATTATCTCTACCTCTAAATGCCATTTCAAAGTACTCAGTCATAAATGACCCAATGGCTCCATGAGGATAGTATTTTAAAAGCGTTTCCTCAACAAGATTTGCATCAATGCCAGTCATATCTATAATCTTATCTATAACTTGTGAATCAATCCTAGCAATAGGCTGCTTTAACGATTCTGAGATGAAAGCTTGCTTAATCTTTTGCTCTGCAATTATTTTATGAGTTACCGTTCTGGTAGCTGTAAGATTACGTGTATCCTTAGTATGTTCTGGGTCAACCCCGAATTTTCTTTGAAAATATTCATGCTGTTCAGGTCTATTGATGAAAGGTGGAGTTTCTGCTAATATTTCTTCTACTTCTGCTTTCTTGTCATCTAATATAACTAGCTGTCGATTATCATTTCTTTTAGCTAACTGGGTATATTCAAGCCAATTTACTAAGGTATTAGCTGTATCAGTCAGATGACGATACGGATAAGCAGGATTAACTTTTCCACGTCCTGGTCCATACTTCGTAAAGAAATCATCCTTTAAACAAGAATCACCAGTATTACGAAACTCAATTATTCTATTCACTACATGATTAAAGCACGAATCGGTTTCTTTTTCAGCTTCCGTAATAACAATTTTCGCAATCTCTTCCTCAGTTATATAACAACTGATTCTCTCATCATTTAAAAGTCTTAGTAAAAACCTAAAAGGTCTGATTTTAAATCGTGAAGAGACCAGAACCCCTCGACCCATTGAAAATGACGAGGGGAACTGATATTTAAGAACTTGATGTTTTAATACTTGTACTGGTGATGCACCTGACATTATGGCTTCACCTGCTAAGGTAAGCTTTATTTGACCCGTGGATTCTTGTGCAAATATCAAGCCTAGACTCATTATCCATGCTTTATAAGTTCTAGCACCGCCCCCAGTTTGGTCTCGCCTTTCTCCAATTCTTTTCAATCCTGCTTGTTCTAATGCATCTTCTAAGGATAAATGTGTTCCCCTTTGCCCTTGCCACTCTGCATCAAGTGATAATTCTGCAAATGTTGTAAGTACCTCAGGTACTGAGTTTAATTTTCTTTTAGGTCTAGTTACCCACCAATAATTAATCATAGTACACCCCCTATCTATATTTCTACATTGCACTCTACACTTTCATATTCAATACCTGCGAATGTTCTAAGAACAGCTTCAAAAATAATCTTAGCACCAGCTGCTGGTACAGCCATACCAATCTGTTTTCTTACACTCTCTTTCCCACCCTGAAAGTTATAATGGTCTGGAAAAGTCTGCAACCTTGCTCTTTCCCTATTTGTTAATGCTCGTGGTTCATCATAATGATATATATGAGTACCACCTCCACCGCTACCAGTAACTGTATAAGCAGGCTTATGAGGGTCTAAACGTTTATAAATTTGACTGATTTTAGCACCTTTAACTTTTAACTGAAGATTTTCCGGAATATCAGCATTAAAAGCATTTTGTCCTGGTTTAATATGTTTAAGTCTTTCAGTTACAACTGCAGATTGTCGTGTCCTCTCATTATTTAGAGCATCTTTCGCAATAGGTGGTACCTCTAGTGCTGTTTTACTTGTGTTATCTATATCTGCATAAGGTGCAGGTGATGGCACCTTAAACTCATAAGGTAAATCTTTTCTAATCCCTATTATTATTACCCTATGTCTAGCTTGTGGAATTCCATATTGCTCAAACTTATAGAGATGTGGATATAATTTATATCCAACGTTCTCTAGGTCATTCAATATCTTCTTAAATGCTCCACCTTCATTAGCACTTCGTATACCACCCACATTTTCAGCTAAGAACCACTTAGGCTTAAATTTCTTAAGTACTTTAACACCATAGGTGTAAAGTGGTCCAAATTCACCATCAAATCCCTTTTGCTCACCCACTAAACTAAAGTCATTGCATGGGAAGCCAAAAGCAAAACCATCAATTGGTTCTAAATCATTTATCCTTAATTTCCTTACATCCTCACATATTACTGACTCAGGATGTTCAGGACATATATTATAAGCATATGTGTTGCACGTATCTTGGTCATAATCGTTCGCCCACTTATGGACTATTTGAAACTCCTCATTTTCAATTCTTGCAGTTGTAGCACCATGAGCGATACCGCCTGGTCCGCAAAACAGTTCTCCTAGTTCAAATCGCATTCTAAATCCTCCAATATTTATACTTTGTCGCCATTATTAAGTACAAAGTGTCTTTCAAAAGTAACCCCTACTGCCTCTGCAATATCATCTAAGTCTTCAATTGTAAAACTGCCTCGTTTCAGCTTAGAGCTCATATTTTGAGGGGATTTACCCACTCTTCTAGCTAATTCAGCTACACTTATATCACAACGTACACATAGTACTTTTATTTGCTCTGAGATTGTCATCTTCCATCCCCTCCGCTCTATCAAACTAACACTAGTATAAACTATAAATTTTATATTGTCCATATATTTGTTTAGCTATTCGAACGATTGTTCGCACGATAAAAAAGTAGCTCGATTATATTACCTTTTATTTTCCTTGTACATCTGGTACCAAGTTCCAAATTATGTTAAAATTTTTAGGTATTGTAATGTCAAATGATTTTCACATCAACCTACTGAATAGTTGAAATAATTGATAGCACATTAATCTAAGTTGCAAGGAGGAATATTATGCCAAAAGCAGGAGATATATATACTGTTGCGATTAAACCCTCTCATATCGATTGGGGAAATGAACCAAGAAACCCAACAAACAGAGCAAAAATTGAAGGTGAATCTTATGTTAAGATTCCTGTAGATTATGCAAGAATGTATAATATTAGACGTGGTTCTGAATACACGGCATCCTTTACTAATGGTTCACCATCAATAAGAATCAAAGCAGCAGGTAACGGAACAGCCGATGGTAAATACGCAAAACAATTTGAAGGTATAGGCCACGGCGCTTGCAAAGCTTTCACTCCGTGGTATGTATCTTGTGGCGCTCAAGTTGGAAACAGTGTACAGGTGAAATTTACTTCACCTACCGATGTAAGCTTTACACTTCTGTAGGTAATCAATTCATTTGACAGCTTTACATAAAAACAGCTATAACCGTTAAAAAAATACCGCGGTTATAGCTACTTTATATGTATCAGTCAAGTATATCATTTACTCTGACCTGCTCCCCAAAATCTAATCCAATATAAATGTTAGTCACTTTATGATTGAGTAGCACCCTTTTTTTGGTCCATATTTAAAGTTAAAATGTTCATTATGAAATCGATTTTTCGTTATGATTTTGGGCAAATTCGGATGGTGTCATGTGTGTTAGTCCAGAGTGAGGTCTGAATTCATTGTAGTCCAATCTCCATGCCTCGATTTTTCCTTTTGCGTCATCTAATGATATGAACCAACTTACATTTAGACATTCGTCTCTAAGGCTCCCGTTAAAGGATTCGATGACTGCATTATCTGTTGGTGTCCCTGGCCTTGAGAATTCGAGTTTGACTTTGTTGAAGTAAGCCCAAGAATCTAATGATCTAGAAATAAACTCCGGGCCATTATCCACTTTGATTTTTTTCGGGAATCCCCTTTCAAGGCATATCTCACTTTGTTCTAGTCAAGCAAAATTGTCATACCGGGGGTGCGGATGTTTTCTTGGACTGATTATTACAATCCTAGGCTACGTCGATACTCTATAGGACTCTTGGCCCCAAGTGATATTTTTATACGCTTTTTATTATATCATTCGATATACTGGTTTATATGATCAATAAATTCATTTTTTGATGTCTGAAGCCACGACTTTCCATAATACATCTCATTCTTAAGCCTGCCAAAGAATCCTTCACACGCTGCATTATCAGGCGAACATCCCTTGGCAGACATAGAACGTGTTAATCCTGATTGATTCATTCTCTCTATCCAACCTGGCCATCGATAGTGACAGCCACGATCCGTGTGAATAATTGGATGTTCATTTGGTTCCAACGTAGTAAGTGCTTCGTCCAACATACTATTTACCAGATTTGCATTAGGAGATGTACTAACTGACCAAGAAACAACCATACCGTCAAAACAATCAATGATTGGGGAAAGATACACTTTACCGGCAGGTAAATGAAATTCGGTTATATCAGTTAACCATTTCTCATTTGGGTTAGCAGCAGTGAACTTCCTATTAATCACATTCTCTACAGCAGGGCTAATTTCACCTTTATATGAGCTATACTTCTTCTTTTTGACCTGGCGAACTGAAATACCTTCTTCAAGCATGATTCTACGAATAACTTTTTCTGATACTCGTATTCCTTCCTTCACCAAGGATCCATAAATCCTTCTATATCCATACGTTTGTGATGACTCCTCAAATATTCGCTTTATCGCTATCCGCAAATCAACATATTTTTCAGAACGTTTTAGAATTTGTACATTGTAAAAGTAACTACTACGGGCCATTTGAAAATAATCTAGCAAGACTGCAGTCTTGTATTTGTGTTTGAGCGCACCAATGACCTTGGCCTTTTCCATGTTTGATAAGGATTTAGGATTGATGCTTATTGCTTTTTTAAGACGTCTGAAGTCTTTTTCAATATATCACATTCGAGTTTTAGGTCAAAGATTTCCTGTTTTAGCTTATCGACTTCTTTTTCTAGTTCGGATTTTTTGTCCGAAGGATTATTTTTTATCAAAGCGTTATTTTTACGTTGATTTCTCATAGATTCGATACTCTCCATACTTAGTAGCTCTTTTTCCCAGCGATAAAGTGCAGTTCGGGGAACACCATGAGTTTTTGCAATAATCTCGCTGGATGTAGATCTTTTACAATGGTCTATAAGCACTTTTTTCTTCTTGGCATACGAATATCTTACCTTATATTTTTGGGTATCACAACGTTTTTCAGTATCGGGGTACATCTCAGTAATCCACGACCTTAATGTAACTTGTGTAGGATAGCCAAGCTTTCGAATTGTATTTGCTAGACTTTTACCATGATTAATGTAGTACTCAACAGCACTCTTTCTCTTCTCATAAGAATATGGTGACTCTCTTGTATGGGTTTTGGGATGACCACCACGCTCAAGATATTCTTTATACCATTTATATAATATACGTCTTGAGGGATATCCTAACTCCTTGACTACTGGATTGACTTGTAAATCATACTTGATATAAAGTTCTACTGCGATACGGCGTTGTTCTAATGAATACATGGCAAAATCCTTTCTTAAGGTCTAAGATTATGTCCGCACCCCCTGGTGTTACAACTTTATTGTATCAGAACACTTTTCATAATGTGCAGGTTTCGGTTTACCGATTCGAGAAAACACTTCAACCATTATACCTTGTTCCTCATGAAAGCCATCTAACTCTACAGTAGATTTACTATTGAGCCTTATTCTTTCTGTTATTAAAGAGTCTGTAGCCAATCCTAAATGTTCTTCAAGTTTATGAAGAATCACTTTCTCTGATTTTAACTGAACACTACTATCGCTTTTATGTGCCATATCTAACCCCCTTAAAAGTCTTTGTTTCTAGTTAAGTTTGGTAATGCCGTAAAGCAGCTTCTTTTTTTAGGATACCCCCAAGGATTATTTTCTGTATTAGCAAACATATAAACATCTTTTCTTGCTCTTGTTATAGCAACATAGAAAAGACTTAATTGTTCTTCAAAGCCAGATTTTAAATAACTTGGGAATGTAAATTCACATCTCTTTTGATACTGTGTTCCACTACTATCATCTTTACATGTCTTACAAAGCGACCCTCCACTTATATATATCGGAAATGCACCACTTGTAATTTGAGGAATGAAAATATAGTCCCATTCAAGACCTTTTGAGCCGTGAATAGTTGTAATAACAATTTTTTCATCGATTTCATTCATCAACCTTTTCAAACTTCCATTACTAAGCGTAAAAGATATTTTGTCATACTTCTCAGCTCTACTTAAAGATGATGATTTAGTCTTTTCAAATAAAGCCTTCAATAATCGCATTAATGAATTGAATACAATAATATCTGTAACTATTGCTATCTGTTCTGCTTCCATCTCTGCTATCACTGAATTCATTACTCTTGAAGAAACAGACCGCCCTATTCCACTTTCTCTCACAAACTTATCAAAAGCAATTTTATGAAACTTTTGATAATCAACATCAGTATCTTTAAATAAACCATTAAAATAAGTGATATTATTCTCTTCAAGTTTATCTATAATCCATGTGGAACTTCTGTTGATATTCACTAGCACAGCAGCAGTATTATCTCCTTGGGTCTTTTCAATTAACCCTGAGTATATCTTATCAACTTCACCTCTTTCAGATGTGTAAAAGCCAAAGTTTATTTCAGCAGTCTCCTCAAATGAATCCATATCATCATATTGCTTGAATATTTCTCTTATATAATTATCAAGCTGTAACATCTTCGGATTATCCTGAAATCTATAATTGGTTTTGAACTCCATTGGCATCATATCAAACTCAGTCTTCATATCCTCAAATAAATTAGGAATAGCCCCAAGAAAACCATATATCTTTTGGATATCATCACCCATTAGTATCATCTTGTTATCACCAATCAGATTACATATTATTTTATAGGCAAGATAATTGGTGTCCTGAAATTCATCTACAATAACCATTGGATAATACTTTGTATAGAAGTTCTTGATGTGAGGGTTTGAGAGTAACTCACTCCCCAATATTAATAGACCATTATATGTAATCACATTATTTGGAATCAGCTTTTCAATAAGAAGTTTCCTATAATCTTCAATTAACTCATCCACTTTTGCTTTATCAACAGCTTTAAGTGCTTCAGTAAACTCTGTTAACATCCTTACATCTTGAGCAATAAGGTGTCTATTTACAACAGCAGCCGTTTCTGGAACAATAGTGAATCCTTCAACACTTTTCAAGTTCTCATGGAATATATATCCATGCTTAAATAATAATTTGGTTGAAAAACCATGATAATTCGATACATCTAATTTATTCTCAACATCAAAATCTTCATCACCAATAATTTGAGGTAATATTGATGCAGTATCCTCTTTTATCTTTGTGGATGCATTTACACTAAAAGTAAGAGCCAATATCTTCTTATGGTTTAGGTTTGGTGTGGTAATTAACTCATATGCAATTTTACTTATCATAGTCTTTGTCTTGCCACAACCTGCACTAGCAGTTACTTGAATTCTCTTATTATCTGATAGTATAAACTCTAATTGTTCCTCATCTGTGCCATGAATCTCCCTAATCTTATTCTCTATTTCTTCTCTAGTCATATTTATATCTCCCACATAATATCAGTAATAATATCCTCAAACGCTTGCGGTATTTCATCGACTAGTTCTGCTAATAGAGCTCCATGAACAGCATTTTTCTGTTTTCCCAACTCTTCGAGTTCTTTCTCTCTAATCTCTGCCATTATCTCTATCTTCACTTCATTTTCGACTTCATATGAGCATGGGTCTTCAAGAAATTCTCTTCTATCAAAATCATCAATCTTTGCTCTTAGTAATCTAATAAGGCATGTATGTTTATTAAGACTAACTAGATACTCCAAATATCCATCAAATGTAAAGTTATCAAATATATCTTCTTCAAAATCTATACCAGTAGTAAATGATATTTGGTCATGTCCAGTATAATCAGCTTCCTTATCTTTATCTAAAATCGCTTTGGCTTCAATACTGTATCCATCGAATAATTTAAGATACTTTTTAACTCCATCTGCACCATCAAGTTTGAATACTCCAACACTTTTTTCATCCATATCAAAATCAAGCCGTTGAGCAAATACTGGAACCGCTCCATATTCTGTATCACCTTCGACAAGAATAACAGCTTTTGCAAACATAGCTTCCTTGAAATACATGAAACTACTGCGTAACAACTTCTTTTCATCTGGAGTAAACTGTATAGCATTTCCACTTGAAGAACTTACATTGTCACCCTCTTTATACAAACGTATTATTTGCCTATAATCATCTAGTAAAATACTTGGTGAATGCGTTGTTACAAATACCTGCCCAATAAATCCATCAATATCAAATAGGTCATTTATAATTTGTGTAAAACCTTCATTCTTATTACTTATGATGTCCCTAATACTTTTAATTAAGGCACGTTGTCTATATGGGTGTTGATGAATCTCTGGTTCATCCAATCCAAGAATAATAGGCAAATATTTTTTGCCGTCAGCTTCCTTGATTAGTAGGCTTTCAAAAACATTTTCTTTCTTTGTTGTCTTCAAATGCACCAGTAAATCAAGTATGTTGAGAAATATATTGAATGAGTATTGCAGTCCATCACCAAGTTTCGAGAGGTTACGTTTATTTATATCACCAATCTCCAAAATCCTGTTAATTATATTCTCATTGTCTTCGCTTAGGAATGCTTCAATTTTCTCAGATGATAAACCATTCAATTTGTCTAAGCGTCCATTAACTTCAGTCAAAACTTCTCTAATTTCATCTTGCTTTAGCAAATCCATTTGTTGAATGTCTTTATCTTCAAGACTCTTTTTCATAATGTATTTAAGAACTTTACCAGTTCCGATATTATTATTAAAACTCAGCTCTTTATTTGGTGTTCTAAGGGATGAATAGTATATGAAATTTAGCATTTTAATATGTTTGGGATTAATATAAGACTCCGAACCAGTATGAACATATTCAATCCTACTGTCTACACTCTCTTGGGTAGCCGTAATAGTGATTAAATATTCATCATTCACATCAAAAGTGCTCTCAAAAAATCCAAGCTCACTTTCACTATACTTGATACTAAAGATGATTTTTATAGGCTCTCTAACATCAGTAAAATCACTTTCTTCAAACTTTCCTATCTTGACTACTTTATTCATTAATTCCATAACGTTAGTTTTACCAATATTGTTTTCACCAACAATGAAATTTATCTTCTTAGTAAATGAAAAGTCAACACCTGATAAGTTCCGATAATTTTCAATTTCTTTAATCTTTCTGATATACATTTACTCCACCCACCTTATCTCTAATATGTGGCTTTGCCAATTGTGTTTCTGGCTAAGTCAATTAAATTGTCATAATGCATTACATTGATTCGCTGCTCCTGCATGAATTTTCTTCTTCTTGTATATGTCGCTTTATTATAATCTGTCCTTCTACCTGCAACACAGACATAATGAATTCTTGAACTATCATATGTTCTAAATTCATCAGGAAGTGATTTATCTACATGAAGATATTTCTCAAATGTTTCATTGAGCTGTGAATACCTTCCCTCTAACCAAATCTTCCAATCATTTATTTGATGAATACCCTTATTTATTACTGTTGAGAATTCACCATCTTTTCTAGTCACTTGCCCTTTATTCGATTCTAGTTCTACAAATATGAACTCATATCCACCAGAATTCCTTCCTACAATTAGATAATCAACAGTCCATGAATTACCTAGCTTGAATTCAGGAAATACAAAGGCTTCATGATGACCAAAGTCATATCCACCTTTAAGGATTGATGCAATCAAATGATGTCTCATACCATGATTGATATAATTCAGTATTTGCAGCTCGCCAGTTGAAGGGTCATCTAGAAATTTTTCGAAACCATTAACCATATCATGCAAGTAATCATCTCTTTTTAAATCACAAATATCCATCATATTATTCGGAAATAATGAAAGGTAGTGCCTTGCTGCCTTTGGAATAAGAGTGTAATTCGTTCGTTTCATTCCTTTTATGAGAAAAGGTTTTCCGTTATCATCAAGCGAAGCAAGATGTTCTTGGAGATTCCATTCTACCTTCTCCTCATCTGTTAATATGTTATAATCTCTATCTGTAATAGTCATCTTACCACCTCATAAATAATTCATCAGCTATGTTTAACTTATATAACAACGTAATATAGTTATTATAAGCTAAATAATTTAATGTCTCACATATCATCAATAAATGATTCTGATTAATTCCAAAAATAATGGAAGCAACATGCTCCCCACATCTCATAAAATCAAATTACTCCCTTGTGCATAAGCCCATAACGTAGTCTTTGCCTTTTTCTTCAATTAACTTCTCAACCTCTGCCATGAACTCTCTTGCAAAATTTGCTAGAACTTCATTCTTAATATCTTCATGGTTCCTTAGCCTCCCCTTATAGCTATATAATTCCTCACCTTTGATTATTACTTTGCAGTCTACTTTTTCAATTCTATCTCGATACATTGTATCACCTCCGAATTAATCATATCCGAAGAGATAACTCTGTCTATAATGTTCAGCAAATTTTATGATGCAGAAAATTTATTTGATAATGTTCTAAATTGAATAATTTATTATTGCTAAAAAATCTCGATTCTAATCAATGCTCAAATAATCCATTTTCCTCTAAAAACAGCCTAGCTTCTCTATAAAGTTAATACCTAAACATTATAATAATACTTATTTATGATAAGGTTCCCTTCACCTAATCCTCAAAACTCTTCAATACACCGCCGCCTTCTCTACCCCACTCTTGCTCCAAAGGGGATAAAGGCTAGCTGGGCTAACTTGAAGTGTTGCTTAGCGAAGGGGATGCCGATGAGGGTTATAGCACTTAAGAGTGCTGCGAACAGATGGCCTATGGCAAGTTCCCATCCAATGAATATAGCCCATAATACATTGAGGAGCAAGCCGCCTGCACCAAAGTGTCCAAGTTCAATATTTCTCCCAAAAGGAAAGAGGACAAATCCTGCAATTTTAAAGCATTGAATGCCAAAGGGGATGCCGATAATTGTAATTGTTAGTAGAAGGCCTCCCAAAAACCATATCCCTGCGAGTATAACTCCACCAAATAGCCACCATATTATATTCCCTAGTACTTTCATTCTTCGCACTTCCTTTCTTTGAGTATGGTATGTATCAATCCGTTACCTTTAATGACACTATTTTTGTGCTAAAAAAACGCATAGCCATCTCGTGGGTATGCGTTAGTTTTTTGTATTCATATAGACTTTTCCTATTTGGCTGTCCCATCCGTCTCATCCCCTGCACCTCACTGTATATATCTAGGTATATTTTACTATTTTACATCAGATATTGCAAGGTATGGATGGCTTTTATTAGCGAATTACCGTTTGCATGAAGACGTTTTGAAGTACATACAGTGACACCATCGATATAACCATGGATAGTATCGGGGTCATAACCCAGCCTGAACTTATTCGAAGCAGTTCACGACTATTAATATTACGACCGCCTTTTGCTATACCAATCCCCATAATCGCTCCAACAATCGCCTGTGACTGAGATACCGGAACTAGTGGCAGTGCCGGCAGATTTCGCGATGTCAGCCACATATAAAGCGCTTCTGATGAGAATAAAAACAGAACAATCGAGGTTGCCAAGACAACGATAAAAGCACTGATCGGGGATAACTTAAAGATGCTTTTACCCACGGTTAACATGACTTTTTTAGAGTATGTATAGACTCCAACGGCAATAGCGATGCCTCCGAGTAAGAAAAGCTGTTGTACATCTGTGACAACAAAAGTATCTGAAATACTTAACGTGTTAAATGGCGACACATTGATAAAAACCCCCATCACATTGGCAATATTGTTCGCTCCCAGACTATATGCCCCAAAGGCTCCTACGATAACAAGGGCGTAGCGGGTGTACTTATCGACTCGAACCACATGAATGTTGATGTGTTCTAAGCTAAATCGAACAATCCAATAGATCACCATCGCAAAAATCGCAGCCAGCACAGGTGTAATCCCCCACGTACTGATAATCTTGGTCACTACAGATATATCCGTATCAATCCCGCCAAACAGATTCCAACCAATGATTGCACCTACAATTGCTTGTGACGTTGATACCGGAAGTCCACGCTTTGTCATCATCATAACGGTAAATGCTGCTGATGCTGATACCGCAAAGGCACCACCTATGGCATTAATCGCGCCAAGCTCACCAAGGGTATGGGATGCCCCTGCACCACTGACTACCGCTCCTAAGATGACGAAGATACTACAGATAAGCGCAGCCGTTGAAAATCTCACCATACGTGTTCCTACCGCTGTTCCAAAAATATTGGCGGCATCATTTCCCCCTAAGGACCATCCCATAAATAGACCTGCCGAGAGAAAAATCGTTGTTGATAGTGTAACATCCATTACAAAAACCTCCTCCGTCCCCTCTTATCTATAAGCTTCGTTTAAAACGAAATACCGCCAGTTTTCCGGCAATATCTTCTGCAATATCTGAGAGCTTAGCAATCTCTTGTGCAAAATAGCGCTCGTGCATCTTAATCGGAAAATTCATGTCATCTTTATCCGAGAAGATTTTCACCTTTAAGTTATATAGCAATGTATCTACTTCTGATTCAAAATGGTAAACCTTACTGACATAATCTTCAATCGTCCTAAACTGCGTCAGATAAATACGTACGCCTTTAATCAAAGTCTCAACCGCCTTGCGCGAATATTTTGCAATCATTTTAAAGTCGCTTCTATGGTCCGGGTTAATACAAGGACGTTCAACATATAAACCTAATAAAACGTCTTTGGCTATATCGTTGATATCATCCATAGCATCCATCAGTTCCAAGATATCCGCGCTCAAGTCCGGCATCAAATTATATCTAAATAAGATGAACTTCAACGTTTGCAAATGTTCATCCGCATCATTTTCCAACTCAATAATAGATTTGATACGCTCATCAAACTGTCCTTCATTGTCATCCATAAAGTCTTTAATACCTTCATTAAATGTCATTACACCTTTTTGGAGGCAATTCAAATAGAGATCCATCTCAATCTCTAATTCTTTATTCCTGTCTTGAAAAATTTTCATTACAATCTCCTTCTTTCCATAAACCTTCGCATATATAACGCCTTAGCATAATCATACGCTCAAGTCCTTCTAAAAAAAATGTGTCATGTTAACTTTCACTGTGTTATATTAACTTATTCAATAGATACAGATAACTCTTGAGAAAGGATGTATGGATTTTCCTGTAGTATAGGAAAAGACCGCCTTAGATAAGACAGCCTTTTGATATATTTCTCGATTGTTTACATCATCACTCTTTATTAAGAATATCCAGATAATTCGTAAAAATACCATCCACGCCAAAAGTCTCAAACGCTTTAGCTACCTGTGGTTCATTCACTGTATAACTAAACACTTGATATCCATGGGCATGAGCCTGTTCAACAAACTGAGGATGAATAAATGCTTTGGATTGATTGATACTTATACAGTGAAGTCCTATAGATTGCATATAGTCCCATGGTCTAACCATTCCAGAGTCCAAAAGCAGTCCAAGCCGCTTGGCCCCCAACGACTGCAAATCCAAAAGTATCTGATGGTCAAATGCTGAAAAAGTTATGGATTCTAGCCGTCCTTTTTCTTCAACCATTGTATATACTTTTTGAGCTACATCTCTTCGATCGATACCCAAGCGTTTTATCTCAACATTAATCACTACATCAGAAGGCACAAGGTCAAGGACATCTTCTAGTAGTGGAATGTCCAGTTTTACTAGGTCCTCACTTAGCTGATCTTTGATAAACCCTTCTCCTTTTACAATCCTTCCTAGTTCAAAATCGTGATAAACCACTATTTTTTCATCGGCAGTTAACTGAACATCCAGTTCAATCATCGTCGCCCCCATTTCAAGTGCCTTTTCAAAAGATGCCATGGTATTTTCGAGGCAATATCCTGATGCTCCTCTATGTGCTATTAGAATCATATTCTATATCCTTTCCATATGTATATTATATATATGTATTACATCAGATTTGGTAAAAACATAACGATTGCCGGGAAGAACGTTATAATAAGCAGTGCAATTAATAATGCCGCAATCATAGGGAGGCTCTCCCGTATAAAATCATGGACTTCCGTCTTAGTTATTGAACAGGTAGTAAACATCATCGACCCAAAGGGCGGCGTTACTCCACCAATCATAATATTAACAATAGCAATCATACCAAAGTGAATCGGATCCACGCCTAAATTTACAACAACAGGAACTACTAATGGCGTAACAATAATAAGCGCTGCACCACCTTCAATGAACATACCCAAAACCAAAAGCAATAAGTTAAGAATTAAAAGCATCACCCATTTATTTTCTGTCAGTCCAACTAAAGCCGTAGATAATGTCTGTGGAATACGTTCCCAGCTCATATAATATCCAAACACTGAAGCCGCTACAATAATCAATACGACTGTTCCGGTTCCATAAATCGTATCTTTGATGATTTCTTTAAAATGCATGATTTTTAGTTCTTTATAGACGAAGAATCCAATCAACACAGAGACAAGCACCATAATGGCTCCGGCTTCTGTTGGTGTAAACACACCAAAGCGTAATCCCATAATGACTCCAAAGGGTAGCAAAAGAGCCCAGATTGATTCAATCAGCTGTTTAAAAATCTCTATCGGTGTTGCCCGGCGTTCTCTCGTTGGTGTATATCCTCGTTTTTTTGAGATAATCGCCACAGTAATCATGAGTGTCAAACACATCAATAAACCAGGAACATAGCCGCCGATAAACATCTTCCCAACAGATACTTTGGCTATAAGAGCATAAATAATCAGGTTAATCCCTGGTGGAATAACCGGTGAGATTGCAGAAGAAGCTGCCGTAATCGCTGCTGAAAACGCACGTGAATAACCTCGCTTTTCCATTTCAGGAACTAAGATTTTTGACTGCATCGCAGCGTCTGCATTGGCTGAGCCCGATACGCCTCCCATCATTGTACTTAGAACAACATTGACTTGTGCTAAACCACCGGACATATGCCCTGTTAAGACTTCTGCAAAGTTCATCAGCTTATTGCTGATGCCCGAATAGTTCATGACCGAACCTGCCATGATAAAAAAAGGAACCGCAAGTAACGGAAAAGATTGCGTTGAAGAGATGAATTTTTGTAGAATCAAATCCGGTGGCATCCCAACATTAATAAACGTAAAATATACAAGCGCTGCTGCAAATAATGCAAAGGCAATAGGTATACTTGAAAAATAAAGCAAAAACACTAAAACTATTGGAAGATATGCCATTATTCAACCTCCTCTTTCTTTTCAGTCATTACAAATTTTATGTCTTCAATAAAAAAACGAATGGCATGTATAAACATCAAACCAAAGCCTACCACAAGGGATGCATTCACATATGCAGAAGATATGCCTAATACAGCTGTTGGCTTGATGGATGCAATATTTGTAAATATAACGCTTAAATATACTAAATATCCGACAATGACAATTAACAAGACATCAACAAAAATCCGCATAATCTTTTGAATAACCAATGGACTTCGCTTCACCAAAAAATCAATGCCGATATTCATTTTATGTTTATAGGTCGCACTCGCTCCTACAAAAACTGCCCATACAAAACATATGGTCGCCACTTCTTCAGACCAATATAAGCCCATGTTAAAAAAATAGCGAAGGATAACGTTAATGATGACAATAATGACCGTAGCAACAATAAAGACTCCACTAATCAATTCTTCAATATTTTTAAAAATAAATTTTAACCACTTCATCTGTCGCACCTCTTTCGTAACCTTTGGTAAAAGAATAGATTCTGCAAATAACCTGCAGAATCTATTCAAAATCTAAACAATCTTTGGAGTCACTTTAGTTGTTTCGAATGATCTCAAGCTCTGCTTGAATTTCATCATAGATATCCATACTTAATCCTGGAAGTGTCTCATAAAGAGGTTTGGTTGCTGCCATGAACGCATCTTTATCAACTTCGTTAAACTCTACACCATATCCTTCAAGTTCTGTAACTACATCCGCATGTTGAGATTTTAAAAGTTCAACCATGTTATGTGCTTCTGCTGTAAACTCTTCTTGAATAATTGTTTGATACTTCTCAGGTATCTCATTCCACACATCAATGGAGATATACACACCGCATGTTCCAAGGAAGTGATTTGTCAAAGCAACATTCTTCATCCCTGTTTCATAAACTTTTGTTCCGATATTCGTAAATTCAGACCCTTCTAATCCTTCAACAACACCTTGCTCCAATGCACTAAATGTCTCTCCCCATGGAAGTGGCGTCGCTGTTGCGCCCATCGCATTTAAGGTTTCAATGAACAATTGGCTACCTGGTGTACGAAGCTTGACACCTTGAAGGTCTTCAGGTGTTTTGACAACTTTATCTGTGATAACATTTCTAAATCCAAAGACAAAATCAAGTGCTAAAATTTTGATTCCTTGTTCCTCTGCTTTTTTCTTCCAGCCTTCAACCATCTCTGTTTGAACCAATTCTACATACTCATCATAGTTGTTATAAAGCATAGGTCCTACAAGTGCTGTAAATTCCGGAACATAGTCTCCGATATAAGATGGGTCTTCTACAGAGATGAAGTTAGCTCCACGAACAACTTGCTCAACCCCGTCCTTATATGTTGCAATCTGACCTTGTGGGAACGTCTGAATCTCTATCGCTCCATCCGTTTTTTCTAAGATGCTTGCCGCTGCTGCATCCATGGATTTAGTTAATTGCTCATCTGGACTAAACACATGACTGAGTTTTAACACAAGTTTATAATCGTCTGGTGTCTCTTGTTCTTGCTCTGGCGCTGCTGTTTCTTCTGTTGTTGATTCATCTGCAGTTTCATTGGATCCGGCAGCCTCTTGTTGTGTGCCTGCATCCGTAGCTGCTTCTTCTTTTGCACATCCTGAGAATAAACTCATTATTAATACTAACCCCAATACAATTGCTAAAAGCTTTTTCATGATCACTTTCCTCCCAATTCATTTTGATACATTAATCATAGCGCATATTTCACATAATAGACTGTTCAATGTTAACTTTCATTGTTCAATATTAACTATTTTATACTTTTCTCTATAGTTACTGGCGGTTATGCCACAGATTTTTTTGAACACAACAAAAAAATAATGGGTATTTGCATAGCCAATCTGTTCTGCAATCTCATATAGCTTCAAATTTGTAGTACGTATTAGCTTCTTGGCTTCGTTCACTCGTACTACATGAATATATTGGGTGATGGTTACCCCCATTTCCTTTTTAAAAATACGTGCAAGATAAACTTTATGCAAGTGTAAATAGTCCGAGATATCACTTAAGGACACCGCTTCACACATGTGTTCTTCAATATATTGCTTGGCAATCAGCACATGTCTTGAATATTGTTCTTTTTCTTGCAGCAGCCCAATTAATTGCTGAGTTAACGCTACAAACCAAGCTCGCATCTGGGCAATGGTATCCATACTGTCTAAGTCATGAAGCGGACTAATATTTTCATCCATCAGCTCTTTTTGATCCACTTCATACTCTCTTGCCATCTCGATAAACATCATAACCAGTTGCTCATTAACCTCCATAAGATAATGATACTGTATAAACCCTGTGTTTTTATCCGAAAAAAGCTCAATAATGGACTCTATTGCCCCTTCTAGGTTTCGACTATTAATCTGTGTTTGTACCTCATCAATCAGTTTTTCAACATTCGGCTTTGAAGTGTTGATGCTTTTAACGATGCTTGAGTTATACGATATATTTTTAGCCCTACCAAGGTACAACCGATACCGTATAGCATCCATCGCTAAGTGAAAAGCTTCTTCTAGTTCATGTGCATGGCTAAATGTACGTCCCATAGCAATTGTTAACGTCTCTTTATGCTCCTTGGAATGAATATATCGAATAGCATTGGCCATTTTTGTCAACTCATAGTATAGCTGACCTTCACTAACTGTATTGGTCAATCGAGTTATAACGATGAACATTCCTTTTCCAATATGTGCAAACTCAAGGATTTGACTATTCTCCTGCTTTGCCCTGCACAATGTATCCAATACGCCACTTTTCATCTTTCCCTTGTCAAGTTCAGGATCATATAACTGATAACGTTTGTAGTCATCTATACTCACCACCATAATTCCATATGTTTCTCTTACCTGCATACGCAAAAACAAATACGCATCTTCAAAAGCTCCATTGACAATAAAATGCTTTAACCTACGACTGTTGATTTCCCAGTCTTCTTGGCTTACATCCATTGCCTCTTCCTCGCTTTGGTGTTTTGATACACTAGAAAACTGACACAGTTGATTAATGATTTCTTCTTTGGTTAACAGGTCTTTAATCATATATTCATCTACATTAAGGCGTATGGCTTCTCTGGCAAAAGCAAATTCTTCATAGCAACTGAGTATAATAAACTTTTGTGCTGCATCTGTTTGCCTAACCTTACGAATAAACTCCAGTCCATCAAGTACCGGCATATCAATATCTGTAATAATAAGATCAGGTTTTAACTTTTCATACAATTGATAGCCTTCCAAACCATTTTTGGCTTCTCCACAAACAATAAAACCATATTCCTGCCAATCCACTAACGTTTTAACCAACTCTCTTGCCGGTTTTTCATCATCTACAATCAATACTGTATACTTACTGTCCACTCGTTTTCTCCTTTGTCTGTCGAATAATAAATGAAACACTGGTGCCCTCACCTACATGACTTTTAATGGTTAACTGACAACTTTTTCCATAATAAAGTTGCAGACGGTCTTTGATATTTTTTAAGCCGATGTTATTAAACCCTTTTTTACTTCGCACAAAGCTCTTTTCTTGGCGCATCACCTGTCCACTTAAGATTTGTTCTACTTTTTCTTTGGACATACCTAGTCCATTATCACAAACTTCTATTTTCATCTTATCCGAATCTACAGGTGATATTTTTATTTTTAGATTGCCTTTGACGCCTTTGCCCAAGATTCCGTGGTATGCAGAATTTTCAACGATTGGCTGGAGAATAAGTTTAGGAACCAGGCATTTATTCAATTGAGGGTCAATATCAAAAATCATATCAATCGGATGATCATAGCGAATAGTAAAAATATTCATAAAACTCTTCACACACGCCATCTCATCATCTACGGTGATAAAATCAGAATCAATTGACATACTTGCACGTAACAGCATATTAAACGATTCAATTAAATCCACTAATTCCGATGCTTCTTTAACTTTTGCCAAATATTTAATACTATTTAACGTATTATGAACAAAATGCGGATTAATCTGCGATTGAAGCAACTCAAGCTTTAACTTCAGATTATTAATCTCAAAATGCGCTTTTTCCGTTTGTTCTTTTTCAATGGTTTCTATGGACGACTTAATGTCACGCACCATAGTGTTATACCCTTCGACAAGAATTCGAAGTTCATCATTAGTCTTTGGCACTAAAGCTTCGGGCCATACTCCATAGTCTAGTGATTCCATCGATTCCGACACTTCAATAATCGGCTTGGTTATCCGCTTGGCGATATAAAAAGCCAATAGCGAAACTGCTAATACACTGATTCCACCGATAAGGATGACGATATTCATAATCATACGATTACCTTCAAGGAGATTATTATAGTGAATGCCGCCAATAATCGTCCAACTTGGATGTGCTTCTATCGATTGATTAATAATATAAGTCTGCATCCCTGCACCTATAATATTACGGGTCTCTTGGTTTGCCATATCGTGGAGCACATCCTGCTTTTGAAAAGTAGTCGGAACCTCGCCAGACTCTATGATTTTTCGCCCGTACTGATCCACAACAATAGCAAAATCCAGTTCTTTTTCACTTAGATCCATAAACTTTCCAAAGACACTATCAATATTGGTGTTAATCATAATATATCCAATCTGGTCAAAGTGATTCAGATTAATGTATTTGGAAAAATAGGTAATGGTTGAAGCTTCTAATACCTGATTATTGTAGTGGCGATTAGGAAAAGTTGTCGGCACTGAAAACTCACTATATGCATCTGCTTCAATAAAGCGCTTAAATTCCTCAAACTCTGATACAATTTCATGATAAGGCTCAATACGATACAACGGATCCAAAATATTTTTATTCAGATCAAACGCAAAGATTGAGTTTACACTCGTATTGGAGTACGAATAATCTCTTAACAAATCCGATAATTCTTTAATCACTTGAGCATCATCTTGTTCTAGACGTCGATGCTTTTCCATCAACTCTTGGATATTGTTGTCATTTTGAATTTGATTTTGTAGTTCTAGGATTTGGTCGAGTTCTTCATCAATACTATCTGCAATTCGATCCATCTTCTGATTGGTGATGATAAATACTTGGCGCGTTAGTTCACGATTGTAGATATAACTTACTGCATAGGTTGTTAATAACAAGGCTCCAACGACAATCATGGAAACCGTAACCGCAATTCGATTGCGTATATGTGTAAATCGAAATAACATACTTACCTCCATTGATTAAATAATTCATCCATTTTTGCCTGAGCATTTTTTGCCGCTTCATCAAGTGCTATCTGTGCATCCACATTCTCGATGAGGACTTTGTATGCAGCAAGTTCAAGTTGTTCGTTAATATGACCTTCTGTTGGGTCGATAAACGTTTTTGCCCCCATCTTGACTTGACGAATGGGTATAAAATAGTCTGGATTAGCAAGGACTGCTTCATAGAATGCATCTTGATCCATTACAGATTTGCGTACGGGTAGATACCCTGTTTTTGTTGCCCACAACACTCCTGAATCCACACTGGTCATATACTTAATAAAATCAATCGCCCCTTCTTGAACTGTGGCATCATTCATAGGCAAACAAAAAGATTGTAAGTTTACAACCCCCTTAGGTTCATATAACTTATCATTCCAATTTGGCAACAGATATGTACCTATAATTGACATATCAAGATCTCCCATGTCACCACAGGAGCCTATATAACCTGCTGCTCTGCCTTGTTTGACATCATCAATCGTTGCATACCAGTGGTTCCACTCTTCCCCTCCATAATGAATATACATAACTTTTTCTTCATGAATCAGACGACGAAAATAGTTCCATGCATCAACCCACTCTTTCGAATTAATCTTTATTTTTTTTCCATCCGCATTTAAAAACTCCCCACCATTACTGATAGAGGCATCAATAAGATTTTCCACTCCATACATAAATTCCCATCCATAGACAATGGTCTCATCACCTTGCTTTTCCGACAATTTTTCTGAGACGGATGCCAGAGACTCCCACGTTAATAAATCGACTGGTTTGATATTATTATTTTCCAAAAAATCTTTTCGATAATATAAGACCTGGGTTCCTCCAAACATGGGCATCCCATAGACATTGTCTTGAATTGTGTTTTGGCTAAGATAGGAGTAAATAAAATCATCTAATTCAAAGCTTTGCGTATCAATAGAATCAATGACCCCCTTTGAGACCAGGAAACTTAATTCTTGATTTTCCAAAAGTACAACCGTGGGAGCTTTTTGTCTTGCAATAGCAGCCTTTAAAGCAGCAAAGGTTTCTTCATGGCTGGTTTGTTCGACCCCTATAACCTCATAAGTGGATTGACTATGGTTATAGTCTTCAATCATTTTCTTCATCAATTGGTTGGGATATCCTTTTAGTCCATACCAAAATTCTATCACGATTGCTTCATCTTCTATCTCTTCTTGTATGGTCTCAATATTCGTACACCCTGCTAAAAGAATACCTACGACACATAAATATATGTATATTTTCACAATAAGCCTCCTAATCCATTCGTACAGTTTGTTCAAATATACCATACTCTGATGGTTGTTGACAAGATTGTTCATCATTACGCGTGTTTTTTGATATCATTAGCTGTTGCAGTAAAAAAAAGCTTGGATTCACTTTTTACAGGTGAATCCAAGCTTAAATCATTATCGTTGACTTATACATTGAAAAAATATAAGTATAAAAAATATTTATTTCAAATCTTTAAATAATTCATTCCAAAACTCATTCCCTTTTCAGTTTAAGTTCATCATATATTTATCCACTCCACATATTAATTTAATGCTTTTTTTCACTTGCTAATTGATAAGCCTCTTTGACCGCTTTTACAAGTTGATCTGCACATGATGTTGGTCTGTTACCACATGTTATACCTGAAAGCTTGTTTTCAATATCTTCAACCGTCCACCCTTCAAGTATAGCCGGAAGTGCCTTAAGATTACCACTGCATCCACCATTCAAAAACTGAATATTGGTTACAATATTATCCTCTACGTCCACCTTTATGTTACGGGCACACACGTTTTGTGTTTTATAAATATATTCCATTGTTGCCTCCTTATAGATATTATTATATCTTCATTGTCTTTTGAATATTCTACGATAACCATTGATATATTAGCATATATTGATGCAAAATAAAACCCTTTGATTCATTTTTATGAATCAAAGGGTTTTAGATTTATATTCCTTATCAGTTTAAGTACAATCGTATATTTGTCCATGTAGCAACCAAAGAGTTAGTTGCATCAGTGACACCTAAAATCTCTGTAGGATGATTCCACGTCACTCCAAAATCCGTAGATACCATAAAATAGGTAGAGTCCATAGGATTTCCCGGTATATGACGCGGATTGATATACTCGGTAAATAATGGGGCAACCCCTTCCCATATTGGATTATATGATACCTCACCATTAATAATATAATTAGAATCATACAAAGCATCCTTGGTCGCACCAACATAGGATACGATTCCCCATTGATCACGCCCGATAAAACTATCTTGGGCTAAATCATAACTTAAATACTTTGCATGGTTGGCAGGTACAAACTGGAACCCTCCTCGTAAATTGCTATTCGTCGTATATCCGACTTTTGAGGATGTCGAAAGACAGATAACACCAGGATGAGCCGCACGCAGTCTACCGACTTCTGCATATTCACTTCCACCAAACCGTCCGGTTCCTTGGACTCTTTGAATGATATCCGCAATATGCTTTTGTGTCCCATTCGGATAATGCACTAATACTCTACCGTTTTCTGACTGAACTATTCCACCGACAGAATCATTTTTTGCCCAGTTCTCAAATTCAATATAATTGGGTGTTCCATTGTTTGTTGATGCTTCATATACCTCTATAAGCAATCGTTTAGGAATTGGCTTGGTAAAATCATTGTTAAAGTAGGTATCCAGACTTTCCCATACTCCATTGGCGGTTAAATATTTTACTGGATTTCCAACATAAGGTGCTGATGAGCCTCCAAAAATATTCGTTCCCCCTGCAATGGAAGTATAAATCATTGAGTCACTGTATGTTCCTCCTGCATGTACATAATCTTCATTGATACCAACACTGATTTGTTTGGGTGTCCATGCAGTTGCCTGAATCGGATTGTAAGAAGCTGTTGGTCCTACTTTTAAATGCATGGCATTGGCTCCTATGGCAGTCACACATGAGAACGTGCCATCAGAGGCCTTATCATAGTGAGCTGCCCAGAATCCATCACTGGAATTTTTTGCTACTGTTGCCGGACGATACACATTACCCACCACTACGTGGTTGCTGTTGTTATCAACAACACTCACAACGCCATTCGTAAAGTTTTCAATATAGATTCGATGTTTGAGTGTAAGGATTGGATTGTTTTCATCGGCTGCTTGTACCGGCAATTGGGCATTAATATAATTATTTGAGGCCGTGATAGATACCATCATGAAGTTTAATAATAATAAAATTATAACGAGTCCTTTTATTTTTTTCATTCATATTCCTCCTTCTTTTACACTATAAGTTTTTCGATGTTTTTAAAAAGCTTAGGCTGAGCATACTTAAGCCATATTAGATCAATGCATTGGCATTTTATCGGTTGGATATATGCATTGACAAATGCAAACGCTGCAATTTCCCGATATATCGGATTGATTCTACACCCGATTTTTTTTGATAATGTCATGTCTACAGTCTCATAATGCCATTCTTCTAGATGATGAAAAAACTCATGTAACAAGATCATCTGCAACACTTCTCGTTTTTCCAGGTGTATTTTTTCTTGTTCACAAAATTGATACAGCTTTTCTAGAACGTTATCATTATATTGAATCATTTTTGTCTCAGGAAGATAATACGCTCTATGACTTTCATCGTGGATGTTCGCATCGCTAAATGTTACAATATGTGCGATTCCATAACGATAAATATCCTTTTCTAGCGTTGCCATATGTATAGGTGTTTTTTTCGCAATATCTTCTCCAAGTTTTACAGCTTCATCATATATATGTTCCTTATTTTTTTGTCTGGAAAAAACAGGCGAACTCAGCCACAAGACTTCATCGATTCGTCGTACATCGTCCCGCGCAATAATTGCTTCCATCGCTTACAACCACTTCTTCCCGGGGATCGCTCCCTGTTGATTAAGTACTGTTTGAACTTCTTGTATATTTATCGTATTAAAATTATAGTCACCTTTGGCACAAACACCTGCTGCGACACCTGCCGCCTCTCCAATCGCCATAGCTGTTGCTGATATTCTTGCTGATGCTATAGCCTCATGGGTCGCTGAAATACAACGTCCAGTTACCAATAGGTTGTCAAATTTTATAGGCACCATGACTCCAAAAGGTATATCATAGCAGCATGCCCTTTCTTTTCGCAACCAGTTAAGCTCCATGCCATTAGGATCATGTATATCAATAGGATAAGAGCAAATAGCGATACTCTCGTTACTTTCAAGATTTTGAATTACATTGTCAATTGTTAGTGTCTCTTTTCCTTTAATACGTCTACTTTCTCGTACCCCTGTTGTATTGGCAATCTTTTGTATATAGCACGATTGAAAACCATCTATGTATTTTTTGAAAAACTCTATAATCTCCATGATTTGCTTATGCGCTTCGAATTGAGTTATACTTAAATCCTTAGCATTAATTCCTGATAATTTAATAATTCTTGTCATATTCACTGTAATCTCACCTGGGTGTATCCCCTGAAAAAACAACACACGGTCTCTAGGAATGTTAAGGTCTCCATTTTCTTGCGCTTGTTTTACAAATTCAAAAAAACCTGAAACAGCTAGATATTTATTTAAATCGCTATTCTTGTTGAGTATAAATTGTTCTGTGTTATTCTCCACATATTCGATGACTTTTGATAACTCAACACCACCGACTGTAAAGATCAAGGTCATCGGTTGACATAGGCCATCTTTTGTCCTTCCAATATTAAACTCTGCCTTTGCCATGGCTGCCAAATCGCCATCCCCTGTCGAATCTACAAACATCTTACCTGTATATGTCGCACTTCCACTTTTATTAATCACGCAAACTTTTTTTACAATTCCCTGGCTAGATTCGACAGAATAAAGTACGGTATCAAAGAGCACTGTGATATTAGGTAGCTCTTCTAACATCTCAAAATATACGATTTTTAAAATTTCTGTATCAATGGGCGTAATCGAAGACGCCATACCTATTGGATCCGGGATATGACCTAATGTTGCATTGTGTTTTGCAAGCCTGTCAATTATCTCTTGTGCTATACCTTTAATGACCTGCTGTTCTCCACAGTGAAATGTCAGTAGAGGCGATACCATAGCAGCTGTATTCATCCCTCCCGGATAGGAGTTCTTATCAATTAATAAGACCTCCAGTCCTTGTCTTGCAGCCGATATAGCAGTGGTCATACCACTGGGACCTGCCCCAATGACGACTAAATCATAAATTTTCTTCATATTATACACCTTTTAAGTATGTAACCTTATTTCCTTTCATCTGATTTTCTCATCATTCTACCTCTATATCTATCTCAAATGTTCTTGGCCACCAGATTTTATAGTTAAATGACGGTACCGAATGATTAAAGATTTGATTTAATACTCCCTGTTTGCTTTCAAAACCTTGATGCAACAGTGCGTTCCCTAGGGGTAAGTTTTCTATGCACCAAACATCTTGCTTGTGTTGACGAAGGTTTTGTTCCACCTTTTCTCGCACAATAGCTTGATAGACCAAATCATCTAATATACGCTCCATCGTAAACTTCTGATTGAGCATTGTATTGCTAGAACGACATGCAACAATTTGTGATAGGATTGTTCCCAAGGCGTTACTTGCTGTATTCCAAGCCGCATATCCAAAGAGTTGCCTCACATCAAGCGTTGCTGACACCACTTTCATAAACTCCATATCTCCACCATTAGCATAGCCTAGGTCCAACAAAAAACAATTTTTTCCTCGCTTGTGCTCGGCTAGAATTCTCTCTGCAAAATCTTGCATCTGGCTATCATCATATTGGTGAGAGGCTTCAAGTTTGGGACAATGATCTCCTTGACTTGCTTTTGGCGGATAAATGAATAATACATCTTGTGCGCTTTTTTCTTCACGGATATTCATCATCTGCATATGACTATACAGATTTTTTGAAAACTCTCGGTCTTCATATCGCGCTGTAAATGTCATGTTGTCTCCAAGCCAATGAATTTTTATGGATTTGCTTTGTCTAAGTGTGCAAAGTGCCAGCATACAAATCTCCATTCCGGCTTCATCGGTTCCATTATGAATATAGATTCTTTTTTGTAGGTTGTTTTTGTTGACAAACTCTTGAAGCACTTGTTGCTCAAATTTTTGAATCCCTTGTGTCGCACAGTCTTCTTGTAAGATTAGTAACCGCTCAAAAATGTTATCCTTGGCAAACTCCAAACACATCTTATTCATGGTATGATTCCTATTACGAACCTCCCAAAACTCCTCTAAGACGTCTCTAGGTATTTCCCTTTCTAATTCTTTAACGGCCTGCTGGTACTTTGGTTGGGACTGTGTTTGTTCTAGATAATACAACTTTGAATACTTGGCTACTTTTTCCCACCATTTTTTTGATTCTGCGTTAACGGTACTGACCGTAGTTCGCATTAAGATGTTATAGGCATAAATCTCCAAATTAGGCTTTGTCTGTTTTAGCTGTTTTATCAAGTCCAGCCTTTGTTTAGCCTCATCCATAGATACATAGTTTTGCCTTGATGCGATTAAACCTCCGTATAATAGCTGGTCAACAGACAAAATCAATATGTCGCTTTTACTTGCTGCATCTAATAGCCATGTTGATATCGCTTCATAGGACGAGGGTTGTTTAAAAAAATCCATCTGATCAATTGAAGGAACATTTAAGTCATATCCTAATAATTTGACCAGTTGTTGAGGAAAATTATACGTACACGGTCGTGAGTCTATAGGAAGCATACTAATTTTCATACGTTCATCTCCTATATTTTATCTATGGCATTTCGAAAATCACATACAGCTTTGGCAAGGCTCTCTTGATGATTACCTGTGACAATCGAGCCAATCATAATCCCCTTTACCTGACACTCTTGCAGATATTTTACATCATCGGCTTGGATATTATGCTGCGTCGGCACAACGATAGGAAGTGTTGAAAGACTTGCAAGCCTTCTATATTGTAATAAATCTCTTGCACTAAAGCCTTCTGCATATGTCTCCGGACGCATGATGGAGGCTTCCAGAACATCCACACCAATCTCACTTAGATTTTTAATTTCTAAATCTGTATATGTATAATCTACAGCTAACATCTTTGCAATGGTCTGCTCATTAAATATTCTAACCGGTGCATGATGGGCATACAGAGAAATAAAATCAAACCCTGCCCTAACCACCTGGTCAAAATCCCTATCTGCCGATGCCAAGTCTCCTCCAACAACAATGCCGCAAGGTCCTTTTGCCTCATCTATAATCCTACGAATCACATCGCTTTCTTCTTCAAAGCTTTTAAACGATGTTTTACTTGCCCTATGTTCAACATTTAAGTGTATTTTAACAATATCCGCCCCATTCTCCCATGCAGCTTTTGCCAACTGAAGATCATTGCAAGGCAAACTAACGACTAAGCTCAATTCTTTTTCCAATAATTTTTGCATAAATCTATTGTCCATATGTCCTCCTAACTATTTCGTGGATGTGCCAATAAAACAATAGGCTCATCTTCTTCTAGACCATCGAGTTCGATACGAATTAACTCCATCACCTGCTTATAATCTAAGATGGTTGAAAAATCAACCACTCGACTTTTATATAACATAAAAATCTCAGGAATAATCATGCCGACATCATTGTAAATGGATTCACTTTGGATAAACTCCGGTATTTCACCATTGGCGCGGGTTTGCATATACGCACCTTTATTTAATTGAAGTTTGACCACCCCAGAATCATCAAGAATTCGATAGGTGATTTTATTTTTTGTCATCAGTCCAAAGAATTTTTTTATCTTTTCATGGTTTTGAAAGACGGTTAATCCTTTTGTTTTTGCTACCGCTGTTACACGATCTGCTTCTGACTTAAACGCTTTGATGGCACTTGCTGAGATTTCATCCTCGCTCAGGACCTTTTTATCCAGTGCATCTTTGTTCATGTGAAAAGCACCTGTTGCTATGGCCCGTAGTATATTCTTTGCATTATCAACTTCAACTTGTACCTCAATGGTACTACTTTGTGCTCCCATGGCTTCTAATCGACCGATAGCTTCTTTTCGAATAGCAACAATCTCTTGTTCTGTCGGTTCTAATACGGTTCTTTCAATACAGTCTCTTAACATAGCCATTGCTGCACCAATTGCAGATATAACCTCTGCTTTTTCAGCAATCATATGCTTCATCTGCATAGATTTTCCCAACCAATTCACCACAGCCGTAGCGCCTCCACCTCCACCTACAAGAGATACCAGTTCAGCGTCAATGTTATATTCATATAGTAAATCCTCAACAACAGGTCTGACTTTAGCTATCGCTTGGTCTAGCATGTCTTTTGCCAAGTTTTTTGCCGTTGTATTATAAGCTTTTGCTAATTCGCAAAATACATGGTCGACCGTCTCTTTATTCGCATATGCATAATCGCCTTCTGCGGTCATCCCAAGAACAATGGATGCATCTGTAAGGGTTACTGCAAATTGTTTTCCGGCTTTATTTTCTACGATTAGGTAATCGTTTGGATCAGATGGCATGGGTCGAATTAATTTTGGCTTTAAATCAATCAGTTCATTAGGTTGACTAAAGGCAAGATAGCCTAATCCTGCAATATGCGCGCTTCGTGGTCCCACTTCCAGGACTTTATTATTATGCATCCGAACCATGGATCCCCCACCTACTCCTACGGTTCTTGAATCTAAGGTTTTTAAGTATGTCAGATGTCCCCCGACATTGGCGCTTTTGATCATCGCCTTGCCATTTTTAATGGCAGATATATCTGTACTGGTTCCACCAACCTCTAAAAATATACCATCGGATATCTTGGCATACATAAGGGCGGCGGCAATGCCTGCTGCTGGCCCTGATAACATCGTTAAAATCGGTCTCTTTTTCATCTGGGGCAAGTCCATAACACCACCATCACTTCGCATAATCATTAATGGTGACGTAATCCCACTATCTTTGATACTTTTTTCTGTCAAAAGCGCTGTCGTTGTCATCTTCGGTAAGATACTGGCATTAATGACAGCTGTACGTGTTCGTACCTTTAATCCATAGAGTTGAGATATCTCATGGCTCGCTGTTGCAGGTAATCCCTTTTCACATGCAGCTTTGACAACCAACGCTTCATTTGTTGTATCATCGACACCAAAAGCTTCACTGACAACGATGACTTCACAATTTTCATTTTTTAATTCCTCAAGAACTATGCTAATCTCATCTTCATTAAACATTTTACTCCCTGAGTTTATATATCTATGAGATGTATCTAATAGTTTTCCTTGGCTTAATTCTAGGGATTTAACTTGGGTGTCGCTCTTTGCTTTTATACCATCTAGTCCCTTACCCATTCCAACAATTCCCACTTTTGCAACATCCCCTTCAAGCAAAGCGTTCGTTGCTTGGGTTGTACTATGCGCTACAAAATTAATCTCTGCATCGCTGGCGCCTGTCTGTTCAATGATGTCCTTAAAAACTTTAATAATCCCTTCTGATACCGACGCCTTTGACAAGTGCGTTGTCGGTGTAACTGCATGTGCAATCACTTCATTTTCCGGTTGTTGTATAGCTACTGCATGTGTAAAGGTTCCCCCTACATCAATACCTATACGTATAGTCCTTTTTTGCATTTGATAACCCCCTGTTTTTAAAGAGATACAGTACAAAGATTGTACCGCATCTCTTTTCATCATTTGGATAAGCCTTGTATTTAATAGAACATTACTGCTGCAATTACTAAACCAATAACGGATGCTATCCAAACAAAAGGTAATGTTTTTCGTAAAATATCATTTACGTCACATCCTATAGATGCAGCCGTCCATACATTATGTGTATTGGTCGGGTCACAGATTCCTTGGATTTGACCAACGGACATTAAGGCCGCCATAATGGCTAATCCTGACATTCGCCCTGTTGCCATCATAATCGCTCCAATGCCTAATCCCAGTCCCCAAACATTCAGCGGTCCACGATATAATGCCAGTGGTGCTAAGATTGCAAAAAACAGTACAAAGGTAAGTCCGGTCGTTGGTAATATCTGAGCTAATTGCGGTCCTATATTCTCTGTTACTCTTGGATCCATAACTACTTTTAAAAGCATACCTATACCAATAATCAAGAAAATTGCTCCTGCTGAGTTGGATATTCCTTCAATAATCGACTTTGTTAGTTGCTTTAAGGAATCCTTATTAATCGTAGTCGCCATACAATACAATATTCCTACAACAAAACCTGTAATAATATCCACTTTTAATCCTAAAACCATAATAAGTGGTACAATAGGTGTTAACATCGCCAAGAGATTGACCTTTTTTTGTGATACAGCCATAGGTTCTGGTGCTGGCCATGCAATTTTTTGCTTCGCACGTTTATTGACTCCAAAAAGCTTCCCACCAAATTTGACATCTACTACCACAAATAATAGACCAAACACTAAAAACACAGCTCCCAAAGGATATGCAAACTTACGAATCTGTTCTACACTAAGTCCCATAGCATCCGTATATAATCCCCAGTTAGCTAAGTTAAAAATCCCTCCTGTACTGAGTGAAATTAACAAAATACTTCCAGAAGTCAGCGGTTTGATACCAACTGATGCCATAATAGGTAAGGCAATACTTCCGACCATAATAACTGAACCTAATCCTCCAAGTGTCGTAAATAGTAAGCTAAGAACAATCATGAACGACATTCCAAGTACAAGCGGTCGATCGCCTGCAAGCTCGGATACTTTTCTTACCGATGCTTCTGCGATGCCTGTAGTTTTTACATATTGTGCCAAAATAGCTCCAAATATCAACATCATCATAGCAGATGCTAATCGTGTCGGTCCTTCTACAAACATAAGTGTAAGGATTCCCGCTTGACTTGTCTCTTCAACCATTGTGTCCATAAACGGAATTCCGGAAACTAATGCAATGAGAAATGCCATCACAGGTAGAGCAAATAATGCGGATAGCTTCTTCGTGTACATCAGTACACACATCCCAATAAAAATTAAAATAATAAATACAGTTGTCATATAAAACCTCCTCCAAAAGATAATATATATTTTAGCTTAGAGCATAAAATATACGGACTTAAACCATTCTCTCTGCGCAGATATAGCCATGCCAATTTCAACATCATTATCCATTTGTTCAATGCAAATAATTGTTTTTTGATGTTCTTTGGCAAGTTGGTTCGCCATATTTTTAAACTCTTCTGTAAAATATCGAATAATAATTTTTGATACATCCAAAAATTTTATAAAAATATCTATATGCTCAAAAAATTCATGGATGCTATCAATTTTTCCGGTATAGTTTTCTTGACCGCGGCATATACTATTGTTCAGTACAAGTGCCGCCTTTGTCTGTGCCGATTCATGATAGCAAAGGTAATTATCCGTCTCTTTTGCATATCCAAACAATCGTTCTCGATAAGCTACTCCATTAGCCAAATGATCAATATATATAAACGTTAAAAATTTTCTCTCTAAAATCTCTTTCAAATGGACTTGCTTCCAGTTATATGCATCACAGCTAATAATAATCTGCTCTTTATAATTAATCTCTGCATCAAGACCGATACCAATCCCTATAATTTTAGGATATGTTCCCATGACTTTTTCGATAGCATTAATTAAGATTTTGATTACGCTAGCGGATGGTTCAATCTCTATATCAAAGCTTTCCACAAATTCACCAGCAAAATTTGTGATAACAAAATGAATGTTATTCTTGTATAAGCCTATGCCTAAAAAATGTGCATAACTACTATTCATTTTATATATAGCCGAGCGGCGACCACCGATGGATTCTTCAAACCCTGCTTTTTCTAATAAGTCTAACTTGATTAAGCTATTGACCGCCGAAGAGACTGTTGAGTTACTAAGCTCTGTATTTTCAACCAGGTCTGCTTTAGTTGTCACTTGTTTTGACAGTATACAGACCATAATCTTGGTAAGATTTTTAATCTTCATTTTATCTAACATCAGCATTGCTCCTTATATATTTTTACTTTTTACGAGCTTTGTAAGAAGTATTTGTTTATACCTTAGCACCTTTGTTTTTCTTTGTCAACTATTTATTATATTTTATTGATGAAAACATTTTTTTTGTGCATAACCAACAACTCTTATAAAACAATAGCAAAAGAAGCCTCATGAAAAAGGCTTCTTTTGCTATTGTTTTGCTATTGTTTTATCTATGATTTCTCTTTTTTTCATTTCCTTCAAACATTCCAAATAATCCAATGAGTGCTGCAAAAGCAATTCCTGCAACCGGCCATATAATCCAAGTAATTCCCCAATCCATTGTCCATAAGCTCCAGCCGATATAGACAGCTGTAACTAACGGCCAATAAAAGGCACCAATTTTTTCCGCACGTTGATTCTCACTTTTTTTGTGTGGTGCATACTCTCCTTCACCGATCAGAAAGTTCAATGCATCATTCTCCATCGAAGCCGGTATAATAATGTAAGTGCCAATACCAACAATAATAACGAGCAGAACAACCATTAGAATTTCTAACATGTCAGAAGATATCAATAAACTCACTGTTAATAACGGAACAACACTCATAACAAATAAGGTTACACTCAATGAAATTTTTCTGATATATTCTGGTTTATACTCTTTATACTTTTCTACATAGATACTGCGAACACCATAAGCAAGCTCAAATGGGGTGTTTTGAAGTTTTTCAAAGTCATCACTATATTGACTAGTTCTTAAAAACTGTACAACACCTATGGCTACAATTGCAAAAAGCAGAATAAGTCCTAGTGCAGATGCAATGTCTGAGGATAAGTTGATTCCCGGATTTTCCGTAAGTGCTTCTAAAAAAAGTAAAGGAACGATTGAATATATACATAATAGAACACCTCTTGAGATTAACTTTGCCGCATCGCGTTTATTCTCAAGATACTCCCTTGCCTCTTCTAATGTGATTTTTTTGATTTCTGGGTCCGTATCTTCCGACACGCCTTCAACTTCTTCTATATCATCTTTGACTAAGTAGTCTGTAGATACACCAAATATTTCGCTAAGCATTAGAATTTTATTGAGGTCAGGTATACTGCTTGCACTCTCCCATTTTGAAATTGACTGTCGTGATACATTCATTTTTTCAGCCAACTCTTCTTGCGACCACCCAAACTTCTTTCTTAATGTAACAATCTTATCAGCTAATATCATATTGTTTCCTCCTCGTGTATGTTTTCATTTTTTATGTACTTAGCTTACCTAAAAATCCAGTTGCACACTACCAAATCTACTTTGAAATCTGTCAACCAGTGGTTGCATTTGTGATAAAATCAAGTGTTTAGGGCAATCTGTTCAATATTTTCTAAAACTACATGCTTTTTTGAATAATGACATAAAATATATCCCACAGAACTCTTTTTTTCATATATACTTAGGTTAATGAACTATTCATTATTATATCATAGGAGGGATTTTACATGAAACGATTAATTAGTTGTTATGCCAGTGACTGTCAAAAAATGTTGCCTGACGAACTAAAACTTTCAATTATGGCTAGCGCCGGAAGAACCATTCTCGCCGAAACGGTTGTGACAGCCGCCCCACTGATTGAAGGTGTCACTAATGCTGAAATGATGGCTTCTTTTGGTGCCGACTTGATTTTATTAAATGAATTTGATGTGTTTGATAAAAAAATAAAGGGTATGTATACATGTGATAATCCTATTGCTGAGATAAAAAAGCTCACTGGGCGTCCCGTGGGGATTAACTTGGAGCCCGTCGATACGGATGCTGAATTTATTGAAAACCGATTAGAAATCGCCTCAGGTCGCCTTGCGTCAATAGACACTTTTATTGAAGCAAAAAATCTAGGTGTTGACTTTATATGTTTAACCGGCAATCCAGCCACCGGCGTCTCAAATTTATCTATAAACGCTGCAATCGCTGATGCCAAAAAACACTACACAGGCTTGGTTTTCGCTGGGAAAATGCATGCCGGAGGTTTGAGTGAAAAAGTTCTAGATGCCTCACAAATCCTTGACTTCATCAAATCCGGAGCCGATGGCGTATTGATTCCTACTGTTGGAACAGTCCCTGGAGTATATGAAGATGAAGCCAGAATGATTACTCAACAAGTCCATGCACTCGGCGGCCTTGTCATCAGCGCCATCGGGACAAGTCAAGAAAGCGCCGATAGCTTTACCATTAAACAGTTTGGCTTAAGCAACAAACGCGTTGGCGTAGATATTCACCATATTGGTGATGGCGGCTATGGGCGAATGCCTGACCCTGAAAATATTATGACGCTCTCCATAACAATTCGGGGCAAGCGTCATACATACTTTAAAATGGGACAGTCCCCCCTTAGATAGGGTTATTCTATAGTTTTTCAATTGCAAAAGTCAAGAATCAATAGTATAATTTTAAAAAACAATATACATTTACTGACAAATGACATATACAACTTGCATACAGGTTTATAAGGTGATACTTTGGATAATGAAAAAAGAGTTCGACGACGCATCGACTACAAAAATCATATTTTGTGTTATAATCACATTCCATACGACAAAGGTAAAAAACCAGATCTTGTTCCTATTAGGATAACCATCAAAAACATCTCTTACAGCGGACTAGGTATTATTAGTACGAAAAAGCTTGATAAAGACGATGTTCTTAGTTTTAACCTTGCCAATACCGTTGAAAAGCGGGAGGTTTGTGTGCAAGTCGTCTGGTGCCGTTATTCCAACGGCGAATATGAAGTCGGTCTAAAATTTATTAACATAACCAAAGATACACTTTTGTTTCTTGACCGATTCATCAAAAGTTATCTTCGTCAAAAAAGCTATCTTACTTCTGATGCCACAACAACTCGATTGCGGCCTTCACTTTTTGCCTGATATAACGCTTGGTCGGCTATTTTTATTAGTCGTTCAGGCGTTTGTTTTTTTTCTGGCACACTTGATGCAATACCTAAACTTATGGTAACTTTCGTCACTGCATCTTCATGCTTTATACATAGCTTTTCAATCTTATCACGTATTTTTTCTGCAATAACCATCGCTTGGTCTGCGCTTGAATTTGACAGTAGAATCACAAATTCTTCACCACCAAAGCGTGCAATAACATCTTCCGGTCTATTTAGTGCATGTTTTATGACTTTAGCTACTTGCTTTAGACAGCCATCACCTGCTAAGTGTCCATAGGTATCGTTATAATGTTTAAACTTATCGATATCAATCATAATAACGGATACTTGATGCATCTTTTGTTTATTCTCATACCATACCTTCTCAAGTACAACATCAAAATATCTGCGATTATATAACCCAGTCAGCGGATCAAGCATTGTCATCTGCTCAAGTTCTTCATTCATTCGACTAAGCTGTTTAAACTTTCGAAGACTGATTACAGATAGTAACACTACACTCACGAGTACACCACTACTTATCAACCATATTCTTCTTCGAAGGCTTTCTTCTGTAAAATAAACGACTTTTTTCCCTTGCCATTCGTTGAGTATATCTGCCATGGTTCCATCATCATATAATGCCTCTAACCCCGAGTTAATCAAATCAAGAATCTGCTGATTGCCCTTTTTGACTGCAATGTGCGAATAGAGACTTTCTATGGGTTTTTCTAAAATTTCAATCCCCTCAACCCTGCTCCTTGCCAGATGATATTCTCCAATCCATCGATCTGCAACAATTGCATCGACTTCTTGAGAGCCTAGCTTGCCAAACCCCTTCTCCCAATCGTCAATTATAACAAGTTGTACTTGCTCCATATTTTTAAGCATATGAAAAGGGTATCCACCCGATTCAACGCCGACTACTTTTCCTTTCAAATCCCTTGCCGAATAAATACTTCGGTTATCATGCTGCTTAAAAATCGAGAATTCTGAGCAGAGCAACGCTTGGGAAAAGTCATATATTGCATCGCGCTCTCGACTTGGATTAATGTGCAGCAATGCATCTGCCTGTCCCAACAACACTTTGTCTTGTGCTTCGTCCCAATTTACCGCTTTGATTTCAACCGAATATCCAATGCGCTCTCCCAGCGCTTTGGCAATGTCAGCCGCAATCCCTTTTGCTTCTCCATTTTCTTCATACAAAATCGGTGCAATCTGATTATTTCCCATAAAAATCAAGGTACCTCTATCATCCTTGTCCGCGGAATGTAAAGATACCATATGTTGAAACAAAAAGACTACCACTATTGATGTAATGGCAACGGTAATATTTGTTGTATTTAGTTTGTTTTTTCTCATACTGACTTCAACCTTACCTTCTTGTTGCACTGATCATACAATGTCGACACCTTCATAATCAGTATTATTTTACTATTATATGTAAAATAATGCAAGATACAGTTTTAGGATTCATCAACTATCGTGTTAATAACCATACGCCTAAAACCATAAAGGCCAACGCCCATACATAGAAAAACACCTCTGTGCCTTTTACGCCCAATACTTTTTCAAACAGTTGAATTTTTTTCATTTTCCAAATAGCCGCAGGTTTTGTAATGGCTAATACAAGAACAACCGCTGCATACACTAATGATAAGACTGCCCATATTTTCATAAGAAAACCTCCTCTTTGATTTGATTTAATCTATTCCAACCCTTTGCGTATTCTTGGTGCCAACACCAAAAATACAACACCACTTATGCCCGCAACAATACCTGCATAGGTTAAAATATCCATCCAAGTCCCTCTTCCAGATAAAACAAGGTCATTGCCTTTGTATGTCCAATAAAATGGAATCCAGTAAAATAGCACTTGCCATTTATCTGCCAACAGTTCTTCGCCAGCAATTGATCCAAAGAGTGGTAAAAAGAGTAATTTCATGTTGCCTGCTGCATTCATGACATCATCATTGTTAATCCCTTCAATAAAGCCCACCAATATACTGATAATGCACGACACCAAAATCATGACCAGCACATGAAAAAAATTAATCTCACGAAAACCTGTAATCACTAAAAGTAAAATACTACCGACAAGTGGCACTACAACGCCAATCATACTTTTACCTGCAATATATCCTACCCTTGAGACTGGCGATAGATGCATGGCACTAATGGTATTATCCGCTTTTTCTTCCACAATGTTTAATGCAATAATCATGCCTCCTAGAATGGATGTAAAAATCATCGCTGTATTGACCATAAGTTTTTTTAGTGGCGGAATATCTCGACCATAGTCTCTAATATCTGCCATGGTATCTTCCACACGAATGTCAAAATGTTCAAACGCCGCTAGGTTTTTCACATAATCAATAACATACTCCGGTTCATTTCCTTGTGCTAAAATATAATACACACCCGAATCTCCCGGCAATATAGCAACAATATTATCTCTTTTTCTGACCCTTTCTTCAATAGCTTCAAGGCTTTCTAGATGCTCGACTTTTGCAAATTGTTTCAAATACGTACTCTGTTCTATATTTTCCCCTTCAAGTAACGCAATCTCAACCGTTGTATCGTTAATGCCGGGAGAAAACACATTAATAATAATACCAAATATAATTGGAACGACGAGAATGTACAAGGTGATAAAATTACGTACGCTGGTTTTAACATCCCGCCAAAATATAACAAAGATTTTTCTTATCATCTCGTAACACTCCTTTACAAGGACAGGGTTTTTTTAAAGCGATAATTGGCTAGGACAAACAATCCCAATCCAACCATTAGAAAAGCCATAGACGCTACAGCTACATAGGTCATATTGCCTCCAACCGATATAATGTCTTTGAAGCTTTGCAACATTACATAGCTTGGTATAATCTTTATCCAGTCCGGATCCCAGCTAGGGGTAAAGTATGAAATATTTGGCATAATCATAATTATAATAACCACATACATCGCTCCAAAAGCTTCTACAATATCTTGGTAAAAGCTTGTCAGTAGCAAGCCTAATGAAGCTGCAAAAAAGCCTGAGGTGATTAAAAAGATTAACATCATGAAGTAATTAGGTTGTGTTCCCATAATCGGAATGGTAATAATGAGTGTTGTTATAACACTCGTTAGAATGATAACTCCAATCTTACTTAATAAATAGTGCCATACTGAAGATGCTGTGACCGAATAGGCTTTAATAATCCCTTCGCTTTTATCTAAAAATATATATGCGCCAATGATAAACAAGCTCATAAGACTTCCATTAAATGTTAAAAAGACCGGAATCATATTTTCCTTGTCATTAAGGGGCGCTGAATCTTCATAGATACGCTTAACCGGTATTGTATCCGAATAGGCTTCAATGACATCATGTCCTGCCAAACGATTATGATACACGCGTAGCAGATTTTGAAGCTTTTGCGTCTCATAACCTTGCAAGAAGTAAGTGTAGACAATCTGTCCCTCGGTATTTAGGTGGGCATATGCTGTCGGTACACGTTCTGAATTGGTAATCGCCTCTAATGCTTTTTTACTCTCTAATAGATATATCTTAGATTTTTCTGTTTCAAAAAGCATCGCTTCATAGTGTACATTATCCGCTTCAAGCTCGACCACTTCTGCATGTTCATCTAAATCTTCTTCAAGTAGATTCTTCACATAGCGCTCCTTAACCACTTGAGGTAACTCTAGGTAAAAATACTCCTTGCCCTTGCTGTCAAAGTCTTGTGGTACGATAAAAAGAAGGATGACCAAAAGAATGATGGCCATTACTAGCTCAACATAAAAATACCAGCTTTTTGAAGATAACTTCAGTTCCTTTGAAAAACTGTACCAGAGCTTCATCTATACCAAACCCCTTCCGGTGACTTTTATAAATATTTCCTCTAGTGTGGCTTCTTTTGTATGCATGGTCTGTATATCGTGCTGTTTTATGACCTCCACTAGCCTTAGCTTTTCTGCTTCATCCACTGTTGAAAAGCTTTCTTTGACCACTTGACCGTCGTTAAAATATTCAACGTCAACAAGTTTTTGTCCATACTTAAGCTTCAAGGCTTTGGGTGAATCAATGAGCCGAATCTTACCATCGACAACAAAAGCTACCCGATCACACAGCTCATCAGCAATATACATATTGTGGGTTGTCAAAAAAACAGTTGCACCTTTTTGATTTTCTTGACGTATAATATTTTTAATGCCTGCTGCAATCGAGGGATCGAGTCCGGTAGTCGGTTCATCCAAAAACCACATCTTCGGATTGTTAATCATTGATCTTGCAAAGGTAAGGCGATGTTTCATGCCCTTTGAGTACTTTCCGGCCTTAACATGTTCATTGCCTTCTAATCCCACTAGCTTGATTAACTCTTTTGGGTCTCTTGTCTCTACATCAAAAAGCTTTCTATAGAATTCAAGATTCTCCAGCCCGGACATTTTACTATACACATTGGACTGTTCAAAGGACATCCCTATATTGTTAAACATCTTGTCTTTTATATGCTTTACATCATAGCCTGCAACTTCGACTTCACCTTGTTGAAGCTGTAACAGCCCGACTAGAATGTTTTGTGTCGTTGATTTGCCCGCACCGGAAGGACCTAAAAACCCAAAAATCTCACCTTTTTCGATTTCAAAGCTAATATCATTGACGGCATAGACATCATCGTTATTGTATGAATGGTACAGGTTTTTGACTTTTATCATCGAACTCATCCCTTCTTTATTGCCAGGCTTATATCTATATCTTCCATCCCTTTATTTACTCTGATTGATAATTGATGATGACATATTCGTCTGCTTTGACCCCTTCAATAATCTCAATGTTATCGCCGCTTTTAATGCCTGTTGTCACTTCTCGTTCAATTGGCACTTTGTCTTGAAGAACGTTGACATACTGTTTTGAATCTTTTTGAATAATACAGCCCATCGGTACTACCAATCGCTGTCTTGCCGGTTCTACAACGACCTGTGTCTCAACTTCAACGCCAAACGCCAGACTCTTTTCCATTGGCGAAAGAGCAATCTCAACGGTTTGACGATTTTCCTCTACACCCAGTTCGGATAAAGTGACAAATGCCTTAGGATATACCTGTTCAACGAACAGTCCGTTAATCTCTACATCTAATGATGTATCCTTTAGTTTTGCCTCTAAGCCCGGATGGATCTGTATAGCATCTTCTAACATAAAATCTACTAAGACTATCTTTTGAGACGGATCATATACTTCAAGCATTAGCATTCCTGCAAAAGGTTTATCCCCTTCAAATGTATTCACTTGCGTTACGACACCTTCAATATCCGAATATATACCTGCCTCTTGACGGCTTTGCTCTAAAATATCCACCGATAAAAGCAACGCCCCGATTTCCGCTTCATATTTTTCTCGCATATTCTTTGAAAGTCCCTTAGACACTTGATTATAGGTGTTTTGGGCAATATCCAAACTGCTTTGAAGTTGTTGAATGTTTTCGTTGACTTGTTCAAGTTCTACAAGAGAGACAACCCCTTCTTGATACAATGCTTCTGTTCTATCTCTTGTTTTTGTCGCTGCATCTATCTGATTTTTAATCCTTGCAATTTCAATCCTTGCTCCATTAACACTTCCCATATCTGTCCCAGATTGCGCCTCACTGTATGCCGCTTCTAGTGCATCGATTTGTTTTTCCACTTTTTGGATTTCAAGGTCAATCTGTTGATTATTATCTTCATATTTTATAAGAAGTTGCCCTTTTTCAACCTGATCTCCTCGTTTAAGAGAGATTTGTTCCACTTTTTGTGCGCCATTACCATAATATCTTCGGATATTCTTAGAACTAATCGTTCCCGTATCTGCAACAGATTTGCCAATCTCTTCTGTCATCACTTGAACTGTATCATACTTGACACCGATATTACCTATAGTTAAATAATAAAATAAACCGGCGCCTATGGATATAAATATTACAAATACGATAATCAACTTTTTCTTCATAATGACCTCCAAATCCAGCAAAACTGCTTTTTCATCAATGTTAACGTGATATCCGTATGCCACTTAAGTATTCGTTTTTTTGTAGTACATTTGTCGAAAATGCGATAAAAAGGCTTTAACTTCATTGATAATGCTTTCCATGTCGGGCTCAAATCCCATGTTGCGTTGCACCATGTAGCGTTCTCCGACTTTTTCTAATGTATACTGAATAATCTTAACCGCCATCTCTACATCCACGTCATCTTTAAAAAGGGACTTATCCACATTATGAGTATAGTACATATCAACGGATATAGGATTATATTTTTCAATCACTTTTTTCACATCTTCATAATCCATCCCTGCATACATCGCCTTTGTAAAGGAAACCAAGCTGGGCAGTTCATGAAATATCTCTACCTTTAACTTTGTAATCCGTTCAATACGCCGTATAATATCAGTCTCTTCTAATCCAACTTCTTGAGCTATCGGTACTGCAACCGCCTTCATTGCATAGTCAAAAAGATATTCATATAGTTCTTCTTTTGAGCGAAAGTAATGATATAACAACCCCTTAGAAATCCCTGCTGCTTTGACAATGGCATTGGTTGAGGCTTTTTCAAAACGATTTTCCCCAAACTCTTTCATTGCCGCATTAATCAATCGCACTTTTTTGTCAGGATCCATTTTATCTAATCTATCTGTCAAGAGCTCATCTCCTATCGACCGACCATTTCGGTCGGTACCTTTGTTTTTATTATACACCCACTGACCAAACTGGTCAACAGTTTTTTTCTATCTATAATCTACATATACTTAGGTAACTCTGACACACTTTTTTTAAGCGCTTCAATCGTCTTGGCTTCGATAACACATCGCACATGATAGTTTTTAGCAAATCCAATATAGCGCTCTAACTGCATCTCCCCACTGCCAAGGGCTAGATGATGATCTATGCCGATGGCATCGTGTATATGCATGTGTCGGATTTTTTCTAAATGTTCAATAATAAACCCACGGTCATTTCCAAAGGAATAATCATGTCCAATATCATACGTCATCACAATATTTGGGCGTTCTATGAGATTAAGGGTCCCTGCACGCATAAACTCCCGATCAAAATCCCCTGTATTTTCCACGCCTAAAAAAACCTTCTTGTCCTTAAGCTCTTTTTCAATCCTTTCTCCAAAACTATCTACATACGTCATATATCGCTCAATATATTTTTGATATATGTAGATTTTTTCTGTGGGCATAGTAAAATAGACCCCTTTTTGCATATGCATATTCACAAGGGGACTTCCGATAGATTCTGCAAATTCAAGGGTTTTAATAACAAGCTCCACATTAACGCGTCGAACCTCTTCCTGAAAATTAGCAATATCCATATTATCTGCCATATGAAAAGTGAAATAAATCTTATATTGCTCCATCAATTCAAGTAAATGTTCTCTATCTAAAGCCTCCACCTGAAAGTCCGGAACATTCATATTAATCTCTACAAACTTTAATCCAAGTTCATGACAGAACTTCGCATTGGCTTCTAATCCATCTAATTCTAATAACGTTGGCATCCCAAAATCTAACATGGGCTCACCATCCTTTCTCTTGATTTTATATTCATCTAAACACATGTGCTTAACATTTGTCAATACACTGTATCCTTAACATTTTTAGTGTAGAACGAAGCCCTCTTATTGAATAAAAAAAAGTGTAAACCTTTGCAGTTCACACTTTTCACTCTTTGAGTTATATGTACTTATCCTTTTACCGCTCCCGCAGTTAATCCTTTAACGATTTGTTTTTGTCCTATAAGATATACAATCAGTACCGGTATAATCACCAGTGTCACTGATGCTGCCATTAATCCATAATCTGTTCCATATTTACTACTTATTTCATTAAGCAGGTTGCTAATTGGAAAATATGTAGGATCTCTTAATATGATAAGGGATGTAAATAAATCATTGTATGACCATAAAAACGTAAAAATCCCGACGGTTGCAAATGAAGACTTTGACAGAGGAAGAATAATCTTAACAAAAATCTGCCAAGTACTATATCCTTCGACATAGGCTGCCTCTTCCATTTCAATAGGAATTGTTTTCATAAAACTTGTTAAAACAATGATAGCAAAAGCCATATTTCCTGCAGTCTGTGGTAATATAACACCAAAGTAGTTGTTGATTAACTTCATTTTAAAAAGCATCTCAAAAACAGGAACAATGGTGCAATATACAGGAAACAACAAACTTGATACTAATATTGCATGTATTAATTTCTTCATTCTAAACTCATATCGTGCCATAATGTATGCCGACATACCCCCAAACACTATAACACCAATCACCACACAGCATGAGATAAAAATGCTATTAAAATATGCTCTGCCAATGTTGAGTCGACTAAATGCTGTAATATAATTAGATACATCAAAACTTTTTGCTAAGCTAAATGAATCGGAAAATACTAAAGCCGAGGTTTTAAACGAGTTATTTACAACCCAAAACAATAAATACAATGTCGTAAATGCCCAGCTACATAAAAAGAAATATATTAATGCTTTGGTTACATAGCGTGCAAAAACGCTTATGTCCGTATTTTGTCTAGCCACTACCTTTCCTCCTCTTAATAGGTGATGCTTTCTCGACTTAGCAACTTATTAACCGTTAGCGATATGACAATCCCAACAATAACAATCATGACCGCAATCGCTGATCCATATCCGATCTTTGCCGCTTCAAAAGTCTGTTTATACATATATGTTCCTAATACTTCTGTTCCTTCTCTTCCTCCTGATATAATCCAAACCAAGTCAAACACTTTGATTGTCCCTGTAATCGCAAGCACTATACACACTTGAATCACATCCCATATAAGTGGAATTGTAATGTAAATTGCTTTTTTAAAGCCTGTCACACCTTCAAGTTCAGCCGATTCATATAGTGAATTGGGGATACGCTGTATACCGGTAAAGATAATAACAAAGTAGAATCCAACATATTGCCAGATAATCGGAACACTAATCATTTTCAACGCATGCTTGGTCCCTAACCAAAGAACCGGGTCACGCCCTAAGCTTTCTAACACTTGGTTAAGCATTCCACCATTAAAATCAAAAATGAGTTTACATAATAATCCTAATGCTGTAGCCGAGATAACTATCGGAAAAAAATAAACTGTTTGAAAGAATTTTTTTCCAAAACCTATGGATTCTACTAGTAATGCAAGAATTAATCCTAGTCCAACTTGAAATACCAGTGTCCATAACATAAGCACCAATGTATTTCTAAGTGCTTCCCAAAACAAGGGAGAATTGAGTGGAAAGGGATCACTTAACATCGTTTTATAATTATCCCATCCGACAAAGCGCCCCATAGATCCCCACGCTGTTATTTCAAAGAAACTATTAAATATATTTCTTAAAAATGGATAGAGTAAGAATAAGGAAATATACATCATAGCCGGAAATAAGAATAAAAATATCATCTTCTTATTTTTATAAATCATGAAACTTTTGCCTCCTTATCATTGTTTTTACAAGTGCCTTTTACCTGCCTTCATCACCTATTTTTGTAGATGTTTTTTGTCTGTTTTTTCTGTATTTTTTCCTCCATTCAACGTTTATGCACTTTTGTCTATCTCACATAATGTGAATGGAGAAAAAAACAGAATATTGTGTCTTTTAGATAATTAAAAATATATAAGGCTTAGTAATTATTTTCTTCAACCACTTGTAAAAGCAACTCTTCTGATGTTATCTTTCCTTCAACAACAAGTGGAATACCTTTTGTAAAGATTTCCCAAGCTGGTTTTTGAAGTCGACTATCAATTGGCATATCCGCACCCTTAGCTGCACCTGTAACTTCTGCCATTGATGTTAACAATGGATTATCAGCTTCGGCTACAACAGATGCCGCTGGCATTCCTGCATTAGCCGTAACGATGTTGCGAATTACTTCATCTGAAGTCAGATAGCTCACTAGGTCAACAACAGCTTTTTGCTTTGCTGAATCATTGTAGGCTTTTTCAGAGATGAAAAATCCTGAAGAAAATCCGGCAATCACTGAGCTAGGATCTTTTTTATCTGTTGATGATGGGAAAGGTAAAAACACGGTATTTTCAGTATCAACCATGCGTCCAGATAACCATGAACCATCAATAACCATCGCTGCTTTTTTGTCTACAAAAGCTTGTACTGTAAACTCATCTTCTGTTACTAACGTATCTTGAGGAAACGCACCCATGTCATATAACATTTTGATATTGTCTAATCCTTCAATCCATGATTGTGGAATCTCTTCTTTTGTCTTAGGATTGACTCTATGCTCTTCTACACCACCTGCTGAGAGAATAAAGTGTTCGATGACATAATGAGGAATATTTCCAAGTGCAACTGAAATCGGTACGATATCCGTATCTGCAAATGTCTCAACTGCCGTCATGAACTTATCCCAATCTGTTGGTAACTCTAATCCATACTCATCAAAAAGATCTTTGTTAACAAACATACCTTCATAAAATCCACTAACAGGTACACAGTAATTTACACCATCTTCTGCCTTCACCATTTCCATTGGGTCTTTATTGATATTGCTGGCATAATCTGGATAATCTTTTCTAATCGTATCAATTGAAACAACCTTGCCACTTTCAACAATTGGTTTTTGGTCTACGCCAGTAAAATACAAAAGAACATCCGGCTCATTTCCAACGGAAAAGTCCAATACAATTTTTTGTTTCCATGCTTCATCAGGATTTTGAGAACTATCCATGATTTTTACATGTGGATTATCTAGTTGAAATTGTTCTAATGCTGCCTGATATGGTGGTGCTGCTGCATTTGTTCCTCCAAATTGGCTGGCAATAGTGATCTCTACTTGCTCTAGCTCTTGCTCTGCTTCATCTGTTGCAGTCGTCTCTTCTTGTGTTTGCCCCTCTGTTGTTGCCTCTTCTGCTGCTCCTTCTCCTGTCTGTTCTGTATTTTGGCACCCTGTAACCAGTGCTGTTAAAAATGTAAGAACTAGAAGAACAGAAATGATTTTTTTCATCTGTTTCATTGTGTAATACTCCTTCCTTTTTCTTTGAATTTTGAGTCTTGCAAGCTCATTTTATCTGATAGCTCATTGAGCGAGCTGATCATTCACTTCCATTTGAATCTGGTCAAGTTCTTTCATACTTCGCATAAGCCCACCGTCTTTATTGCGTAGCCCCCATAATCGCTTAAACTCATTCCTAACTTCTTCAAGCATTGTCTGTATTGATTGCAGTATCTGCCGCCTGTCTGTATACGTCATATCCGTATGCGTCAAAGTATAGTGTCGAATCATCGCTCCTAATACAATCATCTTCGTTGCGTGCTTATACTCTTTAATAATCAACGCTCCGTCATCACTTTTTAAATCCACTTTCTCCAGTTGACTTTCTAATTTTTTTACATATGCTACAAGAGCGTCATATGCATATGTTTTTTTGTTCTTCAACCGTTGATGAATGGATATGGACATCGGTTCTTTTTTTTGTTCTGCATCAAGTATTCCAAATCTATCATGCAAAAGTTGTACGATATCTTGTTGTAAACCAAACGTATATGAAGACATGGTTAAGGTCATATTAAACATCGGAAATTCTTCAAATTGATTGTACCGACCATAATCTAAAACAATGTCGCCCATAAGCTGCTTGGCATCTTTAAAAACATAGGTATTTAAATGCTTCGAAACATCTGCCTCACTGCAATCTGCTAAATTCCAACTTAGCCCCATAGCATATACATATGCGGGATAACTGATTGGAAGGTGTTGCCAATGCCCTTTGTCTCCCCATTCTGTAACAACAACCCCTTTTGCCTTATGCTTTTGCGCCGCATCACATGCATTTTGAATATGATGCAACATATTCTGGGTTCTTCCTGTCAAACTCAGCCAAGCATTCGTCCCCGGACAGAGATAAAAATCTTTTTGGGACTGGCTTAAAATCTTAGCGTATGCATCAAATGGATAGTCTTGTTCATATCCCCATAGCATCACCGTTATATCTTCGGGCAATTTATCTACGAGTTTAGGATCTTTTATAAGGATATCGCCCCACATTAGCATCTTTTTTTGGTAGGAACTGATTAGGTCATAGACCCAGCCAACATGTTGCAAATAGAGGTCTTCTGCACTAATTCCTTCTTCGATGGCATTACTTCTTCCAGTACCGAGCATAATAGGTTCATCTAGATTGGCATTAAAATAATCTGATGAAAAGCAAGGCAATATATCTTCAAACATTTGCTGAATCAACGCTAGACTCTTAGGATTTCTTGGATTAATTGTGGTCGGAGGCGAATCAAAGACCCCCATAATCTTCACCGATTCTGTATTTTCTGCTAGCTCTTTATACTCTTCTTGTGCCAACCATTGCTCCATATGCCCCAAGCAATTTTGATTGCCTACAAGATCAATAAACCTATCCGAACAATATTTTTCCAGTTGTTGGAGTTCCTCAATTGTAATCGGCGTCTCTTTCCCCTCCCATAGGTGCCTAAATGAAGGGTAGGCAAATGAAAAACCTTCAATATATAACTGAAAATGATTTATTTTTAAATCACTTAACATATCAATCAAACGCTGTAGTGTCTCAAGTGTTGGAACCTTGTCACGACTTATATCAAGCATCACACCCCGTACCTCTATATCCGGCTTGTCTTTTATAAGAAGGCACGGTAAATTCTCTTTAAATTGATGTATTATATGCTTTAATGTGATAAGGGCATAATATAGTCCTGGCTTTTGTCCATATGAAATAATCACTCGTTCCGGCATAATCTCTAATGCATATTCTTCCTTGGAAAACCCTTGCGCTTCCTTAAAAACCACATTGGCATCTAAAGTGTTCGCTTTCGTTATTTTCTTTTTTATTTGATATGTGAAAAAGTCGGTAATCAGTTGCTCTACCTGCACATTACTGGAAAAGTAAAAATTCTCTAAAGATAGCCTGCCGCTGGAAAAACAGACTTCCTTTGGCTTCGGTAAAAAATTCAGTGCATACTCCATAATTCCCTCCACAATCCATGTAATATCTCTTTATAGTTGCAATGTACAAAACTTTGTATATTGAGAGTGTACCATTAGCCAATTTTTTTGTCAATAGCAATTTACATGTCTTTACATTTGTAATTCTTTATAAAATATATACAAAAAAAACAGAGTACGGGTCCGTACTCTGTTGACTTTAACCCACGATAAATGGCACTTTGTTGATCGTCACTTGCCCACAATGGTTCAGTTTAAGCTCTTCTGATTGCACCTCAACATCAAACTTATTGTTAACAAATTCTAAATGTGCAATACTTTGTCCATAGACTACTGGACGCTCTCCTGGATCAATGGCATTATCTGCAATGACTATGTGCTTATGATAAAACTTGTCTTGAATATGCCTTGACATTTCAGGGTCAATATCAAATAATCCTGTTCCCCAGATAGGATTATTGTTAACGCTTTTTATCGTGTTCCGACGAATCTTCACAATACTGGTCGGTCCGGCTTCATACCAAAGATTAGTATCGCCACTTATTTTAATTGCTGCTGATTCAGAAATAATCGTATTGTACTCAACCAAAATCTTTTGTCGTGAGGTCAATAGCAATCCACGCGCACGATTTTTCCATACCGTGTTATTTCTAAATATCACCTCTGGATAGCGCTCTACATCTTCAATACAATAGCCCTTGCCTGCATCCAAATCCAGTGCATCCTCAAATATTAACAACACATACTCTCGGTTGATAATCTTCTTGGCTTGTAAGTGTGTCTGCGCCACTGGAAGCATCGTCTCGACATCAACAATCTGGATAGTCGTCTGTTCATCCAAACCAAAAATTCCCTGCTGCTGATAATGACCAATCTTGGCTAGGACTTGATTATCGCTAACTTGCCGCTCCATAATCAAGTAGTTTCCATGCACATTGATGGCATCATCCAACTGACTTTCAAATAAGCTGTTTTCCACGCGTACAGTTCCTTTGCACCCTACAAAGTGTGTCGCATCTGTATTGGTTGAAACCACACGTTCTGAGTCTTCATCCGTTGCAACAATCACTTTATTCAGATACACATCTTCACAATATTGTGCGACAAAGCCCATAGTTCCTGCTTGACGAATCGTTACATTTTCAAGCATAACCTGTTTGCAATGATCGCACACAATCGCTGGAATTAGCCGCTTTTCATGTTTAATCACAAGAACTTTTCCAACCATTGGTTTTCGATGGAATGTATGATAAATCTTAAGGCGCCCATCCTCAAGTTCCTCTGCACGCACTCGATCATCCACAAAAAAATCCTCACACCCATAAATGGGTTTTTTCTCTTTTGCCTCAAACTCAATGAACTCATGGACAAAATCACTGAAATAATGCTTTCCTTTAAAAACCAAGTTTCCCTTATCTATCATGTAGGGATAACGCTCCTTATCCACTGTAATAATTACATGCTCTAAAGAGGACTCCTGTATGATTCCTTGTGTATAGTATGGTCGTTCAACATCAATTGTGATGTTTTTGATTGTTAAATTCTCAATGTTTTTCGCAAAAAAAGGCAGGATTCTTCCAGAAAAGACAAACGTAGATCCTTGTCCATCAATTGTCACATTTTGTCCATCCAAGATTGGAAACGCCATTTTTTTAAGCCCATGATCATTGTTCGTTACATAGGTATACTGTTCATAGGCATATGTGCTTTCAAAAAGATAGGTCGCTTGCTCAAAAATTATTTCAATATTTTCTCGCTCTTTTGTCAGCAATTGATTGATGTTATACGTCATATCTCCAAATGGTGATGGGCGCTTCGTATCAATATATATTTTTTTCATCATCTTATCCCTCTATATGCTTGGCGCTTCAACATGCCATGGTATATGACTGTTTTCACCAAGTTCAATCAACTTATCCATTAATTTTAATCGCATCTCTTTTTTTACCTTTGAATATCTCCCATTGTCCCACAGATTATATTTTTCCTCTGGATCAATCGCCAAATCATACAGTTCTCCGTAAGAGCGGTTCATATAATAGACGAATTTGAATCGTTCATCACGGATACTTCGAATATCCCTCGCTTCAAGATAGATTCTTGACCACCGCTTAACTGTTTGGGGCTCTGTATAAAAAGATGTAAGACTACGTGTTGAAATATTTTTAGGAATAGGAATTTCTGCCGCTTTAAGGCACGTTGCCGCAATCTCTACAGAGCTGATAAAGGACTTTTCTTCATATCCGGCAAAGTCTTTTATCGGAGGTTTCATTAAGAACGGAATACGAAGCAACGCTTCTGAACAATACTGAGCTTTACTTGCCACTCCAAAGTCTCCAAGAAAATCTCCATGGTCTGATGTAAAGAGAATGAGTGTATCGTCATATAAGTCCAGAGCTTTTAGTTTCTCAATCACCGCGCCTATTTTCCGGTCAATCAACGTCATATTGGCATAGTAGGCACGTTTGAGTAAGCGTAGTTCTTCATCTGTAAAGCCATCCGGAGATGTCTGGTTTTCCAAATCAACTTTTCCATATTTTTTTACAATATCTAAAAAATGAGGCGGCTTAGTAAAAAGGTCTTGAACCGACGTAGTCGGTAAAGACATGTCCATGTCTTCATAAAGGGCATCATCGGGTAATCCCAGACCATCAAAGGGCATATGGGGACCTGGAAATGATAGGGTCATAAACCAAGGTTGATCCGTTGGACGTTTTTCTTCAATCCATTCAAGGCCTCTATCACCGACATAGCTATCCACATAATATTTTTCATCACCAAAAAATTCATAGATTCCCTTGGCGTTCACCTCACGATATAATTGTTCACCTCGAGTAAAACCACTATCATATAAAAATTGCACATAGCTAGACACTCGATCTGCCGTTGTCCGATGTGCCGGCAATCCAAAATAATCGTCTGTAATTTGGTCAAAAATCACCTCTGGCGGTTCATGTTCATCAACAATATCTTCATAATCATAGCCTCTATCCACAGCTGACTTCCAAAAGTGCTGTTTCCCAACTACTGCTGTATGATATCCACCGTCTTGAAGCAACTTCATAAATGTCGTCTCATTTTCATTTAAGGGCGTCATATAACCAGAAGCTCCATTTTGGGATGGATATCTGCCTGTAAAAATAGCTGCTCTTGCCGGAATACAGGAAGGGTTTGTCGTATATGCATTCGAAAAATTAATTGACTGTTTTGCGAGTGCATCTAAGTGGGGGGTAATAACTTCTGGGTTTCTATAGCCGATGGCATCAAATTTTTGCTCATCTGTCATAATAAACAATATATTCGGTTTCTTCTTCATCTTCGACTCCTTTTTCACACTACAGAGGCATTCGAATCATTACTGACGTTCCTTCCAAATACTGGCTTTCAATATGTAGTCCATATTCTTCGCCATAATACAAGCGAATGCGCCGATGAATATTTTGAAGGCCTATACTCGTATGGCGATTATCCTCTTTTGTGTTTTTCTTTTTCGTATAATCTTCGAGTTCTTCTTGAAGGTTTTGTAACTGGATTGGTTCAATTCCTTCTCCATTGTCTTCAACTTTGATGATTAAATGTGTCCCTTGTTTAGTGATTGCCACGTGAATCTCTCCTTCATTTCCTCGATGAGACAATCCATGGTTGATGGAGTTTTCCACCAAAGGCTGAAGGCAAAGTTTAATCATCTCACAATAAAGCACATCCTCATCAACGTCTAGTTGAAAGCGTATTTTCTTATCGAATCGTGCATCAATAATTTTTATGTAATTTTTTAAATTCTTGATTTCTTCTTGAACCGGAACAACAAGCACATCGTTTTTTGTACTGTATCGAAAAATACCTGATAAGGCTTTTGCAATCTCTCCAATCTCATCTTGTCCTTCGATTTCAGCCATACTTTTGACCATATCCAGCGTATTATATAAAAAATGCGGATTAATCTGTGCTGTCAGTGCTGATATAACCGCTTCTTTTTCTGTAAGCTTTGAAGTCAGGACTTCATTAATCAAGACATCCATACGATTAGCCATTAAGTTAAATGTGTCACATAACTCGCCCAGTTCATCTTTTCTTTTAATTTTAATATTGACATCATAGTTCCCATCAGCGACCTTACTTATCCCTCGCTTTAACTGTCGAATAGAAATCGTTAAATTGCTCGCCAGTACAAAGCCCAATATCACCACGACCAAAATACTAACACCCATAAGTATCAACGTAATTTTTTGTAATTCTCGTACAGGGCTTAAAAGTAGATTGACATTATCATAATAAATCACTTTAAATTTGGAATTCTCAAGAGAAAACTCACTACGTCGCATTGTACTGGATAAGGTTTGTTGTGATATTTCCTTTGGTACGCTGGTATAGATGACATTACCCACTTCATTTTCAATGGTCAGGTAGCCACGATTGCCGTGGGTGTAGCCTTCAAAGGATTCCAAAAGTTTATCTTTTTCAAATAAAATTGACACGATGCCCAAATCCGTCCCAACATCGCGTATCCCAGAAATTAATCGAACATAGACGAATGCCCCTGTATCCGTTGTGATGATATCAAAGTTTTTATATCTTTGTTTTAGCATATCTTTTTCAATCTCTAGCTCCGGAAAACTATAGGTCACATCATTTTCTTGCTGAATAATATAGGAATTACCAAAGCTATTCTCTATTTTTACAGCATCAAGAACATCAAAGACTTTAAAAAGCTCAAGGTTTACCCGGAAAATCCGTTCTATTTGCTGTAAGTATGTATAATTTTCCAAGGCATTTTGAATGTCCTTGGATAGAATATCTTGAATCCCTAAGTCAAAGCACACATTCGATGTAAACTCGATTTTATTAAGTGTAGCATCCAGTTCATTTACACTGCTTTGCTGCAATAATGTGTTTTCATAATATATGTTTTCTTCAAGATTATCATAGTAGTTGGATGAAATATATCCAAACAATAACGCCATCGGGACAATCGCTACACAGAACATATACACAAAAATTCGCATACCAATTTTACTTTTCATAATGCCCTCCTAATGCTTTTCTCGATATTGTGAAGGTGTCATCCCATAGTACTTTCGAAACACACGGCTAAAATATTTGGGGTCATTAAAACCTACATTTTCACTAATATCTACTAGAGACATTTTGGTACTGCTAATTAACTGCGTTGCGGCGTCTAATCGAATATTGGTTAACATGTCCGAAAAATTCATACCCGCCTTTTCTTTAAAACATTTGCTAAAATAGGAACGGTTCACACCAAACTTATCACACATTGCCGATAGACTTATCTCCTCTGCATAATGTATAAGCAAATGTTTCCTTGCCCGATCCACCAGGTCTGTTACATTGCTGTATTGATTGCTTTGTAAATACTTAATCACTTTTACACCAAACTTTTCCACCCAACTGACCATGGAAAAAACATTGGAATATTTTTGTATTTTCACACAAAAATCATATCCTTCACTAATCAATATATTTCTTAATTCTCCATCTGTCTCTTCGATTTTTTTTATCACATCACTGACGAGTCCAAAGATGAACATCCGGATTTCATCTAGGGCGTATTCATTATTTTCTAAACGAAAACTAAGTTGTCGACAATAATCTATAAAAGTATTGTCATCAAAGCTATTCATCGCAAGTAGCATGCTTGAGCGAATCGCATACATCACATCTTTGTTAAATGCCTCTATCACCTGTCCGTCTTTTGCATTGACGACATGCGTTTTTTGCATCGCTTGTTCAACCTTCTCTAAAGCATCGGAAAGTTTTTCTACTCTTGTGTACATCTGACTTAATACGACCCTACTTTGGATATACATGCGTTCAATGCGATCGATTAAAAACTGTTTCATCAAAAAAATATCTTTGGTTAACTGGTGGTGAAAAAAAATAATCACTTTGTAACGAAGAGCACTTTCCGCAATAAGATATACATGTTGTTGCAGATATAAGGGTAGGATGCTTTCTTCAAAATACTGTTGAAGCGTAACCCTATTGTGCTGTGCTATGTCTAGTTGAATCTCGCCAACAACCATTGCTTGAATGCCTAATCCACTGGTCACGCCTATAATTTCTAACAACGTTTTTTCTTGTCGCGATTTTATATACGCACTTAATAGATTTTGAAGGGCATTGTCAACCGTCATAGCATCTGCATTTGATTTCCCAGTATTTTTTATCGTCTCTATGGTTGTCTCCAGCACTTCATCCAATTCACTTTTTTCAATAGGCTTTAGGAGATACCCCATTACTTGTAACTTAATCGCTTTTTTAGCATAAGCAAACTCATCATAGCCGCTTATGAGAATGATCTTGACATCTTGGGCCATTTCTGCCACTTCTAGTCCTGTCATAAGAGGCATCTGTATATCTGTAACCAAAATATCCACATGCTCTTTTTGCAAAATGTCTAAAGCATCTTTTCCATTATCCACTGCTGCAACGATCTCTATATCCGTTCGAAGTTCTCCAATCATTTTGGTTAACCATTTTCTTATCCATAATTCATCATCTGCTATTAGTACCTTATATTTCATTATGTCACCATCCTTAGATTTTATTATAAATGACGAAGGATAAGAATACAAAGCTGAATGTTAACATTAAGCCTCTAAAGTAAAATATACATGAATGAATTGACCGCCAGTAAGCGGTCAATTCAGTTGTTATCTACTTAAGTTCTATGGCAATCTCAATAGCCTGATCAAGTTCTTCAACAGCTTCATCTACCGTTGCACCACCTAAGACATTTGCACCATATTCTTTTGCCAGTGCCCATGGATTATAGTTTGCAAAAGATGCATTAACCCATGGTGCATCTTTTCCTTCTTTTAACAATTGCGCAACAGGAGCCACTTCTTTAATATCTGTACTCGTGCCATCTTTTAATACCGTAAAGGCACTTTGACCTTGCACATATGTATTTTGGTTTTCTGTTGTCAACATAAACTCTAAAAACCGTTTTGCTGCTTCTTGATTTTTTGAATTTGCGTTCACACAAATGAACACGCCTGTATTACTAAGAACAACAGGCTCTTGTCCAATGGGAAGTCCTTCAAGTGTAAAGTTCAGCTCCGGTGCAGCTTCTTTAACCGCTTTAACCATCCAGTTTCCTGTAAGCATAAATGCCACTTCACCCGATGCAAATTGCCCGACAGAGTCTGGACCTGCATTCATCACTAACGCTTCTAGTGGATCGATATACTCTTTATCCATTAGCTCTTGAACCATCTCAAATCCGGGACGAAGTACTTCTCCTAACTTTTCTTCTCCTTTGTCTAATGCCTGTAATCGTGTCGATGCATCTGCGTCCTTATACACAGGATATAAGCCTTTGGCTGTGATAAAAAGAGCCGCTCCTGTTCCGTCTTTTGATCCTGCGACAACAGGTATCTTCCCAGCTTGCTGTACTTTTTCACATACCGATAAAAATTCTTCATATGTTTTAGGAACCTCTAAGCCTAGTTCCTCCAGCAAATCTTGATTTGTATACATTGCAAAAACCGATTTTTCATTAGGAAGTCCTAAGACATTGCCATTAATCGAGATATCACTGGCATAATTATCAACTACCTCCATATCATTTAAGGCAAGGACATACCCTGCTTCATACAAAGGTAAAATATTGGTTCCATTCCCAAAGAACAAATCATCACCTTGTCCTGAAGCAAGTCGTGTATTTAAGACATCTTGATAACCTGAGGCATTGGCTACACCTTCATACGTTAAGTTAATATCTGCATTTTCTGCATTGAATTTTTCAATCAATGTCTCAATAACTTCTGCTTCACTTGCTGTCTTAAATCCAAACATTGTAATTTCTTTAACTTCATTATCCGAAGCCGTGTCTTGTTCTGTCTCTGTCTGTGTGGTATTCGTTTGTTCGCTTTCCCCGCCATTCCCATTTGCTTGTGTTACAGGCTCTTCTTTTGGTGTACACCCTGCAAAAAGTACTCCCACCAAAACCAAAACCAGCACAATGCTTAACAATTTTTTCATACTCATTCTCCTTTTCTTTATTATAGATTAGAATCATTTATAATAAAATGCTTATTGCATTTTATTGTTACATTTTAACGGAGCCACTTGTCATTCCATCAATAATCTGTCTCTGTAGAACAAAGTAAAAGATAAGTAGCGGAAGAACCACAAGGGTAGTTGCTGCAAACATGATGTTCCACTCAACCACATTGTCACCTTTGAAAAAATAGACCGTTAATGGCAATGTCCTTGAATTTTTCCCCTGAAGTAAGATAAGTGGATACAAAAAGTTATTGTATACACGTAAAACCATAATAATCATCAGGGTCACCATTGGCGTCTTAAGTAATGGCAAAACAATTTTTCGAAAAACTGTAAATTGTGATGCACCATCAATCCTTGCCGCTTCTTCAAGTGCGATAGGTACCGTTTTGACAAATCCTGTAAAGAAAAACACACCAAAAGCCGCATTGGCAGCTACATAAACTAAGGCCACCCCAAAAAGATTACCACTTAATCCTAAGCGTTTCATCCATAAAACAAGAGGAACCATAGCAACTTGCTGTGGAAGTGCAATACCAAACCAGAAAAAGCTAAATAATAAGCCAAATAGCTTTTTCCCTTTAAGCGCACGTGCAATACCATATGAGGCCGTTGCACATAAAAACGTACACATAATCGCTGATATTCCGGTAATATATACCGAGTTAAACAATGCTCTCCAATAATTCATAGCTTCAATAGCTGTTTTATAATTGCTCCATTGAAAAACCTCTGGAATACTATATGGATTCATAATATAATCCGCTTGTGTCTTTAATGAAATGTTCATCATCATAATAATGGGATAAAAAATAAGTATTGCCGCAATAACAATCATTACTACTGTTATTTTTTTTCTGAATGTACTTTGAATCATTAGTAAAGAACCTCCTCACGCTTTTTGAGATATTTCGTCAAGAAATGTCCCGATACAACGATAAGCACCATCATAATGATTGTCAAAGCCGAAGCAAATCCATGCATATTTTCATTCATCTTCTTCATGACATATGTCCCCATCGTCTCTGTTGCACCGTTGGGTCCTCCATTGGTCATTGCATACACAAGATCAAAAATCTTAAGACTTCCCATAAAAGCTAAGCTAACATTGACCGTTGTTGATGTTGCAATCATTGGAAATGTTATTTTTTTAAATTTTTGCCATGGATTACATCCATCAATGGCCGCCGCTTCAAGAATATCTTTTGAAATACCTTGTAGATCCGCTAGATATATGGTTGCTGAATATCCAATCCACACCCACGTATGGGCAACCATAATACAGATTAGTGCCGTATTGGGATTGCCCAACCAGACATTTTCACTTCCTGTCAATCGATTAAGAAGTCCATCTGAACTGTAAATGAACTGCCACAGATAGGCAACAACGACCGGTGCCAACATACAAGGCGCAAAAATCAATGTTCGTACTAATCCTCTTGCTTTGAACTTATGATTCAACCCAAGTGCCACTAAAATCGCTAGGCCATTTTGCAACAGTGTAATACCCACTGCCAAAAAAACTGTATTCTTAATTGTTCCAAGAAATACGCGATTCGTCAGTGCAACTCTATAATTTGCCCATCCTATAAAGCGTACATTTGGATTAATTCCGTTAAAGTTGGTGAAGCTATAGTAAAAACTTTGCACCACAGGAATAATAAAAAATACAATATAGATAATCAAAACCGGTAAAACTAAAAAAAGGTAGTAGTAAAAATTATTATAGGTCAATTTCTTTTTATTCATGTATAACCCTCCTTTACATAAAATTATAGGGGGTAGACACCTCTAAAGAAATTCTATAATTTGGTTATACAGGGTGAAAAATGTTTGTTTTTTTTGTTCTGACTTTACAGCCTTCATTCAAAGGGTGTTTTTTTGTTGTTTGGGGTAGATTATTTGTTCACCTGTAAAAAAGCTTCATCCACTATAAAAAAATAGAGGTTATGTGAAGTGGAAATTCTCTTCCTTTTCACATAACCTCTATATTAACGCCTATTAAATTGTGTCTAATAATGTATATTTATTTTTCATGCGCAAAAGTGCTTCATCTAGCCTTGACTTTGAAGTGGCAAGATTGACTCGGATATATCCTTGTCCCTCTTTTCCAAATTTTGACCCCATATATACTTCAACTTTTGCCTGTTCAATAAACCATTGTTCCAATTTTTCCTCGGATATCCCTAGCTTGCTACAATCAATCCATAGAAGATAGGTGCCTTCCCTAGGTAGGATATGAAACTTTGGCATGTGCTGCGACATATATTCTCGAACAAAGGCTTCATTGGCATCGATATAGCTGTTAAGAGATGCTAACCACGTATCACAGGCACTATATCCTGCTTCAACTGCAGCCAGAGAAAATATATTGGGATTATGCATACCTATTCGATCAATTTCCGCTTCCACTTTTTGACGTATTTGCGGATCTGGAATAACCATATAGGAGACAATAACGCCTGGAATATTAAAAGTTTTTGTTAAAGAGTTCGCATAGATAACCTTATTGTCTAATGGGTTAAGCAATGTTAATGCACTGGTATATTCTACATCTTTTGCAAGAATATCTGCATGAATTTCATCTGAGAATAAAATCAAGTGGTGCTTTTTACAAAATACCGCTAATTGATTTAATTCCTCTTTTGACCATGCTCTTCCACTTGGATTATCTGGATTGACAAGGATAAACATTTCACTTTGATCATTAACGATTTTTTCCAAATGATCAAAATCCATAACAAAGCGATCATCGATTCGCTTAAGCGGATTCATAATGGCTGTGCGCTTATTCTTAACAATGGCATCTACTAAAGGAGAATATGCAGGTGCATTAATGATTACATGCCCATCTTCCTGTGTTATGCTCTCAACACAGACACTGGATGCAATATTAATTCTTGGGCAAAATACAATCCATTCCTTTAAAATCTTGATTCCTGTTTTTTTAAAAACCCAGTTCTCGATACTAGAGTAAAATGCATCGTTAAGGTCTGTATAACCTAAAATCCCATGTTCTATCACCTTTTGCATTGCGTCTAAAATCGGCCGTGGTGCTTGAAAATCCATATCCGCAACTCCTAGGTGAATCAAATCATTTTTTCCATATTTTTTTGCCAACGAATCCCATTTTGCGCAGTTGGTATTTCGTCGGTCAATTGTTACGTCAAAATCACTATATTTTGTCATTGAAATAACCTTTCCACATATGCTTTTCTTTGTTAGCCGTCGTCAAATTTATTCAGTAGCAAATGTTTTCTTTACACGTGCTTGTGTATGTTCTTCTTCTTGATTAAGGCGAACATATTCTTCATAGTATTCATCACCTTTTTCAATCTTCTTGATTCCAATTCCTGTTGCTGCCCATATTAGAGCAAAAATAACACCTGTATAACATAGAATTGCCCAAGGAAGTAATTCCAGTGTCGGTACACCAAGTGTTGTTGCCATATATACCCCAGCTGCTGTCCAAGGTACAATGGGTTCAACAACTGTTGCTGAATCTTCAAGTGTTCTTGACAGGTTTTTAGGTTGTAATCCGCGCTTGATATATGTATCTCTAAACATTTCCCCAGGGATTAGAATAGATAACTGTCCATTGGATGTTACAAAAACAGCGGTTATACAAGAAACAACGGTTGCCCCAACAAGTCCAAGTGTTGATTTTACAGACTTTGTTAATTTTTCAAGAACAATATTTAACGAGTTGGTCACTGCAAGCGTACCTGCAAATCCATAGGCACAAAATGCAATAAGCACTGTACTTAGCATCGATTTCATACCGCCTCGGTTAAGTAGTCTTGCCACATCCGGGATCAATGTTGCTGGGTCAAACCCTTCAATGTTAACCATCGAAAGATTAAATCCTTCAATTGCTGCACTAAATCCTTGTTGTAAGGTAAATCCTTCAAAAGCCACACCATTAAATAGGGCTATCGCACTTGAAAGGAGCATCACTGGAATTGTTGGTTTTTTTGTGATTGAGCCAAAAAGAACGAGAACGACCGGTAATAATAAGAAAATATTAAAGTTAAAAATAGATTCTAATGAAAATAATACAGCTTCGACTTTTTCAGGTGTTCCATAGCTTGCTGTGTCAAGATTAAATCCAGCAACTGTATAGACAATAATACATAGGATTGCTCCTGGACCTGTTGTCCATAGCATATGTCCTATATGGTCATATAGCTTTGATCCGGCTGCAATCGGTGCAAGATTGGTTGTATCTGATAGTGGTGAGAGCTTATCTCCAAAGTATGCCCCTGATACCACTGCCCCTGCAACGATAGGTAGTGGAGCGCCCATTCCTGCTGCTACCCCCATGATAGCAACCCCAACCGTTCCAGCCGATCCCCATGAAGTTCCTGTACATATCGATACAAATGCAGTCACCAAAAACGACGTTACAATTAAAAACTTAGGACTGATAATTTTTAATCCATAATAAACCATCATCGGAATGGTTCCACCAATCATCCATGTCCCGATCAGTAATCCTACAATAATCAAAATAAAAATTGCAGGCATCGTCTTAGATAATTTTGCAACTATCGAATTCATAATATCATCCCAGGAATATCCCAGGCTATAGGCAATAACTCCTGCAACCGCTGCCGAGACTAACATAAGTATCTCCGGACTTAACCCCATGACCCCATATCCAATACTCAATAATACAATCATCACTAAAATCGGGACTAATGCTAAAAATAAAGTGGGTTGCTTTTTTACCTTCTCTTGTTTTGCATTCATTTTTTATTCCTCCATCGTCTATGATTAGTTTTTCACTGCAATGACTTCAACTTCACAAAGGACATCTTTTGGAAGCTGCTTAACGGCTACACATGATCTTGCCGGCTTATTGGTAAAGTACTTGCTATAGGTTGCGTTGAATTTTTCAAAGTCCTCCATGTTTTTTAGGAAGCATGTTGTTTTTAACACTTGGTCAAAGCAACTGCCTGCTTCGTGTAAAACCGCCTCTAAATTTTTCATAACCTGCTCTGCCTGTATCGTAATATCATTATCTACCACCTCTCCACTTACAGGATCAATCGGAATTTGACCTGAAGTTAAGATAAGGTTTTCAAACACAACGGCTTGAGAATAAGGGCCTATGGCTGCCGGTGCTTTAGTTGTATTTATTTTGTTCATCATGTTGTATCCTCCGTGTTAATTCATTTTATCTGACTGGCCAGTCATAAATAACTTTTTATTAGCTATAAATAGTATTATAACGATGAAATATTTTTTAGTCAATGAAATATTGTTTGTTTTATGTACAAATTTTTTCGTCTATTTTGTTGATTTTCACTAAACTTTTTTTTATTGCATGAATTTATTTTTAGGGTTATAATGAAATAAAGCGATATTGGAGGTATTTTTTTGAAAACGAATTTTCTTACATTAACACATACAGATCGACTTATTCTTGATTCGTATAAGTCCCTCATTGATGGTCTAGATAACTACCTAGGCAAGGGATATGAATTTGTTCTACATAGCTTGGAAAATCTAAATGAATCTGTCATTAAGATTGTAAATGGGCACTACACCGGTCGGGTTGAGGGCTCTCCCATTACTGATTATGCGCTATCTATGCTGGAACAAATCAAGCATAATAACGACCTGCAGTCTGTCAGTTATTTTAACAAAACCGCTACAGGTGTTGATATTAAATCAACCACCATTCCTATTATCGGGGAAAATAACCGCATCATCGGTTTACTTTGCATTAATTTTTATATGAATATGCCCTTTTCAGATATCATTGAAAACTTTATTCCAAAAGCTCGCATGGTTCCTAGTCCTGCTGAGGATTTTGTGGTCGAAAACTTTTCAAATTCTATTGATGATATTTTACTCAAAGCTCTGGATGAAGCCAAAAAAAGTGTTCTGTCGAATCAAGCGATTTCAGCTTCGAACAAGAACAAAGAAATTATTGCTTTATTAAATTCAAAAGGAATCTTTAACATGAAAGATTCCGTTGTGAAAGTTGCTGATTTAATGAATATCTCAAAAAATACAGTCTATATGCATTTACGCAATTTAACCAATTCTTAAGTTTATTGGACGCGATACACTTTTGTTGCGTGTCTTGGAACCATCACGGAAAAAGTATCTTCAACTTTGATATCTTGATGGTTCCAAGCGTCTCTAATTTTTGATATCTTTTCTAATCCTAATGCTTTCCATTCAATGTTCACTTCAATGTCATGGTCACTTCGGTTCAATATGGCTATGGCTTTTTGTGTTCCATTTTCTTCACCTAAATCTTTTAGCCAATACTCCACTTCTCCATCAGATACAGCCACATACGGCATACGACAGGCTTTATCTTGATTAATGGCAATCAGTTCTTCATTCTTTACAATCTCTAAAGTTTCTTGTGCTATCGATGTTAAGTCATTACCTAGCATTAAGGGTGTAGACATCATACACCACATCGCAAAGTGTGTCTTATCTTCTTCGAAGCTTAAACCTCGCCCAACTTGAAGCATATCAAGATCATTAACATGTCCCGGGCCATGATATTGGGCCAATGGTTTGACTGCATCTATTTGTCTTAGGACACTTTCAAAAGATAAGTCTATATCAGCACTGGTTCTCCATGAATCTGCCACATCAACAACCCATGCTCCTGGAAACTCCCAACGGCAGACATTATAGATTATATCTTGTCCTTTTTCTTGACGAAGTGTCTCAATTAATTGACCGATTCTACTGTAGCGTGCTTTCTCATCTAGTTTTAGACATAAGCCTCCACACCAGTCAACTTTGATAAAGTCATAATCCCATTCTACTAAATATGTTCTAAGATCTTGTTCATCATAGCCATATAAACCGACACCTAAACCATCCGTATTGCCATCATCATTATCATGCATGTGGGCACATGTATTTTCTCCAGCATCCGAATATATCCCTGCTTTTAATCCTTTGTCATGAATATATTCTGCCATCGCCTTCATTCCACTTGGAAATCGTTTGGGATGGGAGCGAATCTTTCCGTCTTGATCTCTTCCCGCAAAAAAACCATCATCAATGTTAAAATACGTATACCCAACGTCAGCAAGTCCTGTCTCCACTAATGCATCGACTTGCTTTTTCAATAGTTCTTCATTAATATGAATTCGATAGTTATTCCACGATGCCCATCCCATAAGGGGGGTCAGTCTTTTTTCATATGCTGTACTCATTATCCTTCACTCCTTTAATATGATTACGTTCTTGCCTCTTATAATTATAATCGAATATATGCTATTCTCCTATACACAAAAAGACAGATTTTTGTCACTATCTGTCTTTTTATTACTCGATATGGTAAAATATGAACATCTTCTAATAAATGCCGAGGTGTCTTATGAATCAATTTGTCAATGACTTTTCTCTTTCAAAAATTGAATTCTATCATCGTTACACCCTCAATCCAAGCTATGTATTTAATGGACATAGTCATAATTCTTGGGAGTTAAACGTTGTACTTGATGGTGCCCTAGAAATCACCTATGACACCTTTGTTTTTAGGCTCAATAAAAACCAGGCTTTCCTCAGTGAACCCAATATTTTTCACCGAAATAAAGTCATCGAAAACACTTGTGCCAACATGGTTGTCATCCATTTTCTAAGTTCCGATTTACCACGTTTGGCTTTGCCTAAAATCTATGAAGTTAATGCGCTACAATTAGATTTATTGCACTATGCAATAAAAGATATAGAGATTTTTTTAGACGCACAAAAAATACCTTGTGGAGAAATGTCTATTCTTCCTTTCAGTTTTATAAAAATTATTGAAATCTTTCTATCGAAAATAACTCAAGATGCTAGACCTTTAATTTATACCAAAAACAAAGATACCCATATCTATAATAAAGCTGTACAACATATGAAGGCTAACCTTAGCAGCGGATGTTCATTATCCGAACTTACAGCTACATGTTGTGTTAGCGAGTCAAAGCTAAAACAGGTCTTTAAAGCTTATACCGGTCATGGTCCTATGACATACTATAATCATATTCGTTTAGAATATGGTCGACAATTACTCACAGATAACCATAGTATAGCCGACGTAAGTGCCCGTCTTGGTTATTCTTCTCAAAGTTATTTTTCTCGGGTGTTCAAGAAAAAATATCATCAATCCCCTTTAGCTTTTCAACAGACGCGACATTCTTTCATTCTATAATCAAAAGGTTACTCGACTAATTGATTTTTCATTTTATCCTCTATTACGTTCAAGACATCCTCTTGGCTGGTTAATGTTAATGCCTCCTTGGCTATCTTACTTGCCTGGCGGCTATCAATCCTTGCGGCTTGCTGGCGCGCTCTTAAGATTCCTGGCGCACTCATGCTAAACTCATCTAATCCCAAACCAATCAGTAATCCAAGGGCCAAGGGTTCCCCTGCCATCTCTCCGCACATGCCGACCCACTTACCTTCTTTATGGGCCGCCTCTATTACCATATGTACTAGATTCAAGATCGCCGGATTAAACGGTTGATATAGATAGGATACGTTCTCATTCATACGGTCTGCTGCAAATGTATACTGAATCAAGTCATTGGTCCCTATGGAAAAGAAGTCCACCTCTTTTGCAAATACCGGCGCCATTATGGCTGTTGACGGTATCTCTACCATGATTCCAATCTTATACTTAAACTCGGCTTCACTATACTTTGTGTTTTGTTGTAGCTCTTCTTTGGCCACTTCAAGCAATCTTTTTGCCTGGCGCAACTCTTCTAACGTTGCTATCATCGGGAACATGATATGCAGATTCCCATAGACGCTCGCTCGCAATAATGCTTTTAACTGGGTCAAGAACAACTCCTCATTCGACAGGCACAGACGTATCGCACGATTTCCTAAAAATGGATTCAACTCCTTATCCATTGTCATATAATCCAGCTCTTTGTCTCCTCCGATATCGAGTGTTCTTACTACCACCGGTTTGTTCTCCATGGCTTCCAGCACTTTTTTATACGCCTCGAATTGTTCATCTTCTGTAGGGAAGTTTTTCTTGCCCATATATAAAAATTCTGTTCGGTATAGTCCTATACACTCTGCTCCATGGGACAATGCTCCTTCGATATCTTCTGGACTTCCGATATTGGCTCCAATCTCAATATGCACTCCATCAGCTGTTACGCTGGCTTTATCTATATAGGTCTCTCGCAGTTTCTTTTGGCGTTCAAGCTCTTGTATTTTCTCTGCATATTCTTCCAATCGCTCTTGTTCCGGGTTCTGATAGATGATGCCTTCGTTCCCATCTAGAATGACCTGCTCGCCATCCTTTAAGCTCTCAAATCCTGTCATCGTACCTACTACTGCCGGAATCTCAAGGGTTCTTGCCATAATGGCACTATGACTGGTTCGCCCGCCTATATCCGTTATAAATCCTTTGACCCATCGGCGGTTTAACTGTGCTGTATCTGATGGCGTCAAATCTCTTGCCACTAAGATGACCTCTGAATTGATCTCGCTTAAGTCATGACTTTTTAGCCCTTTCATATGCATGAGCACACGTCGGGATACATCCTTTATATCTGCCGCACGTTCCCGCAGATATTCGTTATCCATACTTTCAAACATTGCCACAAACTGTTGGCTGACCTTCTCAAGCCCATATTCTCCATTGATCTTTTCTGTCTCTATCACTTCTTTGACTTGACCGATAAACTCCGGGTCTTTTAGGATTTCTATGTGTGCTTCAAAAATCGCCGCTGTCTCCGGGCTGATGTTTTCTTGCGCATGCTCTTTGATTCCTTCTAAATCAACAATGCTTTGGCTTACGCCTTGCTTAAACCGTTCTATCTCTGCTCCACAATCTTCCACTGTGTTTGTTTTTGCTTGCACATCGACATGATCGTACTTAAATATCTTGCCTATGCATATGCCTTCGCTCGCACCAATTCCATGTATCAAATTAGTGTCCTCCTTAAATCTGTTATGCCTCTTCAAACTGTATTCTTTTACCGTTTTGTATTGCTGTCTCGCTAGTAAATAGTTCTACTGCTGTTGCTCCAATATCAGACAATGTACTTCTTAGTCCATAACGCTGATTTTTCAAATTCTTTTTATAGACAAGAAGAGGCACATATTCCCGTGTATGTTTTCCATGACCAATGAGCGGATCATTGCCATGGTCAGCAACAATACATAAGACATCATCTTGTGCCATCACTTCTTTTAGTTTAGGTAAATGTGCATCCACCGTCTCTAATTTTTGAATATAACGCCCGGGGTTTTGATCATGTCCGGCAAGATCTGTCTCTTGCACATTGGCACAGATAAACCCTCGTTCCATCTGTTGGCATGCTTGGATAAGTTCATTCATAACTAATGTGGTGTCTACCGCTGGTATACTCTTTCCAAAATCGTTTTGCACAATATCCGCAACTTTACCAATTAATGTTACCGGAATATTTTGTCTGCCTAGAATTGTTGGTGCTTGAACCTCTGGGTCAATGCCATACCCCATATGAATAACCTCATATCCTTGGTCATAGACTCCTACTTCTGGCGCACTCACCCCAACCATCGTATTATCCTTTTCATGGATAGAAGAGATAATGTTAATCAAGTTGACTCCTTGACCTCCAAAAGCAATGACCCGAGGTACTTTTGCATGCTGTCTAACCACGCGACCTACTTTAATGACATCTTCAAATGACACGTAGTCAAATGAAGCTGTCACATTATATGCCAAACCGTAATCCGCTTCAAGATTATCTCCAACAGTAATACAGTTATTTACCAATAAAATTTTATGCTGGTCACCAATATACTTAACATCATAGTTTGCATCGATAAGCCCTTGACGAATCTCATGAATACTTCCTGAAAACGGGATCTTTTGGGTAGGCTTTGGGAATGTTCCCATCATTTCTTGATGTCCATAAAATGTATCCGCCCCCTGATGCATTAGTGCCATTTTTCCATAGTTCGCCTGAGGATTAAACTTCATTTTCAGTGACTCTTTGCCATATGCATTCATTAATCCTAATGCTTCTAAATTAGGCAATGCTAAATCCTCTTGGTATTTTAAAAGACTACCAAAAGTATCCGCATAATATTTGCTATCTGCATCCGGCATTTGTCCCATTCCAAATCCATCTAAAACAAGGACTATCATTTTACCTTTCATCAATATCCTCCTACTCTTTCTTCCTGTCACACATCTCGGGATTTTCCTCAACATTCCTCACGAAGTCTTCCTTGTGAATCATATACTCCGACAATATGGGCTTTTCCTTTACTTAGTCCTTCCACAAGAACAACATCACTTCGGGTTACAAAAATTTGTGTTCTAAATGCAGCCACAACCGGATAGGACACGTTGCATGGCTGATTAATTTCAAAGTAATAGTCAATCGCTGTTGGGTCTAAGGGTAATACATCAACCATCTGTGCTGTTGCTAGCGATTGTCCCACCAATGCTTTATTCATATGTGAGCGTCGATAATGTCCCCCACCATAAAAATAAGCCTTTGAACCAAAGGTGTGTGAAATCTCACTTGCATACACAATCGCCGGTATTTCTCCATCGGATTGTATCGCATGCTTTGGTGTCGTTCCACTTAGACCATGTCCTGGTTCGCCATGTGTTCCTCCTGCTTGGTGAATCATCTCGATTGTTTCCATGGATGTATTTGACGGAAGATTAACCTGTGTAATCTCTATTCCCATCTTTTTAAATATTTCCAATGCTTTTTTTATGGTCGCTAGATTACGCGTCCCTTCGACTGTATGTGTCTGTTCATTATATAAAAAGCAAGGAAATGAAGTAACTCCACGAATATTGACATGCTCAAGACGTTGTATTTTTTCTGCGGTTGCTTCTAACTTTTCAATAGCGATTCCACCATTTTGTCCCTCATAGATACAGTCATCTGTGTCTAAAACACGAAGCATCAAATCCACTTCTACATTAAGCTCTTTAGCTACTTCTGCAATTTCTTGAGCCTTTTCAACTGTATAGATCGTAAGGATTTCCGGCTTTAACTGAAGAATCTTTGGGATGCTTTGTTTGGGAATCTGAACCAGATGCCCCACATGTCCGATTTTCACTCCATGTTGTCCAAGTGACAAGGCTTCTTTATAATCCACACACACCGCACCTTCATACCCTAATTCTACAAGTTTTTTGCCAATATAGGGATTACGTCCGATTTGCTTTGTCATAAAGTACAGCTTCACATTATACCTTGTCGCCACGTCTAAAATATTCTTTGCATTAGTAAGAAGACGATCCACATCTATAATATAACTATCCGGTTGTATATCGCCTTGAGCTAAAAATTGAAAAGCACACTCGACTAATTCCGGATTTTTCTCGATTGTTTTTTCTAAAAACATTTATCCACCTTCTTACGTTATGGTCTCTGTGATAATAATTTTTCCGATATGAACAAAAACAAACCACTTTTCTTCGGGAGGAAATTCAAAGTCTAACATCGCACATGTTCCCTTATACATTTCTTCCATTTTGGCGTAATGTTCGCTATTCATCAATTCATCCACAATCCCTTGATCGGGTTCATTGATTTTTTCATTGCGTTCGACCCGCATCATCGCCTGAGATAAATGTGTTATCATCATCGATGCGTTGTCTTCTGTCAGTTCAATGTTATAGGTCCTTTTATAACCGACAATCATGTTGTTTAATTTTTCATAGATATTTTCTGTAATTAATCCAGCTTCACGCAAGACATTTAAGCGTTCTTCCATTTACTTTCCTCACTTTCTGGATTTTTTATTCCCTACGTTCAAGTAATCTCAAGACATTATTACGTAATAATTTCTTGATGACTGTATCGCTGATGCCCTGGTTTTTCATCATAGGGACAAACGTCCCAAACATGTGATCATAACCATATCCTCCATTCGACTTCAGATACGATTTTCGAGTGATGTCTAGAGACAATACCAATTGCTCTTCAAATCCTGCTTCCAAAAGCTCTACAAGCTTCTCTAAGCGTCGCTCATCTGTAACATATCCGACTTTTCCGATTGTATCAAATGCAATACTTACCCCTTGATTAAGGACTTGTTTCAAGTACTCCACATCATCGACCAAGTCCATATGCCCAATAAGAATTTTCTCCTTTACTACATTGTCCTTGAATAAAAGTTCAACTTGCTCAAGAGCCATTGTCCCAAGTTCACAATGGGTGAAAATAGCCGAACCAGTTTTATTTGCCGCTATTGCCGATGCATGAAAAACTTTTTTTTCATCTTCTGTCATGGTTTGATGACTTGACCCAATCTCTGCAATAATGCCAGCCTTGTGCTGTGTACCATCAATTCCGGTACACAGCTCATGAATGAATTTTGCTGCAAGTTCTTCAACAGTACTTTGTCTTACCTCATCCATATAGTAGCAATCTTGGTAAAATCCTGTACTTGCAATTACATGAATTCCTGTTGCTTCAGATATTTTGACTAAACGATTCACATCTTGTCCCATGCCAGTATTTGACACGTCCACAACAGCTGATAAACCCATTGCCTTTGCACTTAACAGCTCTTTTGTCATAACATGAACTTCACCCAAAATAGAATCTGCCTCTTGTCGAACATGTGATAAATCCATGACTAAATGTTCATGGGCTAATGTATATCCTATGTCTGTTGAGGATACTTTGCCTAATACTGTTTGTATCATAAGAACGCCTTCTTCCTTTTCTTTTGTTTTATACGATTGGAGTAAACAAATTCATAAAGTACAATACGTTTAATAAGACTCCAGTAACAATCGCTGCAATTGGTCCAATTGCCAATTTCATAATAGGTTTTCCTAATGCTTCATTTCCAAGGTATATCAATGCTCCAATGAAAAATCCTGTATATCCACCCATTTTAATTACAGCAAACATCGCTCCCAACAATAATGCTAATTCCATAGACATATTCATTGCTGAACGGATGTTATCTGATGCCATTCGAATTGATGGGAATTTTTCAAAAAAGCTTCCAAGTTTTCTAAGTAAGAACACTTCCAAAACGATCACTAAACCACCTAGTGCCAATGCAACCGTCCAGTGAGGTGCTATATATCCAACGACATAAACAAAAGTAAGACCTGCCACACCATATACTCCCGTTGATAATGCAGTTGTTGCAATCAAAGGTATAAAACTTAATCCTCGCATTGTCTCTGCAATAGCCGCCTGATTAATAAGATTTGTCGCTTGCGCTGCTTCTGGAGAGCTATACGCATCTTTTAATAAATAAATAGATACTTCTGAACCTGCAAAAAAGTCAAGATTTGCAGCTAAGGCTATTAGTGCACCTGTGATTGCTAAAAAGGGTAAATTCTTACGTATTCTTAATGTTCGCACCTCAAAAATTGAGTCTTGCTCTTGTTCATCTGCTGATTGTTCCATGCCATGATCATGAATGACCGCAAATACAAGTAACATAACCATACCGACAAGTAATTGGAATGATTCTGGATAAAGAGCTGTGAACTTTACTAACAATACACGTGTAATTAAGACAAGAACCCCTGCAATAATTCCTTTTTTCTTGCCAAACTGTAAGAAAATTGCCAAAATAGGAAATAGTGCAAAAGCTGAAACAACCGGTCCACTTAATTCTCCAAGAGCTGACAAAAAGTCAACTGGCAAACCTGTAAGTGTTGTGTTCACTGTAGTTAATGCTACAACAACGATGAATCCCCATAACGCTCCACCCACTGCTGCAATCCATTTTTTGGGTGAACTTACACCGATAATATCCGTAGGTAAAAAAAGTAACCACGGATTAAATAATCCTGTTGCCAACGTGAACGATATCCCTACCGATGCAATAAATCCAACACTTAATCCAAAAGCAACACTGGCTACTTCTTGTCGCTTCATTCTTCCTTCAACAAATTCAGGCAATATTGGTCTAATTCCATCATGAAAAACTGCCATAGCCCCATGTGCTAATAATGATGTCATCCCTGTTAACAAACAAATTACTGCTATTTGAATAATATCAAACTCCATTTTACGTCCTCCCAATACGGACACCCTAACAAGAGTAGGTCCTATTTTTCTAAAATATTTTTCATTAATAACTGAACTGTCGCTTCAATATTTTCTACTGACATGCCAAAACAGATTTTACCTTCGTCCAAATATTTTTTAATTACCATTTCATCTGCTTTTTGACCGTTTTTTGCTACTGTACAGCATTTGTTATACCCCACCATTCCAATAAGAATGGATATCGCCGCACCACCACCACTATTACAAGCCCCAAAATAATAGTCTGTTTTTCCGGCTTTTATGTCCTTTGCTGCACTCATATCTGTTGTCTCATATACTTCAACATCACTATTTCCATGTTCTCTAACACTTGCTGCCATCCTATTTTTATCTAATCCACCTACTGCTATTCTCATTGTAAATCCTCCTTCGCCTTGATTGGTTGTTTTTTATTATCTCACCTCCATTATACACGAAATTCACATTACCTACTACAGTAATATACATTTTTTTGTACATTGAAGGTATAATAGGCCTATGTTTTTCATTTTTTATATACTTTACATTGTCCATAAGGTATTGATCCTGAGAAAGTTCAAACCCAACATGCAATGTACAAAATACTGTATATTGATTATAAGCCTTTTTCCTCTTTTTGTAAAGAGGAAATGTTAAATTAATACTTTGGAATTAATTGTCCCGTAATAACTTGCTCTTGAATCCCAACGACTTTTTCCACATCAATCACTTTTTTTAAGAAGCTTTTGATATTTTCATTGCCCTTTTTGATGACAATAACCGCTTTAGTATCTTCACTTTCATTAACAAATGAATCAATGTCAATGTAGTTTAAATCTACATTTTTATTAAGTATTTCATCAATACTCCATACCGCTGCATCAATCGTTCCTGTCTTGATATTTTCAATAATCTGATTATATGGCAATTCTACATACTCCACATCATAACCTTGACATACCCTTTTGGTTAGGGCATAAATATCTAAGGAGGTTTTATCCAGTGCAATCTTCATCCCATCGGCCAACCCTTCACAATGCGGGGCTAATATCAATCCATGCTTATTCACATAGGATCGGCATCCAAAATCAAGAATACTTTCTATCTCATATCCTTGTTTGATAAATTCAATGGCAGAAAATTTACTCATGACCGCAAAATCATAGCGTTCATTAATAATTCCTTGAACCCTCAAACTCGCCCCTCGCATATAAGCTAAATGAAACGGAATAATACTATCGCCTGCTACATGATATAATCCTGTCGCCAAGCCTTCATATAGCTTGGAATACGGCAAGGGCATGACGCCCATGCAGCTTCCAAAATCTGTATATTCCCATAATTTTTTATAATTAATAAATGTAATGTATGACCCAAGATGTCCTTTAGATTGAATATCAATTACTTTGTTTTCTTTTAATAACGCAAATGCTGACTGTACTGTTCCCCGTGCAAATCCAAACTTTTCTGCATATGCAGCGACTGTTTCTATGCGTTCGCCTTCTTCTTTGTAAATCAATTCTCTTGCTAATTCAATTGTTGCAAGCCCGTGCTTTTGCATTAACTTTGATTTCATCTATAACCTCCTATTAACATACAATATATTGTATATTATCATTATTATAAATAATAATCTAAATTTTGTCAAAAAAGCTTATACAATTTGCGCTTTAATTTTTGCAATAATATGGGATGTATCCGGTGCACTTTTATGGATATATGCAAACACATCTTCAATTGTCTGAACCGTTCGCTCTAGCGTTGCTTCTTTTTTACCAACATACATTAAATACATGGCAAAAGCGCCATCTTGGGTAGGTAGCCAATAATCCATGGGAAGAATCTGGGCCCCCAAACGCTCATAATAAGTAATCCGGCGTTGTTGATTAACATTATCTTTTTCAGGTATCTCTACTTCTAAATACATGCCATCATAATCTGCTTGATATGCATTGATAATGGATTCAAAAAAAACAGTGCCATACCCTTTAGATTGAGCGCTAGGTAACACCGCTAAAAAATCTAGCCATAATGCACGCATTGCTTTTGATTTATATACAAGCGCATAGCCAATCAGTTGTTCATCATACGCAAGTAAAACATCATAGCGTCCATCTCGCTCTAGCTTTACAAACTCAGCATATGTTTTTAATTCATTGGCCGGAAACTCTTCAACCATGTGTGCATATACATCATCAATATGTCCCAGCCTGATTGTAATCTCTTTCATTTTATTTTCCTTCGCTTTCTTTTATTTCAATTGAATAGGGTTCAAAAATATTGTTTGCATTAACAAACATACAACTAATCGTCTCTTCACTTTTATCAATGACCTTTCGCTGAACACTCTTAATGCCTTCTTGACTTGTGCCATGTTCTTCAAGAATGTAATAAGCAAGCCCTTCGGGTCTTTTAATATATTCAGGAAGCTTGTCTTTGGATATTCGCATAGTATCTATCACCTCATCGGCTATATTCATACTCTTTAGTATGGCATAATCGATGGGATCTTTGGCTTCTATGTTTAACTCCACTAAAAATGTCTCTTCCATCATCTCGTCATTATCTTCCATCGTATGTGATTCACTTAAGGACTGACTGGCACGAGCTCCTGGATAAGAGTCAAAAGACAGACTGCTTCCTCTACATACATAAATCTGTCCATCCAAAGTTTTGTAGACCGGATTAAAAATAACAAGAATCCTCTCTTGGTTTTCCACATAAAGTGTGCCTTCAATCTCACGTGTATTATCACTTACAGAAATATGAAGATCACTCACGCCTATACCTACATCCACCTTGGATACATTAACCCCTTCTTCATCTATATAAGATGCGTCAATTAATGCTGCTCCTTCAATCGGAAATATATGTTTTCCATCCGGTCCTATTTCGGCATAGATACGACCTTCATTTCGCCAATCAGGTAATATAACCTCTTCCCCATTAAGAAGCTCCTTAATCATCGCATCACTTATCTTATCTGACAGGTCCATCTCATCTTCCATCACAGGCAAATCTTCAAAGGTTGCAAAAATCCCGATAAGTTTATCTGCCTTTTCTTGTGCCTCTTGTGCATGAGCAAGCTGACAGCCGCTCAATAAAATCAATCCACTAAATAGCACGCCTATATTTATGATACTTTTTACTTTATTCATCCACACACTCCTCCAGCTCACCGTCAAATTTTAATATGTCACCTACATCACATTCAAGATAATAACAAATTTGGTTAATCGTCCCAAACCGAACTCCCTTTGCTTTTCCACTACGAAGAATTGATAAATTGGCTTCTGTAATTCCAATTTTATGGCATAATTGCTTTGATGTCATCTTCCGACTTTTTAATACTTCATTAAGATATACCTTAATTGCCATAAATTCCTCCTAAAATTATATGAATGAATCCACTTCATTTTTTAGTCGCCGACTGTCAGCAAAGTATCTTGACATTAGCATAATCATTAATAAGAACATCATAGACATCAACGGAATCATCAAATGATAGTCGGAGCTTAACAATTGCTTTGAAAAAAACAGTTGGCTGATATGGATGAGGATAATTGAAAGTACCGTCAAGGAAATCACTGTCTTACATCCGTTTTCCAGTTTTTTGGCTGCAAAAACCACTTTTTCTCCATATTGGTTCTCCTTAAGTGCATCTAGTAGGCATCCGCCTAAATACATAATCCAAATATTTAATAAACTGGGTAGTCCTTTACCAAATTCTCGAAGAACAATAAATACATCCGAAACCAAAAAATTGATACCAAACATGGTATTGTTTTCTCGAAGATTCGACATTTGAAGCATTATTTGTCTTGTCGTTGTTGAAAATACTGACGCAACGCTCAGCATCGCTAAAATAAAAATGAAAACGGATAAGTAGTCCAATAAATGTAGCGTTTCCACCTTTACTAATTTTTTTATAAACGTCAAAATAACATATCCTGAAAGTAAAGCATAAAAAGTACTCCCTAATATCATAGCCCCTGTCGATTCCATACCAACCGGTGTTAAATATCGGCTGATAAGCCCTGGATTAATTAGGAGATATAAGATGCCAAAGACCATTCCACTCATCACCCATAAAAGAGCATCCCAAGACCTTAGCTCTTCCTTATGACGTCATATCCCCCAAACGATTAAGGGTATGGCTCCGATAAAAACAAAAAGGATCCAAGCAATGGCATTACCTCCACTTCCCGATAAAGATAACCATCTTAAACCTCTCGCCAAATAAACAAACGGGAATGTAATAAAATGCTCATAGAGCGCTCCTGATTTTATATTTGACACTGTGAGCATAATGCAAACTATCGCCTCAATTAGTAAAACAACTGTTACTTTTTTATATTTCATTAATCACCCTCCAAAATTATTGTTTTATTATAATTTTAGATTCAGTCTATCACTAAAATTATTGTTTGTCAATAATTATGTCAAGTGCTTCATTCAATGTCTGATTCATATCTGATAATGTCTTAAGTAACCACATTTGATTATGTCCCAAAGGGAAAGGATGTCGTATAATAGAAACTCACTAAACGAACGAGGTTATATTATGCGAAAAATTGAACTTAACATGAAAGAACATCACAAATATGAAATTATCAAGAAACTTGTTGAAACTAACGGTAACAAACTCAATGCTTCCATCAAGATCGGCTGTTCCGTTCGCCATGTGAACCGAATGATTGCCGGCTACAAAGCAAACGGCAAAGGTTATTTCCAGCATGGTAACAAAGGGCGAAAGCCTAGCATCACACTTGATGACGAAACCCGTCAGAAGATTTTGGATCTCTACCGCAACAAGTACTATGATGCCAACTTCTCACATTTCCAAGAACTCTTGGCAAAGTACGAACATATTCAGGTTTCTGCCACAACCATCAACAACATTCTAAGTACCGAATTCATCCTATCACCCAAGGCCAACCGAAAAACCAAACGAAGGATGAAGGAAAGGCTCAAGGCTATGAAAAAAATGGCAAAAGCGAAAAAGGACATCAAAAGAATCGACACTGCCTTGGTCGACATCGATGATGCCCATCCCCGCCGTCCCCGCTGTTCCTTCTTTGGTGAAATGTTGCAGATGGACGCCTCCATCCACCAATGGTACGGTCAGACAAAGTCCCAACTTCACATCGCCATCGATGATGCTACTGGCTCTATTGTAGGCGCCTATTTCGACGAACAGGAGACACTTAACGGCTATTACAACGTATTCCATCAAATCCTATCCAATTATGGAATTCCCTATATGTTTTATACCGACCGACGCACTGTTTTTGAATACAAACAAAAAAGATCCGCTTCTATCGAAGCCGATACCTTCACTCAGTTCAGTTATGCTTGTCATCAGTTGGGAGTTGATATTAAGACCACCAGTATCCCCCAAGCCAAAGGTCGGGTTGAACGGTTGTTCCAGACTTTGCAATCACGCCTTCCAGTCGAACTTCGACTGAAAGGTGTGACAACGACTAAGCAAGCCAACGTATTCTTGAACTCCTACATAAAAGAATACAATGCTCAGTTCGCAATAGACTCCAAGCATATCAAAAGTGTCTTTGAAAAGCAACCCCCTCAGGAAAAAATTAACCTCATTCTTGCCGTGCTTTCTGACCGCAAAATCGATAATGGTCATTGCATCCGTTACAACAAGCATTATTACATGCCAACAGGTCGAGATGGTTTGCCTAAGCACTTTTATAAAGGTACTAAATCTCTAGTTATCCAAGCTTTCGATAACCAGCTCTATACTTCAATCAATGATGAAACCTATGCCCTAAGGCTCATTCCTGAACATGAATACTCTTCGATTAACTTTGACAGCCTATCAAAAATATCCGAGCCTAAGAAGCAAACCATTCCCCCTATCAACCATCCATGGCGCCAGGCTACATTTGCGAACTTTGCAAAACAGCAACGCCATCGGATTGACTTTGAGTCTGCCTGCTATACGCAGGAAGTACTGTCCAACTAGGACGACTCCGGTGCCTGCCTTACGGCGAGGATGGGGACGAAGCACCATAAAGAAAAAAGCCATGCACCTGACAGTGCTAATTATTAATTTTTTTTGGGACATTCTCAAAAACGGTTGACATAATTATGTCAAGTGCTTCATTCAATGAAAAGCTATATATGATCGTTTGCTTTACATGTTTTCCTGTCATACGTTCCAAAGCTTTTTTATAGTACTCCAACTGGAGTTGATAACGCTCTATTAATATCGATGCATCTTGATTTTTCAAAAAATCTGTCTTGTAATCCACTAATACCAACGCATCTTCTTCAACAAAATACAAGTCAATAACCCCTTGAATCATCCGTCCATCACCCTCATCATCAATCTGCAATACAAAGGGTTGTTCTTGGCGAATCTGCTTTGAATCCGCCTTCAAAATACGCTGATACAAAGAAGAACTTGTAAAGCGTTGGAGCGCATGAATCGAGATACGTCCTCCCTCTTTTGACGTAATGATATTGTCTTTAACCATCTTTTGAACAAACGCTTCTAACGATTCTCGTGTCCACGAGATGGAAAAATCAAGCTTTGCCAATACCAGATGCATAAGCGTTCCATAGCGTGCCCCTTGTTGAGGCTGATTTTCAAGTGCCGCATCCATAAACGCCGGAATCGGTTCTTGGACTGATTTAATCAATTGTTCATATGCCCACTGCTGCTCTTCTATTTGATTTTCTTGATGTTTTCGTTTTATCTCTGAAACTGACATAGAGAGATATTTTTGGGTGGATGACGCATAAGCATAAGGCTTATATATCTCTTCTTCATATTCGCTAATGTCTTGTTCCCATTCTTCTTCTCGTTGATAGCTTTGCAGTAGCATGTCTTTTAATTCAGATTTTTGCTCTTCTTGACTCAGTTCATAAAAGGCTTCTTGCTCAACGATTTCATCGTAGTGTACTTTCCTTATGGAATACAATGCACTGCTTTGGCTATTGCATCGCATGAGAATCAGTTCCAAATAACTACGCGTACTTTGTACAAGTCCTGAGGGCACATATACGTCTGCATATTTAGAATATCTTTCCATCATTTTTTCAATATTTTTTTCATAGTCTGATGTCGTTGCAAGTAGATACAGCTTTTCCTTTGCTCGAGTTAATGCTACATATAAAATACGGATTTCTTCAGAGATTAGCTCATTTTTTGCTTTAATCCGAAGCGCCTCTGTAAAGACCGTCCTTTTTTTTGTACGAGCATCAATATCGATATAATCACTGGCCAACCCTAAGTCTTGATCCATTAAAACCGTTTCGCGCAAATCCATTTCATTAAATTGCTTTTGTAAATCCAAAATAAAAACAATAGGAAATTCAAGTCCTTTGCTTTTATGAATACTCATCATGGTCACACTGTTATCACTATCTAGAGTATAGGTAGGTTCCGGCGAATCCACTTTGTATTTTTTCATATGCTCAATATAGCGCACAAAATTAAATACACCTTTATAACTTGATGCCTCAAAGGCTTCACTTTGCTGTAATAAGTACTCCAGGTTTTGCATGCGTTGACTGCCATTATCCATAAAACGAACAATATTTTTATAGCCTGTCTCTAAGTAGATTTTCTGTATGAGTTCATGTAGTTCAAGATATTTCGCTTCTGCTTTTAACCGATTATATAAAGTTAGAAAATAGTGAACTTTTTTGGTTAACGCACTTTGTTCTTCCTCTATTGATTCTTGATGCACTTGTTCATATGCTATTAGCGCCTCATAAATACTTAATGTATGATCTATTTTTTTTAACTGAATAAGGTCATGTTCATCAAATCCCATAAAAGGCGCACGTAACACGGATACAAGGGCAATATCTTGTATGGGATTATCTAAAACCATTAATAAATTTAATACCACTTGAACTTCAATAGCCTCAAAATACCCTGTTGATACATCCGTTGCATAAGGTATCCCTTTGGCATCCAATACATCTTTAATATCCTCCATAGCTTTTGATGGACTGCGCATAAGAATACAGATATCTTGGTATTTTACTTCCCGTAGCTCTCCTGTTTTATCCACAATAGCCAAAGACTTTTCATTGACCATCGCATGAATCTTATTTGCAACAAGCTGCGCTTGAATTGTTGCCTTGGACTCACCTTCCTTTGGATCTTCAATAATAAGTATCTCCGGTCGATAGTCCTTTGCACTTGCTTGTTTATACTGGATAGCACCATAATTAAGCTGTGTTTTTTCATCATATTTAACATCACCAACGGCTTCACTCATGATGCCCTTAAAGATATGGTTTGAAAAGGATAGTACTTCTTGACGACTTCGAAAGTTTTTAGCCAAATCAATTTTTACTTCATTCGTCTGCTGCTCGTCGTCATAAGAAAAGCGTCGATATTTTTGACTAAAAATCTCCGGTCGTGCTAACCGAAACTTATAAATGCTCTGTTTTACATCACCCACCATAAACAAGTTTTTTTCTTCTTCTTGCTTAGATACTGCTTGAATAACCGCTTCTTGAACCTCGTTGATATCCTGATACTCATCAACAAGCACTTCATGGAACATATCTTTATAACGCTTTCCAATTTCAGAAACTTGGTTTTCGTCGTATAATAACGCCAATGCAAAATGTTCGATATCGCTAAAATCAATTAACGCTTTATCATATTTTTCTTCTGAAAAACGCATATCAAAAAGCTGTGTTAATCGTACAAGCTCTTGAATATCACCTGCGATAACGCCTACTTGCTCGATGCTTTCTTCTTCATCAAAACATAGAAGCTCTACAACGCTCAAGCTGTCTTTAATCTGATTAATGATGTCTTTTGCCTCTTCTGCAAGCGCCTTGTCATAACCTTTTGACTTTCGGCTTAACGGCGCAATCGACTGACTTTGGTATGCTGACTTAAGCGCCTGCACATCTTTGTTTTCAAGAGCGGATACATAGCAATTTAACAGATATTCTATATCTGTGACTGTATCTTTATACTTATCCGGTCCTGCATCAAGCGCCATAAGTTCATGTAGGTCAGGCAACATGCTCTTGGCAACAGCCAAGTTATCTGCCACATGCTTTTGAAGCACATTAAAAAACTCTGTAGAATAAAGCTCCTGTGCATCATGAATTTTAAGTGTTTCTACAGCTTCATTTAACCATGCTTCTGGATTTGGATGACTTTTTGAAAACCGATATATCGTCAAGATGATATCCCGTATTTTTACATCATCATTACCATAGGAAAAGGCTTCAACAATCCGGATAAAAGCCGGACTTTTTTCTTCATAAGCCGCTTCAAAGATTTCATCAAGGATTTCCTCTTGTATAAGAGCCAGTTCTGTCTCATTACCGATACGAAAGTTTGGGTCAAGTTCTAAAAGATAGTAGTAGTTTTTTAATATCTGTAAACAAAAGCTATGCAGAGTCATGATATTAGCCGATGCCATCATTGTCAGTTGTTTAACCAAATGCTGCATCATCTTTTCATCTGCCGTCTCTTCAATCGCTTTTTCAATAGCTAAGCTTATTCGCTCCCGCATCTCAGATGCAGCAGCATGGGTAAATGTCACAATAAGCAGCTGATCTACAGATATCGGTGTATTTGGATTGGTAATCTTTTGGATAATACGCTGTACAAGGACGGCTGTTTTTCCCGACCCCGCTGCCGCCGAAACTAAAAGGCTTCGACCGCCATCTTGTATAATTTTTTCTTGTTCTTGGGTATATTGAAATTTCATATAGTGAACCTATCTCCTCTTTTGTGCTATTATTCTTTCCCCTTCTCTTATTGTAGTATAAGTTTGTCGGAAATTCCATATACAGTTTTAGGTAATACTTTGGTATAATAGTATTGAATTCATAAATCAGAGGAGGTTAAAATGAATAAAACAAAAATTATATGTACAATCGGCCCCGCAAGCGATAATAAAGAAACCTTTACCCAACTCGTTAAGAGTGGCTTAAGTGTCGCTCGTCTCAACTTATCCCATGGTAATCAAGAGTATTATAAAAAAATAATCGCAATGATTAACGAAGTTAGAGAAGAACTCAACATTCCCATAGCTATTCTTATGGATACGCGTGGACCTGAAATTCGTACCAAAACATTCGTTGATGGTTCAGCTGAACTAATCACAGGTGAGCACACACGTATTTGTCATGGAGATTTTGAAGGTACTTCCGAAAAATTTTGCGTGACCTACCCAACACTTCATGAAGATGTATGTGCTGGAAGCGTTATCTTAATTGATGATGGTTTGATTGAACTTGAAGTATCTGAAATTGATGGTGAAGATGTTATCTGCAACATCAAAAATGGCGGTATCGTTAAAAATCGAAAAGGTGTCAATATTCCAAATATTCACCTCAATCTTCCATCCATGACGCCAGCCGATGAATCCGACTTAATCTTTGGAATTGAAAATGATGTAGACTTTATTGCAGCATCGTTTATACGAACGGCTTCAGACGTTCAAATGATTCGTGACCATCTTAATAAAAATGATGGTGAAAGCGTTAAGATTATTTCAAAAATTGAATCTCAAGAAGGTATTGATAATATCGATGCAATTATTGAAGCATCTGACGGCATCATGGTTGCCCGTGGTGATCTAGGTGTTGAAACCCCACCTGAAGCCATCCCACATATCCAAAAACTCATTGTAAAAAAATGTAACGAAGCTGATATTCCGGTTATCATTGCAACGCAAATGTTGGATTCGATGCAAGTTAATCCTCGACCAACCCGTGCCGAAGTATCCGATGTTGCCAATGCTATCTTAGATGGTACTGATGCCATCATGCTTTCTGGTGAATCCGCTGCCGGAAAATATCCAATCGAATCGGTTCGTTCAATGCGGCGTATTGCAGAAGCTGCAGAAGCATCTATGGATTATCAAAACTTGTTCACAAAGATTGTAAGCCGACGTGAAAAGTCCATCACCAACTCCGTAAGCCATGCATCATGTTCAACAGCAATGCAGTTAAAGGCAAAAGCGATTATATGCCCTACCTATTCAGGAAGTACTGCAAAACTGATTAGTATGTATCGGCCAAATGTTCCAATCATTGCAACAACTTCTAATCCTAAAGTACAACGTCAGCTGATGTTAAACTGGGGCGTTCTTCCATTGATTATGGAACAACAAACTTCATCAGATATTCTTTTTTATAAATCTGTAGAAAAGACTAAAAGCTTAGGACTCGTTAACTCAGGCGACCTTGTTGTAATTACTGCTGGAGTTCCACTCGGCATCACCGGAAAGACCAATCTTATGAAAGTCCAAGAAGTCGATTAAAAAGTAGCCCCACAGGGTACTTACTTCTAAATCAATAAAAAACAGATGTAGTGCGATAATATATCGCATTGCATCTGTTTTTTTATGTTCACCTACTATTTCACACTATTTTTAATTCAAGAGTTCGACTAGGCTAACTTCACTTAAATCTCGTGCACGCACATCTGCATCTGGACAGTCATAGGCTGACCCAACTGCAAGTGCTTTCATCCCTGCAGCTTTTGCCGCTTCAATCCCTGCATACGCATCTTCAACCACTAAGCATTCTGATGGTTTAATATTTAATCGTTGTGCTGCCAATAAGAACACTTCAGGATCAGGTTTGCTTTTTGTAATATCATTACCATCCGCCACAGCGTCAAATGTATCTTCCATACCAATGTATTTAAGAATGCGTGGCGTATTACGGCTTGAAGAACCAATGGCAATACGAATATCGCGTTCTTTAAGTTCCTCTAACGTCTTTGTCACCCCAGGTAAAATATCTGCATCGGATAATTCATGTAAAAGTTCAATATATGTATTGTTCTTTTCATCCAGAAATTCTTGCTTTTCTTCTTCTGAAAATGCATTTGTTGCATTTTCAAGAATAATATTTAAGCTTTCATAACGACTAACACCACGTAAACGTTCATTAATTTCACGGTTAAATGGAATGTGTAATCTCTTGGCTAATTGCATCCATGCTTGAAAATGAAATTCATCTGTCGACACAATTACTCCATCAAGATCAAATATTACTGCTCTAATCATAATGTCCTCCTAACATAAGCCCTCTCACATTTTATCTGACTCTATGTTTATTATAACCGATTGGAATCTAGACAACAAGACCTATCCTTTATTCATTGACCATCGCTTTACATTTGTGCTAAAATGAATTAAATTTTATAATTTTAGGAGGTTTTTATATGCCATTAATCGACATGCCACTTGATGAACTCAAAAATTATCATGGCGCCATGACCAAACCCGATGACTTCGATGCATTTTGGGATGACGCTTTAGCTTCTTTAGATCAGCTTGAACTTAATCTTTCCATTACAAAAGCAGACTTTCAAGTTCCTTTTGCCACCTGTTATGATGTATATTATAACGCTACTGACGGTGCAAGAATCTATGCTAAAATGATTAAACCCAATTCACTTACAGCTAAAGCACCTGCCGTCCTTCGCTTTCATGGATACGCTGGTGATTCTGGTGATTGGACCGGACTGCTTAACTATGCTGCTGCCGGCATGATTGTTCTTGCCATGGATTGCCGAGGTCAAGGCGGAAAATCCACCGATGTTAGTCAAGTCAAGGGTGGAACGCTATACGGCTTTATTATGAAAGGAGTTGATTCTGGTCGAGATGCTTTGTATTTTAAACACGTCTTCCTAGACACCGTACTTCTTGCTCGAATTGCTCTGGATATGCCCGATGTTGATTCAAACCGTGTATATGCTTGCGGTGCCAGTCAAGGCGGTGCGTTAACACTTGCTTGTGCGTCTTTAGAGCCTCGTATACGTAAGCTTGTTCCTGTATATCCTTTCCTTTGTGATTATCGACGTGTATGGGATCTGGACCTTGCAAAAGATGCCTACATCGGGTTACGGGAATACTTCCGTCACTTTGATCCCAGACATGAACGTGAAGATGAATTCTTTTCAACATTGAGCTATATTGACTTGCAATTTTTAACCTCAAGGATTCAAGGCGACGTACTTATGTCCACAGGATTGATGGACACCATCTGTCCTCCTTCAACGCAGTTTGCTGCTTACAACAACATCATGAGCTCCAAAAAAATGGACATTTACCCTGATTTTGCTCATGAACATCTGCCTGGACACAACGATCGTGAACTAGCCTTCTTGTTGGAAAATTAAAAGGCTTTTATAGGTATAAAAAAGCATGCCCACATACAATGTACGTATGTGGCATGCTTTTTTTATTGTTTCATCGACTTTATCATCTTCAGTCGCGTAAATTCTTCACGTTCTTTTTCTTCCAACGCATTAGTGATATCCTTAGTCAAGGTTTCATATCTTGGAATCATAACATTTTGAAGCGCATTCGCCCTTTTTTGTGTTCGTTTAATATTAATAGCCAAACGATAGATTGCATTTTCAACTTCTGCTAATAAAAGTGTCAATTGTTTGACTTTTAAAAATTTTTCATAGGCTTCATCCAAGGAAATTGTTGTACGCGCAAAGCCATAGGCGGGTTCGATGTCTTTTTTTATTTCCCCTATGATTGGAATCTCTACACCCATGATGGAACGTACATTAATGACGATTTGATCTTCTAATTCAACCGCCTTACTTATTTGTTCCACTGTGTTAATACCGATAGTTATATTGGCTGTTTGAAGTGCTTTATAGGCCGCTGAAAATGTTTCACCAATCTGTGCTTGAATTTCTTTGGCCTGATCGATTAACGTCATCATTTCACGCACTAAAATATTCCGTTTTTTATCCAAAAGCTCGTAACCTTGTCTTGAAAGGTTTAGTCGGCTTTTTGAAAGCATCAAATTTCCTTTGGTGGGAAAAAGAGTTGCATCCATGATTATTCACGTCCTTTTTTTCGTGGTTTATAGTAACGATCCAATAGGTCATCATCTAAACGGTCAAGCTCGTTTCTTGGTAAAATACCTAGAAGCTCCCATCCAAGGTCAAGGGTGACATCCATAAATCGATTTTCATCCGTCTCTTGGCTTACAAAACGCGCTTCAAAGGCATTTCCAAACTCCATATAGAGTTGGTCAATTTCTGACAGCTCGTCCTCACCAATAACCGATGCCAACGCTTTAACTTCTTGAACATGGGCATACGATGCAAATAGTTGATTAGCAATCTGAGGATGATCTTTACGAGTAAATCCTTCTCCAATTCCATCTTTCATCAAACGTGAAAGGGAAGGCAGTACAATGATTGGTGGATAGATTCCTTTTTGATGCAGTGCACGATCAAGAACGACTTGTCCTTCCGTAATATATCCCGTCAAGTCTGGAATCGGATGTGTAATATCATCATTTGGCATGGTTAATATCGGAATCTGCGTTATAGAGCCTTCCCGATCATTAAGCATTCCAGCGCGTTCATATAATGAGGCTAAATCTGAATACATATATCCTGGAAATCCTTTTCGACTAGGGATTTCTCCTTTTGATGAAGATATCTCGCGCAAGGCTTCGCAATAGGCAGTCATATCTGTCATGATAACAAGCACATGCATATTGCGTTCAAAAGCTAGATATTCAGCTGCTGTTAGTGCACACCTTGGCGTAACAATACGTTCGATAACCGGGTCATTTGCAAGATTTAAGAACATGCATACATTTTCCAGTACTCCACTTTCTTCAAAGCTTCGCTTAAAATAATCGGCAACATCATTTTTGACACCCATTGCAGCAAACACAATGGCAAAATTTTCCCCTTCCGCCGAGTCAATCGCTAACTGGGCCTGACTTGCAATTTGAACCGCTAAGATATCATGCGGAAGACCATTACCAGAAAATACAGGAAGCTTTTGTCCGCGTATAAGTGTCGTTAACCCATCAATAGCTGAGACACCCGTTTGAATATAGTTTCTTGGATATTTTCGTGCTATCGGATTAATCGGTGCTCCATTAATATCCCAACGTACTTCCGGCGATATGGCACCCAAACCGTCAATCGGCTGACCTTTTCCATCCATGGTGCGCCCTAGGATTTCATCGGATAACGGAAGTAAAAGCGGTGTTCCTCGAAGACTTGTACGGGTATTGGTTCGAGATATTCCCGAAGTTCCCTCAAACACCTGAACAACAGCCATATCTTCGTGAACTTCGATGACACGTCCTACTTTGGTTCGTCCGTCATCAAGCTTAATATCCACCATTTCTTCATAGGATGCATCCTTAACGCCTTCAAGAATGATTAAGGAACCATTGACTTCTTTAACACCTAAATATTCGATTCTCATTCTTTAATCACCCTTTCAAAGCCTTTGTAACTTTCATTGACTTTTATAAACGCTTCGTCAATTTTCGTCTTCAAGTCATCAAACGGCGTAAAATCTTCGTTATCAATTGTATATTTCATCTTTACAAGTTCATCAAAAATACCTGTCTTGCGGATTTGAGATACCGGAATCCCACGAGCTACAATCGGCCTTGACGCCTCATATAAAAACATGATGATTTCCATCATCTTAAACTGTTTTTCTACGGGAACGTAGGTATCTACATCATGAAAAGCATTTTGTTGTAAAAAACCTAATCGAATCAGTTTTGTTACTTCTAGAATAAGCTTTTGTTCTTCCGGTAAGATATCGGCTCCGATCAGCTTGACAATTTCCATTAGCTTGCTTTCTTCTTGGAGCAAGCCTAACATTTTTTTGCGTACATTCATAAACTCCGGTGTAACCTTATCATCAAACCATGGCTTTAATTCATTCACATATTCGCTATAGCTATTTAGCCAATGAATCGCCGGATAATGCCTTGAATAAGCCAAGTTGCGATCAAGTGCCCAAAAACAGCGTATAAAGCGTTTTGTATTTTGGGTAACCGGTTCACTAAAGTCTCCACCTTGGGGAGAGACCGCACCAATAATACTCACAGAACCTTCCATGCGATTTAGTGTTTCAACATATCCTGCACGTTCATAAAACTGTGAAAGTCTTGAAGGTAAATATGCTGGGAATCCTTCTTCTGCCGGCATCTCTTCTAGTCGACCGGATATCTCCCGAAGCGCCTCAGCCCACCTTGATGTTGAATCTGCCATAATCGCAACATGATATCCCATGTCACGATAATATTCAGCAATCGTGATACCTGTATAAATAGATGCCTCTCTAGCTGCTACAGGCATGTTTGATGTGTTGGCTATCAAAACCGTTCGCTCCATTAATGGTTTTCCCGATTTGGGGTCAATAAGCTTTGGAAAGTCTTCCAATACTTCTGTAATCTCATTGCCACGCTCCCCACATCCTATATAAACAATAATATCCGCATCTGACCATTTTGCCAATTGATGCTGAGTCATCGTTTTCCCTGTACCAAATCCTCCGGGAATCGCTGCCGTTCCTCCCTTAGGAATTGGAAAAAGCGTATCAATAATTCGTTGCCCAGTAATTAATGGTTGATCCAATCGTTTACGGCTGGTAAAGGGTCTTGGATCTCTTACCGGCCAATATTGTACAAGCGTCAGTTCGATAATCTCATCATATGCATCCTTAATTTTTACAATACAATCTAACACTTTATAGTCGCCTTCAGCGGCTACTTCAACAACCTCTCCCTTTAAGTTCGGAGAGAGCATAATCTTATGGTTAACGAGCTCCGTCTCTTGAACTGTAGCATAAGTCATACCTGCTTCTAGATAGTCACCGACTTGAACTGTTGGTTTAACCGACCAGACTTTATCTGTATCTAAGTTTGGCGTATCTATTCCGCGTCCAATAAAAGATCCCGTCTTTTCAAACAATTTTTCAAGTGGTCGTTCAATTCCATCAAATACGCCCCCTATTATTCCAGGTCCTAGCATCAATGATAAAGGCGCACCTGTAGAATATATGGGTTCTCCGGCTTTTAGACCTGTGGTTGATTCATACACCTGAATAATCGTACTTTCTTTTTCTATACCGATAACTTCGCCGATAAGTTTTAAATCTCCGACATATACCATTTCCATCATGCCGAGTTCTTTGGTTTTACTCACCGTTACAACCGGACCGTTTATTCCGGAAATAATTCCTTTTTGTTCCACTTTAGTCACCTACTTTATCATCAATTTGTATTCCACAGTACTGTAAAAAGTTTTCCCGTTCTTCTTCTAGGTGTTTTGCATAGCTGTCGTCAATAAACACATTTTTAGATGTGTTAAGCAGCTTAGATCCACCAATCATTTCAATGTGTTTTTGTTCAATGTGTATTTGGTGCTTTGGATACTTTTCTTTTAGAAAATGATAAAGGTCTTTGTCTTTATAATTAATATAAATGATATAGTCTCCTTCACCCATATACTCCATCTGTTTATCAATCGCTTGGGTAAGCTCATCTTTATATTGTTCCGTTTTTGTATGCTCTTCTAAACGTTTAGTGGCTTTTTCAAACACTTGGTCGATGATATTTTTTCGTCCGTTTAAAAGTGCAACTTTATTTTTCATCAATGTTTTAGAGACCACTTCATTCTTTTCTCTGTCAATATCTTTTAAGCCGTTTTGAATGATTTCATATGCACTCTCAAGATATTCCAATTCTTTTGCTTCATAATCTGCCTTGAGTCGCTTATCTTGCTCCATCTCTATTTGACTTTTTTGCTCAGCGACGCCCGACATGATTTCACTTGTAAAATGCTCTAGCTTGATCATTTCATTACTCATTTTATTCACCTCATTACGTTAAATTCTTAAGCCGATTGCTTCACGAACATACTTAGTAATCGAATCCAGCCCTCGATCACTTCCATGTCGGTCCGGTATTAAAACGATAAGTGGTGTCTGATAGTTCATTTTGATATAATCAAGACGTTCGCCTACTAAATCGCCTAATTTTTCTGTTATCAACAACACGCCAACTTCTCGGTCTTTAAGTATTTTATCTAATTGTTGTTCAACCTCTTGTGTCTCATGAACAACAACACCGTCAATACCTGCTAGACGCATCCCTGTCAGCGTATCTACATTATCACTGATTAAATACATTTTCATGTGAAATCACCTCAAATTTTTGTATTTAATATTATCCTAAAATCATAATGGAAATAATCAATCCATAGATAGCTATCCCTTCAGATAACCCTACGAAAATAATGGTTTTACCTAGAAGCTGTGTATCTTCACTAATAGCTCCAATAGCTGCCGCTCCTGATGCCGCAACTGCAATCCCAGCACCAATGGATGCCATGCCTGTTGAAAGCGCCGCACCAATAAATTTAAGTCCTTCTCCATTGGATATACCTGCTGCTGCATTAACTGCAGTATCTTGAGCCATCGCAACGTCACCACTGAGCATATAAACTGTTGCACCAATCATAAGTAAGAAAAATGTTCCAATATTAATACCTAAAACCTTTGTTGCTTTCTTGTTGTTCATTCCTCGTTTGATTGCCCAAACACCTATACCAACTGTTGTCGCTACCAAAATTACTGTTATTACCAAAATAAATTCCATGTTTTATCCTCCTAATATGTCATTATCCCTTTATTTTAAATGGTTTAAATTCGGTACCATTACCTTCAAAGAATTTTGAAAACAGTTCATAATATTCTAATCGAATGCCCTGAATGGCAACAATTAGACCCTCTAAAACAATAATAAGAATATTCCCAAAAATCATAACACCTATGCTTCCCGTTCCACCAACAATGTCGGCTAGCGCATGAAATGCCATAAAAAACCCAACATGGTTTAATGCAAAAGCTCCAACACGCATAAACGACAAAGTGTTACTAAGTATTGACAGAAGTGTTTCTATAAGTTCAAATACCGTTTCAATTATAAATCCACCTTTATCCTTCGGAAAAATTTGTTTTTTTCTATTCATCAAATTGGCGAGTGGATGTTCAAAAAACATAACTACTAATGGTGCCACCAAAAAAATGACAATCAAAGTCAGTGAATACGGCATCTGCATCACAATGGAAAATACAAGATAAATCATCGTCAGATAAAAGATGAGCCCAATAATTCCATTGCGATCTAATAACATTTTTGGATAGTTCTCTTGCTTATATGCATTGATAATATTTAAAATCATAGCAATAATAAGTAATCCAATACCAAAGACCACTGTAACTCCTAACACCGGAATCTTGTAGTCCATCGGATTAATCATCGGGATAAACGGTAGCGCTTTACGAAGAATTTCTTCATTACCAAAAAACGAACCATAAAAGACACCGGCAATAGATGATACAATTCCAATATATACTGCAATTTTTCCCAGCATATTCTGGGTTTTTTTAAAGAACAATCCTCCTGCCAATGCAATAACCAATCCTTGTCCTACATCGCCAAACATAATTCCAAAAAAAATCATATATGTAATAGCTAAAAAAGTAGTCGGGTCAAGTTCATTGTATCCTGGCGTTCCATACATTTGAACTAAGGTCTCAAAAGGTTTGAAAAAGCGATGATTCCTCAGTCGCGTCGGCGGGACGGTTTTCTTTACGGCATCATCATCTTCAATAATACATGAAACATTGCCGACATCATCTACCATCTTTTGAAATTCTTCGACTTGTGACAGTGGAATCCACCCGGTCAAGTAAAATGCTTCTTTGGAGCGCAGTGCATATTGACGAACATTATAGACTTCATTTAACTGAATCGTAAAGTTATATAATTCTTGTAATCGTTCAAAGTTACGTTCAACAAAGTCTTGTGAGTCTTTATCCAGCATTTGTATCCTATTTTCAAGTTCTTCGATCTCTTCATTCAAACGTTGTAGTGCTTCTTTGGGTCGCCCTTTAACATCTTCTGAAATCCATATACGTTCAAAAAATAACGAAGCAAATAGCGAATCAATATTTCCCACCTGAGCGTGAGGTGTAAAGTACATAACATAGACACTTTCATTTTCTTCAGAAATTTTATAGGTGATTGTATCTAAATTCTCAACGTACTTGATTAATTTTTCAAACCCATCTTTGGGCATTTTCCCAAATCGAAAACGCATATAGTCAAAATGGAAAAGCTTATCGACTTGAACGTCTAGATTTTGAAGCGGAATAATTTGCTTACGCAATTCTTTTTTGTGTTCTAAATCAACCTTTAATGATCGTCTAATACGTTGAATGGTTTCCAGCTGCCGCTCATACCCATCGATTTCAGGTTCCAAGAGTGCAATAGGCATCAATTCAGCCGCTTTGTTTGGATCGTAATGAATGTCTCTATCAAGGACACTAATCAAATCTGCCACTTTTTCGTTGAGGCGTTCATATGGGTTCTCATCTGAGAAAGGTTGCATACCTTTTACAGAGTCTAAAATATACATGGCGTTTTCTAACTGAATATCAAAAGGCACAATTGCCTTAATGACAAAATCATCCATTTCAGCAATTCGACCTGCAATATTCACAAACCGCATTTTCTCTACAGCCATATCTGTATGTCTCCCTTCTATTTCACTCCAGCTAAATAGCCTTTGATGTTATCTCGTCCAATATTATACCGAATTCCTTCAACAATGTTGGTAATATTAAGGACTTCTGTCTCTTTTAAGTACATATATCCAATAATTGGTGCAATGGAAAATGGTTTTTGGCGCATACTGCGCTGTTGTAACTCGTAGATAAAACTCATCGATTGCAATTCAACGCGCTCATGGGTAAAATCAATAATCTGCCCATAATAGGTTTTTTCCACTCGGCTTATGAATCCATCAATTGAATTGGCATCAATCATTTCAGACAGCGTTTTTTTGTTCAGTTTATACGTGTGTGGTATCAAATATCTAAAAATCATTTCACGATTCATGTGATAATATTTTTTTGCACGATAAATCCAAAAGATATTCTTAAAGTCCGCTTCCACACCAAGCAACTGTTCTAATAAAAGTTGATCGGTTCTTGACTCTGCTTTTTTTACTTGTTTTGCAGTTTTTTGAAAATAGTATAAGTCAAGTATCATCTCAGCAATAAACGTGTCCATTTCCCCTTTGGGTGTAATAAGTGGATGCAGCAATCCATAAAAATTCGTTCCCTCTAAGCTATCCACAAGTTCACTAACATTTTTGGCTGCTAGGGATTTATCAAAATCAATACGGCTGTATCTACTAACAAACAAGCCTGCTCTATCTAGTGTCTCAAGTGATTTGCCCGAAGCTAATGTTCTTAGCATTTTTTTCAAGTCTTCAATCTCTAATTTACGATAAATATAGCGATAAATTTTCTTTTCTGTCCCACTAAGATGTTTAGCTATTTTTAACGCATCACTCACCACAGCTCGATATAACATAACTTCAAGTTTTCCACGATGAATATCGCTTTCGTTTAAATCTTTAAGCGCCTCTTTATAATACGTATTATTTTTTAGGTACAAGGCAACTTCTTTGACATTTGGCTTATTCATCATTTGTTCATAATCATCTTTAGTCAGCATTTTTCCTGTCATTGCTCGAATCTTCGTCGACAAATCTCCATATTTAAATAACCCAATCATAACAACACTCCTAGTCTAATACACGACGAACGAGTTCATCCACCCATTGATCCATCTTTTCATTTGCATATGATTGCATTCGATCAAGCCGATCCTCACATTCTTTTTCCATCGCCTGTCTCTTCCCATTAACCTCTGCAAATTCACGCTCACGTATCTGCTCAACTTTACGATGGGCATTGCTAATAATCGTCTCTTCCAAATTTTGAACCTTAGCTTCATGCTCTTTTTCTTTTCGTTCTTTTTCCTTTAATGTCTCATTAATAACCGATTGGGCTTTTTCTTCAATCTCAATGATTTTTTTAATGACTTCTTCCATTGTGGTCTCCTTTCATTGTTTCAAAAACATTTTCTTTGGTCTCCGGTCTAATTTGACGAAAATGTTCTGAATGATTTGTCGGATCAAATCGACATATACTTTTATATTGGCAATAATCGCATCCTGTTTCTTCCTTATAACGGTAAGGTTCAATTGATAACTGTCCATTATAAATATTTGATGCAATCTCTTTGGCTTTATTTTGAACGAATTTTTTTAATGTCGCTAAATGCTCCTCTTCAATCGTACTGGACTTTTTGGATATTGAACCGCTTTTATTGATAAATGCCGGAATAACTAATGAAGATTGCTCCATGGTTTCATCAAAGTAACGAAGAATTTGCTCATCATGGAGAAGTATACCTCGCAGTTTTAAACTTTTTAAGCGTTCCTTTTCAATATCTTTTGTATCAATGTCTGAAATATTTAGCATAGGGTCTTGGATTTTGTAATAATACATCCCACAAGGAATGACTTTTTTCTTGACTTTATGGGCTTTTATTTCCTCAATTACATTCATATAAATAATCAGCTGAAGCTGAATTCCCTCTTTGACAAGATTATAATCTAAATCCTTTGAACCGGACTTATAGTCAACAATGCTAAAATATAACGCATCATCCGTTTCATATTCATCCACTCTATCAACAACACCTGATAAATACGCCTTATGTTGATCGGAAACTTTTAATGTAAGGCTATCTAGTGGATATTCCCGTCCATTAAAACTATACTCCGCTTCTTTTGGCTTGAACTTGCTTCGTTTAAGCTGTTCTTCAATTCCCCAGATTGCTCTTTTTAATATCCGTGTCAACTTAACGATAAGATAACGATTACGATGGGAACTTGTAAATATTGTAAGATGGTCGATATCTAATGCTTCTTGGATCGATTCTTCTATTAATTGATTTCGCAGTGACACACTAACCTCATGAATATCAATTTGGCGCATGAAGCACTTCTTCATGTACAATTCTAGGCATCTATGAAATAGTATGCCGATGTCGGGCATACGAATAACATATTCTCCACGTTCTTTAACCCCTAATCGATAGGTTAAAAAGTGTTTATAGCTACAGCCTGCATAAGTTTCAAATTGAGAAACACTGGATTGTGTATCATGTCCCATCACTTCTAACTGGACCGGTTTGTTTGTATAATCAATCCCTTCAATAAACTGATGCGGATTAATCCCAATCGTATGTTGTCTATTATACGCCTTATTAAAGAAAATGTACAATTTCTGGATTTCTTCTTCATAATCTCTAAATTCATGGCTGCCCGATAAACGTACCAAGCGATTAAACAGTGCATAGCATCGTGTCGGCTTATCATAATTTTTAATAATATCTTCTGCCAATTGGGTTTCAATTGTTGGAAACATTTTACGCAGCAAAAAGACAAGTGTTGCCGGGCGTTCTGACTTCTCTTCCAACACGCGTGCATAAGATACGTGCAAGAGCTTACGTCCACGTGTAAGTCCCATATAGATATTCATCTGCTCTTTGAATAAACTTTTTTGTTGGTTGGGTGCCAGCTCTAAACCTAAATCAAACAGCGTACTTCGCTCATGATCGGTAAGAAGTCTATTCGATGCACGAACGAGTGGCACCTTGCCTTCATTAACCCCTAGAACAAATACATAATCAACTTCTCTAAAGCGGGTTCGACTTAAGTCCCCCACAATAATTTGATCTACACTTGGAGGCGTTTGTCCCATTTTTATTTGTGTCAGTCCCGTTTCAATTAGACTAACATAATCTTTAATTGTAATTTTTTCTTCGCCAATCAATTCAACCATTTCGTCAAAAAGTTCTATCACCAGTTGATATACACGGACATAGCTGTTGGCACGTTGTAATTGGTGTTGTTCTTCAAATTGCTTGCTCATCTCCAGGTTTTTATCATAAATCCCTAATTGGAGCAAATACGTATATAATGCCTGCGTACGTTCATGGATTGTTCTTGATGACTTAAATTGATTTGCAAACTCCATAAACGGCTGAATCAACTCGACTTTTGTTTCTTCATATTCATCCCAAGGTTTTTCCCATTGACTTTTCCTTTTGATTCCATGGGCCAAAACATAATTCTCTATTTTATGAATATCTTCTTCTGCATGGGCATAGTATAAGGATTTTAAATGATAAAATATATATTCGTATTTAAAATTATAATGTATGGATAACATAGCCGATAATATAAATTGAACCAACGGATGAGAATCAATTGTATCCTTTTGGTCCAAAAATACAGGTATTTCATAATTTTCGCATATATTTTTCATCGTTGTCTTATACAAGCTTAAATCTGAGGTTAATATCATGATATCCCGATAACGTACCCCTTGTTCTACAATTAATTGATGTATACGGCATACAACAGCTTCCACCTCTACTTCAATTGTTGCCGCTTCCATCAAGCGAATCGCTGTATTATCTAGCGTATAGGGTTTTACCGGATATTGGTAGAGATGGTTAATCAGATGCTTAAGCGAGGCTTTTGACGTTCGATAAATTGTCTCTTGCCATATAGCTTCTTGTTCAAGGATACCTATACGCTCCCCAATTTCTCGAAGGCGACTGACCATCTTTTTTGATTCATAGTATATTTCTGCTTCATTTTTTAGATCTTGTACTAAAGCATCCGTCGGCAACGTAACGACGAAGATAATCTCTTGACAATAGTTCATCAGCTGTTCAATAAACGCATACTGTAAGGGGGTAAACCCATAAAATCCATCAATATATATCCTCGTCTTTTTAAGCGTCGTTATCTTAGGTACTTGTTCAATCAATTTTAAACTCGCATGTTCAGACGTTAAGTAGCGCTTATCCATTAATGCATTAAACTCATGCAAAAGCACTTTTAAATCTTTCAACTTATCTTGCAATAGTCCAGGTGACAGCTTTTGAATATATGCATCTAATGTGTCTACATCTACATTATATTGATGGCACTCTTTTAGCAGCTTATTCAGCTCTTCCATATATCCTTGCTTTTTACGATGCTTTTGTATCCACGTCAATTCTTGGGTAGTATTTTCAAGAATTTTACGTATCAACATGCTCTTGCCCGTGTCATGAATCATTGCCGTATCCGCTAATCCTAGTTCGTCAAAGTACCGATAAACTAAACGATTAAAACTTAATACTTCAATGTCTAAGATCCCTTTAGCCTTGGATAGCTTAATCACATCTTCTTGTGCTTGCAACGTATATTGTTCAGGAACAATATATATCACAGGTCCTTGGTCTTGATGCATCTTTTTAATCACATATTCTGTTTTTCCAGTCCCTGTGGCTCCTAATACAAATTGAAAACTCATGCCTCTCCTTTATACACCTCTATAATATATGTTTATAGCTTCCAGTCTTGCCAATATGCATCGATTTCTTCATTTTCAATGGCTACAAGATAACGATCAACAATTTTAAACAGTTCTGCTTCATCATCCAAGTTAACTTGAACCTTCTGTCCTTGTTTAATTAATTTTTTGTTTTTTTGTTTTTTGACATATTCCTCAAACTTCTCAACCCAATCATCAATATGCTCCTTTGTTATCTCCTCATATCCTGCCATTTCCGCTTTTATTTCTTCTATAAAATCCACTTTATCTAATGTAAACATTCAATTTACCTCTTTCTGCCTTTTACTTTGGCTATTCTCCAATAATCTTTACTAATACCCGTTTTTCTCTTTTTCCATCAAATTCTCCATAAAAAATCTGTTCCCATGGCCCAAAATCAAGCTTACCATCTGTAATAGCTACAACCACTTCCCGTCCCATAATGGTTCGTTTAAGGTGTGCATCGGCATTGTCTTCAAATCCGTTGTGATTATAACGGTCATAGGGTTTTTCAGGTGCCAATGTCTCTAGCCACTTTTCAAAGTCTTTATGCAGACCAATCTCATCATCATTGATAAAGACACTGCTGGTAATATGCATGGCATTACACAAGAGTAATCCTTCCTTGATTCCACTGTCAATTAATGCCACTTGTACATCTGACGTAATGTTAATCAAATCCCTGCGGTGACTTGTTTTAAAAACTAACTCCTCTCGATATGTTTTCATAGTCTCCCTCCTTATTCTTCTTGTCGCTTTAACTTGTAGTAACTGCTGATATCATAAGGTCCTCGTATGATTTTTTTTGATATTTTAAGGTTGCCTTCTTCATCTGGTCGCACTCTCCAGTCAATCAACATAATCTTACCTTGGGCAATCTCGATACCGTTAATTCCTCGCGGATGAATACAACAGCCGCAGTTAAAATACGGCGCTTCATTTTTTTTAGCGAGCTTAGGTCGGTGGGTATGTCCACAAATAATAGCTACCTTTTTTCGGTTAATCCACTTAGTAAAATTCAGTTCAATCTTATGACGTTTTACACGATTTTTTGAAGGACTTGAGGGATTATGAAATCCAAGTATATGCAAAAATCTCCAAAAATATCGTAAAGAAAGCATGGATATCGGCCATAATTTATCATTGAATAAATCTCCCTGATGCCCATGTACTAATAACATTTCTTGACCTGTTTTTTTATACTTAAGTATTATACTTTCAGGTACAGATATTCGATCAAATAAATCTTTGCTTTGATCCAAATACTCATCCTCAAAATGATATAGATATTTTCTAACCCATGCATTGCTTTTTAAGTATATATTGTGGTTTCCATATACCATTTTTAAGCGATTCGATCGAAAAAACTTTCTTAGCAACATAAATACATCACTGTGTGCACTCATGATAACTCTAAAATCAGCATGCTCCCATAGCTCGTCCCCATCACCTAATTCATAGTATTCATACCCTTCTTCATAGTATTTTTCTAAGGCATGATAATATATGTTTTGGTTGTGAGCAAATTCATCGGACATACTGTTGTCTCCACGATGAATGTCACTAAAAAAAATAATACGATCACTATCATCAAATTCAATGGTTTGTGCTTTTTTATAGCATTCATTCAGCCTTTGAATAGTTTTTACTTTCATCATTTCAATCATATCCTTTCATTTATATTATATCATGTTTTGTTAGAAAAAAAAGCTACAGCACTAACAATTTGTTAGCGCTGCAGCTTTTATACATATATATTATGTGTATAATAATGTCTTTTGATTATACAGTATAATCCATGTTCGCCATTCTCACATAGCTATCATAACGCTCTTTTGCGTTTTGTTCAGCTTGCTTGAACATATCTTCAGCGATTTCTGGGAATTGATTCATTAATGAAGTGTAACGTACTTCACCTTGTAAGAATTCTTGGAAATCAGCTGTAGGCTCTTTTGAATCAAGAACAAATGGATTCTTACCATCTTCAGCAAGTAATGGATTAAATCTCCATAAGTGCCAGTATCCAGCTTCAACTGCTTTTTTCATTCTTTCTTGTGATTTACCCATACCTACTTTAATTCCATGGTTGATACATGGAGCATAAACGATAAGTAGTGATGGTCCATCATAACTTTCAGCTTCTTGTAAAGCTTTCATAAATTGGTTTTGGTTAGCACCCATAGCACATTGAGCAACATATACATAGCCATATGTTGTTGCAATCATACCAAGGTCTTTTTTCTTAACTTTTTTACCTGAAGCAGCAAATTTAGCAACTGCAGCTGTTGGTGTTGCTTTTGAAGATTGTCCACCTGTATTTGAGTATACTTCTGTATCAAATACAAGAACGTTAACGTTTTCACCACTTGCAAGAACGTGGTCAAGACCGCCGTAACCGATGTCATACGCCCATCCGTCACCACCAACAATCCATACGGATTTTTTAACAAGGTAATCTTTGTTTGTTTCAATATCAGCAAGAAGTTGGTTTGCTTCTGCGCTTCCAAGATCTGTTCCAAACAATGCTTCTACTTTCTTCGTAGCAGCTTTTGATTGGTCTGCATCATTCATGCCGTCAATCCACTCTTGAAGTGTTGCTTTAACGTCATCACTTACATCAAGAGCTAGGATACCTTGCATTTGAACAAGAAGTTGGTTACGAACTTGTTTAACACCCATAGCCATACCATATCCATACTCAGCGTTATCTTCAAATAATGAGTTCGCCCAAGCTGGACCTTTGCCTTCTGCATTGGTTGTATAAACTGTTGAAGGTGCAGAACCACCCCAAATTGAAGAACATCCAGTTGCGTTGGCAACCAACATACGGTCTCCGTATAATTGTGTAATATCTTTTAGGTATGGAGTCTCTCCACAACCTGCACAAGCTCCTGAGAACTCCATTAATGGTTGTGCAAACTGACTTCCTTTTACTGTACCTGTACTTACATATGTATCTTTGTAAGATACATTTTCAGATACATAATCCCAGTTTTCGATTTCTTTTTCTTGTGTTTCGATTGGCTTCATAACAAGTGCTTTGTTCTTTGCAGGACAAATATCAGCACAGTTTCCACAACCTTGACAGTCAAGAACGTCTACTTGCATTACATACTCAAGTCCATCGAATCCTTTTCCTTTTGGTCCAACAGTGATAAGACCTTCAGGTGCATTTGCTTTTTCATCACCATCTAATAAGAATGGACGAATAGATGCATGTGGACATACGAATGAACATTGGTTACATTGGATACAGTTTTCTGGCATCCACTCAGGAACGTTAACAGCAATACCACGTTTTTCATATGCTGCAGTACCTTGTGGGAATGTACCGTCTTCTGCGCCAACAAATGCAGAAACAGGAAGATCATCACCTTTTTGTGCATTTACAGGACGAAGAATGTTTTTAACGAATTCTGGTACATTAGCATCTGCTTCGATTGTATCTTCAGCATTTGCCCAGTCAGCTGGAACTTCTACTTTGATTAATGCATCTTGACCTGCGTCAATTGCATCATAGTTTAACTTAACAATCTTTTCACCTTTTTTGCCATATGCTTTTTCAGCATATTCTTTCATGAACTTCACAGCATCTTCTGCTGGAATTACATTCGCTAACTTGAAGAATGCAGATTGCATAATTGTGTTGATACGATTTCCTAAGCCAATTTTTTGTGCTAAGTCAACAGCATCGATAATATATAGGTTAACGTCTTTTTCAGCGATTTCGCGCTTTAATTCACCTGGAAGGTGCTCGTTAAGCTCTTCAGCAGTCCATTGTGTATTAAGTACAAATGTACCACCTTGAACTAAACCTTTTAACAAGTCATATTTATCCACATAGGATTGATTATGACATGCTACAAAGTCAACTTCATCAAGTAAGTATGTTGATTGGATTCTCTCTTTACCAAAACGTAAGTGAGAAACAGTAATACCACCGGATTTTTTAGAGTCATAGCTGAAGTAACCTTGAGCATATAAGTCTGTTTTATCTCCAATGATTTTGATTGTGTTCTTGTTCGCTCCAACAGTACCGTCAGATCCAAGACCCCAGAACTTACAACGACGTGTTCCTTCTTTTTCAGTTACAATTCTTTCATCTTCAACTAATGAAAGGTTTGTAACGTCATCATTAATACCTAATGTGAAGTTATTCTTAGGCGCAGCTGCATCTAAGTTTTTGTATACTGCAAGTATTTGTGAAGGAGTTGTGTCTTTTGATCCAAGACCATAGCGTCCACCAACAACAACAGGTGTTCTGTCTGAGTTGTAGAATACTGAACGAACGTCTAAGTATAATGGTTCTCCAGTTGCACCTGGCTCTTTTGTACGGTCAAGCACAGCAATTTTTTCTACAGTTTTTGGTAAAGCTTCTAAGAAATGCTTTGTTGAGAAAGGACGGTATAAACGTACTTTAAGTACTCCGACTTTTTCGCCTTTGTTCATTAAGTATTCAACTGTCTCTTCAATTGTATCTGTTACTGATCCCATTGCAATAATCACTTTTGTAGCATCAGCAGCACCTACGTAATCAAATAAGTTGTACTCACGACCAACGACTTTACTGATTTTCTTCATGTAATCTTCAACAATTGCTGGAACTGCTTCGTAGAAATTGTTTGATGATTCTTTTGCTTGGAAGAAAATATCAGGGTTTTGAGCTGTACCACGAGTAACAGGACGCTCAGGATTAAGTCCGTTATTTCTAAATGCTCTTACAGCATCCATATCTACAAGTTGTTTGAAGTCATCATAATCGATCATTTCAATTTTTTGTACTTCATGAGATGTTCTAAATCCATCAAAGAAATGTACAAAAGGTACACGTGACTTAATCGTTGCAAGGTGAGCTACACCACCTAAGTCCATAACTTCTTGAACACTACCAGATGCTAACATAGCAAAACCAGTTTGTCTTGCAGCCATTACGTCAGAATGGTCACCAAAAATTGATAATGCATGACCTGCAAGTGCACGAGCACTAACATGGAATACACATGGTAATAATTCACCAGCGATTTTGTACATGTTAGGAATCATCAAAAGTAATCCTTGAGAAGCTGTATACGTTGTTGTTAATGCTCCTGCTTGAAGAGAACCGTGAACAGCACCTGATGCTCCACCTTCAGATTGTAATTCTGTTACACTAACTTCTTGTCCGAAAATGTTTTTTTGACCATGGGCAGCCCACTCGTCAACATTCTCAGCCATTGGAGAAGATGGAGTAATAGGATAGATAGCTGCTACGTCTGTAAATGCATAAGATACATATGCAGCGGCTTGGTTACCGTCCATCGTCTTCATAACTTTTTTGTTAGACATTATTATACCTCCTTGAAATTTAAAAAAATATGTTTTTGGGTCAACTGCTAAGCAGTCTACCATATATATAAACTCTACGCTTAAACAAGGTCTTTAAGCATAAAGTCATTATATCAGTTTCATGTTTTAAAGTAAACTATAGAACACTCCAAGAACAAAATAACTGAGCACGCTAGAAATTCCAGGCGTCATCAACCATCCTATCAAAATACGTCTTAATAATCTAAAGTTGATGATTCGATAATCTTTTATTAATCCAATCCCTATAAGCGCACCGACAACAGCTTGACTTGTCGAAACCGGTATCCCGATGCGTGCATACAAATAAACGGTAATACCCGAAGCAATAACCACTAAAAATCCTGTCACATTTGACAAAGGAACAATCCCATTGCCTACAGTTTTCATCACCGGCTTTGAATAGGTTAATACACCTATTGCAATGGCTAAGCCCCCTAAAAGTCCTGCATATGTTCGAAAAGCTTCGCTTGACACTGACGAAACAACGCCAAATACATTCGCTACATTGTTTGCTCCCAAACTATACGCTCCAAAAATCCCTGCAAATATATATCCAAACCAAATAAATGACTGAAAAAAACGAAATTTGGTCAAGCGTTCTTCAAAATACTTTTTTACAATGCCATACAAAAGCATGGCAAAAACCATTCCGCCAATCGGCGTAAAAATCCAAGCCCCTACAAACGCTTTAGTCTGATCAAACGCTCCTTGACCCATGAGCAATCCATGCCCCATGATAGCTCCAATAACCGCCTGGCTCGTGGATACCGGCAATCGAAGCTTCGTCATTAAAAGCACCGTTATCCCTGCAGCAAACATGACTATTGCCGCAACATACATTGTAGAGATTCCATTTACCCTTGAAAATGCACTGACTTTTTCAATGCCGTTATTGCCTTCTAACACTGCACCTAATGTTACAAATATCGCAGTCAAAACAATTGCAAGGCGGTAAGAAACAACACGACTATAAACAGCCGTACCAAAAATATTGGCTGAATCGTTCGCTCCTAAACCCCAGCCAAGAAAAACACCGGATAATAATGATAAAATACTCATTAAATCCTCCTAGCCGCTAAAATAATCTCAACTTCATCGGATAAGTCCTCAATATTGTCTGAGACTTTTGCTACTAGATTGATTAAGGCTTTTAATTGATTTTTATAGGCTAGTTCTACGGATGATAGTTCAAAAATCTGTCGGATGACTGCATTTTCTATTGCATCAACTTGTGACTCAAGCTTTTCTATGTGCGCCAAGTCGGATAAGACATCCTCCAAATTATAGTCCGATACAATTTTATGCATCAAATCAATGTATATATTTAATTGTTGATGTGTGATTGTGTTGATTTCTATAATATATTGAATCAACCATTTAGGTAGCTGTATTTGTTCATAGACCATCATCTGCACAATATCTTCCGCCAAATCAGCCACATAGTCAAGGCCTTCAATTAATCGCATTGTTGACTTTCGATTATCTACAAGAAACCCACCATTTAAAAGATAGCGAATCACTTCATGGCGAACTTGGTCTGCCTGATTTTCAAGCTGACTTATTCCTTCTACCATTGCTGACAACGCTTTATGTGTGTCGTGTTGTGACGTCTCTTGAATCTGTTCAAGACACATTTGATATGTTTCAAAACACTTTAAAACAAGGCTTGAATGCAGTTCTAACTGTTCAATTATCTTATTTGCTTTGGAAAAAAACACAACTTCACCACCAATCACTCTCTATTATATCATTTATGTTTATTGTATACAAGGTGCATTAAAAACTTTTTTAGTTAAGATAGCTTGCATATTTTCCAATCGTATTAATATCCAATAATCGAAACGTATTTTGATAATAATCCAACAGACCTTCCTCTTTCATCCGAGATAATTCTCTTGACATTGAAGGTCTGGACACATTCAAAAATTCTGCCAACTCATTACGATTAAACCGTATGTCAAACGTTTGTTTTTGTTGACGCTGATGCTCTTCCATCAAAAATTTCGCTAATTTTCCCCGCATACTTTTAATCGATAGGTAACTTACTTTACGGTTTAATGCCAAGGCCTTGTCTGAAATCAGATGCAACAGATTGATTGTAAGTTGACGATGACCTTGACACATATGGCTACATTGACTAACAATAACTTCCGGCTTAATAAAAAGCACATTGGTCTCTGTATTAGCCATAACCGTTGCCGGCCATTGGTTGATAGACGAAAAAGCTACCATCTCACCGAAGATGCTGCCCACTCCAAGAATGCTCATCATAATCCGTTCACCAGCCTCATTCGTTTTTGTCACTTTTACCTCCCCTTCAAGCACAACCCCAATTCCGGTAAAAGGATGCCCTTCTAGAGTGATCAAATCATTGGCTTGATAGCGCTGTCTTGAAGGCTGCAAACAATTCAATACATATTCCAGTTCTTTGATATCAATATTTGCAAATAAGGGTATCTCCAAAAAATTTTCAATATATTTTCGTTCCAAAAAAACCCCTTCTCTCTACTTTTTATCTGAAAAAACCGTTTTTTCAACCTGGCTCAAAACCTTCTCAAGCCCTTGTCCATCTTCAACCAGTAAAACCTCATATACATAGTCTTGTTCCAAAGAGCTACAAAGCTGTTCGCGCATATGGTCGGTATATACTAAAATAGCCAAAGTATTTTTATCAAGCCAAAAACAATACTTGTTTTGCTCCTTAATATGGCTTATATCTTTGCGAGAAAATAGGGACTTATCTTTTGCGGATGCAATAATAACATAAAACGCCTCCGTACTATATTGCATATTATCAATAAGTTCAGCAACCATGTTCTTAAAGTCCTTGGCTTCATCCCGAAGAAAATGTGCTTTGACGTTCTCAACTTCATTAAGCTGCTTAATCATAGGTGCAATATGGTTTGAAATCGTTTCAAGTGTCAATAGATTTTCTTGGGAAAACATCACCCCATTTTCTATTGAAAACAAGCATACGACACCAATTAACTCCGGTACAATATAGTCAATATGCATCGGTACAATGATGGCTCCTTGAACAATATCATATAATTCATCTGTATAGATTTGTGCAAAAGCATCGGCAACATCATCCGCTGAATATTTTATAACCACTCGCCCATTTTGCAAAGCTTCCATATCCTGATTCAAGAAAAACGTTGTTTCATCCGTATGAAATCCCACGCTGTTACGAATAGAAAACGCATTACTCTCTGGATTATACAGCGCTAGACAGCTCGTCTTATATCCAAAAGCCACCTTTAATGTCTCTAATGCAAGTTCACCTAATGCATCAATATCTTGCGCAAGATTCAAATTTTTAACTAGCGTGTTCATCACTTGTAATCGCGTAATTTTTTCATCTAAGGATTGTCGATGTGCTTTAAGTGTCTCTACATTCCTCGCATTGATAACTGCTATATATGTTGCCGAGGCTAAACTTTCAATCAATTCAAAAATTTCCCGGTCATACTCCGTATTATTGATTTTCTTACTTAATGTTACAAATCCAAGTAAATATCCATCATTCACTAGATTGATAATGTACTTGGGTTCATGCGTATCGAGGGCATGAATGGAAGATGAAAAATACCGTTTAAACAGCTGTTGATCCTCTAAATCTTCATAATCAATGACCATTTTTCCCTGTAGATTCTTCACCTCTTTGCTTTGGATGCTTGATGGCCTAAAACTGACTTTATTATATACATCAATCATTCCCATACATTCATAGCGCTGTCCAATCGTATCATAAATATAAATCGATGTAATTCGACTTTGAGTCAGCTCCGAAAACACACTATTGGTCATTTGTACAACCCTGCGTACATTCAACTCGCTTAGCAGCGCTTTTGACGCTTGATTAATCGCAAAAAGATTAAATACTTTGGCATCAAGTTTTTTCTTCACCTGTTCTAATGCATTATAGGAATCATAATGGGACAGTGATAGACTAAAAAGATTCATAAGGGCATTGGCAATAATCAAATCCGCATCCAATACACGTTCTTTATTAAACACCACAAACCCAAGTAAGCTCTTGTCCATAATAAGAGGAATAGCATACTTAGGTTTTTCTTCTAAAAACAACTCTGTAGGGATATAGTCTCCTAAACGTTCTTCATCCACCAACCCTGCATGAAAGTAAACCAGTTCATCGTGATGCGCCTGTTTAGGAAAAGAAATGTGCGGATTGTAACCCTCTGTATTTTTTACGACTTTATACGTACCTTGACTTTCAACAATAAGCACACATGACGAAGGATGTATCAACTCCATCGAAAAATCATAGATATACTCTAACATGTTTTCTAGCGAAAAACGCTGCGAAAAAAATTCAATCGCATTCACGAGTTTTATATATTGGTCGGTCTGCTGCATAGAGCCCCCTATTCTATCGTTACCGATACAAGTGCCGCTTGATTATACGCATCAGCAACGCCATAGCTAATCGTATAGTCTTTAATTTTCACTGTGGCAAACCCTTGTGTTCCGACTTCACCAAACTTATTTGCCACTTGATTATAATCACTAAAGATAAACCATACATCATCAATATCATTTGACATTCGAGGCAGCAATACACTCGAAGCTTCATCTGGAACAAAACGAACAACCGTGCCAAACGATAATCTTGACGTCTCATGGTAAAAAGTTCCTGTCAATTCAACTTCTCCATTAAACACAATTTTACTCAAATCATCGATTTGACTAATCTCTTTAACCAACATTCCAACAATTTGATCTCCCACTTTTATATCATTAGGTTTAAATGGATTATCAATATATTTTGGTATTGGCATGACTTCAATATCTACTATTTCTGTTGTATCTTCTTCTACACGAATCGTAATCTCTGTTTGTGCACAAAACCATCCTGCCACATACCCTTCTTTATTGGGCTCATATTCGATCAAATACCATATACGTTTTTGGGAATCTTCTTTTTGGTCTATAACCTGAAATTTATCATTTTCATAAACGGCTCCAACTTGCGAACTTTCTACGTCGGCATCACTTCGAACATTTAAGCGTTGTGCTTCAACGTTAATATAACTTGCGGATACTGTTCTTGGCTCGAAAACAGGTTCAACTACGGTTTCTTGCTGGGCCTCTTCATCTTTTTCATCTTTGATTTCAACGGATTCCAAGGTACATCCTGCAAGAAGTACCATAAGCCCCATAACGATTATCACTTTTTTCACGATTGTACCTCCTCTTTTAAAAATTGTTTTTTTAATTGACACTTGCTGTTAAACATATTCTTTGCCGACAAAATAATGGCTAAATATATATTAAAATATTTTGTAATAAAAATAGCTACCATAATGGCGATTTGATATCGGATTGCTTCAATGGGTATGGTTCCTCCAAGAATTTGACCCGTCATCATCCCCGGCAAAGAAACTAAACCAATCGTTGCAATCGATGCAATTGTCGGATTAATCGACACTAAAACCGCTTCCTTAAAATAGGGCTTTAATGCTTCAAACTTTGTCGCACCCAGCATGAGGTCATATTGATAGACATCTTCATTTTTTATTAATCCATTGTAAAATGTCGACAGCCCTATAATATTGCCACTAAGACCGTTACCTAATAACATGCCACCAATCGTAATAATGTACTTGGCGTCAAAGATTTGATTAATCTGTATAACAACACCATTAAAAAAAAGCAACATAAATATATTCGGTATAAATAATGACACCAAAACCGGAACAAAAGATATCGAGCGTTTAATTGGAATAGAACCCCCAATAGAGATTGTTGCCACTACCATCATAACAACAATATAGGCAATATTCAACCCAATATTATTTAGGTCAAAAATGTATTGTAAATATATACCAACAATAGATAGTTGAATGACCATGCGCATAATTGCAATAACTATTTTTTTTGTTTGAACTATGCCAATCGTTCGATTAATCATAAAAATTGGGACAACCAAAATAATGAGAAAGGCTAAATTCAATACTTCAATGGATGCAACCCCCATTATTTCCACGCCACCTTTCTAAACGTTGCTTGTTCTTCCCAAATTTGATCATGGCTAATCGCCAAAACCGTTTCAGGGCACTTCATAAAGAATTCTACTGTCTTTTTCTTTAATTGTTTATCCAAGCCCGACGTCACTTCATCGAGTAGGAATATCGGGCGTTTTAACATAATCGCCAATATGATTCCCAACCGCTGACGTTCTCCACCGGACAGTTCTTCTGTATTTTTATAGATATAGTGCGGGTCGAACTCAAAGTACTCCATCAGCTCTTGATCTAACAGATATTCTCCTGAAAAATCCAGTGTATTGTGGCGATAATTCCCCATCGCAAGCAAATAGTCTTTTACTTTTCCCTTACGTAAGGTCACATCTTGATTAACATAGGCAAATTGATTGCGCACTTCTCTAAAGTCTTTACCTTCAATGGCATGCCCTTGTACAAATATTTTTCCGCCTTGATACTCAATAAATCCTAGCAATGCCTTAATTAAGCTAGATTTACCTGTACCTGATTTTCCGGTGATCAATATTTTTTCTCCACTTTTTACCTTGAGGTCAAAAGCTTCAACAACAATTCTCTCACCAAACTGAATTTTTAGATCTTCAAACTGTATATCATACGTCATTCAACTACTCCTTTGTTTATTTTTTGAGGAGTCCATAGCCTCCATAGACGGGCTTAACATCATTCACTGTAATGACTGCATTATATTCCAATGCTTTAATAACTTCGATGGCCTCTGCCGATCGCTTACGTTTAATATGCATAACCAAGACCGATCGCGAGTGGTTCATACCTTGACCCACAAGTTCTGTCACCGCAAATCCTTTTGAACGCAAGGCTTTAGCCAGTGTTTTCCCTGAAGTTTCTTTAACAATAACTTCAATTCGAACGCTTCCAAATCCGAGTTTTTGTTCAAAAAACGAACCTGAAAACGTTCCAATAGCAAACCCTAATGCATACACTACTAATTTAAAAGGATCTTCCGTTAAATTATCTAAAACTTTGGACACAAGCAATGCCCAAATAACAACTTCAATAAGTCCAATCATGGCTCCTTTTATTCGTTCTCCTTTGGTAACAAGAACGATTCGTATCGTTGCCATCGTTACTTCAATAATCTTAACTACAAAAATCAGTAAATACACATAAATAGGTTCACTCAATATATTCATGACTTCAACGCCTCTTTTTCCCGTTTTAATTCTTCAACCAAATCAGCAAAACGCCATTTGATGCTTGTTGGCGTTACCATAGCTACAATGGGTCTAGCAGGTGCCTCTTTAAATAGTTTTGTAATAAAGGCATTAATTTCATATTGGCTTGTGCTGTTAAACACAATCACCTGGTCCTCATGAGCCATAAGCTTATGCTCACAAGTCTCTTCTTCTACTGCTATAATTTCTTCTATATGCTGCTCTGCTTTTGATTGATCGATATAAATCAATTCATCAATTCCTGCATGTTCACGAATTGTATCTAACGCCTCCACACCTTGTTGGTCATAACCATAGACGAGTATCGCATTACGTCCTTGAGGGCGTTTTCGGTCTTCTAAATCCATTTTACTAAATGACATATGTATAACCTCCTTAATGAAATGTGAGTACCTTATCTAAAAAAACTTTAAGTTCTTGAGACTGGGGCTTTTCTAGAATATTAGCATTGCCATGCTCAATAATATGTCCCTCTTCCATATAGATAATATAATCGGCTATTTCTTTAGCAAATCCAATCTCATGGGTAACTAAAATCACATCTTTATTGTCTTGAACCAACGTCTCTATCGACTGTAAAACTTCATATGTAAGTACCGGGTCCAGACTTGATGTCGGTTCATCTAATAAGATAACTTCTGGTTGTATAGCCAGTGCTCTAACAATAGATACACGTTGGGATTGTCCCCCGCTGATTTGATGCGGATGCTTATCCTTATGATCAATCAAACCAAATCTATCCAATAGAACTTCGACTTCTTTTTTTGCTTCTGAAGGTTTGCGGCGATGGACTTTTTCCATCACCAGACAAATGTTGTCAATGACCGATAAATGATTAAACAAATTATGGTCTTGAAATACAAAACCAATATGTTTACGATATTCTTCTAAATTCACCGTACCAATTGACTGATTATTTAATTCTATATTGCCACCTTCAAAGGTTTCTAGTCCAGCAATCAAACGTAGCAGTGTCGACTTTCCACTGCCTGAAGGTCCAATGAGTGCAAGCACCTTTATATCGTCCATGGATAATTCAAGGTTATCCAAGATTTTTACATTATCATAAAACTTATTCACATGATCGAGTTTTAATTTCATGCTTTCACCAATACCTCTCTGCTATTTAATAATTCGCACGTGAAGTCTTTCCTCCAATTTACGTACAAAAACAATTAACGGCACCGTTATAATCCAATACCCTATGGATACAACAATAAATCCTTCTGCAAAACGGAATGTGTTTGACTGAACCACATTTATTTCATTGAAGAATTCATTTAATGCCATGTATGACAATAACGCACTCCCTTTTATCGTTAGCGCAAATTGTCCTGCAAGTGGAGGCAATATACTCTTAAGTACTTGTGGAAAAATGACATAACGATAAGTTTGGACTTTTGTAAACCCAAACATTTTCGCTGTCTGCCACTGATTAATATGAATAGATTCAATGGCCCCTTTATAAATATCTGAAATATATGCTCCGATATATAATCCTAATGTTACAACGCCTACAAACAATTTTGAATCAATCGAAAACGCATTGCCAATATAATAATAAGATACAATGGCAATCACAAGTAAAGGCGTTCCAAAGATAATGGTCTTATGAATAACAGCTACATATTTTATAGCTAAGATATTCGACTCATTCATAAAATATAAAATCAATCCAACCATTAACGATAAGAGTACGCCCAGCACGCTAACTTCAATGGTACGAAGCCACCCGCTAAATATTACTTTTCTATAAGTATAGTAAGGGGCAAAGTCAAGGCTCCCCCCTATTGTTTGTGTTGTCACAAAGTAAAACAATCCTAAATACAGACATAAAGCTATCATGAAGTTTACTGTTTTATTGTTTTTTATCATGCAGTCCTTCTTTCATGGAGTTTTATTGAATTAGAAGAAAAAGTCCAATCCATATTCTTCAAATTCTGCAATTTCTTCTTGCAAATAGTCTTGACGTATCTTTTCATATGTTCCATCAACCTTAGCTTCTTCTAAAAATGCATTGATTTTATTCTTAAGTTCATCTTCGCCTTTTCGCATTGCAATTCCCCATCCTTTGGTATTTGGAAGTGGTTCTAAAATTGCCTTAGTTGTATCCGGATAATTTTGATTATGTCGGATAATGGATAATGGATCATAAATAAACGCATCGGCTTTTCCTTGAGCCACTTCTAATACTGCCGTTGCTTCCTCTTCAATATTTACAAGGGTAGCATCTGCCGCATTCATTTTAGCCCAAATTTCTGCTACTGTACCTGATTTTACAGCGATTTTTACTTCTGCATCATTTAAGTCCTCTGGACCGTTAACTTTTGAATCTACATGCGCCAAAATCATTAAAGGCGCCGATGTGTATTCATCAGAAAAATCAACACGTTCCAGACGCTCTGGTGTAATTGTCATTGAAGAAATAATAATATCAACACTTCCTGTCTCCAATGCAGGAATTAAACTTGCATATCGTGTGTCTACAATTTCAATGTCTTTACCTAAATATTCTCCTAATGCATATGCCAACTGAACAGATACGCCATCTGCTTCTCCTTCAGCATTTTTTGTCTCAAAAGGTGGGTATTGAAGTTCCATACCTACTTTAATTACATCTTTTTCCATGGTTGACTCTTTTTCACCATATGCATCTTTTGTTGCATCCGATCCACAGCCAACCAATAATATCACACTTAATAATAAAACACTTATTTTCTTTATCATAACGCATTCTCCTCCTAAATATTACGTACGTATACTGACAAGTTTCTCTTTATTTATAACTCTTTTAATTATACCGAAATAAAAAATTTAGTCAACATTATGAAAGTTCTTACGTTAATTTTTCTTAATTCTAAGGATTTTTTAATGTTTATCCGTTAATATATGTTTAATAGATAAATTAAAAAAGTATTAAAGGAGTGAGTATTTATTATGAAAATTGGACTGTTTACCGATTGTTATCTACCACAAATCAATGGTGTTGTAACTTCCGTCCTAATGTTAGAAGAAGAGTTAACACGATTAGGACATGATGTCACAATTATCACCGTTGAAGTTCCCGGTCACATAGATGAACGCACTAATGTTATTCGCATCAAATCCATCCCTTTTCACCGATGGAAAGAATTTCGCGTGGCCATTCCCATTAGCGCGCACAAAGTATCCAAAATTAAACAAATGGATTTTGACATTATTCATACCCACACCGAGTTTAGTATTGGATTATTAGGACGACACATTGCAAAAATTCTTGATATACCCAATCTTCACACCTACCACACAATGTATGAAGATTATACCCACTATGTTAACCGCTTAAAGTATGGACACGGCATGATAAAAAAATTCATCAAAACCGGCAGCAAATTCTATGTCCGCACATATGATGGCGTCATTGCCCCTTCCAATAAGACACGTAACGCTCTTATTCATTATGGTGTACGTAACGCTATCTTCGTTATGCCTACCGGAATTGATTTGAGCCAATTTGTTCCTATAAGTCAAGATGCCCCTGAACTGGAGGTTTTGCGTCAAAAGTACGGATTGACTCAAGAGCATAACCTGCTATTAACCGTCGGACGGTTAAGCGAAGAAAAAAGTCACGACATGCTTATTCGTCAACTTCCAGAGCTTGTTGCACAAGATTCTTCAATCCGCGTTATGTTTGTAGGCGATGGTCCGGATCGCGCAAAACTGGAAAAACTTTGCCAAAAGCTTCACGTAAGCGATCATGTTATTTTTACCGGAAAAGTTCCGTTTAATCAAATACATCTATATTATAATTTAGCAACTCTATTTGTCAGTTGCTCCAAGACGGAAACTCAGGGGCTGACGATTATTGAAGCGATGGCCTGCAATATTCCGGTTATAGTATATGATGATACACATGTCAAAGATATTGTATACCACAAAAAAACCGGCTATGTGTTTACGACTGAAAAACAATTGTTAGAAAATATTCAGCATGCCTTGTCAAATCCGGTTATCCGTAACCTTATGACACACAATGCACAAATCATCGTTCAGTCGATTTCAAAGGAAAACTACGGAAAAAACATCGAAAAAATATATGCATCTATTATCAAGCAACCTAGATTAACCGCTATATAGGAGGACTTATGAACATATTACTATATTCTGAAGGCTTACATTTCATCAAACACTCTGGAGTGGGTCGCGCCATTTTGCATCAAAAAAAAGCCTTAGATTTAAACGATATAAGCCATACATCAAAACTTAGTGATTTGGATAATTGTGATGTCGTACATATCAATACGATCGGAATCCAAAGCTATCTTCTTGCAAAGTACGCAAAGTATAAAGGAAAAAAGGTTGTCATTCACGGGCACAGCACAGAGGAAGATTTTAAGAATTCTTTTATTCTTTCTAACCGTATCGCGCCCTTATTTAAGCATGTCCTTCGCAAAATGTATAATACCGGAGATGTTATCATTACACCAACCCCTTATTCAAAGAAGCTATTGCAAAGTTACCATTTAGAACCGCCAATTGTAAATATTTCTAACGGTATCGATTTGACCCATTTTAGCCGTCGTCAATTTCAGCATCAATCCTATAGTTTTAGAAAAACTTATGGGTTTTCAGAGGATGAAAAACTTATTCTCTCCGTTGGATTGCAGATTAAGCGAAAAGGTATTCTCGATTTTATTGCTCTAGCTCGCCAGATGCCTGATTACACCTTCGTCTGGTGTGGTACTACTCCAAAAGCACTCATGACCAAAGCTGTTAAACAGGCGATAAAATCCGCACCTACAAATGTACGCTTTTTAGGCTATGTTGAGAATATGCTTGCAGCTTATTGTGAAGCTGATGTGTTCTTAATGCTTAGTTATGAAGAGACTGAAGGAATTGTAATGCTAGAATCTTTAGCCTGTGAGTTACCCATCATTGTGCGAGATATTCCGGTATATTCTGACTGGCTCCAGGATGGACTGCATTGTAAAAAAGCAACTTCGATACCACAGTTTAAGCAATCGCTTCGTTCCTATTTTGACGGTACTTTACCTATTGATCTAGGCGCCGCCTATTGTGTTGCCAAACAGCGCTCTCTTAAGACCATAGGTCGTACTCTTTCTGATACATATTCTGATATTTTATATGAGGTAAGCTATGAAACACGTACTGAATAAAAAAAGAATAATCCCCGTAGTAAGTTTTGCCATACTTTCCGCAATTATTCTTCTAAAAAACGAGCATACACGTATCCTTTCCCAATTACACTCTGTAAACCTGGGATGGATTGGTGTTGCTTTTTTCTTAATTCTTTTATATTGGGCATTTGAGGCCAAGTCTTTGCATTTATTTATAAAAGCTTATGATGCTGATTATGCCTACAAAAAAGTTTTTAAATTGGTGCTTTCTACTCAGTTTTTTAATGGGATCACCCCTTTTTCTACTGGCGGTCAACCTTTTCAAATATATGCCTTAAGCAAAGAGCCCAAATTCAACGTAAGCTACAGTACCAGTCTATCCACCCATAACTTTATTGTTTATCAAATCGCTCTCGTTCTTCTTGGGTTTTTCACTTTGATTTTTGGTCACTTTAGCTATGCAAGAGTATCAATGACAAATTCTGCCGGGATGTTTACCATCGTTGGGTTTATTCTTAATTTTATAATTATTATCGCGTTGTGTACCATCGCCCTATCCTCAACCGCTTCCCAGTGTCTCATGAATTTTGTCCTTGCACTGATTAAACCTTTTTCAAACGAAGAGAAGCACAAAAAACGACATAAAAAATGGAAATCGCATATTGCTGATTTCCACAATGAAATACATTACTTATTAAAAAACAAACGTCTATTTATTTTTACTATCTTGCTAAACATGATGAAACTCATATGCTTTTACACTATTGCCTACTTTATTCTACTTTCGCTTGGAATTTATCCCTCCAGCTTTTTTAGAATTATTCTTGCAAGCTCTTATGTAATGCTCATTACATCCATCGTTCCTTTACCTGGTGCTTCCGGTGGTGCAGAAGGCGGCTTCTTTTTAATCTTTGGCACCTTCTTAGTACACCATCATATCGCATCCGTTATTCTAATATGGCGCTTTATCACTTATTACCTTGGTTTAATCATCGGTTTTATAACCTATACATTTTTCCATGGTCATAGGAACTACGCCTAATATATAATCTATCGTTCATCCAAAGGAGTATATTCTCGTCTCTTTGCGACAGATCGATATGCAGGTCGAATAATTTTACTTCCATTATTCAGTTCTTCAATCCGATGTGCACACCAGCCCACAGTTCTAGAAATGGCAAACAGCGGTGTGTACAATTCTCTCGGAATTCCCAACATTCGATATACAAACCCTGAATAAAAGTCTACATTGGCACTAACGCCTTTGTACATTTTCTTTTTCTCACTGATAATCTTGGGAGCAAGACCTTCCACTCGACTATATAGATTAAATTCATCCGTTAAGCCTTTTTCTTTTGCCAACGCTTCCACGTACTCTTTAAAAATAACCGCTCTTGGGTCAGACAAAGAATATACCGCATGTCCAATTCCATATACCAATCCCTGCTTATCAAACGCTTTCTTTTCTAATAAACGTTCAATGTAGTCTGATATCTGTGCATCATCTTCCCAATCTGCAACTTCTGTTTTAAGGTCTTCTAACATATCAGCCACCTTAATATTAGCGCCTCCATGTCTTGGTCCTTTTAATGAGCCTATCGCTGCCGCTATGGTTGAATAGGTGTCTGTTCCTGACGATGTGACTACATGGGTTGTAAAGCTCGAGTTATTACCTCCACCGTGCTCCGCATGGAGTACAAGTGCTAAGTCTAAAAGTTGTGCTTCTAGGGGTGTGTATTCATTATTATGTCTAAGCATATACAAGATATTCTCAGCCGTACTCAAATCCGTTCTCGGCGAATGAATAACCAAACTACTTTTTCCTTGATAATACTGGCATGATTGATATCCATATACAGCTAATAACGGCATTGTAGATATCAAGCGCAATGATTGCTTAATAATATTATCAATACTAATGTCATCTGGATTGTCATCAAATGTATATAATGCAAGAACACTTCGTGCCAATACATTCATCATATCTTTACTTGGCAATCCCATAATCATGTCACGAATAAAACCTTCCGGTAATATACGATATTCACCAATGACTTCAGAAAATTTATCCAACTCCGCCTTCGAAGGAAGATCTCCCATCAAAAGCAAGTATGCTGTTTCTTCAAAACCTAATCTTTGGTCCTTTCGGAATCCGTTAACCAAATCATCAATATCAATTCCACGATAAATCAACTGTCCCGGTTGGGGCACAGTTTCACCTTCATCAATAATGTACGAGTGAACTTCACCAATACGAGTTAACCCTGCAAGAACGCCCTTGCCTGATAATTCTCGCAAACCTCTTTTTACTTCATAGCGCCCATATAATCCTTGATCAATCACATCAGCTTCTTGTGCAAGCCCACTCCATTTTGCAATTAAGTCTGAATAATCTTTCATGTTCACACCTGACTTTCTCTAATTAGAGTATTAACATATCTTAACTATAATAGCATTTTTACAAGCAAAAGTCAATATTTCAGCATGTTACAGGGGTTATAAAGTTGTTTGATATTTGCAATTAAATTTCGTATATAATTTTTTTGATGGTTATATTTAGCGTATCTGCATTTATCAAGTTCAATTGTTGCAAATCTTCAACACGCTTTCCTTTTTCAATAATTTTTACAATGGGTCGCAAAGGATTATCTGCATTATATCCTGTGACCACAGCTTTTTGACTATTAGAGAGTAAAACCAATGTTCCCATAGGGAAAGGAACAATGCGTCGAACAAAAAGATTGGCAATCTCAAAATCAAAAATCCGCCCATTTCCCGCATTCCCCATAATGTATTCAATAGCTTCGTTTGGGGGAACAACTTTTCCTAGGTGTCCGGATGTCATTTTATCATATACATTGGCTACATGAATAATTCGTGCATTAATATGAATCTGCTCTTCTCGTATACCTAAAGGATATCCACTACCATCGTTACATTCATGATGTTCTAAGACACCCATTCGCGAACCAACACTTAGCATCGTATTTTCCTTTAAAAAATCATTACCCAGTTTACAGTGGCGTCGATAACTTTCTTTTTGTTCTTCTGAAAAGTCCGTTCGATAGTGAATGAGTTCTTTATCAATAAAAGCAAGTCCAATATCATGCATCATGGCACCAATTGCCAAATCTTTAAGCATCTTTTCATCCATTTTCATTGATATTCCAATCAGAATGGACAAAACAGTTACTTGAATGGAGTGCTGATATACAAATGACTGCATGTTCTTTATATCTACAAGCCCCACCATTACATCTTTGTTATGTATAATGTCACCCATCATCTCATTGATGATCTGCTCTATGCTTTGAAAATACTTTTGGTCAACCATCAGGCGAAGGCGTCGATTCATTTGCGCCTGTTCAGATTTAAGGGTTTGAATGGTTCTTTCAACTTCTTTACGAATCGCTTCAAAAACAGTTTTTATTTCTTTTACTGCCAAATGACGAAGTTCTGGTCGTATGACATCTTTAATTTCTCCAACACTATAATCGTCTGCGATATGCACCGCATATACTTGGTTCACTTTCAGTTTATCAATCAACGACTCGGTCAGCTCAATGCCATGATTTAATAAAACACGTCCTTCCTCATCGTAAATACTTTTCGCTAATAGCGATCCTTCTTTTATTGAGCCAATAGGCACTAGTCGCATACATACACCTCTTTATTTTTTTATAATCGATTAAATCGATATCCCACTCCCCAAACCGTCTCTATAATTTTCGGCCGTGTATAATCTTTTTCTATTTTCTTTCGGATTTTTTGAACATATACAGGCACGGTTCCTATATCTCCGTATTCATCCTCGCCCCATACACGTTCAAATATCGTTTGCTTACTATGCACAATATCCGGATTTTTCATGAAAAAAAGAAGAATATCAAATTCAGTGGTTGTCATAATGACTTCTTTTTTATTCACATACACACGTCGAGACTCTTCATTAATCAGAACCCCATTATACTCGATTTCTCCTTGCTTTGATTTCATATTCAGCAAGCGGTCATACCTGGAAAGTTGATTTTTCACACGTGCAACAAGCTCGTTAGGGTTGAAAGGTTTGGTCATGTAATCATCCGCCCCAAGTTCAATGCCTTTGATTTTATCCATGTCATCACTACGTGCTGAAACCACAATAAATGGGATATTTAATTTATCGCGTATCATCATTAGTATATCATATCCATTAACATTCGGCAGCATTATGTCAATAATAATCAGTTGATATTCTCCCGTCATCGCTTCTTTTAATCCTTTATGTCCATCGGTTTCAATATGGACTTCAAACCCGTTCATTTCCAAAAAGTCTTTTTCTAATGCTGCAATTTGTTGATCATCTTCAATAATCAGTATTTTATTCATCTTTATCCTCCTGTAGCTTTTGGTCCTTGAGCGTAAAGGTTATGGATGTACCTTTACCGACTTGTGATGACGCAAAAATTGTACCACCATGTGCTTGAACTAATTGTTTTGCTATAGATAATCCTAAGCCCGTACCTCCAATTTCTTTATTTCTCGAAATATCCTCTCGGAAAAACACATCAAAAATCTGCTCCAAATTCTCTTGGGAAATGCCTTGCCCATTATCCGATATGGCGACTTCAACCCCATCTGGAATTTCTGTAGCATCAATATGAATCTTCGGCGTTTCTTTATTACCATACTTAATTGCATTGGACATAATGTTTGACATGATACGATAAACCATTTTTCCATCAATTGCTAATTGCATATCTTGGGATATATGTATTTCATAAGAAACCTCAACACCATTTTCCTCAAGTTCTAATTGTTTTTCAATAATAACATCCTGTAAAAATTCACAAATCGGCATTCGCGTAAATTCATACTGCATTTGATTGATATCCAGTTTTGAGAATAAAAATAAGTCATCAATAAGTTTATTGGTATACTGCGCATTGGATTCAATAATACTTAAATATTTTTCTCTCTTTTCATCCGTCGTTGCAACGCCTGATTGAATAGCATCTACATAGCCTATAATTGATGTGATCGGTGTCTTTAAATCATGAGATATACCGGCAATTAGTTCCTTTCGGTTTTGCTCATAGCGTTCTTTTAGTTCCTCTGCTTCTTTTAGCTCAACGCTCATGCGATTAAAAGAAGCGATAAGGTCACCTACCATGTTAAACTGTTCTTCTTCAACGGTGAACCCATAATTTCCTTTTGAGATTTCTTCCACAGCAACCCTCAGTCTTTCTAATGGCTTCATCAAACGTTTACGCATATGTAAAGAAAATAACACTGTACTGACTTCTTTTAAGATAATCACAGTACTAATCGTGATTAAAATAAACGCCGGAAAATTAAGCTCAAACAGTTTCATGACCGCAAAGAAAATCGCGCCTAAAACCGCTAGAAAGAATATAGGCACCCAGCGCAATATACGTTGTAGCCTTTCAAATTCGCGCATCGCCTGATAAATTTCTTTTTCACTAGGGGGAGTATTAAAAAAACCGCTAATGCGGATTGTATGAACAACTTTGTCTTTTTTTTGTTCCATTGATTTCACATCCATCTATCGATTTGTATAAATAATATCTTATACCTATTTTACTATATTAGCACGTACAAATATACCCTTTATAAAAAAAGTATTAAAAATATATAAAAGAGGTACTCCATGGAATACCTCCTCTAGTATTGACTCTATCGTCTTATATTATAAGTCATCTTATATTGTAAATCGTTTCATAAGCTCATTGAGTCGATTAGAATTATCTGATACTTGCTTGGCTATCGCATCCAAATCTGAAATAATTTCTTTTTGCGTCATCATGCTCGCATTGATTTCTTCACTGGCCGCCGCATTTTCTTCTGTGACCGCCGATATCGATTGAATGGAATGGAGCGCCTCTTCTTTTGCACTATTGATACCTTCAAAAGAAACTTGTACTGACTTCACTTTTTCATTGGACTTCGCCGTAATCTCAGAAGTTTCTTCAAAAGTACTCTTTACATTATTCATTTTTTCAAAAGCCTTCTTAATCGAATGATTTGAATAGTCCATATTCTCTTTTGACGCCTCTACACTTTGTGTAACCAAATGAATAATGGTATTGATTTCTTTGGTCGAATTTGTTGTTTGCTCTGCCAACGAGCGAATCTCTGATGCAACAACCGCAAATCCTTTGCCTGCTTCCCCTGCTCGCGCAGCTTCGATCGAAGCATTTAGTGCCAATAGATTGGTTTGTCCTGCAATCCCTTCGATAACACTAATGATATCATTAATGCTTTTCGAATGTTCGCTTAGATTTTCAATATCATCATTGAGCTTTTGAATAACATCCAACGTTGTATTAAATTCTTCAACAAGAGAACGTACAGAATCATTTCCTGCTTCTTGACGACTAAATACTTTGTTGGATAATTCTGACACTTCCTCCGCCAGCGTGTTGCTTTGCGCAATATATGCATTCAAAGATTCTAAGCTTGTCACACTTTCCTGAGCATCCTCTGCCTGTTCTTGTGCTCCTTGGGCAAACTCATCCACCGCATTAACTACGGTTACTGAGTTTTCTTTTGTAGTTGAAGATATTTGTGCCATGTCTTTAACATAAGTATTCAAATTTGACGTAAACTGCAATATTTCCTGAACCACTCCACGCAACTTTGAATTCAACGTATCTAAGGAACCTGCCATCACACCGATTTCATCTTTACGCCGCGCCAACTTAGCTGTGTCTTGATCCATCTCAAAATTTAAATCTGAAACTTTTTGAAGATTTTTTGTCATTTTTCGTATAGGCTTTGTTATCGTGATACTAAAAATAGTCGCTCCAACAAAACCGACAACAAGCATCACTATAGCCATAACCACAACAACGCCTAAGCTGTTTCGAAGTTGTTCGCGATTATTTTGCCTTCTGACATCAATATAGGATTCAATATCATCAACATAGTTCCCTGTTCCTACGACCCAACCAAAGGGTTCAAACAGATGTGTGTATCCTCTCTTACGTTCTGCAACATCTGATCCTGCCTTCGGAAAATAATAATCTGTATATCCGCCTCCATTTTTTGCTGCTTCAATCATAAGCTGAACCATTTTTGTTCCATGGGCATCAGCTAATTCTAACCGATTGGTCCCTTCTGACTCTCCGCCTAGCAACACGATATTATTTCCCTCAAGATCATCCACCCAAAAGTATCCTTCCGGTCCATACTTCGCATTACGAATCACATCTGCAGCAATAAGTTTTCCTTCTTGTTCACTAATAACACCAGCCTCAATTTGATTAACTATACCATCAAGCTGTGTTATTAAGATTTCCACATGTTCGCTAAGCATTGCATCATATTGAGAATACATCACCGTCTCAAGTTCTGAAAGATTGTCATTCCCACTGCGCTGCAAAGCAAAAAAAGAAACGATGGCCAATACAGAAACTACACCTAAAATTAGTAAATTTGTAAATAATGTCAATTTGCCTCGAATTCCCATATACATACCTCCTTGTCTATATCTTATTATACTCTTATTTTTGACTATATGCTAGAAAAAAGAGTTTACACGTCCTTGTTCTTCGTAGTTTATTAACATATAGTATAAAAAAAAGAACTGTACATCACATGGTAATGTCAGTTCTTCATCTTATATATTTAAATATTCTTAAGCAGATTACTTTTCGTTATTGTCTACCCATTCTTTTGCATCCTCAACTGCTTCTTCATGAGGAATATGAACATGGGTCTCTTCTTCATAACGTTCTGCATCTAATACTGCCTCAGTTCTATTTGTTCCTAAGTTTTTGTCCTTACCAATGTCTTTCATAATATCACTCCTCTACATTTATTTTATAATTATATAGTCTATCTACAGTATGCACTATTTTCTAATAATTGTCAATAGCAAGTGATAATGATTGTTAATTAGCGTTAGTTATTTAAATATCCTTCTGCTTTTAATAATTCTGCAATAAGAACAGCTCCACCTGCCGCACCACGAAGGGTATTATGTGATAAACAAACAAATTTATAGTCATATTGACGATCTTCGCGTAAGCGTCCTACTGTCACACCCATTCCTCGTTCATAGTCTCTATCTAAATGCGTCTGCGGACGGTTATCTTCTGTCATATATTTTATAAATTGTTTTGGAGCCAAAGGTAACTCTAACTCTTGAGGTCGACCAGAATATGCGTTCCATTTTTCAATGATTTGTTCTTTTGTTGGCTTTTTATCAAAATTAACAAATACAGCTGCCATGTGCCCATCTAAAACAGGTACACGTATACACTGTGCTGAGATTAAAGGTTGGGTAGCATCAACAATTTTATCGTCGATTATGCTTCCCCAAATTTTTAAAGGCTCATTTTCACTTTTTTCCTCTTCGCCTCCAATAAACGGAATGATATTATCCAGCATTTCCGGCCATGTATCAAAGGTTTTTCCAGCACCACTAATTGCTTGATAAGTGCATACAGAAATATCTTTTGGTCCAAACTCTTTTAAGGCACTAAGCGCAGGTACATAGCTTTGTATTGAACAATTTGGTTTTACAGCTATAAATCCTCTTTTTGTTCCCAAACGTTTTTTTTGCGCCTCAATAATTTGAATATGTGCATTATTTACCTCTGGAATAACCATAGGCACATCTTGCGTCCCACGATGCGCTGAATTATTTGATATAACCGGCACTTCCGCTTTTGCATACGCCTCTTCCAATGCTTTAATTTCATCTTTATTCATATCCACCGCACAAAAGACAAAATCCACTTCTTCCGCAACACCTTTGATATCCGTCGCATTTTTGACAATAATTTTTCCAATATGCTCTGGTATTTCCATGGATTGACTCCATCGATTACCCACAGCTTCTTTATATGTTTTCCCAACCGAACGAGGGCTTGCTGCAATCGTTGTCACTTCAAACCATTCATGATCATGCAATAATGTAACAAAACGTTGCCCTACCATACCTGTCCCGCCAATAATTCCAACTTTTAATTTCTGACTCATAATCTACCTCTTTCCTACCTCTGTCTTCTTGGTGAAAACAATTGTTTTTCTGCTGTGGATATTCTATCATGAAACTAAAGTTGCGTCAATATTTTTTAACGGATTATATGACGAAATCCATAGTCATCTTCTAGCTCACCTAATTGTATACCTGTTACTAAATCATATAGCTTCTGAGACACCTCTCCGATAAGGTTATTGTTAAATACATATTCCCTACCTTGGTATACCAACGCACCTACCGGAGAAATAACTGCCGCAGTCCCTGTTCCAAAAGCTTCCGTTATGTGTCCTTGTTTTGCCGCATTTATAATTTCATCAATACTGATTTTTCTCTCTTCAATAGAATATCCTAGTCTCTTAGCGATTTGAATCACACTATCGCGTGTGTTCCCAGGTAAAATACTACCACTCAACTCCGGTGTAATCAATACACCCTGTTTTACAAAAAAAACATTCATTGTTCCGACTTCTTCTACATATTTATGTTCTTTACTATCTAGCCAAAGCACTTGAGAGCACCCTTGGCTTGAGGCTTTTTCCTGCGCCAACAGTCCTGCTCCGTAGTTACCGCCGGTTTTAGCAAATCCAACGCCTCCGACACTTGCCCGAACGAACTCTTCTTCGACATGAATTTTTACCGGGTTAAGCCCTTCTTTGTAATAAGCTCCTACTGGCGACAATATCACCATGTACTTATACGTTGTCGCTGGATGTACTTTTAAAGATGCATCGGTAGCAAATACAAATGGGCGTATATATAAAGCCGTTCCCGGACCATTGGGAATCCAACGTCGATCTACTTTCACTAATGCTTCAATACTATGTATAAAATCTTCGACCGGAATCTCTGGTATACATAAACGTCTGTTCGATGCATTTAGACGCTTAGCATTATACTCTGGGCGAAACAGATAGATCTCCTCATCTTTTCCTTTATAGGCTTTTAATCCTTCAAAGGTTTCCTGTCCATAGTGCAGCACCATCATTGAAGGGTCAAACGCTATCGGTCCGTAAGGTACGATTTTAGCATTGTGCCACCCTTTCTGCTTGGAATAGTCCATCATAAACATGTGGTCCGTAAAAATAGTACCAAACCCTAAATTATCCGGATTTGGTATCTCTTTTAATACTTTTGATTTATTTATTTCAATTGATATCATGTTATACCCTTTCTATAATGTTTTTATTTCTCTTTAATTGCAATATTTAGTTCAATCATTCCGTCGTCAAATTCTAATGGAATACCTATCATACGACTATCCCCAACGTTAAGTGATAAATCTCTACTGACAAATATCGTCGGCGGGGTTATATCAAGCAGTATGTCTTTTTCTGCAAAAATTGTCATTGCATTACCCATCATCATGTTCATAAGTTCTCCAAGTGCACTTTTTGCCATATCATTCAATTCTGGAACAGGCATGCCCATCATCATCTTTGAGGCTAGCCCCTTGGCAACTTCTTTTGACATCGCCAAAATGACTTGTCCATGTAACTGACCCGTGATGCCTAACAACACGACAAAAACGTCATCAGAATACTCTGTTTGAGTTACATAAGGCTTTCCAGGTTTAAGTTCTATTCCACACGTTTGATTGATAACAAATTTTGACGCTGTTATGATTGGATTCAAATGTTCCGCATTCATGGCTACACCTCTTCGTATTTGAGTTAGTATTATTTACATTATCACATATTTTTTTATTTTGTTCAACAAAAAAAATAAGGATGCTTATAAGCATCCTTATTATCCTCAAATCTTTATTCTTTTTCCAACGATAAAGGGATAACTTTTTTCTCCCATAAGCACTTTACCTTCTCCAACAACCACATCTTTATCCAATACAACATTTGTTAGCTGTGCATTATTAAGAACTTCTGTATTTTGCATGATAATACTATCCTTAACAACTGCCCCTTGATTAACTTTAACACCTCTAAAGAGAACACTATTAATAACCGTTCCTTCAATAATGCATCCATCAGCTATGATTGAATTTTTCACTTCTGCTTCTTCATTATATTTTGCTGGTGTTTCATCTTTGACTTTTGTAAACACACGTCCATCATTCATGAATAATTCTTGACGAATATCGGGATTTAATAGTTCCATATTTGCCTTATAGAACATAGGAATCGAATGCATCGCTCTCCAATATCCATCAAAACGATATCCCTTGATTACGAGTTGATCCAGTTTTTTTATTAAAATATCACGAACAAAATCATAATACCCTTGAGAAGCACTTTCTTCCAACAGATCTATCAAAAGTTCACGTCGAAGTATATATACGCCCATTGAAGCCAACGTTCCCTTGGGCTTTGATTGCTTTTCATACATCTGTATCAAACGATTATTTTCATCAAAGGCAACCATGCCCAAGTGTTTAAGCTCTTCAGGATCCAAATCACTCATATCTCTGTATAAAATTGTTATGTCCGCTCCCGTATCAATATGTTCTTGAAGCATTTTATCATAAGTCATTTTATAAATACAATTGCCCGTCGTCATTAAAACGAATTCATCATTACTTCGACGTAAGAATGTTGAATTATGGTACAACCCATCTGCTGAGCCTTTATACCAACCCGAATGATCTCCTGATAAGTATGGCGGGAATAAAAACAGACCGCCACGGCGTCGATCAAGGTCCCATTCTTTTCCCGATCCAATATGATCCATCAATGAGCGATAACTATATTGCGTTAGGACGCCAACTTTATTTATTCCTGAATTAATCATATTCGATAGAACAAAGTCTATGGCGCGATAGCGTCCTCCATATGGAATGGCCGAAACCGATCTCTTTGCTGCCAGTTCTTTTAGCTTTTCATTTTTTCCACCTGTGATAATAACTCCTATTGTGCTATTCATAAACAATACCCCCTTTTAAAACAGTCTCTCCTGAAGGTACTTCTAAATCTTTATAGTCTTGAGCTGTTACATGACGATCAATAACAACATTTTTACCGATTTTGCATGTATCCGGTATGGTCGCACAATCTGCAACGACTGTAATCCCGCTATTATATAAATCCGGCTTACATAGGTTAACGATATCTTCACCATAGCCTATCTCAACATCATTTCCTACCGTTACATTTTCGCTAATAATAGCTTTCTTTATTTTTGTGTTCGCTCCAATAGTCGTATTGGCCATAATAATCGAATCTTCCACAACACTTCCTGGAGCTATCTGTACTCCCGGCGAAATAACTGAATTAATCACTGTCCCATAAATCATACAGCCTTCTGCAATAATGGAGCGCTTAGCTACGCCTTCGGGTCCGATATAATTTGCGGGCATCACCGGATTCACTGTAAAAATCTTCCAGCTTTGATCAAACAAGTTAAAATCAGGTATTCTTTTAACAAGGTCCATATTCGATTCCCAATATGCCTGAATCGTTCCCACATCTTTCCAGTAACCGGAAAATTCATAAGAAAATAACCGTTTATTATCTTTTAACATTTTAGGAATGATATTTTTACCAAAGTCATTGGACGAATCAGGATCAGCTTCATCTGCAATCAAATAAGCTCTTAGAACTTCCCATGTAAAAATATAGACCCCCATTGAGGCCAGATTGTTTTTAGGCTTTGCAGGCTTTTCTTCAAATTCATATACACTACCATCTTCGTTGGTATTCATAATTCCAAATCGACTTGCTTCTTCTATCGGTACTTCAAAAACAGAAATCGTTGCATCTGCTTTGTTGCGCTTGTGAGCCGCCAGCATCATCGCATAGTCCATTTTATAGATATGGTCTCCGGATAGAATAATAACATATTTTGGATTCATTTTGTCAATATAGTGAATATTTTGATAGACTGCATTAGCTGTACCTGTAAACCACGCACTATTGTCACTTTTTTGATAAGGTGACAAGATTGTTACTCCTCCTGAGATTCGGTCCAAATCCCATGGTTTACCAATCCCTATGTGCGCATTTAATTCAAGTGGTTGATATTGTGTAAAGACACCTACTGTATCTATGCCGGAATTAACACAGTTACTTAACGGAAAATCAATGATTCTATACTTCCCTCCATATGGAACCGATGGTTTTGCTGTCGTTGTTGTCAATACACCGAGGCGACTTCCCTGGCCGCCTGCTAAGAGTAGGCCTACAATTTCTTTAGATACCATAATTTCAACTCCCATCTTTAGTCATCTTATGTATATCTATATTTTATCACAAAACCCTGATAAGCGCACAAAGAATCTACATTAATTCATCATCTTATTTACTTTCTCGAGGATTTCCCCCCATAAATGCCACAGCAAGCATCCCCGGTCCGACATGCGATGCAATTGTTGCCGACAGACATGTGAGAATAATCGGATTGCTTTTATTGGTTTTTTCCAGTTCCTCGACTAGGTATTTTACATCTTCCGGTGCGTTCGCATGACCAATAATAATGATTTCTTGTGAATCTTGTAGATGTTCTGATATTTTTTCCAATATGTATTTACACGCGCGTGTCTTACCTCGAACCTTTCCAAAGGTTTCGAGTTTTCCACTATAATCCATTGAAAGTAAAGGCTTCACGTTTAGCATTGTCCCTACATAGGCCATAGTTGCCGGAATTCTCCCGCCATTTTTTAAGTGAATCAAGTCATCGACAACAAACCAATGATTTGCTCTGAGCTTTTCTTTTTCTAGATATTCAACTAACTCTTTCAAATTAGCATTGTCTTGCTCCACTTTTTGAATAAGGCAATAGATTAACACCCCTAATCCAATTGAAGCTGCTACGGAGTCAACTACCTCTATCTTAGCCTTTGGATACTCTTCCAAAAGCATATTTTTTGCAAGTACTGCATTATTAAACGTTCCACTTAAACCTGAAGAAAGACCTAAGTATAATATCTCTTTCTCCTGTTTTGCCAATCGTTCAAAGCATTCATAAAATGTCATGACATTAATCTGAGAAGTCTTTGGCATTGTCCCTTTTGCCATTTCCTCATAAAAAAAATCATGCGAAAACTTTTCGCCCAAATCATCTATATATTCTTGTCCAGAAACCATAACCGGCATTCCTAATACTTCAAGATTGTTTGAATGTTTTTTTACATATGACAAAGGTAGATCTGAGCTTGAGTCTGTTACTATCATTATCTGCATTATTTTTCCTCCACACTATTCATCAAAATTATCCGGCAAATCATTTTCGATAAGAACAACATCGCCAGCTTGTACTAGCTCACGAATTTTATTAAACCCTTCATATACGCTTTGGCATATATGGACATGATCCATAGGGTATTGACTTTCTTGCAAGCCTTTGACAATTGCCTTTGTCTTGGTTTCTCCAATTAAAATAACCTCGTCACACACCGCTGCAATTTGTTGCCCAAAAACTGTGTGCAGTTCATTATCCATGGCACCTAACTCAATCATTCCAGGCGTCATAATAATATGGCGTCCCGTTTCAAACTGTGCCAATACATCCAAGGCACTTTTTGCACCTGTCGGATTCGAGTTAAACGCATCATCTAAAATATAATAATCACCTTGCGTTTTTAATTCTAGTCTGTGTTCAACTGGCTTCAATTCTTTTATGGCCGCATATATTTTTTCATAGGGCACGTTAAGTTCCATCGAAACCGCGACAGCGCCTGCAATATTGAGCATGTTATGTTCTCCCAACAGTTTCGTTTGGAATCGATATGCCTGTTGGTTGATACTTACCTCAAATTCTGAACCTGATGCATCTTGACGTATATGTGTAACCAAAACCTGATTACCATGTTCACTTCCATAGGTCACATATTGGACCTTTGAGTAGCGCTTTATCCCTTTTTGAACATTAGCATTATCGCCATTGACATAACAGATGCCTTGGGGATACACACTTTGTGCCAATTCAAACTTGGTATCAATTACTGTATCTACCGTTCCAAATGTCTCCAGATGTTGGGGGCCTACCGCTGTAATTATACCATAATCCGGTTTGACTAATTGACAGATTTCTTCAATATCTCCTTTTTGCTTTGCTCCCATCTCAACCACAAAAACTTCATGTGAACGACGCAGCATATTACGAATGGTTAGAATTACTCCTAATGTCGTATTATAACTATGCGGAGTTATTAGCGTATTATATTCTTTTGATAATATTTTTTCCAAAATGAATTTGGTGCTTGTCTTTCCATAACTTCCTGTTATTCCTATAATCTTTAAGTTTGGATGTTCTCTCAAACGTTTTTTAGCATCTGTATAATAATATTTTTTCATTGCATTTTCCCATGGAATCAAAAGTGTATTCGCTAACATCACAATAGGCATACTCATAAAAAATATAAATATATACCCGATGCTTCCAAGTTCTAAAGCATATACTGTCCAAAGGAAAAATATATAGAGTATATTTTGTACAAACAACATGCGTTTAACACGCGCAGTCAAAACCAAAGGTTTTTTTACTTGATGCTTACGACGCATCGTATAGATCAGATAAATCCCCAATGCTCCTATAACTGCCAATCGATTATCAAAACCTGCCAAAACAAATACTATAATAATAAACAGGCTATTTTTAATTGATAATATTTTTTTGATGTTGTTACGTAAAAAGCGAAAAAAACGTTGGTATCGATAGGAATTTAATTGGAACATATGTGTATAATATAAGCTACGTTTTACAAAATATGCCGTTCCTAGAATTAACAAAGCAATATAAATTACAGTATCCATTTTTACCTCCATAGCATGCATTATATAAATGCATCCAATACTTTTATAAATCGTTGCGCTTGTTCCAAAAACGCATAGTGTGTCCCACCTTCAAAGATAACTAATCCGGCATCTGCAAACTCTTTTTCCATAATCTTTCCATCATTAAGCGGTGTCGCCGTATCATTGTCTCCCCAAATAAGTAACGTTGGCACCTTGACTAGTTTAAACTCATGTATCAAATTTTCATTAACCACTTTTGAGAGAATTTGTTTCATCGTTGGACTTGCCTGATTGTAATCTGCGGAACCTGCTTTATTTCTATAACGTTCCAGCATATTCGGACACATTTTTTGAACCGGTTTAAGTTGGTATATACGCTTCATGAGTTTAAATGTATATACTTTAACATAGTATTTTAACGGACGTTTGTTGACTACACCTGCACTCCCTGTTAAAACCAATTTTTCAAAGGTATAAAATGTTGCCATTTTTATTAAGATACGTCCTCCAAAGGAATGTCCAATACCGATCGGTGTCTTTATACCCAAGAGCTCAAAAACATCACGCATTTGTTTGGCATATTCCATTGTACCCATAATCTCCTTGGGTTCTTTTGAACCGCCAAATCCTGGTAAGTCAAAAGCAAACACACGATATTTTGTCTTAAAGTGTTCCACTATAAAATCAAACATTTCTTTGTTACATCCCCATCCATGAAAAATAACCAAGTCTTTTTCATGCTCTTCTCCCATCACCGTATATTCTATATTATATTTTTCCACTTTTTTTTTCATAACAGCCTCCATATGCCTTAGTAAAACATTTAAAAGGAATTATATCATATGTTTTTCATCACATCAATGTTTTCAATCTCAATAAAAGAGTGGAAATCTTCGCTTTACTTTGATAAAATATAAACTAGTCTATAACGATATACCAAACGGAAAGTGGGTAACGCTATGAAATCACTTACAATTGAAACCAATTTATCGCTAGAGTTTCTTTATAATCTGACCGGCATCGCTTATTATTCCATTAATCAAAATGCTGACGAGACACTCTCTACCAAGCGTTTTGATCATTTTATCACCAGCTATGTCGAACAAATTTATCCCAAACTACCTATTTTAGTCATCAACGATATCGAACTTTTTTTAAGAGATTTTTCTTGCTTTTATATTGTTTTGCTTGATGTGATTATTCACGAAAACTTATCACACCCTCTTGACCTCATTGGCTATCTTAAAAAATTCACCACACGTCAGTTGCTGGATTTATATATTGACCGCATTGATATTCCTGTATCCATCGAATCCGAAAGCGCTGCACTGGATCATCTTTTAGATGAGCTTACCAATCTTCGCCATGAATTTGGAATGGATAAAACACTCTATTACCAATTCAAAAAGTATCCTGACGGTGTTATGGAACGTTTGATTTATTCCTTTGAATTTTTCTATACACACTTTTTTTCAAAAAACGAAGATCAATTAACACAACAGCTACAAAAGATTCAACCCAAGCATCAACAACTATTGGATGAAAACCCGGATGATTTTATTAATGCCATCTTATTTCAAAGCAAAGAGGCTTTGTCCAATGAGCATAGTTCCATCCGCATTTTTGTCGGTTATTTTTTCGGTGACAAAATCACCGTAGCCTATGGCAACCACAATGAAGTATATTTTTTCTATGGTGTTGATGCAGAAAAACAACTATACTCTGACCATCATCAAGTGCATTATGAAGAATTAATCAAATCCCTTGCTGACGATACTCGTCGAAATCTTATTCGCTTTTTAATGCATGCCCCTCATTATAATAAGGAGATTTCAGACCACTTAGGGATTACAACAGCTACCATTAGCTATCACATTAGTCGTCTAGTTGATCTAGGGATTATTCACATGAAGTATCAAGAAGGTAAACGTATATACTACCAAGTCGATAGTGAACGCTTTAATCAGTTGTTTGATGGCTTAAAACGTTATCTCTACATTGATCCTTTTTAAACCATGCGAACACAATTAATGGGGTATACGAATCAGCGTCTCATAATTCATCCCATATTTTTTGGCTATTTCTATACCATAACTTTTTCCAAGGGGTCGCCCGCGTTCAATAACATAGGGGGATTTATCCATATCTTTTCCCGCAATTAGGCTTTGAATACTCTTTTGAGGTATTTTTTTCTCCAATGTTTCAACGAGTTCATGTAAATGCGTATTGAATAAAACAAAGCTACCTCTTTGATATATGGCTTGTAATATCTCTACTGAGATTTGCAAGCTTTCATGGTGGGACGTCCCTGAAAAAGACTCATTCATAAAGAAGAAACTCGTTGAAGAGCTTTGTTCAAACATTTCTTTAAAGCGGTTACATTCTTCACCTAAGCGTCCATAATCCACCGTCTCTTTTTCTTCTCTTGGAAAATGGACCTTCAACGCACTAACTAAAGGAAGCTCTACTTCTTTTGCCGCTACAAAAAATCCCAGTTGCCCCATCCATATACTTTGCATAATGCTTTGTGTCGTTGTCGTCTTGCCGCCACGATTAGCTCCTGTCAATATATTAATCGGCTTATCTTTGCTTAACTCTATTGTATTAAAAACCAGTTCATCTGGCTTGAGCTTCATCGCCAGATGCAGATGATACAAATCCTTCGCTTTGTAATCTTGCCCCCACTTGGGCAATGTCATGATATAGCCTTGGTCGGTAATTTGTTGATACATTGTTACTCCGACGCTATAATACGGCAAGTCCTCATGAAGAATACTAAGAACCTCAAGAATTTTACGGGTAAACTGATCACAAAAGCTAATAAGTTGAAGCATGGCCGGCTCAACAATTTTTTCTAAATTGTTAAGTGCTTCGGGTGGTGCAATCGTTTCCTTTGCAAAAATTTTTCGTGGAATCAGCATCACTTCTTTCATGCCTTTTACTGCATAATATTCCATTTTCTTATCAAAGCGTCCATATTTAAACACTTCTTCACTGACATCTAGTAAAATGGCTTCAATCGGTTGCAAATATTCATCCAAATTCAAGCCGATTTTTATACTTTTAACACCCGCCGCTTGCGATTTAATCATTTCAACATCCCGAATAAACGCATCATAAATCCTGGAATCAACAATTTCTTGTAAAAGTTGATGATATTGCTTTAATCCTTGTGACTCGATCGTTGCCTGTTCAAACATATGCAAAATATCTTCCAGCGTTTTTCGAATCCCATCCACTTCTGCCACTCTTTTGATTAAGTTGTAAATAGTCGCCTCTTTTTCAAATGCAAATTTGCTTAATGTCATCTGATGGAAGGCATCTTGTCCGTATGAAAGCAGTTTATCAAACAGTAGCGGATTATTCACACAGTCTTTTAAGATACTCTGACGATATTTAATATCTTGGATTTCAATTGGAATTTCATGAATTAATGTGTCTAAACTTTGCTTTTTCTCCCCTTGAAAAAAATCTACAAACCATTCAATCCCCATATCATCCATATCTTTTTTTGATAGGGTCATAGTTTTTTTACTTGAATCCTTACTCCATAACAAACTCATTAACGACTTATTCATTATCCACCCCTACGACATATCTTTTATAAGTTGTTCATATGTTACCCCATATTTAATAGCAATTTCCCTTGCATAGCTTTTTCCCATCGGTTCCTGTTCAATCATGACATAGGTACTGTCAACTTGTTCCATCTTTGTTGTTAAACTAATTAAGTGCTCTTTTAAGGTGCTCAACCCTTTATGCTCCAATTCCGCTAATACTTCTTCATATAACTCATGCAAGTGGGTATTAAAGATAAAAGGAATACCTGCTTGCATCATTGCAACAACACCTTGTGTTGCAATACTTAAACTTTCTAGATGACTTGTCCCGGCAAAAGATTCATTCAAAAGCATAATCGAACGCGGTGTCACACGCTTAAAGCTTTCAACAAACACTTCACATTCTCTTCCAAATTTCCCCTTATCGACAGACTCATTTTCTAACGCCGGAAAATGCGATTCTATAGTATCAACCAAACTAATCTTAGCGGACTTAGCCGGTACATATAACCCAAGCTGACCAAGGAGCTGTATTTGTCCAATACACTGTGTATAAGTTGTCTTTCCTCCACGATTAGCCCCTGTTATCAGAAAAAACTTTCGCTCTTCGTTTAACTCAAATCCATTTAGAACAATCGCACTCGGTGCAACTGTACCTTTTATAGCCAAATTAATATTATATCCATCCTCAAACGCTAAGCATGTCGCATTGGCTACAATTTCTGGTTTGGTAATCGGAAGCCCTTTTTCTTGTAATGTGTGAAAAAGCTTATAGCTGGAGCTATAAAACGCAATTTCTTCATATAACCGCACAAACGGTTTTATATCAATACGCTCATAAGATTGTATAAATGCCTCCAATTTAGCTTTATGTTCACGTAAAGCATACTCAATTTCTTCCAAAATATTATAGTTCATTTTTTGTACTTTAAAAACAGGAACATAACTTGAAATACGCCGATCCAAAAAGGTCTGATCATCCGCTAAGACATCCGACACATGTCGAAAGGCTTTAGGGTATCGATATCGGTGATGATCAATCTGCGTTACCTGAGCAAATTTGGGGCGCATTCCTGATGTCATAGATACCGATAGCGTCGCCCCTTTAATCGAACTAAATATATAGTGTATCTCCTTTAGATCCCTTTTCATTGCCTTATATTCATCGGTACCTATATTCGCATACACACTATCGCATAGTTTTTTTAATCCCGATGATTCCAACCGATAGTATCGCAGTATCTGATCTAGCTGTTCTAAACTGTCAATTGCCTTTTCCATAATAATAAGCATATCAATAATACGATACAGATTAGATACTTTATATAGTTCTGAATGATACAAGGGTTTTAAGTGATAAAAAGCTTCTAAGCTCTTCATCAACTCATCCAAGAGTCCTTCATTGCTCATAAAGTCCTTAAGAATAGCCTGACGATATTCAATCGTTTGAACATCCATACATAAAGAATAAAGAATCTCATCATTTGTAAGAAGTTGTTGATAAACTTCTTCCAAATTGAGATTCTCAATAATTTTATGATGAATTTGATTTTTGACACTCGTATGAAGCCATAAAATACTGTTAAATTCCATCTGTTCTCCTCAACAAATCCTCAAGTGCTTCAAAGCTATCTATGAATTCATCTGCTTGTTGGGGAATCATTCCTTTGTTTTTTTCATATGCTTGACCGCCAACAATAATCGTGCAGGATTCACATGTTTGTTTTAAGCATTTAATTAAGTTAATCAGTGCATCATTAAGGGTCTGTGTTGTCAATGATAGGGCTATATATCTGGGCTTGATTTGCTTCACAAACTCAACAACTTCTCCCGTTGGAATATTAGCCCCTATATAGTAGGGATGATATCCAAGTAAATTAAAATAATCCGCAACCATACGTATGCCTAATGTATGCTGCTCACCTGATAACGCCATACACAACACATTGCCTTTTGAAGATGTGCCCCGTTCAATACCTTGAGATATATAGCTTACCATACGCCATATACACTCAGAGATATAGTGTTCTTTGGCAATGGATATTTTACCTTCTTCCCAAAGAACACCAACGTCTATGAGTAACGCGCGAAAAACACCTTCATACAAACGAATAATTTCTTCACGGGTTACTTTATATCCTTTAATAACGTCCATCGCTTCGCGCTCTTTTGCTCGTAATAAAAGGTCTAAAAGCGTTTGTTTTAATTGTATTTCATCCATGCATTCGCTGTTTATCTTAAGTTCTTGTCGACCCAGTAATTGATCGACGGATACATCAAATATATCCGCCATAATCATTAGGGTCTCTTGATTTGGAAAACGAATATCTTTTTCATAATTTGCTATTGTCGTTTGCCCCACACCTAAGCGCTTGCCTAATTCCTTTTGACTCATATGGTGTGCTTTTCGTATTTCTTTGAGTATAGCTCCAAAGGATTTCATTAAATCACCTCAAAAACATCTTATCACATTTTGTGATTAAATGTCCATCCTTTTTATTTGGATTCTATGGACTCCCACTGTTGCGTTTTGGAGGACTTGACGAGCTGATCTATGATATGCATGTTCATTCGACTGTCTTCTAATGACAGTGGGACCGCTTCATCCTTAGCTATCGCATCAGCAAATGCATCAAACATTTCTCCATATTGATTGGTTGGTTCAAATTCTATCACTCGGCGCCCTAAGTCGTTGGTCACAATAATTTTTCCGTTGATATCATATAAGTCATTAAATGGAATGACAACTTCAACCGTCCCACCCGTTCCATATATTTTTACTTCTTGTGCTGGATACATCGCTGTACCCACAGAAAATAATGCGCGTGCCGTTTTAAAGTCTAACATACCCGATGTCAATATATCCGTTTGAAAACTAGGCGAATACGTCATTTTTGATATAACACTCTCTGGGTCCTTTCCCAAAATATATCGCGCAGAATTGATGGCATAGCAACCGATATCCATAAGGGCTCCTCCACCATATTCCTTAATATTACGTATATTATTCTCATCTTGATTATTGTAGGAGAAAATAGTATGGATGGTCTGTACCTCTCCAATACCCGACACCTTCATCAATTCTACAACCTGCTTCCATTTGGGATGGAATCGATACATAAACGCTTCCATTACTTTAACACCTTTTCCTTGGGCATAAGCAATAATATCGTCCGTTTCTTTAGCATCAAGCGTCAGTGGCTTTTCACAAATCACATGTTTCTTGGCATCGATTGCTTTTTTCATCCATTCTAGATGCATATGATTTGGCAGTGGAATATATACCGCTTCAATCTCAGGATCTTCAATTAACTGTTGATATTCTCCATATGTTTTCTTTATATTCCATGTTTTGGCTACTTGATTTGCTTTTTCTATATTGCGAGATGCCAAGCCGACAAGCTCTACTTGGTTTGATTGACTCAAAGGAAGCATCACCCGTGTAAGTAAATGTCGCGAAACACCTAGCGCCCCTATTTTTAACTTTTTCATAATGTATTCACTCCTTTTTATATGCTACCCCTATCATATCATAGTTATCTATTGCTTTTCAAACTTATTTATGCTAAACTTATCAAGTTTAAATATATCATTTTTACTAGTATGGAGGTCCATTTTGTTAAGTGCAAATAATGTAAGTTTAAGTTTTAGTGACAAGCAACTTTTTAAGAATGTTAACCTGCAATTTAATCATGGCAATTGCTATGGTGTAATTGGGGCTAATGGTTCTGGAAAATCTACTTTTTTAAAGATTTTATCTGGCGAAATCGAACCCAATACCGGAGATGTGAGTAAAACTCCTGGTGAACGTATCGCTGTATTAAAGCAAGACCATTTCCAATACGATCACGAAACCATTATCGATACCGTTATCATGGGTCACGAGCGATTATATCAAATTATCCATGAAAAGGAAGCGCTGTATGCAAAAGAAGACTTCACCGAAGAAGATGGTGTTAAGTCCGCTGAACTTGAAGCAGAATTTGCCGAGTTAGATGGCTGGGATGCTGAGTATGATGCTGAAAAACTTCTTATTGGATTAGGTATTCCAAAATCCCTTCATCAGACAAAGATGGGCGATTTAAACGGTTCTGAGAAAGTAAAAGTATTGTTGGCTCAAGCTCTTTTTGGCAACCCACACACTCTACTACTTGATGAGCCTACAAACCATTTGGATTTTAGAACCATTAACTGGCTTGAAGAGTTTTTAATTGAATATCCAAACACGGTTATTGTCGTATCCCATGACCGTCACTTTTTAAATAATGTATGTACACATATTGTTGATATTGATTTTGGGAAAGCCAATCTCTTTATCGGTAATTATGATTTCTGGTATGAATCTAGTCAGCTGATGTCACGAATGATTAATGACCAAAACAAAAAAGCTGAAGAAAAAATCAACGAATTAAAAGCCTTTATTGCACGATTTAGCTCAAACGCTTCAAAGGCTAAGCAAGCAACATCACGTAAGAAGATGTTGGATAAAATTAAAATCGAAGATATTAAACCCTCTTCACGACGTTATCCTTTTGTCAATTTTTCTCAAGATCGTGAAGTTGGTAAGGAGATTTTACGTGTCGAAGGAATTTCTAAAACAATCGATGGTGTCAAATTACTCAACAACATTAGTTTCACTGTCAACAAGGATGACAAAATCGTTGTTCTTAGCCGTAACGAACAAGCAAGAACTGCTTTGTTCAAAATCCTAATGGGAGAAATGGAGCCGGATGAAGGCGAATATACATGGGGCGTTACCGTAACAACTGCCTATCTCCCAAAAGACAATAGCGAATACTTTGAAGGCTCCGATTTATCTTTAGTTGATTGGTTACGTCAATACTCAAAAGAACAAGACGAATCCTTTATTCGTGGCTTCTTAGGAAAGATGCTCTTTAGTGGTGATGAAGCGCTTAAAAAAGCCTCTGTCCTTTCCGGTGGAGAAAAAGTCCGTTGCATGCTTTCTAAAATGATGTTATCTGGAGCCAATGTTGTCTTGCTTGATGAACCGACAAACCACCTTGACCTTGAATCCATTCAAGCTGTGAATGATGGATTAATTAGTTTTAAAGGAAATGTTATCTTCTCCTCTCATGACCACCGTTTTATAGAAACTGTGGCTAATCGAGTGTTTGAAATTACACCACAAGGTCTTGTTGATCGTCTATCTGACTTTGATGAGTTTTTGGAGAACGAATCCCTACAAGCACAAATTGATGAAATGTATGTCATCGAAGAATAATAACATTTGGTTACTTGACATAATCAAATTTCACACTAAATCCTGAGTCTTGTGCTCGGGATTTTTTATAACAAAAGGCTGTACACTAAATAAAATAGTGCTACAGCCTTTTGTTATCTCTGTTGTTAAATTTTAAATTGTTGTATCATCGCATCAAGCGCTTCAGCGGATGCCATGTTTTTATCTGCAATACTTAAAAAGTTTTCCGCATCTTGGGAAATAATTCGCATATTATCTCGAATCTGTTCCACACCTTTAGCTCCGATATTGGTTGAATCAGCAACATTGAGCATAGCTGTATGTATAGTATCCATCGAACCAAACAATTCTTGGGACGTGGCACTTAAATCCAGCATAATATCATTAAAGGCATTGGAGTCTTTATTATATTGTTGTCCTAAACTCGAGAGTTTTTCATAATCTTCTAGCACTTTTGTATCAATAAAACTAAGCATTTCTTGTGAATCATTGACCAAGGAATTTACCACCTCTTCAATGCGAACTGTCACTTCACGTATATCTTCCACCATGGATGACGATGATTCTGCCAGTTTTTTTATTTCTTGTGCAACAATTGAAAAGCCTCGTCCAGACTCACCTGCTCGTGCCGCTTCAATGGAAGCATTTAATGCCAATAGATTGGTTTGGTCTGTTATGTCTAGGATTGATTCCAGCAATTCATTAATTCTTGATACTTCTGATGCACTCTCAATGGCTATGGTCATTTTTTCTTTTGCATTCGCATAGATCTGTTCTGCATCTTTTTTTGATTCTCCAGCTTCATCTTTCATCTGAATAGCCCTTTGGCTAATTTCACTCGACATAACCGAACCATTGCTCGCTCGTTCTGCGATGGTCTCAATCGCATTGCGTGCTTCGCCAATAATATGCGCTACCTCTTCTGAATTTTGTCGCGTCTGATTCATAACATTTGCGATTTCAATTGTACTTTGCTCCGTCTCATCGGTCACCTGATTAAGACCAGATAAGCTTGTACGAATTTCTTGAAAACTATTATGAATCAATTTTGAACTCTCACTTATTTTTTGAACCATTTGACTGATGCCTTGGCTCACACGATTAAAAGCTTTTGCAATGACGCCAAATTCATCGGATTGCTCTATTTGAATAGCTTCTCTAAAATCGTATTCTTGGTATTTTTTTGTTGCAGACAACATTTTAATTAATGTTTTTTCAAGAGGAACAGTAATGGCAATAACAAGTAACACCGTAATCATAATCACGATACCCGTACCGACTAGCACACGATTTCTTATGGATACTTCTATTTGTCTTAAATCATCGACATAAACACCTGTCCCAACAATCCATCCCCATGGTTCGTACTTTTCGACGTAGGATAGTTTCGGTTGTTCTGAAGTTGTTTCATTTACAGAAACTTTTGGCCACAAATACCTGACAAACCCCTTACCATCTTGATTCGTCAGACGAACAAACACCGAGAAAAAATTTTCCTGGGTTCCGTTGGCAACATTATAGCTTGGATCATCAAGAACTGTACCATCCAACTCCGCAGATGTGGTATGCATTATCATCGTAGGAATAGGCAACGTATCATCATTAATCCAAAAATATCCCGTTCCATCATCATAGCGCAACTGTTTTATAGCTGCTAGAGCCATCTGTTTTGCTTCATCTTCACTAAGGTCTCCTTCAATGGACATTTGATGATACTTAGCGATAATTCCCATTGGCATTTCAACAAATTCAACGAGTTTTTGTTCTGTCTTGGTCTCTAGAGTGCGATTAAATGTCGGCAATACTGAAAATAAGATCAATGCTATAAAAGCAAGAATCATCATCATGCTTAACAAGATTAACTTGTATTTTAACTTGATATTGCGCATAAGTCCTCCCTATATTAAATTTCTAAAAGTACTTTTTGGAGTATCCCTTGGTTTAAGTAATAATCAATGTCGACTGTACTGTCTAATCGCATGCGTACTTCAAAGACTTTCACTTTACCCTCTTCACTTTCAGCTATCACCTTAACTTTATCCATTGGTTTTGCTTGGGAAAGTCCCTCAATACGATAAGTTTCTCGTCCTGTCAGTCCAAGTGCTTCAACCGATTCTCCTGGTAAAAATTGAAGTGGCAATACGCCCATTCCAACTAAATTGCTTCTGTGAATCCGTTCATAACTCTCAGCAATTACTGCTTTGACCCCTAAAAGATTTGTTCCCTTTGCGGCCCAGTCTCTAGAACTTCCCGTTCCATATTCTTTTCCAGCAATAACAATCAGCGGTATGTTCTTTGCTTGATATTGCATCGCTGCATCAAAGACGGATAGCACCTCGCTACCTTCTTCCATTGTTGTATAGCCGCCTTCAACGCCATCTGCTAAACGGTTTCGGATACGAATATTCGCAAATGTTCCTCGCATCATGACCTCATGGTTACCACGTCTAGAACCATAAGAATTAAAATCAAGACGATCCACACCCATACTTGCTAAATATATGCCCGCCGGCGATTTTGTTGTAATACTTCCTGCCGGTGAGATATGGTCTGTCGTAATCGAATCCCCCAACGATAGTAAAACTTTAGCTCCCACGATATCTTCAATGGATTCCATTTTTTCAAGATTTTTAAAGAACTCCGGCTCGCGAATATATGTTGAATCTTCTTCCCATTCATAGAGCATTCCAGATGGTGCATCAATAGCATTCCATTGATTGTTCGCTTCATAAATACTTCGATATTGTTCAATGAACATTTCATTAGATACTGCTTGTTTTACAGCATCACTAAGTTCACTATTTGATGGCCATAAGTCTTTTAAGAAGACTTCATTGCCATCTTTATCTTTTCCAATGGCTTGTGTATCAAAATCAATATCTAGTGTCCCTGCCAATGCATATGCCACCACAAGCATTGGAGAAGCCAAATAGTTTGCCTTAATATGCTGATGAATCCGTCCTTCAAAGTTTCGGTTACCACTAAGTACAGAACCGACAAGCATGTCATTATCTACAATGGCTTTTGTTACAGGTTCATCCAAAGGTCCACTGTTTCCTATACAGGTTGCACATCCATAACCTGCCACATTAAATCCTAGTGTTTCTAAGCTTTCAAGGACATTGGCCTTTTTCAAATACTCTGTTACCACCAAGGATCCAGGTGTCAAGCTGGTTTTTACATAATTAGGTACACTTAGTCCTGCTTCAACAGCTTTTTTTGCAACAAGTCCGGCTCCAATCATTACGGATGGATTCGAGGTATTGGTACAACTTGTTATTGCCGCTAAAACTACATCCCCCGTTCGAAGTTCTGATGGTTGTCCATCGGCATCTTTCCACCCGTCTAATAGAACTTTTTTATCTAAATCCTCTCTATTCAATCCATACCCGCCATCTGCTACCGGCTTAATGGCAATCTCTTGAAACGCATTCTTAAGTTCACTTAACGGCACACGGTCTTGTGGACGTTTTGGTCCTGCCAAACTTGCCGATAACGTTGATAAGTCAAGTTCTATAACTTGGCTATATTCAACTTCTGTTTCAATATCTATTCCGAATAAATTTTGACGTGATAAATATTCTTGTACCAGCCCAATCTTTTCTTCATCCCGTCCTGTTAATGCCATATAGTCTAATGTTTCTTCATCCACCGCAAAATATCCCATCGTCGCACCATATTCAGGCGACATATTTGATACTGTTGCTCGGTCTGGAAGAGACAACGTTTGTGCTCCCGGTCCAAAATATTCAACGAACTTACCAACCACATTATTCTGGCGAAGAAGTTCTGTTACACGAAGAGCAAGATCAGTTGCTGTAACCCCTTCTTGAAGTTGTCCTGTCATATGTACGCCCACAACTTGGGGTGTAACAAAGTATAAAGGTTGGCCAAGCATTCCTGCTTCAGCTTCGATACCTCCAACGCCCCAGCCTAATATACCAATTCCATTAATCATTGTTGTATGTGAATCCGTTCCAACCAATGTGTCTGGAAGAAGCATTGTTCCCCCGTCCACTTCGCGCTCAGCAACAACGGTCGCCAGGTATTCTAAGTTCACCTGATGAATAATACCTGTTGACGGTGGAACCGCTCTAAAGTTTTCAAAGGAATTTTGCGCCCATTTTAGAAAACGATAACGCTCATGATTGCGTTCAAACTCTTTTTCCACATTAAATTTCAGTGCCTCTTGGCTACCATATGCATCCACCATGACAGAGTGGTCTATAACTAAGTCTACAGGAACCAACGGATTAATAACACTCGGATCTTTTCCCATTCTTGCTACAGCATTACGCATGGCTGCCAAGTCTACAACTGCTGGCACACCTGTAAAATCTTGCAAAACAATTCTGGATGGAATAAAGCCGACCTCTTTGACATCATCGGTTTCTCCCCAGTATAACAGCTGATTAATATGTTCGCTTGTAATGAGATTTCCATCGTAATTTCGAATCACGTTTTCCAACAAAATTTTTATGGTCTTTGGCAAGCGCTCTAAGTTAACACCTGTAAGTTCTTGAAGCTTATTTAAGTTTACATATTGATATGTTTTATTATTAAATTCAAACGTATCTATTATGTCTTTTTTCTTAAAATCGATCATTTTCTTACCTCCCTATAGCATGAATAGTCATACTAAAATATACCACATTATGACAATTTAATCAATTGCATCATCACAGCTTGATGGTTTTTAACGTACACTTTCTTGCAAAAAAATCTCGAACAGATGTCCGAGATTTTTATTATGAGCGTTGCAAAGCAACATTCTGAATATTTTCTTTTTTTCCTTTATATGCAAGTTTTAATAAGATTGGAGTAATTAAAGTCGTTACCAAAACCACAATAATAATCGGCGCAAAATACTCTTCACGAATTAATCCGACCGCAGCCCCTTTATTTGCAACAATAAGTGCTACCTCTCCTCGTGAAACCATACCTATTCCAATTTTTATCGAATCTTCCCTGCTAAACCCGGTAAGTCTAGCACCTATGCCACAACCAATAATTTTTGTCATGATCGCAACAACAATCAAAAGCAATGAGAAAAAGACAATATTCCAACTCATCGTATGAATTGAAGTTTTTATCCCTATACTTGCAAAAAATATAGGTGAGAAAAGCATATATGATGTGATTTCCACTTTTTCAGCAACATATTCATTGCTTTTTAAATTACTAATGATAATACCCGCCAAATACGCACCGGTAATATCTGCAATTCCAAAATACTCTTCAGCAATATAAGCTAAAATAAGGCACAAGATGAAGCTGTATATAGGAATTCGCCGTTTTCGTCCATATTTTTTACTCATATATTCAAAGCCTTTATAAAATAAAAATCCACATACTGTTGAAAAAACGAAAAAGAGGATAATGCGCATAACAATACTTGTCAAACTCACCGAACTATCTCTAAAACTTATAATAAATGTCAAAATGATAATTCCCATAATATCGTCAATAACAGCGGCTCCCAATATCGCTGTTCCTGACTTTGTTTTTAGCTTTCCCATTTCCCGAAGTGTCTCTACGGTTATACTCACTGATGTGGCCGTTAAGATGACCCCTATAAAAATATTTTGCAACAATTCCAGTTTTGACATCGATGCAATATTACCTGAAAAAACAGCTGCTGCTAAAAAGCCTCCAATTAATGGAATTCCAACACCAAACGCTGCAATGATAAATGAAGCCTTACCTGTTTGCTTTAATTCCTTGATATCGGTTTCCATACCGGCAGTAAACATCAGCATAATTACACCAAGTTCTGCCATCTTATCAATGAATTCTGTTTCCTGCAATACATTTAAAAAAGTTGGTCCCAAAAGTACCCCTGCCAATAAAGCACCTACGACTTGCGGCATTTGAACTTTTCTTGTCAACAAACCAAAAATTTTTGTACTCAAAAGTATAATCGCTAAGTCTAAGAAAAAGTCATATGATAACATCGTCATCCTCCATGCATATTTTTTAAAATCCTAATGATTTTTCAAGAATAATGACATCCATACGTTCTCCGGTTTTTGTACTAATATCATTATGAATAGATATAACTTTACATCCTGTAATCTCTTCAATCATTTCTTCAAGCTTCGGGCGAATAATCTCCTCTAATTGATAACGCATCTCTTTAACTAACGCTTTTCCTTTTTCCTCACGCGCCAACTCTTTTTCTGCCGCTGTCAATACCCCTTTGAGGCGAATGACAATCATATCATCAATAATATATGTTTTTGCCGATTCCGCTCCACGTCCCAGTTGTTTACGTTGGAACGTTATCATGCTTGTACTAATGTGTGCCTCCATTTGTCCTTTTTCCATTGTCGCCTCCATCATAATCGTGCACAAAAAAAGACCAATATGAATACACCAAATCTAGGTATCATATTTGGTCCATAACTTTGCTTGCGTATGCACTCAACTTTATTTACCAATCGTTCGATTCCATTCATTATTATATGCTCCTCAAATCCTAAAGTCAAATCTACGGATACGCATAATATTTGAAATCCTATATCTTTGAGTTTGTATTATATGTCACTATATTTTTACATCAAAGAATATTTTTTGTGTTTTTTTATTCATTTTTTTGTAGCACCACTTTTTCATCCTCGTCTATTTGCACAATTTTTATGTACATTCCACTGAAAATTTAAGCATTTTTCCACCCTCTGCATATAGACATCTCAAAAGCACAGTCATTTTGTACTTTCTTTGTTCTTGTCTCAAAGCATACTTCACATAAATCAGATGAGGTTATTTAATCAGCAGGAAAAACCACACCTAGTTCCTTACGAATGTTATCAACAATTTTTAAGCTTTCTACAGAAATCCTATTTAACTGCGCCGTTTCTTTGGTTCCCCAAATCGCTTCCATAAAATATCTAAGTTCAAATTTCATATCTTTCTCAATTATTTTATCATACAGAATCTCTTCTTCTCCACTTTTCCAGCGAATCCATACTTTAGAAGTATTGGTAATCTTATCTATAAGAAGAGCCCCTTTCTCGCCTTGAATCTCACACGGTAAGTACGAATTGGAAACTTTTGAATAGGTAATCATGCAATACATATTCTCATATTGAGCCACAAGGTGTCCATAGGCATCAATGCTGTCTTTGAGTACTTTTCCATAACCATTGACCTGGCGTGGTATTCCTAGCAGATCTAGCATGACTTCTATCGGATAAATACCGATATCCATAATTGCACCATTAGACAACTTCGGATTAAAGGCATTAAGAATCTGTCCTGCTTTAAATGCGTCATAGCGAGAAGAATACTGGCAAAATCTAAAATCCGCAAAATGTATTTGCCCGATTTTTTTCATTCCTTCTTTGACTCGCTCCATCGCAGGATGAAAAATAGGTCGCATCGCTTCTAAAAAGATTACCTGATTATCTTTAGCTGCTGCAATCATCAATGCTACTTCTTTTGAATTGCTCGCTAAAGGTTTCTCACATAAAATATGCTTTCCTTTATTCATAAGCGCAATACTTTGAGGCGCATGTAGCGCATTGGGACTTGAGATATACACAGCATCATATATCTCTAAGTTCAAGAATTCATTAAAATCACAACTTACTTGTATGGCCTGTGAATCAAGGCCTAACTTCGATGCATTTTCTGGATTCCTTGTATATAATGCTGTCAGCTCAAAAAACTCATCTGTTTTTGCAGCTTGAAGAAAATCTTTAGCTATAAAGTTGGTTCCAATTACGGCAAATCTTATCTTTTTCATATGCGTTTACTATTACCTCCGATTTTTTATCCCCGTCTTTTGTTTTAGCACACTTAGCTATTGTAGCGCTTCTCATGGTGTAATATCTCTACGATAGTCCCCCTTTTTGATATACTTCTTTTAAAAATATAATAACCTATACGCAAACAATTGACAACTCTTGATGACTACTTAATGCAATACTGTAAACTATATACGCAAAAACCCCTGCCCATAGCATAGGCTATGGGCAGGAGTCTTTTCTTTTAATTTATGCTGTTAATATTTGCTATTCATCTATTTTTCTGTTTTTTCAGTTCCTTCAAACACACGTGTATAGATTTCTTTTATCTCGCTGATAAGTGGATATCTTGGGTTAGCACCTGTACACTGGTCATCAAAAGCATTTTCACTCATTTCATCAAGCGTAGCATAGAACTTCTTCGCAGATATACCTGTCTCTTTGATTGTTTTTGGGATACCTACTTTTTCTTTTAACTCGTCGATGGCTTTGATTAAGTTTTCAACTTTTTCTTCCTCTGTCGTTCCACCTAATTGTAGGTAGTCAGCAATACGTGCATATCTCCATTTTGCATTTGGATATTTGTATTGAGGGAATGCAGCTTGTTTTCTTGGGTTATCTACAGCATTAAAGCGAATTACTTCATTAATTAGCAGTCCATTAGCAACTCCGTGTGCAATATGATGCATAGAACCTAACTTATGTGCCATCGAGTGACAAACACCTAAGAATGCATTGGCAAATGCCATTCCTGCCATCGTTGAGGCATGTGCCATCTTTTCACGTGCTTTGATATTTGTTGTACCTTCATTATATGCCTCAGGCAAATATTTAAAGATTAATCGAATTGCTTCAAGAGCTTGTCCATTCGTATACTCCGATGCTAATACCGATACATATGCTTCCAGCGCATGTGTTAACGCATCGATACCTGATGCTGCTGTTAATCCTTTTGGCATATTCATCATTAATTCAGCATCAACGATGGCCATATTCGGAGTGAGTTCATAATCTGCTAATGGATATTTAACATCTGTTTTTTCATCTGTAATAACTGCAAATGGCGTTACTTCTGAACCCGTTCCTGCTGATGTAGGAACTGCAACCATCATTGCTTTTTGCCCCATTGTTGGGAATCTAAAGACACGTTTACGTATATCCATAAAACGCATTGCTAAATCTTCAAATCGTACTTCTGGATGTTCATACATAACCCACATAATTTTTGCCGCGTCCATTGGTGAACCTCCACCAAGTGCAATGATCACATCTGGCTCAAAGGCTTGCATTTCTTTGGCACCTTTTCGTGCAGTTGCTAAAGTTGGGTCAGGTTGAACATCAAAGAACACTTTTGTATCAATTCCAACACTGTCTAATTTATCCGTTACTTTTTCAGCATATCCTAAGTCATAGAGAACTTTATCTGTTACAATAAATGCTTTTTTCTTGCCTAAGTCCTTTAATTCATCCAAAGCGATGTCTAAGCATCCTGATTTAAAGTATACACGATTTGGAACTCGATACCATAACATATTTTCTCGCCTTTCTGCTACACTTTTAACATTGATCAGATGTTTAACACCTACATTCTCAGAGATAGAGTTTCCTCCCCAAGTTCCACATCCTAATGTAAGTGACGGTGCCAGCTTGAAGTTATATAAGTCACCAATCGCACCTTGAGATGATGGCATATTAATAATTGTTCGTCCGGTCTTCATCTTTGCTCCAAATTGTTCAATACGATCTTTTTGCGTATTTTGATCTGTATAAAGTACAGATGTATGTCCCAATCCACCTAATTCAACCAAACGCGCTGCTTTTGTTAGTGCTGCATCAAAATTATCCGCTTTATATAATGCAAGTACTGGTGAAAGCTTTTCATGTGAGAATGGTTCTTCTAGTTCTACTGAAGATACTTCACCGATAAGCACTTTCGTCGCTTCATCCACTTTAATTCCAGCCATTTGAGCAATTTTTGCTGCCGGTTGACCTACGATGTTAGCATTTAATCGTCCATCAATTAAAATAACCTTACGTACAGCGTCTACTTCTTTTTTACTTAATATATAGGCTCCACGTTCAGCAAATTCCTTGCGAACTTCGTTATAAACTTCTTTTAACACTATCACCGATTGCTCAGACGCACATATTACACCATTATCAAAACTTTTTGATAGTAAGATTGAGCTTACTGCCATTTTAATATGTGCTGTTTCATCAATAATCGCCGGTGTGTTTCCAGCTCCAACACCAATCGCTGGCTTTCCTGAAGAATATGCTGCTTTAACCATGCCTGGACCACCTGTTGCTAAAGTCAAATCACAGGTTTGCATAACAGCTCCTGAAAGTTCAACACTTGGTTGATCTATCCAGCCAATAATTCCCTTAGGTGCTCCGGCTTCAACTGCTGCATCAAGAACAATTCGTGCTGCTTCAATTGTACATTGTTTTGCTCTTGGGTGTGGCGAAAAAATAATACCATTACGTGTCTTAAGCGCAATTAACGCTTTAAATATAGCTGTCGATGTTGGATTTGTTGTCGGAACAATTGCTGCAATAATTCCAATCGGTTCTGCAACTTTTGTGATTCCAAATGCATGATCTTCTTCGATGATCCCACATGTTTTTTCATCTTTGTATTGATTGTATATATACTCTGATGCAAAATGGTTTTTGATTACCTTATCTTCAACAATTCCCATGCCTGTTTCTTCTACAGCCATCTTTGCTAATTTTATTCTTGCATTATTTGCTGCCATTGCAGCTTGTCGAAAAATCTCGTCTACTTTTTCTTGTGGGTATGATGAAAATTCTTTTTGTGCCTCTTTTATCTCTTGTATGCGTTGTAATAATGTTTCCATATCTTTAACTGTTGTCATTGTTGCACCTCTTTCTCGTTAATAAATTAACATATTGAATTATAGTTTCAAATTAGAAAAACCTCTTATCAAGCTATTTCACTAATTTTATAGCATGTTTTTTGGTACTTTTTCCTGTTATTCAATGAATATAGGGATATAATACCACACCCTTTTCTGAATTGCAATACTTTTCTCGTTATTTTTTTATCATACTTATTATGTATAACAAGCCTTATTGTTTTATGCTATAATATAGTAAATACTAACAAATGATTGGAAGATCATTTCACCCTTCGAAAAGGAGTAGCGTTTATGGATAAAAGTAAAACAAATCTTCATGCGAACATTGAACATTTACTTTATAATTCAATCAGATCAAATACAAACGAATCCTTTTACGTCAAAGACCTTCAATCACGCTTTATAGCTCTAAGTCAATATCACGCCAATTATTTTGGCTTAGATTCTGTTGAAGATGTTCTTGGCAAAACAGATTTTGATTTTTTTACCAAAGAACATGCTCAAGAAGCTTTTGATGATGAGCAGGAGATCATACGGACCCAAAAACCCATTTTAGCGAAAATTGAAAAGGAGACCTGGAAGGATAATTACATTTCCTATGTAATTACTTCAAAGTATCCCTTACTTGATGACAGCGGTCAAGTCATCGGCACATGGGGCCATTCCATTAATGTGGCCACAACAGCATCAACTTCTCCTACACTTAAACAAAAAGCTCTCCATTTTGGCGACTTTAAAGAACACATCCCAGGCACTTCTAAAATCGATCCGCTCACGAAATTGAACAACATAACATCTTTTTATGAGTTTATGAACTTATTTTACCAATCAGCAATGAACACAATTAATATGCCTGATGTTGTCCATTGCATTATGATTATTGACATTAGCAATTATGCTCTTATAAATGCCAAGCATGGGCAAGCCTCAGCTGATTGTGCTGTTCAATCCGTTGCGAAATATTTAAAGACACTTCAAAGCTCTACTCTTCATGCTTTTCGATACAGCGGTGATCGCTTTGCCGTTCTATTTGAAGATACATCTTACGATAATGGCGTCTCTATGACAAAGTCCCTTATTGATGCCCTTAGCGAGCTTAAAATCGGTCCACAGCACCAAACCAAGATAGAAGTTAACGTAGGGTTAAGTCAGTTCATCGAGAGTCTTCCACTTGGGAATATATATGATATCATTAACTTAACGGACAAGCGGCTATATGCTGCTCAGAAGTTACTTAAAACCAGTTTGGTTTATGATGATTGCTACTAGATCTTTTCAATAAAAAATAAGCTGTACACCAACTCGGATAGTTCGAATGAGTGTACAGCTTATTTTTTAATTGTTTTCCATTGATTTCATTTTCTCAGCTTGATCTGCTGTATTTAAACTATCGATAATGTCGTATATGTCTCCATCTAAAATCGTATCTAGTTTATGTAGTGTTAGTTTGATACGATGATCCGTTACACGTCCTTGAGGAAAATTATATGTACGTATTTTTTCGCTACGATCTCCTGTTCCCACCTGACTTCGACGATCTTCTGCCAATTCGCTTTGCTGTTTTTCAAGTTCCATATCGTATAATCGAGAACGAAGTACTTTCATCGCTTGATCGCGGTTTTTAAGCTGTGATTTTCCATCTTGGCAAGAGACAACAAGTCCTGTCGGTAAGTGGGTGATTCGAACCGCTGAATCGGTTGTGTTTACACTTTGTCCTCCATTACCTGAAGACCTAAACACATCAATTCGCAAATCATTTTGATCGATATCAACTTCTACATCTTCAACTTCAGGTAACACCGCAACTGTTACTGTTGATGTATGAATTCGTCCACCTGATTCAGTCACCGGCACACGTTGCACACGATGTACACCACTTTCAAATTTTAATTTCGAATATGCACCTTGCCCTTGAATTGAAAAGACAACCTCTTTAAATCCACCTACACCACTTTCATTGAGGTTCATAAGGTCCACTTTCCATCGACTTCGTTCAGCAAAACGTGTGTACATCCGATATAACTCAGCAGCAAACAAAGCCGCTTCATCTCCACCTGCTCCAGCACGAATTTCAACAATAACATTTTTGTCATCATTAGGATCTTTTGGCAACAATAGCTTTTTAAGTTCTGCTTCATTGTTTTTTAATTCTTCCCTTGCAGCAGATAACTCTTCTTTGGCTAACTCAACAATTTCTGGATCTGACTCTTTTAACATTTCAAGTGATTCTTGAATGGTCTCCTCATTTGCCTTATACGCTTTGTATTTTTCAACCACAGGCGTCAAATCCGAGTGTTCTTTCATATATTGTTGCCATTGCTTTTGATCTGCAATAACATCTGCATCATTAATTTGCGCAGATAAAAATTCGTATCTGTCAATAATTCCATCTAATTGATCTAACATTTTTTCACCTCTTAAATTTATTTCTTAGTACCTGAAATTATTCTCTCAAGACCAGCCATATCATTAATTTCTTGTATATTCTGAAATCCATTTGCTTCCATGATTGCCTTTATTGCTTGCATCTGTCCATGTCCAATTTCAAAAAGCAACATTCCGCCATTGCTTATACGTACAAAACTATCCTCTATGATTCGACGGTAAAAGCTAAGTCCATCACGCCCACCATCAAGTGCAACCATTGGCTCATATTCTCTTACTTCCGTCATAAGCTCTTGCAGTTGACCATGAGGAATATATGGAGGATTTGACACAATAATATCAAAAGACTTTGCCGCATCAATATGCGTATAGAGATCGCTTTGCATCCAAGAAATCATTGATTCCCCCAGAATACTTTGCTCATTTCTTTTGCTCACCTTAAGTGCATCCTCTTGAATATCCACACCGACCCATTCAAAATCAATTTTTGGATACTTTTTATGTAATGCTGCTGCAATACTTATTATGATACATCCACTTCCCGTACACATATCAAGTACTCTTATTTTTTTTTGCCCTTGATAAATGGCATGTAAAATATTACTAATACATAATTCTACCAGCATTTCTGTTTCTGGGCGAGGAATAAGCACAGCTGAATCCACATAAAATTTATGTTCCATAAAATGTTGTTCATGGGTAATATACTGTAACGGAATACCTTTTATCCGCTCATGAATATAAGATAAATATGTCTGTATAGTTACCTCATCAATGGTTTCATTGTATTTAAAAACCAACGTTGTAAAATCAACTTTAAGAACATATTCAAGGAGCAATCGTGCCTCTATCTTTTCTATTCCCGCATTATCCAATTGTTCCTGCCCATATTTAAGTAATTGGTGTACTTGATATATCTTCAATGCTTGTATCCTTTATCTTTTTTTCAGTCGTATCTACTTTCACTTCATCTGTATTTTTTAATACGCTTTTTAATGCTATAAGTGCAACTTCCAATTGGCTGTCATCCGGTTCTGCCGTTGTTAGCTTTTGTAGTAAAAGTCCAGGTTTAGTAAAGACATCAAGTATCTTTGATTGGCTTTTTCCTAAAAACTTTAATACTTCATATGATATTCCAGCAATAACGGGTAACATAACCAAACGCACCACGAGTCGATGAGCTAATGTCTGTGCATTAATAACCGTTAACACAAAAACACTAATAACTACGATGTAAAGTAAAAAACTCGTTCCACATCGCTTATGTAAACGCGTCTGCTTCTTCGCATTTTCTACTGTCAATTCTAAACCGCATTCATAACAATGAATCGATTTATGTTCGGCACCGTGATATTGAAACACTCTCTGAATATCCTTCATTTTTGATATCAACACAATATATGTTATCAAGACCACAACGCGAATAATACCATCTGCAAAATTCACCCATTGATCCGAAGGAAGTATCGGTTTCATTACATGGGATAATCCCAAAGGCAATAATACAAATAAGCCGATGGACATCACAAGGGCAAGGACAACGGAAATCATGATAAATACATCATTCGCCTTGTCCTTAAAAACCTTATTAATCCATTGATCAAATTTTGACTCTTTTTCCTGTTCATCTTCAACCTCAAAAAATTCGGCTGAAAAAGTTAATATCTTCATTCCCATGACAAGGGATTCAACAAATGCAACAATCCCTCGAACAAAAGGAAGTCCCAATATCTTGTTTCGTTTTGTAAAGCTTTTATGATGCATCTCTTCTACGATGATCTCTTTATCCGGCTTGCGAACAGCTACAGCATAGAGGTCATCATTTCGCATCATAACGCCTTCAATGACTGCTTGTCCACCTACGCTTGGCTTCTTATCCTTCATATTTTCACTTCCATTTCTATATAATAAACATTTGAATACTTCTTCTATTATATACCGAACTCTAAAAAAAATAAAGCTATGCTTATACAGTTAAATTCTTTATATTAAAACAAAAAGTTGAGGTTGCCCTCAACTTAATATTATTCATTGTCATTTTTAATACCATATTTACGATTAAATCGATCAATACGTCCACGCGCTTGAACAGATTTTTGTTGTCCAGTGTAGAACGGATGACATTTTGAACAGATTTCTGTATGAATTGCTTCTTTTGTTGAACCTGTAACAAATTCATTTCCACAGTTGCATTTTACAGTTGCTTGATGATATTCTGGATGAATTCCTTCTCTCATTCTTTTCACCTCTTTCATACATTACTTCTAAACTATTAGACTCTCGTCTGATGAATTCTTGTCCATCTAGACAGCCTACACATTATATCATACTGACTCCATCATTGCAATATATATCTAATAATTATTCAATATATTTTTCGATAATTTATGCGCATATTCTTCATTACTATTTGTATCAACAAAAACTTTTAGCATACTATCAATAACATCTTCTGCTCGCATATTTGAAGAAACTTTTCGAAGCTTATTAACAGCTTCTAACTCCATCTCACTATACAATAGGTCTTCACGTCGTGTTCCAGACTTACTCACATCAATAGCTGGGAAAATACGTTTTTCTTGAAGTTTTCGATCAAGAACCAGTTCCATGTTTCCTGTTCCTTTAAACTCTTCAAAAACAACATCATCCATTTTACTTCCGGTTTCTACAAGTGCAGTTGCTAAAATAGTAAGGGAACCGCCTTCTTCGATATTTCTAGCTGCGCCAAAAAATTTCTTCGGCATATGAAGCGCTGCAGGATCCAAACCACCAGAGAGGGTTCTTCCACTTGGTGGAATAATTAAGTTATACGCTCGCGCCAATCGCGTGATGCTATCTAGCAATATCACAAGGTCTTTTTTTTGTTCGACCATTCGCTTTGCTCGTGCAAGCACCATCTCAGATACTCGTTTATGGTGCTCTGGAAGCTCATCGAATGTTGAATGAATAACCTCAACATTTTTTCCTAATATAGAGCGTCGTATATCGGTAACTTCTTCCGGTCGCTCATCAATAAGTAATACAATCAATCCTACATCCGGATGATTTTTTGTAATCGCATTGGCAACTTTTTTAATGAGTGTTGTCTTACCAGCTTTTGGAGGTGAGACAATCATCCCACGCTGCCCTTTTCCGATAGGAGCAATAAAATCCATTAGGCGCAGTGCATAATCATCGGAACGTGTATTTAAATTCAACCGTTCATTTGGGAAAATAGGCGTTAATTCTTCGAACTTAGGGCGTACAGCTGCTTTCCCAGGGTCATCTCCATTAACTGACTTAACAAATAATAGAGCTCTGAATTTTTCCTTTTCTTTAGGTATACGAATATTACCTTCTATAATATCTCCCGTTCTTAAACTAAAGCGTCGTATTTGAGACGGAGACACATATACATCATCTTCACCAGGCATATAGTTATCGCTTCGAATAAATCCAAAACCATCTGGAAGTACTTCTAATATCCCTTGGGCAACTTCACCGCTATCTAATGCATTACTTGACTTTGATTTTGCCGGCGTCTTATGAACAGATTTTTGTGGAGCAGCTTCTTGTGCAGGCTCCTGTACGGTCTCTTCGTTTATTTCTTCTCTTTTTTCTTTGCTCTTTTTCTCTTCGTTTGCTTGTGAAATCTCTGAATAATTTAATTCACGCGTTTCATATTCTCTTGTTGACTTACGTTTAGCCTTCTTTTCTTCATTTTTCAGTTCAATTTCAGCTAATAATTGAACCAATTCAACCTTTTTAAAGTTTTTAACATCAAGTATACCTAATTCCGTGGCTATTTCACGCAACTGTGCAACCTTCATCTTCGAATAGTTCGTTTTCAATTTTATCCTCCTATTTAGTTCCATACTTCATTTCACAAATATAACGCATGAAAAATCGCAATTCAATTTTAATCACAGGGATATATTATCTTTGAATATTACTTTAGATAACTTGGGATAGTACTACCTAAGATATGAAACCATTATTGTTAATTTCTATACATTAAGTTTATTATACCACAAAATACAGATTACACAATATGTTTATGATGCGAGCCTTATATACCTAAAAAGATCCATGCTGCAATGGTAAAAAATATTAAGAGTGTTGTTGCATCTGTTATGGTTGTTATTAATGGGCTTGCCATAATTGCTGGATCTAATTTTGCTTTTTTAGCCACAATTGGAAGGATTCCTCCCATCAATGCCGCCATTGTTGTCGTTCCAATTAATGTCAATCCTACAATAATCGCAAGTTTAATATCTTGACTAAAGAGCATAATACGTAAGAAATTCAAGAACCCTAGCGTAACACCTATAATTATCCCAACACGGATTTCTTTCCATATGACTTTAAATAAATCACTAAATTTGATATCTCCAAGAGTTAGCCCTCGAATAACAAGCGTAGAAGATTGAGCACCAGCATTTCCCCCTGTGCTCATGAGCATAGGCATGACACCAACTAAAACGGTAAATTGTGCTGTTAAATAGCTATGCTTATCTGTAATTAATTGAGAAATTGTCGCCGAAAACATCAAAACAACCAACCAAACAATTCTTTTTTTTGCCAACGTAAAAGCAGACATCGACATATACTCATCATCTGAAGGTGCAATGGCAGCCATTAACTGGAAGTCCTCTGTTGTTTCTTCTTCAATGACATCTACGATATCATCAATCGTTATTATTCCTACTAAACGACGTTCATTATCCACAACAGGAACTGAGAGCAAATCATATTTTTTAAAGATTTCAGCAATATACTCTTGATCATCATGAGTATTTACACTAATAAATTCATCTGTCATCAAATTTTCGACCAATTCATCTTCTTGAGCCAACACAAGGTTCTTGAGCGATACAATCCCTTCAAGTTCTCTATGTTCTGCCATAACATAACAGGTATATATGGTTTCTTTATCTAGTCCAGTCTTACGGATGCGTGTCATCGCTTCCTGTGCATTCATTTTTTTATGCAAATCTACAAACTCGATTGTCATCAAGCTTCCTGCAGATTCTTCTGGATATTTTAAAAATTGATTAATTAATGTTCGTTGCTTTTGTGTCGTATTTTTCAAAATCTTTTTTACAATATTGGCAGGAACTTCTCCCAATAAATCCATCATATCATCAAAAAACATCTCATCTACAATGGCTTTTAGCTCTTCTTCACTAATTAGCGAGGTTATTTCTTTTTGTCTTTCCATATCAATAAGGGGAAATACTTCGACAGCTTCAGTTTTCGATAGCAATCTGTACACAATTAAAGCTTCGGTTGGCTTCATTGTATCGATAAACTCTGCAATATCTGCAGGCATCATATTTACAAGGTATTCTTTTAGTTCTGTAAATCGTTTTTCTTGTAACAATTTTTCTAGAAATTCTAATTTTTCTTCATAACCTTCCACGCTATCCCTCCTAACTTATGATTTTATGTTCTTTCCTTAGAAATATAATACCACATAAGTGTATTCTAAGACAAAAAAAATCTATATCCAATGATATAGATTTTTATTCTAGCGTGCGCAGAAGGATTTGAACCCTCGGCCTTCTGGTCCGTAGCCAGACGCTCTATCCAGCTGAGCTATGCGCACATATTGAGTGTGTGCCCGAGACCGGAATCGAACCGGTACGATTTTTACATCGCAGGATTTTAAGTCCTGTGCGTCTGCCAATTCCGCCACTCGGGCATAATATTTAATTAAATGGGCGCAACAGGGCTCGAACCTGTGACCCCCTGCTTGTAAGGCAGGTGCTCTCCCAGCTGAGCTATGCGCCCTGGGATAATGATAAACTCACTTAACTACTATATCACTTTTTATGAAGTCTCGCAAGTAAGTTTACTAGCGACCCAGAAGGGACTCGAACCCTCGACCTCCGGCGTGACAGGCCGGCGCTCTAACCAACTGAGCCACTGGGCCATGCAATTTAAATATAAAATATAAATGGGCCATCAGGGACTCGAACCCCGGACTCTCCGGTTATGAGCCGGATGCTCTGACCAACTGAGCTAATGGCCCCCATCTACTTTATTATAATTTTATATAAAGCCGACGATCGGACTCGAACCGATAACCTGCTGATTACAAGTCAGCTGCTCTGCCAATTGAGCCACGTCGGCATATGAAATTACTTGACGGCAGAGCCAGTCTGCCCACGTGTGCCTTCGCTATGCTCAGTTCACTGATAGAATTGAGCTACGTTAGCATATAATATATTTTAAAATGACCCGTAGGGGAATCGAACCCCTGTTACCGCCGTGAAAGGGCGGTGTCTTAACCGCTTGACCAACGGGCCTTATTAAACTCCCCAAGTTGGACTCGAACCAACAACCCCTCGGTTAACAGCCGAGTGCTCTACCATTGAGCTATTGAGGACTATTATCTAAAATCTTCTACATTCTAAAGTCAAACTTCACTTCATACACAACTCTATTAAAACTCTTAAGCTCGCTTTGGTTCAAGCCCTCGATCTATTAGTACTAGTCAGCTGAACATGTTACCATGCTTACACACCTAGCCTATCAACCTGGTCGTCTTCCAGGGATCTTACTCCATTAAGGATGAGATATCTTATCTTGAGGGGGGCTTCACGCTTAGATGCCTTCAGCGTTTATCCCTTCCCGACTTGGCTACTCTGCTATGCCTTTGGTAAGACAACAGATACACCAGCGGTCAGTCCATCCCGGTCCTCTCGTACTAAGGACAGCTCCTCTCAAATATCTTGCGCCCACGACGGATAGGGACCGAACTGTCTCACGACGTTCTGAACCCAGCTCGCGTACCGCTTTAATGGGCGAACAGCCCAACCCTTGGGACCGAATACAGCCCCAGGATGCGATGAGCCGACATCGAGGTGCCAAACCACTCCGTCGATGTGAACTCTTGGGAGTGATAAGCCTGTTATCCCCAGGGTAGCTTTTATCCGTTGAGCGATGGCAATCCCACTTTCATACCACCGGATCACTAAGTCCTAGTTTCCTACCTGCTCCACCCGTCGGTGTCACAGTCAAGCCTTCTTATGCCTTTGCACTCTGCGAATGATTTCCAACCATTCTGAGAAGACCTTTGAGCGCCTCCGATACACTTTCGGAGGCGACCGCCCCAGTCAAACTCCCCACCTGACAGTGTCCCCACACCCGTTTAGGGTGCTAGGTTAGAAATCCAATATTACAAGAGAGGTATCCCAACAGTGGCTCCACGAAGACTGGCGTCCTCGCTTCAAAGCCTCCCTCCTATCCTGTACATGTAACATCGAATCCCAATATCAAGCTAGAGTAAAGCTCCATGGGGTCTTTCCGTCCTGTCGCGGGTAACCGGCATCTTCACCGGTACTACAACTTCACCGGGCGCGTTGTCGAGACAGTGCCCAAATCGTTACGCCTTTCGTGCGGGTCGGAACTTACCCGACAAGGAATTTCGCTACCTTAGGACCGTTATAGTTACGGCCGCCGTTTACTGGGGCTTAAGTTCTAGACTTCGCTTACGCTAATCCTTCCCCTTAACCTTCCAGCACCGGGCAGGCGTCAGCCCCTATACTTCACCTTTCGGTTTTGCAGAGACCTGTGTTTTTGCTAAACAGTCGCTTGGGCCTATTCTCTGCGGCCATCCGAAGATGGCACCCCTTCTCCCGAAGTTACGGGGTCATTTTGCCGAGTTCCTTAACAACGCTTCTCCCGTCGGCCTTAGGATTCTCTCCTCATCTACCTGTGTCGGTTTGCGGTACGGGCACATATAAAACAATAGCGGCTTTTCTTGGCAGTATGGATTCACAAGCTTCTCTACTTTAATTCGATCCGCGTCACACTTCAACCTTAAGTTGGACGGATTTGCCTATCCAACGGCCTTTGTGCTTGCACCAGTTTTTCCTTTCCTGGCTCTTGTTATCCTCCTGCGTCCCCACAGTTCTGTTTATATGCGGTACTAGAATTTCAACTAGTTGTCCATCGGCTACGGCTTTCGCCCTCACCTTAGGTCCCGACTTACCCAGAGAAGATCAGCTTTACTCTGGAAACCTTAGATATTCGGCCGAGAAGATTCTCACTTCTCTCTCGCTACTCATTCCGGCATTCTCTCTTCTTAGCTCTCCACTGCTCCTTACGGTACAGCTTCTCCAATCTAAGAATGCTCCTCTACCACTGATACTTACGTACCAATCCACAGCTTCGGTGGCGTGTTTTAGCCCCGGACATTTTCGGCGCAAGACCTCTCGACTAGTGAGCTATTACGCACTCTTTGAATGCATGGCTGCTTCTAAGCCAACATCCTAGTTGTCTTCGAAATCTCACATCCTTTTCCACTTAACACGCACTTTGGGACCTTAGCTGGTGGTCTGGGCTCTTTCCCTTTTGACTATCGAACTTATCTCCGATAGTCTGACTCCTGATCATCATCTATATGGCATTCGGAGTTTGATATGCTTCGGTAAGCTGTGAAGCCCCCTAGGCAATTCAGTGCTCTACCTCCATTAGACTAAATCAAGGCTAGCCCTAAAGCTATTTCGAGGAGAACCAGCTATCTCCGGGTTCGATTGGAATTTCTCCGCTATCCACACGTCATCTCCACCTTTTTCAACAGATGTGAGTTCGGTCCTCCATTACCTTTTACGGTAACTTCAACCTGCACATGGATAGGTCACCCGGTTTCGGGTCTACGACTACTGACTTGACGCCCTATTAAGACTTGGTTTCCCTTCGGCTCCACATCTTTAATGCTTAACCTTGCCTGCAATCGTAACTCGCCGGACCGTTCTACAAAAAGTACGCCGTCGCACTTTAACGTGCTTCGACTGCTTGTAAACATAGGGTTTCAGGTTCTCTTTCACTCCCCTCCCGGGGTTCTTTTCACCTTTCCTTCACAGTACTATGCGCTATCGGTCACTAGGTAGTATTTAGGCTTACGGGGTGGTCCCCGCTCATTCACGCAAGGTTTCTCGTGTCTCGCGCTACTCTGGATCCTGCTGGCTAACTCAAACTTTCGTCTACGGGGTTCTCACCCTCTTTGACATGCTCTTCCAAAACATTTCGACTAATCTTTGTTAATACCGTCTGCAGTCCGAACCCCTATGAACTAGGTTCACAGGTTTGGCCTCTTTCCCTTTCGCTCGCCGCTACTTAGGAAATCGATGTTTCTTTCTCTTCCTCCGGGTACTTAGATGTTTCAGTTCCCCGGGTTCCCCCTACTAAGCTATGTATTCACTCAGTAGTAACTGGGATCTTCCCAGCCAGGTTTCCCCATTCGGTAATCTCTGGATCAATGGCTATTTGCGCCTCCCCAAAGCTTTTCGCAGCTTATCACGACCTTCTTCGGCTCCTAGTGCCAAGGCATCCACCCTATGCTCTTATTAGCTTGAACGTAGCTTGCTTAAGAGTTTAATACAATTGTGTATGCTCTTTGGTTCTTTTCTATTCTTAATTTCGGTTTACGTATAAACCTTCGTTATTAAATAAATAGGTTTGTTTATTTTGACTTTTCGATATGTAGTTTTCAATGTTCATGAAATACTTTATTACATCATACTATATGATGCAGTGGGCACAAGTGGACTCGAACCACCGACCTCACGCTTATCAGGCGTGCGCTCTAACCGGCTGAGCTATGCGCCCCAGTTAGAATGTCTATATTTTTTTAAATAAATAGGCAGCCACCTACTCTCCCAGGTCGTTACCAACCAAGTACCATCGGCCGTCCAAGGCTTAACCATCGTGTTCGGTATGGGAACGGGTGTTTCCCGAGGACGCATCACCACCTAAAAGTTTTCCGCAGGAAAATCTTTGTGCCGTTTCTGTTTGCTTGCAAACAGTGTTAGGCAAGTTTTCCAACTAAATTTTTCTATGAAAAATTATAGGTATGTTATTAAATTGTAAGTCACTTTAATAACTCAATAGTGAAGTAAATCTCGCTCTACCGTGTTTGCGAGTTGCCTTTCGGCTTGTTGTATGTTTTTTGACGTCGTTACCACGACGGCAGTCTCTGCTGCTCATCTTAAACCCTCAGGTCTAAGTTCTTCCTTAGAAAGGAGGTGATCCAGCCGCACCTTCCGATACGGCTACCTTGTTACGACTTCACCCTAGTCATTGATTTCGCCTTAGACAGCTCCCTCCTTACGGTTGGGTCACTGGCGTTGGGCGCTTCCAACTTCCATGGTGTGACGGGCGGTGTGTACAAGGCCCGGGAACGTATTCACCGCAGCATTCTGATCTGCGATTACTAGCGATTCCAACTTCATGTAGTCGAGTTGCAGACTACAATCCGAACTGGGACGGACTTTATGAGGTTTGCTTAAGGTCACCCTGTCGCTTCTCTTTGTATCCGCCATTGTAGCACGTGTGTAGCCCAAATCATAAGGGGCATGATGATTTGACGTCATCCCCACCTTCCTCCGAGTTATCCCCGGCAGTCTCTCTAGAGTTCCCATCCGAAATGCTGGCTACTAAAGATAAGGGTTGCGCTCGTTGCGGGACTTAACCCAACATCTCACGACACGAGCTGACGACAACCATGCACCACCTGTCACTTCTGTCCCGAAGGAAAGTCTCGATTAAAAGACGGTCAGAAGGATGTCAAGATTTGGTAAGGTTCTTCGCGTTGCTTCGAATTAAACCACATGCTCCACCGCTTGTGCGGGCCCCCGTCAATTCCTTTGAGTTTCAGTCTTGCGACCGTACTCCCCAGGTGGAATGCTTATTGCGTTAACTGCGGCACCGAGATTCGACTCCCGACACCTAGCATTCATCGTTTACGGCGTGGACTACCAGGGTATCTAATCCTGTTCGCTCCCCACGCTTTCGTACCTCAGCGTCAGTTACAGTCCAGAAAGCCGCCTTCGCCACTGGTGTTCTTCCTAATATCTACGCATTTCACCGCTACACTAGGAATTCCACTTTCCTCTCCTGTACTCTAGCCCACCAGTTTCAAATGCAATCCCGGAGTTGAGCTCCGGGCTTTCACATCTGACTTAATGGGCCGCCTACGTACCCTTTACACCCAGTAATTCCGGATAACGCTTGCCCCCTACGTATTACCGCGGCTGCTGGCACGTAGTTAGCCGGGGCTTCTTAGTCAGGTACCGTCATTTTCTTCCCTGCTGATAGAAGTTTACAATCCGAAAACCGTCTTCCTTCACGCGGCGTTGCTGCATCAGGCTTTCGCCCATTGTGCAATATCCCCCACTGCTGCCTCCCGTAGGAGTTTGGGCCGTGTCTCAGTCCCAATGTGGCCGATCACCCTCTCAGGTCGGCTACAGATCGTCGCCTTGGTGAGCTTTTATCTCACCAACTAGCTAATCTGACGCGGGTCCATCCTATGGCACCGGAGTTTTTCACACTGTATCATGCGATACTGTGCGCTTATGCGGTATTAGCTAAGATTTCTCTTAGTTATCCCCCTCCATAGGGCAGGTTACCCACGCGTTACTCACCCGTCCGCCGCTCTCCAGCTCATCCGTCATCCGAAGATTCCGTCAAAGCCTTCTCGCTCGACTTGCATGTGTTAGGCACGCCGCCAGCGTTCATCCTGAGCCAGGATCAAACTCTCAAATTAAAAGTTTTTTATCCTCGCTTAAACACTAGCTGTTCGCTATTACTGTTACTTGATCTCTCAAGAATTGTTTGGTATAACTTGGTTTACTTCACTATTCAATTATCAAATGTTCATTTTGTACTTTTTACTGTTTCGCTGTTTTTGTCAGCGAAGATTATAATATCATATCTCACCGACCGTGTCAACAACTTTTTTGAAGAAGTTTTTAATTTCTTAAAAACTAACGGAGAAGGAGGGATTTGAACCCTCGCGCCGCTATTAACGACCTACTCACTTTCCAGGCGAGCCCCTTCAGCCGCTTGGGTACTTCTCCAAACGCGCTAATTTGTCAATGAGACAACAAAACCACCATGCATTGGTGGTTTTGATAACGGAGAAGGTGGGATTCGAACCCACGGCCCCTTTCGGAGTCACTGGTTTTCAAGACCAGCTCCTTAAACCACTCGGACACCTCTCCATATCAATGAATCACTTGTTATTTAACGCCTAATTAAGATATCACACACATCATATAATGTCAAGCTATTTCTTAATTATTTGTTTCTTTTCTAAAGTTCTTGTTCGGCAACGAAAGATATAATATCATATACGTTAAGCTCTTGTCAACAGTTTTTGTTATATTTTTCTCATTTTTTTAACAAAGTCTTCATAATCTCCAAATCTTCTGGTGTTGTGACCTTGATATTACTGTATTCTCCCTCAATTACAATAACTTTATAATCTGTAAATTGTTCTACCATCATACCATCATCGGTAATTTTATTAAAGCTATCTCCTGCATTTTTATAGGCTTCAAGAATAACATGTTTTTTAAAACCTTGAGGTGTCTGTATCTGAAATAATTCATCCCGACATACTGTACGTTTAACTTCCATTGTTGGTCCGACAATTTTATATGTATCTTTTGCTTTGACCCCCACTAGACATCCATCATGTTTCTTAAGTGTTTGGATTGTCTTTTCAATAACTGCTCGAGAAATTAACGGTCTTGCTCCATCATGAATCAATACAGCCTCACACTGTTCATCTAATGCTATTAGCCCATTATATACCGAGTTATATCGTTCTTTTCCTCCATAGGCAATACGTATTCTATTTTTTCTTTCTCCCTCTATGTGAGCAAGTACCTTTGTTTCAATCATCTTTTCTTCTAAAGGATTAATAACTAATACAATCTCATCAATCCCCTCTTGGGCAACAAATGCTTCTATTGTATAACTTAGAATCGGCTTTCCATTAACTTCTAAAAATTGTTTGTTTATATTTTGTTCCATGCGGCGACCTTTCCCTGCTGCAAGGATGATTACACTTATATGCATATGTTTTCTCCTTTGTCTTCTTTACTTTTCTATTTTAACGAATCTATGCTATAATACTCTATGTAAGTATAAATAAAATATTAAATTAAATGGAGGTATTAATATGTTAAGCCAAAAATTAATTGACGAAATTAATGAACAAATAAAATATGAGTTCTATTCATCTCATCTTTATCTTGCCGCTGCATCTTATGCGTACACACAAGATTTAGACGGATTTGCAAACTTTTTCATCGTTCAAGCCGAAGAAGAAAAATTCCATGCAATGAAATTTTTTAATTTTCTCAATGAAATGGACGCAACAATCGTTATGAAAGGTTTTGAAACCCCACCAGTTGACTATGATAATATTGTTGACTTGTTCGAACATTCTTTGGAACACGAAAAATTTGTCACTGATCGTATCTATCATTTGATGAATATTGCCATGGACGAAAAGGAACATGCAACGATTAGTTTTCTTAAATGGTTTATAGATGAACAAGTTGAAGAAATGGCTACATTTAAAAACTATGTTCAAAAGTTAAAAAGAGCAGACAATAATCCAGCAGTTCTATTCAACCTTGATGGTGAACTAGCAAAACGTACATTTACTGCTCCTGCAGCAGAATAATCTATATATCCTATAGAATAAAAAGCGACCTAGTCGCTTTTTTTATTTGTTAATTTTAAGTTGGGTATTGCATTAAGGTCCATTCCATCTTCTCGTCCATTGATAAAATCATAATATGCTGCTGCTCCAATCATTGCCGCATTATCTGTACAAAGAATTGGCGAAGGATATTGCAATTGAATATTACGCGCAGCGCACTCTTGCCTCATGCGCTCACGTAGCTTCGAATTCGCTGCAACCCCTCCAGCGATAGCAACTTTTTCTATATTTAATGCATCAGCTGCTAAAAAGGTTTTTTCAACGACGGCTTCAACAACCGCATGTTGAAAAGATGCAGCAATATGCTTTGGGATAATTTCTTCATTTTTCATCTTACATTGATTCAGGTAATTTAATACGGCAGACTTGACTCCACTAAAGCTAAAATCATATCCTTCGACTTTTGCTTTTGGAAAATCAATATATGTTGCATCACCTTCAGGAGCTAGCCGATCAATTTTGGGACCTCCAGGATAGCCCAGACCAATAGAACGCGCCACTTTGTCAAAGGCTTCACCAATGGCATCATCTCGCGTTTTCCCTATGATCGTGAATTCATCATATTTTTTCACATGAACCAAGTGCGTATGACCTCCTGATACGACAAGGCACAAAAAGGGCGGTTCAAATGTTTTATTCTCAATATAATTTGCTGCTATGTGTCCTTCTATATGATGGACACCAATTAAAGGTTTATCCAACGCAAACGCTAACGCTTTTGCTTGGGCCACTCCTACTAATAACGCACCAACTAACCCCGGACCATAGGTCACTGCTATTGCATCTATATCTTCAAATGTACAGTTTGCTTCTTCAAGGGCTTCATCGATAACGATATCTATTTTTTCAATATGCTTTCTTGAAGCGACCTCCGGAACAACTCCACCAAATTTTTTGTGTGTGTCGATTTGCGATGAAATTACATTCGATAGTACTTTGCGTCCATTAACAACGACTGCTGCTGCCGTCTCATCACACGATGTTTCTATTGCTAGTATCGTAACGTCTTTCATATAGTCTCCTTATTTCACAATTTCAAAAGGTTCTGCACCCATCCATCCTTTAATTTCCCATTGATCTAGTGCATTTTTCACTAACACGTACTGCGCATAGATATCTCTGTTGGGATCATTGGTATAAAAAATCACTTTTACAATGGCTGTATCATCTGACTGATACTTTGCAGGCAAATACTCCGAACCTATAATCTTTAATTCTGCTTTTTCCCACTGCTCTAGTTCCGAGCGAATCATTATATGATGAAATTCTTTGGGGTTATGTTCCAATAATTCTTCTTGAAACAACATACGCTGCATATTTACCAGGCTTTCAACTTCCGCCTCATTATATTCACCACTGTATGTCATTTTTCGAATAATCGAATTGGTACGAACCACCTGCTCAGGTGTTTCTTTAACCGAACTTATAAAGTTGGCTAATTCTGTTGTTGATTGGGATAGTTCAAGGATTCTCTCATCTGTTAATATCCCTGAACTTTCATTGTCTTGATTTTCTCGTCCTTGCAATCCATAATAATATACAATTCCACCAATAACCAAAACTAATATTAAAATAGGTAGCACTTTACGCATCTTGATTCCCCCATTCTCTTCGGTGGTTACATGTCAAACAGTTATAGCTTCTTTCTTTATATATCGGTACAAATACGATTCTCTTGAATATCATTCTTGAAACTTTAATGTCTTTGTCATTCGATCTTTACCAATTTTTGTATTTTTAAATATTTTTTTTGCCTCAGGTAAAAATTCTTTTGGGTATACCAGTGCCGGACTAAAATGTGTCAACCATAATTCATTGACTTTGGCTTTTTGAGCTAATGTTGCTGCCTCTTCAAATGTCATATGTTTATATTGTACAGCGTTCGTCTGCTCCGCTTTTTCTCCATACATACCTTCGCAAATAAACAAATCCGCATCTTTAGCACTGTCTATAATGTTTTGTACCGGTCGGGTATCTGTACAATATGTCACTTTTAATCCTTTACGTTCTTCTCCCATAACCAAATCTGGAGTATAGGTTTTTTCTCCATCTAAAATCGTCTCTCCATTTTGTAAGCGTGACCAAAAATGTAGAGGAATATCTAACGCTTTTGCTTTTTGCGCATCAAACTTTCCTTTGCGGGGAATTTCTAAAGTATATCCATAGCAAGTAATTTTATGATTTACTTTATATGCCTGAATGATATAACCATTGCTTTGAATGGTTTGTACGTCTTCTGTTAATTCAATAAATTCTATCTCAAAGGGTAGTTCAGGTGCTATAACTCTTAAACCATTAACAACACGCTTGAGTCCTTTCGGTCCAATGAGTCGCAAGGGTTTTTTTCGCTCTGAGTTACCGATTGTCAGCAACAAGCCGGGCAAACCACTGATATGATCTCCGTGATAATGGGTAAAACAAATCTGATCGATATCTTTAAAGCTCCACCCTTGAAGCTTCATCGTAATTTGGGTTCCTTCTCCACAATCAATTAATAGGTTACTTCCATTGTACCTTGTCATTAAAGAAGTTAACCATCTATAAGGTAAAGGCATCATACCTCCTGTACCTAACAAACACACATCTAACATGAAAACGCCTCATTTCTAAATCCATTTTATATCAAATCATCTTAATTATAAAGCTCTCAAAAAAAAAGTCAAGTCATCCCTTCGTTCTCTTTAGCAGAAAACACCGTGGAAAAAGAGCATCCAAATGGATGCTCTTGATACGTTTGACTCTTTATATATTTTGCCTATTCCTTCAGCTTATAAAGCTTTTACTGCATCTACAACAGCTTGTGTTGTTATGCCTAATTCTTCATAGACTTTGGCTCCTGGCGCAGATGCTCCAAAGCGATCAAGCCCTATGACTTTTCCTTCTAGACCCACATATTGATACCAGCCAAATGTTCTTGCCGCTTCCATCGCCACACGTTTTGTAACGCTTTTTGGCAGAACGCTTTCTTTATATTCAGCTGACTGTGCATTAAACAACTCCATTGATGGCATACTAACAACGCGAGCATCAATACCTTCTTTTTTAAGAATCTCAGCCGCTTCAACAACTTGTCCTACTTCTGAACCACTCGCCATTAAAATCACGTCTGGTGTTGCTTTTTCTGAATCAATAAGGATATATCCACCTTTGAGAGCTTCTTTTCCTGATTTTTCATAGAAGCCAACATTTTGTCGTGTTAATACAAGAGCTGTTGGTTGCTTTTTGTTAGTTACTGCAAAGTACCATCCTGCTGCCACTTCTTTTGCATCTGCCGGTCTAAATGTTACTAGGTTTGGTATTGTTCGTAATGACGCCAATTGTTCAATTGGTTGGTGTGTAGGTCCATCTTCTCCTACCCCTATGCTATCGTGTGTTAAAACAAATGTATGTGGTAAGCCCATAAGTGCAGCTAAACGAATCATTGGTTTCATATAATCACTAAACACAAAGAATGTACTTGTAAAGGAAACGAGTCCACCATGAAGTACCAAACCATTTCCCATGGCTGTCATCGCTAACTCTCGAACACCAAAATGGATGTTTTTACCTGCATAATTCTCTTTTGAAAACTCACCTTGATCATCCATCCATGTTTTTGTTGATGGAGCTAAGTCTGCAGATCCTCCAAAAAGGTTTGGAATGATTTTAACTAATTTTTGAATAACTTGGCCTGATGATGCACGTGTTGCGTTTGGTTTTTCATCAAATGACCAAAAATCTTCTGCATCAAGAGCATCCACATCAATAAATCCTGACATGTCTTTTTCATATTGTGCCGCTAATTCTGGATAGCTTTTTTTGTACTCAGCAAAAAGTGCGTTCCATGCAGCTTCTTTTTTATCGCCTTGGGCTGCCAGCTCATCAATATAGGTTTGAACCGCTTCTGATACATAGAATTCCTTATCTAGTGGCATGCCAAGATTTTCTTTAGCCGCATTTAAATTTTCTTGACCTAACGGTTCTCCATGTGCACTGGCTTTTCCTTCTTTCGCCGGACATCCATGACCGATTTTTGTCTTTACAATAATTAATGAAGGTTGTGTTTTATTTGCTTTTGCTTGTTCAATTGCTTTTCCGATAGCAACTGGGTCATTACCATCTTCCACTTCCAATACTTGCCAATGATACGCTTCAAAACGCTTTCCAACGTCTTCAGTAAAGGCTAAGTCGGTACTTCCTTCAATAGAAATTTTATTGGAGTCATAAAGAGCAATAAATTTGTCTAAACCTAATGTTCCTGCTAAAGATGCCGCTTCTGCAGTTACACCTTCCATTAAACACCCATCACCCACAATTGAATAAATATAGTGATCTACAATTGGGTAATTTTCTTTATTGAATTTTGATGCTAAATGCGCCTCAGCCATAGCCATTCCTATACCTGTTGCAAATCCAGCCCCTAAAGGTCCTGTTGTTGTCTCAACACCAACTGTATGACCAAACTCAGGGTGTCCTGGTGTTAATGAATCCCACTGTCTAAAGTTTTTTAAATCTTCTATTTTTAATCCATATCCAAATAAGTGCAATAAAGAATACACAAGCATTGAGCCATGTCCTGCTGAAAGAATAAAACGATCGCGGTTATCCCATTGTGGGTTTTTCGGATTATGGTTCATATGATTTGCCCATAACTCAAACGCCATAGGAGCTGCTCCCATAGGTAAGCCCGGATGACCTGAATTTGCTTTTTGCACACCCTCAGCGGACAAAATGCGTATCGTGTTAATTGCTTGTTCTTGAATAGTACTCATGAATAAATCCTCCTTGTTATAAAGATAACCACATAATCATAGCATCTTCTATTGGTTTAGTGTAGTAGCGGCGTCTCTTGCCTTCTATTGTAAAGCCAAGTTGTTCATAGGCTTTGATAGCACGTAAATTGCTCTCTCTAACTTCCAGTGTTAACTGATGTATCTTTAACTTCTTTGCTTCTTGTAGTAATGCTTTGATAAGCATTGTTCCATAGCCCAATCCTCTATACGCCGAAGTAATAGCAACATTGGTTATATGTCCTTCATCCAATATTTTCCAAAAACCTCCATACCCAATAAGATGGTCATCACATTTTAAAACAATATAGTGTGCATGAGGATTGGCCAACTCTTGTATAAAGCTTTCATAGGTCCAGGGAATGCTGAATGTGGTCTTTTCAATATCAACGATATCTTGAATATCTTCTTGCGACATTGATTCAACTTTAATTTTTCGCATGATTTTTACTCTCATATTCGCGTTCAGCTTGAGATTTTTTATGATAATAGGGACGGTGCTCTTGATATGTCATTACATCATTATCATCATACCTTGATTGACCTAATATTGCAACATTTTTTGCCATGAGATTCGTATATACCGGCAAGAAGCTTATAATTTTTTCTCCAAGCCCTTCTAGATCTTGTTCAAATCTAAAGACTGCATCACCAACAAGATACACATGATGTGTTTCTTTTTTTAATTTTTCCGCCACTTCTTCTATTTCACATGTGACTAAGGGTGTCTGGGGCTCCACCAAAAAATGCCGTTCCTTGACACTTATCATAAATGTTTGATAGTACACTTCTCTTGCCCTGGCATACATGATGGCATGCACTTTTGCTCCTGGGATTAATACCGTACTTGCCAACACTTGCATTGTAGGTATGCTCACAATCGGAATATTCAATCCCTGCGCCAATCCTTTTGCCGTTGCACTTCCAATCCTTAAGCCCGTAAAGGAACCTGGACCTTCTGAAACAGCAATTAAGCCAATATCTTTGGGTTTTAATTCAAGTTTATTGAGCATTTCTTGAATCATTGGCATCAATGTTTTTGAATGTTTTAGCGTATGATTAATAGTATATTCACCTAATAGCTGTCCATCCTCAACAACTGCAACCGATGCAATTGTCGACGAGCTTTCAATTCCTAATATTTTCATATGATCTCCTGAATTTTCCGGTATTCAAACCCTTGCTCTAAATCCTTTTCAATAATAATCGTTCGCGTACCTTTTGGCAAGAGGGATTTTATTTTATTTGCCCATTCAACAAGTGTGACCCCATGGCCGTAAAAATATTCTTCATAACCTATGTCTTCAATTTCAGATATGTCTTCAATGCGGTACACATCAAAATGGTAAAAAGGTAGCCGTCCTTGTTCATATTCATTAACTAAAGTAAAGGTCGGACTTGTAATATCCTCGTCAATGCCAAGTCCTTCTGCAAATCCTTTTGTAAAAACAGTTTTTCCTACGCCTAGATCTCCAATCAGCGAGTATACTTCGCCTTCTTTTGCTTTTTCTCCAATTTCTTTTCCTATTGCATATGTCTGTTCAGGTGAATAACTATGCCTTATCATCTTCTTTTTCCTCTTTATCTACAGTGTGTACCTTGATCTGTTCTTCCTTAACCGGATTAGCTACGGAAGTTGTCTGTCCACGTAATCGCTCTATTAAAGTGGGTTGCTTGGGTAGTTGGTCACCGATTTTTTCAATGATTTGATTAAGGGTAATGTTATCCGCTTCGCTCATTGCTTTTTTGGGAATAACAAATGCCTGCTGTTCATTTACATAAAATAAAAAATCAAAGGGTGTCTTCTTAATGCGAAATAGTTGATTCCAAAACAAGCGAACCGTTCCGGTATATTGCTGTACTTCAAATATTTCATCACTGATATGATATGTAATCGGGTTTTTAAATACCGGATTGGAAATAACTTGACGCTTGGATTGGGAGAGCATATTTAAAGGTGTCACAATAACGTAAATGATGACAACCATGAGTAATATCAAAGAGACAAATGCATCTTTCCACACAAAGTAGGTCACCGGTAACATGATCAATGATCCTAAACCAAAGATCATTGTAATTACACCACTCAAACTCGAGTATGCATGAAATAGCATAAATCTAAATAAATCCATTGTTTTTGTTTTAACAGTAATTTGTACAAGTTCTTTCATCTTATCTCCTAGTTTTAATCTTCATTTACCATTGATAGGCCTATACGTTTTTTTGCAACGTCCACTGAAATAACTTCCACTTCAACAATATCTCCAATGGCTACCACCTCAAGGGGGTGCTTAATATATTTTTTACTCAATTTTGAGATATGTACTAACCCATCTTGATGGACACCAATGTCTACAAAGGCCCCAAAGTCAATGACATTTCTGACGGTTCCACTTAAACGCATTCCGATTTTTAAATCATCCATTTCTAACACATCACTGCGTAAGATTGGCTTTGGCATTTCATCACGAGGGTCTCTACCCGGTTTCTTCAACTCCAAAATAATGTCTTGAAGGGTCGGTTCTCCCACACCGATTTTTTCTGCTACCTCGCCTACATGTTGGATACTTCCAACCTTTGTTAGCATTTCTTTGACTTCATAATGTAGATCTAAATCCAATAATTTCATGAATTTTTCTGTTGCTGCATACGATTCAGGATGGACTCCTGTATTATCCAATGGGTTTTTTCCATTACGTATACGTAAAAATCCTGCCGATTGCTCAAATGCCTTAGGACCAAGTTTTGCGACCTTAAGCAACTCTTTTCGTGTCTTAAACTCACCATTTTCTTCACGATAACTAACAATGTTTTTAGCTACCGCTTTGCTGATTCCTGAAATATATTGTAGTAAGGAAACACTTGCCGTATTCAAATCGATTCCTACTCGGTTAACAGAATCTTCAACCACTCCAGATAGGGTTTCTGCTAATTTTTTTTGATTCATATCGTGCTGATACTGACCTACTCCAATCGATTGGGGATCAATCTTTACTAGTTCTGCCAGCGGGTCTTGTAGTCGTCTTCCAATAGAAACTGCGCTTCGAAGCGCTACATCATATTCCGGAAATTCTTCTGTCCCAAGCTTAGACGCTGAATATACCGAAGCTCCGGCTTCATTGACTATAACATACTGTATGTTACTTTTCATTTCTTTAAGCATCTCAACAGTAAAGCTTTCTGTCTCTCTTGACGCCGTTCCATTTCCAATCGCAATAAGATTCACTTGATGTTGATTGATCATTTTCCCAAGGATTTTCTTTGCTTCGGCTATTTTATTAACCGGAGGTGTTGGGTATACAACTCCTGTGTCAAGCACTTGTCCATACTTATCAATAACTGCAACTTTACAACCGGTTCGAAAAGCAGGGTCTAACGCCAAAATGATTTTTCCTGCAATAGGTGGTTGAAGAAGAAGCTGCTCTAGATTTTTTCCGAAAACTTTAATCGCACCATCTTCAGCATTTTCTGTCATATAGCTACGCAGTTCACGCTCTATCGAAGGAAAAATCAAACGTTTGTAGGCATCTTCAATAGCTTCTTTAATATAAGAAGTTCCAGAAAAAGCTTCATTACGAATCACTTGTTTTTCAATATATCCAATGCCTCTTTCTTCGTCCCCATCAATTTTTACGGAAAGAATTTTTTCCTTTTCACCACGATTAATGGCTAGAATACGATGCCCCGGTATCTTTTTTATAGGTTCCTCATATTCATAATACATTTCATATACTGAGGTCTCTTTGGTTTTTGTTTTTGTAACGATTTTACCCACATTCCATGTATGATCTCGCAGGTATTTACGTATATCTGCATCATCTGAGATCATCTCTGCAATAATATCTTTGGCTCCATCAAAGACTTGCTTAATATCGGTTATTCCTTTTTCTTCATTCAAATACCCCTGGGCACATTGATTTAAATCATCATGTGTCTGTTGCATATAAAGAATAAGTGCAAAGGGTTCTAATCCATTTTCTTTTGCGATTGTTGCACGCGTTCGTTTCTTTTGCTTATAGGGTCGATAGATATCTTCGACTTCAACGAGTGTCTGCGCCTGAACTAACGCTTTTTCAATTTCTGACGTCATTTTTTCCTGTTCAATAATCGTTGCACGCACTTGCTCTTTTCTTGCCTCTAAATTGGTTAGATATGTTAAGCGTTCGGATAATTCACGTAACACTTCGTCTGAGAGTGACCCTGTTTGTTCTTTTCTATATCTAGAAATAAATGGAATGGTATTACCCGCATCAATTAATGCCAGCGTATTTTCCACCTGCCATGCTTGTAACCCGAATTCTTGTTGTAACTGTTTTTTGATTTCCATATAAGACCCCTTTGTTTTTTCTAAAAGTGCATACTCATTATAATATCAATTCCAAGAAATTTCAAGAAAGGGAGTACAATAGGACAAAAAAAGATGGACGTTAGGCATTTTTCTAACGTCCATCGATATCGGTCTACTTATCGAACTCCTAATTTGAAGTGGTCATGAATCGCAACAAGCGCATCATCAGCATCTTTTTCTGATACTAATACGGAGATTTTGATTTCTGATGTTGAAATCATGTGAATGTTAATATCCGCATCGTATAGCGCCTCAAACATTTTAGTTGCAACCCCTGCATTTGAAGCCATTCCTGCTCCAACAACAGATACTTTGGCCACATCATCATCAAAGAGGAAGCTACTTGCTTCTAGATGATCCAAGTTCGATTCAATCAATTGTGTGGCTTCTTTCAAATCGCTTTTTGCAACTGTAAACGTGATGTCCTTTGTTCCGTCGCGTCCGATGGATTGTAAAATGATATCAACACTGATATTATTTTTTGAAAGTAAGCTAAATAAATCAAACGCTTTACCCGGTCTATCTTGAATCCCTATCACTGCTATACGTGCTACGTCTTTATCTGCTGCAACACCACTGACCAACATTTTTTCCATTTTACATTCCTCCTTAACTATCGTTCCTTCTGCTTGTGTTAAACTTGATCGAACCACTAATTCAACCTTATATTTTTTTGCAAGTTCGACCGAACGGTTGTGCAATACTTTCGCTCCCAATGAAGCTAATTCTAGCATTTCATCATAGGTTATCTCATCTAGCTTTCTTGCATCTTTGACAACACGTGGATCTGCTGTATATACCCCATCAACATCTGTATATATCTCACAGCGGTCGGCATTTAATGCAGCTGCAAGTGCAACCGCCGTAGTGTCCGAGCCCCCACGTCCAAGTGTCGTTACATCTTCATATCGGTTAATCCCTTGAAATCCTGTAACAAGAACAATATTGTTAAGTTCTAATTCCATTTCCATACGTTCTTTATCAATACCTTTTAATCGGGCATTTCCATATGTTCTTGACGTATTCATGCCTACTTGAAATGCATTCAGCGATATCGCCGGATAACCTAATTCATGAAGCGCTAACGACATCAGCGCAACAGATTGCTGCTCTCCTGTTGCAAGCAGCATATCCATTTCTCGTTTTGAAGGATTCGCCGTGATCTCCGCAGCCTTTGCTAAGAGCTCATCTGTCGTATCTCCTTGGGCCGATAAAACAACTACTACTTGATGTCCTGCTTTATAATCTTCTAGAATTCGATTTGCAACATTAAATACACGTTCTTTGTTGGCGACAGAACTGCCACCGAATTTTTTAACTACAAGCATATATTTCCTCCGTCTTCATTTATAATCATTTGCCTAAAAAGTATGGCATAAATTGATAACCTTGCTTTATTATCTTGCCACTCGCTTTTGCACCAGCTTCAGAAAAAAAGAAATGGTTGTGTTTTTCTTGTTCATTTGTATAGATTAGATAAGGCACCGGATCATTAGTATGTGTTCGAATATGTAGCGGCGTAGGATGATCCGGTAAAATCCCAATCTTAAACGCTTCTTCTTTTTCTTTGAAATAATTGTAAATAGGAGCGACAACCTTTTCATCAATGAGCTCGATCGCTTTTACTTTATTGTCCAGTTCTCCGCGATGCCCACATTCATCTGGCGCTTCCACATGTAAATACACAAAATCATATCCATCTTCAAAAGCCCTTATTGCTGCATCTACTTTTCCTTGATAATTGGTATGAATATTTCCAGTTGCTCCTTCAACATCGATACTTTTCATATTCGCTGCAATGGCAATACCTTTTAATAAATCAACGGCTGAAATCATAGCACCCTTTTTGTTAAACATTTTTTCAAAATCAGGAAGCTCCGGTCTTACCCCTTCTCCCCATGGCCATATACTGTTTGCCGGACGCAAACCTTTTTGACGTCGTGCTTCATTGACTGGATGATGATTTAAGATTTCAAAACTTCGTTCCATCATTTGACGTATCTGTTCACTATTGTCTCCGGTAGGCTGATATGGTGCTATTTGTTTGCCCAAAATATTGTGCGGCGGTTCTAAATTTACGTCCATTGAACCATGATCCCAGATAAGTGCATGTCGATAATTAACACCTTGATAAAATGTTAGCTCTGCATCTTCAAACGCTTCTTTGACTGCCTCCAAAAGTATCGCAGCCTCTTGTGTAGTAATCTCATCCGCACTATGGTCTTCAATCGTCTTATTCCAGTAGGTTTCTTCTTCTGTTAATGTTACAAAATTAACGCGAAAGCATATATCACTCTCTTGCATCTCAACCCCAATACTTACTGCCTCTAAAGGAGAACGACCAGTATAATACTTCCTCGGATCATACCCCATAACTGAAAGATTTGCAGTGTCGCTTCCCGGATTCATGCCTTGGGGTATAGTATCGACCAATCCTACTTCACCAACATTTGCCAATCTATCAAACATTGGTGTTTTCGCCACTTCTAATGGTGTCTTATTGTTTAACGCTTCGATGGGCTCATCTGCCATTCCATCGGCTAATACAATTATATATTTCATGACCTAATCCTTTTCTATACGAATTGTTGATGTCACTTCTAGTTGATACTGCTCTTGCAAACGATGAACTTTATCCGACAGCTCACCTTCTGTTGATCTTTGAGTAATAAATACCGTTTCATCATCACTATGGATGTATGATACTTTTCCAAAGACTTCTTCAAGAACATCTTGATATCCATGTCCTTTAATTGCAATAAATAGTTGGCTTGGCACTTCTTCTAAAGACATCAGATTCATTTCTTTTGAGTACCAATGCGTAATGATGTTCTTATCTAGATGCTTCGCAGCATCTACCACATCGGCAACAACAGCAGAAGCCGTTGGTAATTTTCCAGCACCACTTCCATAAAACATTACGTCCCCAATAACATTTCCTTTAATAAAAATCGCATTGAACACATCATGTACATTGGATAAAGGATGATTGTCAGAAATCATCATGGGCGCTACCATGGCATATGCTTTTTCTTCAATCTTTTTGCTAATACCTAAAAGTTTTATCTGATATCCAAGTTCCTTTGCATATTCTAAATCTTTGAGTCGAATCTTTGAGATGCCTTCTGTATATATCTCTTCAAAGTTTACATGCATTCCGTAAGCTAATGAGGATAAGATTGCAATTTTACGACAAGCGTCATAGCCTTCAATATCCGCTTCAGGGTCACGCTCTGCAAAGCCTAATTCCTGTGCCTCTTTTAGCACTTCTTCAAAATTCAAACCTTCACGGGCCATCTTGCTTAGGATATAGTTTGTTGTTCCATTTAATATCCCTGTGATTTCATAAATCTCATCTGCCGTTAATGATTTGTTCAATGGGCGAATAATTGGAATCCCCCCACCTACACTGGCTTCAAATAAAAAGTTGATATTTTTTCGTCGTGCAATCTCAAGTAGCTCAGGACCATATCTAGCAACCAATTCTTTATTGGATGTAACCACACTTTTTCCTTTTAGTAAGGCCTTTTTCACAAAGTCATAGGCTGGCTTTAATCCTCCCATTACTTCAACGACGATTTGTACAGAATCATCCTCCAAGATATCTTCAAAGTTCTTTGTTAACTTTGTCTCAATCGATGTTCCAGGAAATTCTTTTAAATCAAGAACATATTTTATATAAAGCTCGTCTCCTGCTTTATTATCAATACTTGCCTTATTTTTTTCGAGTACTTCTACAACACCTGATCCTACCGTTCCATATCCCAATATCGCTATGTTAACCATCTTTTTACTCCCTTGCTAATATTTTGACGTGATGTATACCTTCAAACATTTCAATTGAATCAATCAGTGCTTCAACATCTAATGTCTCTGGTAATATCTCGATGCTTATTGTCAAGTTTGCCACTCCGTTAATCGGTATCGACTGATTAATTGTTAATATGTTGGCTTTTGCCTCAGCAATTTTTTCAATAACCGTAGATAACAACCCAGGTTCATCATCTACTTTAACGGCAAATGTTACGACGCTTCCTCGTCCATTGTCAAAGAAGGGAAAAATACAATCCTTATATTTGTAGAAAGAACTACGACTAATACCAACAAGGTCTACTGCCTCTTGTACTGTTATTGCTTTTTCTCTTTCGATTAAAGCTTTTGCTTCAACAACTTTTAAAAACACTTCTGGTAGCGCTTTCTTCTTTAAAATATAGTATTTTGCATTATCCGGCATAACTTTCACCTCGTTTTGTATTTTTGTCAGAAACATTTGTATTTACTAGAAAGATAATATCACATCTATAAATTTATTGCAAGAAAAAAAAGGATAACAGTTTAGCATTATCCTTTTATCACTTATTGAACGATTAAGCTTCCACTATAACTTCTTCGAGTTCTGCTTTTTCTTCATCCGAAACAATAAGATCAATGTCAATTAATATAATCATGCGTTCTTCTTGTTTTGCAACGCTTTTGATATATTTACGATTAACTCCTGTTACAATTTTAGGCGCCTGTTCAATACTATCTTCTTCAATCTGTAAAATCTCGGAAACAGAGTCCACAACAAATCCTATCATCATGTCATTGGTATTAACAACGATGATTTTTGTGTCTTCATTAATCTCTTTTTCTTCAAGATTAAATTTTTTTCTTAAACTATAGATTGGTAATACCTCGCCTCTAAGGTTGATAATCCCTTCAATATATTTAGGTGAGTTTGGTACCTTAACAACTTCTTGATACTTCTCAATACCATTAACCTGCATAATATTCAAACCATATTCCTCATGATCAAGTTTGAAAATTACTTGCTGTAATGAAGCCATTGTTTTTTCCTCCTTTAAATTTGAGATATAATTTATTATTGATCTGTTGTTAGCCAAATTAAATATCCATTGATAAATGCATCAATATCACCATCCATAACGGCATTAACATTGCCGGTCTCCACACTCGTTCTATGATCTTTGACCATATTATACGGATGCATGACATATGAACGGATTTGACTTCCCCAACCGATTTCTTTGACTTCGCCGCGAATTTCTTTCATTTCTTCTTGTTGCTCAATTTGCTTAAGTTCTAATAGCTTTGCTTTAAGCATGGACATTGCTTTATCTTTATTTTTATGTTGTGAACGTTCATTTTGACATTGTACTACCGTATTGGTTGGAATATGGGTTATACGTATTGCTGAATCCGTTTTATTAATGTGCTGGCCTCCGGCACCACTTGCCCGATAGGTATCTATACGTAGTTCATCATCGGGAATGTCTAGTTCAATAGAGTCATCTATCTCCGGGAGAACATCACAGGATGCAAATGACGTATGGCGTCTTCCTGAGGAGTCAAAGGGAGAGATTCGCACCAAGCGGTGAACCCCTTTTTCCGCTTTTAGATATCCATAGGCATTTTCACCGGATATCTGAAAGGTCACCGATTTAATCCCTGCTTCATCTCCATCTAAATAGTCCAGAACTTCTGTTTTATATTCTTTTTTATCTGCCCACTTTAAATACATACGATAGAGCATACTCACCCAATCACAGGACTCTGTTCCACCTGCACCTGCATGAAGAGACACAATTGCATTGTTACGGTCATACGGACCTGAGAGCAACGTATCAATGCGAAGGGTTTCATATTGCTTAAAAAAGCGTTCTGCCATAGACTTAATTTCTTCAACCAAGCCTTCGTCATCCTCTTCTTCTGCGATGCTAATCATTGTTTGTGCATCGTCATAGGCCTCTGAAAGCTGTTCAAAGGACGCCACCTTATCTTTAAGCCCCTTCAACGCCTTCATCTCTTCTTGTGACTTTTCAGGATCATCCCAAAAATCTTCACGAGCCATTTCATTTTCTATCGTTTCTATTTTTATTTTAACATTAAATAAGTCAAAGTGAAACACTCATTTCATCTAATTTCACTTCATACTTTTGCAATTCTTGCTTGAGTTGTTCTAAAGCTAACATTAAATCACCTCTTTCAATGGTTATTCTTCTATACGGTAATTATAATTTTCTGAAGGACCATGACACTGCTTATATTTTTTACCGCTACCACAATGGCACAGTTCATTTCTTCCTAGTTTTCTACCTGTGTGCTTTACTGTTTTTTTCGCAGCTTCTTCACCACGATTTGTGGATATGTTCTTAGCAACACGTTCACGTTCAATTTTGTTACGTGGTGCAATACGATAAAGTATACGCACAGTATCTTCTTGAATACTTTCAATCATATCATCAAACATATCAAAGCCAACAAGTTTATATTCAACTAGCGGATCTCTTTGTCCAAATGCCACTAAATTGATTCCTTGGCGCATTTGATCCATATTATCAATATGGTCCATCCACTTTTGATCGATTGCACGAAGTAGTATTACCCGTTCAGGTTCACGCATCATCTCCGGTTCATCGAATTCTTTTTCTTTGGCTTCATACATTTTATGTGCAAGCTCTTGCAATAACTCGATGAATTTTTCTTTTGTCATGGTATCTCGGGTTTTTTCATCAAAGTTAAAATTTGGGAACGGAATGATTTTTGTCAAGGATTCTCGAAGTCCCATTAAATCCCACTCATCCATATGATCCATACCATTCGAATGGGCATTAACATTACGTTCTATAATATCATCAACCATTTTTAAAATGATTGAACGCATACTTTCGCCTTTAAGAACTTTTAACCGTTCTTCATAGATAATCTCACGTTGCTCATTCATGACTTGGTCATAGTCTAATAAACGTTTACGTATACCAAAGTTATTGCCCTCCACTTTACGTTGAGCATCTTCAATACGGTTAGATAGAATTCCCGCTGATATTGGTTCATCATCCGGTAATCCTAAACGTTCGACTGTATTTTTCATTTTGTCTGAACCAAATAGGCGCATCAATTCATCTTCCAAAGAAATGAAGAAGCGTGATTCACCTGGATCCCCTTGACGTCCTGCACGTCCTCGAAGCTGATTATCAATACGTCGTGACTCATGACGCTCTGTACCAATAATTTTAAGGCCTCCTGCTTCTTTAACCCCTTCTCCAAGCTTGATGTCGGTACCACGTCCCGCCATATTTGTCGCAATGGTTACCGCGCCGAGCTGTCCAGCTTGTGCAACAATTTCAGCCTCTCGCTCATGAAACTTTGCATTTAATACTTTATGTGGAACGCCTTCGCGTTTTAGGGTTTTACTTAAATCTTCTGATGACTCTATACTGACCGTTCCCACAAGAACAGGTTGCCCTTTTTGATGGCTTGCAACCACTTCTTTTGCAATGGCACGATATTTTTCTGCAACACTTTTATATACCACATCATTGTGGTCTTTTCTTGCAATCGGACGGTTCGTTGGTATGACGATAACATCCATACCATAGATGGAACGGAACTCTTCTTCTTCCGTTAACGCCGTACCTGTCATACCTGATTTTTTTTCATAACGGTTGAAGTAATTTTGGAATGTAATCGTTGCTAGTGTCTTACTTTCCCGTTTAACCTTCACATTTTCCTTGGCTTCAATCGCTTGATGCAGACCATTGGAGTAACGTCGCCCCGGCATTAAACGCCCTGTAAATTCATCAACAATGACTATTTCATCGTCTTTGATGACATAGTCTTTATCTCGGTGCATTAATTTTAATGCCTTTAATGCAAGATTAATATGGTGCTGTATTTCCATATTTTCCGGATCCGCTAAGTTATCAATTTGAAAATACTCTTCAACCCGCTTCACACCATCTGCTGTCAGCGTAGCATTTTTCGTTTTCTCATCGATAACGTAGTCGCCTTCTTCTTCAATGTCTTCATTAAGAAGTGCGCTTAATTTGGTTACTTCTCCTAATACTCGCCCTTCTTTTAAACGCTGAGCAAGCATGTGTGCTTGTTGATATAGGTGTGTTGACTTGCTACTGCTTCCAGATATTATCAACGGTGTTCTTGCTTCATCAATTAATACGGAGTCAACCTCATCGATGATTGCATAGTTTAACGGTCTTTGAACCATCTCTCGTTCAAATATAACCATATTATCCCGTAAGTAGTCAAAACCAAATTCATTATTCGTTCCATAGGTAATGTCGCAACGGTACGCAGCTTGTCGTTCTTCGTGATTTAATCCGTTGACAATAACACCAACTGTTAACCCTAGAAAATTAAATACTTCTCCCATCCATTCAGCATCACGTGTAGCAAGATAATCATTGACGGTTACAACATGTACACCTTTTCCTTCGAGTGCATTTAAATATGCCGCGATAGGCGCAACTAATGTTTTACCTTCACCTGTTTTCATCTCTGCAATACGCCCTTGATGTAAGACAACAGCTCCGACCAACTGTACTCTGTATGGTCGTAATCCTAAAACTCTCTTTGCCGCTTCTCGAACAACCGCAAATGCTTCAACCATAATAGAATCCAGTGCTTCTCCTTCATGGATACGTCCACGGAATTCTTCTGTTTTTGCCTTTAACTCTTCATCGGTCAAATCAATCATTTTCGGCTCTAACGCTTCTATCTGATCAACTATTGGGTAAATTCGCTTTAATTCTCTTTCACTATGGGTTCCGAAGATTTTCTCAATAATCCCCATCTTGTCCACCTTCCAATTTAACTATTTTTACATTACTCTATTGTATCATTTTACAGTAGGTCCTTCAAGACACTTTCTTGAAATCATGTATTGCTTGTATTTTAACACAAAAGTCCGCAACATCCTATAAAAATGGTATTAATTTTCTACTTTCTTCCCTAAGCTTCTGTGGATAAGTTTCTAGGTTTACATAATTTTCTCATATTATTTCTGTGGATAGTGTGTCTAAGTCTGTGCATAACCCTATTTTCGGCACTTTTTTTACTCTTTTATCTGTGGATTTATTGAATTGATAGAATTATGTCAATCAATATTCTGACTAAAAAAAGATGGTTGCAAGCAACCATCTTCTCTATATCTTAATCACATATTTTGCTTATGCTTCTGGCTCAATCAAACCAAAATCACCATTTTTACGTTTATATACGACATTAACTTCTTCTGTATCTGCATTTCTAAATACAAAGAAATCATGTCCTAATAATTCAAGTTCCATACACGCTTCTTCTGCATCCATTGGTTTAACTGCAAATCGCTTTGTACGAACAATTTTTGGACCTTCTTCTTCTTGAAGATCTGGCTCAGCATCTAGGAATGCACTTCTAAATGAACCACTATGTCGATGACGATCGATTAACTTGTGTCGGTGCTTTACAAGCTGACGTTCTAGCTTGTCTACAACAAGATCAATAGCTGCATACATATTCTCTGCATTTTCTTCTGCACGAATAACAGTACCTTTCAATGGAATCGTTACCTCGATTCGATGTTGCTTTCTTACGACACTCATCGTTATATTTGCTGTCGTTTCCGACGTAAAATACTTCTCTAACTTGCTAATCTTTTCTTCTGAAATATTTCGAAGTGGTTCGGTTACCTCAAAGTTTTTCCCTGTAATTACATAACGCATAAATAACAACTCCTTCCGGAATATTTTTCATTATACTTTTCGAAAAATATTCTATATTATCTAATACATACATATTCTCCATAACTTTCAAAATTCCTTTTTTTTATATAGAAAAGTTGCATCTGTCATTTTCTACAGATGCAACTTCAATATACATAGACTATTTTACATTATAATTAAATTATACTTTTTCTTTAATAGAATATGCCGTATGGAGTAAATGATGTGCTTTTTCACTCATCGGTTTATCTAAATAAGTCTCATACAACTCAATAATTGCAGGGTTTTCATGAGATTTACGTAATGGCATGTTCTTGTCAATTTCATAGATAGCATCTTGACGTGCTTTAATAATTTCTGCATTTCCATGGTGATAGGGTTGTCCTGCTCCACCGATACATCCACCTGGACATGCCATAACTTCAATCGCATGAATATCTCTTGGATTACCATCACGGATTTCTTCAAGTAAAGCACGTGCATTACCAAGACCATGGGCAATTCCGATATTTAACGTAACATCATCCATAGCGACAGAAGCTACACGTACACCATCAAACCCTCGAAGTTGTTCAAAATCTACACGCTCTAATGTTTTACCTGTGCGAAGCTCATATGCAGTTCTTACCGCCGCTTCAATAACTCCACCTGTTGAACCAAAGATAACTCCAGCACCTGTTGACATTCCTAACGGATTATCAAACTCACTTGCTTCAAGTTCGTCTGGGTCAATGTTTAATTTTTTAATAAGATCCGCTAATTCACGTGTTGATAATACCAAGTCAACATCTGGATTTCCATCCACTGCAAACTCATCACGACTCGCTTCATATTTTTTCGCCAAACATGGCATAATAGATACAACCACAAGGTCTTCACGTTTAACTTCAAGCTTCTCAGCAAAATAACTTTTCGCCACAGCACCAAACATTTGCATTGGTGATTTAGCTGATGATGGAATATCAATAAGCTCTGGGAATTGGCTCTCTACAAAGTTAACCCATGCAGGGCAACATGATGTTAAGATAGGCAATGTCTGCTCTGCTTTTCCATCTAAGTAATTTTGTAGACGTCCAAGTAACTCTGTTCCTTCTTCCATAATCGTAAGGTCCGCTGCAAAATCAGTGTCAAATACGTAGTTGAATCCGATTTGACGCAATGCAGTAACCATTTGATTTGTAAAGATTGTACCTGGTTCATGTCCAAACTCTTCACCTAATGCTACACGAACAGCGGGCGCTGTTTGTACAACTACAGTTTTAGTTGGGTCCGCTAATGCTTCTACTACTTTCCATGTCTGGTTGTTTTCTGTTAATGCACCTGTTGGACAGACCGCTACACATTGGCCGCAATGTGTACAAACTGTTTCTTCCATTGGTAATTCAAATGCAGCTGAAACAACAGCATCAAATCCACGGTTGATTGCCGAAAGTGCTCCTACTGTTTGAACATTATTACACATTGTCTCACATCGACGACACATAACACATTTATCCATATCACGTATAAGTGATGGAGAATAATCTTTTTTATATGTTGACATAGCCGTTCCTGAAATAGAGTCTGCACTTAATCCACATAACTCTGATAGATCTTGTAGCTCACAATCGCCAGCTTTTGCACATGCCAAGCAATCTTTTGGATGATCCGAAACTAAAAGTTCAAGTACAGTTTTTCTAGCTTCCATTACACGAATCGTATTTGTTCGAATATCCATCCCTTCAACAGCAGGGGTTGCACAAGATGGTGCCAAGTTTCTTCTTCCATCAATTTCAACCACACATACACGACATGATGCGGATTGATTGACCATTTTTGTATCATGTAAATCTAAATGACATAAAGTAGGGATATGAATTCCAAGCTTTTTAGCCCCATCAAGTACTGTGCTACCAGCCGGAACAGTAACCTCTTTACCATCAATAGTAATTTTAATATCTGACATTGGGTACACTCCTTTATCTTTTATTTCTATTGCTTAAAAATAGCATCGAATTTACATTTATCGTAACATGCGCCACACTTAATACACTCATCTTGATTAATCACATGTGGTTTCTTCACTTCTCCGGATATACATCCAACTGGACAGACACGTGCACATGCTGTACATCCAATACATTTTTCTTCATCGATGATGTATTTTACTAGACTGCTACATTGGCCTGCTGGACATGTTTTTTCTTGAACGTGTGCAACATATTCATCCCAAAATGCATCTAATGTTGATAAAACAGGGTTTGGAGCTGTTTGTCCCAATCCACATAAAGCAGTATCTTTAATAACACGACTTAAACGCTTCATTTCATCTAAGTGGCGAAGTTCAGCTTTTCCTGCACACGTAAGTTCAAGAAGCTCCGATAAACGCTTAGTTCCTACGCGACAAGGTGTACATTTTCCACAAGACTCTTCTTCTGTAAATTCAAGATAGAATTTAGCCACTGCCGGCATACAATCGTCTTCGTCCATAACAATCATACCGCCTGATCCCATCATGGATCCTTTTGCAATAAGGTTATCAAAGTCAATTGGTGTATCTAAGTCTTTTTCTGTTAAACATCCACCTGATGGTCCACCGGTTTGAACGGCTTTAAATTTCTTACCGTCTTTTATGCCACCACCGATGTCATAAATAACTTCACGAAGTGTTGTACCCATTGGCACTTCTATAAGTCCAACGTTATTGATTTTTCCAGCTAACGCAAATACTTTTGTACCTTTTGATTTTTCTGTACCAATTTTATTAAACCAATCTGCACCTTTTAGTAAGATAACAGGTACGTTAGCAAATGTCTCCACGTTATTTACATTGGTCGGTTTGCCCCAATATCCTGATTCTGCTGGGAATGGTGGTTTTGTTGTTGGTTCTCCACGTTCACCTTCCATAGAATGGATAAGCGCCGTTTCTTCACCACATACAAAAGCTCCTGCTCCTAATGTAAGTTCAATATCAAAATCAAAACCAGATTCTAAAATATTGTCTCCAAGTAAACCATATTCACGAGCAACGTCAATTGCTGCTTGTAAACGTTTAATCGCTAATGGGTACTCCGCACGGATATATACACGACCTTTGGACGCACCAATAGCATATCCACAAATTGCCATTGCTTCAATAATCGTATGTGGATCACCTTCAAGAATGGATCGGTCCATAAATGCACCTGGGTCACCTTCATCCGCATTACAGATAACATATTTTTGATCCGCATCGTATCCACGTGCAAATTCCCATTTCAATCCAGTTGGGAATCCACCACCACCTCGGCCACGAAGACCTGAATCTTTGATTTCTTGGATAACGATCTCAGGTGTCATATCTGTTATAGCTTTTCCAAGTGCCATATATCCATCACGAGCAATATACTCATCAATATTTCCTGGATCAACAAATCCACAGTTTCTCAATGCTATACGCATTTGCTTTTTGTAGAAGTCCATATGCTTTGAATCGGAAATAATCACTTTTTTATCTGGGTCAACATATAGTAAACGTTCTACTTTTCTTCCCTTTACTAGGTGTTCTTTTACAATTTCTTCTGCATCTTCTGGTTTAACTTGTACATAAAATGTATTGTCTGGTAATATTTTTACAATCGGTCCTTTTTCACAAAATCCAAAACATCCAGTCTTAAGAACTTGAACATCTGCATCTAAGTTTTCAGCTGTTATAGAACTTCTAAGATTTGTGATAATTCCTTCTGCTTCAGCCGAAAGACATCCCGTTCCTCCACAGACCAATACATGCATTTTTTCGTTTGCCATTATTACGCCTCCTAACCTTTCTATTCTACTGTCTTATGCGTTGCTGGAATGATTCCGTCAACAAGTTCTCCAGCTTTTAAGTATTTTTCAATAATCTCTTTTGCCTTCGCTTCATTAACGTCTCCGAATACAACGGGTTCTTGATTGGGTAGAGTTACTTCAATAGTAGGTTCTGCATAACAATAACTCATGCATCCTGTTTGTGTAACAACAACGTTATCAATGCCTTGTCGATGCGTTTCTTGAATTAGATAATCCATAACCTCACGCGCGCCTGCTGCAATTCCACATGTTGCCATTGCTACTTTAATCTGAATCAGAGAATCGACATTATCGCCTTTTTCTCTAAGGGCCACTTTATTTTTAACATCATTTTTAATCTTCATTAATTCATCAAGTGATTTAATTTTTGCCATTATTTTTCCCTCCTATTTGTATTCAGCTAAAATATCTTTAACCATGTCAGCCGTTAAACGTCCATAAGTTTTTTCACCGATTGTTACAACAGGAGCCAAACCACATGCGCCTATACATCGTAATCCAGTAATTGAAAACTTACCATCAGGAGTTGTTTCTCCAACACCTATACCTAGTTCTTTTGAGAATGCATCAACTATTTTTTCTGCACCTCGAACATAACATGCTGTTCCCAAACAAATGGAAATATCATGTTCCCCTTTAGGTTCCATAGTAAAAAATGAGTAGAAACTTACGACTCCAAATACCTTTGCTGTAGAAACTTTTAATTTTTTTGCTACAAATTTTTGTACATCAGCCGGAAGGTATCCGAAAATCCCCTGTGCTTTATGCAAAACTTTGATGAGTTCGCCTTTTGTATCTGGCAATGCATCAATAAAGTCTGCAAGTTCTTGGTATTTTTCTTGAGTTAAATCGTGATTAGCAGCCATCATTAACCTCCTTAAAATTGTATTACATAGCCTTAACCTTTATATAAGAAGAGATTATTCATCTCTAACTAACATTTTTTTGTTTATGATTTGTCAATCTTTTTTAAAAAATCAAGCACAACTTTTACGTTCAGTTGAGACTTTGATACTTTAGGAATCTGAAGTTCTTTCATGCAAATGCCTATAAAGCCAAGTTCATGCGCGTCTGATGATTGTAACAGCGTGTGCTTTTTATATTTATCTTTATATGTATTGTACTCTGCGTATTGTGAAATTTCAAGACATTGAACGGGCAGATTGGGTGGGATAAATCCCAAGTTAGAAACAACACTATAACTTGGGCGGTCAATATGTGCCGGAATGGCAACACCACCTAGATTAATTATCTGTTGAATGAGGTCTTCAAGAGGAATTGTCGTTGCAAAAGACAACAGTCTTTCTTCTTCTGCAATAATATTATCTTGTACATCAAAAATGAGTTGTCGTCCTAAAACAGAAGGTTTATTTTTCCTTTTAGGTAAACTGGCATAAACATATGCCTGCATTTTATTGCAGGCTTGAACCGTTTCAAATAAACAGACAACATGAATCTCTTCTCGAGTTTCGACTTCCATCCCCGGAATGACGACAAGACCATGTTCCTTAGCGACTGTCATGACTGCGTCTACATTTTGGCAGCTATTGTGATCTGTAATGGCAATAGCATCTAATTCACTAATAATCGCCATGTTCACAATATTATTTGGTGACATTTCTTCTAAGGCACACGATGATAATGCGGTATGGATGTGAAAGTCATATTTTACATTCATTGCAATCCCCATTTGTTAAATTATTGTCATTACACCTTGTACAATTCAGACCTCATTATAACAGATTTCCACATTATTGTAAACGAATGATTAGAGCATTTTTTTTATGTAAGCCCCAGTATAAGACTTTTTATTTTGAGCTATTTCTTCCGGCGTTCCCTTTCCTATTACCGTTCCACCACGATGTCCACCCTCAGGTCCCATATCAATAATGTAATCTGCTGTTTTAATTACATCAAGATTGTGCTCAATGACTAACACTGAATTGCCCTGTTCTACAAGCGTCTGCAATATTGTAATCAATTTGCTTACATCATCAAAATGTAGCCCCGTTGTCGGTTCATCTAATATATACATTGTCTTTCCTGTACTTCGCTTACTCAGTTCTGTTGCCAATTTTACCCTTTGGGCTTCTCCTCCTGATAAAGTTGTGGATGGCTGTCCCAACTTAATATAACCTAGACCTACGTCATAGAGTGTTTGCATTTTATTTTTTATTCGAGGTACATTTTCAAAAAAAGTCAAAGCATCTTCGACGGTCATATCTAAAACCTCTGAAATATTCTTCCCTTTATACTTTATCTCTAATGTTTCACGATTATAGCGTTCACCATGGCATACTTCACACGGAACATAAATATCCGGTAAAAAGTGCATCTCTATCTTCAGTATTCCATCTCCGCGGCATGCTTCACACCGTCCCCCTTTAACATTAAAGCTAAAGCGTCCCTTAGCATATCCACGAACTTTGGCATCTTGCGTTGCCGAAAAAATATCACGAATATGATCAAATACGCCTGTATATGTTGCTGGATTAGATCTTGGCGTACGTCCAATAGGAGATTGGTCTATATCAATTACTTTATCTAAATGTTCCAATCCTTCAATATCTTTGTGTACTCCCGGTTTTAATTTTGCACGATTAAGATCTCTTGCCAATCGCTTATATAGGATTTCATTTACAAGGGAGCTCTTGCCAGATCCTGACACTCCAGTCACGCATGTTAATACCCCCAAAGGAATGGATACATCGATATCTTTTAAGTTGTTTTCCTTTGCTCCACGTATGTTTACCCAGCGTTCATCAGGAACCCTTCTAACTTTAGGTATTGGAATCTCAAGACGCTTAGAGAGGTACTGTCCTGTTATGGAATGTTCGGCCGTTTTAATTCCTTGTACATCTCCTGCATAAACGACTTCCCCCCCATGAACTCCTGCTCGAGGACCTATATCAACAATAAAGTCCGCCTCTTCCATCGTCTCTTCATCATGTTCAACAACAATAAGGGTATTACCTAAGTCGCGAAGATGCTTTAATGTCTTTAGGAGACGCCCATTATCTCTTTGATGCAATCCAATTGAAGGTTCATCTAGAATATAAACCACACCAACTAACCCTGAACCGATTTGTGTTGCAAGTCGAATCCTTTGCCCTTCCCCTCCTGAAAGGGTTCCCGCTGTACGAGACAACGACAGATAATCTAATCCCACATCAACAAGAAAGTTAATTCGTGCTTTGATTTCTTTTAATATTTGCTCCCCAATTAACTCTTGACGCTTTGTTAATTGAAGGCTTTCCATAAATGCTTGAATATCAATAATCGCTTGTTCTGTAACTTCAACGATATTTTTTCCTCCTACAGTTACAGCTAATGATTCAGGCTTAAGGCGTGCTCCATGGCACGCTTCACACTCATCATTCGTCATCAGCGCTTCATATTCTGATCGCATGTAGTCTGATGATGTCTCTTGATATCTACGCTCCAATCCAGGGATAACCCCTTCAAATGCTGTTGCATATTCTCCGGACATATGATCATTCTCATATTTCACTTTAATTTGCTTGCCTTCATTGCCATATAAAATCAAGGTCTGAATTTTTGAGGGTAATTGACTGTAGGCTAAATCCAAGCTGAATTTGTACTTTGCTGCCAGTGATTCAAAAAGACTTAGTGTATAACTTTTTTTCTTATTTGCCAAGCCCCAACCTGGTGCTTGAATTGCACCTTGTCGAATGGAAAGCGATGGATTCGGAATAATCAAATCCGGATCAAACTTCATGGTAAATCCTAGCCCATGGCACGCCGGACATGCTCCAAACGGGTTGTTAAAGGAAAACATTCTCGGTTCAATTTCTTCGATACTGATCTCACAATCTGGGCATGCAAAGTGCTGACTAAAGGTTAGGCGTTCAGCGCCAATCACATCAACTTCTAAGATACCTTCCGATAGGCGCATAACCGTCTCAATGGAGTCACTTAGGCGCTTTTGTATATCTTTTTTAACAACAAGACGATCAACAACAATAGCGATCGTATGCTTTTTATTTTTTTCAAGCTCAATCTCTTCACTTAAATCATACATATTTCCATCAATGAGCACTCGAATATAGCCACTTTTTTTTGCTTGTTCCAACAGTTTAGTGTGCTGTCCTTTACGTCCACGTACGATGGGCGCCAATAGTTGAATTTTTGTTCCTTCTTCAAGTTCTAATATATGGTCCACAATTTGGTCCACTGTTTGTTTATGAATAGGCTTTCCACATTTTGGACAATGAGGAATTCCAACCCGAGCATATAACAAGCGATAATAGTCATAAATCTCTGTAACCGTTCCCACCGTCGATCGTGGATTTTTGTGGGTTGTTTTTTGATCAATCGATATTGCCGGCGACAAGCCTTCAATGGTTTCAACATCAGGTTTTTCCATCTGACCTAAGAATTGACGCGCATAGGAAGACAACGATTCAACATATCGACGCTGTCCCTCTGCATATATCGTATCGAACGCTAAAGAGGACTTACCTGATCCACTAAGTCCTGTCATGACAATAAATTGATCTCTCGGCAACTCTAAATCAATATTTTTTAAATTATGCTCTTTGGCACCTTTTATAACAATCTTATTTTTTGACATACTTGCTCCTATCTATCTTGCATCTGCTTTTTCAACTTAAAAAGCTCATCACGTAACATGGCTGCACGTTCAAAGTCTAAATTTAAAGCAGCTTTTTTCATATCTTGGTTAAGTTTAACAATTAATTTTTCCAGTTCTTGATTATCCATAGATTCTGGATCTTTGTCTAAAGTATATGTTTTCTTGGATTCTGCTACTTTAGATATAGCTATGAGTTCGCGAACGGCCTTTTTAATTGTTTGCGGGGTAATATTATGCTCTTCATTATATTCTTGCTGAATCTGACGTCGACGATTGGTTTCTGTAATCGCCCGCTCCATAGACCCAGTAATTTTATCTGCATACATAATAACCCGACCTTCACTATTTCTGGCGGCTCGACCAACAGTCTGAATCAATGCAGTCTCTGAACGCAAGAACCCTTCTTTATCCGCATCAACAATCGCCACAAGAGAGACTTCTGGGATATCTAACCCTTCTCGTAGCAAGTTGATTCCAATAAGTACGTCAAAGACATCCATGCGTAAGTCACGTACAATCTCAATACGTTCAAGCGTATCAATATCTGAATGTAGATATCGTACACGAATCCCTATTTCTTTCATATAGTCCGTTAAATCTTCAGACATTTTTTTCGTCAATGTTGTCACCAGAACTTTTTTACCTAGTTCAACTTCATGATTGATCTCACCAATCAAGTCATCAATCTGTCCCTTAACCGGACGTACAAAAACTTCTGGATCCAGCAATCCTGTCGGGCGGATAATCTGTTCAGCATACATTTGTTCATGCTCTTTTTCATAGGGTCCCGGCGTCGCTGATACATATAAAATCTGATTGACACGTTCTTCAAACTCCGAGAAATTCAATGGTCGGTTATCCTTTGCTGAAGGCAATCGGAATCCATAATCCACGAGGTTTTGCTTTCTTGATTGGTCGCCTGCATACATGCCTCGTATTTGGGGAATCGTCATATGGGATTCATCAACAATAATCAAGAAATCTTTTGGAAAATAGTCGATTAAAGTGTGAGGGGCTTGCCCTGGTGCCAGTCCCGTTAAGTGGCGGGAGTAGTTTTCAATACCTGAGCAAAATCCAGTCTCGCGTATCATCTCCATGTCAAAATTTGTACGTTCAGCGATACGTTGAGCTTCAATAAGTTTATCATGTGCCTTAAAATAAGCTACACGTTCAATCATCTCTTCTTCAATTGCCACTAGAGCTTTTTCGATTTTTTCTTCAGGAATGACATAATGTGACGCAGGAAATATTGACGCATGTTTTAAGTCAAACAACACTTCACCTGTCAGTGTATTGATCTCCGTAATCCGCTCAATCTCATCGCCAAAGAACTCAATACGCAAGGCATTTTCATAGGAACCTGATGGGAATATTTCAACCACATCACCACGTACACGAAAAGTAGAGCGAGCAAAATCCAAGTCATTACGCTTATACTGTATATCGACAAGCTTACGTAGGAGTTCATCACGGTCATATTCCATACCCGGTCGAAGCGAAATCACCATCTCCTTATAATCAATCGGCGATCCCAACCCATAGATACACGATACCGATGCAATAATAATAACATCACGGCGCTCAGCTAATGCTGCCGTAGCCGAATGTCGTAATTTATCTATCTCCTCGTTGATCGATGAATCTTTTTCTATATATGTATCTGAATGCGCCACATAAGCTTCCGGTTGATAATAGTCATAATAACTAACAAAGTACTCAACTGCATTGTCTGGAAAAAACTCTTTAAACTCAGAATATAATTGAGCCGCCAAAGTTTTATTATGTGCAATAATTAATGTTGGCACATTCATATCCTGAATGATATTTGCCATAGTAAATGTTTTTCCTGAGCCAGTAACTCCTAGTAAAGTCTCATGCTTGTTCCCCTCTTGAAACCCTTCCAACAATTGGCGAATTGCCTGTGGTTGATCTCCTGTTGGTTTAAACTCTGATTGTAAATTAAATCGTCCCATGCCTACACCTCTTTTTACCCAAATCATCTCAAACTTTTCTCTGCTTACTGTTAAATAATTATACCATACCCTATTCTATTTGCAAACATATGTTCTCAAAATCACAAAAAAAATCAGAACAGTTCCATGACTATTACATGAAACGTCTGATTCTCTATATGTCTATTTATAATTTCCTTTTAAAAAATCAAGCAATCCAATATGATTATAGTTTTCCATTGAATAGGTGATTAGTGGTTTCTCCGGAATAAATCTTACCCCCATGCGCGACAGATCCTTCGTTTTATGAATTTCATATCGAATCATTCGCCCCGAAATAGTTCTAGATTCGATGACAATTTGCTCTTTGGCATCTTTAATCATACGCAAAAAATGTTTAAAATCATGAATCAACGTATCGTTGACTTTTTCAATGACTTCCCCCATTTCCATACCAAGTTCATCAGCTACACCGCCATCAATGACTTCCATGATTCGTAGCCCACTTTCAGGATGTGAATAGATGGGCGGAGTTTTTCGTTCCTTTTGAAGACGCATCCAGTGAATGGCTTCTGGCAATATAATCATCATCAACGTACCGGCCACTTGAAGTATAAAACTATGTAGTGCAAAAAAACCGATCACGATCATGATGCTTCCGATTATCAAATTACTCCATACATATTGCTTTTTATGATTTTTCAGTGTTTGTGTATAGCTAATTGAATTATGACTTAACATAGCTACAAATGGAAGCATTGAAAAAAATACGCTTTGACTATAACCATAATCAAGTATCGGCCACCATGGTGGCATTTGAATTCCATTTGTTAACAATTCGCCTATTTGCAGCAGCAAGATACCCATGGGTAAAATCCAACTTTTATGAATGATATGTCCCATGACGATTTGATTATTTTTACGACTCAATACCGGGATAACACTTTGGTCTTGGGTCAACCATATCATCAATCCTTTGATAACATTTAACATGCCTACAAGAAGCATAAGCGAAGGAATGTGTGTTTCAATATTGGGCAACACATATTCACCTATATGTTGTCCATTTAAAACTAAGGTCATCACAGAAATTAGCGCTGCACTATAATGGATATCTAAAAATCTTATGCGAATCATCGAAAGCAGGAGTGAAATCGGAATAAGAAAAACCAAAAACGCATTAAAAAATAGCGGTACCCCAACAAAAACAATAATAAAGCTCATGATGCTTCCAATGATAATGCTTTGTACAAGTATGTCAGCCATGACGTGAAAAATTGATTTTTTTTTGATAATTCGATAAATATCAATATGGTACAAACGTCGATTAATTAAAAAAACAATCCACACACCAAATATAAAAACAATATTAAAAATTGAATGACCAACACTTTCTAAAGTTACTCTTACTATCTCCAACATATTTTTCTCATCTTTCATTAAGGGTTCAAGCGCCAAAGCTTTGTTGTAGTTTTGGCGCTTGAATCATTTGTGTATTCTCATGGTGTTCTATGGATTAATGTGTTCTTTGATAACTTCGATTGCTTTTTCTAATTGATCATCTACATCATTTTCATAATCTTCTTCCACAAAGATATCCGGTTCTATTCCAACCCCTTGTATGTAATTTCCATCGGGTGTATAGTACCTTGAAACCGTCACCTTAACGGCTGAGTCATCATCAAGGTCAATGGTTTGTTGCACTAACCCTTTGCCAAATGTCGTCTCGCCGACAATGGTTCCTAAATCATGATCTTTTATCGCTCCCGACATAATTTCAGATGCACTGGCACTGCTTCCATTGACCAATATGACCAGTGGTTTATCAAAAGATTGCTTTGTCTCTGTAATAAGTTCAGAACGATCCCCTTGTTTATCCACAGTATATACGACTAACATATCTTCTTTTAACAATTCATCAATCATATTATACGCAATGTGTAAGTATCCTCCAGGGTTAAACCGCAGATCAATAATCATTCCCTCTTGTCCTTGATTATTTAGCTGTTCTATTGCATTTTCAAACTGGTCTTCAGTAACAAGGTCAAAACTACTTATCGCTATATATCCTATGTTATCTTCCAGTATTTTATACTCCACTGTAGGAATCTCAATCTCTGCACGTTCTATTGAAATATCCATCGTCTCCCCGTTTCGTATTACCGTTAAGATAACTTCTGTCCCTTTGGGCCCTTTAATACGTTCAACTAATTTATCCAGCGCAATGCCCTTAATCTCTTCATGGTCAACAGCGATGATTTGATCATTTGGCTTTATGCCTGCTTTTTCTCCTGGCGAACCTTTAAATGGAGCGACAACAACCACTTCATCTTCTGTCTCCCCATAGGAAATAACAACACCGATTCCGTCATAACTGCCTTCCATGGTTTCCATAAATGAGGCGTACTCTTCTTTGGTAAAGTATGTTGTATATGGATCGCCTACACTATCGACCATTCCACGTATAGCTTCTTCATATAACAATTCCTCATCAATGTCTTCATAATAGTATGTATTTAGTTTTCCAATGACATCCTCAACCTTCGTTTCAAAACTCTCATACTCTTGATTTGTATACTCCGGAACAACTTCCTGCAGCACATATCGTAAAGGATAAAATGCATTAAAAACAAATTGAAGAGCTAAGATTAAAATCATACCACTGGCTAAACCTATAAAAAAACTACTTTTTTTCATGCATTCCCTCTATTCTAGCTTTAGTTTGCTGATGCTTTTTTCATTGGGTCCACCCATTCGCCCCCGATTTGAACACCGAAGTGTAAATGGTTCCCTGTTGACCATCCCGTACTACCAACCTTTGCAATGGTCTCTCCGCGAACAACGACATCTCCTTCTGAAACCAACAATTCGGAATTATGCGCATATTGGGTAACGACATGTCGTTTTTGCGGGTCTACCCCGTGGTCAATCAAAATAAAGTTACCATAAGCTGTTCCCCAACCGGCAAAAATAACACGACCGCTTCCTGCGGCTTTTACTGAAGTTCCATAGGACGCCGGAATGTCAATTCCCGTATGTGTGCTTCGATATCCATGCACGGGATGTATTCTTGGACCAAATTCTGAAGAGATACGACTCCATCCAGGTACAGGCCAGTCCAGATCCCCACCGAATAATATTGTACTATCTGCATATAGCTTTATCAGCTCTTCAATCATTTTATCGCGTTCTTCTTGCTCTTTTTCCATCATTTGAATCTCTTGAAGGATAAGTTCTTTATCTTCTTGAATAGACACAATTTCTTTTTCTTTTTTTACGCGCAATGCCTCAACATCATTTTTTTGAACCATGTTTTCAGCCTGCAGCTCTTCCAGTTCAATTTTTTCAACTGTCAACTGGTTTTCATGACGCTTAATTTCTTCTTCAATTTCTTGAATCTTTTCGAGCATTTCTTGATCATATGCTACTAATTTATTCAAATATTCTAAACGATTAAAAAAATCACTGGTATCTTTAGATTCTAGAAGTACCTCAAGATACTCTGTTGATCCAAATTCATACATGACCTTTATACGTTCTTTTGTCTGCTCATAATATACATCTTGTTCTTCGCGGATTAAGTCTAACTGCTCAAGCGTTAGACCAATTTCTTCTTCCTTAGTGGCAATCTCAGAATTTGTCTTTGCAATCGCATTGTTGATACGGTTCGTTTCCTCCTCCAACTCTAAAATCTGGTAGGAGCGCTCTGCAATACCTGCATTTTTTTGCGCAAATTCCTCTTTTGCATCTTCAATCGCTTGTTCTGTCTCTTTTTTTTGCTGTTCTAAATCTTCAATTGACGTTCTTGCGTTGACGCTTAAAGCGACAACCGGAATCAACACCGCTAAAAGCAGAGTTAATAAGAACCGCTGACGTATTAATTTTTTGCCCACATCATCACCCTCCTATTAGTACAGGTATCGTAACTCCTCGTTAAACCTTTAAATATCTTCCAATGGTAAATCGACTTCCAATAATCCCAAGTGCAGCTCCTGATATAAGCATAATTGGCGTTAATTGAACCATCAATTGCTCTACCGGAATAAATACAAGAAAATCATTCAAAAGGTAAAATTGCGTCATAATACTTTGTATGACTCGATCATAAAAATTGGATATCGCAATAAGTGGTATAGCCGCACCTATGACTCCAATAAGCGCCCCTTCAACAATAAAAGGACCACGAATCATCATCGACTTTGCTCCGATATAACGCATAACATTAATTTCGCGCTTTCTAAGAGCAATACCTAAGCGAATCGTGTTTGAAATAATAAATAGCGAAATAATTGATAGGATGACAATAAGCGCTAAGCTGATATATGCAACCAAATCATTAAAGTTCTCAACTATAGCCGCCACTTCTCTAGCTTCCTTAACGTGTCGAACAATGCTTTCCGATTCTAGGAGACGAATAAGATGGTCTTGCTTTGATATATCATCAAACAGAACCTGCAAAGAAGCCGATCCAACCAATGGATTATCTTCATCAAATCCTTCAAGTAAATCTTCTCTTCCTGCAAAATAGTCTCCTTTGAAATCCTCCCATGCCTGTTTTTCACTAACATAGGTCACTTCATACACTTCTTCACGCGCTTCCAATTGGGTCTTAAGTGTTAATATTTCGTTTTCTGTTACATTTTCTTCAAAAAATATTGCAATTCCAATATTATGCTCAAATTCATCTAGTGTATAGTTTAAATTTACTGTTATGGAGTAAAAAATACTAACAATAAATAAGCTTGCTACAATGGTCAATATGGATGCAAGTGACATCAATCTATTCTTAAAAAGGTTTTTTATGCCTTCTATCAAGCAATACCATAGAGTTTTAATTCTCATAACCATAGTCTCCTCTTTGAATGTCCTTAATTACACGTCCATGTTTTAACGTTATCACACGTTTTTTCATTGCATCAACGATTTCTCGATCATGAGTTACTACAACGACTGTCGTTCCTCTCATGTTAATGTCTTGAAGCAACCGCATGATTTCCCAGGAGATTTTTGGATCCAAGTTACCTGTGGGTTCATCTGCAATAAGAATAGGCGGATTATTTGCAAGAGCCCTAGCTAATGCTGTTCTCTGCTGTTCTCCACCTGATAATTGATAAGGTTTCATTTTTGCTTTGTGCGTTAGTCCGACCATAGATAGTAATGTCGGAACGGTTTTTCGTATAATGCGTGTAGGTGTTTCTGTTACACGCAGCGCAAATGCGACATTTTGATAAACAGACATATTTTGTAGCAATCGAAAATCCTGAAAAACTACACCTAAATTACGACGTAGCTTTGGAACTTTTCGATTGCTTAGTTTCGTTATGTCTACACCCTCAACATATATCTGCCCGGAGGATACTTTTATCTCACGCATCAAGCTTTTGATTATCGAAGTTTTTCCCGAGCCACTTCCTCCGACAATAAATACAAACTCTCCTTTTTCTATGGAAAATGACACATCGTCAAGGGCTTTGACGCCATTGGGATATGTCTTTGAAACATTTTCTAATCGTATCATTTTAAGCCTCCCTTATCCTATCGGATAAGACCATTGTTAATATACATCTGACTGGCTCATATAACGCATGTATTTTACAACCATCAATGCAATTTTAAATGTAATTGCGTCTTCAAATGTTCTTAAGTCCAATCCTGTGTTTTTTTGAAGTTTATCTAAGCGGTATACCAGTGTATTACGATGGATATATAATTGTCTTGAAGTTTCCGACACATTTAAGCTGTTTTCAAAAAATTTATTAATCGTTGCCAGTGTTTCATCATCAAATTCATCCGGTGATTGTCCTTGGAAAATTTCACTGATAAACATTTTACATAGTGGAATTGGCAATTGATAAATTAGTCGTCCAATACCTAGGTTTTCATATGCCATAACATGTGCTTCTGTATAGAAGATTTTTCCAACTTCCAATGCCATCTTTGCTTCTTTGTAGGATCTTGATACATCTTTAATGTCATTCACCACAGTTCCAATAGCAACATAAACGGAGCTCATCGCCTCTGCATTTAATGTATCTACAATCATACGTGCCAATTTTTCAATATCTTCAATGGTATCTGTTTCTTTAAGCTCTTTAACTAAAATAATATTTTTTTCATCCACAGCTGTAATAAAATCTTTCGTTTTAGCTGGGAAAATACTACGTACGATTTCAAGAGCATTTGTGTCTTTTTCGAATTTGGTTTCTACGATCATTGATACACGACGTACATCCGTTTCAATGTGTAATTTTTTTGAACGATTATAGATATCGACAAGCAATAGATTATCTAACAATAAGTTTTTGATAAAGTTGTCCTTATCAAAACGTTCTTTGTAAGCAACCAACAGATTTTGAATTTGGAAGGATGCTATCTTTCCGATTTTATATACATCTTCTGCTTCACCTTGGGCAGAAATAACATACTCCACTGTACGGTCATCAAATACTTTGAAAAATTGATAGCCTTGTACAAGTTGACTCTCTGCTTGTGAATTAATAAAATCAGGGACTGCATAATTGTATTCCCCTAGTTTTTCTTCTTCTGTTGTTGCTAATATTTTTCCATCGGGATCCATAACGCTAAGTTCAATGCGAGTAATTGTTTTTAATCCTTCAATTGTGTTTTGAATTATTTGATTCGAAATCATATAACTTTCTCCTACTTTCTAGATGCTTTGCATCTTTGGATTCTGTTTCCATTTTATAGCATAATTTACAAAATTGAAAGAGGGAATGCACAATTTTGTGCATTCCCTCCAATTATTTTTGTTTTACTCTTACAATTCTATTACTTTTTCTGTCTCTTTGTCGAATAAATGTAAGCGATTAAGGTCAAATGCCATTTTTACTGTTTGACCTGATTCAACTTTGTATCGTGGATCAGTCTTAGCAGTAACATCAAAAGCATCTACACTACCGATAACATTAAGCTCAGCACCTAACATTTCGACAACGTTAACATCAAAATCAATAACTGCTTCTGGATGTGCATCCATATAAGCTTGATCTTCATGAATGTCTTCTGGACGGATACCAAATACGATTTCTTTATCTACATAGCCACCATCAATCATAGATTGTGCTTGCTTTCCTTTTAATAAAATCGAGTTTGTTCCAAATAATAAAGTGATATCATCACCTGTTCTTGAAACTTTTGCATCCAAGAAGTTCATTTGAGGTGAACCAATGAATCCAGCAACGAAAAGGTTTGTTGGGTGATCATAAAGGTTTGAAGGTGTATCCACTTGTTGGATAATACCATCTTTCATAACAACGATTCTTGTTCCAAGTGTCATCGCCTCTACCTGGTCATGAGTTACATAGATAATTGTTGTTTGAAGTCTTTGATGTAAGCGAGAAATCTCAATACGCATTTGAACTCTAAGCTTAGCATCAAGGTTTGATAAAGGCTCATCCATTAAGAATACTTTTGGCTCACGAACAATCGCACGACCCATAGCAACACGTTGACGTTGTCCACCAGATAATGCTTTTGGTCGACGATCAAGCAATACTTCAATACCAAGAATCTTAGCTGCTTCTTGTACACGACGATCAATTTCAGCTTTTGGAGTCTTACGTAATTTAAGACCAAATGCCATGTTATCGTATACGGTCATATGTGGATACAATGCATAGTTTTGGAAAACCATCGCAATATCACGATCTTTTGGCTCTACATCGTTTACTAAACGATCGCCAATGTATAATTCACCTTCTGAGATTTCTTCAAGACCAGCAATCATACGAAGTGTCGTAGATTTACCACATCCTGATGGTCCAACGAAGATGATAAATTCTTTGTCTGCAATTTCAAGGTTGAAGTCTTGAACTGCTGTTACATTTCCTGCATATACTTTTTTGATGTTCTTAAGAGATAAACTTGCCATATGGGCCCCCTTGTGGAATATTGGTTAATGTCTGTTACGTTATGTATTACTATACTATACTTAACCAATGAAAACTATGGCTTAAATATACAAAAGGTGCTTTTTGAATTTGTGTACATTGCTATTTACAGCTATTTTGCAATATATTCAAAGGTTTTTTCCTTTTTTTCCTATCAACATTGAACAACACATTCTGTTATCACACCAAAACAGACTCTAATTTATGGGCACATTGTCTATTTTATCGCTTCATTTTTAGGGACTTCATATTCCACAAACCCTTCTCCAACCACTTCTCGCACGTCTGCAACAATAACAAATGCATTTTTATCGATATCTCGAACAATTTCTTTTAGGGTTACGATTTCTCTTTTAGACACAACACACAAGAGAAGCTCCTTTTTATTGTGCGTATATTTTCCTTCCGCACTGAGTCCAGTCACGCCACGATCCAAAGTTTCCATTAGCTGTTCAGAAATAGCTTCGCTAAAATCCGAAATAATAAAGGCCGCCTTGGAAAAATGGAGTCCTTCCAATATGCCATCAATAACTTTCATGGATATATATATAGAAATAATGGCATACATCGTCTTTTCGGGTCCAAAAATATACAATCCTAAAAGTACAATCAACGCATCTAAAAAAAGCATAATCTGCGCTACGGAAATATGTTTAGCAAAGTGTTGAATAATACTTGCCGCTAAATCTGTACCTCCTGTTGTCGAAAAAGCACTAAAAACAAGTCCAAGTCCTACGCCTGCAAGCACACCTCCAAAGACGCCTCCTAACAAATTATCAAAGGTCAAGGGTTGTAATCCATCCGTATATAACAAGGCAAAAGATAGATAAAATGTTGCAAACAGGCTTCGTACGCCAAAGTTTTTCCCCTTTAAAATAACTGCAATAATAAATAGCGGAACGTTAATTAGCAAGTTTGTCAGATAAATTGGTACCCCACCTTCTATCAGGTTCTCAGTAACCGCTTTAATAATAATTGCTAATCCGGTAACGCCTCCTGTAACCATCTCCAGTGGATCAAAGAACATGTTAATCGAAATGGCTAAAATTGTTGTACCAATGATAATAAGTAAATAGTCAATAATCGGGTGTCGCTTGATTCGTATTTCCATAATTCACCTCTACGTGTAATTTCGTCCTTCAATAATCACTTTTATTAAAAATAATGGTAGCTTTAACATACGCTTAAATCGTGTCGGCTGCTTAAGTAAGCGATAAAACCACTCAAGATTTAACCGTATAAAAATATCCGGCGCCCGTTTAACAACGCCTGCCATACCATCAAACGATCCTCCGATGCCCGCAAATACTTTTGCGTCAATGCGCTCCTTGTTTTGTGAAATCCATTGTTCCTGCCTTGGCGCACCCAAACCGACTAATAACAAGTCCGGTTTTACTCGATTAATATCTGCAATAACTTTCTCGGTATCTTTTTCATATCCATGCCATGTTCCAGCTATGGAAAGCCCCGGATATTTCTTTTTCATTTTTTCTGCCGCTAATTCTGCAACGCCCTCTTTTGAGCCAAAAAAATATACGGTATAGTCCGTATCTTTTAATGCTGCGAATAGTTGTTGGATAAAATCAAATCCTGCAACTCTCTCTTTTAAAGGTCTGCCTATGAGCTTTGACCCAATAACCACTCCAATTCCATCCGGCAATACTAAATCAGCTTGATTAAGGTTGTTCTTAAGGTCATCATCCTCATAAGCCGCCATAACAATCTCCGGATTCGGAGTGTAAATAACTGACTTGGTTTGTCGTGAAAACAAACCAAGTCCATAGTTAAACGCTTCTTGCATCGTGACATTGTCAAAAATCACACCTAAAATATTCTCTCTAGTTTTCATATTTCCTCGCTCTATTGATCACTGTCATTGGCACCAACGGCAATAATCACTTGAATTTCTTTGTCCATCAACGATTCATCAATTGTAATTTTCGGATTATTAAAATGCGTCTCTAACGCTTCACCCACTTCTTGAACCGGTGCTATGATAATGGTTTGCTTTAGGGATTTATCCTTATAATTACTTGCATCCACTACATCAAACCCTATGGTTTTAAGTCGCTCTTTTGTACGTCCTGCTAATCCGCTGATGTTCGTTGCATTTTGTACAGAAATGGCAAACTCTGTTGGATCTAGTATTTCAATTGGGTCCACTTCAATTTCAACTTCTGGTTCTTGTGTCCCTTCATCATTGGTTGCTTCTTGACCATCTGCATTTTGATTTTCCGGTACCGGAACAACCTCTTTTTTATTGATAATGCCTTCGATTAATTCTTTTGATGCCGCCTGATCATATTCATAAGATCCATCTGTCTTACTTCCAGCTCCAGGAAGTGTTGTCATGCTTATCTTATCTGCAGAAATATCATCAATATAGATTAAATAGTCCACTGCATCAGTAAAATTTGTTGTCACATGGTTAAAAATCGTTTCTAAAATCGTTACCATATTAAACTTTTTGTCAGGCTCTAGCACCTGTTCCATAAATGCTTTCATAAATTCATGCTGCATATCGATTCGCCCGATGTCTGCGTTGGCATACCCTTTGCGATAACGTACTAATTGCTCGGCCTGAGCACCATTAAGGGGCTGATATCCGGCATCAAGATTAATATACAAATTCTGTAGCGGGTCACTATATTTCAAAGGCTTTGGAATATCCATATAAATAGGACCTACTGCATCAACAATATATTTAAATCCTTCCAAGTTCATATTAACATAGTAGTCAATTTTTACGCCAAACACTTGCTCTAGCACTTCAACCGAAGTATCATTACGCTTTTTACTACTGACATATGCCGGTATCGCGTTGATACGTGAATATTGTTTTACGTCACTACGTACCTTTGTTATCTCCGAATAAATATCATCCGGAATGCGGACCTTTGTATCTCTTGGGATAGATATAATATCAATATCTCCAAGCTTATGGTTAAAAAAGGCAATCATATTCACATCGGTACGATAACCATCTTCGTCTACACCAAAAATCGCTACTGTTGTTAATTCCTTGGCCACAATATGAGATGCATCTTCTTCGCTTAGCACCTCGTCAATACCATCATCGGTTCCATTCACTGTAATCGGATTATTTTTTAATGCTTCTAAAATCTTGTTGCTTGTTATTTGAACATATCCATACGTTCCCAAAGATGCTACTATAATTAGCAATACAAAGGATACAAAAAATATTTTTATGAATTTATTGATCAAATATATATGCCTGTTTTTTCTCTTTTTAGCCATGATAACTCCTTAATTCCTATGTCATCGATTCATTAATTCTTCTACTACTTCATGATGCTCTTCTAATGACCACATCTGATACCAAATTCCATTAATTTTTTCTCCATAGGATGGTAAAATCACCATATTCTCTGAAGATAATATATCCTGGTCTTTCATGTCGAAAAAATACTGCGCATAGTCTAATACAAAGGCCAGTCCGAAATCCGAGTCAAATATATTATATCCGATAGTTACCAATTCAGCAACCTTATTGAAGTCTCTAATCTGACTAATCTTCGTATATAAGGCAACCATAAAATCTTGTTGTACTTGAATACGTTGCAAGTCACCCATTTTATACTTTCGGTAACGTACCAGCTGTTCTGCTTTGTCCCCATCCAGTAGCTGTAACCCTTCTTGTAAATCAATATATAAATCTTGTAGCGGGTCAGGATAGTACATACGCTGAGGAACATAAAACTCAACCCCACCAACCGCATCAACAACTTCTTTAAATCCTCCGACATCAATCGTTGCCATATAATCTATTTCTAATCCTACAATAACACTAATAATCTTTTTTAATTGCTTTAGTGCATCATGATCTTTCCCTAGATTGTAATAGACTTCGCCTAACTTACAATAAGCAATTCGATTGTTGGGATCATTTTCTTTAATCGTCTTAAACGGCTCTTTTCGAAAGTCAATATGCAAGTCACGGGGAACGGAGATAACTTTAAACTCACTCGTTGTCGCATCAAAATATCCTACCATAATAACATCCGTTAATCCTCGAGACTTATCAAATCCTATTAAAAGCCCTGTAAACGAGTCTGGATGAAAGGATTCCTCCTCAACTTCTTCCTCTTCCACTTGAACTTCTTCAATGCCTTTATCCGTTTGAACTGTCTCTTCTATCTCTTGTTGATTGTCTTTATGGGTTCCTACCACTAAAAATGAACTAAAAAATATAATCGCTATTGTTAACGATAACATTAATAATTCTCGTAAGTCTTTATCCATGTCGCCCTCCATGCAAAATAATTTCAACCTCTATATTACCATATATACCTCTATCCTGCATATAAAAAATTGAATAAGTTTTAAAAATAGTATATATTATTCGTATAAACTTCTCTAGAAAGGAATCGAAATATATGAACGGTTTATCATTAGTTCTTGTCACCGGAGCTTCCAAAGGAATTGGTCAAGCCATTGCTATTCGACTTGCAAATAAAGACTCTCTTGTGGTTTGTATTTCAAAAAGCGACCAAGACGGACTGCTTCAAACAGTTCACACCATCGAGGAAAAGGGATTTAAAGCTTATCCTATATTATGTGACGTCTCAAACTATGAAAATGTTGCAAAAATGTTTGACGAAATTCACCAATTAAACCATCCCATACGTATTCTTGTAAATAATGCAGGCGTCAGCCATATCAAGTTATTCACAGAAACATCCTATGAAGATTGGCAACATGTTATAAATACAAACCTTACCTCTGTCTATAACATGTGTTCTTTTGTCGTTCCCGAAATGGTTCGCAATCATAATGGACACATTCTTAACATTAGCTCCATCTGGGGCAATGACGGAGCTTCAATGGAAGTCGCATATTCTGCCTCTAAGGGAGGTCTCAATAGTTTTTCAAAGGCTCTAGCTAAAGAACTTGGTCCTTCAAATATTCGTGTGAATGCTCTTGCGTGTGGCGTCATTGACACAGGCATGAATGCATTTTTATCTGAGCAAGAGCACGAAGCTCTAAGCGCTTCAATCTCTATGTCACGTTATGGAACACCAGAAGAAGTCGCTGAATTTGCATATGCTATTATTCGCCACGGCTTATATCTTAATGGGCAAGTCATTACCTATGATGGTGGCATGCAATAGGTCATGGTGGCATGCAATGGTGATGGTGGCACACAATAGGCACACGCTCACCATAAAAAAACAGATGCAACGCTATCTTACGTTACATCTGTTTTTTATTCTTAAATTATACATTTAGATTATCACTTAGCTCTAGCCGTTGCCACATGTTGCAACCATCACTGCCTTAATTGTATGCATACGGTTTTCAGCTTCATCAAAAATTATTTTGCTATGCTTTTCGAACACTTCTTCCGTAATTTCATAGCCTTTCACTGCAGGAAGGCAATGCATGGCAACTGCTTGTGGTAATGCTTTCTCCATTAAGTTTGCATTCACTTGATAAGGTCTTAATTGTTCAACGCGTTCTTTGCTTTTTCCTTCTTCGCCCATCGAAACCCATACATCGGTATAGACGATATGACTGTCCTTGACTTCATTGACATCATCAATAATCGTTATCTTTGCTCCGGATGCTTTTGCATACTCTTGACATTCTTCCACCAAGTTCTTTTCCGGCCACAAAAACGCCGGTGCGATGATGGAAAAATGAATACCTACTTTTGCACATCCAATCATTAAGGAGTTACCCATATTGTTGCGTCCATCACCTATATACGTCAGTTTAATTCCTTTAAATGTCCCAAAATTTTCTTTGATTGTCATTAAATCGGCAAGAATCTGAGTCGGATGATATGCATCTGTCAGTCCATTCCATACAGGAACTTTACTGTATGCAGCCAATGTCTCTACGGTTTTTTGACTAAAGCCTCTAAACTCTATGGCGTCAAATAACCGTCCTAAAACACGGGCTGTATCTTCTACTGATTCCTTATGACCTAATTGAATGTCATTTTTTCCCAAGTACTCCGGATGTCCACCTTCATCAACACACCCTACTGTAAATGCGCATCGTGTACGTGTTGAAGGTTTTTCAAAGATAAGGGCAATATTCTTTCCTGCAAGCAATTCGCCCTTGATGCCCATTGCTTTCTTTTTCTTAAGCGTAATTGCTAAATCGACTAGATACTCTATCTCTTCTGACGTATAATCCTTAAGCGTTAATAAACTTCGTCCTTTTAAATTGATTGCCATTGTTCCACCCCTTCTTTTTGAATATATATTCATTTATTTTTATAATTATACTCAAATATTTCTTTTTTGTCAAATGACATCCTCTGTATCATGGGACATAATGGGTGTAAATGTTTCTTCAATCTCTTTTCGATAATATTTCTTTTCAACCTCTATTGCCTCGTCTTCAAAATAATCTTGTGAATTAATGACAGGCTTTCCTCGTCGGTCGATACGATTATAATTTTTATCCCGATCTTTTATCTTGGCTTTAACAACATCTTTAAGTTGTATCTCCAGCATATCCATAACTCGCGTTTTAATATGTTTTGCCTCCAAAGGAAAAAGCAACTCTACTCGGCGGTTAAGGTTTCTGGGCATCCAATCGGCACTTGACAAATAGATGTTTTCTTTTCCGTCATTGTAGAAATAATATATACGGCTATGTTCCAAGTATTTTCCAACAATACTACGCACAGTAATATTGTCACTGACACCTTCCACATTAGGAATCAAGCAGCAAATCCCTCGTACAATCAGTTCAATCTTAACTCCAGCCATGGAAGCCTTATATAGCTCCTGCATCACTTCAAAATCACATAATGAATTCATCTTACAGATAATCTGCGCTTTCTTTCCTTCACTTGCATATGTCGCTTCACGACGAATCATATAAATAAACCTGTCGCGTAATTGAGTTGGTGCCATGGTTATCTTATGCAAACGGGGAGGTTCAGAGTATCCGGACAACGTATTAAAGATTGCTGAAACATCCCGCCCCACTTGCTCATTAACAGTCAGTAGCCCCATGTCTGTATAGAACCTTGCCGTGATGTCATTGTAATTTCCTGTTCCCAAGTGGACATAGCGGCGAATGCCATCATCTTCTTTTCTTACAATGAGTGTGACCTTTGAATGGGTCTTTAAACCAACAAGTCCGTAAATAACATGGCACCCTGCTTTTTCTAAGCGTCTTGCCCATTGGATATTGTTTTCTTCATCAAACCTTGCTTTTAGCTCTACCAATACAGTGACTTGCTTACCGGCTTCTGCCGCTTCTGCCAGTGCTTGTATAATGGGCGAGCGACCAGATACACGATATAAGGTCTGCTTGATTGCAAGAACAAAAGGATCTTTTGCCGCATCTTGAATCCATTCCACAACAGGTTCAAAACTTTCAAACGGATGGTTCAAGAAAATATCTTTTTTCTTGATTGCCTCAAAAATATCCTCTTCGCCTAATAAATCTTTAGGTCGTTTGGGCGAGTAGTCTTTAAATTTCAAATCTTTTGTATTGCTCATCCCGTAGACTTTCATTAAGAAAGTGAGATCAATCGGTCCATTGATTTTATAAATCGAACGATTTTTGAGTTTTAAAGCTTCTTTTAAAAAACTTAATATCCGTTCATCCACCTTTTGATCAATTTCAAGGCGAATCGCTTCTCCCCATTTTCGTTTTTTAATGGATTTTTCTATTTCAAGCAATAAATCTTCTGCTTCTTCTTCATCAATAGTTAAGTCAGCATTACGTGTAATCCGATAGGCTGATGAACAAAGCACACTATATCCCATAAACAGAGTCGATATATGATGCGTAATAATGTCTTTTAGCATAACAAATTGACGTTCGCCTTCATGTGCTGCCGGTATTTCCAAATAACGATTGATCATTGCCGGCACTTGAACTGTTGCAAAAAATTCCTGACCATCTTTTTCTAAAATTGTTGCTATGTTTAAACTTTTATTCAAAATCAAAGGGAAGGGACGGGATGAATCCACTGCCATCGGCGTCAATATCGGGTACAAATTGTTTTCAAAATAGTGGTCAATATACTCTATCTGTTGTTCACTAAGCTGACTAAAGTCAAGCGTAAAAATAATATTCTCTTTTTTTAATCCTTGCAAAATAGAGCGTTTGAACACATTGCATTGATCTTCAACCATTGTGTGTGCTCGAATAGAAATCTGTTCAATCTGCTCTTTTGGTGACAATCCTGAAAAGTCAGGCTTATCATAACCTGCATGGATTTGTTCCATTAACGAGGCAACACGAACCATAAAAAATTCATCCAAATTACTACTGACTATGGATAAGAATTTTACACGTTCAAATAATGGATTCTCTATATTTTCTGCTTCCCAAAGAACACGCTGATTAAATTCCAACCAACTTAGTTCTCGATTTTCATATAATGCCGGATGATTTAAATCAATGTTCTTATTTTTTTTCATTCTCAAACTCCCTCTTGATTTTTAGTCGTGGCGTAATTCCAAACACTTCCATAAAATAATCCGCCTTCTGATTAAAGGTCCATTCTTCTAATGTTGTATCTACATTTACAGCACTTGTACAATGAATCACCAGCTCTTTTTCATGGAGGCGAACTGATTGAATCTGAATCTTGCCTTTGTGAGATCGGTCTAAGGCATCTGCCAAGCGGATAATTGAAATAAGCTTCCCAACTTTTGTTCGCGACTCTCTAGGTAAACCATTAAAGTTTTGGTCAGTAACTGTTGGTTTGACCATGCTATGATAGCATGCAATATTAGCTACCATTTCAACATGTTCTTCTGAAAGCCCAAAAATCTCCAATGACCGAATTAAATTATACGAATGCAAATAATGCTGATCGAGTGCAACAACTTTACCTATATCATGCAAAATTGCTGCTACCTGGAGTAAAACACGTTCTTGCTTTAGTCCATGTATTTTTTTTAAACGATCAAACAAGATAAGTGCATTTTCTTCTACTTTTTTTGCATGTGGTTCATTATACTGAAACTTTCTGGCTAATGCTTTTGCATTTGCAATAATATCATCATTATTTTCATCACTTTTCTTTTTTAAGTAAAGCTCTTCATGAATCAATCGTATAATACCATCTGTTAACGATATAATTGGCGTAATAATTTGATTACTCTCTACTTTTTCTAAAAACATTTTAAAGAGCATCATTGACGGTAATATAATCTCTGCACGTTCTCTTTTCACGCCATAGGTTTCTTCAATTTCTTCAATGGTCATATCAACTATATGATCAAATAGTTTTAAAAACTCTTTTTCTGATAGCTGTCCAATGTGAGTATTTTCTTGATTCTCAATTAACTTGCTTATGATGCTTAATTCTCCGCCGACAGCAATCAAATGCTTATATGTATCTGTGTCTTTAAAGTAATCTACACCTTCTAAATTTGTCGATATATATTCGTCCAATATATTATGATAATTAATTGCTTTACGTTCGATATCCTCAAATACTTCTTTTATTCTTAGCGACCCCATCTTTACATTTTGCGAAGATCGAAGGCGTCCATCTTTATAGGTTGTAATCTGAACACTACCAGCACCTACAACAACGACGACGGCTCCTTCTTGAATTAATTGCTCATAGTCGCTCAACTGATGCTTAATGGCTTTATGGGTCAAATACTGTTCTTCTGAGTTACTGATGACCTTGATTTCAAGTCCGGTCTTTAGCCGGATCTGGTCAACAATATAATCTCTGTTCTCAGCTTCTCTAAGGGCACTTGTTGCCATAGCCAAGTATTGATCCACTCCATATTCTACAAAAGATTTTTTGAACAATTTAAGCTCATCACAAATTTTGTCTACCGTCTCAAACGAAACTTTTCCTGTTGTAAATGTATCATGACCTACTCCGTTGATTTTTCTATAATTCTCAAGCTCATGAAAAAGTCCGGATCGATTGATTTCTCCAACTTTCATTCGAAGGGCATGTGAGCCCAAGTCTATTGCTGCCACCACTTTTTTACTCATTTTTTTGCCTCCTCAATAATCATTATTATACCATACTCCCTTGGCATTTCGCCTATGATTCAAATAAGTTTACAAAAATATCATATAGAGGATGGTCAAATAATATCGCCTGTTGTCCTGTTTGCATCTCTTGACTTACGCAAGTTCTTAATTCTTTAAGACTATAGTGTTTAAATCGCTCAATATTTAGAGCAAGCGCTACCATCTCAAGTAATGCAATATATATCTGTTCATAGGATGCATCTTTTTTTAACTTAACTTCTTTGGCTATTAAAGGTAACAAGACTTCACAAATCAGACGTTCCTTATGTTTATATCCTCGCATAGAACTTTTGCCTGCAATAGCGAGTAATCCACGTACAACACTTCGCTTACTTAATCTTAAAAACTGCTTTAGATAATATGCTTCACTATGGTAATCGGATATATAATACTTTTGCCCTCGCCCATTTTCAAATATCCTTCGTGTATCAAAATAGCCTAACTGTATGTTTTTTTTAATCCGTTCAATATCAAATTCTAGAACGCCACCTAAATCTTCCTGAGTTTTTATTTCAATTACATTCACATCTGTATCATCATAGGTTTGTTCTATCCCCACACCATGAATACGTACAACAATGATATCCTTATATCCTTTTTTCACCAGCATACTTATTGGCGCCACATTATGGAAGGCGCCATCAAGAAAGCGTTTTCCAAAAATACGCTCCGAACGAAACGCCGGCAAATAGGCACTGGCTAAGACATAACCTGCCAAACGATTCGGTTCAATATCATCCACCATCAATTCTTCCGGGCGCATATCCGATAGGTTAAATGTTGTTAATCCATAGTTGATCTTCGATTCTCGAATCGCTTTTTCATCAATAACCTCTTCAAGAAGCTTTTTTAAGGGGCTAATATCTAAGCCTCGGTTCTTAATGATGTCTCCAAACGCCTTTAAGGCCTCTGAAAAATTTAGGTTACGAAGCTGGTTATTTTCTAGGCTCAACATCAGTCGATCTTCAATATTGATGACTTTTGAATAGCGGATATTATTCCATATCTCTAAGGCTTTGTCCAAATCATTTTGCACAAACAAGGCTCCATTAATTGCACCGATTGACGTCCCAACAACTGCATCAATTTGTATATCCAATTCTTTTAACGCTTTCCACACACCGACTTCATATGCCCCACGTGTGCCGCCACCTTCAAAGACTAAACCATAACGTTTATGTTGATACTCTTCCATAAAATACACCTCCAAATACTCACCTTGTCTATATTAAAAATAGCATACTCATAAAAACTAATCAATATTTTTGCTCTAAATCATCTTGTTGATTAATACTTCATCCCATGGTATCATCTTTATAAAACAACGCTCAGGAGGTTCATATGGATTTTATCAAAAAAAAATGGCGTATTATTACCTTAGGATATTTATTAATCAGTTACCTTACCTTTATCGTGTATATGGATAAACGTACGGACTATCTAACCTATGCAGGTATCGCCTTTCTTGTTGTAACACTAATTTTATTTATCGGGACATTTATTGGGTTATTTGGAATCATCTTACATACCTTATTTAAAAAAGAGCATGCTGCGATGCCCTTTTATCGTATGGCCTATACACTTGGTACAACAAACATCAATATTTTAGCAGCATATGGTGTGTTACTAATAAAAACCTTTAAGCCGGATGAAGCCTTAGGTGTCTTTGAAAAAGCACTCAAGTTGACGACCAATTATCTATACACCAAAACTTTAACCGGCAATATCGCTCTTTGTCATTGGAAAATGGGTAATGAACAGAAAGCTCTTACCACATATGAAGAGTTGTTCTATTTTCCGGATTTGGAAACCATTACTGATTTTTCCGAAGAAAACCTTGAAGAAGGGAAAAGCAAAAATGGTAATTTCTATGCTCAAGATTTTGTTACTATGGGATACTTGGCACTTATCAACAACCAGCTTGACAAAGCCAGCTATTATACACAGGTTGCACTTGAGTTATCCGAATCCTATGGTCCGGCATATGATAACCTAGGACAAATTGCATATGCCCACGGCAACCTTGAACAAGCAAAAGAGCATTTTATGCATGCACTCGAGTTAAAACCCGGAATGATTGACAGTATGTTTTTTTTAGCCCAGATTGCATGGGATGAGGGAAATAAAGACGCAGCACAAAACCAGCTTAACGCTATGGATATCTCCCGTGTTAATGGATTAAGTACGGTTTCCATTGATCGAATCAATGAATTGAAAACAAAAAGTGCCTCTTAAAGGGCACTTTTTTTTATACGCTGACATAGCGCTTCATACAGTAATACTGAAGCAGCAACTGCTGCATTAAGGGATTCCGCTTTTCCAATAATCGGAATCTTAACACGTGCATCCACACAATTAATAACTTCATCCGATATTCCACTGCCTTCATTTCCTATTACAAATGCAGTTCCTCGCTGATACTCTTTTGAAAAATGATATGCACTATCATCCAAATAGGCACCAAAGACTTGAATATCTGCGGACTTTAAAACATGTATTGCCTCTATCAAATCTTCCACTTGATAGCACGCCACACGCTCCAAAGACCCAACTGTACTCTTGACCACCTTCGGATGATAAATATCTACTGAAGCCTTATTATAAATAATTCCGTCGGCTTTTACAGCATCACATACCCGAATCATCGTCCCCATGTTTCCCGGATCTTGAATCGTTTCAAGGACAAGATATAATCCATTTTTATTTAATGTGGCCGTAGAGAGGATGTTTTTTTGCATTTTCACGACCGCCATATAGCCTTGAGGTGTTTTATCTAGCGAAATAGTACGAAAAATATCTTGGGGCAAAATAAGTATCTGCCCCTGATAATCCTCAAATACCTTGCGATCCACATGTTCCTCAAGAATCAATGTATCAATCGTCTCCGGCGAAAGTTCAAGAACCTGCTTCATACCTTCAACAACATACACGCCTTCTTGATAACGCAGCTTCGACTGAGATTGAAGTTTTTTTATCCATTTTAGCTGCTTATTATTTGTACTGGTAATCTGTTTTATCTTCATTCATCTCCACTAACCTTTGATAGATTTTTATTGTTTCCGATAACAATCAAAATCTCACCCATCTCCAACAGCTTATCTGCTCCTGGCGTAATCGTAATGTGATCGCCTTGTCGCATACCGATAACGTTAATTCCATATTTGTTACGCATGTCCAGCTCACGAAGGGTTTTTCCTCGCCATTTTTTCTGTACTTCAATCTCAACAATTGAAAAATCATCCGACAATTCCATAAAATCAACAAAACTATCTTGGGTTAATTGATTAGCAATTCTAACCCCAATCTCACGCTCCGGAAAGACAACTCTATCTGCGCCCACTTTTTCTAAAACCCGTTTATGAATGTCACTTTGGGCCTTTGCAACCACATAGCGTACACCCATTTCTTTGGCTAATATGGTCGCCATAATGGAGGATTGCATATCGTCACTAATCGCCACAACAGCAACATCGAAGTTACGCATTCCAAGCGCTGCCAATGCATCTGCATCTGTCACATCTGCTTGTACAGCATGTGTTACCACATCCGAGACTTCCTGTATGATGTCTTCATTATTATCAATTGCAAGGACGTCATAATCATGTGCTGCTAAAGTTTCTGCAACGCTACGTCCAAATTTTCCCATACCTAAAACTACAAAATCTTTTTTATCTGCCATAACTCATTCTCTCTTTCTTATCCTACCATAACACGTTCTGATGGCTTTCGAACAGATATTTTCTTACGATCATAACGAATAGCCATAGCTACTGCAAATGTCATCGGTCCAAGTCGGCCGATAAACATGGTAATTGCAATAACGATTTTCCCGATAACTGAAAGTTCTCCTGTAATCCCTAGTGACAAACCAACCGTTGCAAATGCCGAGACCGCTTCAAATGCAGCGTCCAAAAATGTTTGGTTTTCTGTTATTGTTAAAATAATGGTTACGCTAATAATAACACCCAAACTCATCATAATAATTGCTAAGCTGCGTTTAATAATGTCATCTGGAATTCGCCGATGAAAAACTTCCGTCTCTTCTCTTGAACGTATTGTTGACATAACAGAAAAAAACACTACACCAAGTGTGACCGTTTTAATTCCTCCTGCAGTCCCTGCTGGTGATCCTCCAATAAACATAAGAATAATGGTGATAAATTTTGATCCATCTGTCATTTGATCAAGAGCAATTGTATTAAATCCTGCTGTTCGCGTCGTTACCGACTGAAAAAAGGACGCCAGTACTTTTTGTGGCCATGAAAAATCTTGCATGGTCCCTGGATTATTCATCTCAAGTAAGAAAAACAAAATAAATCCAACCGATAAAAGTGTCGTTGTCAGCACCAAAACCAATTTGGTATGTAACGCTAGACTGTGAAACCAATATCCATGGTGGCGCTTCTTACGAATCGTTTCACGAGTGGTATCAATCAAATCATGCCAGACTGTAAAGCCTAATCCACCAAGAATGATCAACCCACTAATCGTTAGGTTAACCGTCCAATCATGAACATATGGCGATAAGCTGTTAAAACTTAATACATCAAATCCGGCATTACAAAATGCGCTGATGCTATGAAAGATGCCTAATCCCAAAGACTCAATAAATGTGTAGTCCGGTAAAAACCGAAACATAAGTATAAGGGCTCCGATTCCTTCAATAACCAACGTTCCAAAAATAATATTCCGTGTTAAGCGTACAACTCCGGAAATCTTATTTTGGTTAAGCGCTTCTTGAATGACCAAACGTTCTTTTAACCCTATTTTTTTCCCTAATAGTAAAAAAAACGTTGTAGCCAATGTCATCACACCCAATCCTCCAATTTGAATTAGAATAATGATGACAATCTTTCCAAATAATGTCCACTGTTCCATAGAGTTTGCTACAACCAATCCGGTTACACATACCGCTGATGTTGATGTAAAAAAAGCATTAACCAACCCTATGCTTTGTCCATCGTTGGAAGCAATAGGTAAATTTAATAACAATGCTCCAAATATAATCAATCCAAAAAAACCTAATGCCAAAATTTGGGCAGGTTTAATCTGTAATTTTTTTAATAATTCTTTCATACTATTCCTCTTTGCCTTCTCGCATTTCAATCATTATGGTAGAAAAAACGAACCAAAGCCCGCACACGACAGCCGCTATGTAAAAACCTATCTGTTCTGTCATCATATATGCATAGAATTGATCGTTTACCTGTATCCCATCAAGATTCATCTTAACGGCGCTTAACATATCTTCACTGCGCAAAATATTCTGCGCGCGGGTTGTAAACATGCTAAAAAAAGGAATTTTGAACGTGGAATAAATGAGTCCAATAATCAATGCACTAATCACTGAAAATCCTCGAACCCATTCTCCTGTTTTCATTTTTCTATCCAATGCAATGAGAATAATTGATAGCCCACCTAAAAGTATAATGCCCAGAATTCCATGCAGGTAATAGAGTTGAAGTTGGCTAGACCATACGTGTTTTTCTTCCTCGGTTCCTTTATTGAACACATTATAGTAGTCACCGTAATTCTTTGCGTATTGTCTAAGTTCAAATGCAGAAAACTCTATGGATGTATCTAGAGTTTCTGCACTTTCGCGTCCTTGCGAAATATACCCTTTAGCAAAACCTTCGCCTTCGAAAACAAACCATGGCAAAAACAAGGACCCAATTAATAATACAATAATTAGGATGTTAATTCCTTTTGTAATAAGCATTCCCATACTATATGGATGTTTATCTTGCTCTGAATTGTTTTTTTTCGCTTCCTTTTTCTTTGAGGCTTTCGCCTTAGGTTGTAGTTTATCTTCATCTTCATTTAACATGGTTTGAATCAATTGATCGATGGAATATTTTTCCAAATCTTCCCCACAGTTAAAACAAACCTTCGATGACTCTTTGATAGCTACGCCACACTTCGGACAGTTCATAAGAATACCCCTAACTTAATGTTATCGTGTTTCTAATAATTTACTCACTTCAACATGATAATCATCAATATTTTTTTCCATTTTTAATGCTTCATTAATATCTAAATCAATGTATTTTCCATCTTTATAAGCCACAACGCGATTTGACTTGCCTTCTGCCAATAATTCTACCGCTACAGCTCCCATCATTGATCCATGCATTCTATCAACTGCTGTTGGACTACCACCACGTTGTAAATGTCCAAGAATTGTTGCACGTGTTGATATTCCTGTTACTTTTTCGATACGTTTTGCCAATTCTGCCGAACCGCCAACACCTTCTGCCACAATAATAAGATTATGTTTTTTACCTTTTTGACGATTTTCAAGGATTCGGCGAATAAGATCATTTTCTGATATGTTTTCTTTTTCTGGAAGGAAAATATCTTCTGCACCATTGACAATTCCACACCAAAGGGCAATATATCCTGCATTACGTCCCATAACTTCTACAATAGAACAACGTTCATGGGATGTTGATGTGTCACGAATTTTATCAATCGCTTCCATGGCTGTATTGACAGCTGTATCAAATCCAATCGTATAGTCAGTACATGCAATGTCTAAATCAATAGTTCCTGGAATTCCAATAGTGTTGATGCCAAGATTTGCTAATTTTTCAGCACCTTGGAAAGACCCGTCACCGCCAATAACAACAATTCCGTCAATACCAAATACACGGCACATCTCTGCACCACGTTCTTGAACCTCTTTATTGACAAACTCTGGGCACCGTGCCGTATGTAAGATTGTACCTCCACGCTGAATGGTATCAGAAACACTTCGCGCATCCATCTCAAAAATATCGCCTGTAATTAATCCGGCAAATCCTTTACGAATTCCCATGACACGCATGCCTTTTGCTAACGCTGTTCGAACAACAGCTCGTGTAACTGCATTCATTCCTGGCGCATCTCCACCACTTGTCAGTACACCAATCGTTTTAATTTCTTTAGCCATTTCATAACCTCCATAGTCATTTCTTCTTATGTGAATTTATAGATAATTGTATTATATATCCATTGAAATTTCAACTTTTTTTCACAACTTTAACTCGCTGCTCTCCAACAACTTTCCTCATAGATTCAACATCTTGCTGAGATATACGTAGTTGCTGATTGTATTTTTGTTTTTTCCCCGTTTCCTCAAGGTAAAAAGCAACGATATTCGTTCCCTCCTGACATTGATTGAAAATATTAAGCAACGGCTGAATCAAAAGATTGTATTCATCGTTATTTTTGATTTTGACCCATACAATAGCTGAGTCATCTATCCCATCATTGTCGAGCAACTGGATACGATCCACAATAATTTTGGCAATCTGATCTTCTTGTATGGTCACCCGTCCACGGACAATAATAGGTTGGTCTTCTACCAAAAGCTCCTTGCACTGCTCAAAAACTTTTGGAAAAACGATGACTTCCACACTTCCGTACAAATCTTCAATTTCGACAAAAGCCATCATTGCATTATTTCTCGTTGTTTTTTTTGTAATACTGCGTATCAGCCCACCCATTATCGTACGCTGTCCATCATATATACGTTGTTCATTTAACTTAATAGAACCTTCTGTCTGCGGTATTGAAAAGTCACTTTCCATCTCTTCTTGGTCTTGAGATTGAAAGTCAAGGCTTTGATGGGTTGCAATATTTTTTAAATACGCATCAAATTTTTGAAGTGGATGACCACTGACATAGATACCTAAGACATCTTTTTCATATGATAGCAATTGTTCTTCATCAAATTCACCTACATCCGGCAAGATCTCATCCAAACTTTCGTCTTCCTGAGACATGCCAAACAAATCAAGTTGACCTTCCAATCGATTCTTGCGTCCATGAAGCACGGAATCTAAGATGGGTTTGTATCCTTGAAGATACTGTTTACGTGTTCCTCCTAGCGAATCAAAAGCCCCTGCTTTTATTAGGCTTTCTATAATCCGTTTATTTAGGTCCCGACTTTCCATACGCATACAATAGTCTGTAAGTGAAGCAAACACTCCATTTTCTTTTCGTTCTTTGACAATATTTTGCACAATCCCTTTTCCGACGTTCTTGATTGCCGCCAGTCCGAAGCGAATTTGGTTGTCTTTAACTGAAAAATCGGCAAAACCTTCATTAATGTCTGGAGGAAGTAATTCAATGTCTAAATCTCTAAGATGCATGATATATTCCGATGTCTTGGTCGGATGACCAAGTACCGATGTAATCAAAGCCGCCATAAACTCAACTGGATAATATCGCTTTAACCACGCCGTTTGATAGGCAATAATTGCGTACGCTGCTGCATGGGATTTGTTGAATGCATATTTTGCAAAATCTTCCATATCTTCAAAGATTTTTTTTGCTGCTTCTTCTGAAATTCCTCGTCGAATACATCCTTCAATCCCTTCTTGTTCATTACCATAGATGAAGTTTTGACGTTCGGTATTCATAACATCCAACTTCTTTTTTGACATCGCTCGTCGAACCAAATCGCTTCGACCAAGAGTATATCCCGCCAAATCACGCACAATTTGCATCACTTGTTCTTGATACACAATACATCCATAGGTCGGCTTTAGTATTGGCTCTAATTCTTTGGTAATATAATGTACTTGTTCCGGATGATGGCGTCCAAGCACATAGTCCGGGATTGAGCTCATAGGTCCTGGTCTATATAAAGAAATACCCGCAATAATATCTTCAATGTTTTGCGGCTTCAACTCTTTCATGAAGTTTTTCATGCCTTCACTTTCAAGTTGAAATATCCCTTCTGTTTTTCCTGATGCAATTAAGTCAAATACTTGTGGATCATCATAGGTAAAATCATCAATGATTATCCGTTCATCTTGGCTTCGCTGAAAATTAATCTGATCCATAGCATTTTGGATCACGGTAAGCGTTCGAAGTCCCAAAAAGTCCATCTTTAACAAGCCTAACTCTTCCAGGGTCCCCATAGGAAACTGCGTCGTTACAGCATCGTCACTGGCATTTAACGGAACATATTCATATACCGGTCGATCACAAATAACAACTCCCGCTGCGTGAATCGAGCTATGACGCACAAGTCCCTCTAGACGTTTAGACGTATCAATCAAAGTTTTTACTTGTCGATCTTCATCATACAACGCTTTTAGGTCTTTATTCATCGATAGTGCTTTTGTAATGGTCATATTAAGCTCTTGAGGGACCATCTTAGCAATCTTATCCACCTCAGAATAAGGCAAGTCATACGCCCGTCCTACATCGCGTATAACGGCTTTTGCAGCCATCGTTCCAAACGTAATAATCTGAGCAACTTTTTCTGCTCCGTACTTTTGAATAACATAATCAATAACTTCTCCGCGCCGTTCATAGCAAAAATCAATATCTATATCAGGCATGCTCACACGTTCAGGGTTCAAAAAACGCTCAAAAATAAGACTATACTTTATCGGATCAATATCTGTGATTCTTAGGGCATAAGCAACAATACTTCCTGCCGCCGATCCTCGTCCCGGTCCGACAATTATATGGTTTTGTCTTGCATAACGAATAAAATCCCATACAATCAAAAAATAATCGATATACCCCATATTTTCAATAACACTCAGCTCATAATCCAAACGTTCCTGATGTTTTGTTGCTTCTTGCTTATAACGCTCGACTAAACCTTCATGGCATATCTTACGTAAATACTCCTTAGGAGTATATCCATCCGGTACGTCATACTGAGGCAGTTTGGTCACACCAAATTCAAACTCCACTTGACAACGATGTGCGATTTGATAACTATTATTTAGAGCCTCTTCATAGCCTTCAAATAATTGGTACATCTCTTCTGGGCTTTTCACATAAAACTGACCACCCAAATAACGCATTCGATCTTGGTCTGTCACCTTCTTATTGGTTTGAATACACAATAAGACATCATGTGATTTAACATCATCTTCGTAGGTATAATGACTATCATTCGTCACAACCAAAGGAATATCTAATTCTTGGCTCATCTCAACTAATGTTGTATTAACACGTTTTTCTTCTTCATAACCATGTTGCTGCAATTCAAGATAATAGTTCTTCGCTCCAAAAATTGTCTTATATTTTAACGCGGTTTCTTTGGCTTCTTCAAGTTGATTGGAGATAATCAATTGGGAGATATGCCCTCCAAGACAAGCACTAAGGGCAATAATTCCTTCACTATATTTCTCCATAAGTTCAAAATCTATTCTTGGCTTATAATAAAATCCTTCCGTAAATCCAAAAGAGACGAGTTTGATGAGATTCTCATATCCCTTTTGATTTTCAGCTAGAAGAACTAAGTGATAATTATTGGCATCGAATTTGTTTTCTTTATACTTTCGCCCTCGAGGCGCAACATAGACTTCACAACCAATAACGGGGTGAATGCCTTCTTTTTTACACGCTTTATAAAAATCAATGGCACCATACATAACACCATGGTCTGTTATGGCAACACTATCCATTCCCAACTCTTTAACTCGAGACACTAGCTCCGTAATTTTACTGGAGCCATCCAACATACTGTACTCCGTATGTAAGTGAAGATGTGTAAATAATTTGTCCACTCTTGTTCCTCCTTCCATCTCACAAACACCATTTTACCACAAATAAAACAAAGAGGCTATGCCTCGTTATCTCCTTGAGATATTGTTGGCGTATTTCGTCTTTCTTTGACGTTATCTGCTATGTTTTTATGCAGATAACTCATATCAAGAAGACGAATGGAGCCCAAAACAAAGAGGCTATGCCTCGTTATCTCCTTGAGATATTGTTGGCAAAAACATAAAGAGTGTATGTCTTTATATCGACATACACTCTTTATCAAACTATTACCTTTTATTCATTCTCTTCGAGTTTAAAACGTTCTACATTTTTATTCATCACAACGATGATTTCCGCTAATTTATTAGCCATTTCACTCATATGATCTGCAGCCGCCGTTTGTTCTTCTCCTGTTGCCAATACTTCTTCAATCGCTGACGCGGATTCTTGAGCAATTGCAGCAATACTTGTAATGGAGTCTGTTGCTTCCACTTGAATACCGTCTAACTCACTTAACAAAATATACACTTTATCGACTTCTTGAATGATGCTATCCATATCCTGTGCAATTTCTTTAAATGTTTTTTCCGTATTTTTAACCGCAATTTCTTGTCGACTATAAATCTCGCTACCTTCTTCAATCATTGTACCTGTTTTTTTCGTTGCGTTATAGATATTTGTTACGATATCACTAATATCTTTCGCCGCATCACTGGATTGACTTGCCAATTTTCGAACTTCATCGGCAACCACTGCAAAACCTTTTCCTGCATCTCCCGCTCTTGCTGCTTCAATAGCTGCATTTAATGCCAGTAAGTTGGTTTGTGAGCTAATCGCATTAATCATATCAATAATACCTAAAATATCTTTGAATCGCTTAGATAAATCGTCCATATCCGTCTTGATATTATTGGATAATTGTATGGTCTCACTTGTCGTTTCATTTAATTCTTCAATCGTAACCGCTGCTTCTGCACTGGCTTTTTTCGTTCGATTTGTCACTCCAACCACTTGATTAAATGTTTCTTCTGTTTTATTCATTTGGTTTACTAACTCTTTGATAACTCCCGCCGTGTTATCTGCATCATTGGCTTGTTCTGTTGCACCTTCTGATAAAGACTCAACCGCAAGAATAACTTCTTTAGATGCAAGCGCTGATTGTTCTGAAATTTTCTTTAATTCGTCAGAATCTGATTCAACCGCCTTTGTAATTCGTTTTGTCTCATTAATCAGTTGCGCCATATTCTCTGTCATACTGTTAAAACTATGAGATAATTGTCCGAACTCAAATCTACCTTTAAAGTCACTTCGTACAAATAGATTACCTTTTTCAACTTCTTGCATCTTATTTCGGATATAGTAAATTGGTTTTACAATATTAAATGCTAATAATATTCCAATGATAATAGCGCCAATCATACTAAGCCCAACAATAAGGATGGCTGCATCACGCATCATATTAACTCCGGTAAATATCGCCGCTGTTGGTATCTCAGCTACATACGTCCATCCTGCATTGGTGGTTTCATAAACAACCATTGTCTCATGATCAACATTATTTTCTGTGATAAATGATCCACTATAGGATTTTGCAGCAGGGTCATTATCCACTTGCTTTGCCAAATCTACTAATAGTTCATCACTTATATTCGCTTTATCTGAAACGTTGCGCTCTTCGTCCGTTGACAGTACAACACGCCCTTCACTGTCAATCAAGCTCATCTTCGCCCCTTCACCTAATTGTTCTGGGTCGAATAGGCTCTCAATATAAGAAGGATCAATAGCAAATGTCAATACAGATACGGAAGCCGCTGAGTATATATTACGTACTTGTCGCATAAAGAACAAATCTTCTGTTCCAAATAATCCATAAAACCAAACCGGTCTCGACTTTGCTTTATCTACAGCTTGATATTCAGGACTTGCAAAATAATCTTTTGTGAAATTCTCTGCTGTATAATAGGTTTGTTTTGTTTGTTCTATAACTTCATCTTCTTTGATGAATGCAATGGATTTTATACTTTTTTCTGAAGACTGTAAGGACGTAACCAGTGTATAAATATTATCTTCTCGTTCTTTAAGCATATAATATAGGTTTTCATAATTCTCAATATTTTTGCTAACCGTTGCTAAAACTTCTTGGCTAGCAATCAATACCATTGAGTTGGAATCAATTGCATTTGTTTTAAAGTCAATAATATTTGTCACCTGATTGGCAACAGCAAGGTTGGCTTTTTCAACTTCTTCGAGTATGGACCCCTTTCCTGTATTATATAAAAGCACAGCAATAAGAATCATCGGCAACACAGCAATGAGCACATGGGATAAGATTAACTTCAGCTTTAATGAAATCACCTCATTATGCTTACGCTTTGTGTTGATACTCTTTGATGTTGTTTGTTCTACGGATTTTTTCTTAGATTTAAAACGATTTTTTACTTTAGGAAAACTAAGATTTTTTTTACTTGCCCTTTTTAATTTGTTTCTTTTTTCTTTACCTTTTCGCATAGTTTTATTCTCCATATCCTCTGTAATGTCTAGACGATTCTTGTCCTGTTGCTGCTCATTTTGGTCCTCTCTCATTGCACCACCCCAATTTATTATATTAGCTCTATTATACCTTGACTTAATCCAGCATTCAACCAGACTTCACTTATTAAACCCTCTTTAAGATGTTTTTGTATAATTTGCTTATTCTTTTCCTATTTTTTTAGGACTATTGACCTATAAAAAACAGGCTAGGTCCTTTAAAAGAATATCACAAAATCCACATCACTTCAAACAGCGTACGCAAAAAAAGCCTTGAAATAAATATTTCAAGGCTTTGATTAAACAAAGTATGCGTAAAAAACTGATTATCTTTTTGAGAACTGAGGTGCACGACGCGCGCCTTTAAGTCCGTATTTTTTACGTTCTTTCATACGAGGGTCACGTGTTAAGTACCCTGCTTTTTTAAGGGCTGGACGTAATTCAATATCTGCTTCAAGTAAAGCTCTTGCAATACCGTGTCGGATTGCGCCTGCTTGACCTGTATATCCGCCACCTTTAACTGTAACTAATACATCAAATTTTGATAATGTATCTGTAAGTACAAGTGGTTGTTTTACGATTACTTTTAATGTTTCAAGACCGAAAAATTCATCAAGGTCTCTTTTATTTACTGTAATATTACCATTTCCAGGTACTAAATATACTCTAGCTACACTACTTTTTCTACGGCCTGTACCATAATATTTAACTTGTGCCACGATTTTTCCTCCTTCCGAATCCTAATTAATTATTGAATGTAAGAACTTCTGGTTTTTGAGCTTCATGTTTGTGGTCTGTACCTTTGTATACACGTAATTTTGTTAACATCTTACGTCCAAGTGTATTTTTAGGTAACATTCCTTTTACAGCGTGCATAACAACTTCTTCAGGTTTTTTGTTCATCATGTCGCGATACTTCACTTCACGAAGACCACCTGGATGTCCTGTATGCCATCTGTAAAGTTTTTGATCAAGTTTTTTACCAGTAAGTACTACTTTATCTGCATTAATTACGATTACGAAATCGCCTGTGTCCACGTGTGGTGTATAAATCGGTTTGTTTTTACCCGTTAATACTTTTGCTATTTCTGAAGCTAAACGTCCAAGAGTTTGGCCTTCAGCGTCGACAACATACCATTTTCTTTCAACTGTTTCAGCATTTGGCATGAATGTTTTCATGGAATTTCCTCCTTAAATTATCAAACTATAGAATCTATGTTATAAAATCCGGGGCTTTGGATTTTATTAGTAAACTCACGCTTCCATATTATAGTACATCTATCCGTGTGTGTCAAATGTTTTTTTCTAATTTAACACCTTTTTTTCCAAGGTTGATGAAACAAAAGCGGTTAGCGGAATAGCACAGATTAATCCAATTGTTCCCGAAACAGCTCGCACAACTTCAGTGGCTACTAAGTCCATATTAATGATATCTACATAGCTAATATCATTGACCATAAAAATCAAAATCAAAAAGACCGACGTTCCAACATAGGCTAAGATCAAGGTATTTACCATCGTTCCCATGACATCCCGTCCAATATTCATTCCAGATTTAAACAAATCCATGGCGCTCATCAAAGGATTGGCTTCAGTCACCTCGTTGATGGCTGAGGCAATCGACATACAGACATCCATGACCGCCCCAAGGGTTCCTAGCAAAATACTGGCAAAGAGAATCCCATGAATATTAAAGGCCACCGGATGATCACTATACACAAGCATTTGAGCTTCTTGTGTCCCAAGACCTGTCAAATTCGAAGTATTACTTACTAATAGTGCAATAAGTCCGGCGATAATAACACCACCTATGGTCCCGATAATGGCGGATATAGCTTTCAAATTAAATCCTGCTACTAAAAACATTGTCATTATAGTTAAAACCAAGCTAACAACAATCGAGAGGAAAATAGGGTTTCCTCCGGATACAATACCATTGAGTAGATAATATATACCTACAACTGTTAACCCTAGTGTAATCAAACTTTTTATACCTTTTATGCCACCAACAATAATCATTAGTACAACAAAAACTCCTGCTAATACATAGATATCCTTATCGCGGCGAAATTCATGAATATGCGCTGCCAATTCATTGCCTTCTTCGTCATATTCAAAAAACACATAGATATCATCGCCTTCTTCTACCTCGAGAGTATAGGCCATAATTTCATCGATATTATTCTTAATCTCGATAATTTCACCCTTTTTTTCTTTATCTAATAACTCAACCTTTAATAATTGGGTCCGTCGATAATATTCTCCGCCTGATGTCTGAATACTGCTGTCTTCCTCGGATATTATTTCAATAATTTCCCCTTTATATAAAGTTGGCTCTTGATATTCACTCTGCGCTTGCAAAGCAACATTAAAAAAACTTAAACATAATATCACAAAAATTATTAGCCTCTTATGCATGTCTTTACTCTCCTAACTATAGTATATTTCCATAAGCGTCAACCCATTGGCAGGCGCTGTTTTTGTTGCCTTCATCCTATCTTTTTCTTCCAATATTTTTTTGATTGCTCTCGGTTCTATTTTGCCTCGTCCCACTTCAATAAGCATGCCAGCAATAATTCTTACCATGTTATACAAGAAACCATCGCCTTTGACATCGATATGAATATATTTATGTTCTCGCGTGACGCAACATTCATATAATGTGCGCACAGTATCTTCGACAGAGGTTTTTTTTGAACTGTACGCCATAAAATCGTGTCTACCAACAAGCCATTGGGCCGCTTCTTGCATTTTCTGCGCATCAAGTTCTCTGGCATGATAGTAATATGCGTAATGCATATATTGAGGAAGTGCATATTCATCATTATATATCGTATAGCGATAGTGTTTTCCTTTGGCGCTATATCTTGGATGAAAATCTTTTGCTACTTCTTGGCTTTCATAGACAACAACATCTTTGGGTAAGTATGCATTAAATGCACGGCAAATTCTATATGCTTGCTTATCATAGGTCGTCTTTAGCAAAGCTACATATCCCAATGCATGAACACCTGAGTCCGTCCGGCTTCCTCCTGTAATAGAAAAATCATCGGGTAAAAATGCTCGACCTGCTTTCATTAAGACTTCGTGGATCGATACACTGTTTTTTTGCAACTGCCATCCACAGTAATTTGTTCCTTCATAAGCTATGGTTAATTTGTAATACTTTTGCTCACTCATAAAACAATCCCTATTCCAACCATCATTAGCAAATATCCAATAATCAAGCCATACATAATCGCATCTTGTCGCTGATATGCTAAGGATTTCATACGTGTACGTCCTTTGCCACCTCGATAACATCTTGCTTCCATGGCTAATGCAAGTTCATCTGCGCGTCGAAAAGCCGAGATAAACAACGGAACTAACAGGGGAACCAAGCTTTTTGCTTTTTTTATTAGTCCTCCTGTTTCAAAGTCCGCACCTCTTGCCATTTGCGCTTTCATAATTTTATCAGTCTCTTCAAGTAAGATTGGTATAAAACGTAGTGCAATGGTCATCATCATGGCAATCTCATGGGCCGGAACCCGAATACGTTCAAACGGCTTTAAAAGCCGCTCAATTGCATCTGTCAAATCAATAGGGGATGTTGTCAATGTCAAAATTGATGACCCGATAATCAGCAAAATCAAACGTACTGCCATAGAAAAAGCCAACACTAGTCCTTCGCGTGTTATCGTTAAAAAGCGCCATGTAAAAATCGGATCGCCTTGGGTCATAAAAATATTGATAATAACCGTAAACACAATTAAAATCATAATGGATTTTAACCCTTTAACCATATACTTAAAGGGAACTTTACTTACTTTTATCACAATTGCAAGGGCTGTTGCCGCAATTAAATAGATGAGTAAATTCGTTCCAAAAAATAAGGAAATAATAAATCCAAAGGTCATTGCAAGTTTGGTTCTTGGGTCTAATGTATGAATTTTTGATTCTATGGGATAATATTGTCCTATTGTTATATCTCTTATCATATCTTCACCTATTGTTTCTTGACTAGCTGAGGTTTGAGTGCTTTAACCGCCTCATCTAGTGTCGTTATTGTCTGGTCAAATACAAACCCTTTCTTTGCTAACTCATTGCATATCTTTGCGACTTGCGGAACCCCAAGACCTATACGTTCAAGTAACTCAACTTCTTTAAACACCGTATATTTATCGCCTTGTAAGATGACGCTGCCCCCATCCATAACAATAATACGTTCAACATAATTCGCTATATCTTCCATGCTGTGGGATACAAGAATAATGGTCATGTTTTCTTGTAAATGCATACGTTTAATCTCATTAAGGATCTCATCTCGTCCATAAGGATCAAGACCGGCTGTTGGCTCGTCTAGAATCAATATGTGCGGTTTCATAGCTAATACTCCTGCAATAGCTACACGGCGTTTTTGTCCACCCGATAATTCAAAAGGTGATTTTTCATAAATTTCTTCTTCAAGTCCTACTTTTTTGAGTGCTTCTATAACTCTTTCGTGAATCTCATCATCTTCAAGTCCCATATTCTTAGGTCCAAAGGCTACATCCTTATACACCGTCAATTCAAATAATTGATGCTCCGGATACTGAAATACCAGCCCAACCTGTTGTCGAATTGCTTTTTTAGATGTTTTTTCCTCAAAAAGTGAAAGGCCATCAATCACAACGCTTCCTGACGTTGGCTTGAGCAAAGCGTTTAAATGCTGTATAAGCGTCGATTTACCTGAGCCTGTATGTCCGATAAGTCCAATAAACTCTCCTTGTTCTATGGTTAAATTAACGCCATTTAGAGCATGCTTTTCATAAGGGGTCCCTTGAGAGTAGATGTAACTTAATTCTTTGATTTCAATTGCCATAACGTTTCCACCATCTCCTCTACATTTAATATATCTAAGGGAATCTCCACCCCTTCTTGTTGCAGCATATATGCAAGTTCAACTGTTTGTGGCACATCTAAGTGCATTTTCTTCATTGCTTCTACATCTGAAAAAATCTCCTTAGGTTTGCCTTGACACGCTATTTTTCCTTCTTCCATGACATAGATATAGTCTGCATCAATAGCCTCTTCCATATAATGGGTAATTAAAATAATGGTCATATTTTCAGATTGGTTCAGATACTTGATCGTATCCACCACTTCTTTTCGTCCTGAAGGGTCCAACATTGCTGTAGGCTCGTCTAAGATAATGCACTCTGGATGCATCGCAACAACGCCTGCAATAGCAATACGCTGCTTTTGTCCTCCTGATAGCTTATTCGGTGAATGCATAGCATATTCTTTCATATCAACGGTGCTCAATGCCTGATCTACTCGAAAAACTATTTCCTCTGAGGCAACCCCTAAATTTTCCGGACCAAAAGCGACTTCTTCCTCAACAATGGTGGCAATCATTTGGTTATCAGGGTTTTGAAAGACCATCCCTGCACTTTTTCTAAGTTCCCAAATACGCTCGGCATCAGTGGTATCAATGTCGTTCACATATAGTGTTCCCTCTGTTGGTAATAATAATGCATTCAAATGCTTTGCAAAAGTCGATTTTCCAGAACCATTGTGTCCCAAAATAACAATAAAATCTCCTTTTTTGATTTCCAAATCAATGGAAGACAAAGCTCTATATGTAGTTTCTATATCGCCCACATCGTTATGGACGTTATAATCATAACTGACTTGTTTTGATTTAATAAACATAAGTTCACCCAATCTTTCGTAAAATATCACTCTTACTATACACATAAAAAACAAAAAATGCAACAAAAAAGCCACTTGTATTCACAAGCAGCTTTTTGTAAGCTTATTTATACCAACTCAAGAATAACTTCTTCAGCTGCGTCGCCTTTACGAGGACCGATCTTGATGATACGTGTGTATCCACCGTTACGATCTGTGTACTTAGGAGCGATGTCGTCGAACAATTTGTCAACAAGACTCACTTCTTTAGTATTTTTCTTACGTCCTGCATTTGTTTCAGGAACTTCTGTTACAGGGTAGAGTATGCTAAGCATTGTACGACGAGCATTCAATCTTGAAGCATTATCCTTCTTAATTGTTTTCTCAATCTCTTCAAATTGAGTTACTTTTTTACCGTCAACTACCTCTTTAACACGTTTTCCGTCCGCCGTTTTCTTTGGAACTTTTTGTGTTACTGTAACTTCTGTATAATTGTCTTTTTCTTTAATCGCTAATGTAATAAGCTTTTCTGCAATTTTACGAACTTCTTTTGCTTTTGCATCCGTTGTTTTAATCTTACCATTGTAGATTAAATTCGTTACTTGGTTACGAAGCAATGCTTTTCTTTGAGATGAAGTTCTTCCAAGCTTTCTGTATCCAGCCATCTATAGACCTCCTTTACCTGTAATTTCATTCATCGTTAGGTTTTAATTGTAAACCTAACTCATTCAATTTTTGTAAAACTTCTTCTAATGATTTACGACCTAAATTTCGAACTTTCATCATATCTTCTGATGTACGATTAGTCAATTCTTCAACTGTATTGATACCTGCTCGCTTTAAGCAGTTATATGATCGTACTGAAAGTTCCAATTCATCTATACTCATTTCAAGAACTTTTTCTTTTTCATCGTCTTCTTTTTCAACCATAACTTCTGCATTCTTTGCATTTTCAGATAAATCAATGAACAAGTTCAAGTGTTCATTAAGAACCTTCGCTGCCAAAGAAACTGCTTCATCCGGTGATAAAGAGCCGTTCGTCCATACTTCTAATGTTAACTTATCGTAGTCAGTGATTTGTCCGACACGTGTATTCTCAACAATTAGATTAACACGTTCAACAGGTGTAAAGATAGAGTCTACAGGTATTACACCAATAGGTTGATCTTCTGTTTTATTTTTATCAGCACCAACATATCCTCTACCTTTTGTAATCGTAAGTTCCATGAATAATTTACTGTCAGGGCCCCCACTTAAGGTTGCTATCGGTAAATCTTTATTCACGATTACAATATCAGGATCTGCTTGTATATCAGCTCCGGTAACAACACCTTCGCCTTCAAATTCAATATACGCCACTTTCGGTTCATTACCGTCACTGTTGTTTTGAATCGCTAAATGTTTAATGTTTAAGATAACTTCAGTAACGTCTTCTTTAACGCCTGGAATCGTACTAAACTCATGCAAAACGCCTTCAATTTTAACACTACTTACAGCAGCACCAGGTAATGAGGACAACATAATTCTTCTGAGCGAATTTCCTAAAGTCGTACCATAGCCTCTCTCAAGAGGTTCTATGACAAAACGTCCATATCGATTATCTTCTGATATCTCAGCAATATCAATTCTTGGTTTTTCAAAATCAAACACCTTATAGGACCCTCCTTTGATTTTTGGGTTCACTTATTATTTAGAGTATAACTCGACGATAAGTGTTTCATTAACAGGTACGTCAATTGTTTCACGTGTTGGAACATCGTTAATTTTGATTGAACGATTCTCAAGATCTGCTTCCATCCATTCAGGAGCTGTTCTTGAACCTGTTGTTTCGATAATATCCTTAAATCTTTGAAGGTTAAGGGATTTTTCTTTTAAAGTAATCACATCACCAGCTTTAACTAAGTATGATGGAATGTTTACTTTTTTACCATTAACTAATATATGATTGTGTCGTACAACTTGACGAGCCTCTGTTCTTGAACGTCCAAGTCCTGCACGATATACTACGTTATCAAGTCTTGTCTCAAGAATGATAAGTAAGTTATCACCGGCAATACCGTTACGACGCTCTGCTTCAAGATAGTAGTTATAGAATTGAGTTTCTAACACACCATAAATACGTTTTGCCTTTTGCTTTTCACGTAACTGTAGTCCGTACTCAGATACTTTACTTCTTCTTCTTCCATGTTGCCCTGGAGCAAATGGACGACGATCCATTGCACATTTTCCTGTGTAGCATCTTTCGCCTTTAAGGAATAATTTATCCCCTTCTCGACGGCAAAGTCTACATACTGCACCTCTATATCTTGCCATTTATTCTAACACCTCCTACTGATTAGACTCTTCTTCGTTTTGGTGGACGACATCCGTTATGTGGAACCGGAGTAACATCCTTAATACTAGTAACATCCAAACCAGCTGCTTGTAATGCTCTAATTGCAGCTTCACGACCTGAACCTGGACCTTTAACCATTACATCAACAGTTTTTAATCCATGAATCATAGCTGCTTTAGCTGCTGTGTCTGCTGCCATTTGAGCTGCATAAGGAGTTGATTTACGAGACCCTCTAAATCCAAGTCCACCTGCACTAGCCCATGATAATGCATTACCTTCGGTATCAGTTAATGTAACAATTGTATTATTAAACGTTGATTGAATATGAGCTTGCCCACGTTCAACATGCTTTTTAACGCGTCGTTTACCGCTTCTTTTGGCTACTTTTGCCATTGGTCAAACCTCCTTACACCTATTTCTTCTTGTTCGCAACAGTTCTACGAGGACCTTTGCGTGTTCTAGCATTTGTCTTCGTTTTTTGACCTCTTACAGGAAGTCCGCGACGATGACGAATACCTCTATAACATCCGATTTCCATCAAACGCTTGATATTTAAAGCGATTTCACGTCGTAAATCACCTTCTACTTGTTGTGTTGCATCAATGACTTCACGGATTTTAGCTACTTCATCATCCGTCAAATCTCTAATTCTTGTATCCGGATTGATTCCGGCTTCTTTTAAAATACGTAGTGAACTTGGACGTCCTATACCATAAATATAAGTAAGACCAATCTCAACACGTTTCTCTCTTGGTAAATCTACACCAGCAATACGTGCCATGTACTTTTGCACCTCCATATCGATTCGTTCATATATTTCATTTTCATTATCGTTGTGTATAAGTCTGTTTTTCGTATTGAAATCACTTCTGTTTATCTAAGGCGGTGAAACTCGAATAAACTTCCATTCAATCAACACATCCGACCACGAACGCTCAGCAACTCTATTGAGGTTATTATGGTCCGATTCAATATATAGGAATACAGTCTGAATGAGCAAGAAGCCAGTTACAACTTACCCACGTGAATCATGACTGTAATTCTAACTACAACATCACAAATAGATATTATAATCTATTTGCTCTTTGGTTTCAAGCACTTTTTTTAAAATATCTATTAACCTTGACGTTGCTTATGTTTTTTGTTCTCACAGATGATACGAACTTGACCATTTCTTTTGATGACTTGGCATTTTTCACAAATTGGTTTTACAGATGCTCTTACCTTCATCTCGTTCGCTCCTTTCTTGGAATCCTGCTTTATGTTAATCGTTGTTTTATTTATCTCTCCAAATGATACGACCTTTTGTTAAATCGTATGGTGACATTTCAACTGTCACTTTATCACCTGGTAGTATACGTATATAGTGCATTCTTAGCTTACCACTAATATGGGCTAAGATTTGATGTCCGTTTTCTAGTTCAACTTGGAACATAGCATTTGGCAATTTTTCAACAACTTTTCCTTCAACTTCTATTACGTCTTTCTTTGACATACGTGCCTCCTAAAATTCTTGGTCATCCATGTGGATGAATTGATCTATACTTTTTCGAATTTCCGCATTGGTAATTCGTTTTCCGTTTTCAAGTAACTCATTAATGGTCATATCAACATAGTGAGTAATCTGTATATGAAGCTCTTTTTTCTTTTTTGGATTTTCCAAACGTCTACTTTTTCCATCGACTAAGTAAACAAATGGATGATCATGTTCAAGAATAACAAAGCATTTTCCTTTATCTCGTCCGGCCTTCGAATATACGATTTGACCTTTCTTTATATCACACACATTCTCACCTGCCTAACAGTCCGTCAGTAATTCGTGACCGTTGTCAGTTATCACTATTGTATGTTCATAATGAGCTGATAATGAGCCGTCACGTGTTACGACAGTCCATTCATCATCAAGTACTCGAACAGCATAATCACCTAAATTCACCATCGGTTCAATCGCTAGTACCATACCGACTTGTAATTTAGGCCCACGACCAATTGGTTTATAGTTCGGAATCTGAGGTTCTTCATGTAACTCAGTACCTACACCGTGACCAACCAAATCTCTTACCACAGAAAAGCCGTTTTTTTCAACATATTTTTGAATTGCCGCTGAAATCTCATGTAAGTGATTTCCTGGCTTGGCATATTTTACACCTTCAAAAAAGCTTTCTTTTGTGATTTGAATTAATCGGAGTGCTTCGTCATCAACCTGGCCCACTGCATGTGTACGCGCAGCATCACCATGATATCCGTTCAAATAAGCACCAATGTCTAAGCTAATAATATCGCCGTCTTTAAGTATTCGTGAACGACTAGGAATTCCATGGACAACTTCGTCATTAATTGAAGCGCAAATTGTTCCGGGAAATCCTCCGTAACCTTTAAATGAAGGAGTTGCTCCTTTACTCAAAATAAACTTTTCAGCAATTTCATCAAGCTCTTGTGTTGTAATCCCCGGTTTGATATGTTGCTCTAGTAGTTTATGTGTTTGGGCAACAACTGCTCCTGCTGCACGTAATTTTTCAATTTCCGTGTTGCTTCGAATATTTATTGCCATTATCGTTCTCCTAAGATTTTGACAATGATCTCAAAAGTTTCTTCAATAGGAAGCTTTCCATCAACAGATACTAAAACACCTTTGGCTTCATAGTAATCAATTAACGGTTGCGTTTGCTCATGATAAATTTCAAGTCGTCGTAAAACGGTCTCTGGTTTATCATCATCACGCAATACTAATTCACTTCCACATACATCACATATGCCTTCAACTTCTGGTTTAAGATGTTCTGTATGGTAGGTTGCCCCACATTTAATACATGCACGTCGTCCAGATAATCGCTTAACGATATTTTCGTCTGGACAATCAACATCAATAACTTGATCGATCTTTGTCCCCATTTCATCTAGGGTCTTATCTAAATGCTCAGCTTGTGGAATTGTTCTTGGAAATCCATCCAATATAAATCCTTTTTGAGCATCATCTTCTTGCAATCGGTCTGCTACAAGGGCTACAACAAGTTCGTCCGGAACAAGTAATCCTTGATCCATATAGCCTTTTGCTTTTTTACCGAGCTCTGTTTCATTTTTTATGTTTGCTCTAAAGATATCACCTGTTGAAATATGAGGAATCTCATACTTCTTAGCCAACATCTTTGCTTGTGTACCTTTTCCTGCTCCCGGTGCTCCCAACAAAATCAGTTTCATTTTATGGCCTCCTTACTTATACACTTCAAACCCGATCAAGTGTCAAAGTCTCCTTTGACACTTAATCACTGACTTGAATTGTAATGACATTTTAAGAGTTCAAAAATCCTTTGTAATGACGCATAACTAACTGTGATTCAATTTGCTTCATAGTTTCAATAATTACACCAACAACGATGATTAATGAAGTACCACCAAAGTTTATCTGAACATCTATAATAAATGATAGAATAATTGGCGTTAAAGCGATTAAACCTAAAATTGTTCCTCCGATAAATACCATTCTGTTAAGTATTGTAGTCAAATAGTCCACTGTAGGGCGACCCGGTCTGATTCCTAGTACAAAGCCACCATTTTTCTTCAAATTATTTGCTACTTCAAACGGATTGAAAATAATCGCTGTATAGAAGTATGCAAACAGTATAATTAAAATAAAATATATTAACGCACCAACACCGTAATTAGTCTTTATGCTATAATAATTAATCCAATTAAGTACAGTTCCCCACCAACCTGTAGGGTTTGTAACAAAAAAGTTTGTTATAATACTTGGAAATTGTAGTAATGATGAAGCAAAGATTACAGGAATAACTCCTGCCATATTTACTTTAAGCGGAATATGTGTTGCTTGTCCGCCATATACTTTTCTTCCTTGTACACGTTTTGCATATTGTACATTGATACGTCGTTCTCCTAATTGTATTAAGATGACAACAACAATCATCAATAAGAAAACAAGTAAAATTGCAATTACATTTAAATAGCTTCCTGATCGAACTTGATCAAAAATCAGACGTACGCCACTGGGTAGTCTTGATAAAATGTTAATTGCGATAATTAATGAAATACCATTCCCAATACCATTTTCTGTAATTCTTTCCCCAATCCACATTAGGAACGCTGTTCCTGCAGTCATAGCGATTACAGCAACAATAACTGAAAAAGCATTATATGTGTAGAAAATATTTTGCAAACTAATTGAGATAGCTGTTGCTTGGATTACTGCAAATAGGATTGTTCCATATCGCGTAATCTTTGCAATTTTTTTACGACCATCTTCTCCTTCTTTTTGCATTTCCTCTAATGCAGGAATTGCAATAGTTAAAAGGTTCATGATGATCGATGAGTTGATGTATGGAATAATACCTAGAGCAAACAAGGTCATGTTTTGAAAAGCTCCACCTGAAAAGGCATCAAGCATACCAACTAAGTCAAGATTATTTGCAGCAAAAACTTCTTTTAAATATGCATTGTTGATTCCTGGAATTGGTACAGAAGCACCAATTCGAATAACCACCAACATTAATAATGTGAAAATAAGTCTTTTTCTTAAATCCTCAACCTTAAACGCATCCCTAAGTGTTCCAAACACCTAAATCACCTCGGCTTTCCCGCCAGCAGCTTCAATCTTCTCAATAGCAGTTTTACTGAAAGCATTTGCTTTAACAGTAAGTTTTATTGTTATATCGCCATTACCTAAGATTTTTACGCCGTCCTTTGGATTACTAACTAAGCCATTTGTTACCATTGTTTCTATATCAACAACTGTTCCAGCTTCAAATCTATTTAGAGCGTCTACATTAATACCCACGATTTCTTTACTATTTCTGTTAGTAAATCCACGCTTTGGTAAACGTCTATATAAAGGCATTTGTCCACCTTCAAAGCCCGGTCTTACTCCGCCGCCTGAACGAGACTTTTGTCCGCCTTGTCCACGACCGGAAGTTTTACCGTTCCCTGAACCATGACCTCTACCTTTTCTGAATTTTTTTCCTGTTGATCCTTCTGCAGGCTTTAATTCTGATAAATTCATGTGTCTTACACCTCCTTGAGAAAGTTTATGCTTCTTCTACTTTTACTAAGTGACTGATTTGATTAACCATTCCTCTTATAGCATCATTGTCTTTTTGAACAACCGTTTTATGAAGCTTAGTTAAGCCTAAAGCTTCAGCTGTTAATCTATGCTTAGGTTTGGCACCAATGGTTGATTTTACTAAAGTAATCTTTAATTCTGCCATTATTGCTTCCTCCTAACCTAAAATTTCACTAACGGTTTTGCCTCTTAATTGACTTACCTTCTCAGGAGTCTTTAATTCTGACAAACCTTTAATTGTTGCTGTCACAACATTGTTCTTGTTATTTGATCCCAAAGATTTTGTACGAATATTTCTTACACCGGCAAGTTCTAATACGGCACGCACTGGACCACCCGCGATAACTCCTGTACCTTCTGGAGCTCTCTTAAGTAATACGTTAGCACTTCCGAATTTTCCTAACCAGTCATGAGGAATACTTGCATTCTCATCTAATGGAACTTCGATTAATTTTTTCTTCGCATCTTGGATTCCTTTACGAATCGCTTCAGGAATCTCAGTTGCTTTTCCTACACCAGCGCCTACATGACCATTCTTATCACCAACAACGACTAAAGCTGCAAATCTGAAGTTACGTCCACCTTTTACAACTTTTGTTACACGTCGGATGGTAACAACTGTTTCTTCTAGGTCTAAATTGCTGGCATCTATTAAATTCTTTCGCATAGTTTTGCCTCCTTTAGAATTTTAATCCTGCTTCTCTTGCAGCATCAGCTAATGATTTGATTTTACCATGATATATGTAACCGCCACGATCGAATACAACTGCTTCAATGTTTGCCTCAAGAGCTTTTTTAGCAATTGCTTCACCAACAGAAACGGCAGCTGCTACGTCATTTGTTTTTTCAAGACCAAGATTCTTTGAGGATGCACTAACAAGTGTATGACCTTTTGTATCATCAATAATTTGTGCATATATGTGATTGTTACTTCTATATACAGATAAGCGTGGTCTTTCAGCTGTTCCAGAAAACTTATTACGTAGTTTTTTGTGCTTTTTAACACGTACGCTTGTTCTTGACACTTTTTTTATCATTGTGGATTCACCCCTTTTCTATTATTTACCAGTTTTTCCTTCTTTACGACGGATAACTTCATCAGCATACTTAACACCTTTACCTTTATAAGGCTCTGGTGGTCTCTTGAATCTGATTTCGGCTGCATATTGACCAACATCTTCTTTGCTCATACCTTTAACGATAATCACGTTTTGGCCTTCTACAACTGATTCAATACCTTCTGGGTCTTCCATCTCAACTGGATGTGAGTATCCTAATGATAACACAAGCTTGTTACCTTGTTTTGCAGCTCTGTAACCAACACCATTGATTTCTAATTTCTTTTCATAACCGGATGTTACACCAACAATCATATTATATACCAAAGTTCGTGTTAAGCCATGTAAAGATTTCATTTTCTTAAGATCGTTAGGTCGTGTAACAACAACTTCTGCACCGTTAACTTCAACTTTCATTTCAGGTACTAGTGTTCTTTCAAGAGTTCCTTTTGGACCTTTTACGGTAATCACATTACCATCTGCTACTTTAACTTCAACACCTGCTGGAATTTCAACAGGTTGTCTTCCGATTCTTGACATTTGTTTTCCTCCTATCGGTTATATTATGATTCATTTTTGAATGACGTTATCATTCTCTATGAATCTTTTCACCTTAATCTACCATACAAAGGCGATTACTTCGCCACCAACATTAAGTTCACGTGCTTCTTTATCTGTAATAACACCTTTATTTGTTGAAATAATAGCTGTTCCAAGACCACCTAATACTTTAGGAAGCTCTTCTCTATTTGCATATACACGTAAACCTGGCTTAGAAATTCGTTTGATTCCTGAAATGACTTTGTCATTTTTAGTCTCTCCATATTTAAGTTCAACACGAAGGTTTACGAATTCTCCAGCTTTTACTTCTTTATATCCTTTGATATATCCTTCTTTTGCCAAAATGTCTGCAATAGCAAGTTTCATTTTTGAGTTTGGCACTTCTATAAAATCATGCTTAGCTACATTACCATTTCTGATTCTTGTAAGCATATCTGCGATTGGATCACTCATTGCCATAGTTTGTTTCCTCCTTCCTAAAATTTACCAACTAGCTTTTCTTACGCCAGGGATTTGTCCTTTATATGCTAATTCACGGAAACATACTCTACAAATTCCGTATTTTTTCAAAACTGAATGTGGACGTCCACATATTCTACAACGTGTATAAGCTCTTGAAGAGAACTTAGGTTTACGTTGTTGCTTTACTTTCATGGATGTTTTTGCCATGCTAGCTCCTCCTTATTACTTTCTAAACGGCATTCCGAATAAAGTTAACAATTCACGTGCTTCCTCGTCAGTATTTGCAGTTGTTACAAAAATGACGTCCATTCCTCGAATTTTATCAATTTTATCATACTCGATTTCTGGGAAAATGATTTGTTCTTTAAGTCCTAAAGCATAATTACCTCTACCGTCAAAAGCGTTTGGATTTACACCTCTAAAGTCACGTACACGAGGTAACGCAAGATTTACCAATCGATCTAAGAATTCATACATACGCTTACCGCGTAATGTTACTTTACATCCAATATTCATTCCTTCACGTACTTTGAAGACAGCTACAGATTTCTTAGCTTTTGTGATCAATGGTTTTTGACCTGCGATCTTTGTTAAATCTCCCACTGCGTTGTCAAGAATCTTTGCATTTTCCTTAGCTTCTCCAACACCCATGTTAATAACGATTTTTTCGATCTTTGGCACTTCCATGATACTTTTATATTCAAATTTTTTCATCATTGCATCTTTGATTTCATCATTATAAGTTTCAATAAGTCTACTCACTTAGGTAACCTCCTTTCGATTAAATTATTTATCAATAACTTCGCCAGTTGTCTTTGCTACACGTTTACGAACGTTTTTAGTCTTTCCGTTACGCTCTTCTTGTTCAACTTTGATGCCAAGTTTTGTAGGTTTACCTTTGTGTACATACATAACATTTGATGCATCAATAAATGCTTCTTGGTGCATAATTCCACCTTGTTGATTCGCTGCGCTAGGCTTCGCATGTTTTGTTACTTTGTTGACACCTTGCACTAACACTTTGTTGTTCTTACGATCAACATCAACAATTTTACCTTCTTTACCTTTATCTTTACCAGCTCTTACAATAACTGTATCACCGGTTCTTAATTTTGTATTTCCCAATGGGTACACCTCCTTATAGTACTTCTGGTGCTAATGATAATATTTTCATGTATTTCTTTTCTCTTAATTCTCTAGCAACCGGTCCAAATATACGCGTTCCTCTTGGGCTCATATCTTCTTTAAGAATAACTGCTGCATTTTGATCGAATTTTATATATGAACCGTCTTTACGGCGTGCACCTTTTACTGTTCTAACAACTACGGCTTTAACCACATCACCTTTTTTTACAACGCCACCTGGTGTTGCATCTTTAACAGAAGCGACAATGACATCTCCGATAGCTGCATATCTTCTAGTTGAGCCACCTAACACACGAATACAAAGAAGTTCTTTTGCTCCTGTGTTATCAGCAACTTTAAGTCTTGACTCTTGTTGAATCATACTTAAACCTCCTTCTGCTATCTACTTAGCTTTCTCTACGATTTGAACCAAACGCCATCTTTTGTCTTTAGAGATAGGCTTTGTCTCCATAACCTTTACACGATCTCCGATTTGGCATTCGTTGTTCTCATCATGAGCTTTCAATTTATAAGTTCTTTTAATAACTTTACCATATAAAGGATGTTTTACACTGTTTACAACCTCTACAACGATAGTTTTGTCCATTTTATCACTAGATACTCGTCCTACACGAGTTCTTCTAAGATTTCTTTCTGACATTGTATTGCCTCCCTTCGCGATTATTACTTGGCAGCTTTCAATTGTTCAGTCATAACCGTTTGAATTCTTGCAATAGTTTTACGAACCTCTGTTATACGACTTGTATTATCAAGTTGATTCGTAGCATTTTGAAATCTAAGGTTGAACAATTCTTTCTTTGCCGTTACTAATTCCTCTTGCAGCTCAGCTGCGGATTTATTTCTTAAGTCTTCTAATATTTTTGTAGATTTCACTATTGTTCACCGCCTTCTAAATCTGCTCTAGAAACGATTTTACACTTAACTGGCAACTTGTGCATTGCAAGTCTAAGGGCTTCTCGAGCTACTTCTTCAGGTACCCCAGCAACTTCGAACATTACGCGTCCTGGTTTAACTACAGCTACCCAGTACTCAGGTGATCCTTTACCGGAACCCATACGTGTCTCAGCAGGTTTTGATGTTACAGGTTTGTCTGGAAAAATTTTGATCCAAACTTTACCACCACGCTTCATATAACGAGTCATCGCTATACGAGCTGCTTCTATTTGATTTGACTTGATCCATACTGGCTCAGTCGCAACTAAACCGTATTCACCAAGTACTAATTTATTGCCGCGTAACGCTTTTCCTTTCATACGACCACGGAATTGCTTACGACGTTTTACTCTTTTTGGCATTAACATTACGCATTTCTCCCTTCTTTACTAGCTTTTGCTGGAAGAACTTCACCATGATAAATCCAAACTTTAACACCGATTTTTCCATATGTTGTATTTGCTTCTGCAAATCCATAATCAATGTCAGCTCTTAAAGTTTGAAGTGGAATTGTACCTTCACTGTAACTTTCAACTCTTGCCATCTCAGCTCCGCCTAAACGACCTGAACAAGTCACTTTGATACCTTTCGCTCCAGATTTTAATGCACGTCCCATAACTTGCTTCATAGCACGTCTGAAAGCTACACGATTTTCAAGTTGTAATGCAACGTTTTCAGAAACTAATTGAGAATCTTTTTCTGGACGTTTTACTTCTTGAATATTGATGATAACTTTGCTTGCTGTCATTTCTTGCACTTCTTTACGTAGTGCATCAATTGCTGAACCACCTTTACCAATTACGATACCTGGTTTAGCTGTGTGAATATCGATCTTCAATCGTTCTGAAGCTCTTTCTATTTCAATTCTTGAAACTCCCGCTTGATAAAGCTTTTTTTTCAAGAATTTTCTTATTTCATAATCTTCAACTAAGAAATCTGCATAGTCCTTCTCAGCGTACCATTTTGAATCCCAGTCTTTGATAACGCCGACACGTAAACCGTGAGGATTAACTTTTTGACCCATGCTTTACCTCCTTTACCTATCTTTCATTTAAGATGATTGTTATATGACTAGTTTTCTTTTCTATTCTAAACGCTCGACCTTGCGCTCTTGGTCGAATACGCTTCATTGTTGGTCCTTTGTTTGCAAAACACTCAGCAACGTAAAGCGTTGATGGATCAAGACTGTTATTATTTTCTGCGTTTGCAATTGCAGATTTTAATAATTTCTCGATTACACGAGCACCTTTTCTTGGAGTATAAGCCAAAATTCCAAGTGCTGTAGCAACGTCTTTACCTTTGATTGTATCTAAAACTTGTTTAGCTTTAGTTGGTGATACGCGAGCGAATGAAACTTTAGCTTTAGGTCTTGTATCTTTGTTCGCATTTCTTTCTCGTTTTATCTGACTTCTATGTCCTTTAGCCATTGTTTATAGCCTCCTTTCGCTTATCGTTTTGTTTTCTTTTCGTCTTTTCCGTGACCTTTGTAGGTACGTGTTAAAACGAATTCACCAAGTTTATGTCCAACCATGTCTTCACTAATATATACCGGAACATGTTTTCTGCCGTCATGAACAGCGATTGTATGTCCAACCATTTCAGGGAAGATCGTAGAACGTCTTGACCAAGTTTTAATTACTTGTTTATTTCCACTTTCGTTTGCTTCTCTTACTTTTTTTAGTAAGTGATCATCAGCGAAAGGTCCTTTTTTCAATGAACGTGCCATTTACGAAAACCTCCTTCTATTTGTTTCCACCGCGTTTTCTTACAATATATTTGTTCGAATGTTTTTTCTTCTTACGAGTCTTAAGACCAAGTGCTGGTTTACCCCATGGTGTCATTGGACTTGGACGTCCGATTGGAGCTCTACCTTCACCACCACCATGTGGATGGTCATTCGGGTTCATTACAGAACCACGTACAGTTGGACGGAATCCCATGTGACGCTTACGACCTGCTTTACCAACAGTGATAAGCTCATGATCAATATTACCAACTTGTCCTAATGTCGCTTTACAATCGATTGGAACCATTCGCATTTCACCTGATGGTAAACGAAGTGTTGCATATTTTCCTTCTTTCGCCATTAACTGAGCTACGTTTCCTGCTGAACGAACTAATTGTCCACCTTTACCTGGTTTCATCTCAATGTTATGAATTTGAGAACCTACTGGAATATTCGCTAATGGTAACGCATTACCGATACGAACTTCTGCTGTTGGTCCACTCATTAATGTATCTCCAACAACTAATTTGTTTGGTGCTAAGATATATCGTTTTTCACCATCTGCATAGACGATTAATGCAATATTAGCTGTACGATTTGGATCGTATTCAATTGCTGTAACTTTTGCTGGAATACCATCTTTGTTACGTTTGAAGTCGATCATTCTATATTTAATCTTATGTCCGCCACCACGATGTCTTACTGTTATTTTACCTTGATTATTACGTCCAGAATTCTTTTTAAGACTTACTACAAGTGATTTTTCTGGGCTCTTCTTTGTTACCTCGGAAAAATCTGATGAAGTCATGTGTCTTCTGGAAGGTGTATATGGGTTGTACTTTTTGATACCCATTATGCCACTCCTTTCCTATTACATATATTACCACACTACCGTGTGTGTCATTTACTTGATGGATTGATTACATTCCATCAAAGAATTCGATTTCTTCGCTCTCTTCTGTTAAAGTCACAATTGCTTTTTTAACTTTAGCTGTTTTACCCACTGTTGTTCCACGACGTTTTTTCTTTCCGCCTTGGTTCATAGTGTTAACTTTTAATACTTTTGTTCCTTTGAACATTTTTTCAACTGCTTCTCGTATTTGTACTTTAGTCGCTTCTGGATGAACTTTGAAAGTATATTTCTTTTCGCCCATAGCTTCCATACTTTTTTCTGTAATTACAGGTTTAAGCAGCACGTCATAGTAAGAAAGGTTTGCCATTATGCGTACACCTCCTCGATTGTTGCCACTGCATCTTTCGTCACAACACATACATCATATTTTAACAAGTCATATACATTAATTGTATTTGTTGTAGCCGTTTTTACAGTAGGAATGTTTCTCGCTGATAAAACTACATTTTTTTCATCATTGTTAAGTACGATAAGGGCTTTTTGAGCTTTAAGATTCTCTAATACGTTAACCATATTTTTTGTCTTAACTTCATCAAGCTTTAACTCATCAACAACAATAAATTTTTGATCCATTACTTTTGCAGATAACGCAGATTTCAATGCAATTCTACGCTCTTTTTTATTCATTTTCTTTGAGTAATCACGTGGTTTTGGTGCGAATACAACACCGCCGCCTTTCCATTGTGGAGAACGAATTGAACCTTGTCGCGCACGACCTGTTCCTTTTTGTCTCCATGGTTTAGCTCCGCCACCTCTTACTTCTGCTCTTGTCAATGAACTTTGTGTCCCTTGACGCTTGTTCGCAAGTTGTGTTACGACAGCTCTATGTAATAAATTCTTATTGACATCTACGCCAAACACTGCATCATTTAATTCAAGTTCTTCCACTTGTTGTCCTTGCATATTATAAACAGCAACTTTAGCCATTAGTTTTCCTCCTTCCTGAAAGCTTAGGCCTTAACGGCATCTCTCAATGTAACGATAGATTTTTTAGGGCCTGGTACCGCGCCTTTAACAAGAATAAGGTTTTTATCTGCGTCAACTCTAACTATTTCCAAGTTTTGAATTGTAACCGCTTCAGATCCCATATGTCCTGCTAGTTTCTTACCTTTAAATACACGTCCCGGATAAGATGCATTACCCATAGAACCTGCTGATCTATGATACTTGGAACCATGAGCCATAGGGCCTCTTGATTGATTGTGACGCTTAATCGCACCTTGGTATCCTTTACCTTTTGATGTACCAGATACATCAATTGTATCTCCGGCAGCGAAGATATCTGCTGAAATCTCTTGTCCTACAGCATATTCTTCTGAGTTTTCTAAACGGAATTCTTTTACAAAACGTTTAAATGTAACGCCTGCTTTATTGAAGTGTCCTTGTTCCGGTTGTGTTGTGTGCTTTTCTTTTTTGTCCATAAATCCTACTTGAACTGCACTGTAACCATCATTTTCAACTGTTTTAACTTGAGTTACTGTACATGGGCCTGCTTGAAGCACTGTTACAGGCACTAATGAACCGTCTTCCGCAAATATTTGCGTCATACCGATTTTCTTAGCAATTATTGCTTTATTCATTCTTGCACCTCCTGATTTTTCTACAGCGGAATACAGAGTTCTGCATTCATCCTAGACGGGTGTGCTACCTTCGTCTATTTTTACTGTGTTCATTATTTTACATCTACTTTGATATCCACACCAGCTGGTAACTCTAAACGCATTAACGCGTCAACCGTTTTTGCTGTTGGCAAGTTGATATCGATTAATCTTTTGTGAGTTCTTCTTTCGAATTGCTCTCTGGAATCTTTGTACTTATGTACAGCTCGAAGAATTGTTACTACTTCCTTCTTTGTAGGTAGTGGAATTGGTCCGCTAACCTTAGCTCCAGTTTTTTTAGCTGTTTCAATAATCTTTTGTGATGATTGATCAATTAATTGGTGATCGTATGCCTTTAAGCTGATTCGCATTTTTTGTGTTGCCATAAAAAAAGCCGCCTCCTTTTCGTACTTGTTGTACGACAAGTGGTGACTGTACATCTGTCCACGTGTATCATCCGATTCACATAGCTAAATCCTCTTAAGATATTTGTACAGTGATCTTGTCGTCAGTTTCTTGAACTAGACATCGCTCCATAAGAAAACCTACGTTTTATTTATCGTAGCAACCTCTTATTTCATCGCTCTCATGTCACAGCATTTGCAATTATACACTACTTTTTCTCATAATGCAAGTGATTTTATTGGTTTTTTTTATTTTTTTTATATTTGAAAATCACGTATGTTATCATTTAATTTTCCTGAAATTGCATGCATCTTTTTCGACTCATCTAAAATCTTTCCTAATAGTTCATCTTGTTCTTTGACACCACTAAGTGTTTGCTCAATACTTGCAGATGTCTCCTCTGCAATAGATGAAATTTGATCAATGGCTTGAGCTACATTCGTTGAATTGGTCTCAATTTCATCAAGATTCTTATCAATAGCTACAGCACGTTTTTCAACACGTACAGCTTCTTCATGAATACGTACAAATGTGTCTGCTGATTGATTGATTTGCACCATGCCATTTTCTACTTCTTTATAACCTTCTGATAATGCTGCTGTAACTTTTTGAGTTTCCAATTGAACTTTTTTAATAATCTCTTCTATATCTAATGCGGATTTATTCACTTGAGTCGCTAAGGTTCCAATCTCCCCTGCGACAACACCAAAGCCTTTTCCTGCTTCACCGGCTCTAGCTGCTTCAATTGACGCATTAAGCGATAACAGATTGGTTTGCGCTGAAATATTGTTAATCACATCGGTGAGTGATGTTATACCGCTTGCATGTATTTCTAATTGTTTCATCATATTAACGGCATTATTCACAACCTCATCTATTTTTTTCATACTGATTATCGAATCATCCATGAGTTCATTACCTGTTGTTGATAAATCACTTAAAGCTTCGGATGCCTTTGAAAGCTTTCTACTTTCATTGTTCGTACTTACAATTTCATCTTTCAACGTGTTTATATTCTCAACAATTTGGTAGAGTACGTCTGCTTGATTATTCATCGCTAATGAAAGCTCATCCATTGTGGTGTGAATATATCCACTGGCACTTTTGGCTTCATTGGTCGATGTTTTTACATTTTCCCCTTGTTGCTCAAGATTTTTTGCAACGGAGTGCATCTCACTTATGATTTCATTTAGTGTATCTACCATCGTATTTGAAGACGCTGCCAACAGACCAATCTCATCTTTACAATCTTCTGAAACTCGATTAACCCTAAGATTTTTATTATTAATTTCATTATTGGTTTCTACTAATTGCTTCAAGCGCTTACTAATATTTCGTGTTAGTAAATATACAAGTACATAACTTACTACTCCAACAATAATTAATAATATCAAAAATACAACTTGTGTTGTTTGTAAGCTACTTGTGAGGTTTGTGTTTGCCGTTATTTTTGATTGATTATATTCATCAATAATTAAGTCTAAGGTTGTTAATATTGCTTTATTTGTGTCAATATAATTATTTTTTCCTATGACATATCGACTTTTTAAACCTCTGTCTGTACCATAGATAATCTCTTCATTAAAAAGAACGGTAAGATGATCTGTTTTTTCAAGTATTGATGCATAGGCTTGCTTTTCTTCTTCATCTTCACTATTATTCATAAGTTCTGTTACATCTGTCTTAATCGACGCAATCACAGTTTCATACTCTGTAATAGTCTCTGGTATCACTAAAGAAATATATTCTGAAACTAAGCTATCTCCATGTAGATACAATTTTTGAATATCTTTTAATTCCTGTACTCGAACATCTTCTTGATTTAATATTTCTATTTCATTTTCTACGACGTTAATTTGTCTGGTTATAAGTAACATAAATACAACAAAGAAAATGCCTAATAACAAAAGAATTGATTGATATTTTCGCATTAATTTCAAATTTTTAAACATATGCTCTCCTTATACTATATCTTTTCCCATCACCTGAATTTGTGATAACGCTGAAAACGCTGATGATTTTTCACGTTGTAAATGGTTCAGCTTTATCCATTCGATCTCTTTTGCTTCAAATTTAAAACTTTGCGGTTCAGTCGTTTTGATCATCTTTATCGGTAATCGATCACTGTCTGAAAATTCAATGACTGCACTTTCCCAATGAATGTCATGATCATCCACATAGTCAGCTCTTAAAGTTATGATAACTTCATCAGCAACCACTGTTCGTCCAAAATATAATTCAAATTCCAGATCATCACGTAATCCTCCACCCCATGATTGATATGGGAAAGCTCCATGACCTTTATTATCTAAATATCCATCGATAGCATTACGTGATTCAAAAACAGCTTCATCTCTTGTCATCACGTTGGCATCTGAATGAGGATAGTATCCTTTTGCATTTCGGATGTCATAGCCATTGAGGGCTATATTACGTCTTTCTTTAAGTTCCTGTTTTGTCACAGCTAAAATATGTACGTGATGGTAGCTTCCTTTAAATGCCTCTGGGTGATAAGCAGTTAACTTTTCTCCTTCTGGGATTTTATATACCATACGACCATCTGGAATATAGATAATCGAAGGGTGGATATGTTCATCTATGTCAACTTTTAAATATTTTTCCTTTGTTTCAATGACATAATACGCCCCTTCTGGATATTCCTTTTCATAAATTAATTCACAACTTTCATGTCCTTTAGATTGCTTTAATATTTGATCGTTTGATCCGCATAGCATAATATGAATATTTTTCATAATATACCTCCTTTTTTTCTTTATGTCCGACATCAGTCTATTATAGCATTTCAAGATTACAAAAACAAGAATCGAAATGCGTATAAAAAAAGACTATATAAAGTCATATATGACTTTATATAGTCTTTTGTAAACGTCTTAATTATTCAATGATCTCAACAACAGATCCTGAACCAACTGTACGTCCACCTTCACGAATCGCGAATTTTTGACCTTTTTCCATAGCGATTGGAGCGATCAATTCGATATTCATTTCGATGTTGTCACCAGGCATACACATTTCAACACCTTCTGGTAAAGTGATTACGCCTGTTACGTCAGTTGTTGTAAAGTAAAATTGTGGTCTGTAGTTAGCGAAGAATGGTGTATGACGGCCACCTTCATCTTTTTTAAGTACATAAACTTGAGCCATGAACTTTGTATGAGGAGTGATTGTACCTGGTTTAGCAAGTACTTGACCACGCTCGATCTCATCACGTTGAACACCACGAAGTAATGCACCGATGTTGTCACCAGCTTGAGCTTCGTCAAGAAGTTTACGGAACATCTCGATACCAGTACAAACAACTTTACGTTTTTCTTCTGATAAACCAACGATTTCAACTTCATCTTGAACATGAAGAACACCACGATCAACTTTACCAGTTGCAACTGTTCCACGTCCTGTAATTGAGAATACGTCCTCAACAGCCATCAAGAAAGGCTTATCTGTATCACGAATTGGTTCTGGAATAAATTCATCACAAGCTTCCATTAACTCAAGAATCTTGTCTCCCCATTCGCTGCTTGGATCTTCAAGAGCTTTAAGAGCTGAACCTTGGATAACTGGAAGGTCATCACCTGGGAATTCATACTCGTTTAATAACTCACGAATTTCCATTTCTACTAATTCAAGTAACTCTTCATCGTCTACCATATCACATTTGTTCATGAATACTACGATGTAAGGTACTCCAACCTGACGAGATAAAAGGATATGCTCTCTAGTTTGAGCCATAACACCATCAGTAGCAGCAACAACAAGGATTGAACCATCCATTTGAGCAGCTCCTGTGATCATGTTTTTAACGTAGTCGGCATGCCCTGGGCAGTCAACGTGCGCATAGTGACGTGCATTTGACTCATATTCAACGTGAGATGTTGAGATTGTGATTCCACGTTCTCTCTCTTCAGGAGCTTTGTCAATGTTATCAAATGCAACAGCTTCACCTGTTCCTAATCTTTCATGTAATGTTCTAGTGATTGCCGCTGTTAATGTTGTTTTACCATGGTCAACGTGACCAATAGTACCAATGTTAACATGTGGTTTGCTTCTTTCAAATTTAGCTTTAGACATTTGTATATTTCCTCCTTTATTATCGGGGTACTATCCCCATTCTTTCGTTTTATGTAGCTTATGCTTACAAAAAAGCCATCAATCAAATTATAGTATGTAGCATCATACTTTGCAAGGGTTTATTCGTATTATTCTCCTTGCTTGCTGATAACCTTTTCTTGAATACTTCTTGGTAGTGGCTCATAATGATGGAATTCCATTGAGTATGTTCCACGACCTTGTGATTTTGAACGTAAGTCCGTTGCATATCCAAACATTTCAGATAATGGTACATAAGCATTGATAACTTGAGCGCCACTTCGTGCTTCCATTCCTTCCATTTGTCCACGTCGTGAGTTAATGTCACCAATAACGTCACCCATGTATTCTTCCGGAACAGTTACAACAACTTTGAATATCGGTTCAAGTAATTGTGCATCACCTTTTCGCATCGCATCTTTAAACGCCATAGAACCAGCAATTTTAAACGCCATCTCCGAGGAGTCAACATCATGATATGAACCATCATAACATTCAGCTTTAATACCAACAACTTCGTATCCAGCTAACGCACCTGCTTGCATTGCTTCTTTAATACCATTATCAACTGCAGGAATGTATTCACGAGGAATCGCACCACCAACAATTGAGTTAACAAATTCATAACTATTATCGCCGTTAACATCCATCGGGCTGAAACGTACTTTACAGTGACCATATTGTCCACGTCCACCAGATTGGCGAGCAAACTTACTGTCGATTTCAACTTCTTTGGTAATCGTCTCTTTATATGCAACTTGAGGCGCTCCAACATTCGCTTCTACTTTGAATTCTCTTAACAAACGATCAACGATAATCTCAAGGTGAAGTTCACCCATACCTGAGATGATTGTTTGTCCAGTTTCTTCATCTGTATATGTCTTGAATGTTGGGTCTTCTTCTGCAAGCTTAGATAATGCGATACCCATTTTTTCTTGACCAGCTTTTGTTTTTGGCTCAATTGCAACCGAGATAACCGGCTCAGGGAATACCATGGACTCAAGGATAACTTGATCTTTTTCGTCACATAGTGTATCACCTGTTGTTGTAAATTTAAGACCAACAGCTGCTGCGATATCTCCTGCATACACCTTGTCAATCTCTTCACGTTTGTTCGCATGCATTTGAAGTATACGTCCTAAACGTTCTTTCTTTTGTTTTGTTGAGTTATATACATAAGATCCTGCATTTGTTACTCCAGAATAAACTCTGAAAAAGGCTAACTTACCTACAAATGGGTCTGTCATAATTTTGAATGCTAGTGCTGAGAAAGGTTCTTCATCCGATGAATGTCTTTCCACTTCTTCTTCGCTATCAACTAAAGTACCTTTGATTGCTGGTACATCAAGTGGTGATGGCGCAAATTCTACAACTGCATCAAGAAGTTTTTGTACTCCTCTGTTTTTGTAAGCTGAACCACAAAAAACTGGGATGATTTGAACGTTGCATACTGCTTTACGCATAGCTTTTTTCAAATCTTCCATAGGAATTTCTTCCCCTTCAAGATACATCATCATAAGATCTTCGTCTGTATCACAAATAGCTTCAACCATAGCTTCTCTATATTCTGTAGCAATATCTTCAAGTTCACTTGGAATGTCTAACTCATCGATGTCATTTCCTAAGTCATCATTGTATACATATGCTTTCATCTTGAATAAGTCGACCATTCCTTTGAAATCTTCTTCGGATCCAATTGGAACTTGAACTGGTATTGCATTTGCACCTAGGCGTTCGCGCATCATTTCAACTACATTGAAGAAATCCGCACCGCTACGGTCCATTTTGTTAACAAATGCCATACGTGGTACTCTGTACTTATCAGCTTGACGCCATACTGTTTCTGATTGTGGCTCAACACCACCTTTTGCACAGAAAACACCTACAGCACTGTCAAGTACACGTAAGGAACGCTCAACCTCAACTGTGAAGTCAACGTGACCTGGTGTATCTATAATATTGACGCGATTATCTAACCATGAACATGTCGTTGCAGCAGAAGTAATGGTGATACCTCTTTCCTGCTCTTGTTCCATCCAGTCCATCTGCGCTCCACCTTCATGTGTTTCTCCAAGTTTATGCGTCTTTCCTGAATAAAATAAAATACGTTCTGTTAGAGTTGTTTTACCGGCATCAATATGAGCCATGATACCTATATTTCTGGTATCACTTAACGCAAATTCTCTTCCTGCCAAAGTAATAACCTCCTCTGGTTATGGATTGTTGTGTATAGTTTAAATAAATGGTAAAACTCCTACCATCTGTAGCTTGCAAATGCTTTGTTGGCATCCGCCATTTTGTGTACGTCTTCTTTTTTCTTAACTGAAGCGCCTGTATTATTGGACGCATCGATAAGTTCTGCTGCTAAACGGTCTACCATTGTCTTTTCTCCTCTTTTACGAGTATACAATGCTAACCATCTTAGACCTAAAGCTTGCTTTCGGTCTGGTCGTACTTCAATCGGAACTTGATATGTTGCTCCACCTACACGACGTGCTTTAACTTCAAGAACTGGCATGATATTGTTTAATGCTTCATAGAAAACATCAATTGCATCTTTACCTGTTTTTTCCGCTACTTTTTCAAAAGCACCGTATACGATTCTTTGAGCTGTTCCTCTTTTACCATCTAACATGATATTGTTGATTAACTTTGTAACCACTTTATCCTTGTAGATTGGATCTGCTAAAACTTCTCTTTTCGCAATATGACCTTTACGTGGCACGGTTCTTCCCTCCTTAACATGAATTAAATCTTAGGTACTCAGATAGAATCTGTTCGCGCACGGTTAATTCTTTATCTATATAATCCTAACAATAGGTAATCGACATTCATTGACCGGCACTAATCTTATTCTATTTCTTTGGTCGCTTCGCTCCATACTTAGAACGAGATTGTTTACGGTCTGCAACACCTGCTGTGTCAAGAGTTCCTCTGACAATGTGGTATCGTGTACCTGGTAAGTCTTTTACTCTACCACCTCTTAAAAGAACAACACTATGTTCTTGTAAGTTGTGACCTTCTCCCGGAATATATCCTGTTACTTCTATTCCGTTTGTAAGACGTACTCTGGCAATCTTTCGAAGCGCTGAGTTAGGTTTTTTAGGTGTCGCTGTTTTTACTGCTGTACATACTCCACGCTTTTGTGGCGCCGAAATATCTGTAGTCTTCTTTTTTAGAGAGTTAAACCCTTTTTGAAAAGCTGGGGAGTTTGACTTTTTCTCTGACGTAGCTCTACCTTTTCTAACTAACTGGTTAAAAGTTGGCATCCATTTCACCTCCGTTTATGATTGTTTAATTAGTGCAGCAGTCGCTGTTCCAACTCGTATTTTACAAGCTTTCCCAAGTTCTTCCATCGTATCATAATATACAATAGGAACTTTTCGTGAATTTGCAAGTTGAATCGCCTGTTGTTTGATATCTTTATCTGCATCATTAGCAATATAAAGTGTCAAAACGTCTTGATCTTCAAGGGCTTTCAACGTTTGCTTGGTCCCAACAACCAGCGGACCATTCATGGTATCGTGCACATTCATCATTCCTTTCATAAGTGCATTGACATGCTGAAAAACATGTTGAAAATGCACACTGATGAATAATACCACTTCTATATAAATATGTCAAGTAAAATTTTATTTTATCTATTGACAAAAATGTACGTTATAGTCGCTATTGATGAGGGGAATGACCGTTCTATCAAAAAACAGATGACCATGTAATCATAGGTGTCCCGGCCACTGGCGTGTGTAGGACTTACTGCCTAAAACAAGGTTTTAGGTGGTAAGTCCTACATGCTTGTGTGTCCGGCACTTCCATTTACATGGTCATCTGCTTATATATTAATAGTGCCTTACATTTAATCTAAAAATACATCTGTTTCATTTATTGGTTCTTCTACAGGTACTTTTTTTTCTATATCAACATTACGGTATAGGTTCATTCCTGTTCCTGCCGGAATCAGTTTACCTAAGATAACGTTTTCTTTAAGACCAATCAATGGATCAACTTTTCCATGGATTGCTGCTTCTGTTAATACTTTTGTTGTCTCTTGGAATGACGCAGCAGATAAGAATGAATTCGTTGCAAGTGATGCTTTTGTAATCCCTAGAAGAACTTGCGTTCCTTCAGCTGGTTCTAAGCCATCTTGCTCCAATTGTTTATTCACTTTATCAAATTCCAATTTATCCACTAAGCTACCTGGTAAGAATGTAGTATCTCCACTTTCTTCAATCCGTATTTTTTTAAGCATCTGACGGCAAATAACTTCAACGTGTTTATCATTGATTTCAACACCCTGTAGTCGATATACGTTTTGAACTTCTTGCAACATATAATCTTGTAGTGCGCGTCGGCCTTTAATTTTTAGGATATCGTGCGGGTTAACGCTACCTTCTGTGAGTTCATCTCCGGCTTCTACAACTTGGTTATCTTCAATTTTGATACGAGATCCATATGGAATCAAGTATGTTTTTGTATTTTCACCTGTCTCGTCCGTTAAGACAACTTCACGTTTTTTCTTCGTTTCATTGATACGTACAACACCAGCAAAATCTGCAATAATTGCAAGACCTTTTGGCTTTCTAGCTTCAAACAGCTCCTCGATTCTTGGAAGACCTTGAGTGATGTCATCAGCTGTTGCGATACCACCTGTATGGAAGGTACGCATTGTAAGCTGTGTTCCTGGCTCTCCGATTGATTGTGCTGCAATAATTCCTGCAGATTCACCAACTTGTACCGGTAAACCAGTAGCCATATCTGCTCCATAACATTTAGCACATACACCAACATCCGACTTACACGTTAATGCCGTTCGAATTCGAACCGATGTGATTCCTGCTTTGACAATTTTACGTGCTTGTCTTGGGTTAATCATGGTGTCTGCTTTTGCAAGGACTTTTCCAGTCTCTGGATGAACAATTTCCTCAACAGACCAACGTCCTGTAATACGTTCTTCAAGACTTTCAACAACTTCTTTTCCATCCATGAACGCTTTGACTGTTTGTCCAACAACTTCATCTTCACCTGCACAACAATCTTGCTCACGAATGATTAAGTCTTGAGATACGTCAACCAAACGACGGGTCAAGTATCCTGAGTCCGCTGTACGAAGTGCCGTATCGGCAAGTCCTTTTCTCGCTCCATGGGCTGAGATAAAGTACTCGAGAACGTCAAGACCCTCTCTAAAGTTTGACTTGATCGGTAACTCAATCGTATGTCCTTGGGTATCGGCCATCAAACCACGCATACCAGCCAACTGCTTGATCTGGCTTTCTGAACCACGGGCTCCTGAATCAGCCATCATAAAGATGTTGTTATATCGGTCAAGATTTCCTAGAAGCTGACGAGTAATACGTTCATCGGCTGAACGCCATGTTTCAACAACATTTTTATAGCGTTCTTCTTCAGTCATCATACCACGCTTATATTGCTTCATGATTGTCTCTAATGTATCTTCAGCTTCTTTGATGATTGCCGGTTTTGTTTCTGGTACTTCCATGTCAGATACAGATACGGTCAAAGCACCTTTGGTTGAATATTTGAATCCAAGTTTTTTAATTGCATCTAAAATCTCAGAAGTTCGTGTTGATCCATGAATATCAATACAACGGTGTAAAATTTGTTGCAATTGTTTTTTTCCAACTAAGAAATCAACTTCATATTCAAACTCATGTCCAGGTTCTTCGCGATCGACAAAACCTAAGTCTTGAGGAATAGCTTCGTTAAAGATAATACGACCAACAGATGTCTCAATGAGTTTCTTTTGTTTTACTCCATCGATTTCTGCTTCACGAAGCACTTGTACTCTAGCATGAAGTGTAACTACATTGTTCTCATATGCAAGTACTGCTTCATTTTCACTTCTAAATTTCATACCTTCACCCTTTTCACCATCTTTATCAAGGGTTAAATAGTATGTTCCTAAAACCATATCCTGTGAAGGAACCGTTACGGGTCCACCATCTGAAGGTTTAAGTAAGTTATTCGGTGACAATAACAAGAATCGACACTCAGCTTGCGCTTCTACAGACAAAGGTAAGTGAACCGCCATCTGGTCACCATCAAAGTCGGCGTTATACGCAGTACATACCAATGGATGTAAGCGAATTGCTTTACCTTCAACAAGAACCGGTTCAAAGGCTTGAATTCCAAGTCTATGCAATGTAGGCGCACGGTTTAACATAACCGGATGTTCACGGATAACTTCTTCAAGAACATCAAACACGCCATCTTCTAAACGTTCAACCATCTTTTTCGCTGACTTAATATTATGTGCAACACCATCAGCTACAAGACGTTTCATGATAAATGGCTTAAATAATTCAATCGCCATCTTTTTAGGAAGACCACACTGATATATTTTAAGTTCCGGTCCAACAACAATAACTGAACGACCCGAATAGTCAACACGTTTTCCAAGAAGGTTTTGACGGAATCGACCTTGCTTTCCTTTAAGCATATCGGACAAAGATTTTAATGGACGGTTTCCTGGTCCTGTAACTGGACGACCACGGCGACCATTATCAATCAATGCATCAACTGCTTCTTGTAACATACGCTTTTCATTTCGAACAATAATTTCAGGTGCTCCTAAATCAAGAAGTCTTTGTAAACGGTTGTTTCTATTGATGACACGACGATATAAATCATTTAAGTCTGACGTAGCAAATCGTCCACCATCAAGTTGTACCATCGGACGTAAATCCGGTGGAATAACAGGAACAACAGAAAGTATCATCCATTCAGGTTTGTTTCCCGATTCTCTAAAGGCTTCAACAACTTCCATACGTTTTATAATACGAGCTTTTTTCTGACCAGTTGCATCTTTAAGTGCTTTTCGTAGTTCAACAGACTCTTTTTCAAGATCAATCTCAGATAAGATTTCCCGAATTGCATCTGCGCCCATCGCAGCTCTAAATGAATTGCCATATTTGTCATAGGCATCTCTAAATTCTTTTTCAGTTAAAACTTGTTTGTACTGAAGGTTTGTATTTCCTTTATCAATAACGATATAAGAAGCAAAATACAGTACTTTTTCCAATGTACGAGGAGACATATCTAAGATAAGTCCCATACGGCTTGGAATACCTTTGAAGTACCAAATATGTGATACCGGGGCTGCCAATTCGATATGCCCCATACGTTCACGACGTACTTTTGATTTTGTTATCTCAACACCACATCGGTCACAGACAACACCTTTATAACGAATTTTTTTGTACTTTCCACAATGACATTCCCAGTCTTTGCTTGGTCCAAAAATCTTCTCACAGAACAAACCATCACGTTCAGGTTTTAATGTTCTGTAGTTAATCGTCTCGGGCTTTTTAACTTCGCCACGAGACCACTCACGAATTCGTTCCGGTGATGCTAAACCAATCTTAATGGCATCAAAATTCACTGATTGCTCCATAGCTTCATTTGGCATTAACTACACGCTCCTTTAAGATCATTTACTGGTCATCATCTTCAAGAATAAAACTTGAATCTAATAGTTCTTCATCACTTTCATCTACATCATCTTCTTCTGCATCAAGATCTGGGACATCTTCACTTTTACCGACAGCTATGTTTTGATTTACAAATTCATCATCTGTCAAGTGTAGTTCCATATCTGCATCATCGTCATAATCATCTTTTAAACTAATCTCACCTTTTTCATTTGAAAGAATCTTAATGTCTAAGGAGAGTGATTGTAATTCTTTAAGTAATACTTTAAAGGATTCTGGAATTCCTGGTTCCGGAATGTTTTCTCCTTTAATAATTGCTTCATATGTTTTAACACGACCAACGACATCATCGGACTTAACTGTCAAGATTTCTTGCAATGTATATGCTGCACCATAAGCTTCAAGTGCCCAAACTTCCATCTCTCCAAAACGCTGTCCACCAAATTGTGCTTTACCACCAAGTGGTTGTTGGGTTACAAGTGAATAAGGTCCTGTTGAACGTGCATGTATCTTATCATCAACCAAGTGATGTAGTTTCAGGTAATGCATATATCCAACCGTAACCGGATTATCAAAATACTCTCCAGTACGTCCATCACGAAGATTAATCTTACCGTCTTCACGGATTGGAACATTCTTCCACTCTTCTCGATGATTCACATTCGTTAATAAGAATTCTTTTATTTCAGGGTTTAATATTTCGCCCCATTTTTCTTCAAATTCATCCCATGGTGTATTCACATAATCATTGGCCATATCCAGCGTTTCCATGATATCAATCTCGTTAGCACCATCAAATACAGGTGTTGCAATTTTAATACCTAACGCTTTGGCAGCTAGTCCTAAATGGACTTCAAGTACCTGTCCAATATTCATACGTGAAGGTACCCCTAGCGGGTTTAGTACGATGTCAAGCGGTCGACCATTTGGTAAAAACGGCATGTCTTCTGCCGGTAATATACGTGAGATTACACCTTTATTACCATGACGTCCTGCCATCTTATCTCCAACCGAGATCTTACGTTTTTGCGCAATGTAGACACGTACAGACTGATTCACTCCCGGTGGCAGTTCATCCCCATTTTCACGTGTAAAGACATGAACATCAACAATGATTCCTTCTTCGCCATGTGGCACTCGAAGGGAAGTGTCGCGCACTTCTCTTGCTTTTTCACCAAAGATTGCACGTAGCAAACGTTCTTCCGCTGTCAGTTCAGTCTCACCTTTAGGTGTGACTTTCCCAACAAGAATATCGCCTGAGCGGATTTCCGCACCAATACGAATGATACCACGTTCATCTAAGTCTTTAAGCGCATCTTCTCCAACCCCTGGAACGTCTCGAGTAATTTCTTCCGGTCCAAGCTTTGTATCTCTGGCTTCTGCTTCATATTCTTCTATATGTATTGATGTATATACATCTTCTTTAACTAGATTTTCACTTAACAAAATCGCATCCTCGAAGTTATAACCTTCCCAAGTCATAAATCCGATTAATGGGTTCTTACCTAAAGCAATCTCTCCATTTTGCGTGGATGGACCATCAGCAATCACCGCACCTTTTTGAACTTTTTGTCCTTTAGTGACTAACGGTCGCTGATTAATACACGTTCCTTGGTTACTACGTGAAAACTTTTGTAGCTTGTATGTATCTCTAGCACCTTCCGGTGTTCGAATAACGATCTCAGCTGCTGTTACACGATCAACAACACCTGCATTTTTAGCAACCTTAACAATTCCTGAGTCAACCGCTGCTTTGTTTTCCATTCCTGTTCCTACAAGGGATGAATCTGTAATAAGCAGTGGTACTGCCTGACGTTGCATGTTTGATCCCATAAGCGCACGGTTGGCATCATCATTCTCAAGGAAAGGAATCATTGATGTCGCCACAGAAAAGACCTGCTTAGGTGATACGTCCATTAAGTCAATTGTTCTAGCTTCCATCTCTATAATATGTTCGCGGTCACGCCCGGTAACATATTTATGGATAAAGTGTCCACTTTCATCTAGCGGCTCATTTGCCTGTGCAACACGATATTTTTCTTCTTCATCTGCAGTAACATAGATTACTTCATCAGTTACTACAGGCGCATCTCCTGATTGGTCAATCACACGGTATGGCGCTTCAATAAAGCCATATTCATTAATTCGCGCATAGGAAGCCAATGAGTTGATTAGTCCAATGTTTGGACCCTCTGGCGTTTCAATTGGACACATACGGCCATAATGGGAATAATGAACGTCACGAACCTCAAAACCTGCACGCTCTCGACTAAGACCTCCAGGTCCTAATGCTGACAAACGTCGCTTATGTGTTAATTCTGCTAGCGGATTCGTCTGATCCATAAACTGTGATAACTGAGAACTACCAAAGAACTCTTTAATTGACGCCGTTACCGGACGGATATTAATAAGTGATTGTGGTGTAATACCATCTGGATCTTGAATTGTCATTCGCTCACGAACTACACGCTCCATTCGAGACAAACCAATTCTAAATTGATTTTGAAGTAATTCTCCAACTGCACGAATGCGTCGATTTCCTAGATGGTCAATATCATCAACATTGCCTACACCATATTCAACATGAATATTATAGTTCATTGAAGCAAAGATATCTTCTTTTGTAATATGCTTTGGAATTAATCGATGCATATTACGTCCAATTTGTTCAACCAATTCTTCTTCATTCGTATATTCGTCCATTAATTCTTTTAACACTGGATAATATACACGTTCATGAATTCTAAGCGCTTCAATATCTGCATGAACATAATTTTTTATATTCACGACCATATTACTTAACACTTTAACTTTTCTATCTTCAACCGTCACAAAAACATGAGGTATCGCCGCATCTTGAATTAGATTGGCTAATTCTTGATCAACAACGGTTCCCGCTTCTGCTAGTATTTCTCCTGTTGATTTATCAACTACATCCTCGGATAAAACATGTCCTGTAATTCGGTTAGAAAACGCTAATTTTTTATTGAATTTATATCTACCAACTTTGGCTAAATCATAACGTCTTGGGTCAAAAAACATGGAGTTTAATAGAGATTCTGCACTTTCAACGGTTGGTGGCTCTCCTGGACGTATGCGTTTATATATTTCAATGAGCCCTTCTTCATATGAAGATGAGCTATCTTTGTCTAAACTCGCAAGGATTTTAGGTTCTTCACCAAAAAGTTCAATAATCTCTGCGTTTGTCCCGATGCCAAATGAACGCATTAACACTGTTACCGGCACTTTACGTGTTCGGTCTACTCGCACATAAAAAATGTCATTTGAATCTGTCTCATATTCAAGCCATGCCCCGCGATTCGGAATCACTGTTGCCGAAAAAAGTTCTTTACCGATTTTATCATGCTTTTGTGCATAATAAATCCCCGGAGAACGTACTAACTGACTTACAATAACACGCTCCGCTCCATTAATGATAAACGTTCCTGTGTCTGTCATTAACGGCAAGTCACCCATGAATATCTCATGTTCACTAATCTCATCCTTTTCCTTGTTAATTAGACGCACACGAACTTTAAGAGGTGCAGCATACGTTGCATCTCTTTCTTTACATTCATCCATTGTGTACTTTGCATCTTCATTAAAAGAAAAACCGACAAATTCTAACATTAAATTCCCTGTGTAATCCGAAATTGGGGATATGTCTCGAAATACTTCCTTTAATCCTTCATCAAGGAACCAATTATAAGAATCTTTTTGAACTTCGATTAGATTTGGCATGTCAAGGACTTCTTTTTGCTTGGAGTAGCTCATTCGAACTGATACTCCACTTTCGATAGGATTGATCCTATTTTTTTCCATAGTTATGATTCACCCCTTGGCTATAATAATCTTCATCTAGTATACCTTAAAAATAAGCATACAATTCCATACTGACGCATTAACAGATAATATCATATCTTGTCAAGTATGTCAACACTATTTTTAAAAAGTATATGTGTTACCCTATAGTGTAAAAAAAGCCTCGATTCATAATGAATCGAGACTTTTGAAATTTTAAGTATTTCAGACTACTTAACTGTAGCTGTTGCTCCAACTTCTGCAAGTTTAGCTTTGATTTCTTCTGCTTCTTCTTTGCTAGCGCCTTCTTTAACCATTTTAGGAGCTTCGTCTACAAGAGCTTTTGCTTCTTTAAGTCCTAATCCAGTAATTTCACGAACAACTTTGATAACTTTAACTTTAGAAGCACCTACTTCTGTAAGTTCTACGTCAAATTCAGTTTTTTCTTCTGCTGCGCCACCTTCAGCTCCACCAGCTGCTGCCATAACAACACCTGCTGCTGCAGATACACCAAATTCTTCTTCACAAGCTGTTACTAATTCGTTAAGTTCTAAAACTGATAATTCTTTAATTGCATCAATTAATTCTTGAGTAGTTAATTTTGCCATTATTTGCACCTCCGAAATATTTTATATTATTCTTCTACTGTTTCTGTTGTTTCTTCTGCTACTTCTTCTGTTTTTTCTACAGTGGCTGCAAGATCAGCTGCTGTAGCAACGCCTGTTTCTTCCATTTTGTCTGCAATCGCTTTAACTGTACGAGCAAATGATGACATTGGAGACTTGAAGCTTCCAAATAGTTTTGCAAGTAATTCGTCTCTTGATGGTACCGAAGCCACTTTAATGATTCCGTCAACATCAAACAACTCACCATCAACAACACCGGCTTTAAATTCAAGCTTAGGCATGTCTTTAGACATTTTCTTAAGCACGCGTGGACCTGCAGTTGCATCGTCATAACTAATTGCAATCGCACTAGGACCTGCTAATTGATCGTTAAGTTGATCAAACGCCGTTCCTTCAAAAGCAAACTTCATCATTGTGTTTTTGTAAACCTTATATGTTACATTCGCTTCACGTAAAGCTTTACGAAGATTCGTATCTTGCTCTACTGTCAATCCACGATAGTCAACAAGAACGACTGAACTTGCATTTTCAAGATTATCTTTTATCGCTTGTACTACTGTTTGTTTTTGTTCAACTTTTGGCACTGTTACACCTCCTTAAGTATTGTGTAAATAAAAAAAGCTCTTACTACACACGCAGAAAGAGTCTAACCATATCGTTATTATCTCCTCGGTAGGTTGTGTACGTTATGCTCTTAAGCACCTACTGTCTGCGGTAGTCATTTTTTTCACTTGACAAAGTATATCAGAGATATTACTCGCTGTCAAGTAATATTTTGTGGAGAATGATGGGAGTCATTCTCCACATTAAAGTCATATTATATTAAGTACTATTTATCTTCAATTTTACCTGTATTAATTTTAATACCAGGTCCCATTGTTGAAGCAACGTTAACACTTCGAAGGTATTTACCTTTTGCTGCCGCTGGCTTCGCTTTAATAATCGCACTCATTAATGTGTGGAAGTTGTCCATTAATTTTTCTTTACCAAATGACACTTTACCGATTGGTACGTGTATAATATTGGCTTTATCAAGTCGGTACTCAATTTTACCGGCTTTAATATCATTAACAGCTTTCGCAACATCCATAGTAACTGTACCCGCTTTTGGGTTAGGCATTAATCCCTTTGGACCAAGGACACGTCCTAAACGACCAACAACACCCATCATGTTAGGTGTAGCAACGATTACATCAAAATCCAACCATCCATCATTTTGGATTCTAGGAATAAGTTCTTCTGCACCAACAAAGTCAGCTCCTGCTTCTTCTGCTTGTGTCGCTTGTTCGCCTTTAGCAAATACTAAAACACGAACTGTTTTACCTGTACCGTGAGGTAATACTACCGCACCACGTACTTGTTGGTCTGCATGACGACTGTCTACTCCCAATCGAATATGTGCTTCTACAGTTTCATCGAATTTTGCTTTACCTGTTTCTGTCGCTAAACTCAAAGCTTCTTCAGGATCATACAGTTTGGTTCTATCAACTAGTTTGGCAATTTCTGCATATCTTTTACCTTTTTTCATTCCATTTCCTCCTTGTGGTAATATCGGGAGTATCCCTCCCACACAAATCTAACTATTCTTCGACAACAACACCCATGCTTCGGCATGTACCAGCGATCATGCTCATTGCTGATTCAACGTTTGCAGCATTAAGGTCTTGCATCTTGATTTCTGCAATCTTTTTAAGACTCTCTTTTGTGATTGTAGCCACTTTATCTTTTTGTGGTACACCTGAACCAGATTTGATTCCACATTCTTTTTTGATAAGAACGGCTGCAGGTGGAGTCTTTGTGATGAAGCTAAAGCTTCTATCTTGATATACTGTGATTACAACCGGAATAATCATACCGGCATCTTTTTCCGTTTTTGCGTTGAACTCTTTTGTAAACTGCACAATGTTCACACCATGTTGACCTAACGCCGGTCCAACTGGTGGTGCTGGAGTTGCTTTTCCAGCAGGAATCTGCAATTTAATAAGTCCTGTAACTTTTTTCGCCATTTAGCGCACCTCCTGAATTTCTTCCATAAAAAGCTTTGTTCGTTTAATTCATTTTTTGAATCTTTGCATAATCTAATTCTACCGGTGTTTCTCGTCCAAAAATAGATAGATTAACAATAACTGTTCGTTTATGATCATGGATCTCTTTAATCACTCCAACAGAACCTTCAAATGGTCCGTCAACAACAGTAACAGTGTCACCTATTTCGACAAACAACTCAACAACAGATAAGTCAATACCCATCGCAGAAATTTCTGCTTCCGAAAGCGGAACCGGTTTAGAACCCGGACCTACAAATCCTGTTACACCTCGTGTATTTCGAACTACGTACCACGTCTCATCGTTCATAAACATTTTCAACAAGACATAGCCTGGAAAAAGTTTTTTGTCGACTTCTTTTCGTGTACCGTTTTTGTCTTCATATACTTTATGCAACGGAACGATGACTTCTAGAATCTGATCTTGAATCTTACGATTTTCAATCAACTTCTCAATATTTGCTTTTACTTTGTTTTCATACCCAGAATAGGTATGAACTACGTACCACTTAGCTTCTTCTGCCATAAGTAACCACCTTTATAGATTTCCTAAAATCAGATCAAAAATAACGAACTGAAAACCTGCATCGATGGCCGCAATAAGTCCACCAAGGATGAGGGCAAGAATGACAACAACATACGTTTGTTTCATTATTGTCTTTTTGTTGGGCCACACAATCTTTTTAAATTCAGATCGGACCCCTTTGAAAAAACCAACTTTCTTAGCGTCTGCTTCTCCCATTGATTCACTTCCTTTTCTTCCATAAAAAACGGAATCAAGAATTACTTCGTTTCTTTGTGATTCGTATGCTTTTTACAGAACTTGCAATATTTTTTTGTTTCTAAGCGCTCTGGGTGTGCTTTTTTATCCTTGGTCATGTTATAGTTTCTGTTTTTGCACTCCGTACACTCTAAAGTAATTTTTACACGCACAACTTCCACCTCCACTTAGTCTAATAAGGTTGTTTTTCGGACATTTTCTTACAAAAAAAAAGAGCCCTCTAAACGTGCAACTAATAATTTATCACACTTAGGGGCTTTTGTCAATAGGATTACTCGCATTTATTTTTGCGAATCAAAAAATCGGTCGCGCACACTTTCTTGCTGCTTATTATAATTTTTATAATAATTAACAACAGACTTCTTGTTCGTTCTAAAGGAACGAATATACTCTTTTGTTTTTTTTGATACATTTTTAAAGGTCATATTGTTTTTTTCTTCTAAAACACTTATCTCTGTACTTAATTCTGATATCTCTTTTAAATTTTCTTGTATTAATCGTATGTAATCCGCATACATTGCTGGGTGTTTTTCCACTTGATTGCGAATGCGTTTGTAACTTTGCGCAAACCCATCATCAATTTGAACAATATTGTTAATATCTTGTTGTTTCTTTTTAATAAGCGTATTAAAAGCTTTCATATCAAACAATTCTTCAGCTAACAATTGTTGCTGTTCTTTTGTGTAAATTAATAAAGCCTCAAGGCTTTTTTTCTTTGATAAAAGACCATGATTCAACAATTCCAATGTTGTAATGACTTCTTGCACAACTTCACCGCCTGACTTATTGTACTTGTACAGATTGCGTCCCTTGCTTGGATAGTTCCATCGCCTGTTTCCATGTATCTCGAAAATCTCTTAGAAAACCAAGTACTTCTTCTATGATCTCCACATTTTTCCGCGCATTTGCTTGAACTAGTCGCTGATATAGATAATCATACAATCGACGCATATCCGTTGAAATCTCGTAATTAGGATCAAGGGTCACGATAAATTCTTGTATTATGTCTTGAACTCGCATAATTTTGGCATGAGCCACGTCATATTGCTTATGCTCAATTGCAACAATTGCTTGATTAGCATATTTTATAGCTCCATCATATAACATGAGTGTCAAGTCTTGTGCTGAAGCTGTCATCACTGAATTTTGTTTGATTTTCGCATATGGATTACTTGTCATTTAATTCCTCCTGAATACTCTTACAACTTAAAATGATGCAAATTGTTGCGATAGCCACTGACCTGTCGACTGGCTTTTTTGCATAGCTTGTTCCATAGCCGCAAATTGATTATAATATCTTTCCTCAATTGCAGCAAGTCGATCTTCCAGTTTTGCAATCTCTTCTTCTTTATCTTCAATTTGATCACTCATATATTTATCATTGTAAAAAGTTAACGAACTGCTCATTGTTGATGATTTCATCTTATCGCGCATCTCATCATATAGCTGTCCACCTAATGCAGATAAAAATTCCATTACATCATCAGGATTCTCCTCTATGGCTTGACGAAGTTTGTTTTCTTTTTCAGAAAAAAGTGTATCATCATCGTCGCCTTCAATATGTAGCAATCCTTTTTCAGTATATGCCCCTGTAACAATACCTAGGTCTGCCAAGTAATTATACTCCATACCGCTTGTATCCACGCCGATAGATGCTGTCAACGTACTTCGCATGAGGTTATCTACATCTTCCAGTTTACTATCACGTCGAAGAAGTGCGTCTTTAATTTTTGTCTCCCATGCTTCAATTTCATCATCCGACATTGCACTTTTTTCTTCTGATGATAACGGATCATAACCTCTGGCTGAATCCGCATTTAATTTTGTGTTAAACAAATCTTTTAGTTCATTATATTTTAAGACAAACTCTTTGACTTTTTCATAAATAGCATCTGTATCTTGCGTTGCCGCAATATTAACCGAACCGCTATCTGCACGAATAGATAGAGATAATCCATTGACATTAACATCATTTGTCGCACTTGTCAACTCTGTTCCATTATATGTAAAGATTGCGTCTTGTCCAGCTGTTCCCACAAGATTCCCTGCTTGGAAACCAAGTTTTTCTAATGCTTGGCTATCCCCTGATAATTCAAGTTGAAGGTTTTCTCCTGTGTCTTTTGTGGATAAGAAGATACGGTTATAGTTTGAATCATAAGTTGCATTAATATCGAGTCCTGTATCTTTGAACTTTTTCATGATACTATCTAGTGTATCAGTTTCTTCAATGGTAATCGACTTACTGGTCACACCATCCGCTTCAATCGTGATCGTCTTATCGGTCCAAGCATCACCTGCTGCTAAGCCCATTAAGTCTCGAGCCGTTGTTGACCCCGTCGTTGTATCCGCAAGCTCTGTCCCTGTTAAAAACGATCCTTTAGCCATCTGCTGAACATCCACTGTATGACTGCCAATTAATGCACTGTTCGTATTCTTAACTGAGACAATCGCATCATTTGAACTCGTTACTTTTTTCTGTTGATATGTTCCTTGAGATTTAAAATCAAACAATTCTTCTTTATAAAAAGAATATAGTTTTGAATTCATCTCACTCCACGCGTCTTTTCTCCACTCAATCATTGTTTTTTGATTTTTGACACGCTGTACTTTTAAATTTTCAACTTTCATCATGTCACTAATAATGGATTGTGTATCTAATCCTGATGCCAATCCAGTAAATTGTATACCCATGGTTATTGCCTCCTTAAAAAGATACTATCGCTTTTCATCAACTAAAATTCCTGCTACATCCCAAATGCGTCCGACCATATCAAGAATCTTTTCTGAAGGGATTTCGCGAATGATCTTATCATCTTCCGCATCAATGACCTTGACCATAATATGGTTTGTCGCTTCATGGATTTCATATTCCAAACGACGATTATATATACGTAAATGCTTGTTTGCTTGTTCAATTGCTTCTAATGTTTTGTCTTTTTCTTCTTTTCCGGTTTCCTTTGTATTGTTGGGCTCTGCATGAGCAGCCGCACTGTTATCGTTGTTTTGTTTTGTCTTTTTGGCTTCAGCCTGCGATACTCCCATATTTTTTGATTGCATTCCATTCATATAGGATGCTCTTGCCTGATATTCACTATTGATTGTTTCAACTCTCATTGCATTACCTCCTCAAATTCACTACCTCTGATATAATTATCGGATCGTTCTTAAAAAAAATTAACCTCTAATCTTAATTATTCTTTTCGTCTCTTGATTGAATAGCCTTTTTTATTTTTGTCGAACTCGTTTGCTCTGTATATGGTAGGAAAACAAGGGTTGCCCCTTTTTTTTCTAAGAACAATTGATTGGCCTTCCAATCCGGATCTTGTGTATAATCACTTCCTGAAAATTGGCAATCAAACTGATACTTCTCATAAGCTTCCCGTGATCCAGCAAAATCCAAAGGAATCTCGACTGCTCTGTCTACATATCGGCAGGAACGAACAATCTCTATACGCTCCTCAAAAGGAATATAGGGTTCAACTTTTTTGTTTCGCTTAACCCCCTCATCTGAGACCACACCAACAATAAGGTAATTACATTGCTCTTTTGCACGCTTTAATAGATTCAAGTGCCCAATATGGAACAAATCAAAGACCCCGGCGATATACCCAACATTATATTTTTTTATTGTCTGATCTTCATCCTTTGATACGATCATCTTTGGTGCCTGGCTATGTTTATATTCGATATTCCGGTCATACACATAGTAGGTATCAATCTGCATTGCCTTTAGCTGATGTACAATCGGTAAAAACGCTTTAATACAGATAATAATTCGGTATGCCTCTAGGTTTAGATTGACTAAGCGCTCTGGCGAACAAATTTCTATTCCATTTAGTTTTTTTCCCCATTGTGCTGGGTTGTTATCCACAATAAACGCAATCGCATAATCTTCTCCATACAGACTCAAAAAACGCTTTGTAAAATTCCCTGAACCAAAAAGAATAATCTTTTGATTTTGAATTCCCTTAAATATATTAACAAAAATTTTCTGATATTCATCTTTTGAATAATTCATTCGCTGACGATTCGTATGAACAGTCTGATGATTGATTTCATGTTGTTCAAGAAATGGTTTTAACTGTTTTTGATTGCGAAGTTTCTGTGTGAACTCTCCTGATTTTTTTCTCCACAGCTCAACATCATTTTGAAGATTATAACGGTGCCAAAAAAAATCTTTAGGAAGTATAGATTCAATTTTTGCATCTTGCATATAGATAATTTCAATAGCCCTAAATATAATTGCATTGGCCGGATAATTTTCCACATAAAATTCTTGATCGAAAAACATATATTCTCCATCAACATAGAAACAATTTAAGGGTACTAAATCAATAAACCCTTTTTCCAATATAGCACTTTGGTGATTTGTTTCCTCTATGGAGTCAACATGGCTTGAAGAATTTAATATTACCTCTCGAAAGCGATCAATCGCTCGAACAAACTCCTCTTTGTCCATAAATGCTAACTTTCGAATATAGTCTATAGCCATTGGAGCCTCTACAAATGGCATGATGTATGTATTATTGACTAATTTTCCTTCAACCATCTTTATATTACAGCTTTTTAATACCGTTTGGTTGTTCACAATTTGTTGTAATCTCTGATTTCCTTCAGGATAAACGGCTTTTTTTTCTACAGTATGCGTGTCTCTGATGAGTGTCATGAGTGCATTTTCTCTTCCACGGTCCATGGAAATAGTTACATGTTCGACGTTGTCAAATCGTTTGCTTTGACTACATTCAAACAAATACGTATTGGCCATACTATGAAACATACCATTATTTATAAGATCACTATAGACGTATTTTTCATCTAAAAAAACCGAATCCGGATGATTATACTTTGGAAACAAGCGAATCCCTAATTCTTCATTTGGCAACATTGTCTGTGCATAAATCACTTGCGGCATTTCCAAATTGGGAAGAACTGAATAACTTTTGTAATGCTTCCATCCGGCACGGTTTAGAAAGCCTTTGATTTCTGCTTTTGAATAATTTCTCCCTTGGATATATGCTTTGCCATAGGATACAATCTGTCGATAGTTTTCAATCCCATCAAAGCTTCTTCCGGTATAGGGATCCCTATCTCCACAGAAGTAACGTATACCTAAGCGATTATCCGTTCCTAGAAGAAGGGTTCCTGTACTTTTTAGCATTTGCTGCCATCCTATAAGCGCCTCTACCGGATCCTTTGCTTTCTCAAGTTGATAAAGAGCAACAATATAATCGTATGTGGCTGTTCTATCACTAATGAATGCTTTATCAATGCTTCGGTCACTTTTTACAGCCTCAACAACCTCTGCTTTTTTTAAAAGCAGTTCATAGACGGTATCCTTTTCATCACCAATATATAAAATTGTACATTTATCACTAAAACTATACCAGTTTAACAGTCCTTTCGGAAGTTCTCTTAACATTTCCTGTGCATTCATTCTATACTCCTAACCACAACTTTAATTCTACACTAAATTATCGATAAAATATTTGTAGATTTTTTCTCCACTCGTTCCGTCCAAATTATCTGCCATCGTCTGGGCAGCTTTTAATTGCCGTTCTTTTACACCTTCAAGTTGTTCATGAATAATATCATCAAGAAATCCTTGTAACGTAAAGTAACGGCTTTCCTTTCGGCAAAAAACATGATATGCATCACTTTGTTCAAATCCATCTTCGCTTTTAAACAATTGCATATACACCTCTTCAGACAAGGTTGGATAAAAAGTCTCTATTTGATCACTTGCCAACTGAATAATTGCAACTTTTCCATCAAATCGACGCTGAATTAATAGGGTATTATCCGCAATTTGTTTTGCCATCATCGTTGAAAAAACTCTTTTCGGGTGATATCCGTTGGCAATCTGATCTGCCCCTTCCCAAAATTCTGGAGAAAGTATACTGGTCGCGCCTGTTTTTTTGTTAACTTTAACGCCATATTTTGCAAACCCCGGAACTGTGACAATATAGTCTTTCAAGTTTAGCAGTTGCAGATGCGTTAAGGGAACATTCAAATTATTTGTCCATAGTTTAAATGCTTTTGGCATACTATATAATTGCGTTTTAAGTGTTTGATGATTCCACTGCACTATATACCCACTATGCACTTCTGCCAGCCACAGATCATTCCCGTCGCATGTAATCGCACTATAACCATAATTAGCCTCTCCTAATGCATGGTATTGATACTTTCTTGTGTCCATATCAAACTCAATAATGCAGTGAGAATTTTCCAGCGTTATCCACAAACGCTGCTCATCAACCGCATAGCCTCCCACCTTATTGATGGTGTTGCGTTGTGTCTTTGGAACTTTTTCCAAACACGCACTATGTGTCTTCCATGCATTGTCCTTCAAGTCATATTCAAACATATTCCCATGGGTCATCGGAATATAGAAGATTGACTGCTTGTATTTTACAACACCTTTACAACCTATGCTTTCCTGCCCTTGTCTTAAAGGCAGTTCAGATAGCTGTTGTGTTGATATTGAGTATTTTGCCGGACCGGTTGCTAAGTACGGTGCAAAGTAAATTGTATCCTGCTCAGCGTCTTGATCCATTCCTATATATGTGTTAACCCATTTCGGCTGATTTTTTAGGCGATCTATAAAGTTTATCTGCTTTGAATTTAAATCCATATGAAACAATCCACTAACAGCACCTGCCGTAAAGTATAGGTCATCGTTGTTCACCGTCGCATCCAACATCAGAAGACGTCGTTGCTCTATTCCGACAAAATCCTGACTTATGATGTTATCTAATGTAAACACAGGTTTTCCAACAACTTCAAATAAGTTGATAACGGATGTCCCCTCTTCACCTACATAGCCTTCTGAAAGCGCTATTGTACGCGAAAGATTTGGGGATGTATCATAGACCCCCACATTATTCGATACAAAATAGTTGACCAATTCTTCATAACGGTGTGTCAGTTCAGGACGCATCGACCTAACCGTTCCCTCCAACAGAGGATGCGGGCGCCAAATAAGACAGAGCGAGTTAAGCTTTTGCACATGTTTAAATAATTGTAATAATTTGTTTATATAGATTTCTCCATCTGTTAAAAAAGATGTAATACTTGTATTAAGCATAATCGCTTTTCGCCCCTTAAGCATAGGTTCCCACGCTTTAGGTATTGATGGTTTTTTTCTGCAGGTATTTATTATATGGTCTAATTTAGGCGAGCCAAATACAACAACTTTTTCATAGTATGGTGTAGCTATAAATTTGCTTCGCACATGCTCTGACTGTACAACGATATTGTCTACATGATCATATGCCGATAACCCTAAATGTTCTGTTGGAAAAAAACCACTCGTTACATAATATGGTACATAAATAAGTCGTCCGACATTTTGTTTGAGCTTTTCAGAGTAATAGTCTGGATGTACGCTTGTAATTCGATTTCTATTATCATAGGGGTTGTGTATATAAACGATATCCGGCTGCATCATCTCAATCGAGTACTGTTGATAATGTGTCACGGGGACATCTGCCGGAAAAAGATCGCCTTCATAACGTGCTTCCCATGACTCATTTTTACTATTATATTCAAAAAATGGAATCGCAATCACATGGGCTACGCAGTTTTTATCCGCCTGGGCTGCTTTCCATATGCTTTCTAAGCTATCCCACATCGCTGCCTTATACGGTAAAAAAACCACATGATATGTTGTTGGGGTTGTCTCTATTAGGTTCTTCAAAAAATCCGGGTATACATTCAGCACCTTTAAGTCCACATCATCTAAGCTTTCTTTTTCTTCACACACTCCCAAAGCCTGCACATAATTTTCATAAGCTAAGGTCGTCTTAGTTGCATCGGTTGTATTTTCATCAATAACCTCTTTGATTGCACGACCTGCTTCTTGACAATCTTGAATAAACACCTTTTTTTGCTCTATACTGTCTATCCCTATAATTACTTGATGTAGCTCAAACATTGAGTCTAAAATCGGCAAAATCTGATTTTTTACAAATTGTCGCATTGGGTTCTCTCCTTCTAATTATTCGTATTGATTAGCGTATCTTTAAGTAATACCGGCAGTTCTTTGATTTGATATTTTTGCTTGCTTAACCACACTGTTAATAGACGTTCTGCAAAAAAACCTACTGCTCTTTGACTATATGAATCATATCCCGAATTATCAAACGCCTCGGCCGCCGGAATGATAATCGAAAACAACCATTCACAATATTGATTAAATATATATCTAGGCATGACAAACATATTAAACGGAAAAAAAACCACGCCATGCATTACATTGTAAAAAGGCTCCAAATATGTTGGTTGATTTTTTTCGATACTTTTTTCTATAAGCATATATGCATTTGAAAAAGCCTCTTCATCAATACTCTCCCGAATATTTTCCGCATTGCTGACCTTTCCTGAGGTTACCGCGCCAGCTACCAGAATATCATATTGCTTTAGGTGCTTGTCCATCTGTTCTCTCGTAATAATGTCATGCGTCTTGTCATCCAAGAAATAACGACGGTAATGATTGATACCCACGTATTTTGTAGAAGTATTTTTCCATATCCAATATATTCCGGTACATTCATTAATCTTTCCATTGAGCCTTCGAATATTATCTCCATTTTCTACATAGGCCTCAATCCATCGCGAATGGTCATCACCAACCCATAATGGCGAAAAAAACTCTTGTTCAGGCACCATAAAATTCACATGGGTTATGACATACATCGTGACATCAGTTTTTCGAACAAAGCATATGCAACTTAAATCCAATCTAGAGACTTCTTCTCTTTCATGGGATTTAAGAGACTCAATAACCTGAGTTGAACCTGCCTCTACAGATTTAGGCATAAAAATATATGCATATTTATGAGTATCTTTTAAGGCTAATACATTTTTTCCAAGAATAATAGCTTGGTTGCTTTCACGTTCATATGACAGTTGAATATGCGCATAGGATTTACCTTTAACATTTGTCATCGTTAATACGCCGTGTTGCGCCAAGTATCGTTGTGGATCACTAAGCGAATGAATCTGGTATTGGCAAATCACTTCAATCAATGACCTCGCTTCCCACGAGACTTCACCAAAGTACTTTTTATCACTTATAATTTTCTCAGGTTGAATCTCACAGCTATTGCATAACTGTTCAAATATCTCCGATGCCGCCCCATAGCCCGCACAAATCACGACATAATCATACTCCCATTGACAAATCTTAGAAGGTTGAATGTATTGAATCTCTGGATGCTCCTTTAAAGGATGTTGTATGTGGTTATCAGATACACCGACTACATTGTCCCACTGAAATTGATTTTGTCGATTTTTAAATATTTGTCCTAAGCCAAAAATAATGATTTTCTTATTCTTCATAAAAATAGCCTCACATTTCAGTTGCTGTCATTGGGGTTTCCCTGACATACGTAAAATTTCTTCAGATAACTCATATTGATTGATGCCCATACTTTGCAGTTGAATAATTATCTCTTCATAATATGCACTACAGATAATGACCACATTATTTTTTTGCTCGCTCTGAGCTAACATCTTTGGTTCACAAATCAATATTCCGTATTTTTGTGTCCCCCAAAGCTTCGAATTATTATCCACAATATAATGGGGTCTATATTCTTCTCCAAAAAACTTCATATAAACATCTAACATTTTCCCTGCGCCAAAAACAACTCTAGTATGCTCTTTATATTTTTTTAGACGCTCTTCATATAAAATAACCGTTGAGAAATGCACACCTATTTTAAATAGGAATTTTAGAAGTTCCGTCTGTAATATTCCAGGCATTGAAGTAAATAGCTTATACGTCTCAAAACTTAATACACCGCTATATTTTATCTGACGCAACGCAACTAAGAAACCACTCCAATCCGTATTGGAAAAATTATGCTCTTGGTGGGTAAAACAATATGGCATCTGATGTAAATCACGAGCCCCATCATTATCATGTATATGAACAACTTTTAAGTAGTCTCCTAACTTAAGAATCTCTTGCTCAAAATTATGCTTAAGTATATTGGCATGTCCAATATCAAAGCAAGCACCAAAGCAAGCATGTCCCAATTTTTGGTTAAGACGTTCGATATAGTTTACAATATCTTGCGCCCTTGAACAGGCACCCTCTTGTAAGATGTTTTCTTTTCTATATGGAACGTTTTCTATACATATCGTTACGTCATGCTCCATCGCATAAGCACCTACACGTGTGAACAACTCCATATTTAACGCAAACTCTTCATCTTTTGTTGTCTTATCCGCTGTATTGAGGGCATGGACAACCAAAAAAGGACTCTCAAGAACTTTACAAATATCGACACTTTGTTTGAGCACATCTACAATATACTCTAATGTGTACCCCTGTTGATGGCTTCGTACATATTCTTGTTCATGCTTTAATACAGGTGCATGAACTTGAGCAAACGTAATCTCATGTCTTTTTGCGCATGCTATATGTTTTTGATAATACTGTGTATTTGTCAGTGCGCCTTTTTGATGTAGTATATCATAATCTACACATGTTATACCGCTTGATTTGATGGTTTTATAACCTTCTTCTATGGCATTTTCTTTTATAATTCCTCGAGATTGAATTCCAATTTTTAGCATATTTCTCCTTCATAATCCTTTGTTTTTAACGCATCAATGAACATAATATGCTTAAACTTTAACTGTATCAAATACTTTTCAATTTCCGGATACAATTTTTTTGATGTTGCTACAAGAATCAACGCGTCTTCATTATATTCTATATATTTTGTAATTTCTTTGACACGATACGTATACATTCTTTCATTCACTTTTGCCTTTGATACAGCTATCCCCAATATGGGAACAGAATGCTTCATCGCTTCCAAAAACACTTTTTGAGCGACCATGCCAGCACCATATATTATAATCTCTTGGTTATCCGCAAGTTTGTCAAATGCATATGTATCTGCACAATTATATATATTAAAATGCTCCCATTGAAATTGGACAATCGGATCTTCAAAATTCAACGTTGGCATCCCAAGTGACTTCATCCGTATTCGCATGTGATGTAAATATTTATTTTCAAGGTATTTTTCAATATATGGATTCATATCATGCTTATGATCTCGGATATATCTTTTCCAAAATTCCAGTGAATCTAGATAGCCATAAAATATACTCTTTATATGGTTCTGGCTATGCTTTCCATGCATGATAGAACCCTCTCGGATACGATAATAATAAAAAGCCTGGTCTAGGAACATAATAGCCTCTGCCTGTAGCAGTGTTTTGAAGCAAAATGGTACATCTTCATGTAAGATTCCCTCCATGAAGGTTATCCCCTTCTCCAACAAAAAACTACGACGGTATATTTTATTCCAAACCGCAACCATCAGTTCACTGTCTTTAAGCAATTGTTTAAATGCCTCTTCTGCCCCAAGCACCCTTTCATCAGGAGATTTAACAGATGCTTTTAGGTGTGTTATAATCTCTTTTTTTGACCCTTTATCTTCAAACCTACATGTATTAAAAGCTATAATATCAACCTTTGTCTGTTCGAGTGATGCTTTAATCTGTTCGACAAACGTCGGTCCCATATAATCATCGGAATCTAAGAAGACAAGGAATTTACCTTTCGCTTGCTTTATTCCTTGATTTCTCGAATAGGATAACCCTCTATTTTTTGCATTACGTATAATATTCATCTTAGGAAACTGCTGCTTATATTCTAATAAAATCGAATAGGACTCATCTGTTGACTGATCCTCGACACAGATGATCTCACATTGATCATCTATTTGATTCAAAACGCTTTCTAGACATTGTGCTAGATAGTCTTTAACATTATATACTGGAATAATAAAGGATAGTAGCACTTCCTGATTTAGCTTCATGGGATATACCTCGATCTCTTATGCTTTGATGTAATTGAAAAATCCATATTGATGGATATGTTTTATAATATCTTGATGATATTTTTTGCTTGTAGCAATCACCACAAGTGATGTAGCGGCCAATTCTTTTATCTGTTGGCATGTATGTATTTGATGCCCATAAAAATACCGTTTTTCATTTGTCTTTGCTGAAACCACAACTTTTGATACTGAAATATCATGTCGGTTAAATAGATGAAGAATCTCTTCAGCCATTTGTCCCGTTCCATATAAGATAATCTGTTCATATGCTTGACATTGCTTTTTCACTTGGTATAGAAGGCGCTCATATGCATGTTCATCAATACCATTTAATGATATTAATGTGTGCATATGCTGTAAAATCACTTCATCCTTTAAAAGTTCTGTATGCATGGACAATCGCTTAATCTGTCCAGCTAACTTCATCAAATACTTATGAATAGCTTCATTGGTTTTTTCCATAAAGTGATGCGTAAGCCAATACTCTAATACCTGCCGATAAACAACAAGTATCGATTCCAGTCGATATGCTTCTTGCTTCATCGTCATTGTAGAACCTTCACGCAAACGTCTTATAAAGTATCGTTGCTTAATGCATGCAGTTTTTTTAGCTTCAAGTATTCCTATAAATGAAAACAATTCATCTTCATGTATAATTCCTTCCCAAAAGCTTAGTTCAATACTGTCAATAAAGTTTTTGCTCCAAAATTGCCTAGGCGGACTTGCCGACCATTCATTATTTTCAATAAATTTTTGGAACAGTTTCTCACCGCTTCCTTCTTCATATGTATGGGAACGTTCGCTTTGATATGTCATAAATTTTTTTTCCAACGTTTCACTTTCAAAAATTAACTGTGCATCAAAGAAAATCACTTCAAGAGAACGGCTTTTTGCATAAGAATATAGCTTTTCCATGGCATCATGTTCAATGAAATCATCTGAATCAAGAAAGTAGATATACTCTCCTGTAGCTTTTTGTATTCCAACATTTCTAGAATAGGACTGCCCTAAGTTCTTGGCGTTTTCAATGACAGTAATGCGCTGATCGTCTATCTGATGGCGACGAAGCACTTCAAGGCTTTGGTCCGTTGAATAATCATCAATACAAATAATTTCAAGATCTTCTAATGATTGATTTCTGACACTTTCAATACATGTATCTAAATATTTATCCACATTGTATATTGGTATGATTATACTTACTTTTGCCATTTTTATCTCCTTGTTATCATTGTTTCAATATTGGATTTATACATCAATAAGTATATTCCAAAATTCCATTTTCTCAGGATGAATAATCATATAATTATTCAATCCCCTCTCCTTTAAAGCATCAATAACTTCTGATATGTTAGATTTAAACAATGCAATGAGAACTATTGTATTATTGATTTCTTCTCGTTTTGTCTCCAAAGCTCTAACTTTAATACCATTAATAATTGGAAGGTTATCACTTATATTTGTAACGATATATTCCTTTAATGTATTACATCCAGATTTTTTTATAAATTCAGCAGTTCTCATTCCAACTTTTCCTGCTCCAAAAATATATACTGCTTCAAACGCATCAATTGTTTTCAAAAAATCATCCGCTTCTTTTTTGATGGATTCAATATATTCTTTTGCTTGATTTCCAAATGCAAACATTTTTTTTTCTTCGTGTGACATAAGAATATTTAGTTCATGCGCAAGTTCAATAGCTTCTATATCTTCTTGATATATCAATTTATATAAATACGGTTTTAATGCACCTTCTAATGAAAACTTTACATTTTCATATAATTTTGAAAAATCATTCTTTAACGCTATTTCCAAAACATCTCGTATTCCTCTTCCATAATCAACAACCATTTTTTTATCCATTGATAAGCGTTTATGTCCTACACGATATGTATAAATGATCTCAGAAACAGCATAAAATTTCTCTGCTGCTATCATTGTATCTACAAAAAAAGGTGGATCTTGGTAACGTACGTAATTTGGGAACTTTAAATTATGCTTTAATAAAAACTCTCTCTGATATATAAACCGAGTAAATCCGGACTGAAACTGATAATCTTCGTAATTCACCCAACCAGATTTCTCAAACGCCATATCTTTCAACCATCCATAATATTTTTTGATAATTTTACCATTATCAAATTTACACATTCCTCCTCCACAAACATATGCTTTGTGCGACTTCGCCGTCTTGTAAAGTGTTTTAAGCGCCTCATTTGAATAGAAAAAATCATCACTGTCCATGAAGAAGATAAACTCGCCTAATGCTTGTGCTATCCCTATATTTCTTGCAACTCCAACACCTTTGTGTTCTTGTTCAATCAATTTTATATTGCTATGTTTACATATAAATTCTTTTACAATATGTACCGTGCAATCTGTCGACCCATCATCTATGCATACAATTTCTACCTCTTTAAGCGTTTGTTCTAGAACGCTAGTTAAAGACGCACTAATGTACTCCTGTCGATTGTGCATTGGAAGAATAACACTAATTTTATATGTTGTATTATTATTCATGTACACTCCTATATTCTTTTTCTAATATTTTTGCTTGTTGACGAATATCATATCCAGCTTCTGCAATAATTTTATCTGCATCTATTCTTCTATTATTTCCTTGATGATTTAGTATTTCTTTAACCCACATGTGCTCTTTAAGCGGAAGAAACTTCATATTGTTCATAAGATCAACCTCTTTTGTGACCAAATCACTTACTATAGTCTCTAGCCCATTGGCTTGAGCTTCAACAAGTGTTAACGGAAGTCCTTCAAAGCGTGAAGGCAAGACAAACAAATCCATTGCAGATAAATAATGTTGTATATTCTCTGTCCAATCAACTAAGATAATCTGCGAACTCAAATTTCTCTCTTCAATCATATCCACAATTATATTATATGTTGTTCCTGATCCAATCATAAAAAGTACAATATCTTTTCGTAATTGAAATATTTCCTCGAATATTTCAATTAGAAACTCTTGATTTTTTTGATATGAAAATCGACCTATATGTCCAATAACAAATTTGTTGTCTATATTATATTTGCTTCTAATATATTCTCTATTTTCTTTACAGTATTTATATTTATCTGTATCAATGGCATTTTTCATAATCTTTATTCTGCTAGGTTCAATTTGCTCGCCAAACATCCATTGACTCGCTTTCTTTGAACATGCCCAAAAATCTGTAGCATCTTGCATTGAAAACTTTTTTTTATTTTCTTCGTGCAATAATTTCAAGTCTTCATCTGCTTGTTTACCAAAAAGCTCCATACCACTGCTATGGGAATGTAAAATTACTTTTTTTACTTTTTTTTTCATTGCCAGTTGCTCAATTCTATATCCTAGTAGATATGAACTATGTAGGTGTATAACATCATAGTCCTTGTCAAGTATCTCTAGGATTTCTTGATCAAATAATGCTTTGTTTTCTCTCTCAGTTGTTGAAAATAATCTAACACCGTAGTTGTTTTCTTTTATTTGATTATGGTCAATTAACTTTTTATTTCTTGTTAAAAAGTCAATTTCCATATCTGCTTTATTCATGTAATTTAAATGGCTAAAAATATATTGATATATTCCACCTTCGATTCCAAATGCAGGTACTTCAAGAATTTTAAGCATAATATTCTCCTATTAAGACACTTTTTGGTTAATTACTATTCTTTCATGATGCATCTCGAAAACTCTCCTATTGTCTCTGCTTCTAATGCTTCACCAATATCGATGCTTATATTGAATTCATTTTCTACGGTCACTAAAAAGGTCATCTGAACAACGCTGTCCCATTCAGGTAGATCACTAAACTTTGTTTGATTATTGATGACTATATTGGTCTCAAGGATTGAGTTGATAATGTCATTTAATTTTTCTACTATATTCATCATTATTGCCCTTTCACTATTGTCTGAACTGTTTGATTCATGTTCTTATATTTTGACACTTCAATTTCCCATGTTATTGGTCCACTATTTAAATCCTTTGATGCAAAGCCCATGCTCTTATATATATCTTTTACCAAAGCATTTCTTGCCGTGGGTATATAAGTTCCAACAATTTTTTTACAACCTTTTTCTTTAGCAACTTGATAGATATAATCCATTATAGCAAACTCCACATTTTTCTTAATGGCACGGCAACTCATCACAAAATCTTCAACATACAGTATGCGCTTATCAACAGATACCATAATGATAACTATAAGACCATAATCTCCGAACCGATCTTTTAGCTCGCCAAAATAGCACCTTCGATTATTCTCTTGAACATGGAGTATAAATTCTTGTTGCGTGTAGCGTTGAGTTAACAAATTAAATTGATTACTTTTATTAAGTAATTGGACAATTCTATCTATATTGGTTCCATCAAAAGTTTGGATGTTGAGTGTCAGTTCCAAATCCCGAAGGAAATCGTGATAGTGAATATGTTGTCGCTGCTGCTTTTGACGATCGGCATTCGCCTTATAGGACTGTTTGCGAACTACATCTTCTTTGGTCAGCTGGGTCACTTCAAAGTAATGCCCATTATTGATATACTTAATAAACTCTTCCGGCTTATTCCCATCAATCACAGTTACATCTGTGTGCATGACAAGAGCTCTCTCTGTAGGATTATCATCTACAAATAAAAAGTGTTCCTTGCCTAATTGAAGCTCTTGAGCGATCTTTTCAATGTTTTCATCTTTTCGATTCCAATTGGCGTAGATGCACTCAAAGTCTTTGGCTTCTAGTGCATTTGATGTATTTGCCAATCCCTCAAAAAAATCGCATTCATTGTTTTTTGATGCCACGGATAAGACGATTCCATATTGGGATAATTTTTTCAAATAATGCTGCCACTCATAAAAACTATAGCCAATTCCTGTATCTGTACTCATCTTAAGGTTATTCGCACCATCTTCTCCCACAATGCCTTTCCACAGCGTATTATCTGCATCAAGAATGATGCCTCGCTTATTTTTTCCGTAAAGAGATTTTATGATTGAAACTAAACTATAACAAAATTCCGGAATTGCATTAATATTTAATGCATATTTATAGTAATACCAATATTTAGGTTCTTGCCAACGTTCCAATCCATATCTTGCAGAAAGTCCGTCAACATCATGTATATAGAAATGCCCATTATCTTGACTATATTTATACATCAATCCATTTAACCTATAAATAAAATTTGACTCACCATGGATGTTGGATATATCACTATTGCCCATTATTTGATACATTGGACGTTCAAAGTTATTCTGAATAATTATACAATTAAACATTTCTTTTAGTTTCGTCCACATTGCCGTGTATCGCTCAAACTCCATATCTAGTTTTTCTTCTATATGTTCTTTTGTATCCTTTATTGTAGGTTTTGAAAGGATATTTCGTGAAGAAGTATGTATAAAGACAATATCCGGCTTAAATTGTTCTAGTCGTTGACTCTCAAACATAACTTCTTCATAGTATTGATTAAAACCTGATATGTAAAATTCAGGCTTTAATCCACAATCAAGTAAAAATAATTCAATGAAATCCACAATGTGGTTAACGGTACTCCCAGCTAAAACCGCAACCTTAATGAAGGTATATGTTTTATTTTCACATATAAGTTCTTGTCGGATTTTTGTCTTATGCTTGATTAAATATTGGCTGTCAAACGGATAGTTCAAACTTTTCATATTAATTCACCCTTGTTAGTTTTGCATAATCTCCACAGTACGTTGCACCTAAACTTTCTAAAAGTTTTGCACGTTTTTTATCAAAAACTTGTGTAAATACCTTTTTCCCTTCGCCCAATAAGTCATTGACAATATAGCTCTCTAGGTAAAAGCTATATCCTTTATTGACATATGCTTTATCGACAATCATTCCACTGGTTACGGCTACATATTCACTTTCTGCATATGTAGCAATATGCGCGATGACTTTCTGTGCATCTTTGATTACATAACTTCGTCCTTTAGCTGACGCAATCCGCTCCGATAACTGTTGTTCTAATGTTTTGATTTCATAATTGTTCTTAAAGGTTTGGTCTGAAAGAATCAACTCCGCTATTGCTCTTGCATCTGCTTTTGTGGCCCGTTCTATCTTCACCGGTGATTTTGCAATACGATAACTTTCATATTGATAATTCATACCTTCTACATATTCATGTGTGCCATTATTCATCATTTTATTGTGAAGCATCGTAAGGGTATTCTTCGTTCCCGTAATCATCTTGACATCTTCATTCTTTAAAAAGGATAGTAAGTTTGCCTCATCCTCTGAATGCACTTCACCTGCAATTTGAATACTATCATAATATTTCATTATCACACATTTAAATTCATCGCCTATCCTATAAAAAGAAACATTCGGATCTGTATTTCCATATGTAATGGCATCAATGTAAATATAAAAGCAATTGGAATAATTTTGGCCAAGGTGTTGTAAGAGTTGATCAAATTCATTATCTACAATTCTATTTATCATTTTTTTCCTCATTTACATTTTTATAGCTTCTTAATGCATCAATAAGTTTCTGGTTATCCACTTCTTCTCTTACTGCAAGGCGAATATACTGATTCCCAGTTATCCCTTCTTTCCCTGATAAGTCTTTAATAAGAATCGATTTTTCTTTAACCAGGTAATTGGCAAGCTCTTTTGCAATAACACCTTCACTTAATCTACACATGATATAATTGGCCTGTGATGGGAACGTCTCAATGTAATCAATCGTTTCAAGCTGAGTAGCAAACATTTTTCTTAAGCAACTGATTTGGGTACATGAATGTACATATTCTGTTTGATATAAATCCATGATTTGCATAAAGTATTCTGCAAATGAGTTAATATTCCAAATTGATAATTCCTCTTTGATACTATTTAATACCGCTTGGTTTGATGTTAAAAGAACTCCCAGTCTTAATCCAGGTACACCATAAGATTTTGAGATACTTTTGATAACAATTAAGTTCGAGTAACGTTGAATAATCTTATCATCAATAAGCGTATACTTTATCTCTTCTTCTGCAAAATCGACAAACGATTCATCCACAATACATACTACGCCCTGTTTTTGACACGCTTCAACGATTTCAAGTAGATCTTGCTGATGTAAAAAACTTCCTGTCGGATTATCTGGATTTACAATCACCAAATAATCTGTCTTTGGAATGGCTTCCATGATTTTTTGCTTGTCCATTTTAAAATTATTTTCGTGGGTAAGCAGCGCATGAACTTTACAATGTTTAAAGCATCGTATATATTCATGGAAAACAGGTGTACATAATGCGACGGTTCCTTTCGCCTCTTGTCCCAGATAATTAATTAACTCAGCAGCCCCATTACCTACAATAATGGTGTCTTCATCCACGCCAAAAATTTTGGCTGCAAGTGCATTTTGAATATTTAGTCCTGAAGGGTATGTTCGAATAAGCGTATCAAAAAAATATTTTATTTGATCATTCATTTTATTGGTTGGAAAATACGGATTAACCAAATAGCAAAAATCAATTAGTTTTGGGAATCTCCAAAATCCACCATATCGATGATCATAAGCCTCAAATTCCTGTCCTTCTTTTCCAAATAGCGCATTAGCAACAGCTAAGTCTTGTGGATCGTCAATTTCATACCAGCGCACATCGTCAAGTAAAAAGGCTTTGAGTTTTGTACGTTTAACATGTGCTATAATTCTTAATACTGATTCATAGTATTGATTTTTTCCATAGGCTAGAATGTAGGTCGATAAAAAGGGAAGATATTGCTGACTTACGAATTCTTTCGAGAATTTATATATATTGACTGTTTTATAATAACCGTCTGCAACATCGAACTGAAAATCTTTCTTTTCAATAAATTCTACAATATTACATTCTGCATCAATTCGTGTCACTGTTCCATCCATCCAATGCTCATATTTTGCAACAGCAACTAAATCCGACTCCGGTTGTTCGACCATATCTTTAATAACATTCTTATCAAATACTAAATCAGACTCTAATAAAATCGTATCATCCTTTTTCAACTCTTCACTAGCTAGATGAAGTGAGTATATATTATTCGTATGCGCATAATCTATATTTTCAATAAAAACAAATTCTATATCTGTATAAGTTGTTTGCAAATATTCTTTTAGAGATTTTCCTTGGTATCCAAGCACAATGATAAACTTATATATCCCTGCTAGTCGTAGCGAATCAATAATACGATCAACAATTTTTTTATCACCGACCTCCATCATACACTTGGTTTGATCTTGGGTGTGTTTTCCCATACGCCGGCCAAATCCAGCGGCTAACATCATTGCTTGCATTCTCGTTCCTCCTACAATTGTATTTCTGATACCGGATGTATTTTTCGGTCCTTAACGGGTGGTTGTTGCATATAGTCTCCATATGTAAATGTGAGATAGGCATCCGCCTCTTTTATGCCATATAATTTGTGTCCTTCAAAATTATATGCTGCTAACTGTTGATACCATTCACGCTTATATCCATAGACTTTATTCGGAGAAGGAAACATAAGCATCCGAACATATTTTGTCTTTTTAGCATTACTCTTTTTCTCAAACGCATATAAAGCCTTCTTAATAGATTGTTCAGGAATCCGATTTAATCCCTTAAAAACCATTCGATTCAACCATTTTTTATCCGTTTTCTTTCCAACCTCTGACCAAAGTATCTTGCGTATAGAAAAGCATAACTTATCATGAATCCATCGAACCCAATATTTGTCCGGTATATTATCCATGGGAAATATATCAATAAACACACCTTGCTCATAGGGCATGTGTTCTTGTCCGTCTCGCATAAACACAGTATCTTTTCTTCGAATTTTACCATAGCCCCATCGATAGCCTTTAGTATTTCTATAATCTTGAAAATAATAGTAGTTTGTGTTTAATTCTGTTTTGCATATTTCTCTAAAGCGTTCATATTCTTCACGCAACATACCGATGTCAGCGTCGTCATCCCAAGGTATAAAACCTCCATGGCGAACGGCTCCTAACATCGTTCCGGCAATCATTGTATATTTTATTGAATGTTTTTTACATATACGATCCACTTCAAGAAGCATCTCTAATTCTATCTGCTGAAGTTTCTTTAATTGTTCTTGTGTCAATTCAATCATTCTATATCCTCCAAGCTACGATGTTCTAAAAACTTTTCCATCAATGTTGCCATTGCAATGGATTCTTCTTGTGTCAACCGATCCTTTATGTGCTTAGAGCGTCCATTAATCCGCTTCACTAAATCGCTAATTTCGTAGCGTAAGCCATCACCTAAAAATTTTGTCTTGATGTATTCATTTTGGGATGTATCTTCAAAGCATATTTCAAACCCTTTTGTTAACCACCATGGCGATTTGACTAAAATATATCCTTTGGTCCCCGATATTAGCAACTGCCCTTCGGACTTAATGCCTAATCCGGTTTTAGATGTAGCCAACGCATTTTTATAATAAAAATAAGCTTTTGTGTATATATCCAGTCCATTTTCCGACTTCAAACTCTCAAAATGTACATTCTCATAATTGCAGCCCATCAGTTTAATAATCGGCAACAAGGTATATGATGCTAATTCTGTAAATGATCCACCATATTTTTGATCTGTCAGTTCACGACAATCTGTCGGCACTAGTTTGGTAAAGCAGGCTTCAACATCACGAATATTTCCAATAATACCACTTCTGGCAACACCAATAAGCTGTACAAATCCAGGCGCATAAGCCGTTTTTATACCTTCCATCAAGACCAAATTCTTCTCTTTAGCCAAGGCATAGGCGTTAATGGCCTGCTGTGAAGATAAACACAATGGTTTTTCACATAGGACATGCTTACCATGGTTTAATGCATCAAGAATATATGTATAGTGTGTTTCATGGGGAGATGCTATATTAACCGCATCAACATTTTCATAAAATTCCTCTAACTGATCCGTTGCCAAATCGAGTTCAAACATTTTCTTATAGGCTTTGGCACTGTTCAAATTTGGATTATACACAGCGTTCAAATTAATACCACTAACATATTTTAACTCATCGGGAAAACGCTTTGCAATTCTTCCCGTTCCAATCATCCCCAACTTGATAATTGGAAAACGTGAATCTCTTAACATAGTACTTGATACATATTTCGTTCGCTCCAAATAAATAACTTCACAATATTCTCTCAAAAAATCAAATGTTCCAATCCAGTCAGAACCAACGGTAAAGATATCTATTTTATATTTAATGATGTCTTCAAGTTTTTGTCCGTCATGATCTTCAATAATGATTTCATCTGCAAATCCTGAATTCTTGACATTTTCAATCCGATCAAGCAAGGAATCGATAACATTCATTTTACCGCGCTGCATATCATAGTATTCTGTTGTAATCCCCACAATCAAATAATCGCCCAACTCTTTAGCTCGTTTTAAAAGATTATAATGCCCTTCGTGGAATAGATCAAACGAACCATATGTAATTACTTTTTTCATCCTCTATTCCTTTCTTTTAACTTTGATTAAAAATAGTCGTTGCCCGTATCACACTATTTGTAATGACCCCTTCAACACCTAATGTTTTAACCCAGCGAAGATCATCTTCTGTATTAATATTCCACACCTGCACTTTAATCTTACTCTTATGACAAGCTTCTAAGAATCCGTGATGCTTTAAATGCATCGGCAATACATGTAGGATTATTTCACTTTGCTCTTCATTAAAGTCACATGCCGGAATAATATCTTTTGTATATAAATAGGCTACCTTCGCTTTTTTATCCAGTGCTTTTATTTTATTCATCGATTGATGATTGAACGACGAATAAAGTACACGCTCTTGCATTCCCATTGCCTGAGTTAGTTGGATAACTTTTTCTTCTAAGCCCTGGTATGGGATGTGATTGTTCTTTAATTCTACATTTATATACATGCGTGTGTTTTTTATAAATGCATATACCTGCTCAAGGGTCAAAATCGACACCTTTCCATATTCTGGAAATCGTTGATTGAAATTAAACTTTTTCAACGCATTAAGCGTATAGTCCTTAACGTATCCACTTCCATTACTTACGCGGTCAATCGTCTCATCATGAATAATAACAATCTCACCATCTTTTGTCAATTGAACGTCTAGTTCTATCCCATCAGCGCCGTGCTCATAGGCCAATTCAAAAGCCGGCATTGTATTTTCCGGTGCATAGGACATAAGCCCTCGATGCGCCCATATTTTTGTTTGATGGTATTGATTTTTTTGTAGTTTTTCTTCTCCTAGCGTCTGCTTGTAGACTTTTTTCTTGACACAATCAATCATTCGGCTTTCTCCAGCTCCAAAACGAACTAGATGCAACTTTTTTTGATCAACATCTACAATCATCGTCTCCCATAAGTCTTGAGATACATGGTTCATCATGCGCTTGGGAACATGCACCCCTTCTGGTTTTTTATCATTGAAGGCTTCACATTTATTACATGCAATAGATACTATAGGAAAACTACAGCCCTCATAGATATAATCTGCGTGAGTATGTCCATAAAAAAGTCCAAGAATATGATAGGTATCACGCATATTATATTGTTCAAGAATTTCTATTAATTTGTCCCCATTACGAATACACTCACTCCAATAATCCAATTGGGCTATCGGTGCGTCATGGGAAAAAATCAAAATATTCCCTCCATTTTCCATGCTCTCTAAAGATGCTTGTAGCCACTGAAGTTCTTCTTCAAAATACCCATAGCGAACAGGTTGTGAAGCATTAAATGACGACAAAAAAAAGCATCTTAAGTGTTGCATTTCAAAGTCAACATAATAATAAGGCTTGGTCGTTTCTATTTTTTTCAAGTATAGGTCAATCTGTTCTTGTTCACTCAATATATCTGGATTTCCATGGAAGTAATTTGTATCATGATTTCCGATGACAACATACAAAGGAACTTGACATTGTTCCATATCATCGATAACTTTACTTGCATAGTAGCTTGTGACTTTGGCTGAGGTCAATCCATCGGTCAAGTCTCCCAAATGAACAACTGCATCAAACCCACTTTTTTGGTGAACCGCTAACAGATTGTGTGCTGTGTCTTCCCATGTTCCGCCAACACAATAGTGGGTATCCGTAATCAAAGCTAAACTCAGTGGACGTCTTATCTGTCCAGTCTGCTGATTTATTCTTTGAGCCACACGTATGCATTCTTGCTCAAAGTATTTTTTTTCTTGGTATGCTGGCTTGACATATACAAACTGCAAACTCTGTGTTGCCTGAATAACATCCAAATAGTTCAGGCGACGCCTCTCTTTATGTTTAATGCATATTCGAAAGTAATATTCCTTATCAAAGACAAAGGAACGCGTTCCATACGATTGGGGCGATAGATTTTTTGTATATGTCGTCCAATTGCTTTCATTTTGATATTTGTATTCAACCATGTATTCTTGATTCAACCGTTTTGAATACAATGCAATGGCATATACATACTGATCGGAATCAAATAAGATTTTTGACCCTTTAGCACCATGATAGATAACTTCTGTTGCCATATGATACGGGGAATTTGGTAGAAGTTGCCCTTCTATTAGCGTTGTCCGTAAACCAAGGGTAAACTCCAAGGTCTGTCTCTCATCCATTTTATCGCTCCAATTCGCTTAGCATATTCTGTGCTAATCTATAATCTCCACACTTTTTGTAATATATTTTCGCATTTTTTATATCGCCTAAACATTGATAAATCACGCCCATATTGTAGTATGCCTTATAGGAGGTGATTCCTTCGGTATCGGCATAATCATATTGAGCCGTTTTATCAAATTCCTTGATGGCTTGATTAAACTCGCCATTGTTCATATATATCAATCCCATTAAAAACTTAAACTCTGGACGCCCTCCAAATTCTTGATAAATATTCTCAAACTGAAGTGCTTGCGCATATTGTTCTGAGTTAAGCAATGCATACCCATAAGTTTCAACTAAGTCAATCACAAACTCTGCCTCCGGATTTAAATCATGCTCCAACGCTCGTGAAAAAAATTGGCATGCTTTCAAGTAATCCGCCTGCATATAATAGGATTTACCTAGTTGATAAAGAACATATGGATCATCGCCTATTTCCTCTAAGTCTAAAAGCAATAAGCGAATGTTTCTTGACGTTTTTTCTTTTATGAACGTCACATCACCATCATAGCCCGTATGCTCTAAGACAACAGGAACAATGTATGTCGAATAATCTTCTCCATCTTTGCGAACGATTTGTTCATGTATTCTTCCTTGATATTTAAAGAACTTCCGATTAAAAATTCGACTAACCCGCTCTTGAATACGGTTCTTTTCCGAATTTCTCCAGAACGTATTGACACGCGTAATTCTTCCTACTTCATTTTTAGGTTCCCCAATAAGAGCAACCAATTGATCATACTGTAACTGTTTTACATATTCATCACAGTCAATCATCAAAATATAATCATTTGTCGCTTGTTCAATAGCAAAGTTACGGGCGCCGCTAAAGTCATCCGCCCATTCATAGTCAAATACACCGTTGGTGTATTGAAGGGCAATTTCTTTTGTGCGGTCTGTCGAACCTGTATCCACAACAATAATTTCAAAATTATAGGATTCCAGGCTTTTTAAGCATCGTTCAATATTTGTTTCTTCATTTTTTGCAATAATGCATACTGATATCATCGTCTACTCAACCTTCTCTATCTACTTAATTCCTCAATTTTTTGAAGGATCTCGCGATCTTCTGATTGCCCAGGCAATGCAAGCAGTGCCTGATAATACTTTAGCGCCTTCGCTTTATTGCCAGACACTTCCCATGCATAAGCAAGATTATATATTAGATCATCATTGGTGCTATCTAATGTATATCCGATCTCTAAGCGTTCGATAGCCTTTGGATAATTTTTTTCCAATATATAAATCACACCGTTAAGGGAATATATATCCGCATCCTCTGTATCTAGCTTTAGATACTCATCAATAAGCATCTTCGCATCTGCTATAGAATTCGTGTTAATCAGTGCTTTTATTTTTTCTTTTATTTGTGTCTTAAACGTTTCATCGATAACCGGTTTATTATTTTTACCGTTTTCAAGACTTTTTACAAACGCATTGTATTGTTCTTCTTTATTCATCTTTTGCATCAGTTGTAAAAATTCTTCCTGTCCATTGTGGTTATGGTTGTTGGGATTTTTAAGAGCTTGCTTATACTTTTCGATGGCTTCATCCATACGCGACTGATCTGCAAGGGTTCTTGCCCACTCTAACAAGGATAAATAACTTCCGGCTCCATATAGCGAAAGCCCTTTATCTGTATCACCAATATATATTGCTTTTTCCAAATTTTTGATAGCCAAATCATAACGCTTAAGTTGTCTAAAGGCCATGCCTAAAAAATAATATATATCTGGTAATTCTTTAAAAAAAGGATCATTCATTAATGGTTTAATAAAATCAATGACTTTTTGATATTTGTTTTGCAATATCAAGCACTTAATCATATTAATCATCATATCATTATGAAATCCTTTGCGTACACCATGACTTAATTCATGTGCCTTTACAAAATCCTTCATCGCCGTTTTATAATTCTTGGCCATTAATTCCATAACCCCTTTGTTATAGCGATGGAAAGGGTCATAAGGTTCTTCTTGAATCTGTTTTTTTATGATTTGCATATTACGCTTTTGTTTTTCTTTTTCTTCAAATACAGATTCACTATATCCATAATGATATATTTTAGCTACGTCACTATCAATGACATCACCCATCTGAGTGTTTCCATCAATATGAATTTGTTCATGGATTGCACCTTTATAGTGCGGATTTATATTTTTATATAAACGTATCATCGACCGTGATACGGACATTTCCTTATTTTCATAGATGCTATATATCGGAACAAAAAAAACATCCTTGTCCGATTGCTTTAGTTTTTTCTCTAAGTTTTCGCGTTGGCAAAACAGACGTTCATCTGCATCCAACACAAGAATATAGTCTCCAGTTGCCTCTTTGATAGAGATATTTCTTGCTTTACTAAAATCATCTTCCCATATTGCGTCGATGACTTTGATTTTTTCGTCGTGTTCAAATCGGCTTAACACTTCTCGTGTCCCATCTGTCGAACCTGTATCGACAATAATAGTCTCATCGACATTGGGTAAGGCATATTCTAAACACTTTTCAATATTTTCGATTTCGTCTTTAACAATCATACATAAACTTATTCTCATCTATTTTTACCTACTTCCTTATAAAAGAGTAGAGAGTCATAAAGACTCTCTACTTTTACGTTAAATTTAACGGTAAATATTATGATTATCCTAATAATTGTAATACACTTTGTGGAGCTTGGTTTGCTTGAGCTAACATAGCAGTAGAAGCTTGTTGAAGAATATTTTGTTTTGTCATCTCCATCATTTCTTTCGCCATATCAACGTCACGAACACGAGATTCTGCTGCTTGAATATTTTCAGCTGCATTGTCTAAGTTCTTAATTGTATGCTCAAGTCTGTTTTGGTTTGCACCAAGTTTTGATCTTTCAGCAGATACTGTTTCAATTGCATCGTTGATTGTATCAATCGCTGCAGTTGCATCAGCATGTGTGCTAACACTTCCAGAAATAGCATCAACGCCTAAAGCTGCTGCTTGCATATCACCAATAGTAACTGTCATGCTTACGCCACAGTTAGCACCGATTTGAAGAGTAGCTCCTGTAGCTGATAAACTACCATCAAGCAAGTTCTTTTCGTTGAATGTTGTAGAAGTTGCAATACGATCAATCTCAGCACTAAGTTCTGACAACTCATCACTAATCGCTGTTCTATCTGCAGATACGTTTGTATCGTTAGCTGCTTGAACTGCTAATTCACGCATTCTTTGAAGAATAGCTTGTGTTTCGTTAAGAGCACCTTCAGCTGTTTGAATCATAGAAATACCGTCTTGTGCGTTTCGTGATGCTTGAGTTAAACCACGAACTTGAGCACGCATTTTTTCACTGATTGATAAACCAGCTGCGTCGTCGCCTGCACGGTTAATTCTATAACCTGAAGATAATTTTTCCATTGATTTAGAAATATTGTTGTTAGCTGATCCCAATGCTCTGTGAGTGTTCATTGCCATTAAGTTATTATTAATTCTCATGTTAAATTCCTCCTTGAATTTGTATAAGTTTTATTCGGCATCCTTGCCGTATGCAGTTGGCCAACTGTCATTTTTGATTTACACTGTATTTATCGGATAGGATTTCAAGTTCCTTAACCCCTATTTCAACTTTTTTTTAGAAATTCATATAGATTATGATTTTTTCTTTATAAAGTCCTTAAACGCAAGTGCTCCCGCCTCTGAAGTGGCTGCTGCAGCTTGGTTTTCTTCTTGGATTTGCAGATACACTTCTTTCCGATGAATAGCTACACTTCGCGGTGCATCAATACCTATTTTTATCTGATCTCCATGTACTGCCAAAACCGTTATTTCAACATCATCACCAATAATTATTGATTCTCCAACTTTTCTCGTCAAGGCTAACATAACTATTCACCACCCTTTGACATCAACTTCATCTGCTGATACAAATTGTGACGTATATCATACGTTTCATCATTTGCAATGACCTGGCGCCCTTTTTTTGTCTCACGATTAATCAGTATTGGCGCTTTTAGATTTGTTGTCATCTGCTCAATCTTATCCGGAATAACCACCACTGTAAAAATATCGAGTACCTTCGGGTCTAGTTGGCCTATAGAAGCAATCAAGTCATCCTCTACCTCTGGTGCATAATCTGGAAACCACATCATCGGATTAATTAATGGAAGACACGTCTTGGGGTCTTTAACTGCTTGAAGCCAAACAAGGGCTCCCCCTTCTTCACCTTGATCATACAGCAAAATAAAGTCTTTCATCTCTTTAAATCCAAATATTCCATCTTCAAAGGTAATCACTTTTGTTTCATCAATGTCCACATTTCCAAAATGCTTTGTCATTATTTCCATAAGTATCTCCTTTTCCCTCTTAAACTGTTATCGAATAAAATCCAACAGCGATGGTTGAATAATTCTTGCGCTAGCAGATAAAGATGCATTATAAACGACTTCCATCGATGAAAAGCGTATCAAAACTTCTGCCATATCCACATCTTCATTTTCAGACATCAAATCTGTAAAATTCAACGAATCCGATTCTAATCGGTCTTTTGTCAGTTCAAGACGATTGACTTTTCCTCCGATTTCCGCTGTAATGTTTAAGTTGTTCTGAATATGTCCATCCATCTTTCCAATAAGCTTTGTAAAGGTTTCCCCAAGTAAATCTTCCTTTAGCTCATCATCCAAAGCGCCATTTCCTTCTATATTCTGTACTTCTTTAATGATTTCTTCTAGATCACGAATCAAATCCTTCGTGATGACATTATTTCCCATTTCATTAACTTGAAGCGTCTGGCTATAGGAAACCTGATAATTCATCGCCTCATTTTCTGGAGAAAATGTATCTCCGGTTGTTAAATTTGTTGATTCAAAATAATGATCCGGCTTAATATCACCTTTCGTAAAACCTGACTTTTGATAGGTCATTGAAAAATCCGGTAAAGTCTCTGCATCTGTTGTGTTAAATACTAATTCACCTGTATCTTCTATGAAATGGACTGTATTAGCCCCTACATTATATGCATCAGCATCTGTTGAATTTTTATTGACAATCGTAAATCCTGCTGCACTAAGCTCGGCCGAACTTACTCCGGCTGCGTCTAGCTCACTGTATCCTAAGCGGATTCGCTTAACTTCGTGAATTGCAGGATGTCCTGATCCATCGTCAAAGACACGCTTGACGGTTTCAACATTCTCTTGAGAAAAGTTTTCTGTAATTTCATACGTATCTGTTGAAGCTTCATTAAAGACTAATGAACTGTCTGTTTGATATCCCGTAAACATATAGCGTCCTGCATAAGATACATTTCCTTCATTTTCAAGTTGTTCCTTAAGCTCTTTAAGTTCTGAGATAATACTTTCTCGATTTTGCGTGGTCAGCGGATCATTCGATCCTTGAACAGATAGATAGCGTACGCGCTTAAGAATATCTGTCGTATTGGCAATGGACTGTTCTGTCACTTCAAGCCAGCTCATAGCATCTTCAGAGTTTGTTTTGTATTGACTAATCTGACTAATAGTTGTTCGAAATTTCAATGCACGTGATGCAATAATAGGGTTTTCAGATGCCTTTTGTATTTTTTTCCCACTAGCCATCTGCTGTTCTAACAACGACATTGTTTTTCTATTTCGATTGACATTTGTCAAAATATTATTTGTCATCATTGTATTAGTTATGCGCATATGTCGGTCCTCCTAATTATACACCCATTTGATTTATGGTTACATTATATATTTCATCAAAAATGCTAATTACCTGAGCGGACATACTATATGCCTGCTGATATTTTAACAGATTCACTGTCTCTTCTTCCAAATCAACATCAGAAACTGACAGTCGCTGATTTGTAATCATCTTTGTTAATTGCTCTTGTCCGTTTTTAAAGCTTGTCATTTGACTGACGTCGATGGCCAACTCACTTAGCACACTTTGCATATAGTTATCAGGAACACCTTTAGCAAACATGTTTGTATCTTGACGCTTATCAATCATTGCCAAAATAATATCATTGGCACTCTCCCCATCCGCTGCATTAGCTTTTGCAGAAAAGAGAGAGACATCTTCCATCATATCTGGATTGACAATAAAATTATCAATTGTCATCTGTGTGTAGGTTGACATATCTGAACTATCTAGCGCCGTTGTTCCATCGTATCCTTCATATACAAACAAAGGAACTCCGGTCCCATCATTGCCTGATTGTTGAAGTGCATTGAACTCACTCGCAAAGGTTCGAACGAACGTATTTAATTGTTGCTGATAATAAGGTATTCCTTTAAATGTATTTTGCCGTCCAATAGCTCCCTCTTGTCCAACCATTGTCGCCGAAGGTGGATTCACCATTTCAAAAGTTACTTCACCACTGACTTCATCATATGTATATGAACTATATTCATATCCTACACCGTCGATAATGAGTTTTCCAGATGCCTGTAGGTCAAATCGATTCACATCGGTAAATACAATAGTATTGGTACCCACATCTACACTATCAATCGTACCTTTAAAATTATTACCGTTATTTCCGTCACGCACATCTAGATATCCTTTTAATTCTCCTGTTAAGTTATCTGTATACAGATTTTTCCCGGAGTTCCATTGTATATCATAAATATCCGTATTATCTTCTGGATTCTGTAAATGTTCTCTATTAACTACCTTTAGTGTATTAAATGCATTACCATTGACAAGTTGCTGCCCATTTATGGTTATATTGACCGTTTCCATGCCATAGCTATCTGTATTCACTTGATAATCAATACCGACAACTTTTGATAAGTTATCCACTAAAACCATGCGTTGGTCACGTAAATCATTCGCTCGATTACCATTTAATTCAAGGCTACGAATTTGTTGATTTAAGGTGGCAATTTGTTCTGCGTAACTATTAATTTGGTTAACACTATTTTTCACACCAAAGTTTGCATCGTTTTGGGTCTCACGTAACTGTTCCCCAATATCTGTCATATACTGAGCAAAGCTTTGTGCCGAGGCAAGAAAATTCGCTCGATTGGCTTCATCTGATGCATCTTTGGATAAACTTTGCAGCGCATCAAACATACCATCAAAATGGGATGTAAACCCAACGCTTGAGGGTTCATTAAAAATCAATTCCATCTGCTGTAGCATGGTTGACTTTACTTCATATGTTCCATAGTCTTTGTTCATACTCCAAAATTTATAATCAAGGTATTCGTTTCGATGCTGACTGATTTGCTCAATCGTTGTTCCTGTACCTACCATACCGCGTTGTGCATTTGGCAACGGGCGTGTAGCGATTTGTACGCCGTATTGACGTGTATATCCTAACGTCTCAGCATTACTAATATTATGATTCGTAATGTCTAGCATTGTTCTTGATGTATATAAACCTTGTTGAGCTACATTAAGCCCAAAAAAAGATGACCGCATATTAGTTACTCCTTCCTATCGTCCTACAACTCCTGTCTGATTAACAACACGTTCTATCATCTCATCAACTACATTTACTACACGGGTCGCCGCATTGTATGCATGTTGATATTTCATCATATTGGATAGTTCCTCATCTGAAGAGACGCCCATTAATTGGCTACGTTGATTATCAATCTGTACGGTTAAAAGCAATTGATTCGACACTTGATTGTTGATCGAGCTTCCCATCGTTCCAACATTTGAGACAAAACTATTATAATAGTCTACATAATTTAGTTCACCGTTAAGGGTTGGGTCAATGTTGGAAAAAGGCTCTTTCCACTTTGCAAGTAATTCCTCAACAACAGAACTATCGCCATCGACACCTTCTTCTCGACTCAAACAGATTTTATTGTAGTCTAAAACAACTTCCTCATTCATTTTAAGATTTCCTGCGGAATACAAGGAATACTCATTATTCTCATCTTCTGCGACACTTCGGTCTACATAAAGTCTTGAAAAAATTTCGATACCTTGTTCTCCATTAAGACCATAGGGTCCGTCTGTACTTCCGGGTGGTGCCACTGTATCATTAATCATCGTTACGATGCCATGGATTAAATTATCAAACTGCGCTTGAACCGTCATAATTTCAGAAGGTTTAATATCTTTTGTAAACTCACCTGCATCATTAAGATCTGTATAATTAGCCGTACGTGATCCTCTCGCTAACAAAAGACCTTTTAACGAGCCTTTATCATTATTGGCGGCTGTCGTTGTTGGTACATCAAAGTTATACAGCTTGTGATACTGAGGTGGGTCAGTACTTAAATCGCTTAAATGCGGCCAGTACGGGTCAACCAATAGACTTTTATCTTCTGCATAGGTTAAGTCCAACTCATTGACATTTCCAACCGTTACAAAGGGGACATTTTCAATACTGACAATCAGATTATTATTCACATCTTCACGATAAGAGATATCGACCATTGTTGATAGCTCATCAATAAGCAGATTACGTTGGTCACGATAGTCATTGGCTTTTGCCCCATGTACTTCATTTTTCGCAATAATTTCATTCAACGACTGAATTTCATTGCCGATCTCATTGATTCGCTTTACATTATTCATAACCTCTGTATTAAGGTTTTTCTGATAATCTTGTAGCTGGCCCATAATCAGATTTGACTTTTCAATAAAGATTGTAGCATTTTGAATAAATGTCCCTCGAGTTTCAAGCCCTTCAGGACTTTTTACTAATTCAGACATCGACTCCCACAAATTGTTAAGAATCTTTGAAAAGGATTCACCTTCAATTTCACCTAAAATATTTTCTACTTCTTCAATTGCTGAACTTTTGCTTCCGTAAAATCCCAGACGACTATTTTCTTCCCGAAATGCTGAATCCAAAAATTGATCACGCACTTGTCGAATCACTTGTACATCTGTTCCCAAACCAACTTGCATCCCTGAATTTCTTGATGTTCCTATGGTTAAATATCTAGAATCTGACATGATAACTTGTTGGCGCACATACCCTCTTGTGTTTGCATTCGTTATATTATGTGCTGTTGTATTTAAGGCCGATTGGCTTGTCAGTAACGCGGAAACCGCTCTGGATAAACTACTAATTGAGCCCATATTCTCATCCTTTCTGTCTCATCTTATGTATCATGCTATTGCTTCGCATCAAAAAAATTGTTATCGGTATTTCCTTCATACCGCTGTCCTTTTTTTTCGTATCCATTGCCCGAATTTTGCGAAGCTGAACTTTGAATTGCATTCATTGTAAAATTAAGAAATTCAAGAGATTCTTCAAGCAACTGTCGATTAATATCATTGATTTTTTTTACTTCACCAATGATAAGTACCATTCGGTGTGTCACTTCTTTAAGTCGGTCATGTTCCGGCTTATCTGACGGAATAAGTTCAATAAGACTTGATACAGTCATATCTTTTGCACTTTTATTGGTTACCAAACAAATATCTTCAATGAGCCCTATACGATTTTTCTCTAAACGCAAAAGGCGCCCAGCTACACTCTGTTCCTCGTCAGTGAGTGATTGTAGGCTGGGCACATCCCCTTTGATAATAACATCCGTTTTATTATTCGCCATCTTTAAGAGGTTCTCATAACATCCTGTCGTGTCCTCTAATACTTCAATTAATTCTTCAACAATACTTGCCATTTCAACACCTCATATCTTACAATCCCCGGGATTGTTCTAGCATTTTATCCGCAATCTGAGATGCGCTTACATTATATTCGCCAGCTTCTATTTGTGCTTTCAACTGTTTCACACGATCCATTCGAACATCAGGTGCCTGCTTAACTTCTTTTTTCGCAACGGCAAGATCTTTTGCAAAAGTCGATAATGTCACAACATCTTTGCTTGATTGGGTACCATGTGCATTATAAATCTTATTTGCCTTTTTAGCTTTATACACTGGGTCAACATTATTAACTCCGTTGATTCTCATAATTGTCACCATCCTTTAAATTCTAACACTTATTCATTCACATTATGTATCGGTCAGGTTCCTTCAAAAGTTTAGGTTTCTACAAAAAAAAACACAATATTTTTTCACATGCGACTGCAAGCAAAAAAACATCATGTTTTTTTAGATATCTTATTCATTAAATTCTTGTTTAACTGTCTCTAAAGCATGGTAAATTATTTGATGCATATCATAATACTTATAATCAGCTAATCGTCCACCAAAGATTACTTTATCTTCTCCCATTGCTGCATCTTTATATTTTTGAAATACCTCAGAATTTTTTTGGTCATTTATCGGGTAATAAGGTTCATCGCCCTTTTGCCATTCACGAGGATATTCTTTTGTTATAACCGTTTTTGGTTGCGTTCCAAACTCAAAATGCTTGTGTTCAATAATTCTCGTGTAAGGTGTCTTTGCATCTGTATAATTTACCACTGCATTCCCTTGATAATTATCGGTGTCAAGCACTTCATTGTCAAAGCGCAAGCTTCTATACTCTAACGGTCCATATTTGTAGCCATAAAACTCATCAATCATACCAGTAAAAACGACTTTTTCACAAAGGTTGTCATATCTTTCTTTGTCATCAAAATAGTCGGCATTAAGTTTGACTTCTATATTCTCAAGCATCTTTTCAACAATACCATTGTATCCTTTTAACGGGATTCCCTGATATCTGTCATTAAAATAATTATTGTCATATGTAAAGCGAACCGGCAAACGTTTGATGATAAATGCCGGAAGTTTTGTTGCATCTCTACCCCATTGCTTTTCAGTATATCCTTTGATCAATTTTTCATAAATATCACGTCCAACTAGAGATATCGCTTGTTCTTCTAAGTTTTTCGGTTCATTTACATGTGCACTTTTTTGTTCTGCAATTTTTTGTTTGGCCTGTTCAGGTGTAATGACGCCCCACAATTTATTGAACGTATTCATATTAAAAGGTAAGTTATATATTTCCCCATGATAATTGGCAATTGGCGCATTAACAAACCTATTAAACTCTGTAAACTGATTGACATATTCCCATATCTGACGATTATTTGTATGGAAAATATGTGCTCCATATGTGTGTACATTGATGTCTTCTATTTTTTCACAGTAGACATTTCCTCCAATGTGATGACGTCGTTCAATAATCATGCATTTTTTTCCACGCTTATTTGCCTCATATGCAAATGTCGCACCAAAAAGGCCTGCCCCCACAATCAAATAATCTATTTTTTCCACTATGTGCCTCCTACAAGTGTATTAATTTCTATGTTCTTTATCCAGGAATCTCATACGACTTTTTACAACTTTTTTCGAAGGGGTGTCCTCTTCAACCTTGTGACTTTGATAAGCTCCGCTTAATTCGTTAGCTGTATCTCTCTTGCAATCATCACAAAAGCGCCCTGTCCGAATAGACTTTCCACACTTTTCGCATTCTATTCCCATCGCACTATCAGCAGAAAATATCAATCGTTCTTCTCGAACCCATTGACGAATTTGACGTGTATCCACATCACACTCTTCGGCCACTTGCCCGATATTTGCTGTTGGATTTCGACGAATATAGGTTTTAACCTCTGTGAATTTGTTTTCCAATTCTGATTTACATTGTGCACAGATTGGTTGTCCTCCGACATAGTTGAAAATACGTCCGCATTTTTTACAATTTCTAACATCCATACCCATTACCTCCTAAAAATTATAGTCCATTTCCGATGGCCGCTGTTAAAAAAAACACTTTGCCAACATGCGCTTTTTTTAGCTGTATTGTGCAAGCATCCACCGTTGCTCCCGTTGTATATATGTCATCAATAATTAATATATTACTATGCGTAATTGTATTGTTGACCTTCTTATGAACCTCAAACGCATTCTCAAGATTCTTATATCGCGTCTCTGGCGATAAATCTTTTTGAGGCGTCGTCCATTTTTTACGTTTTAATCCATGTTTAAGCAATTGTACCGGTGTCCCTTGATATTTTTTCATCTGGTCATTATAGGCTTTGACAAAATAAATTGCTAATAATTCAGCCTGATTATAACCACGTGCAACAAACTTTGTATAATGAATAGGAACCGGTATCACATAATCCACTTGCCAACCAACATGCTCTAAATAAAACTGTGCCATAATTCGCCCCATCTTACGTGCGATCCATGTATGATGGTAGAATTTTAAACCCAGTAAAGCTTTTTTCACATGTTCATCATATACAAACACACCTCGTCCTGCCTCAAACTGATGCAGGCGTGTCAAGCAATCCATGCACAAATCATCTTCTTGTTCACGTACTTTTCCACATTGACGACAATGCGCTTGTTCGATGAGACTAATTTTATTATAACATATATCGCAAACGTCCGTCCCATTTTCTTGCAACTCTTTCATGCAAAACATACATTTATTAGGGAACAAAAAATTCATGATGCTACGCATCTATCTCAACTCCTTAACCTCAAACAAAGGAGCAGCTTCCATAATCCGAAGAAACAAGGTTGAGTTTCTATTAATCTCGCGATTGTTGTCAATCATATGCTTTAAAATATCAATGTCTCCTACAAGAACAACTAATTCGCGTGCTCTTGTCACCGCAGTATAGAGTAGGTTACGACTTAACAACATATTTGGTCCTTTAAAAAGAGGAATAATAACCACAGGATATTCGCTTCCTTGTGATTTATGAATCGTTATGCTATAGGCAAGTTCTAACTCATCGAGTTGGCTAAATTCATATATCACTTCCTTTAAATCGTCGAACGTTACAACCAATGTCTCGGAATAGTGATTGATCTGTTTGACCGTTCCCAAATCTCCGTTAAAAATTCCAACCCCTTCATCAATAACAATATCAAATTGGCTTTTTATCGTCCAATGAATATTATAGTTATTGCGAATTTGCATAACTTTATCACCTTCGCGAAATGTCACCTGTCGAAATGTTTTTTCAGCACGTTTTGGGGATGAAGGATTTAACGCTTTTTGGAGTTCAATATTTAATTGATCTACCCCAAGCAGTCCTTTTCGCATCGGAGTGAGTACTTGAATACCTTCTTGATAATCGATGCCTGTAAATTTAGGCAGTCTTGATTTGACCAACGAGATAATTTCCTTAAGAATCTGCTGACTTTGCTTTCTTTGAATAAAGAAAAAGTCATTCTTGTTTTTATACTCTACCATATTTCCTTGATGAATTTTATGAGCATTAAGTACGATTGCACTTTTTTCCGCTTGTCGATAGATCTTTTGGAGGGTTACTGTCGGCACAAAATGTTTAACATGAATAAGATCCCTTAATACGTTTCCCGGTCCAACTGACGGAAGCTGGTCTTTGTCACCTACGAGGATAACACGGCATCCTAGCGGGATAGCTTTTAGTAGATGATAGAACAAATTAATATCTAACATCGAAATCTCATCAACAATTAACACATCACATTCAAGAGGATACTCTTCGCCTCGTTCAAAAGATTGGCGCTGATCATCGGAAGAAAAATTAATCTCTAACAAACGATGAATCGTTTTTGCCTCATGGCCTGTTGTCTCGGTCATTCGCTTAGCGGCTCGTCCTGTTGGTGCCGCTAAAAAAATAACTAAATCCTCTTCTTCAAACATTTGAATTAAAGTGTTAATCGTTGTTGTCTTTCCTGTCCCCGGCCCTCCTGTGAGTACAAAAAAAGGATACTTAGCACTGTCAAGGACGGCTTCTTTTTGTACCCCATCCAGCGAAATATTATTACGCATCTCTATAGAAGAAATTCGCTTTTCCACTTTGTCTATCTGTTGAATCTCATGGGCTAGACATTGACAAATCTTATGTGCACACGCTTCTTCCATTAGATAATATTGACTCAAATAAATCCGGGTCATCTTTTCATCTTCCTGCACTTTAATTTGCTGCCTTAATTGAAGTTCCATAATCTCTCGGTCAATTTGTTCTATGGATATCCCAAGAAGTTCTTGGGTTCGTTCAACAAGCATGTTCTTTTCGAGATATACATGCCCATCTAACGTTCCTTGATTAAGAACATATGTAATGGCCGACATAATTCGATGAGGATGATTTTCTTCAATCCCAATTCGTTTTGCAATTTCATCTGCAAGTTTAAATCCGATTCCGTAGATATCTTCCGCTAGGCGATAGGGATTTTCTCTAACAATTTGATATGTTTTTTCTTTATAGTATTCATATATTTTTAATCCATAGGTTAGGGAAATCTGATATTCTTGTAGGAATAAAATCGCTTGACGCATGCTACGTTGTTCATAAAACACTTCGGCAATCTGTTGTGCTTTTTGCATACTAATGCCTTTAACTTCCTCAAGTCGCTCTGGCTCCTGTTCAATAATTCGAAAGGTGTCATCACCAAAGCTCTCAACAATTTTCCCAGCCAAAACAGGTCCGATTCCTTTTATGGCACCGGACCCTAAATATTTTTCAAATGCATGTTTATCTTTTGGTACTGATGTGGAAAATGTCTCTACGTTAAACTGCTTTCCATAAATTGGATGGGTGGTATATTCCCCTTCAACGCTGATTTCTTCACCGATGGATAGTTTAAACATTGTTCCCACACAAGTTATTTCACCCTCTTGTGCGGAAACAACAATAATTGTATATCCGTTTTGTTCATTTCGATATATTATTTCTTCAACAATACCTGTTATCTTCTCCATAAACCCTCAAATCATTTATCCATTGACTTTTGCCTTAAGCTCTTCCACTTTATCTGTTCGCTCCCATGGAAGATCAATATCTGTACGACCGAAGTGGCCATATGCAGCTGTCTGACGATAAATAGGTCGGCGCAAATCTAAATCATGGATAATTGCGGATGGACGAAGGTCAAAGACTTCATTGACAATTTCTGTAATGCGTTCATCACTCACAATTCCGGTTCCATCCGTATCGATAAAAACAGATACCGGATGCGCAACACCAATCGCATAAGCTAACTCAATCTCGCATCGCTTCGCAAGACCTGCAGCAACAATATTTTTTGCAACATAACGCGCTGCATACGCTGCTGAACGGTCCACTTTTGTCGGATCTTTTCCTGAAAAAGCTCCACCACCATGGCTGGCATATCCACCATAAGTATCTACAATAATTTTACGACCTGTTAGTCCTGCATCCCCTTGTGGTCCACCAATAACAAAACGTCCCGTAGGATTAATGTAGTATTTTGTCTTATCATCTAATAATTCTTGAGGAATCACTTCATCAATAACATACTTTTTCAAATCTTCTCGAATCGTCTCTTGAGATACATGTTCGTCATGTTGGGTTGAAATCACAACCGCATCAACACGTTTAGCCACATTATCCTCATATTCAACTGTAACCTGTGACTTTCCATCCGGTCTTAAGTATTTGAGTGTTCCATCTTTACGTACTGTGGACAAGCGTTTTGATAATTTGTGCGCAAGTGAAATAGGTAGTGGCATCAACTCTGCTGTTTCATCACAAGCATAGCCGATCATCATTCCCTGGTCTCCGGCACCTGCTTCTTCTTCGCTATGTTCTTGTCCGTCGCGAACTTCAAGGGCTACATCTACACCCATCGCAATATCTGGCGATTGTTCATCAATCGTTACCATGACCGCACATGTCTCCGCATCAAATCCAGCTTTTGCATCGTGATATCCAATCTCGTCTACTGTTGCACGAACAACTTTAGGAATATCAACATAGCATTCTGTAGATATCTCGCCCATAACCATGACCATACCTGTTGTCACGGCTGTTTCACATGCCACTCTTGCTTTAGGATCTTGCGCTAATATAGCATCAAGTACTGCATCTGAAATTTGGTCACATACTTTATCTGGATGTCCTTCAGTCACTGACTCTGAAGTAAATAATCTTTTTGACATAATAGTCCTCCTAATTTAATCTAATTTTATTATACTGCATATTCTTATTTTTGCAACTCTTTTGGTAGTGTCCTATGAAAGTATATTCCATGGGCTACAGGCTTTTCTTCTCCCGTACTTGGCTGATTAATCACCTGAGCTTGATGGGTAATAACTGAAGAGGAGCCTCCATCTAGATAAGCCGCATACATACAACCGGCTTCTTGCATAAGGGTTGCAAGTTGCTTGCCTGTAACTCCTCGACTTATTTCTGGTTGTCGACCATCAATGACTTTTATGATGATTTTTTTTTGTGCAGTAATTCCAATAGCCGTTCTGGGTTGTAACGATGTCGTATAACCAATAAATGCTTCATAATCCTTTGCTACATTGTCCCCATCATAAACTAGCCAACCACCTGTCTGAAATGCATCTTTAACATTTTCTATATCCACATTACTCTCAATATCCACATGGATAGAGTCGCCGACATTATATACCGGTTCTTTAGAAAAAATCTTTCTTGATACATAGTAGCGTTCTTGGTTCAGTGTATTACCTTCTAATACAATACGTTCTTGATGTGTGACAATTTCGGATACTTCATTATTATCTATACGATAGATTCGTATATTTTCCTGAGGATAGAGATATTTGCCAAACCACTGTGTATAGACACCTACACCTCGATTATAATAGTCATCATTAATCTCGTATATAGGCTGTCGAACTTCGTTGTGTACAAGATAGGCGCGAAGTTCTATATCTCTTAAAGCAATATCTCCGTCAGAATAAACAAGAACGGTTGGCGTTTGCACAGACCGAAGAGAAATCAACTCATAATTCTTAATCACGATACCTTGGGGACGACCATAGCCGTTATAAAACATACCATTAACACCAAGAGGATAGCTATATTCCTGTTGCACTGCCATTGCCGAAATATGGTCATACCCCAGCAAACTATTATGGGCTAATTCCTGAATAAGTTGCGCTCCTTGATTCAAACTCGCTTCAATCGTATAAACTTGTTGTTCATAACCATCAATCATGACCTGCTCGTGTGTCAATCCCAAGCTCATGATGAGCTCAATAAGTATAAACATTGTTCGAAATGATGTTGAAAAATCTATCATAGTCCCAACCTCTTGAAATGAAAAAACCATCAATGATTGATGGTTTTGATCAACTTATTTATCCAAGGATGACAGTTGCTTATATAATGCAGTTGCAATTCCCATGCCTTGACCTTCTGAGATAATCTTTGAATATTCTTCATCCAGCATTTGTGTATAAATCTCACTGGCATTGTTTTTTTCAAACATTCCACCATCTGGAACTGTCTTTCGCATTTCTTTAAACAATTGTTGTACGTAATAAGCTTCAAAAGACTCACATGCTTGCTTTAATTCCTGATCATTTTTTTCCTGATCTGTCTGTTGTTGCACAGTGCGATCCAATAGCTTTTGAAACTCTTGCTCAACTGAGGTTCCTTTTTGAGCGCTTCCATAAATATTTGACAACTCTTGTCCGATCCCATTAATTTCCATATCTACCACCTACTATCGTTTCAAATTATTAGCCATGCCAAGCATATCATCGGATGTCTGAATAGCTTTTGAACTTAGTTCATAGGCACGTTGTGCAATAATCATGCCTACCATTTCTTCAACCGCTTGGACATTGGACGCTTCAAGCGCTCCTTGAATAATAGATGATTTTTTTAGGTCTTCATTGTCATGCTCAGATATAGCTTCACCCGACGCCGCCGTTGTATCAAATAGACCATTGCCTAATGTCTTTAAACCTGCTACATTGGGGAATTGAACAATTTCAAATTGAATGCCTAGGTCTACCGGCTCACCGTCAACCACTGTTGAAAAATTACCCATCTCGTCTACAACAACGTTTTCCATAGCCACGCCTTCTTCAAAGGTAATGGGATCTCCATCTGCATTTAAGATTCGATATCCATTGACATCCGTCAATGTTAATTCTCCATCTTCCTGACTCACCTTAAAGGCTCCGGCTTTTGCATATTTTACACTTCCATCAAATGTCTCTACTGCAAAAAAACCATTACCTGCCATCGCAAAGTCTAGGGGTGCTTCTGTCACTTCAATATTACCTTGAGTAAAGGTCTTGACTGATCCTGCTGCTCGAACGCCATGACCAACTTGCAAATTGACCGGTGATCCTTGCTCATTAGGACTTCCCGCTTCTCGCATCGTCTCATATAATAAGGATTTGAACTCTAAACGTTCTTTCTTGAAGCCAATTGTATTTGCATTTGCTAAATTATTTGCAATCGTATCTACGGTTAACTGCTGTGTTTTCATTCCGGACGCCGCCGTCCATAACGAACGCATCATATACTATTCCTCCTCTTATACTCGACCGACATTATTGACAACTTTATCCAAGGTGTCATCATATGTGGTTAATACTTTTTGGTTTGCCTCATAGCTTCGCATAACGCTAATCATATCAATCATTTCTTTGACTGAATTTACATTTGAAGCTTCTTCATAGCCTTGACGAACCATACCTTTAAACTCAGCCTCTATACTTTGATCTGTTGTGTCATAAAGGTTATCGCCAATTTTTTTAAGCGTTCTGTAATCTTCAAATCCCACGATTTTTATTGTATCTACCAAGGTCCCATTAGCATAGACTGCTCCATTTTCCTTAACGGAAAAATCTCCTGCATCTACTGTTATAATACCATTTTGCCCTACAACATAATTCCCCTCTTTGGTAACAAGTTCTTTGTTAGCATTTAAGGTGAACGATCCATCTCGTGTATACTTTTGCTCCATAGTGCCGTCAGCATTTTTTTGTCCTACAACAAACATTCCTTGTCCTTCTAATGCGACTGAAAGCGGATCATCATTACGCTTTAATGCACCTTGTTCAAAGTTTGTATATATATTGTCTACAGATACACCTAAGCTCATTGATCCAATACGTGCATTGGATTTATTCGCTGGATCATTAATTTTTATTGCCAAAACTTCTTTAAATGCTTCCATTGTCACGTCATCTTTTTTAAATCCTGTAGTATTGGCATTGGCAAGATTATTTGAGACAATATCCATCTTCTGTTGTTGAGCTTCCATTCCTGTATAAGCGGTATACAATCCTCTTAACATAATTAACTCCTTCATGTAGGTTATTCTTTATTATATATCGTAATAACCTTTGACTTTCTTAACCCTTAATAATTATTATGTGCAAGATATTCAACATATTGTCCCGTACCTATAGCCACACATGTTAACGGATCATCAGCTTGAATCACATTAATTCCTGTTTTTGTTTCAATAAGTTGATCCAATCCTTGAAGCATACCGCCTCCACCTGTTAGTACAATACCTCGATCAGCAATATCCGATGCTAGTTCTGGTGGTGTTTTTTCAAGCACACTATGGACAGCATCAACAATTGCCGACGTTGTCTCTCTTAACGCTTCTTCCGTTTCTTCCGATGTTACTGTAATTGTTTTTGGCAAACCAGTAATCAAGTTACGCCCTCGTACATCCATTTGCAATACTTCCGGCCGTTTATACGCTGTTCCAATCTTGACCTTAATCTCTTCTGCCGTACGCTCTCCAATAAGAAGATTATGCTTCTTACGCATATAGCGCACTAGTGCTTCATCAAAATTATCGCCAGCTATCTTAATTGAGGTGCTAACAACTGTTCCGCCTAATGAGATGACCGCAATATCTGATGTTCCGCCACCGATGTCAACGACCATACTACCACAGGCTTTAGAGATATCAATTCCTGCACCGATTGCTGCGGCAATAGGTTCTTCTATAATTTCAACTTTACGTGCTCCCGCCTCATACGTCGCATCTTCGACGGCTCTTTTTTCAACTTCGGTTACACCGCTTGGCACACATACTGTGATTCTTGGCTTACGCAAACGTCGACCTACCGCTTTTCCGATAAAGTACTTCAACATCTTTTCTGTAACGGTATAATCTGAAATTACACCTTGACGCAAAGGACGAATCGCCACAATATTTCCAGGTGTTCTTCCTAGCATGCGTCTTGCTTCACTTCCTACTGCAAGAATCTTGTTTGTATTACGATCAAAGGCTACAACGGATGGTTCTCGTAGAACAACCCCCTTGCCTTTAATATATACTAGTACATTTGCTGTTCCTAAGTCTATTCCGATGTCTGATGAAAATCCTAACATAATTTACCCCTTTCAATTTATGCCTTTTCTTCAGGGAGTAACACTTTGATTTTATCCAACTTCCATATTTCATTGGCATATTCTTCAATGGTTCGATCCGAAGAAAACTTTCCTGCATTTGCCATGTTTAGCATCGCTTTTCGTGCCCATTCACTCTGATTGCGATAGGCAATATCTACTTTTCTCTGCGCATCAACATACGCATCAAAATCTTTCAAAATAAAATACTGATCAGCGGGTTCCCCGCCGCCATTTAATAGAGAATCATAGATTTCTCTAAATAGGTCTGGATCTTGTGGTGAATAGAAACCGTTAATCAATTGAGTAACAACTCGTCGTATCGCTTGATTGTTGTTGTATATGTCCCAAGGATCATATGTACGACTATGCTGTAATGCAATAACTTCATCTGCTGTCATTCCAAAGATAAAACAATTATCCTCGCCGACTTCTTCAGCGATTTCAATATTTGCACCATCAAGTGTTCCTATAGTTAATGCACCATTAAGCATAAATTTCATATTTCCTGTTCCAGAAGCTTCTTTGGACGCTGTTGAAATCTGTTCTGACACATCTGCTGCCGCAAAAATCAACTCTGCATTCGAAACACTATAGTTTTCAATAAATACAACTTTAATCTTATTGTTAATGGTTACATCATTATTGATAACATTAGCTACATTGTTAATCAATTTAATGATTTTTTTTGCACGTGTATATCCCGGTGCTGCTTTTGCTCCAAAAATAAACGTTCTTGGCAACATATCCAAATCCGGATTTTCACGAAGCTCATTATACAAATGCATTACATATAAGATAAGCATAAGCTGACGTTTGTACTCATGCAAACGCTTAACCTGTATATCAAAAATAGATCTTGGATCTACATCAATACCATTATGTTTTTTTATGTATTCTGCCAAACGTACTTTGTTTTGGTATTTTATCTGCATAAAATCACGGCGTTCTTTTTCATCATCAATAAACGCTTCCATTTTCTTGATTTCATCCAGTTTCACCGCCCACTCTTTTCCAATCTTTTTCGTGACCCATGAGGATAACTTTGGATTGGCATGGAGTAAAAAGCGTCGCTGTGTAATACCGTTGGTTTTATTGTTGAATTTTTTGGGATACATTTCATAGAAATCCTTTAATTCTTCATTTTTAAGAATTTCTGTATGCAGTCTTGCTACACCATTAACAGAATAGCTACCAACAATACATAGCCATGCCATCTTAATCTGTCCATCTGAAACAATAGCCATACGACGAATACGGTCATTGTCAAAGCCAAATCGGTCTGTAATTTCAGCACAAAAGCGTCGATTGATCTCTTCAACAATTTGATAAATTCTTGGAAGCAATCGGCTAAACAGTTCAATCGGCCATTTTTCAAGAGCCTCTGACATGATAGTATGATTCGTATATGCGCATGTACGATTAGTAATCGACCACGCTTCTGCCCATTCCAAATGGTAATCATCCATCAGCACACGCATCAGCTCAGGAATTGTCAATGATGGGTGCGTGTCGTTAATATGGAAGACAACTTTTTCCGGCAGTTTACGTATATCATCATGGTTTTCCATAAACTGTTTGACCACTTGCTGAATTGTTGCCGAAATAAAGAAGTATTGTTGTTTTAAGCGAAGTTCCTTGCCCTTGTAGTGATTATCATTAGGATAAAGCACTTCTACAATCGTCTTTGCAAGGTTTTGTTGTTCAACCGCTTTATGGTAATCTCCTCGATCAAACATCTCAAGGTTAAAGCTTTGAATCGCTTCTGCATCCCATAACCTTAGTGTATTAATTGTACTATTGTTATAACCTACAATAGGAACATCATAAGGAATTGCACGTACAGATTGATAATTCTCATGAACATATTGCTCACGTCCGTCATCGTTTTTCACAACGCGTACGTTTCCGCCAAACTTAATTTCGACACCGTATTCAGGTTGGCGAATTTCAAATGGATTGCCATTTTTGAGCCATTCATCCGGTTTTTCTACTTGATAGCCATCAATAATTTTTTGCTCAAAAATTCCATAACGATAGCGAATTCCACATCCATAGGCAGGATATTCTAGCGTTGCAAGTGAATCTAAGAAGCAGGCTGCAAGTCGACCTAAACCGCCATTGCCCAACCCTGCATCCGGCTCTTGATTCTCAATTGTATTAAGATCAAATCCCAGTTCACGAAGGACTTCTTCAACTACTTGATTCACCTGTAAGTTAATTAGGTTGTTACCTAAGGCTCTTCCCATCAAAAATTCCATAGAAAGGTAGTAGACAGTTTTGGCATCTTCTTCTTGAAAGGTTTTTTGAGTTTCAATCCATTCGTCCACAATAATATCTTTGACTGCAAAGGCTACAGCTTGAAATAGCTGTTCCTCTGTCACTTGATCAATGGTCTTTCGAAATTGATTTTTAATGTTTTCAAATATCGCTTCTTTAAAAGCTTCTTTTGTGACATTCAAGCGATTCATACAATTCCTCCATTCTTGGTTTTAGCGTTTAGCTACTACAAAGTCAACGGTTTCCCCATTAATGTTCCAATTTTTTGTATATCCTTCTATTAAGCTATTATGAATGGTATCTGTTAATGTCTCTTCTTGAATAATTGCTTGATTCTTCTGAACAAGTTCTTGAATTTTTTCATTACCCGCCAGACCAAATTCAATATGGTCAACGACTTCAAAACCTGCTTCTTTTCGCATTGTTTGAATTTTGCTGATGATTTCTCTAACGAAGCCTTCTTCAATCAAGCTTTCTGTCAAGTTGGTGTCTAATACAACGGTTACATTGCCATCCACATCGGATGCATAACCTTCTTTTTTAGCTGATTCAATAAGCAAGTCTTCTTCTGTTAAGCTCACTTCAACTCCATCAAAATCAAAAGATAAGTGCCCTTGATTTTTTAATTCTTCCATTGCATGGTTGCCATCAATGTTAGCTAAAGCTTCACGAATTTGGTTTAACTGTTTTCCATACTTTGGACCTACCGTACGAAGTTGTGGTTTAAACTCATAGGTTGTAAATGCACTCACATCATCAACCAATTGGACTTCTTTAACATTAAGCTCATCGCGAATAATCGCTGCAAATTGTTCATCCAAGTCACCTTCTGCCTTAACAAACATGGTTGGAAGGGGTTGACGGTTCTTAATATTTGCACCATTACGGCAAGAACGTCCTGAGACAACAATTTTTAACAACAGTTCCATTTGTTCTTCAACTTTAGGTTTAATCATAGCTATCTCTGCAACTGGGAAGTCACAAAAATGAATGCTTTCTGGTGCTTGCGCATCAAAATTAACCACAAGGTTTTGATAAATATCTTCTGCCATAAAAGGAATAAATGGCGCCGTTACCTTTGCCAATGTTACCAATGTCGTGTATAGCGTCATATACGCATTAATTTTATCTTGATTCATATCTTTTTGCCAGAAACGTTCACGACTTCGTCGAACATACCAGTTACTTAGTTCATCAACGAATTCTGCAATCGCTCGCGTTGATTCTGTAATTCGATATTCTGATAGGTTAGAATCCACCGTTTGAATTAATGAATTTAATTTGGATAAACACCATTGGTCCATTAAATTCAGATTTTCTTTGTCCAATGTATATTTTGTCGGGTCAAATTGGTCAATATCCGCATAAAGTACATAAAACGCATATGTATTCCATAATGTTCCCATAAATTTACGCTGCCCTTCAATGACCGCTTCATCGGAAAAACGATTCGGTAACCAAGGCGCTGAATTGTTATAAAAATACCATCGAATGGCATCTGCACCATATTTATCTAAGGCATCAAATGGATCGACTGCATTTCCTTTTGACTTGGACATCTTTTGACCATTTTCATCTTGAACATGACCTAGGACAATAACATTTTTATATGCCGGTTCATCAAATAGAAGCGTTGATATTGCTAGCAATGAATAGAACCAACCTCGTGTTTGGTCAACCGCTTCACTAATAAAGTCTGCCGGGAAATTATCTTCAAACTTCTCTTTATTTTCAAAAGGATAGTGCCATTGCGCAAAAGGCATTGCACCTGAATCAAACCAGCAGTCAATTACAGGTTCAACTCGCGTCATCGAACCGCCACATTGATCACATTTTATATGCACATTGTCAATAAAGGGGCGATGTAGTTCAATATCTTCAGGGCAATCATCACTCATTGATTTTAGCTCTTCAATACTTCCAATGGCATGGCGATGTCCACATGAGCATTCCCAGATATTTAAAGGTGTTCCCCAGAAACGGTCACGACTTAGCCCCCAATCCAGAACATTTTCAATCCAATCGCCAAAGCGCTTTTCACCAATGTTTTTGGGTAACCAATTAATTTTTTTATTGTTAGCGATTAATTGATCTTTGACTTTTGTCATCTCAATAAACCAAGTATCTTTTGCATAGTAAATAAGCGGAGTATCACAGCGCCAACAGTGTGGATAGCTATGTTCGTACTCCAACGCTTTAAATAATTTATTGTGCTTATCTAAGTAATCAATAATCAATGGGTCTGCACTCTTTACAAACATACCCTTCCAAGGCTCAACTTGATCTGTAAATTCCCCTTTGTCATTAACGAGTTGAACAAACGGCAATCCATATGCACGACCTACATTCGCATCATCTTCACCAAATGCCGGTGCAATATGTACGATTCCTGTACCATCTGATAGCGTTACATAATCTGCACATGTCACAAAATACGCTTTTTCATTTGGCGTCTCAAAATCAAACAAAGGTTCATAATGGATATGTTCTAAATCTTTTCCTGTATATGTTTCAAGGATGCTATAGTCTGCATCGGCTCCAAGTACTTGATCCAATAATGCTTCTGCCAGTATAAACTGTTCCTGATCAACCTGTACCTTTACATAACGTTCCACAGGATTGACCGCTAATGCCACGTTACTTGGTAACGTCCAAGGTGTTGTCGTCCATGCTAAGAAATACTGATTTTCTTGGTCGACAAGCTTAAACTTTCCGATAACAGATTGTTCTTTAACATCTTTGTACCCTTGAGCGACTTCATGAGTCGAAAGGGATGTACCACAACGAGGGCAATAAGGAACGATTTTATGACCTTTGTATAAAAGACCCTTGTCCCAAATCGTTTTTAATGCCCACCATACGGATTCAATATATTCATTGTGATAGGTTACATAAGGATCTTCCATGTCTGCCCAAAAACCAACAGTTCCACTAAAGTCTTCCCACATACCTTTATATTTCCAAACGCTTTCCTTACATTTATTGATAAAAGGTTCTAAACCATAGTCAAGGATCTGATCTTTTCCATCAATACCTTCTGAACGTTCCACTTCAAGTTCTACCGGTAGTCCGTGGGTATCCCATCCCGCTTTACGTAACACCTTATTCCCTTTCATCGTCTGGTAACGAGGAATTAAGTCTTTGATGACACGAGTAAGTACGTGACCAATATGCGGCTTACCATTTGCTGTTGGTGGGCCATCATAAAATGTATATGTCGGACCGTCACTTCTTAGTTCAATGCTCTTTTCAAAAATCTTATTTTCATTCCAAAAATCCAGAATTTTCTTTTCGCGTTCAACGAAATTCAGTTTTGTCGATACTTTTTCGTACACTTTAATTCCTCCTAAGGTCCATTTTGATAATCAATTCCTTATTATACGTATCTTTACGCTTTTTGTAAAGACTTACGAAAAACTTCCTTAATGTATTATAACCTTATATCTAAATAATATCTAGTTATTCTTGATTGTTTTCTTCGATTAGGATAATATTAAGGAAGATTATACACGAAAGAAGGGATTGCATTCTCATGCCTAACTTAAACTTAACTTTACTCACAGATTTTTACGAACTGACCATGATGCAAGGATATTTTAATCATAAAGATCGCGACAAAGTCGTTGTGTTTGATTTGTTTTATCGCTCCAATCCAAGCGGCAACAGTTTTTCAATTGCAGCCGGTCTAGAACAGGTCATTGATTACATCAATAATTTAGATTTTACTGATGAAGACATTGCATACTTAGAAGCACAGCATGTTTTTTCTCAAGACTTTTTAGAATATTTGAAAAATTTTGAATTTACCGGAGATATCTATGCCGTTGCTGAAGGGACCGTTGTCTTTCCCCAAGAACCTATCTTAAAGGTCGTTGCTCCTATTTGTCAGGCACAACTTATTGAAACGGCTTTACTAAATATTATTAACCACCAAAGTCTCATTGCAACCAAGGCCGCTCGCGTTAAATGGGCCGCTGAAGACCAAGCCGTACTTGAGTTTGGCTTACGTCGTGCCCAAGGTCCTGATGCAGGTATCTACGGCGCTCGTGCTGCTATGATTGGTGGCTGTGATGCAACCTCTAATGTTCTTGCCGGAAAAATGTTTGACGTTCCTGTTAAGGGAACCCATGCCCATAGTTGGGTTATGAGCTTTGATACTGAATTAGAAGCTTTTCGTGCCTATGCCAATCTGTTCCCTGATTCATGTCTGTTACTTGTTGACACCTATGATACATTGCGCTCCGGTGTTCCAAATGCCATTACCATTTTCAAGGAGTTATATGCCAAAGGATTGTCCCCTAAAATAGGCATTCGTCTTGATAGCGGTGACCTTTCCTATTTATCAAAAAAGGCTCGAAAGATGTTGGATGATGCCGGATTCCCTGAAGCCATTATTAGTGCTTCATCGGATTTGGATGAATTTTTAATTCGTGACCTTCGTCTTCAAGGTGCACGTATTGACTTATGGGGTGTTGGAACCAACTTAATTACCTCCAGCGACTGCCCTGCTTTTGGCGGCGTCTATAAGCTTGCAGCAATTAACCAAGATGGTCAATACGAACCTAAGATTAAGCTTTCCAATAATCCGGTAAAAGTAACCAATCCGGGCAACAAAAAAATTCTACGCGTCTATAATAAAGAGTCCGGAAAAATTATCGCCGATCTTATTACTTTAGTTGACGAAACCTATGATGAAGCCGACAATCTGTTACTTTTTAGTCCAGATGCTCCTTGGAAAAAAACGCTTTTGACTGGAGGCACTTACACATTACGGGAAATACTTCAACCTATCTATATTAATGGAAAGCAAGTATACCATTCTCCAAAAACAATGGAAATAAAAATGTATTGCAATCAAGAATTAAGTACACTATGGGATGAATCCAGACGACTTGTAAATCCACAGCCTGTCTATGTAGACCTTTCAGAAAAACTGTATGCATTAAAACAAAAAATGATGATGGAAAGCAATTAACCCGCACCTGATTAGGAGGTATTCATATGATGGAAACTTTAAAAAACCCACGTCAAAGTGGTGTTTTACTTCACCCCACCTCATTTCCCGGACCTTTTGGTATCGGCGACCTAGGTACATCAGCTTACCGATTTATCGACTTTTTATACGCTAGCGGACAAGAATTATGGCAAATTCTCCCCTTAGGCCCAACAGGTTATGGGGATTCTCCCTATCAAGCTTTTTCCTCTTATGCAGGTCAACCTTTGCTCATTAGCATAGAAAAACTTATGGAAGAAGGTCTGTTAGCTCCTTCTGATATTGACTATAGAGATTGGGACCCTCACGCTATCGACTTTGGTGCGGTCATTGACTATAAACACAATCTATTTAAAAAAGCTTATGATCAGTTTATCGCAAATGAAAATACCGAACTTTTTTATGCATATAAAGGGTTTATCCACAGGGAAAAGGACTGGCTTTCTTCTTATGCACTATTTATGGCCGTTAAAGATGCACATGATGGACAAGTGTGGACAAGTTGGGATCCAGAAATTGCATTTCCGGATAAGAAGGCAATCAAAAAATGGAAAAGCGAATTAGAATATACATATAACTATTATCGTTTTTTACAATTCATTTTCTTTCGTCAGTGGTTTGAACTCAAAAACTATGCCGAACAAAAAAACGTCTCTATCATCGGTGACATCCCAATCTTTGTTGCTTTTGATAGTGCTGATGTTTGGGCAAACAAAGAGTTGTTTTATCTAGATGAGAAGGGCTTTCCAACCATCGTTGCAGGTGTGCCTCCAGATTACTTTAGTGCTACAGGACAACTTTGGGGAAATCCTCTATATCACTGGAAAATGCATAAAAAGGAACATTATGCTTGGTGGATTAAGCGTATTGAATATAATTTGAAGTTTGTTGATTATTTGCGCATCGACCATTTTAGAGGCTTTGAATCTTATTGGGCTGTTCCCTACGGTTCCCCAAATGCTATTCATGGGGAGTGGCAAGACGGTCCCGGAAAAGATCTGTTTTATGCCATGGAAAAAGCACTTGGCAAAGACTTGCCAATTATTGCTGAAGACTTAGGGCTTATTACACCTGCCGTTCGCGAGCTTCGAGACGCTTTTAATTTTCCAGGTATGAAAATTTTGCAGTTTGCTTTTGAAGACCTTGGCAACAATGAATTTCTTCCTTTTAACTATACCTTTAATTCTATTGCTTATACCGGAACACATGATAATGATACGACCCTCGGATGGTATCAACAAGCATCTGAAGCATCTCAGGATAAAGTTCGACGCTTTATGAATACTGATGCCAATGATATTTGCTGGGATTTTATTCGTACATGCTTTTTATCCCCTTCCAATCAAGCTGTTGTTCCACTGCAAGACATCTTATGCTTAGGTAGCCACGCGCGTATGAACCGTCCGGGTATACCTGCCGGCAATTGGCAATGGCGCTATACCCAAGATATGCTCTCTGACTTTGTCATCCATCGATTAAGCCAATTATCAGCGCTTAGCGGACGTGGACAGCATAACGCCATCTTAGCAGAATCTGAACTTGATTAATTGTTCGAGCCTTGCTATAATAGTAAAACTGGTGTGATACCACAAACATTAAAGAAGGTGACTTATGCGAAAAATACTATTTTTTATTGTAATCCCAACATACTATCTACTTGGATTGCCTTTACTATTGGCAACATATATTATCGGGACCTTTAACATGCCTATGCGACGAACCATCGCCTATCATTATAATCGAATCACCGGTTGGCTCATCTTCACCGTCGCAGGTGCAAAATTCATCACCACCGGCCTAGAGAACATTCCTAAGGATTCAAATGCTGTCTTTGTGAGCAATCATAAAAGTATGCTTGATATTCCTGCCATTATGCGTTTTTCCAACCGCCCGATCAACTTCATCGGGAAAAAAAGCATTATGAGATGGCCATTTGTCGGATGGTGGATGGCAGCTATGGATGGTTTGTTTTTGGATAGAACCAGTCCAAGAGAAGGTTTAAAAACTATTTTAACGGCAATTGAACGTATTAAAAACGGAGAATCTTTTGCTATTTTTCCAGAGGGAACACGAAGTAAAACCGAAGATTTTCTCCCTTTCAAACAAGGTAGTCTAAAGCTTGCTTCTAAAAGCGATACGGTGGTTATACCTATTGCTATTCGAGGCACTGTCGATGTCTTTGAGAATAACGGTTTAAACCTTAAGCCGGCTACAGTATATTTTTCTGTGGGAGATCCTATTGACTTATCCACCCTGTCTAAGGAAGATCAACTTAAGAGTGCACTTTATGTTAGCAAAATCATTGAAAAAATGTATGTTGAATCCTTAACCAATATGGTTTCGTCGAAGCTATAAATAGTTTTGACACCTAAACCAAATAATGATAGAATAAATTAAATTATTAACAACAGGAGGTAGCAACCATGACATGGTGGCAAATTTTATTAATTGTAATAGCAGTGCTTGCTATTGTTTTCGGAATTCTCTACGTTGTAGGAACTCGACTACAAAAAAAAGCAGATTCACAGCAAGGACTCATTGACGCATCCAAACAAACTGTTTCTATTCTGGTTATTGATAAAAAGAAGCAAAAACTCAAAGATTCAAACTTACCTAAGATGGTCCAAGATCAAATCCCTGTTTATCTTAAATGGAGAAAAATGCCTTTAGTGAAAGCTAAAATCGGTCCAAAGATTACAACACTTATGTGTGATGAACGTGTTTATAAAGAGCTTCCCGTAAAGAAAATGATTAAAGTTGAACTTGCCGGTATGTATATCGTTGGCATCAAATCATTGCCAAAGGTTAAAAAATCTGCAAATGCACAACCTGTAAAACAAAGCTTTATGGATAAAGTCAAAGCAAAAGCAAATAGCCTTAAGAAAAAAGCATAGGTATATCCTAACAGATAACGTAAAGTCCCGAATCAAAAATGATTCGGGACTTTTTTATATCTATTGTTCTCTTCGTCTATTTAATTTATGCCAATGTCGCTCCAATAAAGTCTCTAAATAACGGATGCGAACGATTCGGTCTAGACTTAAACTCAGGATGGAATTGAACGCCTACAAACCAAGGATGATCTTCAATTTCGACCATTTCAACCAAACGTTCATCCGGAGATACCCCGCTGATTTTCAATCCTGCCTGTGTTAACTGTTCACGATATACATTATTGTACTCATAACGGTGGCGGTGACGTTCATAAATCAAAACCTCACCGTAAGCTTCATACGCCTTTGATCCTTCACTCACTTTACATGGATATGCACCTAATCGCATAGTGCCACCTAGTTCGTCAATATCCTTTTGTTCCGGCATTAAATCAATTACCGGATATCGCGTATCAGGATTTAATTCTGAACTGTGGGCGCCTTCAAGGCCTAATACATTGCGTGCATATTCGATTACAACGCATTGCATCCCAAGACAAATCCCAAAAAACGGCTTTTTATTAATGCGTGCATATTCTACGGCTTTGATTTTTCCTTCGATACCTCGATCACCAAATCCGCCTGGGACTAATATTCCATCAACACCGCCTAATTCTTGAGCAATGTTTTCATCCGTAAGATGTTCTGAGTTCACCCATTGAATCTCAACATTTGCCTCATGATGTATCCCTGCATGCTTTAATGACTCTACGATAGAGATATATGCATCATGAAGTTCAACATATTTTCCGACAAGTGCAATACGTGTGTTTTTCTGACCAATTCCCTTTTCCCGCTCAACCATTGCTGTCCATTCAGTTAAGTCCGGAGTACGGTTTTCTAAGTTCAGCTTTCTGCAGGTGATATCAGCCAATCCTTCGGCTTCAAGCATCAACGGAACTTCATATAATGTTGGTGCATCTAAATTTTGAATTACACAATCTTTATCTACATTGCAAAACAATGCCATTTTTTCAGCCATCTCTGTGGTAAGTTCTTCTTCTGTTCGACACACCAAGATATCCGGTTGAATACCAATTGAACGCAACTCTTTAACTGAATGCTGTGTCGGTTTCGTTTTCATTTCTTTTGAAACACGTAAATACGGAACCAATGTCACATGAATATAGAGAACATTTTCTCGTCCAACTTCTGAAGCAACTTGGCGAATCGCCTCTAAAAACGGAAGACTTTCAATATCTCCAACCGTTCCCCCAATTTCTGTAAACACAACATCCGACTGATTTGCTTTTCCAACACGATACACACGCTCTTTTATTGTATTCGTGATATGGGGAATAACCTGAACTGTGGCTCCTAAATATTCACCTTTACGTTCTTTATTCAATACGGACCAATAAATCTTTCCTGTTGTAATGTTGCTATACTGGGTCAGGTTTTCATCAATAAATCGTTCATAATGACCTAGGTCAAGATCTGTCTCTGCTCCATCTTCTGTTACAAACACTTCACCGTGTTGATATGGACTCATAGTTCCAGGATCAATATTAATATAAGGATCAAACTTTTGGATCGTTACTTTATATCCTCTCGCCTTTAATAGGCGCCCTAATGAAGCTGCTGTAATTCCTTTTCCAAGACCGGAGACAACACCACCTGTGACAAAAATGTATTTCGTTTGCATATTTCACCTCTTCACACACATACAATGACTAAGTTTCTTCCAATTTTTTTACAACTGTTATATTTTATGTGTTTTGCGTAGTATTGTCAAGAACTACTTTGCATCTTCTACTATCCAATCAATTGCACGCTGCATTTGCGGGTCTCTTGTCTGCTTGGATTGTATATAAACTGTATTTAGTGCAATCTGAGTCGTATAATCACAAACACCATATGAATATAATCCTGCATCTGCTTGGAATTTTTTGACCGCCTCAAATGTCGCTCGTTCAAAGGTTTCATCAGGCGCCTCATTCAAGTAACCTAAGTAGGATAACAGTTCTTCAACCACTTTGACTTGCGGGCTATTATCACCTATATATAGTCGATCTTGTGCAAAAATATATTCAGGCATATCCACAACAATGTCCGGTTTAACCCCTATACCATGAATTGTGTTACCATCTCTAGATAAAAATTCTTCTGTCGTCAGCTTCACTATTTGTCCGCTATTTGTCTGATAAAAGGTCTGTGCCACACCTTTTCCAAAGGTTTGTTCTCCGATAACTACACCTACGCCGGATTCTTTGACCGCAGCCGCAAAAATCTCCGTTGCCGAAGCACTATTGCCGTTAACCAAGAGCACAATTTTAAATGGAGGTTCTTCTATATAACTGCGATAAACAAAAGATTCACCTTCTTTATTCACCAAAGATGTAATGATTCCTTCAGGAAGCAGCACTTTACCCATATTGACTGCCGTCTCTAAATACCCTCCGGTATTATCACGCATATCTAAAAGAAGGTATTTTACTCCGGCTTCTTTCTTGACTTTAATAATATCAAATAATTGCTCATCTGTTCCTTCTGAAAATGTATCAATCGTATAGGCAGCAACTTGACTTTGTATTGCCGAATCAATCGAGCTGTCTATTTCTTTTAAATCTAGGGGTTCAACAGAAGAAATCATAATATGGCGACGTTCCACAGTCAATGCAATTGTTTGTTCACCACGTAACAGCTCAATATCAACCGTCGTATCTTCTGGTCCTTGTATTTTTGACACTACACTATCAAGGTCTTGTCCCTTTACTTCTTCACCATTAACGCGAATTAATTGGTCATTAATCATCACACCTTTGTCTTTGGCATCTCCGCCATCAAATACTTGTGTAATATAAACCTCACCATCGATCATCTGAACACCAACGCCTATTCCTACATAGTCGCTATTAAGCGTAGATACCAACTCCATCGCTTCTTCTTGTGTATAGATTCCCGAATAGGCATCAAGCATCGACTCTATCCCTTTAATTGCGCTTTCATAGAGTTCATCTTTTGTCACTTCATCCCCTACATACAGCTCGTTAATAAGGTTCACCGTTTCTTGAATCTCTATCAAATACTCCTCGTCTGTCTTCGCTTCAATAGGATGCCCAAACATGGTAAGCATCATCGCTACCGTTAACACACTTATTAATTTTTTCATAGATATCTCCTTTATTGTCTCACTCAATTAATAGTCTTTTCCAATATCTTCCCGTAAATAATCAATTAAACGATTAATAATAGCTGCCGCTTCGGTCTTTGCAATCCATTGCTTAGGCGCTACTTTTCCCGCTTCGTTCCCTTGTATGATTCCTAAATGATATCCTGCCATTATTTCTTTTTTAGCCCATGGTGAAATCTGATCATCATCAACAAATGGCGTACGCGGGGCATTGGTTACACCCAACCGCTCGAGTCCGATGACACGTATATAGATTACGAAGGCTTCTTCACGTGTAATCGGCTTACTGATGTCAAAATTTTCTCCAGTTCCATTGATAAGCTTTGCATCAAAGGCTCCCATAATATAAGGATACAGGCGATGGCTTGGAGGTACATCACCAAAAATCTGTTGACTTTCTTTTTGAATCTTTTGATACTTGCTGATATCAATATCCATAGCAAGGCATAAAGCCTTTACAAATTCTCCTCGTGTCATCGCTTGAAATTGCATACCCTCTTGAGGTGTCGATGTGAAAATTTCCATACTGTACATTTTTTTCACATCTTCTTCTGCCCAATGCCCTTCAATAAAATCTAGTCCTTCCGGAATTGGAAGTTTTTCGATTTGATTGGCTGTAGTCAATATAAATCTTCCTTGACGCTTAGATGCTCTAAGTTCAGGATGATATGAATTAATCTGATAACTCAATGTCCCTTGGCGTTCCATACGTTGATTGTAGGTTCCGCCAAAACTAATAGGATATGGAGTATTATCATTATAGTACATCGTCTTTTTGGCCTCGAGCCTTGGATTAACTGTAATATCCATATGAAGGTCAAGATCTTCTTCTTGAGAATTAATAGCCACATTCATATATTGAGTCTCTACCTTTGACCATGGTTGCTTATATCCATAGACATCACTGTCCACTACGTATTCAATTCTACGATCTTCCTGGTCCAAATATTCAATAGCATATGAAATGGATGTATTATAATAGGTAATTCCCGGTGTTATATCTTCAATAGTCGTCTTTGAAAAAATTGCTGTGTCTTCATCAAGGGTATATGTTCCTGCTTCGGATTCAATTGTCTCTTCCCAAGCCACTAGCTCAGAACTTTTATTTAATTGTCGCTTAAATGTACCTTCATTAAGACGATATCTAGTTTCTAATTCAACTTCACGACTTAGGGTTACACCTTCCGCTGCATTTGAAGCCTCAATGACATAAGCTTCTTCAATAGTTCCACTCGGATCTTTTACCAAATCAATATGTTCAATAGTCACCTCAATGGTTCCCGTCACTTCAATCGGTTCTCCTGTAATAAAGACCACTTCTTTATATACATATGTGTTGGTTTCATCTGCATCCATCGGAACATATTTTTCGATAAGTTTAGGCAAATAACTTCCTTCAGAGACTCCCCCGAAAAAACCCATTTCTCCTTCTGCTGCATAAACCGGGCTGTTCAATAGACCTATAAAAAGACCAAGTACAACAAGCCACCGTCTCCATTTCATTTTTTTATTCATGCTTTCCTCCGCGTTCTATTTTGTCTAGTCATCTACTTAATCTTCTACCATTAAGATATATCCTGGTGCTGTACGAAGATTATCCTCAGTTAGTGCATCTTTCATGTCTACGTCAGTCATAACTCTTAGTCGATCGCCTATACGTAGTTGCTCCACATCAATGACTTCACTGTTTTTTATAATAAGTGTATCTGGATATAATTCGATGTATCCATAATTATTCGTATGACTTAACATCGACCATCGCTCATCTTTGACATCATATACCGAAATATCTTTTAAAGATATTTTTTCGTTATCCATTGCATATATTTCTCCCAGAACACTTTCTTTTGCATATGGCATTTTTACAACATGAGTTGCCTTCGTTCCTTCTGCAATGATCGTATAGACTTCATCAACTTTGTTAATCTCTGAATAGCTTTTGAATTCGTCAAAGTCGATAAACTTGCCATCTTCTTTGATCAGTGTTCTATAGTCCATCGTATAGGAACGTTCAATCGGAGAATATATCCATTCGCTTTCACGTAAGTTTGCATGCGATTGAACCGTAAAGTCTTCATATTCATTAATTTTCGCAATACGTCCACGCATTATGGATATTCCGCTATTATTTGAATCCGGCTTGACAATAACAACGGCTGCTTGTTGCTGTCCGTTAAGTACAACTTGTGCATAATCTGGCACCATGATACCATTCGCAGAAATATGCTTCCCATTTTTCACAACAATGGTTCCTTCATCAAGGGTAATTCTTCCCATATGATTTTGCAATTGGATAGAATTCAATCCATTTGATGCAATAACATTATCAAATGCGAGTACGCTATCTCGTCCATTTCGGAAGGTGATTTTCTTTATTTTTTCATTTGAATAGTAGTTTTCCGTCACCACATACATATCCATATTTGATTGTTTGAGATAATGCTCAGCATAACCTAAGCTAATACGCTCTCCATTGTAGTAATATTCAATATCTTTGTTAGAAGCATCAAGTGTCAGCGCTGAACTATAACCTCGCCACCCGGTCTGTTGAAGCTCATATCCATTTAACATGGTGATGGTTTCTTGATTTGTATTTATCGTTCCTAATTGGCCTTTATATAGATTTTCTATGATATTCCCATATGGATCCACACGAACTTCTTTAACTGTCTCAACAATATTTCCTAGCCCAACCACTGCTTGATTAACTAACATTCGAATTTGATCTCCAGCTTCTAAACCGTAGATATTCATGTTCGTATTGTTCTTGATAACAGGAACAAGCGAATGAATATCGTATGTTGCCACCATTCCATCATCCGTTCGGATGGTTAATGTTCTACCTGCGTCTCCGCGCTCTCCAACCATAACAATCTCGCCAAACTTGACTGTATAATTTGTTTTTGCCCTTGCCAAAACGATAAAGTCCGTTTCTTTGGGATCAACGCGTACATGGATAATATCTCCAGCTTCAATCGCATTAATCGTTGCATCGTCCGGGTCAAATGCATATGATGGAAACAGTTCATCAATATAGCCGATTTCATCTTCATCATTATAATACGCTTGTCGCTCAACAATAATATTATTTTCTCGATAACGCTTGATAACTTCTTGTCCATCCCAATCTATTATACGTAGGTAATTAAATTCCTGATTATGTTCTGCCACCATTCCGCTAAGTTCGGTTTGATTGTTCATATTTTGCACCAAATCAATGGACACGACCAGCTGATTTAAAATCTTAAGGGAGACTTCCTGGGTAATCGGTGCTTCAGTAATCGGAATAAAAATCTCTCCAATACGGATTTGTTCTCGATTAGCGCGATACAAACCACTTGAAACATTATAGCTTGCTTCTTGATTTCCAACTTTTATCCGAAGTCGCCCTTCACCATTATCATTAATCGCTTCCAGTGTTCCACGAACTTCAGTGATTTGGCTTGTCCCTTGAACATGTATATAGATAACTTTATTTGTTGTCTCATCTACAAGATAGACCAAACTATCTGCTTCACGTAATGCATCAAATCCAACCGACCGTCCATTTTTATGCACGATAACTTCTTCTGACAGTGTTTTTCCAAATGCATCCCGGTTCAAAGCCATAGTAATCTGATTAACCCGACCATTATTGTCACGAACCCATGCCGTCTTAGCCTGTTGATTATTATCGCTTCCCAATAAGTATTCTTGACTAATATGTCCAATATATCCCGTCTTTACTGTTAAATTCATTGTATTGTATAGCAGTTGCCCCATGTTGCGAATGGTTTGAACAAGTTCTGCACGTGTTAATAATCCTTTAGGATTAAAATTATTACCTGTCCCTTGCATCAAATCAGCCTTTAAGACGGCTTCAACATAAGGTGCAAACTCTAAATCAATTGATTGCCAATCATTAAAGCGCAGTATTTCTTGATTCTCATACTGTGGATTTAAAACATTTGGGTTTTGGCTATTAATCGCTTGTGCCAGCCAGGCTGCCATCTGTTCACGTGTAACATATGCACCGCGTATAAAATTGAACTCCGGATCAAGAATTTCTTGCTCAGCAACCAAACTATCTGCCAGTTCTCTGTTATTTATAAGCCCTAATTGATTTGCAACTGTCATATATCCCTTGGACCATATTTCTCCCAGACTTTCATCCTGCTGTCCGATATTTTGCGCTGCTGTTTTTGCTCTTTCTTCTAACCCAACACTTCTTAAAATAATAGCTATTGCTTCTTCATTCGTCACATTTCGATTCGGCCGAAATTGAAAAACACCATTATTACGATAACCTTGTACAATTTCTAAAGCTGCCATCTGAGAAATCGCTTCGGTTCCCCAAAAACTTGTCGCCACATCTGAAAATTGGTTATTATTTAATATGGCACCAGCCTCTTGACGTCCATGATAAACTTTATCAATCTCCGCCGACAAAATAGCCTGATCGCTTTCTATAACTCCATATACTGTTACATTTGATGCCAAAAGCATGACAATCAAACTCCATATAACTATTTTTACCTTCATAGAATCCTCCAACGTATTATTCTTTATATATTAACACTAAAACATTATATCATATTATTTCGACATATACTGCCACTTTATTAAGTTATACCCGTTGAGTTTTCAAATAAAATGTGTATAATTAAAGAACAAAGCGACTACGATGCGTTATTTAAAATAGTTATTGGAGGATTTTATGAAAGACAATGTGCGTATAACCGTTCGAGGCACTCAAGATAACTCACCTGAAGATGAATTAATTGAAATGCAGACAACCGGAAAGTGGTACACCAAAAACAATAAAGATTATATTTTATACAATGATACTCAGTTAATTGAATCTTCAGAGACAAAAACCCGTGTAACTATTGATGAGAATACCGTCTCTATAATACGCACCGGTGCAACAAACACACATCTTGTTTTTGAAAAAGGCATTACCCACATCATCCCTTATGAAACGCCCTTTGGGATACTCGATATGGTTTCTTCCACAAAGGATATCCAAATCACACAAAACCTTAATTCTATCGAACTTATGGTGACTTATTCTCTTGAAGTAAACCAACATGATATGGGTCCTTCTTCATTTTATATCTGTGCAAAAAAATTATAAACACATAAAAAACAGTTCGAAGCTGGAAGGATATCCCTATTGCGTCGAACTGTTTTTATTTGTCTTATGTCAATTATATGCCATAAATTTTATTTTTGTATTTTTTTAGCTTTTTGCCACTTCAACATTGACAATACGCCCTTTAATGCGTTTGTCCTTTAATTGTTTAAGCACTTGGTTAACGTAGCGATCTTCAACATCAACAAAAGAAAACTTATCGTACATATCAATGGCGCCAATGCTACGACCGTTAACTTGGCATTCGCCTGTAATAGCTCCCAGCAAATCCGAAACCGTTGCTTTATGCGCTTTTCCTACGCTGATAAACATCCGTGTTTGTCCGCTATTTTTTGTACTGCGACGCTTACCTGCTTGTCGTTCTCCACGAGGACCTCGATCACCTCTATCGCCTCTTGCTCCACGATCGTCTCTAGAGTCTCGGCGTCCGCCTCGGTCATTCCCGCGCCCTTGCTTGTTGAAGTTATAGTCATTTAAGTCGCTTTCTTCAACCATGTCATGTAATGTCAGTGCATCTTTTAACAGTGATGCAGCCAACGTATCCATGCTATAGCCTTTTGCAACAATTTTTTGAACAATAGGCTCATAATGGTCAAGAACATCTTGATCCATACTTTCCATCAAGTTATCAATGAATTTTTCCATTTTTGTGTCATTAACTTCCTTAACGGAAGGAACATTAATTTTTTCGATTTTTTTCTTGATGTACTGTTCAACTGCATGTAATTGGAAGCGGTCTTTAAATGAAGCCAATGTGATTGATTCACCTGGTTTTCCTGCACGTCCACTTCGTCCGATTCGATGTACATAATAATCCGCTTTTTCCGGAATATCATAATTAATAACCAAATCAACATTTTGAATATCCAAGCCTCGTGCTGCAACGTCCGTTGCCACAAGAACATTAATCACACCGGAGTTGAATTTTTGTAAAACAGTCAATCGCAACTCTTGTTTTAGATCTCCGTGGATTTTATCTGCCCAGTAGTCTTTGGCATGAAGTTCATCAGTAATCTGATCCACCATACGTTTTGTATTGCAAAAAACAATGCAACGTTCTGGCGCTTTCGCATCCAAAAGTCTAAACAGAGCTTCTGTTTTGTACTTGCTTTTTACTGCACAATACTGTTGAATCACTGTGCTTGTTGTTAAGCCTTTTGACTTGATTTTGATACTCTTAGGATGATCTAGGTACTTTTCAGCTATTTCTTGAATCGCTCTTGGCATTGTTGCTGAGAACATGATTTTTTGTGGTTCTGTTTGAACACTACTTAAAATCAACTCAATATCTTCTCGAAAGCCCATCTTAAGCATTTCATCTGCTTCATCCATAATTACTGTGTGTAATGCGTCGAACTTAATTGTTTTACGATTAATATGATCAATTAATCGACCAGGAGTTCCAACAATAACATGAGCTCCTTTTTTTAATGCACTAATCTGTTTATATATGGGTTCACCGCCATAAACAGCCACTGTTTTGGTACCTGACATATACTTTGCAAGTTTCCTGAATTCGCCTGCAACCTGCACCGACAATTCACGCGTAGGACATAGTATAAGCACCTGTGGCTTTCTTACGTCCGGATCGATTTTTTCTAATACTGGGATAGCAAACGCTGCTGTTTTCCCTGTTCCTGTCTGTGATTGGCCAATAACATCATGACCTTCACCGATGAGTGCAATACCTTTTTGTTGGATTTCTGTCGCTTTTTCAAATCCCATATCCGCTATTGCTTTTAAGATGTTACCGCTTGTTACTAATTTTTCAAAGTTCATTCTTTACTTCCTATTCTTAAATCAAATTAATACTGTTACTTTTAGACAGCAATCATATTATTATACCACACTGACCATGTAACTACAATAGGCTTATTTAAACTTTTCTGAGAATCGGATTTTGATTTCAACAAATTCGATCAAGTCACTTAAATAGCGAAATAGAATCGCTCGATTTTCAAATTCTTCACGACTGGTAGGAAGTGCAGAGTCTCTGTAATATTCCAACAGTTGCTCTCCTCTTTTCTTCAAGGCTTTCCCCGTATTTTTTTCATTAAATTCCACTCCGATTTGCCCGGTAAATTCACTCAACGGCTCTGCCTGAGAAACAGCTATAAACATCCGCTCTAAGTACTTATCCATATGCCTTAAGAGCAATAATTGTTGCTTACGCATCTGAAAATAATAGATGTAATAGCTATTATCCTTAAACAGGGAATTATTGTTATATGCAATCGCTAATGTTTGCCCCTCTTCGATACATTGACTTAAATAATCCAGTCCTCGTTCTTTATCCGCTATAGAGCACTGGTTGATGAGTTTCAATCGCATAATATTAAGCACACGCTTCATCTCCTGTTCAACATCCAATTGGTATTTTTTGATTTTGTCTATCTGGTTGGGCATATGCAGATTCAATACCCATGCAACCGCTACCCCAATCAACACCAACCCTAGTTCATTGGCAACAATGCGAACACTTAGTTCTTCAAGAGTATATATATGACTGACTAACACTGTACTAATCGCCCATGCCTCAAGGCTATCCAAACGTGTCAGGATCAACGTAAAGACCAATAAAAAAACGCCCAACATAAATAATGTATGACTTCCAAACCAAAATATTATATATGCAAATATAATGGCGATGGAAGCAAACAAGAGGCGTTTTAATCCAATAATATAGGTTTGTTTGCGTGTCTCAAAAATACTAAGCATCGTAATAACACCTGCCGTTGTTGCATAAGCAAGCCCTAAAAGCTCTGCCAATACAATGGCGAGCATGACGCCTAGAGTAATTTTTATCGACCTATATAACACAATAACTCTCCATTTCTTGACTTTTACATCGTTTAGGCTCTTCTTTTAAAAACTGAATCAGTTTTTCACCATATTCATATCCCAACGCATAGTCTTGTTCTAGTATCGTCAGGTCTCTTGTTAGTCGCTTTGTCTGGAATTCTTCTGGTGGGCATACTTCAATCATGCGAATTCCTTCATGTTGCGAGCGAATAAATTCCAGCTGTTGATTATATACTTTGCTACGCGCAGAAACCGCTTCCTTTATCTTTGGAAGTTTTCTTAGCATAAATTTAGTAAACAATTTGTTGGAATCATCCATGCGATAATCATATTTTTTTGACCGCAAAACAACAATATGGGTTGCACCTAATTGCACAGCCTTCTCCACAGGTATCGGGTCCGCCACGCCACCATCAACATAATCCGTTCCGTCAACATTAACCGGATGCTTATACATAACCGGAACAGCTGAGGATGCTTTGATAGTCTCTTCCAATGTATCTTCCGTAGGTTTTATAAACTCAATGCGCCCTGTCTCTACATTAGTAACACCCACATAAAATTTACTAGGCGCATTCATAATACATTCAATATCCAAACGCAATTCATCAATGGTTTTGTTCCACAACCAATCTAAATCCATTAAATGATGTCCACTAAAAAATCTTTTTAGATTTATGAACTCCGATTTTGTCGAATAATCGATATAGACCTGCTTGTTTCTTCCATGCATTTGCGCTAAATACGCTGCAATGTTGGTTGCTCCTGCTGATACGCCTATACACCACTCAAAAGGATTATACTGTTGCTCAATAAACGCATCAAGTACTCCTGTAGAAAAGATACCTCGCATAGCTCCACCTTCTACAACTAGCGCCCATTTTGTTTCATTAACTTCTTGCTGATTAGATTTCATTTTCATTCTCCGTATTTCAACTTTTTTCTTTTAGGGATGAAAAAATAACCGAATTAACTTTTTAATCCCTAATAATTATTATATACATTAATGGGATAAAAACAAGGGTCAATAATGTAGCAACCAAAAGTCCAAAAACAAGAGCTACCGCCATAGGTTTAAACAACTCACTATTTGACAGCAACAGAGGCATCAAGCCGGATATAGTTGTCACCGTTGAAATCAAAATCGGACGCAGTCGGATCCCCGCCGCTTCCTTTGCTGACTCTTCAATAGATTTGCCTTCTTTTCTTTTCATATTAATATAATCAATAAGAACAATCGCATTATTCACCACAATACCAATTAAGCTTATAATTCCAATCAATCCTGTAAATGAAATCGGTTGATTCATCACAAACAATCCAAATAAGGCTCCTGCTGAAGAAAGCGGTACGCTAATTAATACAATCAAAGGTTGCCTTAAATCTTTAAATTGGATTAGCAGAATAATATAAATAAGAAACACTGCAAAAATTGCAGATATACCGGCGCTTCCAAAATTTTCTGCAATGCGTTCTGCTTCTCCATCAAACGTATAGGTTATTGGATACATATCCATAGTATCTAATTCTTGTTTAAATTGTTCTAGTATTTTACTACGTTGATAACCTAGATATATATCACTATAAAGCGTAACCGAATACTTCCCTTTGTATTTTTTTATCGTTGGCTGTTGTTCTGTCAATCCAATCTCACCAATATCTTTGAGCAAAAACTTATGTCCACTAACACTTGATTTAATCCTTAAATTTTCAATACTATCCAGTGTTTTTTCTTTTCCTTCCAACTGAATACTATATTCTTTTGCCTGCGCTCGATAGGTGGAGGCTTCCCTTCCTCTTAAGGCAATACTCACTTCATTAAGCACATCATACTTCGTCAATCCCAGATAAGAAAGTTCGCTTGGATTTAAGTCAATGACGTATTCGAGTTTTTTTCCATCATAGTCTGTTCGTACATTTTTACTGCCTTCAATCGATTCCAGAAACTGTTTTACTTGACTTACTTGGGCGTTAATCTCATCAAAGTCCTCTCCCGAAAACCTTATGGCAATTGGCGCTTCACTCGGAAAAGCATTTTCCAGCTCTTTTATGGTTACCTTACCCCCTAAAACCTGACGATTCATCTGGTTTTGCAAGTATTGTGCATACGGGGTGTTCTTCTTGTATTTGGTCTTATCCAAATCAACTCGCACGAGTATTTGAGCGTTTTGGGGCAATTGATTATACACATTCAACGCCGTAAAAAACTTGGGCATTCCACCTCCAATAGCGGTTGTATAACTGACGACGCCTGCTTCATTTTCCAAAATCGCTTCCACTTGATCAGAAACTTTTTGCGTTGTCTCGAGGTCAATGACATCATCTGCTACAATATCAACGTAGAGAATATTTTCATCTGCCTTTGGGAAAAAAATAACTTCCAACCATAAAAATGTGCTTCCTAAAAGCGCAATAACTCCAAGGACTGTGAGCACACTAAAGATTTTATGGTGTACCATTTTATCCAAAAGTCTATACCCATACCTTGACGTCGCATGATGATTATGGTTTGAACTGGGCTTAAAAAAGATATAGGCTAAAACCGGGGTTACGAAGATGGCAATTAAAAACGATGCAACCAGTGCAAGAATAACTACAAGAGGAAGACCTATAATGTAATCGCCTACAATGGAATTTAAAAACAATAATGGTGATAGCGTGGCAATGGTTGTTAATGTTGAAGAAAATATTGGAACCAACACTTCCTTTGCTCCTGTGGAACAAGCTTCAAGTTGATCCATCCCTTCATCTATTTTATTTTGTATGGAATCACTTACCACAATCGCATTGTCAACAAGCATTCCCAACGCAACAATGAGCGCTATGATTGATACTTGATGAATGGGAACATCGACCATTGGCATAGCAATAAACGTCATTAAAATAGCCAAAGGTATAGCCGTAGATACAATAATTGCGTTACGAAGCCCCATTCCAATGAAAACCACCAATATAACCAGTCCCATACCTTGCAATAAATTCATCATAAATCCCCGAATGGATTCCTGGACATCTTCCGGCTGGAATAGCACTTCATTAATGACTAAATCTTTTGGTAGTTCTTTCTCAAGCTGTTTAATCGTTTGACGTACTTGCTTGCCAATCAAAAGAACATTTTTATCCGTCTCAAAGTAACCACTAAGAAGAATTGCTTTGTTGCCATTATCTTTATAATGTAACCCTGCATCGCCATCCACAAAGGACACCGTTGCGATATCTTTAAGTCGAAGCGCTGTACCCGCTTGTTCTCCCATTCCGATAATCATATTTTCAATTTCTTCTAGCGATGTAAAAGAGCCGGTAATATTTAATGCCACTTTTCCCTGACTACTTTCAATGACGCCAGAAGGTATCTCCAGGTTTTGACTCGCTAATAAAGTTAGCAGCTCATTAAATGATAAATCTAAGCGATTTATCTTTGCTTGATCGACGCTTACATGTACTTCTTTTTCAAGTTCACCACTTACTTCAACGCGAGTTACACCTTCTATTTCAGTTAATGCATCCATAATCGTTTGCCCATAATTTGAGAGCATTTCATAAGAATACCCATCGCCGGACAATGCAAGGATGATTCCCGCAGTTTCTGCCAAATTAGTTTCAATGCGTATATCGTGACATTCTTTTGGTAACTCTCCTTGCAGCTGTTGCATTTTTGTTCTTAAGTCCTGCCACGTCTTATCGATATCCACATCGTATTGGACTTGAAGCACAACTGTTGACACACTATTATTGGAATACGATACGCTAAAGTCATATCCTTTGAGTGTCTTTAATTCATTTTCTATTTTTGTTGTTACTAAGTTATCTACATTTTCTTGAGATGCTCCGGGATAAATCACTGTAATCATTGCCACAGGTGGAGAAATATCCGGCGACTCTTGTTTCGGAAGATAATAGTAACTATAGATTCCCACAAGCATTATCAGCGCTACAAATAAAAGGAGTATCTTACGATTATGAATAATAGATTTAATCATAATCTTCCCCCTCTCGAACAAGCGCAACATTTTTTCCATCGCTCATATGTTTTACATTTTGAACAATCAACTTTTCTCCTTCAGACAACCCTTTAATCACCACATAATTATCCTTAAACCCTTCTACCTGAACGGTTCTCCTACGTGCCTGTCCCGATTCATACACATAAACATAACTTTCATCTTGAACGACAATGGCTTGCATCGGTATCTTAATTGCTTCTTCTGTACCAATCGTAATCTCACATTCAACGATTTCTCCGATAAGCGTATCTTTTTCTTCGAGATAGATTTCCACAGTATATAGATGGGTCGATGGGTCAGGAATATTTTTTTTACGCAAAACTTTCCCTTCCATCATTCGATTGTTTCCATGAACATACACTTCTTGATTAACCTCTATTTTCCCAAAGTCGCTATCTGTCACACCAATAACAACATTGGACCCTTCTTGACGTATATGAATCACAGGAGTCCCTGATGCAATACGGGTATTTTCTTCAAAAGGTATCTCAACAACGGTTCCACGAATCGTCGATACCAGCGTTGCATCATTTATGATCGTTTCTACATATTCATATTGTGTCTTCGCTTGCTCATACTGACGATAATATATCTCAATTAATTCTTTGTCCGCTCCGTTTGTCGCCGTCTCATATATTTGTGTTGCCATTTCAAAATCTTTTTGTGCAATCTCCGCCTCTAACTCTATTTGATCATATTCTTTTGCTGAAATGACACCTTCTTCATATAAACTTTTATATTCTTGAAAAGTTGCTTCTGCAAATGCCTGAACTTGGCTCGCTTTTTCTACATTTAATCTTGCTTGTTCGATTTCTTGGCTACTCGCACCCTTTTTTCCCAACTGATACTGGGCATGCGCCGCCTCCATCGCCTTTTTTGCCAACTCAAGTTCATAGGATACATCACGAGTATCCATAGTCGCTAACACTGTTTTTTCTTCAACATCATCCCCTTCTTCGACAAATATTTGTTGAAGCTTACCGGGATTTTTAAAGCTTAAGGATTGAATTTGCTTTGGTGAAACGACCCCAATATAACGCAGGGTTTTATTTTCAATTGTTGTTCTGACTTCCATGATGTCAACAGGCATGCTCGCTTGTTGTTTTTGATCTTGTTCCTCAATAGGTGTTTCCCATCGAACAGCTACAATCAACACTATAAGACCTATAAGCAAAAAAATCCCAATGCTTATCTTTACAACTTTTCTCATTATGATGAGCACCTCCTTATTCCATTAAGGTTTGCACAAAATACCATGTAATAGATATTCATAAATTATCCGACTTTTTTGAACAAAAATATCATCGGTGTAGCCCAGGCGTATAAATTCCGTACTGATTCCACGTATGCAGTCAAATAATAGGTTAATGTCTAAGTCTTCTCTTAATTTTCGTTCGGTTTTTATGGTTTCAAATAATTGTATAAGGAGCTTACGTATCTCTTCCACTGCTTTCTCGATTTTTAATCCACTAGCTGGAAACTCTAATGTCACATCGGTTAAATAGTGAATATGAAGATGGGAAAATGTCATTAAGAATCCCTCAATGAAATCATCTAAAGTAATCGTCCCTGCTTTTTTTGCCATCAAATATTCTAGTTTTAAGCGCACCTTCTCAATATCACGAAAAACCACCGCCGAAACAGCTTCTCGTTTGGAACCCACGATTTTATAGAGGGTATTTTTGGCAACTGACGAGTCTTTAGCCAGTTCGTCCATACTCCACCCCTTCACTCCACGCTCGTTTAACAACCGTTTTGTATTATCAAGTATCAATTCATATACATATTCATCATTATATTTCATAGCAATATTTCTCCTCCTTTTATACTAATATAGTATATTTAGTATAAGTTTGTCAATAGAATCTTCATCAATCTTTCTAAGTTTTCGCTAAATATCTTGCGTTTTTTTGAACTATATGCTATTTTATAAGAGATTATTCATTTGGCTTGAGCTACCAAATGAACAGATTTTTATCCACTTATATTAATTGTTAATTACTTGACAATGCATATAAAATGTTGTACCTTAATTGTATGAAAATGGGGAAAATTTCGTATTCACTTTACAACGATGACACAGCAATTTTACCTAGGAGGAAAATGATGAAAGAACTTTGGAATGGTTTATTTGATGTCAACGACGAAATCAGAGATATTTTAGACACTGCACCTTCCGTAGTAATCCCAGAAAGTCGTAAGCAAATATTGGATTTAGCTACAGGTCAAGGTCAAGATGTTTTTAAGGTTAACTATGATATTGAAGGCATTGGCGTTGTTGAAGAAGTTACCGTAACAAAATGCAAAAACGGCGTCTCTGTAAATTACAACGAACCTTATATGCGACGTCGAGATCCTGAATGTACATCTATTGGAGATGACTTACCTACAGATAAGAAAACATTTAAAGAAAAGTATAACCGAGATTTTGGTACTGTTCGAAAAGAAACATTTGAATGGTTGAGAAAGCAAGAGCTTGTTTTATTACCATTTATCTCAGGAGATAAAGATCACGGAGGTTATGAGTCCATACTTATCGCACCTCGAAATGCATCTTTCTTCGTAGGTGGACTCGCTGACTTACAAGGTTTTATCCCCTTAAACGAGATTAGAGAAGGTTACAAGCCAAGAGCCGTTATCTATCTTGCTCCTACATTTAGACATACACATTTTGACGGCAAACAAGCTGTCGTGCATAATCGTTTAGATAATATTCATGAAGTATTTTCATTTAACTTATATCCAGGTCCTAGTGCAAAAAAAGGAGTTTACGGTATATTGTTAAGCATTGGCGAAAAAGAAGGTTGGGTTACTGCCCATGCTGCAACTGCACATATAACAACTCCTTATGATAACGAAGTTGTTATCATGCATGAAGGTGCTAGTGGCGGTGGAAAGTCTGAAATGATTGAAGAGCTGCACCGTGAACCTAACGGAACGATTGCATTATGCCGAGATACTGTCACTGACGAAGTCACACGTATGGAATTAAGTTATACATGTAGCCTTCATCCTGTCACTGATGATATGGCTTTATGTCATCCTTCTTATCAAACAGGTAAAAAACTTGTTGTTTCTGATGCTGAAGCTGGTTGGTTTTTACGTTTTGACCACATTAAGCAATATGGTTCTTCACCAGAACACGAAAAGTTAACTATACATCCACCAGAGCCATTAATTTTCTTAAATATGGATGCTACACCTAAATCAACAATTTTAATTTGGGAACATATTCAAGATGCTCCGGGTAAACCTTGTCCAAACCCTCGTGCAATTATGCCTCGAAACTTTGTAAAAGACGTTATCAAAAAACCTGTTGAAGTTGATATTCGCTCCTTTGGTGTTCGTATGCCATTATGTACGAAAGACAACCCAACTTACGGTATCGTCGGAATGGTTCACGTTCTTCCACCAGCACTTGCTTGGATTTGGCGGCTTGTATCACCAAGAGGCCATGCAAACCCAAGTATTGTTGATACAGAAGGAATGAGCGGCGAAGGTGTAGGCTCCTACTGGCCATTTGCTACCGGTAAAATGGTAACACAAGCCAACTTATTACTTGACCAAATCGTCAACACACCTGAAACCAAATTTGTCCTCATTCCAAACCAACACATCGGTTCTTATGAAGTTGGTTTTAAAGCTGAATGGATTGACCGCGAATATTTTGCACGTAAAGGAAATGCAAGTTTTAGAGAAGACCAACTTGTTGAATCACGTTGTTCAACATTAGGTTATGCTGTTAAAAGCCTAAAAATTGACGGATTTGATATTCCAAAAGGCTTGTTACAAACTAATCTTCAATTATCTATTGGAAATGAAGCTTATGATCAAGGTGCTAAAATCTTGGTTGACTTCTTCAAGCAAGAGCTTAAAAAATATCTTGTCGACGAGTTAAATCCACTTGGTCGCCAAATTATTGAAGCTTACTTAAATGATGCTTCTGTAAAAGATTTTGAAGATCTTATTCCAATGAACGATTAATAATAATAAACTTATATACAAAGGGATGTTGCACTAACCCAGGTTAGAGCAACATCCCTTTTTTACTTGACATTCTTCAAAAATCACGTCAAAATAATGACATACAAAAGTTGACACTCTAGAAAGCGAGGAAAATATGATGCATATAGAAACACAATGTTTACATGAAGGGTATACCCCACAAAATGGAGATCCACGCGTCGTTCCAATAGTACAAAGCACAACCTACAATTATGATTCTACCGAACATATTGGAAAACTCTTTGACTTAAGCGCCGCTGGACATATGTACTCACGCATTTCAAATCCTACCGTTGCTGCTGTTGAGAGTAAGATTGCAGCTCTTGAAGGTGGTGTTGGGGCCCTTTGTACAACCTCCGGCCAAGCAGCAACGATGATTAGCTTGCTGAATATCTTAAAATCCGGCGACCATTTTATAAGTACAACCACTATCTATGGTGGAACTGTCAACTTGTTTGCTGTGACAATGAAACGCTATGGCATTGAATGTTCATTTGTTGACCCTGAAGCAAGTGATGAAGATATTCAAAAAGAATTTCGTCCAAACACACGTGCTGTCTTTGGTGAAACTTTAGCTAATCCAGCACTTGCCGTCCTTGATATTGAGCGCTTCGCAACAATTGCACACAACAATAATGTTCCATTAATCATCGATAATACTTTTGCCACACCTATACTATGTCGTCCTTTTGAATTTGGCGCTGATATTGTCGTTCATTCGACTTCAAAATACATGGATGGTCACGCTGTTCAACTTGGCGGAGTTATAATTGACAGCGGCAAATTTAATTGGGCTAATGGAAACTTTCCAGAGTTTACAGAACCCGACTCTTCGTATCATGGCGTTATCTATACAAAAGATTTTAAAGAAGCCGCATATATTACAAAAGCTCGTGTACAATTAATGCGTGATATCGGCGCCTATCCTTCAGCAAATGCTGCTTTTTTATTAAATTTGGGCCTTGAAACCCTTCCTATACGCATGGAACGCCATTGCGAAAATGCCGAAAAAGTCGCTTCATACCTTGAAGCATCTATACATGTTGAATCAATTAATTATCCTCAATTAGCCAGTGATCCACAGCATCATCGAGCAAAAAAATACTTATCCAAAGGTTCCAGTGGTGTAATTACTTTTTCAATCAAAGGAGGAAAAGAAAAAGCCATCCGTTTTATGGATAGCTTAAAACTTGCATCAAATGTTGTTCATGTCGCTGATATTCGAACCTGCGTCTTACATCCTGCAAGTGCAACTCATCGCCAGCTGTCTGACGAACAATTAATTGCTGCCGGAATCACACCAAGTATGATTCGTCTTTCTGTGGGACTAGAAAATGTGCAAGATATCATCGATGACTTGGAACAAGCATTTAATGCATAAACACATGCACTGTCTAAGTTTGCTAAGAGGTCATATAACCTCTTAGCGACTAAAAGACAAAAAACGCTTTACTCAGTATATTCACTAATCGTACTTTCACTAAGATTAATCTCATATTCACGTACTGCATCACTCTCCAAGCTGATGCGCATTGTTGCATCATCTACTGCGATAATTTTTAAAATCGTATCATTAATACTCTCAGGCAAGGTTGTTACACTATCATATTTTCCTGTTCCAAGACTAAGTTCTAAGAGTTTATCGTCTGCAAAAAAGTAAAAAGTATCTTCACGTAGACTTCCCTCAATAATCGGTCCGTTATAAAGAACTTTATACGTGTTATCCGATAAATCTAAAAACCCTATTCCCGCAGAAAATTCTTCGCTAAAAGGTTCCCAACCATTTGCTTTTAAATACACACGTTGTCCAAATTGTACCAAAGTCTCATAATAACTATTTCGACCACCTTTATGAATCAACTGACGTTTTCCACTTCCATCTTCCGAATATATATTGGTCATATATTCGTATACATCTGTTCCTTGGGTTAAATTTGATTGTGGCAAAAGCTCATGCTCTTGATAATAGGTCACATTGTCATTATCATAAAGGCCTTCCCGGCGAATCCCTTCACTTTCATATGCTGACGCATCATCTGTAGCCTCTGTCGCTTCGCTATTGTTTTCATCCGTTGCTTCATTTGTATTGTCAACTTTTCCATTCATATTGATATGACTTGCCGATGGCATGATCCATGTATCCTCATACCCATACAGTGTATATTGAAATGTTGTCTTTTCTCCATTTTCTAATGTTACATCCATTGTATACCGCTTAATGCCACTTCCAATTGTTTCTAAAACCTTAATAGAATCCAATGACTTTCCCAAATCATACTGCATAAATAAGGTGTCGCCAACAGCTTTTCCCGCTTTATCCGCGCTCTTTTGATGAATAAGCGAATCTTCATAAGATACATAGCTGGATGTTAATTCAACAAAACGTTCACCTTCGTCATCAATTGATACGTTGTTATCTTTTATAACCATCCCCGGTTTTAATTGCGCCGAAGTGCTAATACGATAGACATATCCTTGGCGATCAACCGCTCTCCAATAATCTTGCTCTTTTTTAATAATCACTAATCCGGATGTATACTCTTGTTCATCTTCTGGCGCAGTTAAGTCAAGAATTTCTCCTTCATAGGATATCGTCGTCGATCCCCCTTCGCTTATCTGCCCCTCTTCATCCTCCGGCGTCACTTCTTCTATGCCTTCGCCCTCTGGCTCATCGATATTCACATCTTCTTGTCCTATTGAATCTTCTGTATTATCTACAGCATCTTCTGGATTATTAACAACATCGTCTGATCCATTGTCAGCAACATTGACCTCAACTTGATCTTGTCCTTCTTCATGTGTAATATTTTTATCGTCTGAATTACATCCTACAAGCAGCAATAATAAAATAAAGCTATAAAAATAAATTTTAATTGTTTTCATCATTATCCCTCCATCTTTCTATTTAAACTATCATTACTATTGTAACGTATCTCAAGAGAAAATACATTAGAAACGTATAAAAAAAACATCAGATGTATACATCTGATGTTTTGCGATTTACGTCGTAAATGACGATTAAAGTGAATTAATGTTTTCAGCTTGAGGACCTTTAGGACCTTGAGCTAAATCAAATGTAACTTTTTCGCCTTCTTCTAAAGTTTTGAATCCGTCTTTGTTGATTTGTGAGTAGTGTGCAAACACGTCCACTCCGTCATCACCAGTAATAAAACCAAAACCTTTGTCTCCATTAAACCATTTTACAGTACCATTCATCATATTCGTTTCCTCCGAAATTTTATTTCCTTAATATGTGATTCTAAAAAAAGCTTTACAAAATTTCGGTGATTCGAAGTACGCACTGTATAATCTATCATCTAATCTTTCATGAAAATTCTTTTTATCCCTCAACTAAGGTTCTGCATAACTATAGCATACATTTTCTAAAAAAGCAAACTTTTTTATTTTTTATTTTTTTTGCCTATTAAGTACATCTAAGAATGCACGACCATATTTTTCGAGCTTAACATTCCCTACACCATTAATTCGGCGAAACTCTTCCGCCGTTGAAGGCATTTTTCTAACCATCTCTTTTAATGTTGTATCTGGAAAAATAATATATGCTGGGACCTTCTCTTTTTTTGCAATAGTGTTGCGTAATTGCTTGACCTTAGCAAAAAGCTCTTGATCTAATGGTCGATTAATCGTCTTATCCTTAGAATGCAAAGGACTAAGTGATAATGCCTCTTCATTTTTAACCGGCATTTTAAGTTTTGTTTTTCCCTTAAGTAGTGCCTTAGATTTATTTTTTACTTTTAAAATAGCATACTGGCTATGAATATTATCGATAAACCCTTGGGCGATTAAATGTTCAATTCGATCGTTCACCTCTTTGATCGACATATCTTCCAACAATCCATAGGTGGATATTTGATCGAGTTGATTCTCCAATATTTTTTGGTTACGGCTCGCACGCAAAATATTAACAATCATCGTTGTTCCATACTTTTGCTCTGTCCGTAAAATACATGAGATGATTTTTTGAGCATCCACCGTAATGTCGACTTCCTTAGAAATCGCTTTACAGTTACTACAATTTCCACAATAACTTTCCGATTTCTCTCCAAAGTAGTTTAGCAGATTTTGTCGAAGGCAGTATTTTGTAAAGCAAAAAAAAGTCATTTTCTTAAGCAATTCAAGCTCTTTTTCTTTGAGTGCTTTTATTGTTTTTGCATCCAGCTCTATACCTTCTTCTGTAGGAATTTCTGATTTTTCAATAATAAATTGGTTTGTTCGAACATCTTGCCCACTGTAAAAAAGCAAGCACTCTGCTGGCTCTCCATCGCGTCCCGCACGACCGGCCTCTTGATAGTAACTTTCCAAATTTTTTGGCATGTTATAGTGAATCACATAGGCTACATTGGATTTATCAATCCCCATACCAAATGCATTTGTTGCTACAATAACCGGACATCGGTCATAGATAAAGTCATCTTGGTTCCTATGGCGTTCGACTTCTGATAATCCTGCATGATAGCGTGTTGATCGAATGCCTTCCGCTTGGAGGCGTTCATTGACATCCTCAACATTTTTTCGCGTAGAGCAATAGATAACTCCTGATTTATCTAAATTTTGTGTTACATAATTTATGGTCGCTTTGAATTTGTCATGAGGCTGTTCTACATGAAAGTATAGATTCTTCCGATTAAATCCTGTTATCATTAAAAAAGGCGTGTCTAATTCCAACTTCTCTATGATATCTTCCTTTACCTGGGTCGTTGCGGTCGCTGTAAATGCTGATATAATCGGACGATTGTTTAAGCGTTTGACAAACTCCGGAATCCTTAAATAACTTGGCCTAAAATTATGCCCCCACTGAGAAACACAGTGCGCCTCATCTACGGTAATCATAGTAATATGCATTTGATTAGCGACCGTAATAAATTGTTCATTGAGCAAGCGTTCCGGTGCAACATAGATCATTTTGTATTCGCCCGCTTTCGCCCCTTCAAGAATATATTCATACTCTTGATAGGACAAAGAGCTGTTAATATAGGCAGCTTTTATGCCTGATTGGACTAAGGATGCAACTTGATCTTTCATCAAAGAGATTAATGGCGATACAACAATTGTCGTGCCTTCAAGCATCATTGAGGGCAATTGATAACATAGTGATTTACCTCCACCTGTCGGCATGATTCCAAGAACATCGTTACCTGCCAGAATATGATCAATAAGATTTTCTTGTCCTTCGCGAAAAGACGACAACCCAAATATATCCTTCAATACTTCTGTTTTTTGCATAAAAACTCCACTTCTTTATTGTAAACTAAGCCATTCGATAAGTAATTGCACTGTATTTTGCAATCCCTCTTCATGGGTTCTCTCCATGGTATGTGATGCATGTACCCCCGGTCCAATAAGCGCTGCCTTAATATCATGACCACCTGCAAGTGCTGCTGATGCATCTGAACTATAGTAAGGATATACATCCAATGCATATGATAGATTATTGGTTTTTGCCACCTCAATCAATTGATTAACCATGCCATAGTCATAGGGTCCACGACCGTCTTTTACACATATGGAGACATCTTTTTCTGTACAGCTTAAGTCATCCCCTATCGCTCCCATGTCAATAGCCAGCAATGTGTCTATGTCTTTAGGAATATAGGAAGAACCATGCCCTACTTCTTCATATGTAGATAGCATAATCGTCACATCACGATATAGCTGCACATTATGTTGATGTAAATAATGCATTAATCCTAACAAAATGGCAACCCCTGCTTTATCATCAAGATGTCGCGACTTAATATAGCCACTCTTAGATTCTGAATATCTTGGATCAAAGCTAATGTAATCTCCAACTGTAATTCCTAGCGCTTCTACCTCTTCTTTTGTCGTGACCGCTTCATCTAAGCGTATCTCCATACATTCTTCTTTTCGTTCCATGGACCTAGCATCTTGATAGACATGCACTGAAGGTTTCGTACTAAGTATAGTTCCTGTAACAGTTTTTTTATTGCGCATATGAATTGTGCAATATTCTCCTTCAACCGATTGCATCATAAAACCGCCCACACTCGTCATGCGAATTTTTCCGTCCGGCTTTATACTGCGCACCATGGCCCCTAATGTATCTACATGCGCTGTTAACAGCACACCTTTTTTATTCTTATTATTATCTGGATGACATGGAATATGAATAATGCCATTACCTTTTGCCGTCATCGAGCAATCAAATCCTAGTCCCTTTGCCTGTTCAAAAATATATTCAAGGACCTCTTGACAATATCCGCTTGGACTTGGGATATTAATGATGTTTTTTAGTATTTCTTTTGTATAGTTTAATGTAGTATTCACAGTATTTCCTCTCTATTTCGCCCATTTTTCACGACTGACTTTTTTTAGTTTTAATCGTTTATTTGATTTTTCTTTTAGCAAAGTATATACAACTGAAAATAACGGAATAAAAATGAGTATTCCCGTAATTCCCATAAGACTACCTCCGATAGTTACCGCCATTAACACCCACATCGAAGGAATCCCTATTTTATTGCCTACCACAAATGGATAAATAAGATTACCTTCAATCTGTTGCAAGATGATAAAGACAATCAAAAACCACAATGCTAACATCGGATCGATAACCACCATTAAAAAAGCTCCGATAGCGCATCCAATAAAAGCTCCTACAATTGGGATTAACGCCGTTACAGATATTAAAACACCAATCAATAATGCGTAGGGAAATTTAAACACGCTAAGTGTTATCCAAAAAAGAGTTCCTAAAATAATAGCTTCAAGTACCTGACCCGAAATAAAATTAGAAAACGTTCGACTAGATACCTCCATCACATGAACGATTTCATCGGCTTTGTCTTCTTTGAAAAAACCATACACAATTTTCTTGCCTTGTCGTTTGAGATTTTCTTGTTCAAAAAGTACATAAATCGCAAAAACCACTCCGATAAAAATACTTAAAGTTCTTGCTGCAACACTTGAAATAATTCCCACTGTTGAGTTAAAAATACTGCCGGCTCCATAAGACAAAAACTCCAAACTATTTTTTAGCATCTCTTGCCAATTGATATTACTTAAGTTTGCATTAACCCATTCTTCCAATAGGGGCACATAATGAAAATAAGGCTCAATCCATGCTTGTAAACGTCTAAATTGAGCGGGTGCCCTGGATATTAATGTATTAACCGCTTCCACCATTTCCGGTATGACAAGAATGATAATAGCAAAAATGATACCTGTCAATAAAATAAGGGTCATCAAACAGCTAATGATTCGTTGCACTTTAATGGATTTAATCCAGCGACTCAATAATTTTTTTTCAAAAAAGCGCATTGGCACGTGGAGCACAAAAGCGATGGCCGCTCCTAGGGTAAACGGATAGAAAATCCTAACAATGTATCCTCCTATTTGTAGCACAATCTCAATATTTAAGACAGCTACAAGCACGATACCAAAAAATAAAATAAGTTCCATAATTTGCTTTTTACTTAATGATTCTCTCTCCATATTTTCCTCCGTAAATTTACTCATGTATGTATTGTTTTAGAATTTGATCGTGTGGTAATGGTTTTTCAAAATAGTATCCTTGAATCTCATCACACCCTAATTCTTGAATCACATCTTTTTGCGTTTTTGTTTCTACACCTTCCGCAATGACTTTTATATTTTTAATCTTTGCCAATCGCACAACTGAAGCCACAATGGTGCGATCAAACGCATTGATATCAATATTGTCAATCAGCTCTTTAGCTATTTTCAGTCGATCCATCGGAACATTTTTCAAATAAAACAGCGAAGAATATCCGGTTCCAAAATCATCAATTGCGATTTGAACGCCAAACTCCTGAAGTATTTTTAACACGTTAATAATCTCTGTGTTTTGTTCTAATTGAATACTCTCTGTAATTTCGATTTCTATTTGATGTGGGTTTACATGATACTTCCCAATAATTGTTTGAAATTCTTTAATAAAGCTTTTTTCAATCAGTTGCTTAGCCGAAACATTAATCGATATCTTATAAGCTGCCGTTGATTTTTTATCCCATTTTGCTAATTGGCTAATCGCCTTTTCCATTACCCAATAGCCTATAGGTATAATCAGCCCTGTCTCTTCAGCAATCGGAATAAATTCTGCTGGTGAAATAAATTGCCCATCGTCATGCTTCCAACGTAGCAAAGCTTCAAATCCATTAAATGCCTCTGTTCTTATATCATACTGTGGCTGATAATGAAGGCTGAATTCATTTTCATAATCTGCTTTTTTCATCCACATTTCAAGCATATGTTTACGATATACTTCTTTGGCTAAGCGTTGATCAAAAGCCATTATTTTGTTGACCCCGTGAAGATGTGATTGACTAATCGCAATATCCGCATGCTTTAACAGTTCTTCTTGGGTTTTGGCGTCAAAGGGGTACATCGCAATTCCAATGTTTAATGTGATATGAAAATCAAAACTGTCAATATAATAATTACCCTGGCACCATTTTAATAAACTCTCTGCCATTTGAATATTACTCTTATACGTATAGGTTCCACTACGGTATATTATGAAGGAGCTATTCTCAAAAACTGCCACGGCGTCATACTTTTCATGCGGATAACTTTTTATCCTTTGTCCAATACTTTTAAGCAATTTCTTACTTAAATCTACACCAAAAAGGGTTTGATAGTTTTTGAATTTATTGACTTCAACAAGAAAAACCCCTACACTTTTTCCTTCTTCACACACATCCATCGCTTTTTCAAGTTTTTGCGTAAAATGTCGTTGGCTTGGTAGCCCTGTGTCAGCATCTTCATTTAACAAACGATTCAATTCTTCTGTTCTTTTTTTCACTCTGGCTTCAAGTGTTTGATTAACTTCTTTTTCTTTTTCTAAGAGTTGTTCCCGATACATATTGCGCTGAATGTATATCGAAAAAACTAAAAAAAGCAAGTCAATAAGTAGAAGGATTAAAATATACTCAAGGACGAAGCCTTGATAAATAATCAAGATGAATGAAGCAAAAAGCAAAAATATACCTTTTATCTTTATCCCTTTGATATCCGAGTACTCTTCCTCAACAACCTGTGGGTTAAGCATTATTTCGTTCGTATCGGATGTCTTAAATGTTGCGCCTAACATGATGAGGATAAAGGATAAAACATATAGCCCATCCAAAAGTGAGTTGGGCCTATACAATCCATTATAATATTGATAATAAAAAACTAAATCGGAAAAGATAAATAAGACAATACCAGAAAGAACGACACGCAAATAGGTCGGAACTACCTTTTGACCAATGGAGAAAAACCAAAGACTAATCCAAATGACACTAATCAAGTCAACAATCATAAGACCTAACATGACTCCGTCATTTAAAATCATTGTAATATTTAATTGTTCATGCGCAAAAATGACCCACACCACAATCGTAAATGTCGACGAAATAGCCAATGCATCGATAAGTACCTGAAAACCATGCCACTTTTTTAGTTCATGAACTTCAAAAAAAGCAATGGCAATAAAAAAGCAAATATTCGTTAATCCATAACCATTTTCTATCCATGTATTTAAGGGGTCTAATTTAAATATAAACGAATAAATAGCCCATAATATATCAACAATTCCCCAGCTAAAAATGCCGAGCGCAATACAAAGCATCCCTTCACGTATAAGAAGATGTCGATTTTTTCGATATAAAAACTTATACACAAACAACGCCGCCATAAACGTTACAATAGGTGAAAGTATATTCCCTAGTATGTCTATTTCCAAAAATACAACTATAAAATACGTTAAAAAAATAATAATTGTTGCTGTCCACGTAATTTTTAATTTCGCTTTTGTCATATCTTCTCCTATATTTTCTCCCATTCAAATATATCACAAAAAAGACCAATTGCATAGACATCTCCCCGCTATACTGTGCTATACTATAGAAAACCAAAGGTTAGGAGGATACGCTATGCTATATACAATTCTTGCTTATCTTAAACGATTAGCTAAAAAAATAAAGTCTGATGATTTAACTGGATTGGCTGCAGAATGCTCTTACTATCTCATTTTATCTATTTTTCCTTTTTTAATTTTTTTGTTGAGTGTCATTGGGCTGACCTCCATTGATGAAAGCATGTTGATTAATCAAATCGAAGCGCTCTTGCCTTCTGAATCTGCTTCAATTGTTCTAAATACCATTGAGTCCATAATGGAAAGCGGAAATATAACTTTATTGTCTTTTGGTATGGTCACCACGTTATGGAGTGCATTAAAAGGTATTCGCGCACTGATAAAGGGTGTAAATATTGCTTACAATACCATTGAAAACCGTCCTTTTTGGGAAACATTACTTTTAGCTCTTTTCTCAACCTTAGGCATTCCAATGCTCATTATTCTGTCCTTCTTTTTCCTTGTTTTTGGCGAAAAAATCGGCGAATTCCTATTTGGCTTTTTAGGTATCACCGGTATTTTTCAAGCACTATGGTATCAACTACGCTTTGTCTTTCCTGTATTAATGCTGATTTTTTCATTTTCTCTTTTTTATAAATTTGTTCCCAATCAAAAATTACGTTTTAGACAAGTTCTTCCCGGAGCTTTATTTGCCTCACTAGGCTGGATTAGTATTTCACTTTTATATTCCACCTATATCAATCGTTTTGGCAATTATTCTATGATCTATGGCAGCCTAGGCGGCATTATTATTCTTCTGATTTGGCTATATATTAGCAGTATCATCATTCTTATCGGCGGAGAACTTAATGCCACTATTTATCAATCGAAGTTAGAAAACTTCACTTGATGATGATATTTTGCAAATTCTATAGCTTCCTCTAATGGCATGGGTTTAGCAAAGTAATACCCTTGAATAACGTCACATCCCATGGTTTGCAATAATTGTAACTGTTCCTGGGTTTCAACTCCTTCTGCAACCACTGTTTTACCTAGGTTATGAATTATATTAATTAGGCTTTGGGTCAAATCCGCCTGTTTTTCATTTATGGTGATATCTTGAATAAAATCCCTGTCTATTTTAACGACATCAACTGGCAATAATCGCAAATAGTTTAGTGACGAATAACCTGTCCCAAAATCATCCAAGTGAATTTCAACCCCAATATTTTGAAGCCCTTTTAAGGTGTCAATGTGGCGCTCTGCCGCTTCTAAAAATACCGATTCGGTTAACTCGATAATCAATTTGTTCGGTTGCATATGGTGGGATTGAATGAGTTCAAAAAACTCTCGGGCAAAGTGTGGTCGAGTAATTTCCATGGCTGAAACATTCATCGCTACTTTCACTGTTATGCCAAGCTCTTGTTCAAGACGCTCAATACTGTAAAATGCTCGCTGATACACCCAGCGACCAATACGATGTATAAGCCCTAGTTGTTCTGCCACAGGAATAAACTCTCCCGGACTAATCACGCCTTCTCCAGGCATATTCCACCGAATTAAACCTTCAAAACTGACAAGCCCTAAGTCTGTCGCTTCAATTTGTGGCTGCAAATATAACTCAAACTGATTGCGTTCAATAGCAAAGCGGATATTATTTTGAATGCCCATAAGATTCGTCACATTCTTATCCATAAACTTGCTATAATACATTGCCTGACCTTTTCCATTCTCTTTTGCTTCATACATCGCAATATCTGCTTTTCGTATAAGTTCTTCAGCCGTTTTACCATTTTCCGGAAAAGCAACAACTCCTATACTACCTGTTACATATATTTCCTTTTCCCCTATGATAAGCATGTCCTCTAGACAATCATTAATCTGCGCTAACAAGTTTTGATGGTCAATAGGTTCCTCTGAAGAAAACCGCGCCAATACAAACTCATCACCGCCAATACGGATAACCACCGTTTCATCATCCATAAGGTTTTGCAGACGATATCCAATCGCTCTTAACACTTTATCGCCAAGGATATGTCCAAAAGAATCGTTAATATATTTAAAATTATCTAAATCAATGAAAAAAAGATAACCTGCTTTGGTATCTTTTTGGAATTCTCGCTCTAATACTTCATATAAGTATGCACGATTATTAAGCCCGGTCAACATATCTGTGTATGCCAGCTCTTTATATTTTTTTCGACTTCGCATTAATGCTTGACGGTGGTCTTCAAGTTCTTCATATTGAGCTCTTAATTCTTCTTCTTGAGCAGTTAATTCTTCATAAAGTCCGGTCAACTCATCATTTTTTTCTTGCAAATCAATGGCAGCCAAGTGTTTTCTCCGGTTATCTACAAACATTAACGCAGAGAGCATCATCATCACAAAGCCGACCACAAGTGCCGGAATTAAAAGCCAACGAATCGATTCGATAAATGGCTCAGGCGCATGAATTAGTACGGTTTCTTTGGGTAAGAGTTCTAAATCCAACCCATGCCTAACCAATACATTATAATCAATAATATACTGATTTGGGCTTTCTTTAATTATCGCTATATCTTCTACTTTTTTTCCGCCAATAATATCCATGGCCATTTGAGCCGCCAAACGTCCATGTTCAAAATAGGATACCGAGTATCCCCCAAGAAGTCCTTTGCCTTCGCCTCCAATCGTTGGAGTATAAACGACTGCATCGGTTGCAGATAGAATATTATGCACTGCTTCATCCACAGTAATGACTTGCTTCATATAATTTTCCATCATGGATAAATACATTAATGCTTGGGTGTCTTCTAGCGAACTTAATCGTTGCTCAAACTCTGTTTCCGATAATTCACTATAATTTATTCCGCTAAATATAAGTTCTGGATATTTATCACTTACTGCCATAAAATCATTATATTCGCCAATACCTGTGCGCGTATTATCATAGATGGCTATGATTTCTCTTAAATTCGGCTGTAGTCTTTTAGCCAGTTCAACATTTTCTTCGATTGACATTTGTTCATAAATACCTGTGTAATTATCCCTTTTTTCCGCCTCTAAAAGTCGATTCATATCATTGATTCCTAAGAAAATTACAGGCACATCCTTCACAAGATGTTCTTCATTGTCCATTAAGAATTGGAGGGCATTGTCATCACCGACAATAATAACATCATATGGTTTTATACTTGATAAACGATGATATAAAAAATTATAATAATTTTCATAATTAATCGAGCTGTTAAAACGCTTTGTATCCATAAACTCAAGATCATAATTAACATATTCTTCATCCAGAATACTTTTTATCCCATTGACCTGACCCGGTACCGAATCAAAGCTATAAGAATACGAACTGATATAAAGAACACGTGCGGGTGCCTGTGCCTTAACATGAATATTAAACCCAGCAGTCAGAATAAAAAAACACACAAAAACCCCTATTGTTTTGCCTGCTATTTTGCTAAACAACTCTCGCTTCATCATATAATTAACCCTCCCACAGGTGTAGAAACTAGTTGCTATATTATACCATAGCTTCTAGCACTTTTCCATGGAGAGGGTCAAAATAATCTGCGATAAAATTTTTACTGCAATTCAAACGTTCCTATATATAGTTGGTAATACTTGCCTTTTTTCTCAAGCAATTGTTCATGATTGCCTCGTTCAATAATACGCCCTTGTTCCAAAACCATAATCATATCTGCATTTTTAATGGTCGATAGACGATGGGCAATAACAAAGACCGTTCTACCATGCATAAGCGAATCCATTCCTGCTTGTACAATTGATTCTGTCCGTGTATCAATGCTGGATGTTGCCTCATCAAGAATCATGACTGGAGGATCTGCTACTGCCGCCCTTGCAATCGAAATTAACTGGCGTTGCCCTTGGGATAAACCATTACCATCACCAGATAGCACGGTGTCATAACCATGAGGCAACATGCGAATAAAGTGATCTGCATTTGCAAGCTTTGCAGCTTGAATGCACTCTTGATCCGTTGCATCCAAGCGTCCATAGCGAATATTATCCATTACCGTACCTGTAAAAAGATTAACTTCTTGTAACACAACACCTAGCGAGCGACGTAAATCACTTTTTTTGATTTTATTGATATTGATTCCGTCATAACGAATTTTTCCATCTGCAATATCATAAAATCGGTTGATGAGATTTGTTATTGTTGTTTTTCCTGCTCCCGTCGCTCCGACTAAAGCAATTTTTTCTCCTGGCTTTGCATGTAAAGATATGTCATGTAAAACCAGCTCCTCTGCATTATATCCAAAATCCACATCATAAAAATTCACTTCACCTTTTAGTTCTTCAAATGTAACCGTCCCATCTTGATGTGGATGTCTCCATGCCCAGTGCTCTGTACGTTCCTGTGTCTGACTAATCTCTCCATCGACTATTTTAGCATTCACTAACGTCACATAGCCTTCGTCTTGCTCGCTCTCTTGGTCCATAAGCTCAAAAATGCGTTCTGCACCTGCTAGCGCCATAATGACTGCATTCATCTGCTGAGATACTTGGGCCAGTGGATGAATAAAGCTTCTTGATAACTGTAAGAATGAAGCAATCATACCTAAGGTAATAACATCACGTCCGGTTAAACTAAAGTTTGGTAATGCCGAGATTGCCATTGCTCCACCGACAATTCCTAACAATACATACAAAATATACCCGAAGTTATTCATAATCGGCATAAGTATATTGGCATACTTATTCGCTGAAGTTGCATTTTCACAAAGCTGTTGGTTTTTTACATCAAAGGCTTCTTTTGCCTTAGCTTCATAGTTAAATACTTTGACCACCTTAAGACCATTGACCATTTCCTCAATATATCCGTTAACATCGCCTAACGATTGCTGCTGTTTTACAAAATAGCTGCCGCTGCGTCCTGCAATCACGCGAATCACACGCATAATTAACACCACTGTAATGAGTACAAAAATCGTTAACCAAAGACTTAAGTACATCATCGCAAAAAAAACCGAAACAATGGTAACTACCGAAGAAAACAGTTGCGGCAGGGATTGCGTAATCATCTGACGCAGGGTATCGATATCATTAGTATAATGACTCATAATATCTCCATGACTTCGTGAATCAAAATAACGAACAGGTAATTTTTGCATTTTTGCAAAAAGCTCATCCCGTATTGTCTTTAGAACGCCCTGAGCTACTCCTACCATTACCCGATTATAAATTAAGGTTGCAATGACTCCGACCATATATACACTCGCCATTAAGAGAAGTATACGAAATAGTCCTGAAAAGTTTGGTACACTTTCAATAAGCAACGGAGTAATATAATCATCAATGAGGGTCTGAATAAATAGCGCTGAACTTGCATTAGCTAATGCCCCTAAAATAATAGCTATTACAACAACGCTTAACTGAAGTTTATACTGACCAATATAGGCAAGTAAACGCTTAATGGTATCACGATTGACTTTTTTATTCATGGTCATGACCTCCTTTCACTTGTGATTCATATACTTCCTTATAGATTGCATTTGTTTCCATTAGGGATGCATGGGTTCCAATACCCGCAATCGCTCCATCGTCCATGACAATGATTTTATCCGCTTCTTTAACTGATGCTACACGTTGAGCAATGATGATTTTGGTTGTGTCTGGAATCTGCTTAGCAAATGCCTGTCGAATAAGCGCGTCTGTTTTTGTATCCACAGCACTCGTCGAATCATCTAGAATCAAAATCTTAGGTTTTTTTAGTAAGGCTCTTGCAATACTCAAGCGTTGTTTTTGTCCACCGGAAACATTGGATCCACCTTGTTCAATGTAGGTATCATAGCCATTTTTAAACTCTTGAATGAAATCATGTGCCTGAGCTAGTTTACACACTTCGATGAGTTCTTCATCTGTTGCCATCGCATTTCCCCAACGCAGGTTTTCTTTTATTGTTCCAGAAAAGAGAATATTTTTTTGTAGCACAACCGCCACTTGGTCACGTAAAACTTTTAGATCATAGTTTTTGACATCGATTCCACCAACGCTTACCGTTCCTTGTGTGGCATCGTATAATCTTGGAATAAGCTGTATAAGCGTTGTCTTTGACGATCCTGTTCCACCCAAGATTCCAACTGTCTCTCCAGATGCAATCGACAAATTAATACCATCTAGGCATAACTTATCTGCATCCTTTGAATAACTAAACTTAACATTTTCAAAGTCAATCGACCCTTCTTTCACTTCTTGTATCGGCGCGTCTTTATCTTTTAAGTCACTCTCTTCTTCAAGAAGCTCAGAAATACGTTCAACAGATGCTCGTGAAATTGTAATCATCACAAGAACAAACGACAGCATCATCAAGCTCATAAGAATTTGCATGGTATAGGTAATTAGACTCATCAACTGTCCTGTACTAAGTCCAACTGCCGGATTATTACCGCTGGCAATAATCGCTCTCGCTCCAAACCATGAAAGAAGAATCATAGAAGCATACATTAAAAATTGAACTAACGGCATATTAAATGCCAATGTTTTTTCCGCAACTGAAAAGTCATCATAGATTTCTTTTGAAACTTTTTTAAACTTTTCTTCTTCATAATCCTCACGGATATATGATTTCACTACTCGCATTCCTGCAAGATTTTCTTGAACTATGTTGTTTAATCGGTCATACTTTTTAAACACCCGTTGAAACACTGGATAGGCTCTTGTAATAATCAAAAAAAGTCCTAAACTTAAAATCGGAATCGCCCCTAAAAAAATCAGCGATAATTTCGGATCTATACTAAAAGCGGCAATCAGTGAAAATACAAGCATAACAGGGCTTCTTGCTGCCATACGTAACACCATCTGAAACGCATTTTGTACATTGGTAACATCCGTTGTTAAGCGAGTGATAATACTTGATGTAGAAAACTTATCGATGTTGGAAAACGAAAAAGTCTGTACATTATAAAACATATCCTCACGTAGATTTTTTGCAAAACCCGCGGATGAAATCGCGGCACTTCTTCCTGCCAGTGCTCCAAAAACCAAGGAAATAAACGCCGCAATTAACAGTGCCACACCCATTTTAACAACAACAGACATCTGCCCTGCATCAATACCATAGTCAATCAAATCTGCCATTAAAAAAGGGATAACTACTTCCATTATAACTTCAAACATAACGTATATCGGTGTTTTGATTGCGTCTTTTTTGTATTCTCGAATACTTTTTAATAATCTTTTATGCATATACACTTTCCTCCCTTACTACGAACTGATATTTTTTTTCATGCGTTCAATATATTGATACATCTGCTGTAGCTCTTCTTCTGAAAATCCTTGAACCATGGTATTTTCCATATTCTGTATCTCCCGTTCAATTGCTTCATGCATCAAAATTGCCTTCTTCGTCAGAACAATCTTCTTAAGTCGTGCATCCGAAGGCACACTTTTGCGTTCAATAAGTTCTTTTTGTTCCATTAAACTAAGTACTTTAGATGCTGTTGAGCGAGTTATCGTAAATCGTTCTTGAATATCTTTTTGAAAAATATCTTTATCTTGATGTTTTGCTAAAAAAGAAATAATCCAGCTGTTCATCCCTGTCATCTCTTGTGCATGTCGAAAATATTGTGAACGTTCTACCCGCCGTTTAATAAGGTTATGCAATGCATGAAGCTCAAACCCTAACCGTCTATCCACCATCATTGCCTCCATTTTCATATTGTTTGATTTCTAACTGTTTGATATCAAACATTATAGCGAACTTTCTCCTTGCCGTCAATATTTTTTTCTTTGTTGACAAATATTTTTTTTTCAGCAATACTAACCTTAAGGAGGAGATAAATTATGAATAAGATTCTATCTAAGCGAATGCTTATACTGCTTTGCATTGTCCTAAGCATTGCACTGGTGTATATGCTGTTTCGCACAAATACTTTAACGCACAAATTAATGACCAACGCTTCTGAGGTAACCAAAGTTCAAAGCCAGTTGCAGAAACTAATCAATGAAAACACTGCTTTAAAGACGTCCAATGATACTTTAACCAGCACTTTATCAACGCTCAATAACACTCCCACCAACTTTCACATCAAAAAACTCACTCCCAACCAGTATACAGACATGAACGTATACTCTATAAAGGGTAATGTTTACCAAGCCCCCTTTGATTTTTCTCAATCGATAGAAAATATTGAGCTTAATTGTTTTGTCCTTGGTCATGTCGTTAATGAACTCAATGAAGAGTGGGTATATATTGAGCTATTAAACGTTATGGATGCTACGTTTAAATATGGCTATACCAAGCCAACGAATCTACATTATGATGCTACACAACATTATCCTCTAGATATTGACAGCATCCGTGTTAATGATATTAGCTTTTTGGATACTCTTGATACGCTTCAAGCAAAATTTGGAGAAGATACACTCCCAGTTATTGATGGGGAGGATTGGTCGGTTCATACTGATGATACCTATGTACTTATTCATCCGCACAGTTCAATTGTTGAGGGGATTTTACTTCGAGAAGAAGGGCAAAGTTTTGATGGAATAATTCATGTTGGCGACAACGCCTTAGATGGGATAAAATATTATACGTCCATGTATCCAACCTACTTCGATGAATCCACCTTCTTAGAGCCACCTATGAATTGGTTTGCCCTTTCAGAAGATGGATTGGTTCTTGTTCTGGATTACGATACATCGCTCCCGATAGAAGATAGCCATTTAACCGAAATAAAGATTATAAAAATGCTTGATAGTTAACTATCAAGCATTTTAAATGGACTAAAAATTGGTTTGATCTGGATCAGTTGCCGTTCCACATACGCCTACAAGATTTGTCATCATATCAACATCTTCTTTACTTAATTCAAAATCAAAAATTTGGGCATTTTCTTCAATTCGACTTGGCGTTACAGATTTTGGCAACGGCAAATATCCGCATTGAAGACTCCAACGAAGGCATATTTGCGCAATTGATTTGTCATATTTTCGAGCAAGCTCTTGCATCTGCTCAACTTCAAACACTTGTCCTGTTCCCAACGGGCTATATGCTTCGAGAAGGATTTTGTGCTTATTACAAAATTCCAGTGTTGCTTGGTGGACATCCCCTGGACATAATCGGATTTGGTTGACCATAGGTGTTATCTTTGCCGTTTCTAGCAAAGCTTCTAAATGATGTGGTCTAAAGTTACTTACACCGATTGCCTTAATCTTTCCTGCCGCATAAAATTCTTCAAAGGCTTTCCAACTTCCTGCATTGGCTTCTTTCCAATTATCTCGAAAGTGAATAGGATTAGGCCAATGGATAAGGTATAGATCTAGGTAATGTGTATCAAGTTCTTCCAAAGTTTTATTAAACGCTTTTACCGTCGCTTCATAACCATGATCCGTATTTTTTAGCTTAGACGTAACAAAAATCTCTTCCCGCTCGATTCCACTTTCCTTAATCGCTATCCCTACACTACGCTCATTGTCATAGCCTGCTGCCGTATCGATATGTCGATATCCCACCTCAAGCGCATGCTTTACTGCTGTGACCCCCGTTGCATCATCTGGCGTTTGCCACGTTCCAAATCCCACACATGGGATTTTAATGCCATTATGTAATGTATACGTATCTGTTAAAGCTTTCATCAAAGTCACTCCTTTATAAATACTCTTATGTTTATATTTCTTCCTTTACATTATACCCCTTTGAGTTAACTATAAGTCAAATTTTAATTCAATTTTTCCAACACTTATGGTATATTGGAACAAAGCGACTATGTCGCGTTATCTCACAGAGATATTGTTCGCGGTAGGAAAGTTTCCTTGACGCATTCTGCTATGTTTCAAGGCAGAATGCTAATGTAGGACTTTCCGAGAGCGGAACAAAGCGACTATGTCGCGTTATCTCACAGAGATATTGTTCGTGACGGGAAAGGAGACTCTATGGAACAAGATACTATTCGTCAAGTTTTAGAAATTGCCATATATTCTGGACGCGTTATGCTTGAAAATGGCGCTGAAACTTATCGTGTTGAAGAAACGATTAATCGTATATGTGCTTCTCAAAATATTCATGTTGAAAGCTTTGTTATTCCTACAGGTATTTTTGTTTCATATAACCATGAGGCAAAGGATTATTCCTATGTTCGGCGTATTCGAAACATACACATTGATTTAGAAGCTATTGGGATGGTCAATGATTTTTCTAGAAATTTTGTTGCCGGAAAAATCCCCCTTGATGATGCAAAAGCAAAACTAGATCAAATTCGCTATGCACCTCGTTTTAGCGCACCACTGGTCATTTTATTTGGCGGATTATCCGGTGGATTTTTCACACTATTATTTGGAGGAACCTTCTTCGAATTTATTGCTGCATTTCTCGTCAGTCTTGGTGTTATGACCGCTTCAACGATTATGACAAAAAAATCCAAGTCTTCTTTTATGCGCAATCTTGTTGGCGGTATTGTCAATGGTATTTTGGCACTTTTTTCTGTCGCCACTTTAGTTTTTTTTGGCATTACCGCAAATATTGATATGATAATTATTGGAAGTATTATGCCTCTAGTTCCTGGGGTTGCCATTACAAATGCTATTCGTGACCTTATATATGGTGACTATGTCGCCGGCATGTCAAAACTTAGCGAAGCTTTGCTTGTTGCTGCAGCTATTGCTATCGGTGTTGGTATTGTCTTACAGCTTAATTTGTTAATCTCAGGAGGTCTCTATGTATATTAAAGCCTTTATTATTGCCACTATGTGTGTCATCGGTTTTAGCTTTATTTTTAATCTTCCAAGGCGTGTATTACTTCACTCTGGAATAGCCGGTGCCTTTGGGTGGGTTGCCTATACTTATTTTTTAAATACGTTTAGCTCAACCATTGCCGCTGCTCTTATCGGTGCGCTCGTTGTCGGTCTTTTAGGTGAAATTCTTGCCAGAATCATGAAAATGCCGGCAACGACCTTTGTCATTCCCGGCATCATCCCTTTGGTTCCTGGTTATGGACTCTATTATTCTATGTTAAAAATTATTGAAAGAAATTACCAACAAGCTTTAAATGTTGGTTTTGAATCCTTGCTTATTGCCCTTGGTATCGCTGCTGGTGTTATTATTTCAACATCCATGGGAAAGCTTATTAATCGCCGCCGCAAGGTTATCCCTCAAACCGATCGTCATTAGCGTACTTTTCTAAAAAACAATTCTGTTAAGAAGACTAACATCCCTAGAACCAAAAGGTATGTAGAAATATCTTGGCTCGAATTGACCGGAGGTAATTCACCTTCAAAAACATTTGAAGGGCTTGTGATTATACGTCCTCCTGATTGCTGTATAATACTTTCCGGGGTTAAGCGCCTTTGTGCAAAAAAGTCAAACTCCGGAGAATAAGGAACAATGACTCCGGCAAGAATCTGCTCTGCTCCTTGTTCATCTTCCAGACCAATATTCGCTAAATATACGCCCTCTCCTTGAGGTTTAAATATACCTTCATATACGCCCGGTGCTGTCGCCTTTAAGGTAATCTGTTCTGTCTTCCCACTGGGATTTGTTAATTCTCCTTTTAGCTCTGTCGTTTGGTTTATTCCACCATCTGTCTGTTCCACAACAATTTTCCCTTCGCCATTTACATACTCCGTTTGAACGCTGTAGTCTTGATTGATTTGTTGTTGAACAAGCCATGCCATACTATTTGCCCATAGCGTTTTATTTTGTGGCCAATTTAACCACTGGCTTGTCCACATTCCGTTCATATCCGATGTCCATGCCATTGTACGCCCAAGCCCATATTGCCAGGTTGCAAGAATCGGATCATTATCAGGGCTAGACAGAACTACTTTTGCCATGTTTTTTTCTCGCGTCGCTACATAACCATCTAACATTGGTAACCCACTGATTCCATCCAGTATCGATGAATAGTTGGTTACTTCCGGGTAAAACGACACATTATTAAGATATTTTTTTCCCGCCATAAAAGCTTCTTTTGTAAAGATAGAAGGTATATCCGTAAACACATCGGTGGCATAATATCTTCCGCCACCTGCTTCTGCCAAATTATAGAGTAATCGATTATCTGCTCCTGAACCGACAGCCACTGTAGATAATGTAATCTCTTCTTCACTGATATTATCAAGAATCGTTTCATATCCTGTGTTTTCTGCTTGTCCATCAGTTAATAATATAATATGCTTTAACGCCGTATCTAATGGCATAAGCGCATCAACTGCAGCGTTTAATGCCGGACGAATGGATGTACCTCCACCGGGAACCAACGTAGCTATTGCATCTTGCATCTTTTCTTTTTCTTCCATCAGCGCAGGCTTAACTACCCACTTGAACTCTCCATCAAAAGCGATAACACCAAGATAATCTTGTTCTTCCAAAATCTCTGTTGAACGAATAGCCGCTTCTTTGGCAAGTTCCATCTGCGAGACACCATATTGTCCCGCTGACATACTTCCTGATTTATCAATCACTAGAACCATCCCTAGATTTGGCTTTTCTTCTTTTGATTTGACATCCATCTGAACGGGGAGCATCTCTTCTAGTACCGTATTATAATAGCCTCCAAGTCCATAACTATTATCTCCTCCTGACACCAAAAGTCCTTTTCCTTGATTACGTACAAGCAACTCTAGATGTTCAATAAATGTTGGTGATAAAGTTTCAAGGGAGATATCTGCCAAGATGAATGCATCATACTTTAAGAGATTGTCTAGTTCTAAAGGCACTTCCATTGGCATTACAGATTCAATATGCGCACTTTCATTCAAAAGTCTTATATAATTTTCGCCTTCTTTGTGTTCATCTTGTACGAGAAGAATATTGGCCAAGTCATTGACAATAACATATGCTGAACGTTTATTGTTTTCAATGTATGTATCTTCTTTTGGAACCACTTCAACTGTATAGTCAACTAATCCGCTGGCATCCATTTCATCAAAGAACGTGTATTTATTTTCTCCTGGTTTTAGGTCAACACTTTGGGTAGATGAGAGCTTACCGTTGACATACACCTGCATATCCACTGTCATTGTATCTGTACTTAATATGCTGACTTCCACCTGTATTTGTTGGTTTTTTTCTGCATTTTTAGGTAGCAAAATCTCATCGACTTGTACCTCTTTTTGCCCTACGCGCTCATAGCTTACAACATCTACTTGTATCCCAGCCTCTGCAAGAGCACGTAGTTGCTTGTCGGCTTGATTATTGTTCTCATAGCCATCACTCATGAGTACGATACGTTTACGGATATTAGGATCAAACACCACCTGACTTTGTATCAGTCCTTGATAAATATTGGTAAATGTATCATCCACTTGTACTTGAAATCCATTAAATTCAATACGATCACGTAATGTATTTTCAATTTTACTCTCATTTCCAAAGGCTACTATACCCACAAGATCCTCGTCCGGTTTTTCTTTTAGGGCTTCATGAATGAACGTCTCCATGGTATGTGCATGTTGCGTCATACTCTGAGAACGATCCACTAAAAAAATAGTCCCTTCTTGCTTCGCGGAACGTACAATGGTCATTCCACACAAACTCATGACAATCAAAAGTAAACTGATGACCCGCATCCACCATAAAGTTTTTAATCGTTTGGTATACTTATGCCTTTTATAATAGGTCATTGCCATTACACCGCCAATAGGAATAAGTAAAAGTAGCGGTGCAAGTGTCGTTATATTAACGTGCATAGCGTTTCCTCCTAGTATAGATGAGCCATTCGATCAATAAGACAAGAATCGTAGCCGTACCAAGCCAAAGACTTAAATCTTTGCCTGTCGCATATTTTTTTTCTTCATCCTGCCCAGAAGATATTGTCCCTTCATCTATGCCTCTTTGGGGTGTATTGACTGCAAAGTACTCCCTTTTTTCTTCATCACCTGATTGCTGAATTAAAGAATAAATTCCGGGTTGACTTGCTTCTCTATATGTAATATATTGCTCCTCATTTAAGAGGGTATGCTTATATCCACTCGGTGTTAAAATCCACGCATTTTCCGTATTTGGAAACAAACGAATCTCAACGGCTTCACCAACAGACACCTGATTGTTCTCTAATGCTGACTGATTCATCAGATAATCAAATGTATTGGTCATGAGAATAGGGAATTCTATCCCAAGAGGTAGGTCTGAATAACGAAAATCAAACCCGAAAACAACCCCACGATTCCGACCATCTTCCCAAGAATATGCAATGGATCCATGTTCTGTTTCATATATACTATCTTTCCTTTCTTCGGATGTATCCTTAATATCAAAAACTTGAGTAACTGCAATATTAAATTCCGGCTTATCAATTAAATATGTAATCGGATGTTGTACCGTTTTAAACTTCGGATTTTCAATATATCCTTTCGATTGTATCGTTGTTGAGGTGTTGTTTTGCGGATCAATTATCAAGATATTTCCATCCGTTGGTAACTCCGCCGGCACAAAACTATCAAAGAGATAGATATCATATCCAGTTAGTATCTCATTGCGTGATGCATCAACCTCGTATACATCCAGCTGTTCGTGAAGTGCCATCACTTTTTCTAAAAACAGGTTCCCTTCACTATAATAAGCCACTTTTGCCTTTGTCTTTTCCTGAACAACCGCATAAGCCGTATTATCTATATTCAACCGATCCTCTGTATCAACAACGACTTTTATGATTTTCGTTTCCTTCGGAATCTGATCAAAAAGTACTTGTGTTGACCCGAGGGGGTCAATAGGTATTGATTTTGTTGTTAAATATAAGTCATCGACATAGAGACTGACCATGACTTCTTCCACGTCATTGCCATGATTAAAAACCTCTGTCAATGCAGACAAACCTTTAGCATAAGCTGTTACTGAGACATCATGTATGGAAAGATTGCGTTCATCCTTTCCAATTGGATATATACGTGCCCCTTTAAAACTTTGGTCGCCAAAGTAAGCTAAATCATAGGCATACTCCCCAGCTAATGCTTGAATCGTCTCATAAGCAAGACTTGGATCCACATAATTCATGCTTGGCTGAATTTGACGAAGTCCATCACGAACCATAGCAATATCTTCTTCTTCGCGAAATAAAATCTCCGGTGTCTCTTTAAGAACCACCACGGAAACAATAACATCATCATCTAATTGCTTCAAGTAGTCTATGGCTGTCTTCTTCGCTTCATCAAAACGTGTCGGCTTTATATCCGTCGACTGCATAGAAATCGATCCATCCAAAACTAAAATATGATGCTGACTTGATCCAACGTTTTTCAAGAAAACACCTGCTAAAATGGCCGTTATCAGCAAAATAGCAAGAATTTCCAGTAAAAGCAAGATACTTTTTCGCAGTCGATGGAGTGTTGAAGCGGATTCAATTTCATCAAACACTTGCTGCCACAAATATGTACTGGCAACTTCTCTGTTTTGATGCTTTGGTTTTAACATGTATAAAATAATAATAAACGGAATGCCAAGTAAGGCTGTTAATCCCATTATCTGACTGATTCCCATATAATTTCCTCATTTCACAACATCTTAGTTTTTGATCTGAATCATTTGACGGATAAGCGGTTCGATACCTTCCTCTGCAACTAACTGAAAATAATGCACCCGATATCGACTACATAATCGCTGAATCTCATGCATATACTTTTCAAAGGCTTTTTCATATAACTGGCTGCTTTCAAGCCCAGCATCAATATTATAAGCTTGCTGGGATTCGCTATCAATTAATCGCTGATTACTCTCAAGCACAGGGCGTATCTCGTCTTGTGACAACACATGGCATAAGACGACTTTTTGCTTACGAAAATGTAACATCGGTAAAATCCGTTCTAAGTGATGATCATACATCAAGTCTGTAACAATCACAGTAATGCCTTTTCGAAAACGCGGTTGCCATGTAAAGATCGCCTCTTCTAAGTGACTGTTACCGGTATATGTTTTTTTCTCAAGTTGTTCTACAATATTATTAAACCCTTTGGTTCCCCGGACATTTGTCAAATAGTGATCAACTTTATCATTAAATGTAATCGAAGAAACCGTATCATATTCAGCCAAGGCCGCATATGCAAAGGTAGCTGCCGTTTTTATCCCAACGTCACGTTTTTTTCCAAATCCCATTGATTTGCTTTGATCACTAAAAATCGTTACAGGTGATTCTTGTTCTTCCATAAATAGCTTAATAAAAACTTTCTCAAAACGTGCAAGTGCATTCCAGTCAATTCGACGAAAATCATCTCCCGGCACATATTCCCGATAATCTGAAAATTCGACCGAGCTTCCTTTTGCCGAAGAACGCTTGAACCCAAATTGGTTGTTTTTAAGCTTTAATTCAATATGCATAGGCACATGTTGTACGAGCTTCATAAATTCGCTGTCAATTATTTTGGACATTACTCTTTAATCACTCCTATAAGTTCACTTACTAAGTGCTCAACCGTTACTCCATCACTCATAGCTTCAAAATTAAGTACCAGGCGGTGTCGCAAAACCGGCTCTGCCATGGCATTAATATCCTCAAAAGCCACATTATAACGCCCTTTGATTAATGCACGTACTCTTGAAGCATTGATAATTCCCTGTGCCGCCCGAGGACTTGCACCTGCAAGGACATATTTACGAATGATGTCCGGAGCACTTTCTTGTTCAGGGTGTGTAGCTACAATCAAGCGCATAGCATAATCAAGTACAGGCTGTGCTACAGGCACTGTTTTTACCAATTCTTGTATTTCCAATAGCTCTTCACTTGAGGTTACTGTATGAACTTTTGGCTCATGGGTTCCTGTTGTCAGCTGAACAATCGCTGCTAAGTCTTTCGCCTTTGGAAACAAAACATTTAGCTTAAACATAAATCTATCCATCTGTGCTTCCGGTAGGGGATAGGTCCCCTCTTGCTCAATAGGGTTCTGTGTTGCCATGACAAGATAAGGGCGAGGGAGCGGATAGGTTTGACCTGCCACTGTGACAGTTTTTTCTTGCATGGCTTCAAGCATGGCCGCCTGTGTTTTTGGTGTTGCTCGATTGATTTCATCTGCTAATACAATATTTGAAAACACAGGTCCTTGTTGAAATTCAAATACATTACGATCTCGGTTATAAATATTGGTTCCTGTAATATCTGCCGGCATTAAGTCCGGTGTAAATTGAATCCGTTTAAATGCCAATCCAAGCACTTCCCCTAATACAGATACAAGTCTTGTTTTCCCTAAACCTGGAACACCTTCCAACAAAAGGTTACCTCCAGCCATTAAGCAAATAATTGTATCTTCAATTAATTCTTCTTGTCCGATAATGTGCTCAGACACTTCGGTTATAACCCGCTCGCTCCATTCACTTACATGTTCTAACTCCATCATCTTCGTCTCCTTTTATCAATCCGATGTCTCTAAACTCGAAAAATATTCTTTAACAACTGTTCGCATCATCGGAGGGACCTGCGCTTGATCTATACGCCGAGTCGCCTCACTACTATATTCACTCAGTATGGTGTCGTAACGCACAAACTCTCCAGCTTCTGTTGGAACGCCTTGTACCTCACTATACGTACGTTCTCCTTCTTTTTGACTATCTCCTTGAATAAAACTAGGGTCAGCCTCCCCACCAAGACGTTCTGGTGGATATAAGGACTCATAAATACCTTCTTTTGATTCACCACCTTGATGATGACCTCCCTGAGGCTCTGTGGTTTCTTGCATCGGCGTCTCTTCATTGGTTGAACCTGTTGCAGATGCGCCTTGACCTTCGCCTTCTTGTGCTCCTGCACCGCCTTGACCTTGACCTTCACCTTCTCCTTCTTGGGGATTTTCACCGCTTCCGGCCATGGCTCCTGAACTTTGACTAGGTTCACTCCCATTCGATGGTTCTCCTGAAAATGCCATCTGACTAATGCTTGCCTTTGTCGCTAGGTTTTGACCACTCGCATTGATGGCCGCTTGCATTTCATGAAGTTCGCTTCCCATGGCTTCTAATGCTTTTTCCATAGCCAAGGCTGTCTCTTCTCCCATAGCTTCTTGACTTTGAGCCTTGAGTTGCTCTGCGATTTCTTTTTCTATTTCGCTCAACGCATTTTTAGCTATAGCCAGTTCTTTTAAGGCTTCTTCTTCAGATTTTGCCTTTTCAATATTCTCTTTTAATGCCTCTAGGGCTTCTTCAATGGCTTTCTCTTTTTCTTCTATATCCGCAGCATCTGCTATTTTTTCTTCGAGCAAGTCTTGATCTAGCTTTTCTTCAATCCAAGCCATTTCTTCAATGATTTTTTCCTGTAGCTCTTCAATCTGTGCTGCTTGTTTAGATGAGCTCGTTGGAACCATTAAAACACCCAATGTACCCACGAATAATATCCCAGCAATGAGCCAAGGGCGTCTCCAAATTTTTATCGAATAGCTTGGACGCTTTGTAATATCTTCTATATGTAACAAGGTATCTTCACGTTGAGATGTGATGGCCGCCTCTTGACTATCTTCAAACTCCAGTGCGGTCATTAAGCGCTCCTGCATCCCTAGATGATCTGTTAGCTTTACACCATCTTGTACTGATGGATATAAAAAAGCACTGACAATAATTGAGGTTGCCATTGCGACTAACCCAACATATCCCATCCACATTGTTACATGTACAACCATGACAAATCGACTTACGATAGCCAGTAAACATGTTAGACCAAATCCTATCACCAAAATCCAGCTTAACACTTTAAGGCTACGCTCAATATAAAGTTTTTGTCGAATGGGTCGAATATATCTATATATTTTTTTTCGAAGCATTATTTATCACCTCTTTGATAGTTTATGCTTAGATAAAAGTAAAAATACGCTACTTATAATGGTAAAATAAATCAATGATATTGTCCATGTTGGTATCTTGGATAAAATGGATTGATAATTGATCATATAGCTAATATCCATAAAATCATTATTCAATAACGACAGCAACCCAAATCCAGGATTCGCTCCAAAAAGTATTGCAGAAATATCATAAATATATATTTCAACAAAATCACTTAACCATTGCATATTTTCAAGTTGAGTAACAATCGCTAATATAATCATCAGAATCAGTGGCACAAAATATATAACTCCCAAAATCACATAACTCATCATAATCGCTGTGATATTACGCTTAAAATGTGTCGTCGCAAATATCCCAACTGTCGAGAGCATAAATGCTGCCGCCATGTAGTATAAAACAGTTTTAAATATATCCCACATCGATACCCCACCAAAAAGCATAATAATGCTTATAAATGGTATCGATGCAAAAATAATCAAAAGAATAAACGTTAATGCTGCACTGATTTTTCCAAACAAGATTTTCCATGTCGATATATCTGTGCAAAGCATAAGATCTAAGGTTTGACGTTCTCGTTCTCCCGAAATCGCCGTTGCCGTAAACACCGGGATAATCAACATCAAGAGTGCCATTTGAAAGATGACTAACACATCATACACAGTGGCAATAACACTTGGATCAAATCCATATCCATCATAGCCAAAAACTGTACCTGATGCCAGTAAAACCAATGTTAATATGAGACCGATTAACCCAAGATATACCGTTAAAAGTATGGGCGTCTTCCATGTACGCATCCGCGTCTTTAGTTCACGTTCTAATATTGGATTAAGCATTTTCACCCTCCTGTGTCAACTGCATAAAAATGGATTCTAAGCTTCCGCCAGCTTCTTCAAAATGGTATATGGGCAACTTTTCTTCAATCAATCGGCGAAGTAGCACATGCTTATCTTCATCACTTCCACTATATGAAAATTCAATACTTCCATTTACCACATTCATATTACTGATGTTTGGATATTCTTTTAGCCGAAGTAGCGTAGTATCTAAGTCACTGACAACCTTAAGTTTGATTCGATTAAGGTGGGATAACTGCTTTTGAATCTCAGAAACACTCCCTTTAACCACCATCTTACCACGGTTAATAATCCCGATGGTCGTACATATTTCTGCAAGTTCCAGCAAAATATGTGAACTAATTAGCACGGTCTTATTCATTTCTCGAAGTTTATATAGAATCTGTCGAAATTCTACACGTGCTCTTGGATCAAGTCCCGATGCGGGTTCATCCAAAATAAGTACTTTGGGATCATGGATAAGTGCCCGTGCTAAACACAAGCGCTGCTTCATACCTCGCGATAAGTCATCCACATAAAATTCCGTTTTATCTTCTAGATTGACCAGTTCAATAAGTGGCTGGATAATCTCATCGCGTTCCTTTGGCAAAATACCATGAATGCCGCAATAGAAGTTCATATACTCACTCACTTTAAGATCATCATACACACCAAAAAAGTCTGGCATATATCCCAACATTTTTTTTGCAGCATTACGCTCTTTTGTAATATCCAAACCATCAATATAGATGGTTCCTGCCGTGGGTTCCATTAAGCCTGCTGCAATTTTCATTGTTGTCGTTTTACCTGCTCCGTTAGAACCTACAAATCCAAAGATTTCTCCTTTTTCAATATGAAAAGATAAGTCATCCACTGCCGTAAAGCTTCCATAACGTTTTTTCAAATTTTCCACTTTAATCATTAACAGCACCTCCTTCAAAACGAATTGCCGGAACAATCATCGTGTAATCCATATTCATTATTTTTAATTCTGTCAAATCATAGCTAATTGCCAATGTATTTTCCTCGGACACGTATGTCTCTAAGTCGATATCAATTTCATCTTGTGTCATATCTATTAGCTCCCATTGCTCTGTTTGCGCATTTTGAATATAAATAGCAACAGGTTCTTCATTAGACGTATTTTGTGAAGAATTGTTCCGATATTTTTCATAATACGCTTCACTCGTATACAGTTTTTCTAATTTAAGCATCAACTTATTAATGGCAATCTCTTCCGGTATTTTCCATGTGAAAAAGGCTTTTTCAGTCTCATATAAATCAATGGTTTGAGCATCGCCATCAAAATATGAGTAGCCTTCTTCCATATAACCATAACGCTCTAGCATAATTGATGGTTGAATAAATCCATAGGGCAATGTCATGTCTTGTGCAAAATCAAAGCGATAATCCATCGCCAAAGCGACAAGATTGCGAGAATATTCCTCAACCTCTTTATCATTGATCTCAATGGCATAGCCAACATCATCTTTGTTAATCCCTATAAGCATAACTTGGTCAGATGATCTGTTCCTATTGCGATCATAGGATCGATATAAGTTGTCTTCTAAAAAAGAAACATCACTTCGTAGCTGTTCGGAAAACTTCCCTGGATTTTGATAATGTTGACTCATTTGATAAGTTTTTTCAAGATAATCATAGACATCTGCTACACCTTCAACCGATACTGTTTTTTGACCATAAGCTTCTAATGTTCCTACTTCAAACATTTGTCCACCCCAAATTGCAACTGTATATTCAAGTTCTATCGGCGTCGGATTAAACACTGTCAATTCTACTTTTTCATCGATTACATTGACACGTACCGTTTCATCTTCCACTTGTTTTTCAATCGGAATCACCTTTTTACCTACGGCAAATGTCGGTTCCCATAAAGTAGTATCATAAGATTCATAGTAGCCGCGGCTTCCCATAAATAATTTTCCCTTTGTCTTTTTACTCTCTCGGTTTTCACCGTAATAATGCGAAGTATTTAATGAAGAAATTCTAAAGTTTTCTTCTGAATCCCACGAAACTGTCATCTGGTTATTTTTATTGTTAAACAGAGCAATCTCACTGTTAATTTCTAAAAAGCGTTCGCCTTGGTGATAGTTAATCTCTGAAATACTATTACTAATAGGCTTATCATAACGTGTCATAAATCCAAACAGGTAAATAATTACAACACATACAATCGCCATCGTCGGTACAATAATCCACATCAAGTCACGACGGTCCTTCTTTTTTAATACAAAGTAAGTAATGGGACCTACAAGTATACTATAAATACCTAAAATCAACGCCATAAGTCCATATGGCGGCTTTTTTTCCATAGGGATGTAGCGTAGGCGATAGGAATTATTTCCATAATACTCTTCATATTCACCAGGGTTCATTTGTTGTTCTACATCAAGAACTTGCATAAGATGCGATAAAAAGATACCACCTGTATTCCACTGTGCTAGGGGATCTGCTGTCAAGTCCATAGAAAGCGTGATAAGTTTCCCTGCGCCTATGCGTTCTCCATAGCCTAAGACGCTCTCTTGCTGCTCAATAAAGACAACATCCTCATTCAATGGATTGCCTGTGGCTAAAACCACCTCGCCTACAAATGGAAGATTCGCTTCACTAAAATCTAGGCTAACCTCTTTCGCCTCATTAAATGCAACGTGTTTTAGCCCTTCTGGTAATTGATTCATCATGCGTTGATAATTCGCACCGGTTTCAACAAAAAGCGTATTGCCTTGTTGCATCCAATGAATAATATTTTTTTCAACACCTGCATTAAATCCTAGATTACTGGTATTTCCAAGATAAATATAATCAAAAAAATCCAGTGCTTGTCGTTCATTAAACGCTTCTACAGAATCAAAAAAGATAACATGGGGCGACTTCACCTCAGCTATTTCATTGGATTCTTCTCGGGTTACACGATCATATGTATAAAGTTCTTCTTCTTTGACCATCGCGCTTAAATGCATTTGGTTAAAAAAACGATAATGGTCCGGTTGCTCACTTATGACGGCAATAACTGCACGTTCAGGAGAAAGAAACTGTCTAGCCTTCACTTTTTGCTCATATACCGTTGTATTGTCAACAACAATTCGAACCGGAAACTCTTTTTGTACTGTGTAAACCGGTATATATACATCGAGAACTTTCTCTGCACCTTGACTTATATCAAAAGGCACCGCAAAGACGATTTGCGATTGTCCATCTGTTGCTATATCAATTTGAATCTCTCCACTAACAGCCTCTCCCGCATTACGCATCGTAACATTTAATGGATTTCCCTCTGATATTTTTACGACTTGATCATATCCAACCTCAAGATCAACTTCAAGATTGGTATCTTGCTTTTGGCATCCTGCAAGCAATGCGACAAGCATCAATAAAAATATCCCTTGAAAAATAATTTTCTTTTGCATACCCTGCTCCTTTTTTCATTTCTACTATATAATTAACACAATTCTTATTATAACGAAAAAAATCCCTTTGTTTCTTAATATTCGGTTAAATTTTTTTAATCGTTTCACATTTTACGCCCTTTGTTTTTGGGTCATCTTATTTTTTTACATAAAAACAGATGCACTACAAAAGGAAAATGTAGTGCATCTGATTAATGTTCGTGTATGTATATATTATATGTTTATACTAAATATTTTTTTAAAGTACTGTAAACAGCTCCAGGTCCCGCAAGCATTTCTATGAAAAACGCTTCAACTTTTTCACCGAGTCCTACGCTATATAAATCTAGACCAAAAATGCTTTCTTTTTCCAGTAATGGTCGAATATCAGCCGATGTATCGCCTAGCTTGATATCTGCTACATACTTCATTAATTCATCCATCAGTGGATCTGAACTTAAGTTAAAACGCTCTCCTTTATCATCTATAGCAAGAAGATAGCGTACCCACGCCGCAAGCGCTAAAGGAATCGCAGTTAATTGTTTAGGATCTAGATCCTTCGATGCTTCATATGCTTTGATTGTCTCTCCAAAGCGTATGGCCACTTTTTGAGAAGTATCGGTTGCGATACGTTGAGGTGTATCCGGAATAAACGGATTTGCAAAGCGCTCATTAACAACTTCATCAATAAAAGCTTTTGGATCAATAATTCCAGGGTTAACCACAACTTTGAGTCCTTCTTCATATCCAATCGTATGAATTAACTTGGACAAAACCGGATCTTTAACTTCGTCGGCAATAAGTGTATAACCTAGCAAGCATCCTGTAACGGCTAAAGCTGTGTGAAGCGGGTTAAGGCATGTTGTTACTTTCATCGTCTCAACGCGATTTACCGTTTCACGATCTGTAAAAATAACTCCGGCTTCTTCAAGTTTTGGACGTCCATTAACAAACTTATCTTCAATGACAAGATACTCACTAATCTCTGCATTGACAAAAGGTGCCATATAGGAGTTTTTGCTTGTTATGATAACATCCATATCTGCTAATCCATCTTTTTCAAGACTTGCTTTTACATCGTCTGACGGACGGGGAGTAATTTTATCAATCATGGAAAGTGGGAAAGTGATTTTTTCTTCATCTTTTATATAATCGATAAACGCTTGCTCTACATATCCGCGTCTTAGCCATTCTTCTGCTATGGTATGCACAGCCGCTTTCACTTTATCTCCATTATGGGAACAGTTATCCATGGATACAAATGTCAATGGATATGCTCCTTTTTTAAAACGCTTGTATGCAAGTGCCGTGATAATACTCATGGTATGTATCGGATGCTCTAGCCCTTGTTCAAGATCTTTTTGAATAATACCTAAGTACTCTCCATCGGGTGTTGTAATTGCATAGCCCTTTTCTGTTATGGTAAAGCTAGCCATTTGAAGGGATGGATTTTCAAAGATTTCTGTTAGTCGCGCATAGTCATTCGGACGCTTTTGATCTGTTGTAACACTCTCAACAATAGAGCCTACAACTGTCTTCTCAAATTCGCCTGTTGCTTTCATCAGTACTAACATTGTCAGATTATCAAAGGGTGTATAGACTTTGTCAATGACTTCAAAGTCAAAAGACTCTGCCGCAACAATTCCTGTATCTGCCAATCCTTGATTAAGGACTTTTTGGTAGGCATTCGCCACAAATCCTCTAAAGATATTTCCAGCACCAAAATGCACCCATGTCGGACGTTCTTGTGTGTTTTTTCGAACTAGTTCTATGTCAAATTCAGGTAATGCCACATCGACTTTCGCCCATGCATCAGCTTTTTTTAACGCGCTTTGATTTAACTCTAACATCTAGCAGCCTCCTCTTTGTTTGTCTAGGCTATCCCAAACACCCAGCATATACATTACACCTAGCGCACGGTCATATAGACCATATCCAGGACGGCAATCTTTTTCTTCACCCCACAAGTGACGACCATGGTCCGGTCGAATATACCCTGTAAAGTTGTTGTCATGATATGCTTTTAACACTTCATACACATCGACATTTCCATCTTTTCCACGATGTGAGACTTCACTAAAGTCTCCATTTTCATAAACTTTAACGTTACGAATGTGGGCAAAGTAAATGCGATCATGAAACTCACGTATGATTGCAGGTATATCATTTAACAAATTGGGACCAAGTGAACCTGTACATAGTGTTAATCCACTGTATGGATTATCGACTTGATCTAAAAAGCGTTGGATATGATCTCGGCTTCGAATGATTCTTGGAAGACCAAAAATAGGCCATGGTGGATCATCCGGATGTATCGCCATTTTTACATCATATTGCTCACAAGCTGGCATAATACGTTCTAAGAAGTACTTTAAGTTTTCAAAGAGCTTATCTTCGTCGATATCTGCATATGCATTAAATAATTCATCAAGTTTTGCCATGCGTTCCGGTTCCCAGCCTGGCATCGTATATTTGCCTGCGCCCTTTAGGATACGTTCTGCCATAACATTAGGATCATTAACAATGGCATCTTTTTCATAAAATAGCGAGTTTGAGCCATCTGGCAATTCTTTATACAAGTCTGTTCGTGTCCAGTCAAATACAGGCATAAAGTTATAGCAGATTACTTTTACTCCACGTTCCCCAAGCTTTTTAATGGTATCAATGTAGATATCAATATACTTGTCACGCGTAGGCAATCCGATTTTAATATCATCATGTACGTTCACACTTTCAACTACATCTGCATTAAAACCTTTGCTCTTTATTAAGTTCATTACTTTGTCAATCTCATCTTCTTCCCATACTTCACCAGCCACTTTGTCATGCAGTGACCAAACGATACCGGTAACACCTGGAATTTGACGAATGTGATCTAAGGTAATAGAGTCGTTGCCTTCTCCATACCATCTCCACGTCATTTGCATAATATACCTCCTTTTGTCAACTTGTATACAAGTTATATATTCCACTATAAATCACTTTACCCCTTTTGTCAATAGGATATCTCTCAAAAAAAATTACATACATCTTTACTTTTTTATCAATTCCTGTATACTAGATACTAGCAAGAGAAAGGATGAATGTATAAATCATGGCAAGTAAAAAAGAAACCATAATCCAAACGCTAAAAGAAGAAATCCTCACATTAGAACTAAAACCCGGAACAATTATCAGCGAAACCATGCTAAGTGAGCGTTTTTCCCTTTCGCGCACCCCCATTCGCGATGTTCTAAAACAGCTTTCCTTAGCCGGATATATTGATATTTATCCCCAACGCGGAAGTATTGTTTCCTATATTAATCTAGAATCTGTCGAACAAGTTATCTTTATGCGAAGTATTCTAGAAAACGAAATTCTAAAAAAATTGTGCGGACATCTTTCTTTGCAAGGTGAACATCGCCTATTATATATATTAAATCAGCAGATGGAATGCGTCTCTCCAGAGATTGATTTAAAATCCTTCATAAAATTTGACGACCTTTTTCACAAAACCATATATGAACTTGCAGGGCATGCAATGGTCTGGGACTTCATCCAATCATCAACCGTTCACTATACTCGATTTCGACACTTACATATGCTAAGAAAAGAAAAACTTCTATCCATTATTAATGAACATAAGCAGATTATTGCACACCTCAAAAAGAACGAATCTTATGAGATTGATACGATTATTCATGAGCATCTACGCTCCGATATCAAGTCCCATTATATGCAAAAAAATTTTGGTGAATACATAAAAAATTAACATATCACCATCTAGAAAAACTTCACACTATGTGATATGATGATGAGACACTATAAAAAATAGTACGAATGTACTATTTTTTTTAAACATTTCAAACTATACTATTATGAATGGATTGAAACTATGTCTTCTATTTATGAAAAACATTATGAATTTAATATTAATGACTGTACCCTTGCAATCATACATTCACAAATTGAACAGATGCTTGCCCCACTGCCTGAATCTGTCTATGCTGATTTGTTGATTGCTTTGCATGAGCTCATTATTAATAGCTGTAAAGAAATGGAGTTGCAAAATACCCCTACGAATGTTATATGCATTCACATTTACCAATACACCGAGGTTGTTATTGTACAAGTTAATGATTCCGGTCGAGGACTGGATGACTACACCCCGGTAAAATACCTTTGTCCGTTTAGAGAAAATGGTCGAGGTTTATCCATGGTTATGTTACTTTCGGATTGGTTTTTGACCTATCCAGATATAAACAACCACTATTCATATTATATTATCAAAAAACTATACTAGAACATCTAAGGAGAGTATCTTATGAACACATTAAAGAAAACCGATTCATTACGCTTTAAGTTTTTTATTTCTTTTACAATAATTATTCTTTTAATATTAACCGAAACCGGTCTGACCATGTACTTTGAAAATCAATATGACAGCGCCACCCAAGAGGCTATGGAAGCTCTTGAATTTAGTCAGTTTTTGCATGACCGCATCATTGACCATGAAGAATATGTACTAAACATGTCTCTATATTTATTAGGTGAAGTCAGCACTATGGATACCTCGGACTTTACGGCATGCCAATTAGGTCAGTGGTACTATTCTTTTACCCCAGATTCAAGAATACTTGAACCTTTTACAGCGATGGAAATCCCCCATGAAATAATCCACAATTCATCCCATCAAATCATCGAGTATATGGAAAGCGGCAATACTACATCCGCCTACAAGCTTTTTCGCGATGAAATGTTGCCCAATATCAAACATGTTAAAGACAATTTATTTTTAATTGCTGAGATTGAAGATACCCGTTCACAAGAACTACGCTCAAATATGGAAACACTACAAACCATTTTAAATGCAGTAAGCTTTATCACAAGCGGACTTGTTATTGTTGCAGCACTTATTATTTCAATTCTTCTTTCTAAAATGATTATTGAACCTATTTATAAGGTCGTCGAAGCAATGAATAATGTAGCTGCCGGTAATCTTGACACACGTGTCAATCACCAATCACGTGATGAACTTGGGTCTCTTGCAACCTCTGTAAATGATACAATTGATAAGCTGACACTCATTATCAGCAATATCCGTTCAAAATCTGACCATGTTGAAGATCATTCTCTTTCCATTCGTGACTCTTTAAAAGAGATTAGCATTGCATCTGAAGAAGTCACAACGACAACCGTTCAGATTGCCAACAACTCGGATATAATGGCTGGAGAACTTAGTTCAATCAATGATTCTACAGATGAACTGGCAAAAATGGGTCAACACTTAAATCAAGTGGTCCAAAATACCGGACAAGCAATTGAGCAAAGCTTTAACGCTTCATTAGATGGACAAAGCGCTATTCAAGAAGTTGTAAAAAGTATGGATGAAGTTAACCGAACCGTTGATTTTGCTTCAAGTGCTGTCAACAAACTTATTGAACGTAGTCGACAAATTGGTGAAATGGTCAAAGTGATTGAAGGCATTGCTGCACAAACCAATCTTCTTGCCTTAAACGCTTCTATAGAATCTGCACGTGCAGGTGAAGCCGGCAAAGGATTTGCTGTGGTTGCAGATGAGATTCGTAAACTTGCTGAAAATTCAAGTGATGCCGCTTCTCAAATTATTAGCCTTATCGAAAACATTGAATCCGAGACCAAAGCGACTGTAAACTCCATGGAATTTAATCAGGAGTTAGTCAATACTCAGATTTCTCAAATTAATAAAGCTGAAAGCGCACTTGCAAATCTATATGCATTTAATAAAACGACCCAAGATGCAGGTCGTTCATTGGATGAAGTCTCTGACTTAATGTTAGGCAAAACAAAATCCATACTCGATTCTATAAACGCAGTGAACGATTCCATTCAAAATAATGCTGCAAGTACTGAAGAAGTGACGGCTGCCACTGAAGAGCAAAATGCGACTATTGTCACTGTAAATGAAATGAATCAAGCATTAACTCAAGAAGTCATTGAGCTGAACGATTTAATCAAAGAATTCAAATTAAAGGCTGGTGTATAATATGTTACATACATTTGAAAATAATCAACTCATTCTTAAACCACAAGGCAAAATCATGATGGATCGATCCGACACGATTAAAAACGAAATGAAGGCGTTAATCGAAAAAACCAAAGAACAATCACCTCAAGATTTTTCAAAGGTCATTGTTGATTTGTCTTCCGTTGATTTTATTGATAGTACCGGCGTTGGAGTTTTTATCTCCATCTATAAGTTTTCTACCGAAAAAGAGTTTCACTTAACCTTAGTCAACCCCATGCCCATGGTTGAAAAAGTATTTACTATTACCAAACTTGAGCAAATCATCGATATTCAATCGAATGGAGCTTAAACACTATGATTATGAAACAATTCACTGATTTTAATTTATCGATTTATATCGCTTCAAAAGATGCCACTGTAGGCACACGAATAAATGCGTCTCTTAAACAGGCTAACAACTGTAACATTGTTGCTACGCCTGAGGACGCAAATTTTTGTATTGTTGATGCTTCAATCTACTTGGCATCCTCTTCTTTTTATGACAAGCATTTCGATGCTTGTCTTAAATTATTATTGCCAGAGCATTATGAACAATTAGATCAGCTTTTGAGCTCAAAAAATCCGTTTTATCTACGACATGATTTTACCGCTTATGAACTAACCTATCAATTAAAGCTCATTCAAGAACATTTACAATATAAATTTCAAAACCAAGTGCTAAGTACACTTTATAATGCAGCACAAAATTCAATTGTTATTACAAATACCGAGGGACAAATCGTCTTTGCCAACACTTATTTTTTAAAGGCTACAGGCTATAGCTCGGACGAAGTCCTTGGCAACTTACCTAAACTGATTAAAAGCAATGTCCACGAAGCCTCTTTTTATCAAAAACTATGGACTACCATTCAAAGTGGTTCGATATGGAATGGTTTTTTTATCAACCGAAGAAAAAACGGACGTTTTTTTTATGAAGAAGCAACCATTTCTCCAATTTTTAACACTTCAGGCACCATCACCAACTATATCAAAATAGGAAAACTTGTAAATAGAGAGCGGTTACTTTCTGATCAACTAAGTCAGGAATTTAAGACGGCAAAAAATATCATGGCATACATGTTGCCTCCTGACTACAAGGACGCCAATGTCCACTTTGAAGCAAAGGCCAAGGCTTACAACTATCTTGGCGGCGATTTTATATGCTTCGAACAACTCTCCCCAACAAAATACGCCATGGCTCTACTCGATGTCATGGGACATGGTACTTCTGCCACACTAATTGGATTAAAAGCCATCTCTACTTTTCAATCATCCATCCATTATGACACCCTTGAAAATGCTGTAGCCAAGACAAATGCATCCATCTGCCAAGTCAATCAAAACGATATTTCATCGCTACGTTATCTTTCTGGAATATTCTTGGAAATAGATTTATCCAACCAAACCGTTAACTATGTCAATGCTGGACATCCTGATTTTTACATTCAAAAAAGGAAACAGTTGAAAACTGTTTCCTCGAATAACATCATCTTAGGTGTTAATTGCAACATGTCCTATGTAATTGATACGTTCTCAACCACTGACCTTGAATATATCTTTTTATATTCTGACGGTTTGGTCGAGCATCCTAACGAAAAAGGTGATACGCTTAATGCTCAATTAGAACAAGCCCTCCTGCAAATACCTACTGGTGATATGACCTTCACCCAGCATATATTAAACGCATTGCTTGGTGATAGAACCATCGATGACGACATTACTTTGTGCCGCTTAAGCTTTTTTGACCATTCGACAACATAGCAACTGGCGCCACAAACTATATCGTCCACTCCCCATGGATAATGGCGACTAGTTTCCACTGTCCTGCATTATCCAAAAAAACTAAACGAAGAGAGCGCCAGTCTAGACCTTCATATTCTTCCTCAAATCCTGAAAAATGAAACTCTACAAACTCTCCATTCAGATAAACTTCATCATGATTATCATACATATTTCCCACTTGAATTGCTGTATTATTGCCAACAATTTCCGGATTCGCAAAATCCTGATCATAAATAAACCGATCATAATACTCGGCAAATGTTAAATCGATTGTGTCGCCTATTCCATCATAGGTTCCCCAATTATAGATTGACGTATCTTGGGCTAAATTAGCCACTTCATTGGCAGTCATGACAATATCTGTCCCCGGATTCACATAAAAATACGGTGAAAAACGGACCCCTTCTTCGTCATGAACCCATGTGCTTAATGCTTCAAAGTCTTGCTCTTTAAGTAAATGCATTACTTCAAACGCTGTCTGGATTAATTGTCCCGATTCTGATACTTTAAGCGTTCCATTTTGGATATTTTCAAGTGTCGTTGTCAGTTCATCTACTTGTTGAGTCATTTGAGCAACATCTTCTTCCGCTTTACTTAGTTCTTCTTGTAAAACAGTGTTCTCAGTTTCTACTTCCGTAAGATGTCTTTCCAGCACATCCCGCTCTTCACGAACTCTATCAAGCTCTGTTGAGTTTGATTGGCATCCTGTCAACACTAATAAAAGTACAATTATCCCTATTATTTTTTTCATATCTCCTATTCATCCTTTCTTTGAATCACTTCAGATAATGCCTTCGCTACTGCTTGCGGATTCGGAACTAAAAACCGCGCCTTTTTTTTACTATGAACATCTTCAATCTCCAGCACATCTGTTTCTCCCCACAAAATTTTTGCCAATAAATTCTTTGGTTCTTTTTGAACACATATCTGTATATTTTCTCGGTCAGCCTTAAACTTTACCGGCTCTTTTGATACGCGATTTGCATTAAACCAGACGGTTTGCTCATCAATTAATATATTTCCAAACCAAGAATTATATATACCTGTGTTAAAGACACAAGGTAAAAACCAATATCTTTCTTCAATGCCATCATTATCATAAAAGTGGTCAATTGTTTTTGTTATCCACAGGCGCTTGGCAAAATAAAAAATTGCCCACACAAGGATGACTTTAAAAAAATAATCTGCTAATACTTCCGGTGTAAAAAAAGTCGCTTGAATTCCCTGAAAGAATAAAACCATATATTTGTATATCCCAACACCAATAATCGCCAAGACAACAACTCCTAGATGTAATCCGTATAAGATTTTTTTTAGATATTCCTGATATACTCCATATTCAATAACCGCTTTCATTGTGATGTCCTCCTCGTTTGATTGTGTATCCTTATTGTACCAAATCCCACATCAAATAGCTACGAAAACATTATTTTACTTTGATTATCAAAGTTTTTTTGTTATAATGAATGCATTACAATCAATACATTCTAGGATAAACGAGGTGCTTTATGGGAAAAATAGGAATAATAACATGTAGTACGAGTGGGCTTGATTATTTAGAAGGTTATGAAGATATTGAAATTGCCAGAACAACTATTCACATGAATGATACAGAATATTATGATGGAAAAGATATTCATCCCAAAGAATTCTATGCACAATTAGACACATTAGACACAATTCCTTCCACAGCTCAACCATCAACAGGTCAGCTTCTAGATCTCTATGAAAAAATGTATTTAGCAGGCTATAGCGATATTATCTATATATCCATCTCAAGCCATTTAAGCGGAACATATCAAGGTGTATGTGTATCAAAAACCTATGTTGATAATCTAAGCATCCACCCATTCGACTCAAAAAGCGCCAGTTTTTTAACCGGTTTTATGGCTATCGAAGCGCATAAAATGGCTAATGACGGCGCTAGTGTTCAAGAAATATTAGCTCATCTTGAGACGCTTAGAAACCATGACCATATATATTTTATGGTTGATGACTTAAGTTATCTTGTTAAAAACGGACGTCTGTCAAACGCTTCTGCCTTTATTGCTTCCATGCTAAAAATCAAGCCGTTACTCGAAGTCAACGCTGAAGGCAAAATTGTTGCATGGGAAAAAATCCGAACAACAAAAAAAGCTATGGATCGTGTTGTAGATTCGTTCTTAAACGATACGGACAATGGAAAAAATGCCCGATTTATGTTCTTATTCAATACCGACGCCCCTGAAAAAGTAGCCTACGTCAAATCCCGTCTAAAGACACATGGAATTGATACAGATAAACTTATCGATTCACCTATATCGCCAGCTATCGGATGTCATGTAGGCAAAGGAATCATTGGAATTGGCTACATAAAAAGTGTATAATAAGATTAACTCAATCATTGTTTCAGATTATGGAGGTAGTATATGAATACGAAAGCATTACCTGAACAGTACATTATCTATGGCGCAATGGGTCTAGGAGGTCCTTGGGAGGAAACCTTTGAACTAACCGATACACACTATGACGAAGCCGAGTTAGCTATTCAAACAGCCCTTGATGAAGGCATCACTTTTTTTGATTTAGCTGACATCTATAAAAATGGTCGTTCTGAGCTTGTCTTTGGACATTATCTCAAAAAAAATCCACAGATTCGCGAAAAGATCATACTTCAATCCAAAGTCGGCATTCACCTTTGGGGGTCAGATTTTGGATCTAGGTTTGATTTTTCATATGACCATATTATTACATCTGTCGATCAAATATTAGAACGTTTAAACACGAACTATCTTGATGTCCTTTTACTCCATCGTCCCGATCCCCTTTGCGATCGCGATGCACTAAAAAAAGCTATAGATGAACTCTTTACCTCTGGAAAAATACGCAATCTTGGTGTGTCGAATATGGACTACCATCAAATCAAACTTATTGAAGCTTACACCGGCAGAAAAATAATTGCCAACCAACTTGAACTTAGCCTTAAGAAAACCGATTTTGTTGATAGCGCCATCGGATTTAACAATCCACATGGCAAAGGACTCGATTTTCAGTTAGGCACATTGGAGCACTGTATACTTAACAATATCAGTTTGCAATCCTGGAGCCCTCTTGCTCGAGGTATATACTCCGGTGCAAAGCTAGATAAAGATACGCATCAGACAATACTTGATACAAAAAATCTCGTTACGCGCCTTGCCAAGAAATACGCTGTATCCTCAGATGCTGTTGTCCTGGCTTGGCTCATGAAGCATCCTGCAAAAATAAATCCCGTCATCGGAACCACCAACCCTGAACGCATAAAAAATGCCATGCAGGCTTTTCATGTCTCTTTAACACGTGATGAATGGTATGAACTTTTGGTCAAATCCAAAGGCATACCGATGCCATAAAGGAGCTTACACATGTTAATACACGGAGATATGCTGCAAAAACTCGTCAACAAAATTATCGATGACATCGGATATAATATTAACATTATCGATACCAATGGGATGATTATTGCCAGTGGAAATCAGCAACGTATCGGAACTTTCCATAAGATTGGCAAGCAAGCTTCTGATGAAGAGCGACGTGTAGACATTTTACCCAGTGACGAAAATCACTACGAAGGTGTAAAAGCCGGTATCAATCAGCCCTTTTATCATAACGGCACATTAATCGGTATCATTGGAATCACAGGAATTCCCAGTGAAATCAACGAATTATCTAATATTGTTAAATCGATGATTGAGCTGATGTATGAGCAAGAAGTCTTAAAGCAGAAGATGTATTATCGCCAAAGTGATAAAACCTATTTTTTAAACGAATTACTGAATCTGACCAATCCCGAATCCATTGTCACCACAATGAACTGGGGAGAAAAACTTGGTTATGATATGAATGCACGACGTAATGTGATTGTATTAGAGTTTAATCATATAGGATCTAATGCTGGCTCCTTTACTCCCCAAGAAAAAATACAAGAGATATATCAGCAGATTAAATCCAACAAGCATCATCATAAAAATGATATCTCAACCGTTGTCTCTTCAAATCGAATTGTGATTTTAAAAGCTTCGTATTTTGCCGATACACACCTTGAAACAAAAAATCTGCAAGAATACATTCAAGAGATTCTTGCTCTATTCCAAAAAGATACCTCTTTGTCTTATCATATCGCCTGTGGAAGTTATTATAATGATCTTTATCATATTAAGGACAGTTATTATGAAGCTGAATTTGTATTATCCCAGCTAAAAACGTCTTCTCTCGAATGCTATGGTTTTATTCACGAGCATCTTCTTGCTTTTTTTATATCGAAGATACCTGAACATATGATGCATCACTTTTTTGAAGAAGACTATGATAAACTCATGGCTGTTAATGGCATGGCAGAGACGTTAGTTGCCATGTATCAAAACAACATGAATATGAGCCAATGTGCTAAGAACATGTTTTTACACCGTAATACAATTCTATTTCGATTAAACCGTATAAAAGAGCTTCTAGACCTTGACCCTGCCGAACAGATTGGAGATCGTATATATTGGTATCTATTTGCCGAATATATTAAAGCCCAAAAATAATGCTCACCAACACACCTTATTGTGCACACTGCATAGTAAAGGTGTGTTTTTTTGTATTTTTCAATAATGTTTTTTCCTCACTACTCATGTATGCTTATATGTATAGTAACTCTTACACAAAAAGAATTTTAAAAAACACACTTTTTAGTTAATTATGACTCATCAAGTTTGCGAGAGGAGAAAATAATGAAAATACTGATAGCTTCAGATTCTTTTAAGGGAAGCCTATCCTCAAAAGACATTTGTGATATTGCTACTGATGCATTGACATCAGTATTGCCCCAAGCTAAGATTCATGCTATTGCCCTTGCTGACGGCGGAGAAGGGACTGTTGAAGCTTTGGTTGAATCCACTAACGGAGTCTATCGAAATCTTAATGTTATCGGTCCCCTTGGCGAAAAAGTATCCGCAACCTATGGCATCTTAGGTGATGGGCAGACAGCAGTCATTGAGATGTCTAGCGCTTCTGGTATCATGCTTGTTCCCCAAGAAAAATTAAATCCTTTGCTCACAACAAGCTTTGGAACAGGTGAGCTGATCCTTGATGCTATCGGCCAAGGCTGTACAAAGATTATTATGGGCATTGGCGGCAGTGCAACTAACGACGGTGGTGTCGGCATGCTACAAGCACTCGGTTATCATTTTTTAGATCATCAAGGCAAGGAAATCGAATATGGCGGTCAATCCCTTCATCAGATTGCTTCCATTACCTTTGAAGATGTTTGTACAGATTTAAAAGATATCGAGTTTGTTGTTGCATGCGATGTGGATAATCCACTAACAGGACCTACTGGCGCCACCTATGTTTATGGTCCGCAAAAAGGAGGCACTCCTGATAAGCTTAAGCGTCTTGAAGAAGGCATGCTTATTTATCGCCAACGTATGATCGACTTTTTAGGTAAAGATGTCAATGACCTTCCCGGTTCAGGCGCTGCTGGCGGAATGGGTGCCGGACTCATGGCATTTTTAGATGCTACCACAGGGTCAGGTTTTCAAATTATCAGCGAAACCATTGCCTTAGAAAACATTATTAAGCAAGAAGCATTTGATTATATTTTCACCGGAGAAGGGCAATTAAACTACCAAACCCTACATGGAAAATTACCTCACGGAATCGCTCGCTTGGGTAAAAAATATGGTGTTCCCGTGATTGCCGTTGTCGGCTCCTTAAATAGCGGCTATGAACAAATGTATGATGAAGGTTTAACCGCAGCTTTTAGCATTATAAGTTATCCGATGAGCCTAGATGAGGCCATTATAAACGCTAGAGAGCTTGCCTATCAAACCTATCAGAATATAGCAAAACTACTATAAACTATATGTTAGAGGAGGATTTATTATGGTACAAGGACCTATGCTACTCGTTATTTTAGTTTTATCCATTGTTTTTATCGTGGTCGCAACAGCAAAGTTAAAGCTTCACCCATTTTTAGCCCTGCTGATAGCTTCATACGGTGTCGCCTTCGCTTCGGGAATGGATGTTCTTGAAATCGGCGCAACAATACGTTCAGGATTTGGAGGTATTCTTACCTACATAGGGATTGTGATTATTCTAGGAACCATCATTGGAAAAATACTCGAAAAATCCGGTGCAGCAATTGTTATGGCAGATACAGTACTAAAAATCGTTGGCGAAAAGCGTCCCGGGCTTGCGATGAGCATCATTGGCTATATTGTATCCATCCCAGTATTTTGCGACTCTGGTTTTGTTATTTTGAACTCTCTCAAAAAATCATTAGTCCAAAAATCCAAAGTCTCCGGCGTTATGATGTCTGTATCTCTTGCAACAGGGCTATATGCAACACACACACTTGTTCCTCCTACTCCGGGTCCAATTGCCGCTGCAGGTAACCTCGGATTAGACGATCAACTTGGCCTAGTTATTCTCGTTGGTATTGGCGTCTCTATCGTTACAATGCTTGCCGGACATATGTGGGCAAAAATTGCCGGAAAAAAATATACCTCTGCTGAAGACCATGAGACACTTGAAATGGATTATGATGTTATCCATAAAGAATTTGGTAAACTTCCTAGTGCATTTAAAGCTTTTGCTCCTATTCTCGTTCCTATCTTGTTAATTACCTTAGGATCTATTGCTAACTTCCCAACCCTTCCTTTTGGTGAAGGTGGTGTGTTTACTCTTTTTGCTTTCCTTGGAAAACCGATTAATGCTCTTATGATTGGCTTATTTTTCGCCTTTGCTCTACTTCCACACTTTAATAAAGAAACATTATCCGGTTGGATTGGCGAAGGATTAAAAGATGCCGCAATCATAATTATGATTACCGGTGCCGGCGGTGCTTTTGGTACTGTATTAAAAGCTACCCCCATTGGCGATTATCTAGGTTCTTCTCTAGCTACTTTAAATATCGGTATCTTCGTTCCATTTATCATCGCAGCGTCTCTTAAGACCGCCCAAGGTTCCTCAACCGTTGCACTCGTAACCACTTCAGCACTTGTTGCTCCATTGCTTCCTGCTCTTGGATTGGCAACCGTTTTAGGAAAAGTACTGACGGTTATGGCAATTGGTGCAGGTGCCATGACAGTGTCTCATGCCAATGACAGCTTCTTCTGGGTTGTTGCAGAGTTTAGTGGCATGGACGTTTCAACCGCTTATAAGTCTCAGACCGTTGCTACATTTATCCAAGGAATCGCAACAATTATCGTTGTCTTCATCTTAGCCCTTATCTTTATATAACCCATGACTAAAGCGAGCATTGTCAAAATGCTCGCTTTTTTCTATCCTTCTATCATGGTAAAACACACTATTCTCCGGAAAATCCTGCCAAAAAGCGCTGAAGGGTTTCATCCTTGGGATTATCAAATACCTCTTCTGGTGTTCCTACTTCAGCTATGACACCTTCATATAGATAGACAATTTTATCCGATACTTCTTTTGCAAAGGCCATCTCATGTGTAACTATAACCATGGTCATTCCCTCATCTGCCAGCTGTTTAATAACTTGTAGAACCTCACCTACAAGCTCCGGGTCAAGGGCTGATGTCGGTTCATCAAAGAGCATCACATCCGGCTCCATCGCTAAAGCTCTGGCAATAGCTACCCGCTGCTGCTGACCTCCTGATAACATGGCCGGATAGACATCTGCCTTATCGTCCAATCCGACTTTATGTAATAAGGCCATCGCTTTTTCTTTGGCCTGTGCCTTCTCTTCTTTTTTTATCACTCGTGGTCCCATCATAACATTTTGCAATGCCGTTTTATGTGGAAAAAGATTAAAACGTTGAAAGACCATACCTACCCGTTCTCTTAGTTGATTTACATCATGTTTTTCCGATACAATTTTTTTTGCTCCGATGTAGATATCTCCTTTATTTTTCTTTTCCAAAAAATTGATGCAACGAAGTAAGGTACTCTTTCCTGAACCGCTACCTCCAATAATACTTACCACTTCTCCTGGGTAGACACTTAAGTCCACACCTTTTAATACTTCTAAATCATCAAAATATTTATGTAATCCGGCAACGCGAATCATTGGTTTATCTTTCATTGACTTTGAGCCTCCCTTCTAGTCGTCTCAAAAGGTAACTTAATATTGCAATAATCACATAATAATATATTCCCGCCGTTAGCAAAATCGGAAACGGATCATAGGTTGCTGCAACTAACTGACGTGCCATAAGAATGGTTTCCGTAATTGTTATAACACTGGCAAGCGAGGAATCTTTAACTGCTATAATAAACTGGTTACCTAAAGATGGGACCGAACGCTTAAATGCTTGCGGAAGCACCACATAGCGAAAAGCCTGTATCTTTGTCATTCCAAGCGCTCTTGCCGCCTCATTTTGACCAAAATCAATCGATTCAATTGCTCCTCTAAAGATTTCACTGATATAAGCGCCACTATGAAAGGCTAATCCAATAACTGCCGATGTAAAGGCATCAAACTCAAGCCCCAGTTTTGGCAATCCATAAAAGATAAAATACAACTGGAGCAATAAAGGTGTCCCTCGTACAATCGATACATATACATTGGCAATCACTTGAAGAATTTTTAGTTTAACAAGCTTTAACGAGGTGACCACGAGTCCAAATAACGTTCCTAATAAAATAGAAAAAAAGGACAACTGCAATGTTAAACCGACTGCCGGTAAAAATTTTGGCGCATATTGAATCATGGTTCCAAAAAAGTTTTGTATTGATTCTAAAATTAATTCCAAAGGTTATGCCTCCTATTTTTCAAGTATATTGACGCCAAACCACTTATGGCTTATCTCTTCATAAGTTCCATTTTCCACAAGCGTTGCCAATGCTTCATTGACTTCTTTTAATAGCGCTTCATCTTCTTTTCGAATAGCAATAGCTATCTTTTCATCGTAGAGCAGACTACCTGCTGGTTCAATTTGGACATCATATTTTTCCGGTGCTAAGAGCCCAACGAACTTTCCTGTAACAAGTCCTTCCATACGTCCTTGTTCCAACGCCATAAAGTTATCGACATCCGATTCAAACTGCATGATTTCACCTATATTATCCATAGAACTTAAGGCATCATGAAATGTTGTCCCTGTGACAACTCCAACCGTTCCGGCTTCAACTTGCTCGATGCTTTGAATATCTGATCCTACCGGTACAAAAAACTGTGCTCCATCATAGTAATATGGATCGGTAAAGTTAACTTTTTCAAGACGTTCTTCGGTAACAGCCATACTTCCGATAATCATATCAAAGCGCTTACTTTCAAGTCCGCCAATAATACCATCCCATGCTGTTGTTACCGGTTCTGCTTCAACACCCATTTCCTTTGCAATCGCTTTGGCAATCTCTATATCAAAACCATCAAGTTCACCGTCCTCATTAATAAAGTTAAACGGCGGATATGCGCCTGTCATGGCAAAGGTCATCGTTGAATCTTCTTGAATTTTTTCTAGGGTTGTCTGTGAGGACTTTGCACACCCAGCTATCAAAACCAAAGAAAGTACTAGGATCATTGATAAAATTATATTTACTTGATTTTTTTTCATAATAATTCTCCTTTTTTTAATCATCTATTTAATTGATACATCTTCGATATGCTTATACCAAACATTCATCGTTTCTATTTGTCCGCCAATATTTGTGTTATTGATGAGTCGTCCACCGTAAGTGTAGCCCATCTTGGAAAATGTAATATTCATACCATACGACACTGCTCGTGCGATAGTGTAAAATGTAAGGTAGCCCTTTTCCTCTAACACTTTCTCAAGAACTTCTAAAAGCGCCTGTCCATATCCACGACCTCGATATTCAGCTAATGTTGCAAAATCTGTCATCTCGACGTTACGATGTGCATAATCCGTCTCTCCGGACGCAATAGCCACAAGTTTTCCTTTGCAAAAAACGCCATAGTAAATAATATGCTCATCCATGGTTTGTTCTATGTAGCCAGCATCAAAAATCGGGAATGGATACGTTGCAAACACTTGTTTATAGACCTTAGCCATTTCTTGGCTATCTTCTTTTTCCAACAGGCGAATCTCCTCTTCAGCCCTTAGATGTGGCTTTCTTAAAGATGCCGTGGTCTTTTGCTTTGCTATGTTGAGCACATCATCTATCTGCTGACGATCTCTAAGTATGCCTCGTTTTGTATTTGAATAATAGGCCATAAAATATCCATCGGTTCTTCCATGAAATAATTTCGGAATCCAAGCTTCTGCTTGGTAGTCTTTTTTCTCCAACTCTTTTTTCATCTCCTGTGGAACTTTGGCAATAATTTTTGAATAGCCGCACTGATCTAATAATTGGTGCGCCCTTAAAAACACTGCATCACTATCGTCTCTAGCGCATTGCATTATATATACACGGTCACTACTTTTCCCGTGATTGATAGCAGATTTTCCAATAGCTTCAGATGCGTTATAGATAAGCGTTTTCTTGATTTGCTCTTTCATCTGCTTCTTCCACTCCTTGATTGCGTCGGTCTCTCTCTAGGTTTTCCGGTGTCAATGTAATCTCTTCTTCATAGTCGCACAACAATTTAGAAATTCCTACAACAACCTCATCTTCGTCTTCGTTGTTAAGCTTCAAATGCAAGTCGCATTGTTCGCATTGTCGATCACATTCAATCGCCTCATAATTATCCGGCATCGTATATGTAGTAATTACACCTTCATAGTTTCTAAGCACCACTTTATTAACCGACCAAGAAATCAGGTAATTTGGCATCACAGGAATTTTTCCTCCACCGCCCGGTGCATCAATAACATATGTCGGAACAGCAAATCCACTGGTATGTCCACGGAGACTTTCCATGATTTCAATTCCTTTACCGACATTGGTTCTAAAGTGTTCAAGCCCTTGTGAAAGATCACATTGATATATGTAGTATGGGCGCACCCGATTAGCCACCAATGTATGCACAAGTTTTTTCATAATTCGCGGACAATCATTAATTCCTCGTAAAAGAACCGATTGATTCCCTAAAGGAATACCTGCTTTTGCAAGCTTTTTTAAGGCAGTTTTTGAAGAACTTGTTAACTCTCTGGAATGATTAAAATGTGTGTTAACCCAGATATTATCATATTTTTCTAGGACATTAATCAATCCGTCGGTAATTCGAAAAGGAAGAACCACAGGCGTTCTTGTTCCGATACGAATGACTTCTACATGCTCGATAGCCGAAATCTCATCAAGGATCCATTCTAGATAACTATCCGAGAGCATAAAAGGATCACCACCTGAAAGCAGAACATCTCTGACTTTTGGAGTATTTTTGATATACTCTATCCCCATACGTATTTGTTCTTTCGAAGGGATGGAGTCTTGATCCCCCACTTTTCTTTTACGTGTACAGTGACGGCAATACATGGCACATACATTGCTTGTATGGAATAAAACGCGATCTGGATATCGATGGGTGATTCCCGGCACAGGACTATCCTTATCTTCGTGCAAAGGATCTTGCATATCACAACTAGTAAGCTGTAACTCCTGGGGATCAGGAAAACACTGTTTAAACACCGGATCATTTTCATAATCCTCCCTATCCACAAGGGATAGATAGTAAGGTGTTATAGCCATGGGAAACTTATCTATCGTCTCCTGAATGACTTGGCGTCTCTTCCCATCAAAATGTACCCCAAGAATCGTTTCAACCGTTTCAACTTTACGAATCGTGTTCTTAATTTGCCATTTCCAATCTCGCCACTTGGCATAATAATCCTTGGTCACCTTTTTTTTATCCATCTTAAACTGTGTCATTTGTATTGTTTCTTGCATGAACTCTCCTTCCAACTAAGGTCAATCAATAATCGTTTAGATGTGAATTTAAAAAAACTTAGGCACTCTAACTCTGGATTTCCAGAGTTAGAGTGCCTAAGTTTCGCTAAATACATTTATTTAACTCACTTTATACCATGTCAACACACATAGTATAGTATATGACCACTTGATCCTATACAAGCCCCAGCTCAATACGAAGTTTTTCCATTATGCCTTTCAACTCTACAGATGGGTTAATCCCCCTCCACATCACTTCGTTAATTAAAACGATACGTAAATGAACTCACCAATCTATCTACTCAACATATGTACTTCACTTTTGCATTTTTATAAGCTATATGAAAAAAACTTTTCATACATAATTCTATATTTTCAATAATTTTTTGTCTTAAAAACGTTCTAATAACTTTGAACCTCTACTATTATATCAACCAAATGCCGTTTTGTCAAGGTTTGTGATAACCCTTCATATTTATTACTCTTGTCTATTTGTTGTCATTATATATCCTTAAAGTTTCTTCTCAAAAAAAACAAAGAATTATTATTCATCTTTTTGAATATTATTTGATTTCTGTTTTTTTATTTTTAATAAAAAAGTTTACATTTTATAGCAATTCTACTTTATATATTATGTAACCCAATAACAAGTTTCATTATGTAAATCAATTTTTTTATATAAGCTGCAGATTACATTAAATAATTGAATTACATTAATATCGAAAGGAAAAAAATGAGTAAGAAATATTACAATGTATCACTTGAAGCTCCTTATATCAAACAAACAAGTTCATCTACCTGGGACGGTTTTAAAGAATTGTGGTCTGATTTCAACTTAAGTCATTTCAAAAACACTGGTTGTGCTCTTTGTTCTTTAACAATGGTAACTGCATATTTAGAAAACAAATTCACAATGCTACCAGTAACATTAGCCAAGCGAGGTGTTATCAATAGAAATGATCCGACTGTAAGAAACTGGGACAACGCATCAAGAAAGTTTGATATATCAAAAGAAACATCAAATTGTTTATCAAAAATTGCACAGGACATTATAATTAATGGTTATCCTGTTGTAGTTGAAGTTCCTGGTCATTTTGTAGTAGCATATGGAATAAGAGGTTATCTACCACTCGATCCTGATGGAAATCCCTACTACAATTCTATCCTTTCAAGCATGATATTGGTTGCTGACCCATATCATACAAAGCAAGATACTTTAGAAAAAGTTTTAGACTACAGAGGCGGAAACGTAAAAAGTATTCGTAGAGTTATAAGATAACTTTATAAAATATAGTAGCAGTAGCTTAATTATATCCGATTTGCTCTTCGATTAAGCTACTGCTATTTTCTCTGTTTCTTTATTAAGAACAACAACTTTAAAGCAAACTACTTATCCACAGTATAGAGTACCATTGAACATTGATCTTCTGTTTCTAAAGCATTTGTCATTATCATTTCCCCATATAATTTAACATTTTGATTAATTGAAAAATTAATGTATAAACAAGATTTTTTTGCATTTTCTTTCAATACGTCTTCAAAAAGAATTCGCGTTGGAGAATTCATCTGAATATCATCAAAAAAGCCCCCATTATTTTTTTCATTATTAATAGCTTCTACTCTAACATTTGAAATTCCTCGAATTTTTTCAAAATCTTCCCGAATCATCATCTTTTCCTGAATCACATTAACAAAAAGTATAGAAGCTTCTTTCTTTTCCACATTATAGTAATAATAAATTTCTGGCGAGAAATCATCATTGTTATTTTCTTGTACAACCTCAAAATTAATATACACTCTTTCATCTAGAACCTCAGAACGCAATTTAATTGTATTGAAAGAATTTTGTCCTACCTTTATATAAGGCTTCTGTATTCCCGGAACTTGTGTATAATCCTCATTAAGAACTACTCGCTCCGTAGAAAATACATTTTCTTCAAGAAAATACGTTATTATTGTCGGAAAATTATCTGGATAAGTAAAAAAACGTTCTCCTGTTTCCAACATGCGAAGTTTGTTTTTTTCTTGATCAATAAAATAAACTTCTTCCTCCACTAAAGTCCCAATAAGTTCTATTTTTTTTTCATTTATATTGTCATTTGAGTAAATATTATCCCCATACTGGTGAGGGTATTGCGACTGTATGTTAAACAATATGGTCTCATCCTTTTTTTCATTATATAAACAATATAATGGTCCACCACTCCCAGGCCAAGAAATCAAGTAATAGCTAGTATTTTGAATCTGTGTTACTTTAAAGTCTTCCTCTGTAAAATCATCAGATAAATCCAAAACGACCGTAGCAACTTTTTCTTTGTAGTCATTTTGAAAAGTTTCTATTTTATTTTCACTTATCTTATAATCATTTTGTTGTTCTCTCACTACCTGGTCTCTATTGGTACACCCTAAAAATAAAAACAAAAAACAAAATACCATTACCCATTTTATTAACCTATTTGTTAGTACTTTCATTTTCATCCCCCTTATTTCACAAAGTTGATACACCACTACTCATCATTAATTAATGATATACTAAAAGACAAGACACATCAAGGACTTTTTATTAATGTTTGATTAAATAGACAAATTGCAATTACCTTTTTCAATCTATTTACTCCTTAATAGATATAGGAGGTAAATATATGGATAAGGAAAAAACATTAGTTTATTTAGTATATTCTAGCAAGAAAGGAAACAAAAAAAGCTTATTAACTATAATAGATCAATTCACCCCGCTTATACACAAATATTCTAGAAAGCTAAACTATGAAGATGCTAAAAGTGAATTGATAGAAAAGTTGCTGACAATAGTATTACAAATGCCTAAAATAGAAAACGAAAAAAAAATCATTTCATATATTCACAAATCAATTATACATGAATATATAAAACTTTCAAAAAGAAACACATCATTCAACCAAAGGCTTACTTTTTATGACGATTCTTTTTTTGAATGTACCAAAGCTCAAAATGAATTTTCAAAAATTCACTTTTTTGAATTAATAAATGACTTGAAACCTCGGCAACAAGTAATTATAAAATACAAATATTATTACGGTTATACCACAAATGAAATTGCTTCAAAATTAAATATTACTAGGCAATCTGTATACAAAAATGAAAAATGTGCATTAAATATTCTAAAAAATCAGATATCCCCTTCACAAAAATTTTGATTTTATCAGGTAATAAAATAATATCAATCATTGAATAAATAATAAAAGAATAAATACGATTGCAAAGTAGTATATCTGAAGTATCTGCGTAATAAAACCTCTCATAAAATGAAAAAGCTTTATATCCCCAGCTTTTTCTTTATGCTTAAGTACGTAATATTAAGAAAGGATAAAATAACAATATGGAATCAGAACTTTTACAAGTCGCAGTAACACAAGGCATGTGGGCTACGTTAGCTGTTGGATTAATTTTATATACTATAAAATATCAAGAAAGACGTGATTTAAAACAAAATGAACGTGAAGAAAAATATCAATCTACAATTTTCAATTTATCAGATAGTTTGAAAGTTGTAAATGAAATAAAAGAAGAATTAAAATCACTAAAAAGAGAATAATCTATTCAAAGTTATACGTTAACATGAGCTCTATTATTTCATTTTGCTAACATTAACTACTTTGTTTTTTATTGTCATTCCATTCAATTGTTTTACTACTTTATCCCCTTTATGGTTAAAAATCTCAACATACGTAAATCGGTCACGTATATCAATCACGCCAATATCTTGCTGATCGATACCATCCAAATTGCAAAGAGCACCGACGACATCACCTGCCCGTATTTTCTTTTGCTTGCCGGCTGAAATACGAAGTAGTGTAATATCTTTAAATCCCTCATCACGTTTTTGTGTATCTCTCTCTTTTTTTGCTCTCGTTGGCAAAGCATAGCTTGTTGGCAATTCGTTAAAAGTTGTCCGTAAATACCCTTCAATATCTTGCACTTTATATTCGTCAGCCGGACCGATAATACTGATTGCAACCCCTTTATTGCCCTCACGTCCTGTTCGTCCGATCCGGTGGGTATAGTTTTGCACATCCACAGGTAAGTCATAGTTAATAACCAAAGGTAACTGATGTATATGCAGACCGCGCGCTGCCAAGTCAGTGGCTACCAGATAGGTCGTTTTTCCTTCTTTAAACCACTGGATCTGCTTAAGCCTTTGTTTTTGAGGCATATCTCCATGAAGCATGTGAACATTTTTATACTTTCTGCACATGGATTGATACACCCGTTCTACATCTAGCTTGGTATTACAAAAAACCAGACACTGGTCTGGTTCTAACTGCTTAATAATCTCAAAGAGTGTCTTTGTCTTATCCAAGGACTGGGTTGTTTTAGAAAAGGATTCAATAAGCTCTTTTTCATCAATAATAGAATCCACTTCAATATGCGTCGGATCGTTCATGTACTCTTTTGCCAATGTCACCACGCGCTCTGGCATCGTCGCGGAAAAAAGCAAAGTCTGTCGATTAGAAGGTAATTGGTTCATAAGACCTGTGACACTATCTAAAAACCCTCGTCGTAAAAGCTCATCCGCCTCATCTAAGACTAATACCTTAAGCTGATCTAATACCAAGTGCCCCTTATCAAACAGGTCGATTACACGACCTGGTGTCCCTACAACAATATGTACTCTTTGTTTTAATTGATGTATTTGAATGTCAATATTTTGTCTTCCATAAACAGGCAATGTTCGTATACGTTTATATTTTCCTATCTTTTGTATTTCTTCACTCACTTGAACAGCTAATTCCCGGGTAGGGGTCAATATTAACACTTGAACACAGTTATTTAGAACCTGAACATTTTCAACAATAGGAATGCCAAATCCTGCTGTTTTCCCACTTCCTGTATCCGCTTGAACTACAAGGTCTTGTCCATCTAAGGCATCAACAATTACTCGTTTTTGAACTTCTGTTGGTTGATAATAGCCTAGCATATTCAAACTTTTGATAATCGAAGCATTCAAGTCATATCTATCTTTAAAACGCTCACCCATTGGAACCGCCTTTTAATTTCCCTTTCATTCCAAGACTGTTTGAAGCAAATAAATTATTTTCAAAAGAATAATTAAATTCATTATTACGCTGATGGCGCTTAATCCCAAGACGAATCAACTCATCGAGTAATTGCTTGTATTTTAACCCACTAGGTTCCCATAAATAAAAGGATAAGGAGCCTGGGATCGGATTAATCTCATTAAAATAGACTTGGTTTTTATCGGTATCAATAATATAGTCAATTCTAACAACACCTGAACACCCGTACTTTTGAAAAATAGCAATTGAATAGTCTTCAATATCCTTTTGCATCTTAGCATCAATATCGGCGGGAATTTGTCGTTTTGCACTACTCATGCCTTTTGTACTGTTTTGCATATACTTATCATTAAAGGATAAAATCTCATCTGCTGTACTTGGTTCTTCAATAACAGATGCTTTTGCCTGTTCAATATCTCCAAGCACTGAACAGTTGACCTCCCGTATATTGTCTACCTTGTTTTCAATAATAAGTTTTACATCGTAGTTAAAGGCTTGCTCTATAGCAGCTCTTAATTGTTGCGAGTTTTTGGCAACTTCAATTCCAATACTTGATCCACCACCTGCAGGCTTTATAATCATTGGAAAAACTAACTTTTGCAAAATCTGCGTCAATACATCTTCGCTTTTTTTATAATATGCGTATTTATCCACTGCGACAAAATCAATCACTGGAATACCTACTGATGTCGCAACAATTTTGGATATATCTTTATCCATACTAATTCCGGATGCTAAAACATTGGAGCCTACATAAGGGATTGAAAGCATTTCTAACAATCCTTGTACACCTCCATTTTCCCCTTTATTCCCATGTAAAATTGGAAAAGCCAGCTCAAAATACCCCAGTTTTTTACTAAAGAGCTTACTAGGAACCTTTAAAAGTTCCACCTTTTCTTCACCCTTACATTTTTCAAATCCACATTGTGAACAGCTATTTAATAGCGCTGTCATATCTTTATAATTTTTAATGTCTAATAAGGCATCGCCTGTATAGAACGTCTCATCCTTAGCTATATATATTGGAATAATTTCATATTTATCCTTATCCATATTTTCTATTGCTTGTATTGCTGAAATCACCGACACTTCATGTTCTGTCGCTTTACCACCGAAAAAAACACCCACATGTAGTTTCATGCTTTCTCCTTCCTTTTCTAATGAACTTATGAATTGGCATCCATAGGAATGCTTAACATTTGAATTATATCATAGCCCAGATTTCATAACAATAGTCAAGCTATTAAGAATTAAATATTTCATCAAGGGATTGTATGACTTTTAATCTTCCTTCATTTTCTTGTATCTGCTTGTCTAAAGATGCTAGCGAGTCGTGACGATTAATCCCGATAACATCCATCTGAGCATCCAGCGCTCCATAAATACCTACAATAGAGTCTTCAATGACAACAACCTCTTTTGGGTCTAAACCCAACAGATGCTGTGCTTTTTCAAAAATTTGTGGACTGGGTTTATTCTTGGCAACATCCGCTCCGGTGACTATATGCATAAACATATGCGCATATTTTGTCTTTTCAATGACCATACGAGCACTTTTCGATGATGACGCAATGGCAAGTTTAATATCCTGCTTTTTTAATCGCTCCAATAGTTTTTGTGCATCTTTAAAAAGCGTTACTCCTTGAGTATTAATTATTTGTTCATATGCCTCTTTTTTTTCCATGGAAATCTGATCAATCGTTGATGCACTTACCGTTCCTAAGATATTTTTTATTGCTTGTTCACGCCCTTGCGATTGGCACTTATCTTGATATTGTTCAAGGGTTAAAGACACATCATAATGACTAAATACTTGGCGCCAAGCTTCTAGGTGATACTGTTCCGTCTCAAGCAAGACACCATCCATATCAAATATTATTCCTTTATACATTGACTTTTCTCCTCTTTGTTCAAATCTTTTTTCGCCTCCTTCAATAATATGATATAATGGAGAGTAAAGCAAAGAGTAAATGTAAAAACATACTTTAGGAGGAAAAAAATGTCAGAAATTAAACTAACCGAATACAGTCATGGTGCAGGTTGTGGCTGCAAAATTGCTCCGGCAATATTAGATAAAATCTTAAAAACCGAAATGGAAACCAGCCACTTTCCACAGCTTTTAGTCGGAAACAGTTCAAAGGATGATGCTGCTGCATTTGACCTTGGAAATGGTACATCTATTTTAAGCACTACCGATTTTTTCATGCCGATTGTTGATGATCCTTTTACCTTTGGGCAAATTGCCGCAACCAATGCTATTAGTGATGTCTATGCTATGGGCGGAAAACCACTCATGGCTATTGCGATTTTAGGATGGCCTATTCATACCATTGACCCGGATATTGCAAAAAAAGTAATCGATGGTGGCCGTAATATTTGTGAAGCTGCAGGTATCCCTTTGGCCGGAGGGCATTCTATTGACTCACCTGAACCCATCTTTGGGCTCGCTGTTACTGGCTTAGTTGAAAATCAATACCTAAAACAAAATAACACGGCAACTCCCGACTGCGAGATATTTTTAACAAAACCTTTGGGTATCGGAATCCTATCGACAGCTCAAAAACGCAAAAAAATCGAAGAAGGCCATATCGATCCTGCTATCGAAGCAATGCGTACTCTAAATAAAATCGGCTATGAAATCGCACAACTTGATGGAGTCGTTGCCTTAACGGATGTTACCGGATTTGGATTAATGGGTCATCTTACTGAGATTTGTGAAGGTAGCCATATATCAGCAACTATTCTCTACGATCAAGTCCCTCTTTTACCTAACACCTTAAAATACTATCACCTAGACTGTATTCCTGGAGGTACGCGCAACAACTTTAAGAGCTATGGTCACCATCTTGCACCGATGACAAAAGAGCAAGAAATCATCCTCTGTGATGCACAGACATCCGGCGGCTTACTGACAATTGTGCGCAAAGACGCTGTAGCTGCATTTAAAGAACTTACGCAAAAACATGGTCTTGACTTAAATCCTATCGGATATACACACGAAGCCAAAGACAAGCTCGTATATGTCAAGTAGAAAGGTCCACTATGAATTTTCAAACAACAAAAGATTTTAAACAGATTGTCCTCAATGAGACTCCGTTAATTGATGTACGGGCACCAATAGAATACGAAAAAGGCGCTTTTTTAGGCGCTACAAACCTTCCGCTTATGGATAATCAGGAGCGGCATGTTATTGGAATAGAGTACAAGAAAAAAGGTCACGACGAAGCCGTTGACCTTGGTTATCAATTGGTTTCAGGTGAAAATAAAGCAAAAAAAATAAAAGCTTGGAGCGAGTTTATTCATGCACATCCTACCGCGATGCTTTATTGCTTTCGCGGTGGTCAACGCTCGCGCATCAGTCAGGAATGGATACAGGAAGCTACAGGAAAGCCTATTGTTCGTCTTGAAGGAGGCTATAAAGCTTTTCGAAACTATCTCATTGATGCCTTAAATCCTGACACACATACGTATAGCCCCATACGCCTTGGGGGGCATACCGGCTCCGGAAAAACCATCCTCCTCAAAGAGCTTGACCAGCGTTTTCCTCAAACCGTTCGCTTTTTAGATTTAGAGGGCATCGCTCACCACAGAGGAAGCTCCTTTGGCAACCATATTGAACCTCAACCCACACAAATCAATTTTGAAAACCACTTAGCCTATCAGCTTATTCAAATGCAAGAACGTGGGCTTAACCATCTTATACTAGAAGATGAAGGGCGCAACGTCGGACGATGTTTTTTGCCAAAGCCACTTGTCACATTTTGGAATCAAAAAAACCTGGTTATCTTGGAAGCCCCACTGGAAGAACGTGTAAACATAACCTATCAAGAGTATGTTATCGAAGCTCAATCACACTATATTCAAGCCTTTGGTCAAGACGTCGGGCTTCAAAAATGGTTTGAATATGTAATCACTAGTCTAACTAAAATGAAAAAACGCCTTGGAGGACTCGCCTATCAAAACTTAGTCGCCTTGGTCCAACAAGCATATGATGAACAACTGCATAGCGGTTTTACACAGGCTCATACTGCATGGATTCATATCCTACTGGCTGATTATTATGATCCTATGTACAATTATCAAATGGATAATAATGTAGATAAAATCATCTTTAGAGGCAATGCTTCTGAAGTCAAAGAGTATTTACTAAAAAGCTTACATTAATCGGAGGAAAGGACACATGCATTCATCGACAACCCCACACACAAAATCTTCGCAAACTATGATTACCATCTTCGCCTTATCAACCGGTTTTTTTTGGTTTTCTCTCTATGCATATGTGCCGGAGTTATCCACCTACGCCGACGCACTCGGTGCTTCCTATAAGTTTATCGGAATCATTACCGGTTCTTATGGTTTAACCCAACTTTTGCTGCGTATTCCTTTGGGCATTTTTTCTGACCTATTGGGGCGCCGTAAGCCCTTTATCCTCTTGGGATTACTTGTCGCTATCATAAGCTCACTTATCACCTTTATCCATCCTAGTGCCATGAGCTTACTTATCACACGACTACTTGCTGGTGTCTCCGCTGCAACATGGGTGGTGTTCACTGTACTTTTTTCCAGCTATTTTCACGAAAAGGAAGCCACAAAATCTGTAGGATATATTAATTCCTATAATGCCTTGGGACAAATGATTTCCATGATCATCGGTGGATTTATCTCCTGGCGTTTTGGTCCAAGATACTTGTTCTTACTTGCACTTATTGGAGCATGTATTGGTTTTTTGATTGCCTTATTCATTACTGAAGTTAATCATACAAAGCGTGCTTTTCACTTGAAGGATTATCTTGATGTTGCTAAAAATCCAACACTTGTACGTGTGTCTAGCTTAGCCATTCTTTCTCAACTTATCACCTTCGCTTCTGCTTTTGGCTTTGTTCCGGTACTTGCCAAAAAAATGGGTGCTGTTAATCTTCAACTAAGCTTTTTAACCATTCTCGCTATTATTCCGGCGATTTTTATATCTCGCCTAGCCGGCGATTTGTTTCCTCGACTTTGGGGCATAAAAAAAACACTCACGATTGGTTCTCTCATCAGTGCTTTTTTATGTATTCTTATGCCTTTTATTCCTACGCTCACCGGGCTATACATTGCCCAGTTTATCAGCGGAATCGGGCGAAGCATGGTCTTTCCTCTACTTATGGGGCTCGGCATCCAAAATGTAGCTAGAGATCATCGTGCCAGTGCCATGGGCCTATTTCAGGCTATCTATGGTATCGGTATGGTTTTAGGACCTGTTCTCTTAGGTTTTATAGGCGATACCTTTGGTCTTGTTACTGGATTCATCTTTACAGGTGGAGTTGGACTAATGTCCATTTTTATTATTGCCCAACTTGACGAATAAACGCTTTGGTTCGAACCGCTTTGGTATTTTCAAAGACTTCTTCGGGAGTTCCCTCTTCCACAATAACGCCTTCATCCATAAAGATAATCCGATCGGCGACTTCTTTTGCAAAATTCATTTCATGGGTTACAATTACCATGGTCATCTTGTCTTTGGCCAAATCCTTAATAACACGCAACACTTCACCTGTAAGTTCTGGGTCAAGTGCTGAGGTTGGCTCATCAAAAAAAAGAATTTTGGGATTTAGCGCCAGTGCTCTTGAGATACTTACACGTTGTTGCTGACCTCCTGATAATTGATACGGATATGCATCTTCCTTATCTTTTAAGCCCATCTTATCAAGAACTTGCCCAGCAATTGCATGGGCTTTTGTTTTTTCTATTTTTTGTACATGAATCAAAGGGTCCACTACATTTTTTAATACCGAAAAATGTGGAAATAGGTTAAAGTTCTGAAACACAAGTCCAAAATATTGATGAATGCTTCTTAGCTTTTCCTGGTTCGAATAATCAACCTGCTCACCAAGATAAGTAATCGTTCCATCATCCACCGTTTCCAGTAATGTCGCACATCGTAATAACGTTGACTTTCCAGATCCCGATGGACCGATAATTGCAACAACTTCTCCTTCATTTACGGTCAAAGAAATATCTTGAATAACACGAAGGTCACCAAACTGCTTTTTTATATTCTTCATTTCAAGTAAAATCATTTTGTCAACCTCCTATCGATAGTAGCTTAATTTCTTTTCGATTTTTTCCATTGTTGTCGCTACGACAAAATTAAAGATATAGTAGAAAATTCCTGCTGCCACATAGGGCATCATATTCGCCTGGGCCGATGCGATAGCTTTTGCCACTGTAAACATCTCTGTTACTGAGATGACAAAGGCAAGGGATGTATCCTTGACCAAGGTAATCACCTCATTAGTAATTGCAGGGATGATACGCTTAATCACTTGTGGAAGGATAATACGAAAGAAAGTCTGCGCCTTGCCGTAGCCAAGAAGCTTCGCCGCTTCATATTGTCCAATGGGCATGGACTCGATTCCTCCTCTGTATATCTCCGCAAAGTATGCTGCATAGTTTAATCCAAAACCAATAATTACAGCCCAAAACCTATAGTCTCTTGATAAGGAGATACCAAACAAATAATAGGGTCCAAAGTATACAACCATCAACTGAAGCATAAGTGGTGTCCCACGCATAATCGATATATATATTTTAAAGAAAATTCGTAGAACAGGTTGTTTTGCCATCCGTCCAAAGGCAATCACTAAACCTAATGGTAACGAAATAATCAAAGTTAATACGAATATCTCAATTGATATTAGCATTCCACGTCCGAGCTCGGACAATAATACATATAAATTCACAGCGTTCTCCTTATCTTGAAACTAGTATCTGAAGTTCAACCATTATTTAATGGTTGTAACGTCACTTCCAAACCATTTTTCAGATATTGTTTTTAGTGTTCCATCTTTTGCCATAGCAACAAGCTGTTCTTGAACGTCATCACGTAAACTTTCATTGCCTAACAAAAATCCTACTCCGTATTCTTCAGCCGAGATGTCTTCATCCATCACTTCAAATACGCCTTCTCTTTTTCCTAATTGATATCTTGCAACAATTTCATCCATGGCAACAGCATCGACTGCACCGGATTCTAAATCCATTAAAGCCATGTTATAATCTGCTGCTTTAATAAGTTCGCCAAATGTTTCAAGCAATAAGGTATTGTCTTGAATTGCTTTTTCCGCACTTGAATCTTTTTGGACAACCACTGTTTTGTCTTTTAGATCAGCCATGCTTTTGATTCCTGAATCGTTTCTTACAACAAACACTTGGGCATTTTCCATATAGGGATCTGTCCATGTATATAACTCTTCACGTCCATTAATGGTAAATCCATTCCATACACAGTCTATATTCTCTGACTTAAGCTCCATATCTTTAGCATCCCATGAGATTGGTTGCAAAACAAGTTCTCTATCCAATCGCGTTGCAACCTCTGCTGCTAATTCCAAGTCAAAGCCTGTAAACTCTCCATCATCACCAACAAATCCCATCGGTGGAAAGTTCTGATCAAACCCAACAGTAAAGGTATCTGCCTCTTTTTCTCCACAACCTGTAACAAGTACTACCATTAAAATTAATACACTAATTAACCCACCTATTTTTTTCATGTTTTTACCTCACTTTATCTTTTAATGTTTTATGGTCATCAACCATTCTCTCTTCACTCGGCTATGATACCACATTAGCAAGATAAAGTAAAATAGATTTTAAGATTTTTTTACACGGATTCCTGGTTTTAAGCCTTTGGCATCTAAATCCGTAATGACTACATCTTTTTCACGGAGTCCTTGGGTAACAATTTGCTCTCCAGTAAGTTCATACCCTAGAACGACTTCTTGTTCAACGGCGATACCATCACGAATAACCATCACCATATCTTTGTCTCCCACTTGATAAATTGAACTCATGGGTACAATCAGCTGGTTACCCTCGCTAAACAAAATAAATTTGACATCCACTTCAAAACCTGATTTTAGGTAATTATTGGCTTCCGGATGAACTTTGACAAGAACTTTTCTCTCCTCAATACCTAAAGGTGAACGTTCAACCGTCGCACTATCACCTATATATGCAATCGTTGCGTTAATCTCTACATCCCCTGAGCGTAGATGGTGCTTAAGACGCACTTGGTCCCCTACATGAATAGACTCTATATCACGTGTGTTAACCGTTACTTCAACATGATTATCCGCTTCTCCAAGAATTAAAAACAAGTAGTCCATCCCTTGCACTCGGTTAACATCTTCAATCATAACCTCACTAATCACCCCATCAAAAGGTGCTTTAATTGTATGCTTTTCCAGCTGTGTAGTGATTGTTTCAAGGGTTGTCTTGGTACTGTCAATCATAGACTGATAGTACTTTTTTGTTGGTGTAAGCATATCTCTGCCAAGGGTTTGATCAATGCTATCGATTTGTCCATAAAGGGCGTTACGCATACTTGTATAGTAATCATCCGAAGACTGATTAGCCGCCTTCGCTTCTTTATAAGCCGCTTCATAACCTTCCACAACATCTTCAAATGCTTCCAATTCACTTTGTGAAATATATCCTTCTTCATAAAGCTGCTGATGCTTTTTAAGATCCTCTATACTTTGTTCATACTGCGATTGGCTTTGATTTACTAGCAAGTCTTCAAGTTCTTTTTGCTCCTTTGTGTTCATCTGTGCTGTCAATGAGTTAATCTGACCCACTAAGTTTTGACGCGTTCCGCGTAATGTATCCATCTGCATCTGTATCTCAACTTCTGCATTGGCCATCTGGGCTTCGTAGCCAGCTAGCATGATTTGCTGGGCTAGACGTTCTTGTTCTACTGCTGTTGTGTCGAAGGTCATTAAGACATCGCCCTGTTTAACATGCATCCCTTCTTCAACCATAATCTCATCAATCTCTCCTGTAACAGATGGGTAGATATATTGCTGTTGTTTATTGACAACAACACCTGTTTCTAAAAAATATATCTCTGACTCTCTCGGTTCTATTACTTTAGCTTCTATAGCCATCGGCTGAAAATACGCATAAATTCCATAAGCTACCCCTAACAAAACAACAATAAGAATTCCAATGATTTTTACTTTTTTCTTCATTATTCTCTCTCCTTTAAGACTTCAACCAGGTCTAGTTTTTTTATGGATTTTACTGAAGTAAAATTTGCAATGGCAACGGCTATTACGCAACCTATCCCCCCAATAATATAGGCGTCCATCGATATCGTTGTTGGCCATGAGAATGCATCCACATTAATTGAGTTGACCAATCCATAATTTAACAGTTTTGTAAAAGGAATACCTAGTAAAATACCAATAAAGCATAGCATCCAATATTCAAAACTCATGATTTCCTTGACTTCCTTGATATGTAGTCCTAATACCCTTAATGTTGCATATTCTCGACTACGCTCTGACATAGAGATCACTGCTGTATTATAGATGATTGTAAATCCAATGGTGATGGCTACAATCTGCATAACGACAAGAAGAAAATCATAGGATCCTAGTAGTGATTCATAGAGTTCAAGCGTCTTTGCCTTATCCTCTATTTTTTGAACTTCTTCGCTATATAGAAGTGTCTCACGTATACTATCCATCGCATCTGTATTAAAAATCAGTGTGTTGACTTGTTCTTTTTGTCCCATCAACTCCGACAACAATGTTAAATCCATGTATGCACTCGACCCGATATTTTGATTGACGATATCGACAATGGGCACTTCTATATCATCTGAAAACTGTGGTCCTGAGATAACCACCAAGTCCCCCACATCTACATCCAGTGTATTGGCCAAAATACTTCCAAGGATCATCCCTTCACGTGTGATGGGTAAGTTTATTCTGCGAAAGTCATCGTATGCTTTATATAGGTAGTTTCCTTGTCGAATACCAATGATTTTTGTCCCTGTCTGCTTATACCCATTTTTAAGTAGGACAGGTAAGTCTAACACTCCCTCTGCATAATCAATTCCCTCAATCTCCATAGCCGATGCGACACCGGCATTATAATCCACAGGTTCTTCTAGAACAATAGAAGCATCATACTTCATTACATGTGTAAATTGATTATAGAACATGGAGTCCATCAGGGTATTCATCATGCCAATCATTGCCATCATACTATACGAAAACATAATTCCAATCACAACAAAACTAGATCGAACTTTATTTCTTGCAATATTGCGTACTGCCATAAAGCCACGACTATTTAAAATCCAACGAAGAAAAGGAATCACTTGTGTAATATCACTTTTGACAGGTTTAGGCGCCGGCGGACGCATGGCATCAACTGGTTTTAAATGCACCATTTTTTTCGCACCAAAGTACGCACCTATAACACCACCAACAACAGCCATCACACTTCCTACATAATAATATATATAATCTGTCACTACATTTTCCATCGGCACTTTATAATATTCAAGATAAAACTGAATATAGGGTCCAATACTTAATAGGCTTGTCCCTACGCCCACAAGCATTCCCAAAAAACCTGTAACTAAACCATAGAAGATATAATGAAACAAAATCGTTCGATTGGAATATCCAAATGCTTTTAGTGTACCTATCTGTGTTCGGTCTTGCTCAATAATTCGTTTAAGCATTAAATATAAAACGACGGCTGCCATAGCAATAAAAGTCATCGGCAGTGTAGTCGACATTGAACGTCCACCAGAGATTTCTTCTTCCATCATCAAATAGCTGAACAAATCATCTTTTTCATATAATTGAATGAGCCCATATTTTTCAAGGGCATCGCGTAGTTCGTCTTTGACATCATCATAAGTGACGCCTTCATCAAATAAAAAGGAGAGATCATTATATACGCCTTCCATATCTAGAATAGACATCATCATCTCTTCATCAAAGTATGCAATATTATATTTGGTGGTATCTGAGAAAAGTTCATTGATATTTTCAACAATGTATACATATTCCGGCGAATAGATTGAACCTTGAACTGTAAAGCTATGCTCCGCCTGGTTCATCACTAATGTAATTGAATCTCCCGGTACATATCCATAGGCTTGATAAAAATCATGTCCAATTAAAATGTCGCGTCGCTCACGCAAATCATTACCTTCTTGAACATAGGCATTTAAGCGTTCATTATTTTTCCCGACGACAGTTGATATTCCTTTTAGGCGAATAACATCCGTCTGATTATTTGGCATAAGCACGCGAAAAGTCCCTACAATACGCCCGTCTACCTGCTTTATACCTTCAATCGACTCGAGGGCGTCTAACGCTGTTTTAGGAATTTGGGTCACTGTTGCAAACGCATCTCCTAACCGCTGTTGGGCGTAATATCGGTTCTTTCCTTTTTCAACTTCAAGCAACGCAGAGTTCATCGTGGCATATGTCCAAACACCAAGTGCCATTAATAATATACATGACAGATATGCTTTTTTATGATGAAGCATTGAACGAATTGCTTTTTTTAGAAGTATCACCAGTTAACCTCCTCCGGTTTCATCGGATGTGGATTTTCCACCACCTTTTCAATAAGACCATCCTTAACGTAAAAGACACGATCTGCCATATCACCAATAGATCGATTATGGGTAATTATGGCAACCGTCTTTTTATACGTCTCATTAAACGATTTGAGCACCTTAAGTGCCCCGATTCCCGTCGTCACGTCTAACGCTCCTGTAGGTTCGTCGCAAAGTAGAATATCCGGATTTTTGGCAACCGCTCTAGCAATAGCCACACGCTGTTGCTGTCCACCCGATAGTTGGGAAGGGAAGTGATCTGAACGATCAGCAAGCTCAATCTCTTCTAGCAACTTATTAATATCAAGAGCATCTTCAGAAAGCTCTGAAGCCAGCATAATATTTTCTCTCGCTGTCAAATTTGGAACAAGATTATAGAATTGAAAAATAAATCCAATCGCTTCTCTACGATATTTGGTTAGTGCCTTCTCAGATAGTTCTCCTATTTCTTTACCTTTATAGTTGACACTTCCGCTTGTGGGTGTATCAATACCGCCTACTATATTAAGGATAGTACTTTTACCCGAACCACTCGGTCCAAGTATAACTACAAACTCGCCATCATATAATTCAAGATTGACCCCTCGCAGTGCATGTACCTTAACTTCACCCATCTGGTACTCTTTTTTCAAGTCTTTGACCTCTAAAATCTTTTGGCCTCTTTCTTTCACGGACATACCACTCCTTCTCCTCTTGACCTTAGCATATATTATATTTTATCACATCACATCGTAACATTATAGCCTTCGCTATTTTTTTTTGCATTATAGTGCATCTTCTTGTATAATGTGTTTAGCACTTTACTACACTACCTTATAGGAGGAACAGCATGACAGTTAGCATTGGAACATATATCACCTTTATTTTGTATTTTATTTTTATGTTAAGTATTGGTATTTACTATTACACGAAGTCAAAAGACTTATCGGATTATATTTTAGGCGGACGTAATCTTAACAGCTGGGTTACTGCGCTAAGTGCTCAAGCTTCTGACATGAGCGGGTGGTTACTCTTAGGGCTTCCAGGCGCCGCCTATCTTAGTGGATTTGAAGCTAGTTGGATTGCCATCGGCTTACTTATCGGTACCTATTTGAACTGGAAATTTGTCGCCAAACGATTACGTCAATACACAGAACATTCCGGTGACGCATTAACTATTCCAGACTATCTTGAACATCGATTTAAAGATACTTCGAAAGTGCTTCGAATCATTGCTGCTACAATTATTCTTGTCTTTTTCCTAATCTACACCGCCTCCGGTTTCGTCGCAAGCGCCACATTATTTGAATCCGTCTTTGGCTTCAATTATTATGCTGCCTTAACGATTGGAGCAGTCATTGTCATCTCATATACCTTCCTCGGAGGGTTTATGGCTGTATGTTGGACTGATTTTTTCCAAGGATTACTGATGTTTATTGCTATTCTTATCGTCCCAACAATCGCCATTATTCATCTTGGAGGGTTTTCCCCAACGATAAGTCAAATCCAGGCTATTGACCCCAACATGCTCAGTTTTTTTATTGATGCATCCGGTAACCCTGTGACCGCCATTGGTGTCATTTCTCTATTAGCTTGGGGGCTTGGTTATTTTGGACAACCCCATATCCTTGTCCGTTTTATGGGAATCCGTGACGCCAATGCCATCAAGCAGTCCCGACGTATTGCCATGATATGGGTTTTTCTCTCTCTTGGTGCTTCCGTCCTTGTAGGTATTGTTGGACGCGCATATTTTGCAACAACGCTTGCAAACTCTGAGACTGTCTTTATGGAGCTTATCGCTACATTATTTCATCCGGTAGTGGCCGGGCTATTACTCGCGGCTATCCTTGCCGCTGTTATGAGTACTGCTGACTCTCAACTTTTGGTTACGGCATCATCGATTTCGGAAGATTTTTACAAAGTCCTTTTCCGTAAAAATGCCTCCGATAAAGAGTTGCTTTGGGTTAGTCGTTGCACTGTCGTCATTGTTGCTATTATTGCATATATGATTGCCCTTAATCCCGAAAATTCAGTTATGGGGCTTGTCTCTTATGCTTGGGCAGGATTTGGCGCAACTTTTGGTCCGGTTATCCTCTTTTCATTATATTGGAAACGTATGAACAAATGGGGAGCTTTTGCCGGTCTTATCTTTGGTGGATTAACAACCGTTTTATGGAAATTCGCCCATCATCCTCTGTATGAGATTGTTCCTGGATTTATTGTGGCAACCGTTGCAATTATACTCGTTAGCCTACTAACCAAAAAACCTACATCCATGATTGAAAAAGAATTTGAACATATTACCTTGATGAATTAAAGATTATCGTCTATGAGAAAACGGACACCTTTCAAAAGTTCTTTCGGTGTTGCATACTTTTTATATGCATTCTGAAAAGCAGAAATATAAAGGTAGTCCCTCTGCCCGACTTCACGTAAGTGTCTAAGGGCAGAGGGACTATCTCTATATTTGAACTATTGTTCGTACCTTTTATAAATAAAGCTTGCACACTAACTAAAAATTAGTGCAACAGCCTCCTTTTTTATTTTAGTTCGAGCAAATAGCGCGTTTGCTCTTGTGTTGTATCCTTTGTAAAACCCATCTTCTCCAAATACTCCACATGCTTTTCATTCGATGCAAAGCAAATCAGTTTCGTATATCCCTTCTCATGAAAATACGATTTTTTATCCCGAAAAATAAACTGTCCAATCTTAAAGTCCCGATATTCAGGAATAACAAAATCCAGATTCACTTTAAGGGTTTGCTCCGAATAATGGGATGCTAAGAAAATCCCAGCTGGAACCATGTTTCTTAAGACAAAAAAACCGACATCGATAGGCACACCTTCTTTGGAGTAACCATCGGAATATCTCTCAATCCCCTTTGCATGAAACTTCAAAAAATACTCTAAATATGTCGTCTCTTTTTCAACCGGCATTAATTGAAAATACTCTTTCAGTCGATAGATTTTAATCAGGTAATAAATATTTATTCCTGCAATAAATAAATTCATAAATCCAACTGGAAGTGCTCCAATCAAAAAACCGTACACCGAAAAAACGCTCGAACCGATTAAATTAATCCAACGCAGTTTAATAATCGATCCCATTAATAATGAAACCAAAACTAATGTTGATGCCAAATATCCGACCCATTCTACCCAAGGAATTCCTAAAAACATAAAAGCCTCCTATTCTCTTGACAATATTTGATTATGCAAATATAATAATATCCTAAAGGAGGAATATTATTATGACTACAACAATTTTTTATAGTTCTGCTGTTCTATTACTTATTATATCATTTTTTAAGGATCGTGCAAAAACTCAAAAAGCACTAAAAAAAGCATGGAACTCTTTTCTCAAACTCATTCCGGCTATTGTTCCCATGGTTCTTTTTGTTGGTATTGCATTAACCCTCGTCTCTCCCGAAATTATCAGTCGCTTACTCGGAGAAAGTTCAGGTCTACTGGGTATATTTGCTGGTGCAACCCTAGGTTCTATTGCAATGATGCCCAGCTTTGTTGCCTTTCCACTGGGTCAAAACCTACTCAATAATGGTGCTGCTTATCCACAAGTTGCCGTTTTTATTGCTACACTCATGGCCGTTGGTATTTCTACATTATCCATTGAAGTTAAATACTTTGGTCGAAAGTTTACACTACTTCGAAATATTTTCGCACTTGTTGCCTCATTTATTTTTGCTTTTTTGATTGGAGTGATATTATAATGAAGTCTTTTATTAAAACGTATCGATTTTCCCTTGTTTTTTTGATGATTATACTTTTTATGGCATTGATTAACCTATCCCTGGCCACAAATGCTCTTGGCATTGCTTTTGACAATATACTTACGATGTTAGGCGTTATTCCCCCTATTTTCATACTCATTGGGCTACTTGACGTGTGGGTTCCAAAAGAAACGATGATACGCTATATGGGTGACTCTTCTGGTTTGGTCGGTCTGTTTTTCGCCTTCTTACTTGGCGCTCTGGCTGCCGGACCTTTGTATGCTGCTTTTCCTGTTGCCGCTATCTTATTAAAAAAAGGGGCACGTTTTGCCTATGTTCTTTTTTTCCTTGGAACATGGACATCCGCAAAAATCCCTCTCTTACTCTTTGAGATGACATCTCTTGGCGTTCATTTTACATTAATTCACGTCAGCTCAATGCTTGTAATGTATTTTATTGGATCTGTGCTTATTGAAAAAGCTCTTCAGCCTCATGAGAAAAAAGCTATACTCCTTCGTTTAAATACAATCTAAACGTCGACTCATCTATCGAGGTTATTGATTTGCTCAATAACCTTTTCAATCGCATCACTTGGCACAGGCTTACTATAATAATAGCCTTGAATAATATCACATCCATTGTCTTTTAAAAATTCAAGCTGTTCTTTTGTCTCTACCCCTTCAGCAACAATTTTTAAACCTAATTCATGGGCAAGTTGTGTTATAAATTTAAAGATATGTCCAACCTCTTTTTCACGCATAATATCTTTAATAAACATGCGATCAACTTTTAACACATCAATAGGGAGTCTTTGGAGATAGGTTAGGGAAGAATACCCCGTTCCAAAATCATCTAATGCAATGGTAACACCTAACGCCTTGAGTTCATGTATAACCTCAATCGCTCGCTCTATATTGTCCATAATGGCTGTCTCAGTTATCTCAAGTTCAATACAATTCCCCTTGATTTTGTGGGTTGCGATTTCATGCTTAATCTTGTCGACCACATCATCTTGAGCTAAACGCTTGCTTGAAATATTAATCGACATTTTCATTGTTCCCAATCCATGTTGTTCCCAATATAATCTCTTTGCGCATGCTGTATTAACGACCCATTCACCGATGGCATAAATTTGCCCCGTTTCTTCAGCAAAAGGGATAAATTTCATCGGAGGTATAAAGCCATTTTGAGGATGATTCCATCGAATCAACGCTTCAACACCGATGACCTTATGGGTTTTTAGATCAACTTGTGGTTGGTAATACAGCGAAAATTCATTATTTTCAATTGCCGTTCGCAATTGGCTATTCATCTTAATATAATTCCATGTTCGCTGATGCATCTTAGGGTCATAGATCCTATACCCATCTTTTCCATTTTCTTTTACGACAAACATTGCAATATCACTATTTTGTAATAATGCTGAAGCATTCACTCCAAATTCCGGATAATAGGTTATCCCTATACTGACGCCAACATAAAACTCATTATTTTGAAGTATCCATGGTTGTTTAATTCTTTCAAGAAGCCTTTGAGCCACCGTTTCGACCTCACGCTTATCTTGAAGTCGAAAAAAAGCGATACCAAACTCATCTCCACCTAGGCGAGCTACCATGGCATTTTCATTAACTTCATCTTCTAAAAACCGTGCGATTTTACAAATAAATTCATCGCCAAAGTCATGTCCAATCGTATCATTAATCTGTTTGAAATCATCAATATCCAAATATAAAAAACCGATTTTTTGTTCTTGATAAGTATCTTTTTGGATTTCTTGCTCAATACGTTCAATAAGCATAGAACGATTGGGTAATCCTGTCAGCTGGTCATAAAAAGCTAACTGATGCAATTTTTCCTGATTCTGCATTTGCTCAGTAACATTTGTATATGAACCTGCCACACGGATTGGCTTACCTATATGATTCCATATTGCCTTACCGTGACTTAATATCCATATATAGTCCCCTTCACTATTACGTATTCGATAGGTATCTTCATATATCCCTGATTGACTTTCTAAATATTTAGCCATCCGCTCTTTTACCTGCTCCCACTCTTGGGGATGAACACGTTCTAACCAAGGTTCAAAGGCATTTTCAATATCTTGGTCTTCAATTCCCAAAATCTCAGACACTTTGGGTGAAATAAAAAAACGATCTTTTTCAATATCCCATTCCCAAATTCCGTCATTAGCCCCCTCAACTGCCAATTGATACCGTTCATCACTAACCAAAAGGGCATTTTTTTGCTGTTCGATTTCTTTGTATTGGGCTTGAATTGCCTCATCCATCGATAGAAGCTCTTCATCAGCCAGGCTAAGCATCTCATATTCTTTTACCAACTCTGTGATGGCAAGCTCAAATAGGCGCATCCGTTTAAAGATAATGCTCCCGAATAACACACCGGTTAGAACCACATAGAACCAGCCCTTAAATAACTGAACCCGTTGAAAAAATTCTTGTGTTGGAGAAAAGGCTAAAGCTAATTGGTCTGAAAATAAAATCCAAAAGCATCCAACCAATAGATAAATAAAAGAAAAACGAATCGCTTCCCTTTTTGGCTGAATCGTTTTTCTAAAATCGACAAATTCTTTGTATTCCTTATCGATCTTTTGCAATTGTTCATTTATTCCTTCTAGATTTTTTGATTTTCGCATTGAATCACCCTCATTCAAACATTGCTTAAATGCAAATCTCTATCTATTACCCGCTTCCTCGTTTCCTCCTATTCGTCTTGCGATTGGAAAAATAAGTAGTCATCATAAATCGCATGACCACTTTCTAAAACCATGCCTTCTACCGTAATACGTACTTTGTCCGCATCATATGCATCTAAAAACGTATTAACAACACTGTTAATCATTATGTATTCGCCAGCTGTTCCCATCTGAAAAATCTGGGTTTGAAAAGCTTCTGAAAAATCAATATGAAGCGCATATGCGCCATTTTCTTTTTGCTCCTCAAATTTTATGACTTCCACGCCTTCTGGGAGCACTTTAACTGCAATCAATTGCTCTGTAATAACCTCTGGTGAAATACTTTCAACCTCTATTGGTTTAGAAATAATATGCTCTGCATTTTCGTCACCATAATAGACCATCAGTTCAAGCACTTTATCTGTCTCTTCATTATCCGGTGTATCTGTGTCCGGCTCTTCATCTACATCTACATCCCCTTGATCATCTGACGCCTCTTCATCTGTCTGATTATTATCTGTCGCGTCTGTAACAACCTCATTATCTTTTCCATCATCTGGTATCTCTTCTTTGGGTTTGCATCCACTCAAAAAGCTTAAAAGCAGTACACTCATAATTATAGTATATATGATTTTTTTCTTATCTATAGTAAACATATTAGTCCTCCTAGTTTGTCTTCTTTTAATTCTATTATAATATATCTACTACGTATATACAATGATAAGATTAATCCATTGAGCGGGATGCTATAATATTCACGCCTGTATCAAGGATGTTTTCAATCAATATATCCCCCATGGCTACCGGTCCTTGCACGACTGTGGTGTTGATAAGTTCCATCGCTTGAAACATTAATTTTTTGGGTATTGGGTCGTTTGACCTTACCGGTAAACGTTTTAAATGGGCGTTTTCTATTTTAACCGTTGATGTCAAGATACGTACTGGATTAGTAAGCTCTGCTTTGGCATAGGTTATTCCTCTCTTGCATTTGTTTCCTGTAATCTTCCACTCACCTTCACTTGGAATCTCAATATCTAAATGACATCCCACCGGACAGCTTATACAAATCAAATTTTCTTGACGCATTATGCCTGCACCTCCTGTATTTCTACATGAATTTCATGAATATCCATTGCCTCAATATCTTTTTTAGGTATACTCATATGTTCCATCTCTCCAGGAGCCATATGTCGCTTTTTCACCTTTTTTAATATGCCCTGGTTCGTCTTAACGACAACTTCCACTTGGTTATAGACCTGCTTAACACGCATAAAAAGCTCCAACTTGTCTTCTATATTACTGATGCGGACTTTTTGTGGCACTATATAACCTATACCTTCGCCTGCAATTGTCTGTATTTCAGTTTGCTTCGTATCTAGCTGCTTTTGAATGTATTTTGCTGCAAAACGCCCGGCACGTTGACTCTCTTGGGTTACAAAGTCGACAAGGTCATGAACATGCACAACATTACCACAGGCAAATATTCCTTCCAAGTTCGTCTCCATCGCTTCGTTAACAACCGGTCCGCTTGTACGTGGGTCAATAAGGACACCTGCTTCTTCAGACAGTTCATTTTCAGGAATCAATCCCACCGATAGCAATACCGTATCACAGTCATAGACAATCTCAGTTCCAGGTATTGGTCGACGTTGGCTGTCAACTTCTGAGACGACCACCTGTTCAACTCGGTCTTTTCCTTTAATTTGTGTTAAGGTATGACTTAAATATAATGGAATATCAAAGTCATTAAGACATTGGACAATATTACGGTTTAGCCCTCCTGAAAACGGCATCAATTCAACCACGGCCAATACTTTAGCCCCTTCAAGGGTCATTCTACGGGCCATAATCAATCCAATATCTCCAGAACCTAAGATAACTACTTTTTTGCCAACCAAATAGCCTTCAATATTTAAATAACGCTGTGCAGTTCCGGCAGTAAATACACCCGATGGACGTGTTCCTGGTATATTAATCGCTCCACGTGTTCGTTCTCTACACCCCATAGCTAATATGACGGCTTCCGCTTTAATCGTCTTAAATCCATACTCTTTGCTAACGCAGTGTAAAATCCGTTCATTATTTAAGTCAACAACCATTGTATTTAGCCAATAATCAATGCCGGCTTGTTTTAATTTGTCAATAAAGCGTTCTGCATATTCAGGTCCTGTCAATTCTTCTTTAAATACATGTAATCCAAATCCGTTGTGAATACATTGTTGCAAAATCCCCCCTAATTCTTGATCTCTTTCTAAGACAAGAATTGATTCTACACCATTATCTTTTGCTTCAATTGCTGCTGCAAGTCCTGCAGGACCGCCCCCAATGACTACCAAATCATATTTTTCCATGTTTTCACCTCAATTGTTTTTTTTTGTTTCTTCTGTAACGATGTATGCTTTTTCTCCATTATATGAAACCGCTTCAACCGGACACTTTAGTTCTCTTGCTAAAATCTCAACTACACGTGGACCGCAAAAGCCACCTTGGCACCTTCCCATCCCCGGACGCGTTCTTTTTTTAACACCTTTTACTGTTGTTGCCCCCATATTACGGTGAATACAGTCAACAATCTCTGCTTCTGTCACTTGTTCACATCGACAAATGATATTGCCATAGTTTGGGTCTTTTTCTACATATTTTTGTTTATCCTGAAGCGATAACTCTGCAAATCGAACAACCGGACGTCGTCTAGGCTTAAACTCAGGATTCTTCGCACTTTTTAGAAGGGTTTCACCGATAAGATTAGCCACATAAGTTGCTACAGCCGGAGCTGCTGATAACCCCGGAGACTCAAATCCACCCACATGGACAAATCCCTTTGCAACCTGAGATTCTCCAATAATAAAATCTCCGGTTGTTGATGATGCGCGTAGACCTGCAAAGGTACGTATCACCTGATGAAACGGAATTTTGTCTGACGACTTTGTTGCTACACGGCGTATATCTTCCAAGCTCATCGCCTCTGTTGAGACATCGTCTTTTTCTCCAACAAAGTTCGAATCCGGTCCAACAAGAACATTCCCATGAACGGTAGGTGTTATAAGCACCCCTTTTCCTTTTGCCGTTGGTGTCTGGAAAATAACATGTTCAAATAGTTTTCCAGCTTTCTTATCCAATAAGTAATATTCACCTTTTCTTGGTTGAATCGTATAGCTCTGATCTCCCACCATTCGGCTGATGTAATCTGCATATACCCCAGCACAGTTGACAATCACTTTTGCATATAATGTTCCTCTATTTGTGTGCACTGCATAACACGTATCTTCTTTGTCAATCCCTGTGACCTGAGTGTTTAACTCGTAGTGCACCCCATTGTCAATCCCATTTTCTGCAAGAGCTATCGCCAGTTCAAACGGTGAGACAATCCCTGCCGTTTTTGCATATAATGCCACTTGAACCTTTTCACTGATGTTGGGTTCCAATGCTTTAACTTGTCCTTGATCAAGTATGGACATCCCCGGTATATTATTCTTCATACCATCCGCATACATTTTTTCAATGGTTTTTCGATCTTCTTCATCAAACCCTACCACCAAAGATCCAATCCGCTTAAACGGAACATCCAGCTCCTCACATACCTGGTCAAACATTGCATTACCTTCAATATTGAATCGACTTTTTTGTGTCCCCGGCTTTGCATCATATCCGGCATGAACAATTGCACTATTGGCCATTGTTGTTGCATTAGCCACATCGCTTTCTTGATCAAGTACCACAATGTCTAGGGCATACCGTGCCAATTCTCTTGCTACATACGTTCCGGCAATTCCTGCCCCCACAACAATGACGTCCTTTATCTTCTTATCTTCCATAAAATTACCTCCTCTGGCGCACAAAAAAGCCACACAAACCAATCGCACATGTGCGATTGGTTTGTGTGGCTCTCATCATCTCATGCCACTTTATTATTTATCAACATTGTAACATTGATTTTTCTTCTTGTAAAGCTAGTTGTGCTTCCTAAAAAGCTCAATATCCAAATTGCCATCAATAATCTCTACGATGGCTCGGTCCACCATGGCACTAAGCAACACCAGCTCATCGCCTTCATCTGTCTCTCCGGCAAGTTGCCAATAATACTCTTCAATCTCATGTTGGCGCTGTTCATTTAACAATTGATCTAATCGCTGAACTTCCCCTTCAGTATAATGGGTGTTGTAATCCACAATATGGATATAGGTTTCTTCAGCACTGGTTTTGATTTTGATATCCAACTCATTTGTATCTTCAATCAATAACGTCGTAATAAATTCATCAATAATCCGGCCTATCTTTTTCATTTCATGTCGCATGTCGCTTACTCTCCTTTTTTAAACGCATCCACAATGGGAACTAAAAACCCGGCAACAATCCCTCCGGAAAATCCGTTATTATACAAATTCATCCCACCATGAATATCCCCAACTTTTGTCACTAGAATAAAATGAAGAATTCCGGCAATAATACCGATAAAAGGTCCAAATGTACCGGCAATGGGTGCAATGGTCGTAGAAAACAGAACCGCTATAATAACAGAGGTTGATGATAAGTCCGCGCCAAATAACATCGCTGCAATAATAACGCCTAGAACAATTGGGGTTGCGTTTTTTGGATGTTTTCCGAATGCAGAAAATCCTACAATCGTTAAGATGCCTGCAAGAATCGGACCGTTAAGTACGCCTCCTAAAAGGAAAACCAGAACTAAGCTTAGCATTCCCATAATTCCCATATTCATAAACGTAATTCCATATCCATCCAATGATGTGAAATCTGTAATCGTTCGTCCCTTATGCCTTAAAATCTTTGAATACTCTAGAACCCCATTATACTTGATATGCGCACCAATAACAATCAAAGAAACAAAGCCTATGATCATAAGTATCCAAAGTGAGAGCGTCTGCTCTTCATAGAGGATATATGCCGACTGTATTTCTATGTCCATATTGCGCAATAGGCTCGTAATAACGGTTCCGATAATACCTGCAGTAAAGCCAATATTATAAAGATTAAAACCATCATGAAATCTTAGCATATGGGAAGATAAGGGAACAATAATAAAACCGATAAATACGCCAATAACAATCCCTGCTGGGATATTATACCTATCTGGAATCACTCCAGAAAACATTAACTCACTAACAATCGGCGAGAGAGCCGTACCAAACATAATCACAAGAACCACATTTTTAAATGATATCTTTTGATACCGACTATAAAGAATCCCTCCTAAAAACACAGGAGGTATATTAACCCAGTTCTTGCCAAAAAAAGAAAATCCGATTACGGTAAAAAACGCTGCGATTAATAAGCCGTTAATTCTTAACTTATAATGCCAAAAAAGCAATAGCATCATAAACCCAATAATCGCTGTATGTATAAAGGCTACGCCAAGGCCTCCAACTTTAATAAAATCCGTTAACAACACTGTTGGTGATAATAAAATATCTCTAAATCCACCTAAAAAACTTCGTAGATTCGGATATGTAAAGAGAGTAACTGCCACACCGTATATCAAAAACAGACTTGGTATGATTGCAAGTATTTTAAGCACAACGTCTTTGTGAACATCTCTTTCATATATTTTTTCTTTAATATACATCAAACACTTCCTTTTTTTAGATATTGGGAAAACCCAGCTTTTTCTATCAATTTTTCAGGTTGCTCATTAACTCCTTCTATAATAATTTTTATGTCCATTTGATTGCATAAATGTATTACGCGTTTTAGTGCATGCATTGCCGTCGCATCCATTGCAGGTACATGATGCATGCGTATAATTAGCATGTCAACGTCCGCATGGATATGGCGCATTGTATCCAAAAACTTGTCAACAGCTCCAAAGAAAAACGGTCCATTGATATCATAGATTTGAACCCGTCCCAAATTATTTGGAAAATGTTCTTCAAACTCATGTAACATCACATTGGACTCATGATCATTTTCCTCCGATGCATCTAGCTGATTAACGGAGACATTGGTCACATCTGCCATACGTTTCATAAACAAAAACGCAGCAAGCACAATTCCAATTTCAATAGCTAAGACCAAATCAAATACTACCGTAATGATGAAGGTAAGGACAAGAACCAATACATCACTTTTAGGTGCTTTAAATAGTCCAATAAAGTCTCTCCACTCACTCATATTATATGCAACAATAATGAGTATCGCTGCAAGTGTTGACAGCGGAATAAGTTTTGCCAGCGGCATAAATAAAAGCATAATTAACAATAAGGTGATTGCATGTACCATTCCTGCAATCGGTGTTCGTCCACCATTTTTAATATTTGCCACCGTTCGCGCAATCGCGCCTGTAGCAGGAATACCACCAAATAGTCCAGACCCAATGTTTGCAATTCCCTGTGCCACAAGTTCCATATTGGACCGATGCTTACTTCCAATCATTGCATCCGATACCACTGCTGAAAGCAGGGATTCAATAGCGCCAAGCACTGCAATCGTAAACGCTGGTGCAATAAGTGCTCGCATCGTCTCATAGGAAAAATGCGGTATCTGAATCGGTGGAATTTTTCCTGAGATATTACCAAACTTGGTTCCAATCGTCGCTACATCCAATGCAAAAAATTGAACGACTGCCGCAGTGATAATAATGGCAATCAAAGCTCCCGGAACCTTTTTAGTGACTTTTGGCCAAAAGATAATAATCAGTAGTGCCAAAAGGCCTATACCCAGTGTCGTTATATCCACACGATGTATATTGCTAAAATAAACATGCCATTTTTCTAGAAACTCTGCCGGCAATGCCTCAATATTTAACCCAAAAAAATCGTTCATTTGGGAGGAAAAAATTGTTACTGCAATACCTGTCGTAAAACCGGTCGTAATAGGATAGGGAATAAACTTAATAACACTTCCAAATCGCGCTAATCCAAAAATGATTAATATTACACCGGCCATTATGGTCGCCATAATTAATCCTTCAACACCATGTTCTACAACAATCCCATAGACAATGACCATAAAGGCCCCTGTCGGTCCTCCAATTTGCACACGGCTCCCACCAAAAAAGGAAATTAAAAAACCGGCAATAATCGCAGTTATCAATCCTTTTTCAGGGCTTACACCCGACGCAATTCCTAGAGCTATTGATAAGGGTAAGGCAATAATCGCAACAATAACTCCCGCAACAACATCATCAACAAGATTTTTTTTCGTATATCCTTTGATGACAGAAAATAATTTTGGTTTTAATTTTGACATTTTACTTCTTCGCTTCTTTCTATATTTATATTTTAAACCGAAATAAGTATACGCTGAAACAAGTGACAAATCAATGCTTTTTCTTGAATATTTTAAAACTTACCGATATACTAATAACGAACCATTGAAAAAATAAAATATCGAACGGAGGCATTATGTATAGTTTTAAAAATGATTATAGTGAAGGTGCCCATCCTTCAATTCTTAATGCACTTATCCATACTAACGCTGAACAAATGGATGGATACAGCGAGGATCGACTTTGCGCCCAGGCTACAGCCCATCTAAAAAAACTTTTAAAAAATGATGCTATTGATATACACTACTTTGCAGGTGGAACGGTGACAAACCTTACGGCTATTTCTGCATTTTTGCGTCCCCACGAAGCCGTTATCGCCCCTGCAACAGGACATGTATGCACCCATGAAACCGGAGCAATCGAAGCTACCGGCCATAAGGTCATCACTGTAGCGACCAAAAACGGAAAACTCACTGCTAAACAAATCGAAGAAGTAATCCACATCCATGAAGATGAACATATGGTTTATCCAAAACTTGTGTACATCTCAAATTCTACAGAGATTGGAACGATCTACACGCATCAAGAACTTCAAGCAATTCGTAGGGTATGCGACGAACATGACTTGTTCTTTTATATGGATGGTGCCCGTCTAGGTTCAGCCTGTATGGCTGTTGATAATGATGTTCCTTTTGAGGCGCTTGCCTACCTTTTTGACGCTTTTTATATCGGTGCTACCAAAAACGGCGCTTTACTTGGTGAAGCGCTTGTTATCTCCCGTCAAGAACTCAAAGCTTATTTTCGTTATCACATTAAGCAAAAAGGCGCCCTTCTCGCCAAAGGACGCCTACTTGGTATTCAATTTATCACACTGTTTGAAAACCAGTTATATTTTGATTTAGCTACACATGCAAATACCATGGCCGGCAAACTTGTACATGGAATCCAACAGTGCGGATATGATTTTCTCATGAACTCAACTACAAACCAAATCTTTCCAATTCTTCCAAATACTATCATTGAAGCTTTAAAGAAAGATTTTGATTTTTATGTATGGGCAACTATAGATCAAAATCACTCAGCTATTCGTTTAGTCACTTCTTGGGCTACTCCCGCAGAAGCTATAGACGCCTTTATTCAGCGTTTAAACAACTTATGCCATAGGTAATTTGGTTTTTCCCTTTGCGCTTGGAGTGATAAAGATATTCATCTGCTTTGTTAAATAATCGGTCTTTATCTAAAGCTCCCGCTTCCGTTGCAAGACCAATACTTAAGGTCATCACTTCATTGTTCATTTCATCAAACTTTTGAGCTTCTAAGGAAGCTCTAATTTTTTCGAGTATATCAAGACATTCTTCCTGGGTCTTTTCAAGAAAAACAATAGCAAACTCTTCGCCTCCATAACGTGATGCAAAGTCATGATCACTAATATGTTCTAGAATGATCTGGGCTGTCGTTTCAATCACTAGGTCCCCAGCTGAATGTCCATAGGTGTCATTAACCTTTTTAAAGTCATCTAAATCTAGAAGCGCTACATGTAGAGGAAAAGGTCGTCGACTAAACTGCTCCATGATTTTTTCCAAATATTCATGTAACGTTTTATGATTATATAAATTCGTTGCCAAATCAATTTTTGCCAATTTTTCCATAAATACTTTTTTATACAATAGTTCTTTTTCATTTTTTACAGCTTCTAGAAGCTCATTATTTAATTCTTGGTAGTGATTGGTTAACATGATACCTAAGAAATAGGCAACAATAAGTAGAAATGTAAAAGTTATCTGATCCAGTAAGAGATAGTCAAAGTGCGGGCATAAAAGATTGAGTCCCCAAAAAGTAATCATATCCGCAGCAAAAGCAAAGAAAATCAAGCGTTTTTTCATGGTGAAGACAGCAAAGAAAATCGGAAAGACAAACAAAATAATTATGACCGACATGACTGAATCATAAAAGAACATAAACGATGCAATGATGATCATCATGCCAACTATCAACAGATAGTCATTAATGACACCCTTTTGCTTTAGATTCCATTCAAACAATAGAATGCATATCAAAAAAACTGTAATCGGTATTCCCACTTGAAGTATCAATGTATGTACAAAGTCGATGTCATTAAGCCGTATGTTAATCATCGTCACTATAATGTTAAAAATGAGAGCCATCCATAAAAAATTAATTAGCCTTCGATTCCACTTCTTTTTCCTCTCATGAACGCGCATAATTCCCCCCCCTATTAACAGCATGTTAATACTTAAATTATACCATCAATAGGACTTTATGCCTAGTCTTTTTTTTCTTCTTGAAGCTTGAATTCTGTTGGTGTCAGCGCAGTATATTTTTTAAACAATTTGGAGAAATAATGGGCATCTGAAATACCTACACGTTCTGCGACTTCATAGGTTTTAAAGCCATCATCTACGAGAAGTTGCTTTGCTTGCTCAATACGTACCTCATTGAGATAATCAATGAATGTTTTTCCGAGCTCTTTGGAAAACATACGACTTAGATAATACGTACTGACATACGTATGTTCTGCCAATTCATTTAGCGTAATGGGCAAACGATAATTCTCGTTAATGTATTCTATTGCATTTTGTAGTATGACATTAATATTTTTCATATTGTACTGATTAATGCGCCCTACGATTGTTTTTGCCACTTGCTCCAGTAATTCTTGGAGTTCATTGACATTGGTACTTTTCTCAATCAAATGATACAAAGATGTCAGTTTGTCCGCCTGACTTTTTTGTTCTTTTTCTAAAAGCTTAATGGAGACACGCATATGGTTGATGCTATAAATTAAATTCCAATAAAAAAGCTTCACTTGATCGGGTTCATTACGTTTTTGTTCTACTTCAAGGCGAATCTCTTCTAGAATTTTAAAAACCTTATCTTCATTACCCGTTCGGATGCCATGAATCAGCTTCTTTTCAAATTGGTTTAGCTCAGACGGATTATCGCTTTTATAAAATGTGTCCAAGTCTTTATATAGAATAATTGACGATTTCCCTAAATAGAAAGTATACGAAAGACCTTCATAACACTCTTTTGCCTTTTCCTTTAAAGCTTTCGCACCTTTTCCGACACTACTGATGGCTACGGTGACAGAAAAGTCAAAACAACTTTGAATCAGCTTTTGCATATCTTCCACATAGGCATTCACCTTTTGTATAAACTGCCCCTCACCTTTTAATGGTTGCACAATAAAGGCTACCTCTTTTGTATTTAGGACGACTTTGTTGACACGATATCTGTCCGAAAAAATATCTTCGACTGTATTGACGATACCAAATTGATAGAGCTGTCGCTGATAAATCTGGTCTTGGCTTTTTGCTTCGCCATCCATCTGAACAATCATGACCACGTACTCTGAAAAATCCATACCATACATCTGAAGCTGCGCCTCTAGTTCTCCTGAATTTAAAGGCGTGCCATGGATAATATCAAACAGCAACTTTTCTTTTAAGATTGGAATACTTTCTTCAAAGTTTTGCTTGAGTTTTTGACGTTCTTTTTCGCTTTCTCGAACATATCTTAACTCTATGACAGCCTTTTTTAGTACTTCGCTAATTTCTTCGATTTTAGATGGCTTTAATATATAATCAAATGCTCCCAACTTTATCGCCTCTTGCAAATAAGAAAACTCTCTATATCCTGTCAGAATGATAAACTTACTTTCAGGAAGTATTTCCTTTGCACGACGAATCATTGTAAGCCCATTGATTTCAGGCATATTAATATCCACAAAGATAATATCGGGTTGTTCCTCTTGCATTTTTTCCAGACCCTCTACACCATCTCCTGCTTCTGAACAGACTTCACAGTCATATTGTTTCCAGTTTATTATGTTGGCAAGACCTTTTCTGATATAAGGTTCATCATCAACAATCAGCACCTTAAACATAATCTTTCACTCCTTTTTGAATCCCCGATACCGGCAAAGTCAGCACCACTTTCATATACTCTTCATATACGCTTTCAATACGAATCCCGTATTGGGCACCATAAAAGAGTTTAATACGTCGATTCACATTGACAAGTCCAATACCCATTCCCGACTTTTCCGAGAACAAATATGCATCATTGCGTTCACGAAGATTGGCATTTAACTCTTCCATCTCTTGTGCCGTCATTCCCTTTCCATTATCCAAAACCTCGATTTCAATGTGTTGGTCCGTTCTTCGAATAATCAATACAACCTTACCGGGTCTACGAAACTTATCCACGCCATGATAGATGGCATTTTCCACCAAAGGTTGTAGCAAAAGTTTAGGCACAAGAATACTTAACAAGCTCTCATCAATTGATTTTGTAAAATCAAGCCGTTCGCCATAACGGTTTTTCATAATTAAAATATAACTATCCACAAAAGAAATCTCTTCTTCAAGGCTGACTAGCGCCTCTCCTTTGCCTATTCCCGCCTCCATTAGTGCCGATAGAGCGGTCACCATCTCACTAATCTCATCAACATGATTTAATCGAGCCATCCAGTTAATCGATTCGAGTGTATTAAAAAGAAAATGTGGATTTATTTGCGCCTGTAACGTTTTAATCTCTGCCTCTTTTCGTGTCAGTTGTTCTTTATACACACGATTGACCAAAATATCAATCTCCCGACTCATGTCATTAAAGCACTGGCTAAGATAACCCAATTCATCTTGTCGATCTATAATAATCTCATCATGTGTTTTACTCTCTTGCATGGTTTTCATCCCATGTACTAAGCGCTTAATCGGTGTGAGAATATCCATGGCAAAAAAGATGCTAAGTGCCGACAAAATAAGTAGTGTGGCAATCATAATAATAATAAAATATGTGCGAAAAGCATATAAATCCTCATTAAGTTTATCCACAGATATCTCTGCTAAAATTCGCCAATTCGGTTCTTTCATTTCTTTCACCGACAATAAAATTCCTCGCTTATCATCAACTACATGGGAAGAGTCTTTAAACTCCAATGCTGTATATGTCTGTTGCAACTCCAACGTTTCGACACCAGAACCTGTAATCCATTCCCCCGTATTAGAAACCACCGCTATACTTTGCATGAACTCCGTTGACAAATCTCCATACACTCGTTCAAGGGCTTCACGTCGAATAAGAATCGCCATAAGCCCAATTTCTTGATAATTCGAGATATCATAAATACTGCGGGTCACATATAGATTTTTCACTTCGCCTTTAGCATCTAAATCCAAAAACCATACCGCTTCGCCACCAGCTTCTAACGCAACTGCTTTCATCTTTTCGTAGGGAAGAAGCTGTTCGATGCTTGCCCGCCCAATATTAGAGTCATAGGTATAATACGTTTGATGATTCGAAATCAGTGCGATGGACTGAATCTCTTCCCTCGAAAGGCAAGCCTTTCGCAAAATATTATTCACACTATTGATTTCTTCATATTGCGTTATATCGGCTCCGTTATTTTCCCCTTGATTTGAAGCGTCTTCTGCCAAAATATTATAAATCACTCGGTCATAAAGCATATCTTGAGACGCAACTTTAACGTTGTTAGAAAAATCGTTGAGCCGAAGTTCTACCATTGTCAGCAAATCTTGGGTATAATCAATGGATTTATTCTGAATGATATTACGACTGGTTCTATAAAGCATCGTGCCCATAAACAGCAAGGGAATTAATATTTGTATTGAAAAAAGAAGTAATAAGCGCTGCTGAATTGAAAAGCTTTTTAACAATTGCATGCCTTTGGGTATGATTTTGAGCATTATGGTCTTCCTTTCATTTTCTCTTCAATACGCTTTAAGACAAATTCTGGTGAGATATTGCCTTGCAAGATATCCGGAAACTGATCAATCAAAATATTTTCCCACAGATTACGATCAATAAAGCTGTCTGTAGGTCCTATAAGCTGCGTAGCATCCTTTATCAAGCGCTCACCTTTTCCATAAATCGTTGAGGAATTCATCTGTTGCTTAGGAATCTCTACATTGCTAATGAATCCACCGGAGGCACTAAATATCACTGCCGACTCCACCGATGTCAATGTATCTAGTAAGTCGATGGCATGACCACGAAGTTGTTCATCTTCCCACGCATTTTGGCTAATATGAAAGATACCATTGCCACATCCATAGATAATCGCACTTGGATCTGCCTTGCCATGGGCAAATGCAGGAAAGGGAATAATCTCAATCGACTTGTCATCGGCATCAATTCCTTCCTCCCCAATCAGCCAAGACCCCTGTACAATCATCGCCGCCTTTTTCTGTATAAAAAGATCATTACGCGTCTTATCATCCATCAAAAATGCTTGTTCTGGAAATGCCCCTGCATCATAAAGTTCCTTCATAACATAAAGTCCCTCTAAAAAGCTGGATTTAAGCTTTCCTTCCTTATCAAAAGGGTCTTCCACCTCTTCTTTACCACCAAGTTTCATCACAATATTTTGATAGATATAGCTGCCCTCAGGCGTCGCGTTGTAGGCAATGGGAATAATGTCATTACGACGAAATATTTCAACAGCAAATAAAAGTTCTTCATATGTACTTGGAATCGGGACATTATACTCTTCGAACATATCCCGATTAAGAAATAGACCTTCATATATGATTTCAAAAGGTAATCCATATATTCGGTCATTCACGGTTACATATTTCCATGTATCTTCTCGAAAGCGATTAAACCACTCCGGATTATCTTGCATAAGTTCAGTTAAATCCGCCACTTTTCCTTGTTCGACCAAAACATCAAAATCTGACCCCGGCCACAGACCAAACACATCCGGTTCATTGCCCGATGCAAAGTCGGTCTTTAAGGTAAATAAAAAATCTTCTCCTACCATTGATTTATTGACAATTTCTATTGCCTTATTATTCTCTTCATAACGTTGCAATACTTCTTGTAACGGAAGTGCATTGGCATCATACCCCGCCCAACTGCTGGTAAAATCAAGCGTGACGGCTTCCGAAGGTTCTCCTAATGGATTGTGTGCCTCTTCAGGCTGGTATCTTGATAAAAGTAAAATAAGCATCACCATGAATAACAAAAAAATGCTGCTTACAATCATCCAATTCTTCTTATTCATCCCGTCATCCTCTCTTGATTTTTCTAAAAATATAAGATGATTCACTTATGCAAATCATCTTAATTATAGCATAACTATTATCCTTTGACACTTCCCATGGCAATCCCTTGAATAATAAATTTTGATAAAAACAGGTATACAATCGCCACCGGTATAATCGCGATGGTAATTAGAATATATACTTGTCCCATGTCAAATCTTAAAAAATCTGCACTTCGCAACTGCGAAATTAAAATCGGCAAAGTTTTTTTCTCCTTTGTCTCAATAATCAGCGCGGGTAAGAAAAAATTATTCCACGCAGTAACAAAAGCAAATATACCCTGAACCGCCATTGCCGGTTTCATAATGGGCAATACAATTTTATTAAATGTATAAAATTCATGCGCCCCATCGATTCTTGCCGCTTCAACAATCGCCACCGGCAAGATGCTTTCCATATATTGCTTCATGAAAAAAAATACTGCGGGAGCTGCAATAGTCGGAACAATCAAAGGAAAATAGGTGTCCATCAAATGAAAAGTATTCATAAGCTGAATAAAGCCTAATGTACTGACTTGAACCGGTACCATCATAATCATTAAGATAAAAGAAAATAGCGCCTTTTTAAACCGAAAATCATATGCATGAATACCAAAAGCTGTCAGCGCTGAAAAATAAGTTGAAAACAAAGCGCTCATGGATGAGATAAACAAGCTGTTTAAAACACCGCGAATGACAGGCAAATTTTCATTCGATAGCACATTGCGCAAATTATTAACAAAGGACTGGCCTATCCAAAAAGAAAACCCTTTTTGAATCTGTGGATGCGCACGTGTAGAATTCACAATCAGAATATAAAATGGAAACAAACAAGCAAAAGTCAGTATTCCAAGAAAAATATATGCAAAGGTTTGTCGAATACGCAAATGTAAAATCGTCTCTTCTCCTATAGTTCTTGTTTTTGCCATTATTCTCTCCCCCCTTGCTTATCTTTTAGCAATACTTTAAAGACACCAAAACTTAACACTGCAGTAATACCAAAAAGAAGCACTGACACAGCACCTGCCAATCCAAAATTCTTGCTATAAAGATGTTTGTTCAAGTACATGATTAACGTCATTGTACTTCGATTCGGACCACCTGATCCATCCGTCAAGATTTGTGGTACATCAAACATCTGAATTCCACCAATAAGTGATGTAATAATTACAAAAACAAGAATCGGCATAATTAATGGCAATGTGATTTTTGTAAAAATCTGCCATGAATTAGCCCCATCAATTTGTGCAGATTCAAACATTGCTGTATCTATACCCATAATGGCTGCCATCAATAAAATTGTTGTATTTCCAAACCACATGAGAAAATTCATCAACGCGATAAGTCCTCGAGTACTCCCTGCATAGGATAAAAACCTAAAGGGTTCATGACGCCCAAGATGCATTAAAATATCATTAATGGGTCCATTATCTGAAAACAGCGTAAAAAACAACATCGAAAAAGCCGCCGCCATAATCAGATTCGGCATATAAATAATCGTTTTGAAAAAACCTTGCGCTTTAAGTTTCAAGCGTAAATCGGTAAACCAAGACGCCAACAGCAAGGATACAACAATCTGAGGGATAAACCCCAATATCCAAATATATGCCGTATTGCCAAAATATTTTGGCAAATCACCTTCTATGAGCACTTGCTTATAATTATCCAGACCAACAAAATTCGGTCCGACATGTTCGAGCCCGATACGATAATTTTCAAAAAAACTATTATAAAAAGTCGTCATTAATGGGTACAGTTGAAAAACAGCAAATGTAAGGAAAAATGGTGCAATAAATAAATATCCCCATTTTGCGTAACTTATGGATGTTTTTCTTTTTTTTGACGTTGCCTTAATCATGTTCATATTTCACCTCTGTCCTTGTTCCTTCCTGCGATAAATATGGGGCACATACTGCGCCCCATATACCCCCATCCACACAATGCTTATCGTGTAAGGTTTGGATATTTTTCAATTGCTGCTGTATAGAAATTATCTAACGCTTCATCTTTTGTTACTGCACCGTCAAAATAATCTTTAAACGCTTCCTGAAATTCTTCATTGAGTCCTTGATCGTATTTTGAGATATTACTCATATCTATTCTTGGCGCTGCTGCGGCAAACAAGGCGATATGATTTTGTCCTCCAAGAAAATCCGATTGGAAATCGCTATTGGCAAGTTCCATCATTGCCACTTCATTATTGGTATAATCTTGAGTGTCTTCAGTGATTTGCTTCATCGTTGCTGCATCTGCAGTTAATGTTCGCATAACCTCTCGAACCAAACTCACATTATCCGTTCCTTTGGCCGCACAAATCCATGTACCACCCCAATAATAGCTTTCCGGTCCTTCCGTCACAGCCCAGTCGCCAAAGATCCCGTTGCCCACTTCAAGCTTTCCACCTTCGGATTCAGGTGTTGCCAAAGCATTTCCTAGTAATGTAAAGTTGATGCCCCATGTTGAATAAAAGAACCCAAAAACATCACCATCTGGACCTTGGTCTGCTGCCCATCCATCGCTCCATAAGGATGTCTGATTATTGTAGCCTTTTTCTGTGTACTCTTTTGTCTGATCAACCCAACGCATAAGATTGTCATCAATAACAATTTTTCCATCTGTATCAACCCAAGGAGCTACAACATTGTTAGAAAAAGTACGATATGCATCATCATAGCCTGATAGCATTTTATATCCTTTTTCAGATGCCATTTGCGCCACTTCATCAAATTTATCCCAATCGCTAAGATGCTGTTGTACAGCTTGTACCTCATCTGTTCCAAGAACTTCTTTTGCTATGGAGCGTCTATAGGCAAATAACCCCGGTGTCGCCTGCCATGTTACACCTTTTAGCTTTCCGTCTGCATCGGTTGCTATATCTTGAGTATATGTATACTGATCAGCCAGCTCCTCTTTTGTTAACCCAATATCTTCAATAACATCTAATGTATATTCGCTATCTACATATTTTAGTGCATAATCGGCTTCAATCAAGAAAATATCAATGGGTTCATCTGCATTTTCCTGGTTCAACAAGTCTTGATCCAGCTTGTTTTGATAGGCGTTGTCCGCATTAGGTGTAATGACCCATTCTACATTGATGTCATCTGGCACCCCACCTTGCGCTGCAAAATAGTCATTAAATCGACTCTGAAACTCTTCATTCCACGCATATATTCTTAATACATTTCCCTCACTGGCAGTCTCTGTCGCTGCATTTTCTTCTGAAGTTTCTTCATTGTCTGTCGATGCGTCTGTATTATCTGTTTGCGCACTTCCATTGTTTGTTGCTTCTTCAGTCTCCCCGTCACTTCCACATCCTGTCATAGCAATAATCATTGACATAACGAGTAATAAAGTAACAACTTTCTTCCATTTCAAACTTAACATGTTGCCCCTCCTTAAATAAATAGATTTACATGAATGATTTACATCTATTATTATAGGAAGTCAACACATTCTTTAAAATAGAGAAAGTTGTCTTCTCGGTTACAATATTGTTTAATTCGTATCGCAATATACAACAACAAAATTTTATACAAATTCTGCATGGCTCCCCGTTTGCGATGCATAGATTTCTAGACGATGTTCAATACGTTCTTTTAATTCTTGTACATGAGATATAATACCAATCAAGCGTCCACTTTTTTGCAGATCTATCAGGCAATTAATTGCGCTATCTAAGGATTCTTGGTCTAACGTTCCAAACCCTTCATCAACAAACATTGTATCAAGTTGAATCCCTCCGCTATAGGATTGCACTACATCGGATAATCCTAAGGCCATGGCTAATGACGTTTTAAAGCTTTCACCTCCGGACAACGTTTTTACATGGCGCATCTTGCCTGTATAGTTGTCAAATACTTGTAGTTCCAGACCACTTTGTCGATTTTTACGTTCTAGGTCATCTGAACGATAAAGAACATATCGTCCAAAGGTCATTTTTGCCAATCGCGTATTTGCAGCGATAAGTACATCTTCCAAAAACGCCGCCAATACATAACGCTCAAAAGAGATACGTAATGGATTGTTACCTTGGGCTACTTGCGCCAAATCCCCCAGCACTGCATATTGTGCTTCTTGAGTTTCCATCTGTGCCTGCAACTCTAACACACCATCAATGATTTTTTGATTATGTTCATAGCGATATTTTTTTTGACTTAAGTGTTGATTGACCTTATCCCTTTGGGCTTTTAGCTCAGTCAATCGCTCTTCAAACACTGCTAAATCAATAATATTTATTCCTTTCATTTCCTCTTCAAGGTTATTTTTTTGCACATGTAGAGCATGTTTTTGCTGAATGTAACTATCAAGTTGGTGTTGCATCTGCTCCATCTCTTGAGCGGATAGTTTAGCCTCTTGTAAAGCATCTAGTGTCTCAAATCCTTGCGTATTCAGGGCTTCTAAAAGTTCTTCATACGTCTTATCCTGATATGAGCAGGCAGCCATAAATCGTTTTTCGTGTTCAACTATTGTTGTTTGAAGACGGTTCAATTCCTCTTTTGTCTGTTCATAGCTCTCTAGACACGTCCGTAATTGCTGTTCTTGCTTTTCTATACGTCCGGTCACTGATTCTAAGGCTTTATTTAGTTTTGCTTTATCTCGATACTCTTGAGGCAACTGTTCACAGATCCCATTAAAAATCGTTTTTCGTTCTGTATAGATTTGTCCTGCCTCAATCCACTGCTGTTGAATGCGCTCTAGCTTTTCTTCTAATTGTACTTGGCTTTGTTCAATCTCTTGGATTTTTTCTTCATGAAGAGCGCTTTGCTCAATCACTTTTTCCTGTACTTCACATTCTGCTTCCAATTGTTTTTGCTTTTTTTCCAAGCATATAAGCTCATGCTCGACTTGATTAAGCTCCATCATTTGGGTCTGCAACTCTTCTTCAAAAAGCGCCTGTAGTTTTTCTTGCCATTGTTTTAACTGCTCTTTTTTTGTTGTACATGTTTGTTCAAGCTCCTGACATTGCCCTCGTAGTTTTTCATATACCTGTTCAGCACTATTAAGCTGCTCTTGTGTTACTAGGTTTGTTGTCGACATCACCATATTAGGATGCTCTGTCGATCCGCAGACAGGACATGGCATGCCCTCTTCAAGCTCGCTGGCAAGAAGTGCTGCTTGATTTAGCATAAATTCCATTCGGATTTTTTTATACGTATGCTGTGCATGCTTCATGTTCTTTGTTACCTGAGAAAATTGCTCCGAAACTTTAGTATAGGCCTCTTTGGCCTCTACCTTTAATAAAAGCCATTTTTTGGCCTTTGAATACCCTTTTGTATAAGTTCTTGTCTCCAAAAGCACTTCTTTATGTTCCAAAAGTTTGAGTTTTGCTTTGGCGCCATTATCTTTTTCTATATTTAATGTTTTGATGCTTTCCTTGTTCTTCGAATAGATTGCTTCACTTTCTTTTTTTTGCTTCTCCAATTGCACAAGAGCTTGTTCACTTGCACTCACTTCATTTTTGACCTTGTGATATTGATCAATGCGTTCCATGTATTCTTGCAACTGTCTTTGTTCTTGTTTAAGGAGCTCTGTTTTTTCTTTTCTTTGGTCAGACTGTAGTTCTTTTAACGCATTCTCAATCCCACTAAATGTTTTATCCACCTGCTTTTTTTGGTCCGCTAGGTTTTCTCTCATCTGCTCCAACGTCTTGACTTCATCTTTTCGCTGTTCCCAGTGATTTTTTAATGGCTCTATGCCAGCGGCTTTTTTTCCCTGCTGTAGGTCACCTTCAAGAAGACGTATCGCCTCTTGTTGCTTATCAAGGTCTTCCCACTGTTTGGATACACGCTCTAGTTGCAATAACTTTTCATTAACTTTATTCGCATGTTCTCTTTTTTGGATTGTCTGCTCTATAGTCTTATCGATGTTTTGAATACTTTGATGATCTGCGTGTATGTCTTCCTTGTCCTCTTGAATCACTTGCTGGGTTGTTTGGATAATGGTAGCTATCCCCAGTGGTTTTTGCTGCAAATATTCGTAAAGTCGGCTCTCTTTATCACATTCTATGCGTTTAAGCTCATGTTCACGAAGTTGTTGCATTGTTTTGACTTGCCCATAGAGATTTTTTGAACGTTCATCAATGTTTAACTGAAATAATCGATACATATGGGTATCAAACAGTTTACGCAGCACTTTTTCTCGTTCTTGGCTATCTGCAATGAGCAGCCGTTGAAACTCCCCTTGGGGAATCATCATAATTTGACGAAATTGTTCTGCATTAATACCGATAATGGTCTCAACCATCTCGTTAACGCTCATAACGCCTGTATATACTTTTCGCTCACCTTTCGTATCGACAATTAAAGTGGCTTCTGACTTTTGCTCTGTAAAACCATCCCCACGAGTTTTCGGCTTTGGTTGCTTTGGAATCCGGTGAATATGATAGACGATCTTTTTTAGTTCAAAGACCAGTTCAACTTCTGTCATCATCCCGGAATCTGCGAACTGACTGCGCAACTGCTCCGGCGCCCGAACATTGCCACTCGTCTCGCCATATAACGCAAAGCATATGGCGTCAAAGATAGTTGTCTTACCGGATCCTGTCGGACCGGTAATAAGGAATAAACTGCTTTTCCCAATTTTCCCAAAATCAATCGTCTCTCTTTTACTATACGGACCAAACGCTTGCATTACCAATTGAATCGGTCGCATTATTTTCGCCTCTCTTTCTCAAGAACGTCATTAAATACATCCTCTATACATGCGCTCCTTTGTTCATCAAATAATTGACCGGACACATTGGTATAAAACTCTTTAAAAAGCTCGACAGGATTTTTTTGCACAAATTGATCTCCTGCAGATGTACGCTGATTTTCATTTTCTTCACGGAGTATCTCACGTTCAAGACGTAAAGTATTAGGATACACTTGTCGCAGTTTTTCCATAGCATCGATGAGTTCACCACGATCTGTCAATACCGCCATAATATAGTCGTGGGTATTGGTTCCTTCATACACACTCGGTTGAATCAGCTTTGCTAATTCTCCACGTATACAGCGCATATCCCTCAACGGTTCAAAATGAACTTCCTGGGTATTGCACTGCCCATCTGCATCCATCTCGACAAGCGTTATCGATTTGGATTGGGTGGCTTCTGAAAAAGAATACTTCATTAAGGAACCTGCATACCTTATATGGGGATACTTAACCTTTTGAGGCTGATGAAGATGGCCAAGCGCCACATAATTAAACGACTTAAAATAGTCCACCTCAACAGACTCACTTCCGCCAATACTTAATAGTCGTTCTGATTCAGAGGTATATAGCGCCTGTGTCCCTGCAACATAGCCATGGGCGATGCAGACTGTTCTTTTTTCTTCGCTTAATCCTTCTTTAATCGAATGTAATATATGATACATGGCATCATCATGTGTACGAATAGTACTATCTTGATATAGCTCGCGCACTACTGCCGGTTCTGCATAGGGTATCGGATAAAAAAAGACCTCGCCGCTTTCATCCTCTAAAACAATAGGCTCAATCTCCTTGGTTAGCTTTCCACAGATATACACTCCATTTTTTTGCAACATTTTCGTGGCAAAGCTCAATCGATCCGGACTATCATGATTACCGGCAATAGCAATAACTTTTATTTGCAAAGTGACCACTAATGTACTTAGCACATCATCAAGAAGTTCCACTGCTTCTGTGGGAGGAACTGAACGATCATATAAATCACCGGATATGATAATAACATCCGGTCGTTGCTGTTTGACGTATTGTATAAATTGCTCTAGGATATGGCGTTGATCTTTTGTCATATGAACCCCGTGAACTAATTTTCCGATGTGCCAATCCCCTGTATGAATAATCCGCATAATATTTCCTCTCTTATCTACATTACTTTTACGCCTAACTTCTGTTAAGTAATCGCTTTACCGTAATCATTGCTTGTTCACGGGTGTAAGAACGGTCGGGCGCAAACATTTGATTGCCAACCCCTTCCATCACCTTTTTCCCCTGGGTTGCATCTGTGATATTTGTAACATAATCAACCGAAGCCTTTGCCCAATCTGGAATTTTATCGGCATCACTAAATTCCTGAACGTCCTGCACCGCTTCAATCTCAAGATACTGTCCAGCACGATAAAGCATGGTCGCAGCCTCTTGACGCAAAATACCGCCTGTCGGATTAAAGCGATTGTCGCCTACTCCATTGACAATGCCAAGTCTTGCTGCAAGCTGCACATCTAGATCAGTTGTATCTTTAAACTCCGTATCCACGACATCAACCGTCTCATAAAGCTCATTATACGTCTGTCCAGTATATTGCATCAGTCCATGAATCAGTAACCGTGTAAAGTCAATGCGGCTAATATCTTCTGAATAGGCCTCCATCAACATCTCTGGAATGAGATTCGCCTTATCCGCTTCAACTAGTTCTTCAAACGCCCAAACCGATGGTTGGTCATTTAACTCAAACAGTTTTACTTCATAGGATATAGGAACCTCTTCACCTTTTATGTCTATTCCAAGGACCTCTACATAAAACAGGTCTCCTGGTGCATACTTAACTTCATCCAATTTTGGTCGAAAGATAAGTGTTTTTTCAAGACCATAACGACTATTTTCTGTCGTAAAAAAATCCGTGTTGGAAGCTTCGCTTGGATCACTGTTGGTCTCTGCATCAAAACGATAGACTTTGCCGCTTTGTGCATGCGTTAGCTCTATGCGTATATTTTCTTTTATTGGTTGTTCATATTCCACTCCCAAATTAATGCTCCAAGGCGTAGACGTTTTCATGAATTCAACAGGCATATTTCCGGCTGCGGGCCATGCAATAAAAGGATAATCAATGGTTTCTTTTCTGGAGCGATCAAATACATATGTTGCAGTAAAGCCATTGTAACTTGAATCGACCAACGTATCTACGTAGCCAAACCCTATGTTTTGTAATTGAGGATTCAACAGCCATCGTCGATGGCCAACATCTGCCAAATTATATATATCATCATCTTGGAGATATCCCCAAAGAATACTATCTGAAATCGTCCGAAAACCTGCCGCAAGGTTTGATTTTGCAGACCCTTCTTTTCCAATCGCATAGGCTTCGTCCGATACCAGATTCGGTTTGGACGGGTAATGACTGATCGTTGCATTTAACATGTTAATATAGCTTGCATATTGCGCCGTTAAGTTCAGTTGTTCATCCATTTGGACATCTCCCGGCAACCCCACTAAACGTCTCGTCATTTTTATTACATTGTGCGCTTCTAAAAGCTCTTGCTGCTCAAGTTGTCCTATTGTATAGATATAACCTACCGTTGGCTCAATAACATAACGTGTCGACGCCTGACTGCGTATTTGAAATGGATTGTGATGGTACTGATACAACACTTCGATTTTGGATGGCATTATCAAATCGCCATATTCCCGGGCTTGTAATGTCAAACTATTTATACTGATGAATAACAAGAGTAAAATTGCTATAACGGTCTTTTTCTTCATAATTTTCTCCTTAAGTTGTGTCATGATATAGATTCCATTATAACATCATTCAGAAAAAAAGTCGCTTCACAGCGACTTTTTTAATATAGGTAGTTCTCAGCCTACGCCTTCAATCTCCTCTAAATCGTATTGTTCATAGAGCTGATTTACATCCATAAATTCTATGTCTTTTGGTGGTGAAAAGGTGGTCTCATCTACAACAAAATCATCGGTTATAGTGGTCACATAATATGTTGAAGTCAGTGTATCTCCAAAATAAACTTCTGTTTTAAGAGGATACCAATATTTTGTTGAAATCCATTCCTTACTTACATAATCCTCTTCCCCCATCTCCATAACAATCTCCATATATAACACTTCCATGCCGTCTAAAGTTGTCAACTCTGCTTTAGTTAACCCTTCGATATCTTCAAAATACGAAGCCTCAAAATCAACATCAAAATTCATCTGCTCATCATCATTCCATACATCGGTATCGAATAACTCGCTATTATCATCATAATACACCATGCCTTGTCCACTTAGAGTGTTGTACATATATGTGGCGCCTTCGCTACTATTATAAATCATCAGGTTTAGCCCTTGTTCATCTTCTGTTTCTACGCGCATACTCTCTTCATACAATGTCATCTTCGTAACGTACTCCATACCTTCGACCTGTGTTGTTGCTTCAATATACAATTTTTCATTCGGAGTCACATCGATGGACTGAAGTAAGTCATATCCAGAAAGCGATGCATCAAGACCTGAATCCATCTCTACATCTTCATCCGCTACTTCTTGGGTATTATTGTCATCCTCCATCGCCTGATCTTCTTGCTGTTGCTGCTCTTGCTGTTCTTGTGAAGCATCTGTCACCGTTTGTGTCGAATCTACATCCGGTGTCTCATCTGTCGATTTTTGCGACATGTTGCACGCAGTCAATAAAAATACTAACCCACATAACATAATTATTATATTTTTTTTCATGGTTTTTTCCCCTTCCTTATACCGCCCATTAAGCCATATCTCCTATTTTATTGTAGCACAAAGGTTTTGGGAGTATTATCCGACAATATACCCAATCCTTTGCAACCTTAAAAACTACGTTGACATCTTTGCTATAATCTGATATTATCTTACCAACCTATCTCACATATATTTTTAATATGATTTTATAGTTTAACTGTAAAATTTCTCATGAGATGCCTATCAACTATAAATTTAGATTGAGGTGATTTTTTGAATCAAAGTGCACCTATTATTCAACTCAAAGACCTTCGAAAAACTTTCGAAACCAAGGATGGTATTGTTGAAGCGTTAAACGATATTAATGTTTCTATTTCAAAAGGAGAGATTTTTGGAATTATCGGGTTAAGTGGCGCAGGAAAAAGTACACTCGTTCGATGCATTAACCTTTTAGAACAACCAACCTCCGGCTCTGTAATTTTTAATGGTCTTAACTTAGAAACCATGCCCAAGCAAAATCTACTGAAAGTTCGTCAATCCATGGGGATGATTTTCCAGCAATTCAACTTATTGATGCAGCGAAATACCATTGAAAATATTTGCTTCCCAATGGAAATTGCAGGTATTGATAGAAAGCAAGCAAAAAAGCGGGCCTTTGAACTTTTAGACATTGTCGGTCTTAGTGATAAAGCCAAAGCATATCCCGCACAATTATCCGGAGGACAAAAACAACGGGTTGCCATTGCAAGAGCACTTGCTACAAACCCAGATGTTCTGTTGTGTGATGAAGCAACAAGCGCTCTTGATCCTACGACAACAAAGTCCATCCTTGCTTTGCTTAAAAAGATTAATAAGGACTTGGGTATTACTGTCATTATTATCACGCACGAGATGAATGTTATCGAAGAAATATGTCATCGAGTTGCCATTATGGATCAAAGCCGTATTGTTGAAATGGGCGAAGTGGAAGATATTTTTATAAAGCCTAAGTCCAAAGTTGCACGCCAGCTTATTTTCTCTGATGAAACACATATTGATACATTCGTAGGTGAGCATAAGTGTCGAATTATCTTTGACGGACGCACTTCCTTTGAACCCATCATCTCAAATATGATTCTCGAATGTAAAACAAGCGTCAACATCCTTTTTGCTGATACCAAAGATATTGATGGAAAAGCTTTCGGGCAAATGATTATTCAGCTTCCTGACCAGGAACGTAACCGAAACCGCATTTTTAGCTATCTCGATTCCAATAAAATATCTTATGAGGAGGTAAAAGACCATGTCCTTTGATCGCGTTGTTCTTGAAATGCTCGCTATGGGAATTTTCGAGACATTATATATGACGTTTGTCTCATCATTGATTGCTTATGCTATTGGACTACCAACGGGTATCTTACTCGTGATTACCGATACCGACGGAATTGTTCCTATGCCTTTGTTAAACAAAGTGGTCGGACTGATTGTCAACTTATTACGTTCGATTCCTTTTATTATTCTACTAATTTGGGTCATGCCTGTCACACGTTTTATCGTTGGGACCACCATCGGACCTACGGCAGTTATTGTTCCATTAACCATTGCTTCTGCACCATATATTGCTCGCCTTGTTGAAAGTTCCTTAAAAGAAGTCGACTCCGGTGTTATCGAAGCCGCTCAATCCATGGGCGCCAATACAAAGCATATTATTTTTAAAGTTTTAATTCCTGAAGCATTGCCCTCACTTGCTTTAGGCAGTGCCATTGCCGTAACAACTATTTTAGCATATTCTGCTATGGCGGGATTTGTCGGCGGTGGTGGCTTAGGTGATATCGCCATTCGCTATGGATATTATCGCTATGAAACAGAACTTATGATTATTACCGTTGTCATTCTTGTCATCATTGTTCAAGTTATTCAAGAAATTGGTGCCAAGTGGAAAAAACATATAGATCACAGTAATTAAATATTAGGAGGTTATTACATGAAAAAAACACTAAGCATTGCAGCATTTTTGTCACTATTTATCTTAATTCTAGCAGGATGTGGTCAAGGCGACAGCTCTGACAAAGTCATCAAAATCGGTGCAACTCCAAAACCCCACGCTGAAATCCTTGAGCAAGTGAAAGATCAACTTGAAGCTGATGGATATACTCTTGAAATTATAGAGTATACAGACTATGTACAGCCAAATGTTGCCCTTGATTCCGGCGATCTTGACGCTAACTTTTTCCAACATCAACCTTATCTAGATCAATACAATGCAGAAAATGAAGCACAACTCATTTCAGCAGCTATTATTCACTATGAGCCCTTTGGTCTATATCCTGGAAAAACAGATACAATTGATGCTTTAGCTGATGGTTCTCAAATCGCTGTTCCTAACGATGCAACTAACGAAGCTCGTGCTTTACTCTTACTTCAAGATCAAGGTCTTATCACCTTAACAGAAGGCGTTGGCTTAAACGCAACAATTAATAATATTGTTGATAATCCAAAAAATATTGACATTCTTGAAATTGAAGCAGCACAATTAACCCGTTCTCTCCAAGATGTTGATATGGCTGTCATTAATGGAAACTATGCTATTGATGCAGGTCTAAGCGTTGGAACGGATGCACTTGCCGTTGAGGACAAAGATTCCACTGCAGCAGAAACTTTTGGAAATATTATTGCCGTAAAAGAAGGGACTCAAGACAGCGAAAAAATTCAAGCCCTTGTTAAGGCTCTTCAAAGCGATACTGTAAAGAATTTTATTGAAACAACTTATGAAGGTGCTGTTATTCCAAAATTCTAAGCAACTTAATACCAAAATAAAATAGCACATGAAAAAAGAGCTGATGCAAATGCATCAGCTCTTTTTATATCATTTGTTACGAAGGTAATAATGCGTTACTCTTGGATTGCTTGTCTTTTGGGACTGGAGTTCAAAACGGTTAAGTGACTGAATTAAAGGTTTTAACTTTGTATGTCCATAGTTTCGAACGTCAAAGTCCGGGTAACGTTTATTCAGCCGCGTTCCTACTTCTCCAAGATACGCCCAGCCTTCTTCATCTGAACAATCAGAGACAATCTGTCGCACAGTACGTGTCAGCCCTTTAATATCCGCAAAACCACTTTTATCTTTTGTCGAATGATTGTGCTTGTGATTATGCACCTCTGAACTAACCGGCTCCTTCGCCAAGACTTCAAGATATTTGAACTTTTCACAGGCCGATATAAACGGCTTGGGCGTTTTTCGTTCGCCCATACCGATTACATACATCGCTGCTTCTCTTAATCTTGAAGCTAATCGTGTAAAATCACTATCGCTCGATACAATGCAAAATCCATCCACATTACCTGAATAAAGTATATCCATTGCATCAATGATAAGTGCTGCATCTGTTGAATTTTTCCCTACAGTATAACTATATTGTTGAATCGGTGTAATCGAATAGTCTAGAAGTATTGTTTTCCATGATCCAAGATTCGGTTTTGTCCAATCGCCATATATGCGTTTAATTGTCGGGGTCCCATGATTGGATATTTCGTCAAAAATGTATTTGATATATTTATCTGACACATTATCTGCGTCAATAAGCACTGCGATCTTTTGATCTTTTTCGGTCATAACTTCTCCTCTCGATACCCTTTACTTACCAATTTCAACTTCTACTGAATATCCATCATTCTTATTCGTCGTACGGATGCCTCCATAATTGACCAACTCGTCAAATGTAAGTTCATATTCATTATCTAAATCAAGAGAATCGAATTTCATAACCATTGTTAATGGATTGGAGTATGTTACATGCGTCGGAACTTTTTCAATCTTTATACCATTGTCATAATAGTATAATGTATAGTTTGTATTCAAAATATTGGGTATATCCAATGCAATCTCTTTATTGAATTCAACTTTAATGGAATCGCTTCCAATCGTTGTCGCCTTTGAGATATAGGTTGCTGTTACGTCACTTCGATTGTGTCTGAAATTATAATCATCAACACGTTTATAACTATTGCCCACCGCATCTTTAAGCGTTCCAACAATAACAAGCTCATATCGGTCTCTATCTTCAAGTGCGTCATCTTCATCTAAGAACAACTTGACTTCCTGACTACCGACTTCATGATATGCCGCAATTGGACGTCCGGTATAGTCTGTCTCCGTCGTTCCCCATATTACATAGTTATCTGGGTCAGATGCAGATTCATGTCCAAGAACACGGTCAAATTTTACTTTGATGGTATTGCCATCAATAATACTAACACTCTTGATATCAAGATCATCATCAAAATCAATATCCGCTTTAAAATCATATTCACGTTCAGTAATTGCAAATTGCTTTGTCGTGTCTGTAATATGATTAATCATCAGTGTGAATTCATCGTTATCAAACATACGCTCTTGAGTGGTTAAGTATACTACATTCCCATTTTCAACCACTTCTGCTTTTGTGATACGAATTGGATATTCATCGTCAAACATTAAGTAGTAACTAAATACTTGCTCTGCAATTACAGGATTAAGTACCTTGTTAAACTCAAGCATAATGGTATAGTCATTTAGGGTTTCGATATCTTTAAGTTCAAAGCGCTCATTTTCATCGACTTCGGATTCAAAAGTAACTGAATCGCCTTTTCCATCATTGAGTTGAACCCCATAGCTACTTGTCAAGCCACTATCAATACTTAATTTAAACATATCTTCTTCTTTAAAGATATAGTTTTTCAAGTAAATGGACACACCATTTTTAGCTCCCGCTAATTGGTTGATTTGCATTGTTGTTACGTCACCTTCAATTAAAAGCTTTGTTCCTTCATAGATGTTATAATACTTTGGCTGATAGGCATTACTATTAATCGGATGCGTAAAATACACATAAATAACATTGTTACTTACTTGCTCAACTTTACTAATTCTAAAGAAATCGGACTCTAGATTATCTGGACGATGTCCCAGGAATTCTTTTTTCAAGCTATAGTTATTACGATTACCATATGCATCAAAAACTTCTGCAATCACAAGTGTATATTCTTCTTCAATTTCTTGTAAATCTTTTAATCGAATACGATATGTGTTATCACCACGATCTGAAACCGAGTCAACTTCGAGATGCTTTTCATCATCATCCGACAGATAAATTGTAATCTGATCTTCTTCAAGATCTTTGATGGGTTCATTAAACGTCACCAAAATTTCATCATCTTCTTGAGCAACAATTTTCTCGATTTCTGTATCTACTGTATCTTTCATTAACAATAATTTTTTAGCTTGTTCTTCACTGATAAGTTCTTTTTCAATAAAGGTTTCAATCATCTGATCGCCAGTTCTTTTGTGTTCAATCTGCATAGATCTATGTAGTGTTTCAACAACATCACCACGCGTATAATTCGTATTGTCCGTTGCACGATATCGATAGTCATCATCAAGGACAACCCCTTTTGTATAGGCCATATAATAGACACTATTCCAGTCAAAGTCCTTATCATATTCATAACCTAAAACTACCAGTATCATTTTCAAAAAGGCTTTTTCGCTTAAGTAAGCTTCCGGTTTAAAGCTTCCATCAGAGTACCCATTAATAATACCTTCTTCATCACAATATCCCACATATGGAGCATACCATTGAGTTGCTGCAACATCACTATAGTTGGTATTACTGTATTCTGTTCTTTCTGCAAGTACCTCTTTTTCAACACCTAAAAAACGCACAATAAACGTAGCCGCTTCACTACGTTTAAGTTTACCTTCCAGGTTATACCCCGTCCCTGTTCCTCGAAGTATTCCTAGTGTATTTAATATTTGCGCTTTTCCTTCTATACTAATGTTTGGCGTCGACGTCGCACCAAAAGAAGTTGTCAAACTTGATATAGTCAAACTAACGACAAGCAACAATGTTAATAATCGTTTTAATCCATTCATCCTTTTGTCCATTCCTTTCTGATTTGTCATTATTATCCCCATTATATCATTAGTTCAAATGCTAAACAAGGCAGAACGAAATTTGTAATCGTTTTATAATACTTTTGATAAAAACTCTTTTGCTCTAGGATGTGTTGGGTTTGAGAAGAACTGATCCGGTGGGCTTTGCTCTTTAATTTGTCCTTCATCCATGAACAGAATTTTTGTTGCTACTTCACGTGCAAATCCCATTTCATGGGTTACAATAACCATCGTCATACCACTATCTGCAAGTTTTTTTATCAATTCAAGAACTTCTCCAACCATCTCTGGATCTAGTGCAGATGTTGGCTCATCAAACAAAATCACCTTTGGGTTCATTGCCAAGGCTCTAACAATGGCAATTCTTTGCTTTTGTCCGCCTGAAAGCGTCGACGGGTATACATTCGCCTTGTCTTCAAGTCCAATAGTTTTTAATAGTTCCATAGCACGCTCACGAATTTCATTCTTAATCTGTGCTTTGGTTTTTGTAATGTTATATGGTTGAATTTTCTCTTTACGGAAAATATTCTTTATGCCAATTCCAACATTTTTTATCTTCTGGCTTCGCAACTCATGATTGGCAACATATAAAGGTGCCAGCATAATATTATCTATAACTGTTTTATTATTGAATAAGTTAAATTGTTGGAACACCATACCCATATGTCGTCTATGGATATTAATATCCACCTTCATATCCGCGATATCAACACCTTCAAAAATAATCGACCCAGCTGTCGGATCCTCCATACAGTTTAAGCATCTTAAAAAAGTACTTTTTCCACTTCCCGATGGTCCGACAATAGCTATTTTTTCGCCTTCTTCAATGGTGATACTAATATCTTTTAATACTTCCAAGTTTCCATAGTTTTTCTTTAAATTAATTACGTCGATCACTTTTTCCAAGGCTCCTTTCCATAAGTTTAATTAAAAATGCAATCATCATGACTAAGGTAATATAAATCAAAGCCATAACTAGATAAGGAACCATAAATTCATAGCTATTTGTTCCAATATAGTTAAATGCAACATATAAGTCTGCTGCACCAACAAAACTTACTACAGAAGTCTCTTTAATGAGTGAAATGAACTCATTTCCAAGTGTCGGCAAAATGTTTTTAATCGCCTGAGGTACAACAATCTTAACCAATGTGACGCTGTAGCTTAGACCTACCGCTCGTCCTGCTTCCATTTGCCCCGAATCAACCGACATAATTCCGCCGCGCATGATTTCTGACACATATGCCCCACTGTTAAATCCAAACACCAAAACACATACATTAATTGAAGGAATGTTTAGACCTAGAATCGGCAGCAATACGTAATAGGACACAAGTAATTGGACAACAATCGGTGTTCCACGAAACATCGCAACATAGAACTTTCCAAGCCTTTGGAAAAACCGTGTTGTACGACTGTAACCCGGAAACACTTCGACACTGGCAATAATCGTACCGATAAGCGTACCTAATAGAAGGCCTACCACCGCAATATATACGGTGTTTTGTAAACCTTCTAAAACTTTAACATAGCCATTATTATAGTAAAATATTTCCCAAAATCTTTCAACTCTGCTACTAAAATTTCCCATAACCTGTCCTTAATTTAACTCATTTATAGATCCGACAATATATCCTGCTGGCGCTTCATCAATCACAACGTATTGAATATTGCCATTAATCATATCTTGTACGGCTAAAGTTCCTGACTTATATGTCACGACTTCCACATCGTATCCGTCAAATCCCCAGTCCGCATCACCTTCAAGGTAAAATTGGGCTGTTGTACCTTGTTGCACTCCGATTTTTGTATCGGAACCAAGGGCATTAAGGGCTTCTTCCAACGCTTCAACAGTTGTTGCTTCAGCAAATGTTGCATCCGCTTCCATCGTCACTAGTGTTTGCGCCGCATTATAATATGGAATAGTAAAGTTAACATATTCTTTTCGGTCTTCATTAATCGTTAAACCTGCCATGGCAATGTCTGCCTTGCTTTCACCAACAGATAAACATACAGCGTCAAAGTCCATATTGCTAATGACAAGTTCTTTTCCTAAATGCTCTGCAAGTAAAGCTGCTATTTCCATGTCGATTCCATAGTAGTTCTCACCTTTAGTATATTCAAAAGGCTCAAATGCTGCATTCGTAGCAACAATAAGTTGGTCTTTACTTGCATCCATTTGTGCTGACTTTACAGCAACCGGTTCGCCGTCACCAAAGTAGTTATTATAAATTTCATCATAGGTTCCGTCTGTTTGAATTTGTTCAATAAAGGCATTCACTTCATCATATAGCTCTGGTTGTTCTTTATCCACACCAAATGCGTACTCTTCTTGTGTTAAAGGAATGTCTATTATCTTTACTTTATTGTTTTTTTCTTCTCCACCGCAACCTGCCATTGCAACAATTGCAAGTGCCAATACACTTATAAACATCATCATTTTCTTCATCGATTTTTTCTCCTCTTGTATTAATATTTATGCATAAATATATATTTTAATGCATAAATACATAATATAGCATATTTATGTCTTTGTCAATCAGACATTTACGCTAATTGAAAAATCGTATAATCAGAAAGGAAAGCGCTGTTGTCATACCACCCAATACCGTTCCCCAAGTCAAGTCAATCACTGTAATAAGAATCGGCCAATCTTTTAGTGTCGCCAGGTTTGTCAAGTCATATGTAGCATATGCAACAAATCCGAAAAAAGCTCCATACAAAAACGCATAGCGTATCGCCTCTTTATCCAATGCCGGATACAATGCGAAAAACATTAATCCAAGGATAAATATAATATAAAATCCGATGGCTGCTATCCAATTAGGTGGTGTGCGCATGATGTAACCTAAATGTCGACTATATAAGTCTTTTGCAATAATGCCAAGCCAAATCAAATCAATAACCATAAACACTGCAAAGGTAATAAAAAAATTACGAATCATAATTCCCCTCCATTCGCTTTGCCGACTTTAATTGTCTTGTGTTTATTGTACCTCTTTTTTTTATTTTTCACAACCTGCTTAAACCTTAATAACCATCGCCTCAAAGGAATCTAGTTTAAGTGTTTGCTCTAATTGAGTTCGATTATAATTTGCTAGAAGAATTTCACCTTTTTCAAAGGGTTTGGGCAAGGCATATTCAAGGTTTTCTTCTGAAAAATTGCAGATTACCAATAATTCCTCGTCCTCCCACTGTCTTTTATATACATAAAGCTGTTCATGCATTTCTTCCAACAATATATATGTTCCATACACTATAATATCATGACATTTTCTCAGCTTTAATATTTTCTTATAATAATGATACACCGAATCCTGGTTATTAGATTCTCTGTCAACATTAACCGTATCTTTATTTGGGTTTACAGGTAACCATGGTTTTTTTGTAGAAAAACCACCATATTTACTTCCATCCCACTGCATAGGTGTTCGAGCATTGTCGCGACTTTTAAATCGAAGGTATGCCATCATTTGATCATGTTCAAGCAAGCCATTACCTACGATTTCCTTATAGGCGTTGATACTTTCGATATCTTCAAATTGATCAATGCGGGAAAACGGATAATTTGTCATTCCTATTTCCTCACCTTGATAGATATAAGGTGTCCCTTTCATAAAATGCAAGCATGTAGCTAACATTTTGGCTGAAACTGCTCGAAATTGTGGTCTGTCATCTCCAAAGCGCGAAACCGCTCTTGGTTGATCATGATTATTCCAATATAGACTATTCCACGCCTGATTTTCTAAGGCAACTTGCCACTTTGATAATATCTGCTTTAACTTTGGAAGCGCAATTTTTTTGTCGGTCCATTTTCCAATCTCTCCACCATATTCAACATGTTCAAACTGAAAAATCATATTAAGCTCTTTCGCGGTTTCTCCCGCATATTTTTTTGCTTCTTCAACCGTTACATTCGGTGTCTCTCCAACTGTCATTATATCATAGTGCGCTAAAACATTTTCATGCATTTCTTGTAAATATTCATGCACTCTTGGTCCATTGATTGCATAAGGCGAAAAATCACCAAATAATCCCTGCTTGGTTTCTCCATCAGGAAACTCTGTATCTTTAGAAATCATATTAATCACATCCATACGAAATCCGTCAACACCTTTTTCGCACCACCAACGCATCATCTCATATATCGACTGACGCAATTGTGCATTTTCCCAATTAAGGTCCGGCTGCTTTTTAGAAAATAAATGCAAATAAAACATTTCTGTCTTTTCGTCATATTGCCACGCCGATCCACTAAAACAAGACCCCCAATTATTAGGCTCTAATCCACTGGGTTGACCTTGTCTCCAAATATAGTATTCTCGATACTTATTTTCTCGACTTTCTCGGCTTTGCGTAAACCATGCATGTTCATCTGATGTATGGTTTACCACTAAATCCATCATAATTTTCAACCCTTTTTGATGTGCTTTTTCCAACAACATGTCAAAGTCATCCATGGTTCCAAACTCTTGCATGATTTTTTTATAATCACGTATATCATATCCATTATCCGCATTGGGTGAATCATATACCGGCGATAGCCAAAGGACATCAACACCTAAGTCACACAAATAATCCAGCCGATGTATAATCCCCTGTAAATCTCCAATTCCATCCCCATCACTATCCATAAAACTTCTCGGATAAATTTGATATACCACCGCTTCTTTCCACCATGCTCTATTAATGTTCTTCATTATTATGTCTCCTTCAGTTTACTTAATAGCACCTTCTACCATTCCCTGAATAATCTGTTTTTGTGCAAATAAGAAAAGTATGATAATGGGAATCATAGCTAAAAAAGCAGCTGTCAATATAAGATCCCATTGTTTAACATATGATCCTACAAAGCTTGTCACCGCGACAGGCAATGTTTTTATTTTTCCATTGAGTCCAAGCATAAGCGAAGGAAGTAAAAAGTCATTCCATATCCAAATCCCATTTAAAATAAGTACTGTCATCTGAATCGGCTTTAATAAAGGCATAATAACATGAAAAAATGTTTGCTCCGGCTTACACCCATCAATACGCGCTGCTTCTTCCAGGGAATATGGAATGCTTTTGATAAAACCATGCAAAATAAATACCGACATCGATCCACCAAACCCTAAATATGCAAATACAATCCCTTTATAACTTTGAAGTAATCGTATCCCTGTAAAATCTGAAATCTCACGAAATGTAGATAAGAGAGGAAGCATAACCACCTGAAACGGAATAATCATCGCAGCAACGAGGATGAGGAAAATTGTATCCGACCATTTTGTTTTATTGCGCACTAAAATCCATGCTGCCATACTGGAAAATAAAGTAATGACGAATAAAGAAACCAATGTAATCAATACTGAACTAAAAAATGAATTCCAATAGTTAAAATTTTGATTGTTAATCACATTGCCCATATTCACAAAGAGTTGGCCCCATTGCGTAGGAAGGCTAATCGGACTAATAACAATTTCACTACTTTTTTTAGCTGAATTAATGACAACAAGCACAAAGGGAAACAAGAAAACCAGCATTAAGACGATGGTCAACACTTCCATGATATTTCGTTTGATTATCTGTGAACGCATTACATTTCCACCTCTCTTTTTTTACTAATCACCACTTGGGTTAACGACACTATGGCCAAAAGAATAAAAAATACAACCGCTTTGGTTTGCCCCAAGGCATATTGATTTTTAGAAATGGCTGTTTTATAAATATTGAGCGCCAAAAACTCCGTTGATAAAATCGAAAAACCATTTAATATTCGACTGGGCCCTCCATTGGTAATTGCCAGGTTCAAGTCAAACTGTTTAAACGAATTGACTAACGTTAAAAAGATAGATACAGTGAACGTATTAGCAATCATCGGAATCTTAATCTTAAATAAAGTAACCAAACTATTGGCTCCATCAACACTCGAGGCTTCTAGCACATCTCGTGGAACGCCTTGAAGTCCTGTCACATAAATCATCATAATGTATCCTGCATATTGCCAACTGCTCACTAGAATAATGGCTAAAATGGCAAGATTTGGATCTGTTAACATTGACATACTTCCTTCAATTAATGATGTAAATACTTTATTGAAAATAAACTGCCAAACATAACCAAGCACAATTCCACCGATTAGATTCGGCACAAAAAATGCCGCTCGATAAAAATTTCTTCCTTTTATTTTTGAAGTACATAGCAGTGCCAATGACAACGCCACAAAATTGACCAACAATATATTAATCGTTGCAAATACGATCGTAATGAGCAAAGAATAAACATAGTCTTGAGACGTGAACATTGTAATATAGTTTTCTAATCCCACAAACTGATCAAATTTGATACCATTCCAATCTGTAAACGAATAGAACACTCCAAAAACAAACGGGATAATCACTGTAAATGTAAATGCAAATAAAAGAGGTAGGAGAAATAAAACATTGATAATTTGTCTATGTTTTCTGGTTGGCAAAACATATAATCCTCCCATACATAGCAACAGACCTCCTATAAGTAGATACCCTCGATAGTCTTCTTGCCCACCACCAAAGTTGAGAATCATTGCCACCACAACACTTACAATGCCCAAAGCAATTATTGCGATAGAACTGCGTCTTTGTATATTGATATCCATGAAAAACTTCCTTTCATTCTTTTATATAAAGGAAAATCTCCACAACATTGTTTTACAATATCATCGGAGATGTTCCTTTTATATTATAACGTTTATTTTAAAGTTCCAATGGCGCTTTCCATTAATTCTACAAAACCATCTACATCAACATCGCCTCGTGCATACGCTTCGAACACGGGTCCTAAATCATTCATAGCAAATCCTTCAGGCATTTTTGCCCATTGCCATGAATAAGTTTTTCCTTCTTGAACCCATCCCATTAAGTTAATAGCAAGCGGAGATACCGGTTCAATTGTTGTTGATTGGAATGGAGAAATCATTCCAGCATCAACGACAAGACACTGTGCACCTGCTTCTGTTGTTGCAAGGCTTTCAAGGAAATCTTTTGCTTCTTGAACATACTCACCGTTATTATAGACAGCCCACCAAGATGGAGCATCCGCCAAAATACCATCGGTATCTTCTTCCATAAATGCTAATGGTGAAATTCCCATTGCAAATTCAACACCATAATCTGGTAGAGAAGGATCAATCCAGTTCCCTTGATGTACAAAGGCTGTTTTACCTTGTGCCCACAATGCTAATTGATCATCATATGTTCCACTAAGTAATGTGCTTTTATCTGAATAGTCAAAAAGCATTTTTACGAATTTTCCATATTGAGTCATTCGCTCTGTATCAATTTCACCATTTTTCAACATATCAATATATGTTGTATCGCCTTGTTCTAATCCTGTAGATAAATAAGTTCCAAAGTTATGGTTTCCTGTTGACCAGTACATCTGACCGGCTTCAGCTGCCATCGAAACAACTGCTGTCAATCCAAGCTCGTCTTTCATCCCTTCGATTTTTTCAAAAGCTTCTTGATATGCGTTGATATTTGTCAAACTGCTTGGATCAACTCCTGCTGCTTCAAGGATATCTTTGTTGTATGTTAACCCATATCCTTCTACTGCATATGGGAATCCTACAACTTTACCATCTGGAGTTTTATAAGCAACAGCCGTATCTTCTGCCCAAGTTTCATTGCTCAAATCTTCCATATGTTCTTCCCAAGTTAAAAACTCACCTTCGCCACCAAACACAAAAATGTCCGGCATATTACCTGCCGCAAAATATCCCTTAATGGTTGCACCAATATCTGCACCTCCACCAATTGACTCAATAATAACCTCTACCCCAGTTTGTTCTTCATATGCCTTCGCATATTTTTGTAGAGCACCATCAATCTCGATTTTTCCATTAATAATTCGAATCGATGCATCCTTACTACTTTGTTCATCGGTATCATTATCTTTCTCTGCTGTTTGTTCCTGTCCTGAAGTATCCTCGTTGTTTGATTGTGTTGTATCACTTCCACATCCTGCCATAACAACAAGCATAGATACAAGTAATAGTACTGACATTAATCTTTTCATGGTGAATCCTCCCTAAATAAATTGATTTCGTTATTAACTTTTGCGCATAAGTTATATCTACAGTTATGATTTTAGCACTTTTATATTAAATGCACAAGTATTTTTTCTATTTTTTTACTTTTGTATGTAACTTTTTCGCAAAAGGTTTCTTCAAAAAAAATAAAAGCTTGGCTAAGCTTCTATTTTTTTGACAGAATCTCTTATCTGCAATGTAACTGGCAAAATAATTTTTTCTGGTTTCTCTGATGTATTTTTAATCATCTTGATGAGTTTATTGATTGCTATATCCGCCTTATCTCCGGTACTTTGTCTGACCGTCGTAAGCTTTGGACGTACAAAAGAGGCTACTATCGCATCATCATAACCAACCACCGATATATCTTTTGGTATATTATACCCAAGGTCTGATAGTGTCCCCATTGCTGCTACTGCATAATTGTCCGAACAAAAAACCAAAGCTGTAGCTTCCGGATGTTCACTTACCGCATCCGTCACACTCTTTTTGATTGCATCTAATCTTCTTTCGACTTTATATTTATATCCTGAGTCCGCAGGGAGTCCCCCTGCTTTAATCGCATCCAAAAACCCCATATATCTGGCGTAATCTCCACCTGTATAATTGTCTGAAAAAAAAGCAAACTTCTGGTGTCCTTCTTTAATAAGATAGCTGGTCATATCAAAAGCCCCTTGATAGTCTTCTATACCGACATTGGTATATTGATGTTGATCATTTAAAAAATAGCCATCAATAAATACCAGTGGTTTTTTATAGACATCTTTGAGTATTTGCGCTTTTTCATAACTAAAACCTAGAGCAACAATTCCATCAATATTCCAAGACGATACAAAACTGCGAATCTCTTCCATATCATCCGAACTGTAAATCATCAAAAAATACCCATGTTTGCGCACACCAATCTCAAGAGCTCCAATGAGCTCCCCGGTAAAAAAGTCCTGTACCATATTGTTGTAGAGAACGGATTTTGTACTCATGACAAAACCAATAACATTTGAGTTATTTTTTGCCAAATTGATCGCTGAACGATTCGGTACATAATTGTGTTCTTCAACGACTTTTTGTATTTTTTTTGCTAATTCTGGTGACACTTCTTTCGTTTTTCCACGGATAACGTTTGAAACCGTTGTCGGGCTTACGCCAATGATTTGCGCCATTTCTTTTATTGTAATCAACCGATCACCTCATTCATTTTATCGTTAATATCATAACGTATCATTCCTTTTCAGGCAACCCGTTACAGCATTAAGGTCATACGATGTTCATTCAACCCTTTATTGATACCATAGTTTCTCACAACTTGTTGATACCGCCATGGCTCCTGCATCTAACAACTGAATAATCTCCTCTTTTTGATCAATCAAGCCGCCGGCAATGATAGGCGCCGACACAGTCTGAGCCATTCGACGAATGGCTTTTGGCATAACACCTGGCATAATTTCAACGATATCGGGTTTATTTTCTTTTATGGTACGAACCCCCATATCAATGGATTTAGAATCCAGCACAAACACGCGTTGCACCGTAATCAACGCCAAGTCTTTTGCCCGTCGAATCATGGATGCTTTAGTTGTAATGATTCCATCTGCACCGACGACTTCTTTTATATATTCTAATCCAATGCTATCATGTGCAATCCCCTTAATCAGATCCACATGTAAGCACACAATTTTACCTGCACTTTGAAGCTGGCTTACCCACTTTCCCACATTAAAAATATTGCATTCAAGTAAAAAAACCACATCACATGGCGATTGTATCGCCGCTTGTATGCCCTCACCATCTGATACTGCTGCGATAATTGGATTATCAAGGATCTTATTCACTTCGGTTGTTTTTTCCACCTATTAACCCCGGCCTTCCTTATGTTTTACATCTTTTCGCAAATATCTATTTTTGACGAATTGCTAAATGATGTTTTTGAATATATTGCTCAACAGCTTGAACATCTTTGTCTCCACGTCCTGACACATTGACAATAATAACTTGCTCTTGTCCAAGCGTTGGCGCAAATTTTATAACATGTGCAATTGCATGGGAACTTTCGATTGCAGGAATAATTCCTTCTACCTGTGATAGATACAACAAAGCCTTGACCGCTTCTTCGTCTGTGACTGAAACATACTCTGCACGCCCTTGATCTTTTAGATAGGCATGTTCCGGTCCTACGCCAGGATAGTCCAATCCTGCTGAAATCGAATACACCGGACTAATTCCACCATTTTCATCTTGAATAAATATGGTGTTCATTCCATGAATAACACCTTCTTTTCCCTTTGCCATAGTCGCAGCATGTTTATCTGTATCTACACCTAAGCCAGCAGCTTCTACCCCAATAAGTTTTACCGATGCATGTGGAACAAATGCGCTAAACAACCCAATGGCATTACTTCCTCCGCCAACACAAGCTATACAGTAATCCGGCAAGCGCCCTTCTTTTTGTTGAATTTGTTCCAATGCTTCTTCTCCAATTATTTTTTGGAATTCACGCACCATGGTCGGGTAGGGATGTGGGCCAACTGCTGATCCTAACAAGTAAAATGTATCTTCAACATTTTCAACCCAATATGTTATGGCAGCATCTACTGCATCACTTAACGTCTGCGTTCCCGAAGTTACCGATACAACTTTTGCACCTAAAAGCTCCATACGAAAGACGTTAAGCGCTTGTCGTTGCATATCTTCTGCGCCCATAAAAATCTCACATTCCATATCAAACAATGCCGCAGCTGTCGCCGTTGCTACTCCATGTTGTCCGGCACCGGTCTCTGCGATGACTTTTTTCTTGCCCATACGTTTGGCTAGGAGAATCTGCCCGATAGCGTTATTAATCTTATGTGCGCCTGTATGATTTAGATCTTCTCGTTTTAGATATATCTTAGCTCCACCTAAGCGCTTCGTTAGGTTTTGTGCATAATAGAGTGGGTTTTCTCGTCCAACATAGTCTTTCATATAGTACTTATATTCTTTGATGAACTCAACATCTTGGATTGCTTCATCATATGCTACTTCCAGTTCTTTAAGTGCTTGTATAACCGGTTCAGGAACATATTGTCCTCCGAACCTTCCAAATTCATGTGGCATAAGCTGATCCTCCTACATCGTTAAATTTTTTCTTCATTTTATCACATCACCGCGTTATATTCAATAAAAGGTTCATTCCATAAACCAATCAACCTCTGCACTTTTACCGCATTTATAAATGTAGACGCCTTCGAATGACCTCTTTCATATTCTCTGTTAAGCTTCTTGTCACAATGCGTAGGATTATAGCCACGGACAAGCATCCGACAGCTACAATGATCGACCATGATAAGCGAATTGTCTCGTGGATATTCATGGATACGACTGCATCAATTCCTATACATAAGATAGCAATGGTTAGAATAATAAAGGTTGGGAAAAATCCAAAATGGCGTTTATTTTTCGATTTTTTATACATATAATATGCAGAGAGAACACTGATATACGCTAAAACATTCAGGGGCAATGCATAATCTAAAAACCATGCCTGACCTCCGCTGAGTCTTGCTAATGCATAGGAAAGATATAACGTCGTCATAAAGACCCCTGTAATGTTTAAAAAGGGACGTAAATATCCAAAAAGGAAAAACACGTAAAATACCAGTGATATAGTAATAACCAACACAACCCGTAATATAGGTTCACTCACCGGATAGAAAAATTTGATCATTGACATAATGACAATTGCACTGACAAAAACAATCAATACTGCAAAAAAGATTTGGTTTTTGACTTTTAAACGATAATCTTGATATATGTTATATGCCTGAGGATATTTTTTTAGAATTTCCAAGGTTTCATCTTTTTTATAGGGACTTTGTTCATCAAAGGCATGGACATCTGGAATTGGAAACTGACACAATGGACAGCTTTTTACCGTGTCATCGACTTCCACACCACACTTTGGACAATAGGCCATATTCTCACTCCTTCACATTTTTAGTCTTGATTTGTCTCAATACGAATCGGCACACCTAGCTTACGTAATTTTCTAAAGAATATTTTTTCTATTTCTGTCGAATTGATTGTCTTGCCAAAACTAATATAGCAATGGTCTTTGTATGAACAAAGACACATCTTGATCTTATTGACCTCGCTGGGCGCCGGATAAAATTCAATCGCTTCGACATAAGGTTGAATTTCGTCAGGTAAGCGCACTAAGCCAAGATTTGACACACTGGTCGTATATCCTTTTTCACCATATTTTACATAGATATATGGCATAATCAAATTTTTAAAATATAAAGGTAATGCACGGACAAATAATATCCGTTCATTTTTTACATTTCGAGTAATATATCGACTCACATTTTTTTTCGTATAATGTAATTGCATATATCCTTTTAGATAAGCAATGAGCTCTTCTAAAGTATATGTTCCCAGTCGCAAATCAATCTCCGGCGTTAAACTGACAAAAAAATTTTTCATTGATTGCGAAGGAAATAGCTGGCGCAAATCGACTGGAATATTAATCACAATCCGCTTATCTTTTTGGTGTTTTTGCAATGTTTTTGTCTGATTTACATAGTCTTGAATCGCTTCAAAATACAACGCTGTAATAAACTGCGTAATGGTACACGAATATGCTTTGGACAATTCTTTTAATTTTTTTACCGGAACAATTCCTGTCAAAAAGATATAGCGCCCTTTTTCAACAAGCGGAAACGGAAAATGCATAGCTTTTTTATTGCGACTTGGCACCGGAATACTCGGATCATAATAGCGTTTAAACGCATCTTCACTTTCTTGAGGATGCGGCTTTTTATGAACATCCTTGGCTCCCTCCAGCCGCTTACAATAAATTCCATAATGCACTTTCATATACTGTATCAGAAGGGTTTTAAAAAAACTCATAGCCCCGGTTCCATCAGCAACACTATGGGATATCTCAAAGTGTATATAGTGTTTATAATAAAGTACACGAAAAGGGAATGTTTTTTTCTTCGTAAACTTTAAGAACATACACGGATAGTGGGTCTCCTTTTGTATCTTTGGCACATGGCGCACTTCTTCAAAGTAATACCAAAACATTCCTTTTTTTAAATTCACCTTGTAATATGGAAAGCGTTCAATCGTGTTCTCAAGGGCTATTTGTAAACTCTCAGGAGATATATCCTCGCTTAATTTGGCTGAAAGGCGAAAAACCGTTGACCTTCGGGTCGAGGCTATTGATGGATATAATTTTCCTGCATTATCCAGTTTATACCATGCCTTTTTCTTTTTCTTTCGCATATACTCACTCATTTCCTAATCTATCGTATCCGCATGATTATATATCTTTCTTAAATATAACACACGCTCTTTCATTAACTCTTGTATGACCGGGCTAAACTCAAAGTTATCATATCCATGAATTCCACCTTTAACTTCTTTTGTTATTACATGTATTCCTGATGCTTTCAATTTTTGTCCATATTCAACTGCTTCATCTTTTAAGCAGTCATATTGGGCAACTTCAATATACGTCTTTGGAAAATCTGCATTCACCTCATAGTCCAAGGGCGTCACAAAATACTCTCCTTTGTTCAGCGTTTTTAGATATTTTCTCCACATTTCCTTGTTTTTTTTGGCATTCCAAATCGGTGTGTCTATGTACTCCCGCATAGATTCGCTTGTCATCTTATTATCGATAACAGGATAAATCAAAAGTTGTGTTATTATCTTTGGTCCTCCATTTTTTACAGCTCTATGGGTAGTCATACTTGTTAAAAATCCACCTGCGCTGTCTCCTGCCAAAGCCAACTTATCCATATCAACCTTTAACATCTGGGCATGTTCTTCAACCCATGTTAGTGCTGAATATGCATCTTCAATGGCTTTTGGATACCTATGCAAAGGCATCACTCGATAATCAACAAGGACAACGATACATCCGGCTTCTATGGCATACTCTTCCATTCTTCGGCGCATTCTTGGCGATATCGACAACATAAACCCACCACCATGATAATAAATCAGGCACGGATTTTCTTTAACCGTAACCGGCGGCTCATAGACATGTACTTTTATTTTTTTTCCATCTGTACTGGCAATCTTATACCCTGTAACCCGGACTTCTTTATGCTTGTTATAAAAATACCATCCCAACTTATACAACATTCGAATCCAGCAGACTGCAATCCAATTTGTGGGTGTTGTCAAAAACAATGCTGAACGAAAATCCTTATGTACGTCATAAATTTTTTTCATGGTTACCCTCTAGCTTTCTGTCGTTGGAATTAGATATCCTGATACACATATTCAATAACAACACTTTGTAATCGTCGATAATGCCTTAACATGTAATTTAACTTCGTAATACTAAAAAACCATATCGTAAAGATTTCCCACAAAGCCACCCATGCTCCGATATATAATCCTTCTACAAGCGTTTTCGAGAAAAAATCCACAGGAAATGTACCTTCCAAGAAATACGCAAATACAAGTAAGGCTACACCAATAACGGTGAGCATAAGTGTATTGCGAATTTGGCGCATTTGCTCGCCTTTTAATTTTCGAATCCTGTATGAAAAATAATGATGAAACCCTTCAATACTACGCGCTTCTTTTTTAGCGTCAATGAGTGCATAAGGCAAGTGAAACGATACCACCAGTCGACGCGATAATCCAATCTCATAGGAACATTCCATAAGATAGTCTAATAAATCATCATCTAAATCTCGATTTGTAAAAGGTGAATAATCCCACTCACTATAGACATCTCTATACAAATCAAGAGTTATATCTACATGATAACTTGACGTGGCTTCATTATATCGATATAACTCTTTTAACTCCTTCTCTTTCATCGCCATCACCTATCCTCAGAGGATATTATATTCTCCTTATATTATAGCATGACTTACAACTTAAGAAAAAGACAAAATATGGTTAAATTCCATCTGTATATCTACCTTGCGTAGTTGACAGGCTTGACCTTCGACCATCGGCGGCCAGTGCTCAAGATAGACTTTGGCATCCGCGCTTAGTGCAGTGACTTTCATAACAATCTCTCTAGGAAAACCAAAGCGTCGTAAACTTATTTCCATTGGTTCACCCATATAATAATGATCCGCTACTTTTTCACCCTCAAGATAAATGGCTGCTTGGTCCCCATCATATGTTAGTTGTAAAAAGTAGTCTTCAAGTTCTGAGCTGTTTTTTTCATATTCTAAAGTGATTTTATATTCGCATGTTTCACTTGTTTTTTCTAAATCAACTATGTTGACTAAGGGAAGCTTTGCTGATTCCAACGTGTTTTTTTGATAGACACTATGGTTTTTTTCACTTTGTACCTCTATAAAACCTTGAGGTACTTTGGATAGCGCAGGATAGCATGTAAATTCAACGACATTTTCACCAAATAAATGTATACCATCATCCATTGGAACAACATTCGCCTCAGTAATAATCAAATACTCCTGGTCAAGGTGAACTTTCCATGCATTAAGCGCTTCCTCTCGTGTTAATGTGACTAAATCCACCTCTGCACTTTCTTGATTCAAGCAATAATTAGGTTCTGCATCCCCATAAAATATGTACATCGTTTTTGCATTATCCAACTTACTAAGTGGTGATACCGTTGCACTTTTAAGCACAATATTTTTTTCCTTATCCAGTACCATATTAAACGGATAGAAAAAATATGCTCCATCCGCAACCTGAATCTTTGGAAATTCAATGGTCTCTTGATCCAACTGAACCTTTAATCGAACGTCTTGGTGCGTAGCCATCGTATAACTTCTCTGGTAATTATTTACAAAGACATAGCCTGTGTTGCCATCATGTCGATAAGAATAACGCAACGCTTCGTAATTAGTAGGATATAACGGGTTATCTTCAGGAATAACCGCTGGCAAATGACAAAACGCTTCTCCAAAATCTTTAATGAACATCGTATATAGCTTCAATTCCTTTAACGTGTCTGACATCTGCCCATACTCGCGGATCGCAGTGTGAAAATCATAGTTTAATTCCGGATAATCATTGACCTCCCCATTCGCTCTAGATTCTTGCAAGGAACTAAGCTTCCCTTTGGGATTTGTACCTCCATGATACATGTAGTATCCTAGGAGATTGACTCCACTGCCCAACTTAGTCAGCGACATCGCTCCGATGTCTTTTGCTAAGGCCACCGGGCGCCGATGGTGTGTCACTTGCAACCCTCCGCCAAGCTCCGCAGTTAGATAAGGAAACTTATGGATATCAAAGGTAATCCCTGTCCCAAACCCAAAATCGCTACCGATATTTTGGTCGTTGCGTTCATGTGTAAATATATAGTTTCCACTAGGCTCTATCTTGGTTAAACGTTGATCCCATGGAGCTTCACAATAGCCACCCATCACCGGAATCAAACCTCCAGTTACCGCACCACCCCAACCTGTTGCCGTATAATAAGGCACAACAAACCCAATGTCTTTTGCCATCGTTGTCAGGGTTTTCATGTGATTTTCTCCTGCTTCTCCTGTGAGTCCGTTACAGTGCCCATATTCATTTTCAATTTGTACGCCGATAATCGGTCCTCCATCTTGATGAAAAAGCCCCTGCACTTGTTCGTAAATTTTTGAATAAAAACGATGTACTTGTGCAAAATAATTCGAATCATTGGTTCTTGGCTCAAACCCTTGTTCAAGCATCCAATCAGGAAAACCACCATTACGCACTTCTCCATGACACCATGGGCCAATGCGCAAGAACAATTTTATATCGCATTCCTTACACGCTTTAACAAAGCTACGCAAGTCTTTGTTCCCAAAAAATTCATACTCCCCTTGAACTTCTTCATGATGAATCCAAAACGTATAAGTAGACACAACATCCACACCGCCAGCTTTCATCTTATATAGGGATTCTTTCCAATATTGCTTTGGATATCTTGAATAATGAAATTCCCCCATGATCGGAAACCATGGTTGATTATCTCGAGTAAAGTATTTTGATGTATATCCATAATTAATCATTAGCCTATCCTCTCTTTTTGCATTTGTCCATGTATTATTTTATAACTTAATATCAAACCTTAGTATCAAAACATCATATAAAATCTATGCAGTATTGTCAAACAACTTCAGAAAATAAAATTAACGGTCCTCTCTTTTTGTGCTATTATAAAGATATAATCTATATTATACGTTCATTATGATTTGATTGTTTGGGAAAGGATGATATCTATGAAACTATACACTATTATCAAAGAACATTTAACCGCCCTAACAGATACGGTTACAAGATATCCTATTTCAACGATATATTTAATTGCTATTGTACTCATCCGCTTTTTAGCTATCGAAAACATTAACGATCAACGCATCCTATACGACCAGCTTTTTGCAGCACTCATTATTGGTTTTTTCCTATCTATCAATATTCGTAGACTCAGCGAAACCTTTTCGCTACCGACATATTTTAAACCTTGGTTACTCTATGTCTTGGGAATGTTTCTTACCTTTGGCTACTATCTTATGATCCGTAGCCAAGATCACTTGCCATCTTCTGATTGGATTCGTACAGCTGTTTTATCCTTTGGATTATATATCTGCTTTCTTTGGATTGCAACCCTCTCAAAGCAAGCGCCCTATTTTTATCAATCCTTTATGAATGGTTTTAAAGCACTGGCAATGTCTTTGTTTTTTTCTGGCGTGTTGTTTTTAGGCCTCGCTTTAATTATCGCAGCTATTGATACTCTTCTTTTTAGCATTGACGAAAATCTCTATATGCATTTTACTACCTTTGTTTTCTTATTTTTCGCTCCACTTTTTGTCCTTTCACTGATTCCAAACTATGGCACTACTTTGCCAAAACCTCTAGAAAAAGCTATTCAAGGCACCCGTTTTTTAGAAACTTTATTATCATATATCATTATTCCTTTGACTGTTATTTTTACATTTATCTTATTCATATATATTGGCTTAAATATTCGAGGGGATTTTTGGACTGAGAACCTCCTCGAGCCTATGCTGGTAAGCTATTCTATCGTTGGCATTAGCGTATTGCTTTTAAGTGTAAGTTTTGAAAATGGCTTTGCCCGACAATTCCATCGTATTTTTCCTAAACTCCTTATCCCTTTGGTTTTACTTCAGTTTATCGCTTCTATTATGAAAATTCATGAGCTTGGCATTACACATGGCCGCTATTTTGTCATTCTCTATGGTATTTTCGCCTTAGTTACCGGAATTATCTTTAGCTTTTTTCAACCCAAGCACTTGGGAATAATTGCTATTTGCTTTATGTTATCCGCCTTGATCTCTTCCCTTCCGCCTTTTGACGCTTTTACCGTGAGCAAATATACCCAAATGAATCTATTAGAAGATATACTCCTTGAAAACGGTATGCTTGTGGATGATAACGTTCTACCTAATCCAGATTTAGATGAAACTTCAAAAATGCAAATTATTGCATTATCCAGATATGCATATCGCATGGGTTTTTTGAATGAATTCTCTTGGATTGATGCAAATTTCGTATATTATAAAGATTTTGAGACGGTTTTTGGATTTAGTTCATATGAGCGTCCGTTAGTTAACAAAGCGGGTAACGGTTTTTATTATAACTACAACCGTGAATATGATAAAATTCTCGAACTCGATGGTTATAGCTATCTTACACATTTTTCTATTACATACTTTTTGGATGAGGATACATCCATAACCCCAACTTCCTTTGTTATTAATAATACCTCCTACCATTTGTCATGGTCGCCAAATGAACATCTTGGGAAGTATGACCTATACAATGACCAAAATACATTGTTAATCTCTATCGATACCGCTTCCTATGATGCACCTTCCTATGAGAGTGAAAACACATCTGCACGTCTAAAAATTATACCTAATAACATCAACCTTTATTATGAAGATGATCAGTTAAATTCTTTAACGGCAGATATGATTCTTCTTATAGATATGAAATAACTATGGTGTCTATAGCAACAATATGATAAAATAACCCATATTATTATTTACGCGTCACACACTACACTCAAAACTTATACTATAGGAGTTTCTCATGTCAAAGTATACCCGCACTACCTTTATCTTGTTTTCTTTTTGCATTAGCCTTTGGTCCTTTGTATTTGCTACACATGTCACTGCCAGCGAGCCTGTCTTAGGTTCTGAGACTGCCGTGCTTATTGACGGAGATACCGGTCAAGTCCTATTTGAAAAGCAAGCAGATAAATCCATGTACCCTGCCAGTATCACTAAGCTGATGACAGCTTTGTTAGCCATTGAAGCTTTGGACCCTGATGACACCATTACCTTTAGCGAAACCGCAATTGACAGCGTAGATAGTGGTGGAAGCCGTATTGGTATTCATCCAGGTGAAGTCTTGACAGTCAATGATGCCCTACATGGCTTATTACTTATGTCCGCCAATGAAGTTGCCAATGGCTTAGCTGAAAAAACGAGTCAAAGCATCGATAATTTTGTTCAGGATATGAACACTCGTGCCAAGGATTTAGGTGCAATAAATACGAACTTTACCAATCCCCACGGCCTCTTTAATGTAGCCCATCAAACCACAGCTTACGACATGGCACTTATAACCAGAGAGCTTATACGTCACCCTTATTTTTTAGAAATTATGGCTGACAGCACCTATGAAATACCTATAACCAATAAATCTGACGAAACACGTTTATTATATCAACAACATAAAATGCTCAACACCAAAAATGACCTGTCTATTTATCGCGACGATGTAATTGCAGGTAAAGTCGGCTATACAAGTCAATCCAAAAATACACTCGTAACCGTTGCTCGACAGGGGTCTCGTACCCTAATCGCTGTGATTATGCGTACAGAATATAACGATCTCTATGCTGATACTGCCAAACTTTTAGATTATGGCTTTGAAGAATATAAGCACGTACCACTTCTAGCATCAGATTTTTTACAAACACAGCCTATCCAAGATAACGGCATGTCCATTGGAACTATGGATTTAATGCTTAATGAAGATATTGAACTTTGTATACCTGTCAGTGCAGAACGCGAACATCTTGTATATTCATTAGAGCTCCCCAGTTTTCCTGAATATGCATTATCAGCCAATGATTTATTTGGAAGCGTTGTTCTCTCCATTGGTGCCCAAGAGCTCATGCAAGTACCTCTTCGAATTAAGACCGTCTCCTATCAGGTTCAAGACAGTATTGACGATGCGTTATCTGACGGTGCACTATCTGAAACCGCTGATTCAGGCAGTGACTCAAACGCCACCCATGAAGCTATAGGAAAAAATCCATGGAAACCTCTTATTTTATTTGTATTTATCGGCGTATTTGCAATTATCGGTCTTGTCATAAAAATTGTTTAATGCATTTTGACATTATCGTCTCCGAGGTAAACTTTTCAATCCCATGATTAAAAAGCACATAATAAAGGGTCTATGTATCGCCAGACTTGCTGGCGGATACATAGACCCTTTGGTTTTTAATTATCTAGTTGCCGATAACATCTTCTCCAACAACATGCATTTTTATCATGTTTGTTGATCCTTGGTGTCCAGCAGGAATTCCTGCTGCAATAATGATTTGGTCGCCGTTATGAATTAAATCCGTTGCAACGGCTTCTTTAATAACATTTTCGAAAAAGTCTTTTTGATCTCCGATAAATTTATTTAAAATCGGATAGATTCCCCAAGACAGATTCAATTGACGTTGCATTGTCTCATCCAACGTACTAGCAATAATTGTACATGCCGGTCTAAAGCTTGAAATCATTCGCACTGCATTACCTGTCTTTGTGGGAACAACAATAGCTTTTGCATCTAGTTTTGCAGCAGCGATAACTGCAACTTCACTAATCGCATTGATGACATTTTTATCGATGACTTTCCAAACACCTTCATCGAGTTTAGATTGATAGTCAATGTCTTCTTCCGTCTCTTCAATAACCGTATTCATCATGCGCAGTGTCTCAACCGGGTATTTTCCTGCTGCCGTTTCACCAGATAGCATAACAACACTTGTTCCGTCATAAATGGCATTAGCAATATCTGATACCTCTGCACGCGTTGGCATTGGATTGTCCGTCATACTTTCAAGCATTTGTGTTGCTACAATAACAGGCTTTGAACTGCTGTAGCATTTTTTAATCATCCGCTTTTGCACAACCGGAACAGAACGAATAGGCATTTCAATCCCTAAGTCTCCTCTTGCAATCATAATACTGTCTGCGGCTTCAATGATTTCGTCAATGTTGTCAATGGCTTCTCGGTTTTCGATTTTTGCAATCAACTTAACCTCTTCGCGCCCTTTTTTCTTTAAAATATCTCTTACAATTTGAATATCTGCTGCACTACTTACAAAGGACAATGCAAGAAAATCAATCCCTTGATCAACAGCAAACTCTATATCAGCTTGGTCTTTTTCAGTCATAAACGGTAGACCTGTAGAACATCCCGGTACATTAACACCTTTTCGGCTGCTTAATACTCCGCCAGCAACGATTGTACAAACAATGTCTGTTCCTTCAATCGCTTCAACTGCAAGATTAATCCGCCCATCATCAATGTATATATCTTGTCCAACAGTCACGTTTTTATATAGCTCTTTGAATGTCAAGGAAACTCTTTGTGCATCACCTTCAATATCTTCCACAATAAGACGTATTGTCTCTCCATTAACAAGCTTAACTTTTTCCTTCAGTACGCCAATACGAATCTCTGGTCCTTTTGTATCTGCGATAAGCGGAATTGGTCGGTTCAGCTTTTCTCTAGCCGCTTGCATTGTTCGAATTCTGTGTCCATGTACTTCATGATTTTCGTGGGAGAAATTAAAACGTGCTGCATCCATTCCATTTTTAATCATTTCTTCATAGATACCTTCAGTTGCAGGTCCCATTGTACATATGATTTTTGTTTTTCTCATATTCATCTCCTTGTTTGTTCTTTTCCCTAAAGTTACTAACGCCCTTACATAACTGATTTTGTCAGCATTACTTATTATATAGAAAGATGCGACGTTTCGCAACATTTTTATCGAACAACTTCTGTATTGTCAAAGAAGCATAAATATTGGGGAGATGGTTTGTTATTATTCATTAAAAAGTACTGCGTCATGAATGATAATCTCATATTCGCCTACATACGCTTCTGAAAGGTTAAGTACTTTTGTAAAATATTCCAACGGTATGTAACTTCGGTCATTGACAATCACCGGAGCTGCTGCTAATTCCATTGGCATCATCTTAGCAAAAGCATAGGCATTGACATCGATTTGAAACGAACTGACATTACCCACCAACACTTTTCGGGTTGCATTCTCCCACTGCACTTCATATCCAAGGGCCTCTGCAATGGCTCGAATAGGAACCATTATTGTTCCATCCGGATTCTCAAACGCCTGTGGTCCTTCAATAACCGCACCTTGGACAACAATGTCCATCTCCATAATCTCTTGCTCCCGATCAAGGACAACAATACGGGTTGGATTTGTCTGTGCAGGTATACTTTTTGTTGCCATATCATAGTATACGATTAACTGACGTCCAGAAAGCTTTTTCATAAAAGGTTCTTCATTTTCATCAACAATAACCGTCTCAGACACATCATTTAATTTGAGCATATGGTCATCACTGATAAGCTCTTCATTAAATCGGTCAATCTTTATCTGCTGTTCATCATTTTCTATACGAATAACTTTGGCTGGATATTGAGGTGGATAAATCATGATCATCGGTGCATCTGCCACATAATATCCTGTGACTTCTTGGCCTACCTCCAATTCTTGTCCGCCAATCATATACGTCCCTTCCGTGACAACTAAATTAGCAATTGCCTCCTCTGCATTTTTTACCAAAACTAATTGCATACTTTGGTCCGCTCCATGAAGATTGATTTCTTGTATAACTCCGGTAAACGTTCCAAAATATGCCTTCGCCATTTTCTCCTGCGCGGCACTAACAATACTGAATTGGCTTATGATAAGTGCTGTCATTAATACAACAGCTATTCTTTTTTTTCCAAACATTGTATCCTCTCCTTTATTTAAAATTATTTTCATACACTTTTTTTGCATCTTCAAAAAAAGTCGGTAAAAAGCGAATCATAATGGGGATGAATGTAGCTATAAAGATAATTGAACTGATAATCAACATTGGCGTTCTTTTTTTTCGAGCCATTAAAACGCCGACGATTGCCCCAAAAGAAACCATACAAAACTTAAGTAATACTAGGTCAGTCCAATCTGAGTCTTTCATGTAAGCATCTGCAGTGTCCGTAATTTGTTTAACTATTTCTTTGCATAACTCCATTTAAAAACCTCCTTTTTCCTATCCTTCATCTGTTTTTTTTAAGAGAATGCATCCTAAGCATCTCTTACTTTATATTATAACATATTCCTTTTTAAAAAAAATGCAAAAAAAATAACGTTTTTTGAAAAAAGGGGTTGCTTTTTTTTAATATATATATTATTATAATTACATAGTTTGTCATCATTTCTTGGCCCAAAGCCACTTATGACAAAACTATACCCTTATTAATTATTTATACTCCCCTCATCAAAAAGACCGTTTAATAAACGGTCTTTTTACTTTCCATTATTTTCTGTTCATCTTTTTTGTACGTCCGATACGTCACCCATAGCATAAATACGATAATCGGCATCAGTGCAATCGTCCATCCGACACCTGAAAAAACTCCATAGAAATAATTACGAAGCAAATTCCCTCCATCTAAAAATGATGTGATATTCCCACGAAAGTTTGGTATCTCAATCTGACTTTCCAAGGTAATCTGAGTAAAAAAACCGGATAAATGTGTCGCCAAATAAAGATGCCCAATAAGAATAGGAATAAAGCTTATGACTGAGCGAAAAATATTTCCACGCATAGCAATAACAATCAAGGCACCTGCCGGAATCAAGTTAACTAAGTCTCCCACCGGAATAAAACCTACCCCCGGCAAGATAATCGCCAAAATTAATGTTATGGGCATGACTAATATTCCCGTCGCAATGTTGGCTGGATGTCCTATAACAACGGCCAAATCCATGCCGATTCTAGCATCATGCATTGAAGGAAATTTTTTTAATAATTGTTTTTTTGTTGCTTCTGAAATCGGCATCAACCCTTCTCCAAGTATCGTTGCCATTCTTGGAAGTAAAAAAACAACGGCCATCACACTAATTCCCAGATTGGCGATCTCTTTAAACTCATAGTCTGCTGCAACCCCTAATCCCAGTCCAATCACAAGACCTATAAACATCGGATCGCCAAAAAAGCCAAATCGCTCTCGAATATGTTCCGGATTCCCATTAATGTTTTTGACCCTCGGTATTTTGTCAATAAGCCAATCCATACAAAGCGCATAAGGATAATAACACACACCTGACAATGTTGTTATCGCAATACCGGGAATCTTACTCATCATCTCCGTCCTTGGGGCACTCCAGTCACCCAGCTTAATGACTAAAATCATACTTACAATCGCCGCTGCTGCTGCCAACCATAAATTCCCGGTTGTAAAATGCACCATCTGTCCCAGGAAAATAAAGTGCCAAAAATTCCATATATCAATATTAATGGTGTTCGTCCATTTAAATACAAGCATTAGGGCATTGATAGCGATAAACAGTACGATAAGAATAGGTACCAGTCCAAAAGTCCATGAAGCGGCTGCTAATGGCGGCCACCCCACATCAAGTATCGCTTGTTGTTGTCCATTTTTTCTTGCAATAAGTTCAATAACCGGTCCCATTTTCATCACAAACGCATCAAACACCATAAAAATCCCAAAAAATCCGATTCCCAATGTTAAGCTATGCTTTAATGCATCAAAAAAAGGCATTTTAACAATCATGCAAATGCTAAACATAAGTATAGGTAGCAATACATATACTTCAAAGCTTAAAATGTAGTCAATCACATCCATTATATGTTTCATATATCCTCCTAATAGCCTCCTAAAAAACATCATGTTCCTGATTATACACCCTTAAGCTTGCTTGAAGTCAAGGGTTTCTTTTTTCTTTTTTTTATATTTGACTATCCTGATAAAAAGCATTAGAATGTATGTGGTTCATGGTAAATTACCAGAATACCTAGGCAATAAAAAGACAGGAGCTATTATGATACGTACACATACCCGTTATGATTTTCACACCCATTCAAAATATTCCGATGGTAGCGAAAGCCCCCAATCCCTCATTTGGCAAGCCAAACAGCAGGGACTAGATGTTCTTGCTTTAACAGACCACGATACCATCGACGGACTAAGAGAAGCACAAAAAGAAGCTACTTTGTTAGATATAGATTTTATCAATGGAATTGAGTTAAGCACGCGCTATGATCAGCATCGATTGATTCATATTTTAGGATTAGGTATCGATTTGGACCAATCCGATTTTATGACAAAATACAAAGTATTTAGAAGGCATCGCGAGCAAGCACTGTCTTATGTCGTCAGCGAACTTCAAAAAATGGGCATTGCCCTACGTATCGCTGATTTAGAGATATATCGAACGGGAAACTATCTTGATCGCCAAACCGTTGCAAAATGGCTTCATGCCAATAATTATGCCTCGTCTATTCCCCGTGCTTGGGTGCAAATCCTCGATGGGATTGCCTACATGCCTGAAGAAATCATTGACGTCCAAGGCGCTTTTGACATGATTCATGCCGGTCATGGGAAAGCTTTTATCGCTCATATTCATAAACCTATTGGTCTTAAGGGATTTAGCGACGACGACAAACTTTTTCGACTTGAAAAACTCAAGCAGCAAGGTTTGGATGGCATTGAAGCTTTTTATCCTACATATAGCGATGAAGACCGACGATTTATCCAACGCTGTGTTACTACGTTTAACCTCATGCAATCCGGCGGCTCGGACTTCCATGGTTCTAACCGCCCTGAGATTAGCTTGGGACAACTAAGCACCAAAACTACTTTGTAAGACACATCGACTGTAGATGTGCCATATGACTATAATTTTACGGAGGACATACTATGTCAAACACATCATTTTATTCAAAACTTAATAAAGATCAACGTTATATCTTGATTTGTTGTTTCTTTGTATTTGCTGTTAACGGTTTATATGCCATGATTTTAGGTTCTTTACTTCCTTTAATCAGTAGCGAATACAATTTAAATAATACCATTAGTGGCGGATTAATCTCTGCACACCAAGCCGGTAACCTCATTGCAGGTTTTATCGCCGGAATATTACCTGTCTATCTCGGACGTAAAAAAGCCATTATTTTCTTATGCAGCTTTGTTGTAATGGGATTTTTCATTATGATGATTACAGGCAATCCCGTTCTTTTGATTCTAGGCTTTTTATTTACAGGTTTAAGTCGCGGAAGTATTTCAAACTTCAATAATACCGTGGTTAATGAAGTCTCTAACAGTAGCCCTGCTGCTTTAAGTTTTTTACATAGTATCTTTGCTGTTGGTGCTCTTATTGCTCCGTTTTTAGTTATATTATCTACATCCATTGGAGGCAATGAAGGATGGCGTATTGCCACAGGTGTCATTATTGTTCTTGCACTCATCTCCATGCTTTTATTTTCTCGCATGAAAATTGATGATGAAGCGCGAAAAAAACAAAAAGCACTTTCCTATGTTTTCTTAAAGGATAAGTACTTTTGGGTTGGAACCGGAATTTTATTCTTCTACTTATGTGCCGAAGCTGCAATTACTGGCTGGTTGGTTAAGTATTTTGTTGATACCCAGATTATGACTACTCAATATGCTCAAATGCTTAACTCATTACTCTGGGTCGTTATCCTTGCAGGACGTTTGACAACGACTTTTATCGGCGATCGTATTTCGAAGGAACTTATTCTCGTCTCTACAAGTGTTGGAACCGTTATTTTTTATACCTTGCTTTTATCCACCCAAAATCTTGGTCTAATTACTGTAGCTATTATGGGTCTAGGATTTTCAATGGCAGGTATCTACCCAACAACTGTGGCCACTGTCGGTAATACGATTAAAGCGTATCCTATGGCTATGGGTGTCTTGCTGATGTTAGGTGGGGTCGGCGCCATTGCCATGCCAATCATCACAGGCGCTCTTTCCGATCAATTTGGTATCTTAGCCGGTATGAGTGCAATCGTTGGTGCCATTGCCCTAATGATTCTTTTTGTTATTATCAACGTGATTCACAAAAGAAACTCTCTCCAAAGCGAAAGTTCCATTTGACCTTGATGATAGCCCATTTCATAACAATCGGCCAACCGTTTATGGTTGGTCTCTTTGTTTGATATGGGCATTGTATTTGGGTAGACCAAATACGCCTTGTTTTCCCGTTCTAATTGTTCCAACTCTTCTAACGTACGGTTATATTCAATGTGGCGGCTTAGCATCGCCTCAACCACCTTAGGATATTTGCGATAATAGGCTTTAATCAGCCCTTGAAATTTTATCGGTTTTTTTCGATATCCTCGTTCACGTGTCAGCACAACAAAAAATTTATCATATCCATCATGCTTAGCAATATCAAGGGGAATCCCCCCACTAATACCACCATCAACATACATTTGTCCGTTATAGATTGTCGGTGGCATAAAAAAGGGCATCGATGACGACGCACGAACAATTTTAAGAACATCCAACATTTCTTTCATATCATCCTTACTAAAATATTCCATATGCCCTTGTGCACAGTTAAATGCTCCAATTCTTAATTTCGCCGTATTTTTCCTAAATGTCTCATAATCAAAAGGAAGTGCTGCATCTGGATACGGCGTCTGTTCATAGATGTATTCTGCACGAAAAAAGCCTTCCCCTTTAAAAAAATACTTCCATCCTCCAAACTTTGGATCTAAAACCGTATCCACAAAAGATTTTTTCGTCCGCTCAATGTCTCTTGATAAATAGTTGACTGTATGGCTTGATCCTGCCGATATTCCCGTCACATAATCAAAGTACAATCCGTTTTCTAATAATGTTGTTGCAAATCCCGCTGTATAACTTGCACGCATTCCACCACCTTCAAAAATGAGTGCTGTATTTTTTATATTATTCGTAACCATAGCTTCATTTTTCATCTAATTCCCTCACTTCCTGTGTCTATATTTTATCATAAATGACAAATAATTCTATTAATTTTATCAATTTTTAAAATTCTATAAAGACCCTATTAACACCTGATAAAAACATCGTTAAATATACATATAAAAGCCTCTTTTCCTAGAAAACTGTGGTAGAATGACGTAAGGAGATGATGACTATGCAAATTAATAAACCAAAAAATAATCCAAAAATTTTATACATTGTTATTATGATTTCAACATTCTTTTTTCTAAACATTTTTGTAATGCCAGCTCTATTAAACGCACAGTTTGAAGAAGTTGATTACGGAACGTTTTTAAACACCCTCGAATCCGGACAAATCGATATGGTTCAGGTAGAAAAAAACTATGTCTACTATTCACTATCCGATTCTGAGAACCTTGCGTATAAAACGGTTCGATTTGAAGACCCAAATCTTGTCGAGCGTTTACACCAAGCCAATATTGAATTTGGAAAAGTCGTTGAAAAAGAGATTTCCCCACTTATGGGATTCCTCTTATCATGGATTTTACCATTTGCCCTTCTCTTTTTTATCTATCGCTATATCGGTAAAAAGCTGATGAAAGGCATGGGGCAGTCCATGGGTAATCCAATGCAATTTGGAAAAAGTAATGCCAAGATTTATCAAGACTCCGATAATCGCGTACGATTTGAAGATGTCGCAGGCGAAGATGAAGCTAAAGATTCATTAACAGAAATCGTTGATTACTTGAATAACCCTGAAAAATATACCACAATCGGAGCCAACATGCCAAAAGGAGCACTCCTTGTCGGACCTCCCGGAACCGGAAAGACCTTGTTAGCTAAAGCCGTTGCCGGGGAAGCTGGCGTTCCCTTCTTTTCCATATCCGGCTCAGAATTCGTTGAAATGTTTGTCGGTGTTGGTGCTTCAAAGGTACGTGACCTCTTTAAGCAAGCCAATGAAAAGGCGCCTTGTATTGTGTTTATCGATGAGATTGATACCATCGGTAAAAAGCGTGACAGCAACGGAATCTCAGGTAATGACGAACGTGAACAAACACTTAACCAACTTCTTGCTGAGATGGATGGCTTTGATTCTTCTAAAGGTGTTGTTATCCTTGCTGCAACCAACCGTCCTGAAACATTAGACCCTGCACTTCTTCGTCCCGGACGCTTTGACCGAAGAGTCCCTGTTGAATTACCGGACCTTAAAGGACGTGAGTCCATCCTACGTGTTCATGGTAAGAAAGTTAAACTAGGTGACGATGTAGACTTTACAAAACTTGCAAGATTATCGCCAGGTGCATCCGGTGCCGAGCTTGCCAACATCATCAATGAAGGGGCTATTCGTGCAGTTCAGCATGATCGACAATTTGTGACTCAAGCCGATTTGGAAGAGAGTATTGAAATCGTTATCGCCGGACATCAAAAGAAGAATAAGATTCTTTCTTCAAAAGAAAAACTTATTGTTGCTTACCATGAAGTTGGACATGCACTTGTTGCTGCATTACAAACTCAAACTGCTCCTGTAACCAAGATTACGATTATCCCTCGTACATCCGGTGCTCTCGGTTACACCATGCAAGCAGATGAAGAAGATAAAAACTTGATGTCCAAAGAAGAAATAGAAAACAAAATCGCTACATATACAGGTGGTCGTGTCGCTGAAAAGCTTATCTTTAATTCCATTACCACCGGTGCATCAAATGATATTGAACAAGCAACCAAGCTTGCTAGGAACATGATTACACGCTTTGGTATGGATGATGAATTCGGTATGGTTGCCTTTGAAACCGTATCCAATCAATACTTGGGCGGAGATTCTTCCCTAGCCTGCTCCCCAACCACTTCCGCAAAAATTGATAGCATGATTATCAATGTGGTTCAAACACAATACAACAAAGCGGAACAACTTCTTAAAGATAATTTAGACAAGTTACATGAATTGTCAAAATATCTCTATGAAAAAGAAACCATCACCGGAGAAGAATTCATGGAAATTCTCAACGCTCAACCCGATGTTGCATAAACAAAAAAGCCTGCCTCAGACATTGAGACAGGCTTTTTTACATAAACTTGACATCCACATCATCCAGTATTTATATTGTGGATGTATACTCTATATAAGATAGGAGGTGAAAAAAATGCGACCACTAAACATATGTATTGATATTGACGGAACTATAACCGATCCATATTATTGGCTTAAGCCATGCAATGAATTTTTTAAAAAAGATGTAGGTATTCACAACGTAACGGACTATGCAATATACAAAGTTATGGGTATCGAAAAAAAAGACTACGAGGATTTTTATGCTAAGTATAAATTCCGTTTACATGCAAACCCAACCTTACGCGAAGATGCCAAAACAGTCATTAATACTCTAAATCATATGCACCGTATTCACTTTGTAACTGCTAGAGAACAAGAACTTGAAGCATTGTCCTATATGTATCTTCGACGCCACAAAATTTCTTATAACAGCCTACATGTCATCGGCTCTCCCAACAAAGTCCATCATGCAAAGTTACTGGACTGCGATATATTTATTGAAGACAGTCTATCTAATGCTATAGAACTTGCAAATGGCGGATTTAACGTACTCTTACTTGATACACACTATAATCAAAATATTCCTTCACATTATGAATCGTTGATTACCCGTGTCTACTCTTGGCCAGAAATCAACGCCTTGATTCAACATTTTGCCACCAATTCTCAAGCCATCTCTTAATACTCTTCTAAAAAGCTATGCTTTTTCCCATCTTTTCTATATCCCTGAATTGTATCCATATTCACATTATGTGTTGCATTAAAAATATTCATCTCTACATAGGGGTTATCTTTTTGAAGTTTTTGGATAAGCCGTTTCATTTCTGCGCGCTTTGAACCACCACCCTGGCCATCAAGAACACAATTTTCTGTAAAACGACACGCACATTGAATGAATTTTAAATCATTGAGTTTCATCCACTCTTTGATGGTATCTTCGCGAATCAAATACATCGGACGAATTAATTGCATCCCCTCAAAATTCAAGCTATGCAGCTTTGGCATCATGGTCTTGATTTCAGCACCGTAAAACATACTCATTACCGTCGTCTCAATCACATCATCAAAGTGATGACCAAGGGCGATCTTATTGCATCCTAAGTCTTGAGCGTATTTGTAGAGATGTCCTCGACGCATTTTTGCACACATGTAGCATGGATTATCATCCATGTCCGCCACCGCTTCAAAAATCGTTGAATCATATATCTTTATGGGAATCTCAAGCATTGCCGCATTGTCTTCAATACGTTTACGATTAATGGCATTGTACCCCGGGTCCATGACAATATACTCTACATCAAAAGGAAAAATGGAATACTTATGAATCAACTGCATACATTTTGCAAGTAACATGGAATCCTTGCCTCCAGAAATACATACAGCAACTTTATCTCCCTCTTGAATCAGGTCATAAGTTTTTATTCCTTTCACAAACTTTGACCATATGGATTTTTTAAAGGTCTTATTAATACTTCGTTCAACTTCTCTTGCTCTATTCATCTTTTAACTTCCTCAATTCTATATCAAAGATTTTTTTAAAGGCTTCTATTTCCTCTTGTGTCGTTAAATGGCTTAAACTTATACGCAGTGTCGACCTGGCTCCTTTTTTGTCCTTCGTCAATGCATAGACTGAGCGTGATGGTGCATAAGGCGATGAGCATGCCGATTTGGTCGAGACAAAAATCCCATGCTCAGCTAAGCGGTTCTTTAATACTTCTGCTTTAACGCACGTTAACGTGATGTTCATAATATATGGGACACTCCTCTGCGTCGAATTAATCCGTATCCCCTCATAGGGTCCAAAAAATTCAAGCAGTTGCCCCTGCAGCTCTTTTACATAGGCATAGTGTTGTTCTTGTTTTTGTGCAAGCCCTTCCAGTGCTGTTGCCAAAGAATCAATAAGGCTTAGGGAAGGCGTCCCGCTTCGATAAGGTGATATGCTTAATCCCCCGTGATGAAGCGGTTCAATAATCACTGATTCCTTGAGCACCAGCGCAGCACTGCCATTAAATCCATAAAGTTTATGTCCTGAAAACGTATAACTATCCACATATTCTACGAAAACCGGTACTTTACCCACAGCCTGTGTTCCATCAATGTGAATAAAAGCATCTGAATGCTCGCGAACACATTTAGCAATTCCTCGAATGTCTTGATGGATACCTACTTCGCTATCGACTTCGCAAAGAGCGACAACAAGGGTATCTTCTCGAAGTAGGGATTGTAGATGTTCAAGGTCAAAGCGTCCATCTGCTTGAAGATTAACATAGTCAATCGTATATCCTTGTTTTTCAAGTTCTCCAATCGGACCCAACATCGAAGAATGCTCCAAAAAGCTTGTAATGATATGTTTTTTACGTGCACCATGCTCTCCTGCAATCCCTTTAATGGCTAAATTGTTGGATTCGGTTCCAGACGATGTAAAAATCAACTCGTTGGGCTTGATTTTCAATATGTCGGCAAGGCGATTTTTCGCCTCATCCAATCGCTGTTTTGCCTCTATAGCCAACGGATTATTTGCATTTGGATTCATGATAAACTGCCGTTCGCATTCGCCAAAGTTTTGAATAACCGCTTCACATGCAGGTGTATTTGCAGCATAATCTAAATATATCATAACAATGAATTCCTTCTTTCTTTTTATTTTTTTCTCATACTATACTTTTATATCGTTCCCATGTATAATACAAATATCTCAGTAGAAATGGAGCTTATGATGAAAGCAAAACTTGATTTTACCCCTGAATATAAACGTCGAATATGGATGACAATCCTTGGTGTATTGATTTGCGGTTTTTCTGTTGGCATGTTCAACTATTCTACCTTTGGTATGGATCCCTTCCAAGTCTTTGCACATGGAATCTCTTATCATATCCCTATCGGATTCGGTCATTTTTATACTTTACTTAATCTACTTATGCTTATCTTCATTTTTTTTATTGACCGATCAAAAATTGGCCTTGGAACGATAATTAATATCTTTCTTCTTGGGTATATTGTCCAGTTTTCTTCCTGGATGTTTACAATGCTCTTGCCCGTCCCTACACTTTTTAATCGAAGCCTTCTTCTAATCCTTGGTTTAGTCATATTGTGCTTCGGGTCTGCCCTTTACTTTACTGCAGATATGGGTGTCTCGACCTATGATGCTGTTGCGCTGATTATGTCTGAGAAAAAAATTGCAAAATTTCAGTACTGTCGTATATCAACAGATCTTTTGTGTACATTAATAGGCTTTATTTTTGGCGCTACTGTCGGTATCGGAACCGTCATTACCGCATTTTTTATGGGACCGGTAATTGCCATCTTTAACATAAAAATTGCCATACCTTTAAGATATGGCAAACATGCACATATTGAATAATATGTCTATTATAACGCTATCTTTCCAAAAGCTCAACTATAAGTCTTTATTGGGCTTTTTTTTCTTTGCTTTAATTAAAAGTCGCGCCGTTACATGGGTAACTACTGCAGCTGGAACTATAAAGCGTGCCAAACCATGAATAACCTGTAAGCCTCCATACATATCCGCGGATGTGTACCAACCGTAATTCATGATTATTCCACTCACAATACTAAAGGCGTAATAGATAAGAATCACTTGTGTGGATATTTTAGCTACCTTTACAAGTGGTTTCCCTTTAATATTAAAGTTACTTTTTATCATCTGACGTATAAGGCGTTTGTTTTTTGAAAAAAGGTAAACACCTAGCGGTACGATGACTGTTGACAGTCCCAACCATGGATGTAGAGTATAAAAAACGATGTGCGTAGCACGTAGCCATCCCACAATGAACGTCGCTATATACAGCGTAATAAAGCTAAAGTGCCATTTTAAGAAATCATTGCGCAATACTCTACTCATTGCTTTCACCTCAATCTACTCGGTTACAATCCGTCCAACTTTAGGTACACGTTCGAGGTTTTTGACCCCATGGGGTGATTCATTTTTAATGGCATCGGTCAAATCACGCCCTGCTTGGAACCCGTTATGCGCTCCTTCTTTCCAAAAATCAGAATCTGACACATCATATATCATACCATCAACCGCCACATATGCTGGATTACCATTGGTTCCATCATACATTGCCAATTCCTCAATAGTTAATGTGATTTCATCCATTGAAGTATCCTCTGGTTGTCCGTTATCATTTGAGGGTGCACATGCTGAAAAGATAAAACTTATTACAAATAACGCTAAAATCCATTGATTTGTCCTTTTCATATCTTACCTCCTAATTATAGTGCCTGGAGTAAATTTATATACATAGACATTATAACATAATTGATATTCATTATCAATTATGTATTGTTATGTTTTTTACGGTATATGCTTGGCGAAATGCCTTTATACTGTTTAAAAACCCGTCCAAAGTGCGTTTGACTTTCAAATCCAACCTTTTGAGCAATCCCGGATATCGAATTTTGTTCCTGGGTCAACAGACGTTCTGCTTCAAGAATACGGACTTGATTAATATACTCCTTAAGGTTAAATCCTGTTGTTTTTTTAAAATTTCGGCTTAAGTAATAAGGACTAAAAAAGAATTTTTTTGCCAAAAGCTCTAACGATAACGTATCACCATAATGTTCATTAATATATTGCACGACTTGACTTATACGGTTAAACATCGGATCATTAACTTCTAGCATAGGCTCGCCTACGCTATCAACTCCATTAGAGACTTCACGAATATATATAAGCACTTCCATAATTTTTAACATAATCCGTTGAATATTTTCTTCCGGACTGTCGTGATACCAATGATAAATCGCAAACATCATCTCACGTAATTCACTTTGTTGGCGAATGTCAAGTGTAATCACCGGCCGCTTGCTGTCAAATCCTTGAAACCAATCAAACCGACCAAATCCCGAGGCAAACCGCTTCAGTTCCTCTTCTTGAATATTAATCAATAAGCGTTCATGCTCCGGGCGTCCCGTAGAAATCGTTCGATGAATAACCGATGGTTCAATCAAAACTAGCATCCCTTTTTTTACATGATAGGTTGTGTTGTGAATAAAATAATAACGTTCACCTTCCAACAGGTAATATATTTCATAGCTATTATGAACATGCGGTAGCGGCATACTTTTGGTCATATGCCCTCTTTTTGTATATTCAACGAGCATCGGCCGCTGATTTTCTATAAAATCATAACGTTGCATCATATACCCTTCCTTTTCGCAAAAAATGTAGAATAAAGTCGTATTTTAGCAATTAATGTTGTTGTTTTCAACATAATTTAATTATACTATAGTATCATATAAAACAAAAGAATGGATTACTTTTTACAAGGAGGATTTTTATGATTCGTACAGACAACACTGTCTCTGATCTTCAAATAGCATATATCGGCGGTGGCTCTAAAGGATGGGCTTGGGGTCTTATGAGCGACCTTGCTACTGATAAGCAATTAAGCGGACATATCCGTTTATATGATATTGATCACAACGCAGCAAAAGCAAATGAAACCATCGGTAACCAATTAACAGCGTCTGACCCTACATTGGCAAAATGGAAGTATTCCATGGCTACAAGCCTTCAAGAAGCACTTACTGGTGCAGATTTTGTCATTATCTCTATTTTGCCGGGTACTTTTGATCACATGGAAATCGATGTGCATCATCCCGAAAAATACGGCATCTATCAATCTGTTGGCGACACCGCCGGTCCGGGAGGCTTAATGCGTGCGCTAAGAACAATCCCTATGTTCGAAACCATCGCAAATGCCATAAAAGATTATTCTCCTAATGCTTGGGTTTTAAACTATACGAATCCGATGACCATCTGTACACGTACTTTGTATCGGGTCTTCCCACAAATTAAAGCTTTTGGGAATTGCCACGAAGTCTTTGGCACTCAAAAACTTTTGGTTGAAGCACTTGCTGATATCAAGGGAATCACCGATGTAGCTCGTGAAGACATCAAAGTATCTGTTACCGGTATCAATCACTTTACTTGGCTGACCTCTGCTTCATACAAGGACATTGATCTCTTTCCTGTCTATCGAGACTTTGTAACCAAATACTATGAAAGCGGATATGAAGGCAAAAAAACCGGCAATTGGCTCAATGACTTTTTCTCAAGCGCACAGCGCATCAAGTTCGACTTGTTTTTACGTTATGGTTCCATCGCTGCTGCAGGTGATCGTCATCTTGCCGAATTTTGTCCAAATAAATGGTATCTTAAAGATCCTGAAACCATCCAATCATGGAAGTTTAGTTTAACACCTGTATCTTGGCGAAAAGAAAATGAACAAGATCGTATTCAGCAATCTAACGATTTGGTTGCAGGAAAGAAACCTTTTGAAATTAAAGAAACCGGCGAAGAAGGTGTTCTTCAAATGAAAGCTTTACTCGGATTAAAGGATTTAGCTACAAATGTTAACCTTCCAAATCAAGGGCAAGTACCTTATCTTCCAACAGATGTAGTTGTTGAGAGTAATGCGATGCTTCGCTACAATAGCATCTGCCCAATCAATGGCGGACAACCTAATCCGGCTGTAACTTCTATGATATCAACCCATTCATCTAACCAAGAAATGATTGTCGAAGCTGGTTTAACCCGAAATCGAGAACTGGCTTTCCAAGCATTTTTAAATGACCCACTGGTGAACTTATCTTTAGATGATGCTAAAGCCTGCTTTGACTATATGTATGATCGTGTGGCTTCGATTGACTAATATCGTGATACCCCTATAAATTTTATATAAAAACGGCTGTTGCCATCGCATATATGCGATGGCAACAGCTATTTTTTACCTTCTAAGCGATGGCTTTATTTTTCTTCTTCTGGTTTTTGCTCTGTGTTACTCTCATCTATTTTGGGGGACTCTGTTTTTTCTAGACAAGCCGTTAAAAAGCTTAATGCCAATCCTTGTCCCCACCCTTGTATCCAGTCTTTTGTAATGGATTGATATCCTTCGCTGTCTCGCATAACTGCTGTTCCACCAGATACATTAATCACTCTGCCATCTTCTGTAATACTTTCTAGAATTCCTTTTAAGGCTTTGTTCACATACTTGATGTGTAAAGGGTTTCCATTATCAAGCATAGCGGCTGCAATACCACATGATGCAGATATTTCCTCATATGAAGAAGGATCATTAATGATGGTGCGCCATAACCCATTCTCTGTTTGATATAATTTTAATGCAGCCAGTTGATCACGAACTGCGCATTGGACATCCATACACTTTGGATATAGATACCACTCCGGAAGACGTTTAAGTACTTGTGACATAGTATATGCCGCCCATGCATTTGCTCGTCCCCAGTAAAAACCGGACATGTGATCTTGATGGATGTTGTTATACCCGTGATACCATAGCCCGTCCACATCATCCATCAAATATTTAATATGCCAATAGTATTGATTAAGTGCATCTTCAATCAAGGCTTGATCCTTTCGCATAATACCAACCCTCAACAAGAAAAATCCTGCCATAAACAGGGTATCTGCCCACGCCTGTTCAGGAAAATCATTGTTGGCCGATACAGTATGTTGAAGCACTTGATCTCCAAAGCGCAGCGCATCATGGGTAAGATAATCCACTTTACTTTGAATAATCTCCATATACCGCTCATCGCCCGTCGCCTCATATAAGGTAATGAGCGCATGTCCCATTGCACATGTATTCACTGTCCACACAGGTGTTCCAAGTTCGATATATTCATCAAACCAAGCTTTTAATCGATCAATATAGGATTGTTTTTTTGTAATCTCATACGCTCTTGCAACGCCATAAAAAGCAACACCACAAGGCCAGTCCCATTCCATATCCATCTGAAACGTCTTATCGACAATGGCATCAATTTTTTGTAATATTTGTTCTCTTTCCACATATAGTTTCATTATTATTCTCCTTCATTTAATCAAGTTTTCGAATTAAGGTATCAAAGGCTTCTAGCTCAAATCGTTCCACACCATCAGCCGTTTGAATCATCGTTGTCTGATGCTGGTCACTATTATTGATAGCCACTAAAATACGACTGTCTGGATAATACGCACATTCTGTATATAAATTATCCGTCATATATTTTGTATCTTCCCAACTGTCACCGGCATAGCGAATACTATTAAATAACATTCGTGTGTTTTCCATACTCAGTCTAAACGATGGCATATAGATTCCAATCCCTTGCCCAAAGCGGTTTACTGTATATTGCAGTTTGTCTCCTTCTGCTTTAAGGACTTTTGCCTGTCCATCGGATAAATAAATGTTATCTTTGGTTTGAATGGTTGCTCCTTCTGGAATGAGTCCTTGAACGGGTTCTATCTCAAAAGACCACTTCCCATGGCTCACATAATCTCCAAGGTCTTGATAGACTCCCAGGACATGTCCCATACGAAATACTTGATCATAACCTTGAACTGCCGAGGGTTCATTGACTCCAATAAACGCTCCGCCTTCATAGACCCACTGCGTGAGGATTTCTACAATGGTATCATCTTCCCAGTGTTTTCCACCACTCCATGCTGACCCTGCGTAACCCGCATTGATGACAACATCTACCGTCTTAAGTGCACCTTGTTTTATATCTTCAAAATCAATAAACTTAACATCGATTGCCAGACCGGATAAGGCCTCATTAATGTGAATCAGGTCATGGGTATCCGTCTCATGAAAATGTCCTGAAAGAGTCCAAGACCGCTCTTTTCCCCAGCTATGAAGTATTGCCACTTTGGGTTTGATAGCATAAGGCTTTCCTGCATGATGCAGCTTTTTAATCTCACGAAATTCATCGGCAATTTTTTCAATGTAATCGCAAAAATCCGGATAGGGTTCTACCAAATGCAAATAACCTCCAAGACCCATGCGATCGATTTTTTCCCGCAATAGCGCTCGACGAATACTAATCCAATAATTTTTCGCATCCAGTGTTGGGTCTCCACCCTCCATAAATGTGGGCTTACCTCCAAGACCTACGGGGAACAGATATGGATGCAGGCGAATCTCATGTGTCTTAACATCTACTCCTGAACACAGACGCGCTTCATAGCCCGAAAAGACACACTTAATCATCCCATCAAAACCAAACTCTTTAAATCGAGCATTATAGGGTTCTGTTCCAACCCAGCTATCATCATAAAACATATAGGCTAATTTATCATAGCCATGTACAATATCTATCAGTTTTTTTCCAAACTCAATGACAAAGTCATTGATAAAGGCAATCCAATCTTTTTTACGTTGGGTGCTTGGCATATGGCTGACATGAAGCTTTCCTCCATTAATAAAATCTTCTGCACACATGGCATAACCATATTTTTCTTCAAAAAGTTCCAAGGCTTTGACACTCACTGTAAAATCATAAGATCCCCAATCAGTAAAACGATGACGATTCTTAAGATCCTTTCCCCATATCCATACAAAATTATAGAACATCGATGTAAAGCGTACCACTGTGGTCTCTGGATGCTCTTCGCACCAAGTTTGCATCCAATCAAGCAGATACTCTTGGGTCTTTGGATATATGGGATCGATCTGCATTAAGTGTTCTTGCTCCCAGTTATTGGTGGTATGGTTATACATGGAGATCTCTTCCCATATACGATATGCCATAAAACTAACGGTATAGCGATGCCACATTGTTATATCTTTTATCTGTACTTCACCACTTTTTTTGTCATAACTCCACTGCTCTCGCTTAATTTCTTGATTGGTCGTTCGATCATATACCTGCCAATACTTCATCGCTTCTATCGAATCATTAATGCGAAACTGTTCATCAAAGTATACATCCATCAAAGGGATACGCACATAATCTTTGGTAGCAACAACCGGATCGCTCATTAAAAAGCACTGTTGAAGTTTATCTTGGTTTTCTTTTGCCCAGGCATTATGATTACGTATAATACATATTGTTGAGTAGATACCATGCCCTGCTTGAATAATCTCATCTGAAAGTTTGGTTCCGTCACTATCACGTATAACATCTGCACCCCATTTATTTGCAAGCTCCAATGTTAATTTTTCATATCCTGCTTCTCCCGGAAGGGTAAAGCTTCCTGATTCCTTGTTTACCATGTAAATCCTCCTCTTGCTTTCATAAATTGATATAATGTCCCATTATCGATGTGGCGTTCATGTACAAGTAACAACATAATGTTACGATCTTGCTCCGAGTACATAAACTCTCTTTTCCACTTGTAAAAGTGGGGGCCATCGCCTAGGTTTCGAACATATCCCATTAGTTCTTTAAGTATCCATGCGGTTTGACGTATATCCGTCAAGCAATCATTGGCATAAAATCCAATCCACTTATCATGTTCGCAATCGGTCATCGCTTCATACGCCTGACCATAAAACTCTGCGGCACGTCCAAGAAAATAAAAGGCTTCTTGATATGCTTTCTGACTGTATTTTTCATAAGCAATGCAAAACGCATAAGCTCCTTGAAAACATTTTGCATAGATGCGTCCATGAAGCATAAGACTATCTTCAAATAATTGCTTCGCACTTTCTTCTAGATCCAGTCGATAATATTCACAGCGGCGTTCAAATGCCGTATAATTATCCACACCTTTTTTTGCAATTTGTTTATAAAAAGCTATCTGTTCTTCCAGAGTTTGGGCCTTAGATGCCCACAAAAACTCCCTTGCCGCTTGGTCGGTACCTGACCACCACTGCGATGCCAAAATCCGAGTATTGTGATTGATGTATTGTTCTCCGATATGCTCATCGGTATGCTCTCCAAAAAAAACTGCCGCATCCCCGTACGCCTTAAGACTATCTGCAATAGTCTTTGCCGCTGCTTTTCCATAATATGTGTTTGCATAGGCCATTCGGTGCTGATGCACATCGATATCGCCCTCTCTCCACATACGAGCAATAAAGTCTAAGTAGTAGATGTGCGGTTTAATATTCGATGCGTTAATCATCCAATAGCTATTCCCATCATTGGCTAAGACATTTTTTAATTCTTCTTGATAAAAGGTTGGCGCATTGGTTGCCATGGTAATATGATTGGCCGCTTGAAGGTCATAAAAGGATACATGGTAGTAGATGCCTTGGCGCCCCAAACCTTTTTTAGGTTCAGCATTAACACGTGGATTGTGTAGCCCTTGGCGCCTAGAAACCATCTTGCCATATCCATTATCCGCCCATATTTTTATTATCTCTTGGGCAAGATCAATCCATCCCTCTCGATATAGCTCCATCGTCTCACCATATAAATTCACACAACAGATTGCATCCGGTTGTTCGGCTTTGACAAGTTCATATTGTTCTTGGATTAAGCGACTTATCAATTCACCTCGATCTTTATCATTGGCATATTTAGGGTCATTTGCCCAAAAAGGACAATCACCTTGCCCTCGAAATCCTAAATTCCAAATCACCTTCATATTTTTTTGTGATGCAATTGCTTCTCTCCAAAGTTTACGAAATAGCTCCGGGTGTTCATCAAATGATGGATTAAGCTCTGGATAAACCCGTGAAAACATCTCGCCTCCCAAAGGTTCTGCGTGATGTTGGGAAATCCAAAGCCCCATGTCAGATGCTAGACATCTATACTTTATCGATGTCTTATCGGTCCCTGGAATTGTCATATTTCCACCACAGCGAAGGAGTGCCTCAAAAACCATCTCCCAAGGATAGTCATTACATCCATTCACCTTCCACGTGTCTAATAGAACTTCATCATTAATAAACCAACCCCGATAAGCTACATTGTACCTTGGGTTCGTATAGGTCATTATTGGAATATCTACGGATGTCTTTTTATGAAATTGTTGATCGTTCCAAAACCAAAAAGGGGTAATCTGAAGAAACTGTTCACTCAGAAAGAGTAAGGCATAAGTAAATCCTAGTGAATCCCTTGCTTTAATATGCATCGTCTTCTCATTAGGAAACTCAATACAATATCCTTCTTGCGAAATTGCAGCTTCATGAATAAGACGAATGGTCGATGTTGTACCATCCGTCTTTGAAAGAATAAATTGCATGTCGCGATACATACGCTTAACACTTCGCAAAATAACCGCATCATCACTATCACTTACTAGACGCGTATTGCTTGTTAATATAAACACTGACTTTTTCATAACCCATTCCTTTTTCATTGAATAAATAAACGTACATTGACGTGCTTCTTATCTTATTCTAATAAAAAAGGACTGGAAAAAACAGTTAATAAAGTGTCTATCTTGTTGATTTTGATATGTTTTTATCCCTATATTAATCAATTCCCTTGCCTGAATCACTTACATCGAGAATTTCTGCCGGATAAGGCTCAAAAATCGTCTGATATTTTAAATATTTTTCATCAAAGCGAACCACCCATGCATGAATGATGGCAATAGGAACGCTAAAAGGAATTTTCTTCATATGATATTTTTCTAACGTATCTAGAAAATATGCTTTTTCCGTTGATGTTAATTCTTTTTTAAAGTAGCCAAAAAGGTGCATCAACATATTAATGTTGGTCCCTCGACGCAAAGGCTTTTCAAGACTTTTTCGCAACAAGGTCTCATAAGCCTCAATCACCTCATGTGTTTTTTTATTTTCATGGTTTGCAACAATTTTTCCAAGCGTTTTTTGATGCATTTGATGATACGCCATAAGTAGGTATTTGTTTTTGGTATGAAAATCAATCAGAGCCTTCATGGTCATCTTGTCGCGGACCTCATCAAAAGCTAAAAAGGTATAAATCTGGGTTAAAAAATGTTCGCGAAGATGATAATTCATCAAGCGCCCTTCATCCTCAATCGGATAATCTTCAAATCCCTCTAAAACGGCTCGTCCAAAAAAACCGGTTGTTTTATCGCCTGTTGAAGGTGCCTTACCAAAGGTTTTATAAGTTTTTACATCTTTGATTCCACACGATGGCGATCGACTCTTAAGAATAAATCCATGGATTCTTTCTCCCTTTAACTGCTCCACTCGCCGGGCTGCATAACGCTGCATCTTTTCAGTTACATCTACCCCTGTTTGTGAAGAGACTAAAATCTCCGTCGCTTCCGGCTTAATGATACGTATGGCCTCTCGTGGAATAGGTAAGCCAATCTCCACCTCCGGACAGGCAGTGATATAGTTTACATACGGCTCTAACTTCTTAATGAATACGCTACTGATTTGGCTACCATCATAACGACAATACCCATGTTCAATACATCGACTTAAAAATACTGTAGGCTTTTTTTTCAACTTACATTCTCCCCTAACTTTTCCTTCAGCTGTGTTAAAACCATTTCAGTTGCCGCAATCGTCGCATTGCTTCTAGCTAAAAACACATCGCCTCGCCCGATCCAGTCTTGCCCTTGATAATCAAAGAGTGTCTGTATCGTTGTCTCTAGTGTCTTAATATCTTCTTCTAGGTGCCCCGTAAGTCCGGCTTTGGTAAAGCGATAAGTTTTATCAAACTGGTCATTATATATGTCTTCATATATGTCAAAGTGATTCATGTATTGCCTCCTTATGTTTTATTGATTCCATCTGCCTTAGGATTTTTTTGGAAACCAAGGCAGAAAACTATTCGTTCTTTTTTTATATGCTGCATAATCCGGTCGATTAGCATACTTTTTTTCGAGTAAACGAACGCCGGACACATACCTTAAAAAAAAGGTCATCAACGCCGGACCAACAATAATCCAAAGACCGTTTTGCGAAGATATGGCAATGAAAAAGATCCCAAACCACATGGCAGCATCCCCAAAATAATTGGGATGTCGGGTTAACGCCCATAACCCCGTCGTCATGAGACGACCTTTATTCTCAGGATTATTTTTAAAAACTTTTAACTGATAATCTCCATAGGCTTCAAAGAAAAAACCAATGCCCCATATGCCGATGCCGACTATATTGAACCAATAAAGTTCTTGTTGCATCGTTGTATTACCATAGATTACAGGCAAGGTCACAATAAACTGAATGATGCACTGCAGCAGATACACATTGACAAATGCTTTTACAAGTACATATTTATCTCCCCAACGCTTACGCATATTCACATATCGATAATCTTCCGGCTTACCGATGTTACGTTTTGCGATGTGTATAGCTAAGCGAAGTCCCCAAATGGTAACTGCCAAAGTGATGATACTTGCTTTTAGTCCTGCCTCTGGATTACGCCAAAAAGTATATAAAGCTGAGACAACAAATCCAGCTCCCCATCCAATATCGACAATGGAGTTATCATGTAGGATTTGCCCTATAATAAAAACAATAGTAAAAAATGCCACCAATACGCCTAATGTTTCTAAATACATTATACATCCTCCTCCAAGATATACGACAAGGCCACAGCCCCTTCTCCTGCACCTATAGCTATAATGGATGATGTCTCCATAATATACTCCGGTGGCTTACCGATAAGCGTTGTCATACGTTTAGCTAAGTCTTTAGCACCTTGCACATTATTGACATGCACAACACTATATTCCAACACTTTGTTGGCTTTCATCAAACGTCGCATATGTTTATCAAGTTTACGATTACTTCCTTCTTGAGAAAAAGCAATCGCCTCAACACCGCCTTGCCCTTCATGGTCTAGGGTAATAATCGGCGTCATACCAACACCTCGAGCTATTGTTCCGGCTCGCATGCTAAGTCTCCCGGATTTAATCATATTATCAAGTGTTCGGATTTGAACTAAAATCTTGCTTTTTGTAATGTCCGATTGAATTTGACGTAGAATTGCCTCATGTTCCATACCTTTGGCTATATATTGTGCGCATTTTTTGACCAATAAACCTTGAGCTCCAGAGTTTTGCTTTGTATCCACAACACTGATTCTAGTTTTTTCCGGGTCAAACTTCTGCGCAGCTTTTACAAAACTGTTATACGTTCCACTTAATGCTTTTGACACGGTCAACACAATAATCGAATCATAATACGACGCAAGATAGTCCATGATGTTTTCTATTTCTCGCGGTCCCGGTTGTGATGATGTTGGCAAGACCTGATCATCTTTTGACATGTCTAATAACGTCTTTGCGCGTATGGTGAGTTTATCTTTATATGACACATCTTTATACAAGATATCCAAATGAACCACATGGATTTGTTCCTTATCAATGAATGCTTGAGGAAGATCAGCAATGCTGTCGGTCACAAGAGCAATTGAACTTTTTCGCGCCTTTACGACAGCCTCTTGCTTAAGCATATCATCAATTTTTTGAAAAACAATGGTTCCCAGTGGATAAAGTTCTTCAAAAACTTGTGCCGGAGTATCCGTATGAATGTGGATGCGTAGTTTTCTTGCATTGCCTGCAACCACTACCGACGCACCTAATGTTTTTAAGCGCTGCTTTAGCTCATTATGTTCAATATCTGAACCTTCAATTAGACATTCCGTACAATATCGACCTCCATCGCTTCTCTCATGATTAAGCTTCCCAACAAAATAGGGACTATCTTGAATTTTGTCGATAATCATCGTTGGTTCGTGATGTTTATCTTTTTTCAAAAAATATAGGGCCCCCTCAATAAAAAAAGTAAAGCCTTGGGCACCGGAATCAACGACATCTGCTTTTCTAAGTACCTCTAACTGTTCCTTAGTCTTTTTTAATGCCTGTTGAGTGTGTTCATAGGCATATTCAAAAATCTCCGCTACAATCTCTTTACTCCTTGTGGCATGCATAAGTGCCACACCCCATTCACGCATAACCGATATCATCGTTCCTTCAACAGGATTTTCGATGGAATTATAGGCATACATTACTGCATCGTTACTCGCCTGTGCATATTCTTGAATTGAAATCACCTCTTTGTCCATTACGGATTCACTAAGACCTGTAAGATATTGTGCAAAGATGATTCCTGAATTGCCCCTCGCCCCATATAATGCTGCATCTGCCACAGACTCAAGCGTTGCTTTAACGGTCGCTTTTTCTTCTGATTGATGAATAATTGCCCGCATCATTGATGCCAAATTGCTGCCTGTATCTCCATCTTGTACCGGAAACACATTGATTTTATTAAGCATTTCTTTATTATCAATAACTTTATGTGCACCATGAATAAATAGATCAAATACCTGTTTACTTGTAATAACCATGTACACCCCTCCTGCACTTTGTAGTTAGTCTTTATTAATAGCAACTATCAATAGATACTATAATCATAGCATTTTTTTATACGTGCAACAAGCAAAAATTCAACTGTATTATTGACAAAATCTAATCTTTTGATTACCATACAATGTAATAGATTCTACTATCTGCAAAAAGAACGGGTGACTATTATGAGACAACACTTTAATCGAATAAAAACGGCTTTTCCCCATACTATACCTGTACTGACAGGCTTTAGTTTTTTAGGTATCGCTTATGGGATTTTAATGACATCCAAAGGCTTTGGTGTTGGCTGGACTTTTTTAATGAGCTTTATTGCCTTTGCCGGTTCGGCGCAATACGTCGCTATATTGTTTTTAACCAGTGCCTTTAATCCAATATATGCTCTCATCATGACATTAATGGTCAACGCACGCCATCTTTTTTACGGCTTGTCTTTTTTAGATAAATTTGAACATACCGGTCGATTAAAGCCTTATCTGATTTTTGGTCTTTGTGATGAAACTTTTTCAATCCTTTGTACCATCAATCCTCCCCAGACCGTCGATCGAAAATGGATATATTTTTATGTGACTTTACTTAATCATAGCTACTGGGTTATCGGTTCTGTTGTCGGCGGATTAATCGGTAATATGCTTCCCATTAACACCGCTGGGCTAGATTTTGTCTTAACCGCACTTTTTGTTGTTATTTTTGTGACCCATTGGAAAAAGGCAGTCAACCGAAGACCTGCCTTAATTGGAATAATAAGCTCTGTTATTTGCCTATTAATCTTTGGTTCTGATCATTTTATCCTGCCATCCATGCTTGTGATACTCATTGCACTATCTATCAACAAGACAAGCACTCCACCATTAAAGGAGGACCTATGCGATTAACACCTATGCAAATATTTATCACTATACTTATGGTGGCCTTAGGTACAATGATTACACGCTTTTTGCCCTTTATCCTTTTTTCAAATCCAAAGCGTAAGACTGCCTATATCCACTATTTAGGGCAAGTGCTTCCCTATGCTGCAACCAGCCTTCTTGTCATATACTGCTTAAAAGGCATTCGCTTTGATAGCGTTGCTTCTTGGCTTCCTGAGAGTATCGCCATCATCTATATCGTGCTCATTCACACATGGAAGGAAAATGTTCTGCTCAGCATTGGAACCGGAACCCTGTTATACATGTTACTTGTTCAATATGTCTTTATATAAGGAGATTAACTTATGAAACGTGTCGCTGTCATTAGCGCTATCCTGGAAAAACCCGAAGAAACACAACTTTTATTTAATAAAACAGTTGCCAGTTATAAGCACCTCATCCGTGGTCGCATGGGCCTTCCCCTAAGCGACGAAAGTCTTTCTGTCATTTGTATTACAGTGGTTGGTGATCTTAATGAGATTAATAGCCTCACCGGGAAGCTTGGAAAAATACCCGATATTCAGGTTAAGACCTCCATATCCAAAAAAGAAATTCTATAGCCTAGTTCTCTACGTATTCAGATAATGTCCCTTTGTTCTCATACTTGGATATATAAAGCGCCTGGTCGGCATGGTGCAACAACGCCTCGTAATCATTAGGCCATATCGGGATCCATACAAGACCTCCTGAAAAATATATTTGTCGAATCGTCTGATCCGGGAAAACCAAAGGCGATTTTTTCATATCTTCATAAAAACGCTTTATCACTTCGCGTATTTCTTTCTTATCTTTAAATCCATGGAGCAAAACGACAAACTCATCACCTGAACGTCGACCAAGCAACATTTGATCTCTATCTGCAATTTTTTGAAGTCGATTGGCGCTTTCTCGAATATAGTGGTCTCCCCACTTATGTCCATAGGAATCATTGATTTTTTTTAAGTTGTCCAAATCAAACATTAACAATGCCGAAGTCTTTAGTGGCTTGGCATCTAATATTTTATGCATGTACGTTTTGAATGCACGATGATTGAGGACATGGGTCAGTCCGTCAATATCACGTTCCCTTTGTATTGCCAATTTTTGTTGAATATCCGGTGTTACATCTTGAATAATCCCAATATGGACATGTCCCATCTCCACTTTTTTTAGGCGAATCCACTGCTTACTTTCATGGATATAATATACATCTTGTTCTCCTTCTAGTGGTTCTTGGGTTATTTCCTCTAAAAATTCTTTAAAGCGTTCCTTATTGGTGATTTTTTTTCCAACGATACCAATAAATTGTTCTGTCATAAGAACTTGATCGCTACTATCCCTTATTTCAAATGCGCCAATGGGCATATCCAACAGACTAATAATCCTTGAGAGTCGTGATGCCACATCGATTCGCTCCTGACTGACTTCTTCCATAGCAAGCGCCAGCTCATCCACTTCTGCGACACCGGTTTTTTCAAAGCGTAGCCACTGGGTCATTCTATTTTCTCTGACACTTTTTGATAAGTTAACAATTGGCTTGGCAAAGCGATAGCTAAAAATATAGGCTCCCAAAATACCAAACACCAAAGAAACCAAAAATGCAATCAGCAAAATCATCTGAACTTGATAAACATATGCAAATAAATCTTTTTCATGCATCATCCCCACCAAGTACCAGGATTCTTGCTCAAAAGGAGTATGTGGCCGATATAGGTTCATCTTATCAAGGCTTAAATAAATATCATCATTGTTATCAGTATTTTTTAGTCGATATATGGTCGCATCATCCACTATAGGTTCAAGCTCAAGTTCTTCGTCTTGGTCAATATAGCGCTTTTGAAGCGCTCCTGCCATGATAATAGGCTCATGTTGTGATGCTTCATCCGCCTGATATACCAACATATATCCCAAGGAATCTTTTAACTTCAAATCAGTTGCCGGTAAAAACTGCGTTAAATAATTAATCGTTATCTCAATACCAACAATTCCACGCAATTGTCTTTGTTCATCAAAAATAGGCATTGAATACGTGATAATCTCCAAGTCCTTTTCCGTAAGCTTAAAAGGGTTGCTCCAATAGCCTAGTAGCTTGGAATCATAACTCAAATCAGCCTTTTCCAAAGGTCGCTTAACAAAGGCATTATTGGAATCATTCAGTTCTAAATCATAACTCCATGTCTGATCTAGAGGAATCTTATAAGCTTTGGCAATTTCAGAAGGTCCTGTGACCATATATAAATCTTTGTTATCATAATCATTGGCCAGTGGATCATAGTCTCGAATGTGAAGTGCCGGATATTCTTGGCTCGATGCATCCATAGGTGCATCCACCAAGATCATAAATGCCCCTGTTCCTTGTGACGCACGAAGCATGTCGATGATATTGGTCGAAAGGCTATCTAGCAACATATAGTCATTCTCATAGGGTTTGGATAACTCATCCGAAATCTGTTTTAAATACGGATCGATATTCATCCATCGGTTTTTCATTTCGAGTTCTAAATAGGCTTTTCGCCCTTCCACTTTACTTTGGAAAGTTTCATATGCATTTAAGCGCGCCTGCTTTAATACGCCGCCAAAAATAAGCGCCGCCAATATAAAAATCGATTGGAGAATAATAATTGTCACTGCAAACGCAGGTAACTTAACAATAATTGAATTCTTTTGAGTATGACGATTACGCATATAATTCCATCCTTACGATTCTAAAATTCGCTCTGCCTCTTCAAAAAGTGATTGATACCACCGTTTAAATGCTTCCTCTGAAATAAGTTCCTGAACTTTTGCTTCTCGCGCATCCTCTTCAAGATTAGATGCTTCAAGTTGAGCTAAGTCCTTATGCACTTTATCGACTAAATGCGTCTCAAGCAAAATCCTCATCTCATAACTTCCTTTAAATGGTTTATTGTTATAAAAATGATAGGTATCAATCATTTTTACCGTCGAACGAATCGACGCTTCGATGGTTGGATTTTGTATGCCTTCTTCTTGCATCACCTTTAACATGAGCGCTTCATCAAGGGCTTCTTTTTTAACAGGAATATATCCTGTTGAAATGGCAAATCGGGTGTTTTGTTCAACCTCTGTAAACCAACGTAGGAATTGTGCTGCAGCATATTCATGTGTGTAATTACTTTTTGTCATACACATCCCTGCCCCCTGCTGCATCGTATACGCATCCCCCTCTTCATAATATGGATAAGGTAGCACTAATGGTTCAATCGCTTCGACGTTTGCTTGGCTAAATGTAACTTCCGAAGGAAAATATGAAGCTCCTGCGGTTGATCCTGTATAGGCAAGTACTGTTCCGGTCTTCGCATCATCTGAACTAAAACGTCCGGTCTTAACAAAATATCCTCGAATATAGGGAATATAAAACTGCTCCCACATCTTACGTGCAATTTCTTCACTTAGATTAAATTCCACTGAATTATCGGACGTATATACAAACATTTCTTGTCCCAATTGCATCGCCGATACAAGCATGTAATTTGCATTGGAATCAATGCCAAAAAAACCTTTGCCGGTTTTTTCATAGTACAACTTTGCGACCCTTAACAGACCTTCCCAAGTCGCAAGTTCATCTTGCTGCAAGTTATTGTCCTTGGCAAACTGCTCCCAGTAAGTCTTATTCACATAAAGGTTTTCAGACGATTTTGCTATCGGCATAATATAGAGTTTTTCATCCGCCAAAAAACGCCCCTCTTCTAAAAACTCTTCTCGAAACATTCCTAATTCTTCCTGCGAAAAATACGTTTCTAAAGGAACTAAGTCTGCTACATCATGAATGCGAATTGCATTATCCGGATACGCCGCAAAAATATCTGGCATAGGTGGAGCTCCAATGGTTGCATTGGCTGACTCATACACAGCCATAGCCAGTTGATTAACATCTCCTTGACTTTGAGCATCTACAACAATGCCCATATCCATACCCACGGTTTCATTGAACTCTGCAATTAACGCGTCAAATTTATTTTTTATATTTCCATTATAATAATGCCACACAACTACTGTCGTTGGATTATTCGGATCCAGAGGACTTTTTTTGCCCGTCTCTTTTTGACACCCTATTAATAACAACGTAACTACAATAAGTAATACCATCACTTTACATTTTTTCATCACGTTTTCTCCTTGTGATTTATTAACATATACTAAGCACTATTATAACATATTTTTTGCGCAAAAATAATAAAACCGCAATCAGCTTTATGCCAATTACGGTTTTTTTATATTACATTATTGAATTTTTTCCTGGACATACTTCAAGAACGCTTCTTTTTGCGTCCCTAAGACGTCATCTGTTAGAATAAATCCATGTCTGGATGAGGAAATGATAATCACCATTCCCGGTTTTTGGGTAATTCCCTTAATGGATTTCCATTTCAAATGGGACGCTTCTTTATCTGATGTCACATGAACCCCTTGACTATTAAAGCTTATCTCCATCTGACCCGGGAGTTTTTCCACCTGTTTTTTTGCTTTTAAATAGACCAATCCTGGCTGAATAACAGTAAAAAGTCCAACACCTAAAAGCAATACCAATTTTAAGATAATACCCACCTGCATCCAATATTTTGCCGCAAGAAGTATCATTGCAATGGTAAAAATAATATTAATAAATCCAACCATCGATCCATAAGTTCCATACATCGATAACTTCCATATATCCATAGCCTTCGTTGTATACTTAAATGAATAATCCATCGTCTTCATTACGCAAATAAATTCGGTAGCCACATGCTAACTTGAGGAATAAAGGTAACAAGTAACAATGTGATAATCATGAGGATATAAAATGGCAAGGTGGCCTTAACGACCCGTTCCATCTCGACATTCCCCACTGCCGAACCGATAAAGAGCACCGCTCCAACCGGTGGCGTTAATAACCCAATACCACAGTTAAGAATAACCATAATACCAAACTGAATTGGATGAATTCCAATCGATGTAGCAATTGGCAACAAGATTGGTGTTGCAATCAAAATAATTGGCGCCATATCCATAATACATCCTAAAACAAGAAGGATTAAGTTCAATAATAGTGCTAATAATATTGGATTATCTGTAATATTAATTATTGCGTTAGCCGCTAGTTCAGGCACATGAAGTCTTGTTAATAAAAATCCAAAAATACTGGATGTTGAAATTAAAATCAGGACAATTGAAAGGGTATTAATACAATTTTCCAGTACATTCCATACACCTTTCCAGTCAAGTCCCCTATAGATAAATACACTAACAATCAAACTGTAGATAACTGCAATCGCTGCAGATTCCGTCGCAGTAAACACACCACCAACAACACCAACAACAACAATAAGGACTGCTGCTAATGCCCAGAATGAAATACCAAATTGCTTCAATAAGTTAATCACACTGAATTTGTCACCTTTGGGATAATTACGTTTAACCGAGATAATATATGAACCAATCATAAGCGTTGTAGCAAGTAATGCCCCCGGCATATAACCTGCGAGGAAAAGACTTCCCACAGAAATACCACCTGCCGTTGTTGCATAGATAACCATGTTGTGACTGGGTGGAACGAGAAGACCTTCACATGAAGATGTAATCGTAACTGCTGTTGAAAAGTCATCATCATATCCTTGCTCAACCATCATAGGAATCAAAATACTTCCAAGAGATGCTGTATCTGCTGCCGCTGAACCTGAGATTCCGCCAAAGAAATACGATGCCACGATGTTAACCATAGCCATACCACCACGCATCCATCCAACAAATGCATTGGCAAGCGCGATGAGTTTATCTGAAATACCTCCCGCACCCATAAGTACTCCCATGGTAATGAAGAAAGGTACCGCCATAAGACTAAAAGAGCTGATGCCCTTAACCATTTGTTGACCAATAGTTGTCAGTGGTAATCCTTGATAAAGCAATGTCAGTACAGATGAAATAGCCACTGCATATGCAATAGGAAATCTTAAGAAGACCATAACAAAAAAACTACCGAGTAAAATGAGTATTGCTATACTTTCCGGACTCATGCTATATCCTCCTTCGCTACAAAAATTCCTTTTATGTGATTATATATTGATTCAACTTCAAAAACCAACATCGCAAACCCTGCAACCGGAATTGGAAAATACATCCAAAATCTTGAAAGGCTAGGGATACTAACGTAGGTTCCTCGTGAACCAATTTGTACTGCATAGGACCAACCTACCACAATCATAACCACTGCAAGTGCCGAAACTGCAAAATCTGCCAAAAGATCTAAGATAAGAATTAATCTCTTAGGCAAATACCGATCAAATGCTGTCATGCGTATATGCGCACCTCTACGAATAGCTAGAGCTGCCGATAGAACCGCCATATATGCCATACATGTTAATACAACCTCTTCACTCCATGCTGGATCAGGAATAAACGGTACATATCGTCCTGTAACAGCCATTGTGGTAATTAAAATATCGATTATTAATAATATCTTACATATAAAAAGAACCACTTTATATGTAAAATCATATGCCGGTTTAATCTTATCAATCTTAGAAAAAATTGCTGGCATGCTTTACCTCCTTAATACATTCAAACACAAAGGAGGACACCTCCTTTGTGTTTGACTATCATTTTAGATTGTTTTGATTTTATTGGAAATCAAGAATTTGTTGATATAATTCAGAATTGTCTTTTGTTGCTTCAGCGATAACTTCCGCACATGCTTCTTGCCATGGTGCAATGTCAGTTACTTCAACAACATTTACGCCATCTTCAATTAGACCAGCTAATACTTCATTTTCAGCTTCTTCAGAAATCTCTCTGTTAAATTGAGATGCATATACTCCAGCTTCCATTAAGATATCTTGTTGCTCTGCTGTTAAGCCATCCCAAGCTTCATCAGTGATAACAACTTGAATCGCTCCAAGTGTATGTCCATCAAGGATTAGGTTTGGTGCAACTTCTGGGAATGCATTTGATTTGTAGTTTGCGATTGGTTGTTCTGCACCGTCAACTACACCTGTTTGTAATGCTGAGTATAATTCTCCAAAAGAAACAACTGTTGGAGATGCGCCAAGAGCGTTAACCATTCCGTTCATAACTGGGTCATTAGACACACGAAGTTTCATGCCAGCTAAGTCTTCCATACCACTGATATCTTGTGTTGTAAAGAAATGACGGAATCCTTCTTCTCCGTAGAATAATCCACGTACACCACTACCATTTTCGTGTGGCTCAAGTAAGAATTCAGGTGCTAATTCAGAAGTTGCAAAGTTCCAGAAATGCTCACGGTTTGCAAATGTATAAGGTACGGATAATAATTTTGATTTTTCACCGCCGTAACTTGTAAGTGCAAATGCTGAGATACGAGACATATCGATCGTACCACCACCACCAAGCATTGTATCAAGAACGTCATTTTCTGAACCTAATACACCACTTGCTTGGATATCAATTTTAATTTTTCCACCTGAAAGTTCTTCAACTTTCTCTTTGAATGCTGTACCTGTTTGTCCAACAATCGTATCTAATGGGTTAACTTCTGCATAAACAAGTGTCACTTCAGGTTCAACAGCTTCTGTTGTATCTTCAGTTGCCTCTGCATCTGTTGTTGTCTCTTCTTCAGTTGTTGATGAATCAGTTGTTGTGTTCGCATCTTCTGTTTCTGTTGGAGATTGTAATCCACAACCTGCAATTGAAACCATCATTACGAGTACAAATAATAGTGATAAAATTTTCTTTTTCATGTTTCCCTCCTATGGATATTAAGATAGTTCTATATTTTGTTACTTGTTAAGTATATCACACATGTTGTTGGAGAAAATAGCACTCAAAAGTTCTATCCTAGCATAATTTTGCCATTGTATTATTCAGGGCTCAAAAATTTAGTCCGGTACTCCGTCGGCGTAATCCCTTCAGATTTTTTAAATACACGGGTAAAATAATTGGGATCCATATACCCTACACGGTAGGTAATGTCTTTTACCGTAAGCTGTCCAATACGAAGAAGGTCTTTGGCTTTAGCTATCCTGACATGAGTCAAATAATCTGTAAAACTTGACTTATATGTCTTTTTAAACATTTTCCCAAAGTAAAATGTGCTAAAACCAATCTCAAAAGCGACGTCTTCAAGGGTAATGCTCTGGTCATAGTTTTTCTCAATGTACTCGATGGCCTTATCCAATACTGTTGTTGTCTTATTGTCCTTTTGGGCTTCGATTTCTTCAAGTATACCATATAGATAACGGTGAATGTAGCGTTTGGCTTCACCTTGACTTTCTATATCCTTAATGTCATCAAAAATATGGTCCGGTACGGCATGCTTAAGCTGGCTTTCTTTGTTTAAATAGCGATTAAGCAATATAAAGAACTCATAAAGGCGTAAGCGAATCGCATTCATATCATTATTGGCATAGATGATGGTTTCAAGAATATAATCTGCAATACGAATCATCTCTTCTTCATTACCATTAAAAATACTGACGCAAAGCTCATGTTCTTTAAAGTCCGTACTCGAGATATTTACACTTACATCATCTGCATTATCAACCAAGTCAATCAACATATTGCGAGCGGATGCCTTGGCTTGTGCAAAGGATTTCCAGAGAGAGGATATCTGCTTATAGGGCTCTCCAAATCCATAATATATCGGAAGATCTAACTGTTCATTCACATCTTCACTGACCATATGTATCTCATCTTCAATGGTTCGGATAATATTGAGTCGCTCGTCAGGTTCATAATTAAAGACAAGGATGTAGATTGTGTTTTTTAACTGACTCATCAAAAACTTAATATTGCCGGTTAAAAGTGTAGACAGCTTATCGACAAAGCGTTTGTTAATCATATTCCGGTGTAGAGTATTGGCTTTTTGCTGATTTAGGACCCCAATCTCAACGACCACACCAAAACCTTCAATAAATTCATTAACCATGAATTTTAGGTATTCATCTGCGTCTTGTTCATCAATCTCTCCATTCGCTACAGAATTGACAAACTCATTTTCAAGATAAAACGAGATTTGATTTAATTTGACTTCGAGGTTTTCTTTTTGTTCTTGAAGGCGCTTATCATTTTCAAGCTTTTGAATACATACTTCAATAATCTCTAGCGTCTTGTCTTTGGATGCCGGCTTAACAATAAACTCCTCAACACCTATTTTTATAGCTTCATGTGCGTATTCAAAACTGTCAAAAGCCGTCATAAAGATAATCTTTATCTCAGGTTTTTGTTTTTTTAATATATGTCCGACTTCAAGGCCATCAAGACCGGGCATCTTTATATCAAGTATCGCAATATCCGGGTCAAACTTTTTCGCAACGTCAACAGCACTTAATCCATCCGCAGCTTCTGCAATCTCCATAATCTGAAGTTCACTATTATTGATAATATATCTTAGAGCCTCTCTTTCAAGGGTCTCGTCATCGACAATCAATAACTTATACATATATTTACCTCATTTCTTTTTCCACACGTACAATTTCAACCAATGATGTGATGAAACTTTCTATCTAATATGATAAAATATTATGCAAATGAAAGCAAGGTGAAAAAAATGAAAAGTACGTATACGACCGGAGAAATTGCAAAAATCATTAATATACACCCAAATACAGTGCGTATGTATGAAGACCAGCAGCTCATCAGCGCCCCAATTCGAAAAGAAAACGGCTACCGCGTCTTTAGCCAATTGCACATTGACCAGTTTCGTTTAGCTCGAACAGCACTCGAAATTGAGGTTCTACAAAACGGTCTACGAAAACAAATGATTACCATAATTAAAACTACCGCTCGCCGTGAATATGATAAAGCACTCAAGCTTACCTATACATATATCACCTCTGTTGAACGCGAGATTGCACATGCAGACGAAGCCGTGGCTATTGCCAATGCGCTATATACTTCCCCCATATCTAAAGACGATGCTGCCCTAAAGCGTCAAGAAGTTTCTGACCTATTAGATATAACTCCCGATACATTAAGAAACTGGGAAATGAATGGTCTTCTCACCGTCAAACGTCAAAAAAACGGTTATCGCATCTATACCTATGAAGATATTCAGCGTTTAAAAATTATTCGCTCGCTTCGATGTGCTAATTACTCATTAGCCGCTATCTTACGCATGTTAAATGCCCTTGCACAAGATACAAACTTAAGTATGGATCATGTACTAAATACCCCCTCACCCGATGAAGATATCATCTCCGTTTGCGACAAGCTTATCCATTCTTTGAATGACGCCAAAAAAAATGCGCTTCAAATCATCCATTACCTAAACGATATGAAAACAAAATACTAAACCCTCCACTATAACACCAGACTTCACTCCGGTGTTATTCTTTGTGTAGATATCTGTACACAGAAGAAAAAAGGAGGAACATATATGGATTACATCCTAAACATTCATCAACTACATAAATCTTATGGATCACTCAATGCTGTCACTGACTTGAATATTCAGCTAAAAAAAGGGCAAGTCTTTGGTCTTTTAGGTCCAAACGGCGCCGGAAAATCCACAACGATTGAATGTATTCTTGGAACCAAAATTCCCGACAACGGGGATATATCTATTTTGGATATGCACCCTCGAAAAGACCGAAAGGAACTTTTTGAACATGTGGGCGTCCAGTTTCAAGAAGCCAAGTATCAACATATGATTCAAGTTCTTGAGCTATGTGAAGCAACAGCTTCACTCTACAAAGACCCCGAAGACATCTCTACTTTGCTCCAAAAATTTGCCTTAGCCGACAAAACCACCACCTATGTAAAAGATTTATCCGGTGGTGAGCGCCAGCGTCTATTTATTATTCTTGCACTCATTCCAAAACCTCAGCTTGTTTTCCTTGATGAATTAACGACAGGTCTTGACCCTCGTGCGCGACGTGATGTGTGGAATATTTTAGTTCAATTAAAAAAAGAAGGGCTTAGTATCCTCTTAACCTCCCACTTTATGGATGAAGTTGAACTGCTTTGCGATCAAATCTGTATTTTAAAAAAAGGTCAAACCGTTTTTTATGGAACCGTTCAAGAAGCAATTGCCAAAAGTCCTTATACAGCATTTGAAGACGCTTATCTTTGGTTTACCGATGAAGGAGGTCAAAACTTATGAAATCATTTTTAACGTTATTAAAAATCGAACTCAAACTATCACTGCGTGGATTAGATATGGTTATTTTTGCACTGTGCATGCCTATCGTTGTCCTTATCGTTCTAGGACTCATCTATGGCCAGCGCCCCGCTTATCCCGGAGCTGAATACTCCTTTATCGAGCAGTCCTTTGGAGCCATCACCTCTATCTCCATTATTGCCGGCGGTGTGATGGGCTTACCCCTTGTAATCTCTGATTACCGAGAAAAAGAAATCTTAAAGCGCTTCTATGTAACACCGGTTAAACCGATTAAGCTTTTGCTTGTTCAGCTTACCATCTATACCCTCTATGCTCTGCTTTCATTGGCTTCATTATTCATCATCGCCAAAGTATTTTTTTCATTCACAATGCAAGGAAGTTTGATGCTATTTATGTTTGGATGGTTAAGTGTATTAATCTCCATGTTTAGTATTGGAATGATGGTGGGTGGTATTGCAAAGAACTCAAAAATAGCCGGCATCATTGCCAGCCTTTTGTACTTTCCTATGTTGATTTTTTCAGGTGCCACACTTCCGTATGAGATTATGCCCGCATCCATGCAAAAATTTGTCAATATCCTTCCCCTAACCCAAGGTATTAAAATTCTAAAGGCGGCTACATTAGGATATTCTTTGGATAACATTCTCTTACCGTTACTCCTTATAAGCGGGCTTGCCATTATTTGCCTTTTCGTTTCTATTCGTTTTTTTCAGTGGGAGTAAGACTTTGTCCTGTTAAACGTCGATAAAATGTCTCAATCGTATTTTTCATCAAACTATTTTTTGGATAGATAAAATACAATGGACGATGGATATGACAATCCTGAATATCAAGATAGCACAGTTGTCTGTCAAGCACCTCTTGCCAGGCAACTTTTTCATACATAAATGAAATGGCATCCGTGTCCTTCAGGATTTTTTTAATAACACCAAAACTGCTAATTTCATAAATTTTTTTTGCCAAATGAATCGTATCATTGTTTTGATAAAGATAGTTTTCATAGATCTCACGGGTTCCTGAACCTTGCTCCCTCAAAATCAAAGGATATGCGTATGTATCGACGCGCTGAATAGTTCTACCTGCAAGGGGATGATTTTGTCTTGCCACCGGAAGAAATCGCGTCGTACAAAATTGCTTGTAGGCAAACAATGATTTATCAAAAATCCCTTCAACAAAGGCACAATACAGGGTATTATTCAGTAGCATTTCAATAATAGACTGTGTGTTTTTAACGGTCAACGATAGTGCATCATCGCTACGCCCCATGTAGGCACTTAATTCATCTGCCAAATAATATTGTGCAATCGACAGCGTTGCGCCAATCTTAATCGGCATCGCCACCTTTTGAAGTTGGTTCATCAACAAGTCTTCATTCGCCATCTGCAAATTTGCATAATGGTAAAGCGCTTCGCCTTGAGCTGTCAGATGAACAGATTTTCCGATAATTTGGATGAGCTTACATTGATAATGTTCCTCCAATTTTTTGATATGCTGCGTAATTGCAGGTTGGGTTAAGTTTAATGCTTTTGCTGCCTGGGTGTAATTCTTTAATTCAACAACTTTTAAAAAAGACTGTAGTTTTACATCTAGCATATGTATCTACCTCCTATTAAAATATTCACATTTACCTCTATCATAACATATTTTTATGATTAATAATAAATCATCATTGGATTTTATTGTTATTATCCTCTACAATCATTGCATAACACATTAGGAGGTTCATCATGAAAAAAATCTATCAAATATGTCCCGGATTTATACTTGCCCTTAGTATCGCTTTGATTGCCCAATGGATTGAGGCTATGTTCCCTATACATCTTATCGGTAGTTCTGTTCTTGCCCTCTTTATCGGAATGGGTCTTCATCAGTTTTATCGTCCGAATCAGCATATGCGTATCGGTCTTAAGTTTACCTCAAAAAAAATCCTCAAATTCTCCATCATTCTTCTTGGTGCATCGTTGAACGTTCACACTATTTTAAGTGTTGGAAAACTATCCCTTACGGTGATGTTCTTTACTTTATTAACCTGCTTTGGTCTTGGACATTTTATTGGCAAAGCTCTTGGATTAGATTGGAAGCTGTCAAATATGATCTCTGCAGGTACAGGTATCTGCGGCGGTTCTGCCATTGCAGCTTTAGCACCTGTCATTGATGCAAAAGACAAAGACATTGCTTATGCTATGTCTGCAACCTTTTTGTTTGATATGGTTATGATTATCCTTTTCCCGATTATGGGTCAGGCGTTGCACTTAAATGACATGGCATATGGGCTATGGGCAGGAACTGCTGTTAATGATACCTCGAGTGTCGTTGCCGCCGGATATGCTTTTAGCGAGGCTGCAGGCAATTTTGCCGTCATGGTCAAGTTGACTCGAACCTTATCCATTATTCCCACAGTGCTTGTATTTTCACTCATTCACTTACGTATCCGTGCCAAAGACACGCACCAAAATCAGCAAAACACTGTTCGCATCACTCATTTATTTCCATGGTTTATTCTCGCGTTCGTCGGTATGGCCATACTCAACAGTTTCGGACTTTTTTCACCTGCTTTTTCCACCAGCTTAAAAGAATTAAGTAAATTCCTCATGGTCGCTTCTCTTGCCGCCATTGGATTAAATACCAATATCCAAGAAATAAAAAAATCCGGAGCACGTCCAATGCTTCACGGATTTATTATCTCTGCTCTTGTGGTTATTGTTGCCATTAGCGTCGAATATTTTATGGGAATCATCTAAATCATAGGTTTCCAAGAAAATACATACTCCATATTTTGAGGTAATCCATTTTCTAGCCCCTCCATCAGTTCAAAAGCGCCTATCTTGCCTTTTTGTCTTAACAAAAGATCAAAGTGGGCCGCTGCAATTCCCATATCAATACGTTGTATATCATATGTAAACCGGTCACTATATCCTGGTGTTTTGTATTCATAAAAATGCCAGATACCATCACGCCATACAATACGCCAAGGCTGCTTGTTGGACGCTGAGGGCGCTAGACGTACCATCTCCAATGCCCCCATAAACTCTCCGGCTTTTTCTTTAGTCAGTGGCGTCAAAAAGTCCGTGTCAAAAAACAGTTCATTCCATGGCTTTCTTTGGTCTGCTTTAATCACTTTACGCATCGCAATTTCTTTAATGTGCTTCTTGTTTGCCGCATATCCATAGGGCGATACAATGGGGAAAAGTGTTTTTTCCCCAAGGTTCATCGCCGCTGCAAAGCCTTTACGGTCAAAGGTTCCGCCTAACCAACATGTTCCTATATCCTTATGTGCCAAATAAAGGATTAATGTTTCAAACGCATATCCTAAAGCTTCTAGAGCCATCGGTACCTTTTCAACCGTTGCTCCGATATAGTGTCGCGCACCTTTAATGACACCGTACGTGCCTAGTTTTTGGTCATTCGAATTGGTCAATAAGTCCAAGTCATGAAAGTGTACCTTTACACCCAAAGGATTATCCAACTGTAAAACAAAAGCATCTATGTCTTTTTTTAATTCCTCACTTATGTCCTTATCACTATAATTACGCACACTATACCTTTTTTTAACGGCTTCATCCACGGAAAAATTCACTTTCATATACTTGCACTCCTCTCATTCTATCTTGATATACTTTCATCGGCAGCAGATGCTGTACTTCTCTTTTAACGCATATACTCTATAATTGCATCATGTAAAAATTTGGTCAGCCTCTTTTGCTCCACGTCAATATTAGGGGGCTTTTATAAATTTATAATAACATATTTATTTTATAAAACAAAGCAACAATATTATGTATATAAAATGTTTTTAATTGACAATACTGTACGTCATACATTATAATGCAATAAAGGAGTTGATCTTATGGATGCGTCAAATAAAATACTTACAAATATACAGCAAGAAATGAAGCGCGGCACCCTTGTCCTCGCTGTCCTTACCCAAATGGATAAGCCTCAATATGGCTACAGCCTTATTCAAGCTTTAAATGACCAAGGATTGTCAATTGAGCAAAACACTCTTTATCCATTACTTCGTCGCCTCGAAAAGCAAGGGCTCTTAGAATCATTGTGGCAGGTCGAAGATAATCGTCCCCGCCGATATTATCAAATCAGTGCTATCGGAAGAGAAATTCGCGAACAGTTAACACACGATTGGCATACCATTAATGCCACCATGTCAAAACTTGTAGGAGGAGTACAATGATATCCAATTATTTATATACCATCGGAAAATATCTGCCGCCAAAACAAAGGGAGGAGATCTTATCTGAAATAGAAGCAAATCTATATGATTATCTTGAAGAAAATTATGGAAAAAAAGAGTATACAGACGCTGAATATGAAGACGCCATGCGTTCAATGGGTCCTCCTAAAAAAGTTGCCTCGGCATATATGAGCACACCTAGATGTCTTATCGGTCCAACATATATTGATGTCTATTGGTTAATACTTAAGATTGCACTTATCGGAACAGCTATTGGTATAACCGTCTCACATCTTATCACACTATCTGATACCACCGATATCTTTCCGACGATTTACACCATCCTCATTGACATTTGGCAAGGAAGTTTATCGACTCTTGGGATTGTAACACTTATTTTTGTCATCATTAGCCATCATGCTCCAGAAGAACCCATAAATGCTGATGAAGAATGGTCCCTTGACCTTTTAGAAAAAGCACCTGAAAGCCACCAGGCACTTTGCATCTCAGAACTTGTCTTTGAATCTGTTTTTATTTGCATTGCCCTTGTCTTTTTTAATCATCCTTCACCACCGGAAATTATGCTCCTGATTGATGAAAAAATCACGCCTTTTATCAATATCAGTGTACTTCGACCTTTTTTAATTTGGATCAATCTGATTCTAGGCGTTAATCTTTTGTTAAATGTATATCTACTTATAAAAAGAAGCTGGCAGCGAGCAACCCGAATTGCTTCTATCTTTTTAGATGTTGCAGGCATTATTCTTTTTTATCGCCTTATGATCTTACCTGATTGGATAAATTTTCCACTCTTAAGCACCGTCTTTGAACGTGAGCATATAGAATTTGGACAATCCCTTAATACCGGCTTTCGCATTGCTATTTTGGTTATCATCGTCTTGGCATCCATTGATATATTTAAGCATGTTCGCGCGATTATAAAACATACATAAAGGAGACATTCATGGAAATCATCGAAAAAATCAACACCTTGCTTTGGGGGCCTATCCTCATCCCCCTTTTAATAGGAACCGGAATTTTTTATACGATTCGTCTGAACTTTGTTCAGCGTTTAACCGGTCAAGCCTACAAGAGGGTCTTTAAGAATATAATGCGCCCAAGTCAAAAGGCTGATGCCAAAGGCATGAGCTCGTTTCAAGCTTTGTCCACTGCCATTGCCGCTCAAGTTGGGACAGGTAATCTAGCCGGCGTAGCAACAGCACTTGCCGCCGGAGGTCCAGGCGCCATTTTTTGGATGTGGGTCAGCGCGTTCTTTGGGATGGCTACCAACTTCGCAGAGGCTGTTCTTGGACAGTTATATAAGACTGAGGTTGACGGTCAAATCACAGGAGGTCCTGCATATTATATCCGCCACGGTATCAAAAGCAAGTTCCTAGCGGTCTTTTTTGCCCTTGCAATCATTGTAGCTCTTGGGTTTATGGGGAATATTGTTCAGTCAAATTCCATTGTTGAGGCGGCCAATAATGTAACCCAAATTCCTTCAATCTACATCGGAATATTTGTTGCTATTATCGTTGGCGCCATTTTGATTGGGGGCATATCCAGCATTGCCTCTTTTACAGAGAGAGTTGTTCCTCTCATGGCACTACTATATGTTATCGGAAGTTTTGGCGTTATTATCCTTAACTTTGACAACTTCTTTTCCGCCCTTCGTTCCATCTTGATTGGTGCTTTTTCTCCACAAGCACTTGGTGGCGGTTTGCTCGGAGTGACTATCATGAACGTCATTCGATATGGCGTAGCCAGAGGACTTTTTTCCAATGAAGCCGGCATGGGTTCCACCCCCCATGCCCATGCAGTGGCAAAGGTCTCTCATCCTGGTGAACAGGGCTTAGTCGCTTTATTCGGCGTCACGTTTGATACCATGATTATATGTACGTTAACCGCCTTGGTGATTTTAACGTCGGGTGCCATGGATAGTGGTGCGTCGGGTGTCGAACTTACCCAGATAGGTTTTGAGACTTCTTTTGGCCACTTGGGAACCCTTTTTATTGCCATTGCTATATTCTTTTTTGCACTAACCACCATTGTAGGATGGTACTATTTTGGCGAGAGCAATATCCGATACCTATTTGGCGCTAAGGCAATTCCCCTCTATAAATTTCTTGTTCTTGGCTGCATTATCATCGGTTCAAAACTAAATGTTGATATGGTTTGGGAACTTGCCGATTTGTTTAACGGATTCATGATTTTTCCAAACCTTATTGCATTATTAATTCTCTCACCAAAAGTTGTGGATGCATTAAAAGACTATGAAAAATATCGTCATCTACCTAAACAATCAGTTGAAAAATAATAGCCCCTGATATGTGGTTGCCCCCTCAATATATGCATCTATGTCAATCAAAGCACTCTTGCCCCACGTTGATACATTGACATAGTATTTTAAGGTGGCAGCATCTTTTATCAGCTCTGTAATCACAACCCAATGCGCTTCATAGGGTTCTAGCTGGCGATTAAAGTCAATCAGCATGGCAATTGGAGCATCCCCATTAAGCCCCATGATAATATAGTCAATAACATTATCCTTTGTAAAGGCTAGCGGATGCTTCACAGCTTGTAGCTGTACGCCTCTTGCATTAGCAAATTCCTCGACACCTTTTTTCATCTTATCTATCGGCCAGATTCCCAATCCAATCTGTGTTCCCGGTATACGCCAAGGAGCTAATACGGTATATATATCTTGCATATGCTTTTTAAAATTATCTTTAGAAAAATCCTCATATGCGTATAGATTGGCGTAGTTTCCCCTTTTGCTTCGGGACATATATGCCGTAATATTTGCCGCTGCAACTGTTCCACACGCTGTTTTTTTTGCAATCTTCATGTCAAACCACTTCTGATCTGCTCCATAGTATATGTGCGTGCTATCCCATATCTTAATGAAATGTTTGGAATCCTTCAGTCCTGCTATTTTCATCTTTAACATCCTTTTTATTTATATACATCTTGTTATCTGCAGCAATATAGAGTTCATCAAGGGTCATCCCTTCTTGATAGCGCTCATATCCATAGCTAAAGCTTAGACCTTTTATCACCGGATCATCATGATGACTAAGCTGTTTTGCTATCTCATGTATAAAAAACTCTATCTCTGCCATCTCCTTGGTAATAATCACAGAAAACTCATCCCCACCTAACCGAGCGGCAAATCCAATATTGAGAAACACCCGTTTAATAATATCGGCAAAAGCAACTAAGGTTTCATCACCTTTGTTGTGACCATGAAAATCATTGATTTCTTTAAACGCATTCAAATCAAAAATAACAATTCCAAAATTTTTATTGGATTGGCATAGGTGGTTTAAATACATCTCATAGTTTCGTCGATTATATATCTTGGTCAGAAAATCTTCATCCGAAGGATTTGTCTCCAAAAAGATATAAATCACTAATAAGCCCAAGACAATGGATGTCCATGAAAAATATAGCTTCGAATCAAAGGTTTGAATAAACATACCTAAAATCGGAATAAGGAAGCACAAAAAATAGATTAACGCTTCATAAAATAAAAGTTCACGAATATTTTTAATGATAATGTAAAGCATAAAAAGATATATACCCGCAAGTGCCAAATAATGGAAAGACTTAAAATCGCCACTACTATAGCCATTGGTCACCGGATCTACCCGAAAATATATGGGGTAGAAAAAATTAATGATGAGTACTCCAAAAGTTGCAATACTTACATGTTGATAATATAAGCGTCTAAATATACGCTGCGGCGATTGAAAAATTCTAAAATCCACATAAGAAATCAACAGTCCTCCAATAATCGGTCCCATTAAAAAAAGAACAACATTCGTAGCGTATTCTAAAAAATACGCACCCCAAAATGTCATTCCATCAAATATCCACGTCAAAGGTTCAACAACAATGGCTATTGCTGTTGCCATAACAATTAACTTGATTAACTTTTTGCTATATGTCTGCACTTTTGTCAAACGAATGAATAAATATAGCACAAACAATATCATTAATCCAAAAATGTTAATCTGAAACTGTACGATATAATCCATACGCACCCACCTGCTCTCTATTTTTTACTGTCTGTCAAAACGCGTAATTTTACTTTCATAATTCGGTTATTCGTAATTTTTTCGATGTGAAACTCACAATGGTCAATAATAATTGTGCGCGTGATTTCTTCACTTGGAATATGTCCCAGCGCATGAATAAGCATGCCTGCAATTGTATCATAGTCTTCTGTATCCGTATCAAAATTTAACAATAAACGTTCATTAACCTCTTCAACTAAAACATTGCCTCGAATAAGGTATGTATTATCAGCTATTTTATGGATATCAGGTTCTTCAATCCTTTCATACTCATCTTCTATATCTCCAACAATTTCTTCAATGAGGTCTTCCATAGTGACAATACCGGAAAAGCCTCCATATTCATCCACCAAAATCGAAATCTTCTTTTTCTGATCTTGCATTTCCTTAAAAAGATCATCAATCCTTTTGCGTTCCGGAACAAAATAAGGCGGTATAAGAAGCTGTGTGATATCGACTTGCTCAAACCCTACATTATATGCTTCTTCAATAAAGTCTTTCATGTATAAAATGCCGATAATATTATCACGTGTCCCTTGGTATACAGGTATTCTTGAATGCTTAACCTGTAGAAGCTGCGGCAAATACTCTTTAATTCCCTTTTCAATATCTAGCACATATGCTTCCGTTCTTGGTGTCATAATCTCTTCTGCCGGTTTGTCATCAAGTTCAAAAATACTATTAATCATTGTACGTTCTGTTTGATTAATCGCTCCGTGTTCTTGAGCCACTTCAACAAGTGAGCGAATCTCTTCTCTTGATACTTTTTCTTCTAGATCGTCCTCACGAATTCCAAATAACTTCAACAAAATATTCGATGAAATGGACAATAGCTTTATAAAAGGCGTAACCAACTTTTGCACACCTATAATCGGTTTTACCGAAAAAAGGGCAATGGCTTCCGACTTTTTCAAGGCTAAGCGCTTTGGAAACAATTCTCCAAACACAAGGGTAAAATACGAAAGCAAAACCGTCACTAAAATCAAAGCAATATTTTGGCTGTATGGAATGTGTATAAGATCTAGAACCTTCGCTAGATCATCGGATATTCCCGTTGCAGCATACGCACTTGAAAATAATCCCGCCAAAGTTATGCCTACTTGAATTGTTGACAAAAATTTCGTCGGTTCTTGAATTAGTTGTTCCACCAACTGAGCATTTTTGTTGCCTTGTTCACTTAGCATCTTTATTTTGTTTTTGTTGATTGAGACAATAGCCATCTCTGCCGATGCAAAAAACGCATTAATCAAGGTTAATACTACAATTAAAATCAAGTTCGTTCCTAGCGCCATCATATCCCTCTCTTGTCTATCAAAAAAATTAAATACCTACTTCAATTATAGGTCATTTTCCCCTTCACAGCAACATAAACTCTTAAAACACAGGAGTGAAAGGTAAAAAGGCAGAAAGATAGAGGTAGTCCCTCAGCCCGACTTCACGCAAGTGCCTAAGGGCTGAGGGACTACCTCTATCTTTCAACTGTTGTCGGAACGTTTCATAAAGAAAGCTCCCTTTTATTTATCGTCCTAAACCGATTTACGCGGATTTTTTACAGAATGTAAGTCAAGGTCATTGATGCGATGATAGGTTATATCACCTTCACCAAAAACAGTTTCCGTCTTTTTTGCAAGGTGTTCTAAAAATTTTCGCCATATATATGCGAACTTTCCTAACATATGATCACTTCCTTATCGCTCATCAATTATCTTCTACCTATATTATACATCATTTGAGAACGATTATCAATTCCTTCTTTTATGCGTTTAGATCATTAAAAACGGCTAATATATCTTCTCGCGATTTGGCAGGTGTTTTCCCTTCATACTTTTTAAACACACTCGAAAAGTAATTTTCATTATTGAATCCTACCATTTCTGAGATGTCAATTAAATTAAGATCCATTTCCAAAAACAATTTTTTCGCCTGCTGAATCCGATAACGATTCAAATAATCCGTCACTTTCTGCCCTGTCTCTTTTCTAAATAGTCGATAAGCATATTCTGTATTCAATCCGGTATCGCGACAAATCTCATCTGCTGTAAGCTTCTGATAATAATTATGATGCATATAATTTTTCATTGTGGCGCTAACATAATGTTCATTTTCAAGAGGACTTACATTCGTCAAACTTAAAATTTGCTTCATGATATCCAAAAAATATATCTTGGCATTAATCTGCCAGTAAGGCTCTTGGTTCACATACGCCTTAACGATTTTTCTAAACAGATATTCGATTTCATTGACTTGGGGAACCTGAAGATATTTTGGCAATTGATATCCCCCATTAAAGATCGGATTGGCCCTAATATGTTCTCTATGAACCAGGTGATGTCCAAAAAGCATAATATACGTCTCTGCATTTTGATAATAGTCATAAATCCAGTCCTTATCATCATAATAAAAAAAGTCACAGTGGAACCAATAAAATTCTCCCGATGTGTCCTCATCAAACCACAGTTGATGCGGTGTATTGGGCGAAAAAATAATGAGATCCCCTTTTTTTATCTTGTATTGCTCTTTGCCAATGATTGCATTGGCTGTCCCTTTAAAGCAATACATAAACTGATGATCATAAATTCGTCGCGTCCTATTTCGCCAAGCATCTCTGTGCTGAAGTCCTGCTTCACGAATAAATGGGCATAATTCGTCAAATGAAAATTCTGTTCGATTATTCACTTTACACCTCTTGTACTTGTTTTACATTATTATTAAGTTTAACTTCTGTTAAGATGACTGCCGTTAAGATAATCATCCCACCGATAACCACCTTGCCTGTTAATAGTTCCAATCCAAAAGCAATAGAGAATAATGTACCAAAAAGGCTTTCCATCGACATGATGATGCCCGCCTTTGAAGCCGTCGTCTGTTTTTGTGCACTTGTCTGTAAAAAATAACATAAGCAAGTACTAAAAAGACCGAGGTAAATGACAGCTGGCAGTCCCGTTGCATAATCTACTTGGGTAAATGTCTGGGGACTTTGAAATACTAATCCAATCAAGGAAAAAATACCTGCTACTGTAATCTGTATAAATGCAATGGTCATTGCCTTGCTTTCACGAACAGCAATCCCTAAATATGCAATATGAAGAGCAAAGAGTATTGCACAGGCCATAACATAAGCATCTCCTATGTTTAAAGCCACCTTGCCTTCCGGTGAAACCGTAAGAACTGCCACACCTAAGAACGTCACTATTGCCAAGATTACCGTTTTTATCTGAGGTTTTTTCCTTGTAAGCCCCCAGACAATAAACGGAACAATGACCACATTAGTCGCTGTAATAAAGGCACTGTTCGATACTGTTGTCATGCTTTGACCGATGGTCTGAAAATAAAAGGCCAAAAACAAGATGACACCTGCAATCCCACCACGAATCCACTCTTTTTTTTTGATTGTCTTTATCCGTCCACGCATACCTATAAGTAGCGCAATGCTAGCAATAGGAAATCGAAATGCCATAATCAGCATCGGTTGCATATTTGCATTAATCGCATATTCTGTTGCAATAAATCCGCTTCCCCAGATAATTGCTACAAGAAGCAACATTAGGTCCGCCTTACTTATCATTTTTTTCATCTAAACCTCTCCGACTGTTGTCATTTTTCCATTGATGTTGACTTGCACCTGTTTGCCCTTGGCCTTAGGCGTCACTTGAACAGATTCATGTGTTATCTTAATGCTCAGCGGCACCTCCTCCCATACTATGGAAAATTCAATGCCTTCCCAGTGTTTTGGAAGCCGTGGGTTAAATGTAAGGATGTTGTCACGGTCAACAGACATACCTCCATATCCAAGGGTCACCGATTGCCATGTTCCGCCTGTTGATGCCGCATGGATACCTTCACGGGTATTGCCTTGATTGTTGTATAAATCCACATATGCGGACCTTTCCAGGTATTCATATGCATGTTGTCTGTGCCCTACACGTAATCCCATCATACAATGTATGCTTGGACTTAAAGATGAACGGTGCAGTGTTCGTTGTTCATAATATTCATAATTGGTTTTTTGTGTTGCCTGATCAAAATCATGTTCCAGTAAAAACATAAGCATCACAACATCTGCCTGCTTTAAGATACACGTCTCACTACGTTTGATTCCTTTTAATGCCGTTGGTAAAAGGGGCATATTGTTGGCATCATACTCTTCAATGACAGCATGCTTTAGGTCAAAGTATCCTTCAAATTGTTCGATCAAACCACTGGTATTGTTTAAGTATATCTTGTCGCTTATAGCTTCCCATTGTCTATATTCTGCTTCTGATAGTTTGATTTTTTGAAGTAATTTATCATAAACTTTCGGCGCATATTCTTGATACCGCTCTAAATAGCTCAATGCTTTTTTTATGTTCCATTTTGCCAAATGATTCGTGTATGCGTTATTGTCCACTGGTTCATGCCACTCATCGGGTCCTGTTACTTTATTGATTTCATACACATCTTTTTCATGATTATATTCAAGTCTTGATATCCAAAACCTCGCCGTTTCAACAATAATTTCCAACCCTTTTTCTTCTAGAAAGGCTTGATCTTTTGTAAAACGATAGTATCGGTCAACGCCAAAAGCGACTGCCGCTGTTACATGATGCTCATAATCAGCAACATAGCACCGATAACAACTTCCATCGGGTTCGACTGTCCAAGCCGGACATTCTTCATCGCCTGTATCTGCAGATTCCCAAGGGTATTTTGCCCCTTGATATCCATTCATTACAGCATTTTCTCTGGCTTTATCCAACAAATGGTATCGGTATGTCACTAGGTTTTTCGCAATATCCGGAAAAACATAGGTGAAAAAGGGAAGTATAAAAAGTTCAGTATCCCAAAACGCGTGCCCACCATATTCTTCTCCATGAATCAGCTTGGCTCCAATATTAGTCCGTGTATCGCTTAGACTTGGTGTACTCATCAAATGAAAAATATTAAACCGGAGCGCATGTTGCATTTTGGGGTCTCCGTGAATAATTAAATCTGCCTGTTCCCAAAGTTTACCATAAGCTAGCTGGTGGTCCATAAATTCTTTTTCAAATCCGCGTTCCATGATTTGACGCAAATCTGTTGTTGCATCTTCTAAAACCGCATAGCTATCTCGCCCGGTACGTATGCTGGCATATTTTTCAATCATAATGGTTTGATTTTCTTTGATTTGTACATCCAAAAATTCAGACGCTAACTCACCGTATTTTCTAAATTTTCGACTTTTTAGGATATCTTGTCCGGACATATCCAAAACTTTTACTGCTGCTGTTGTTGCTATGGGAAGCTTAAAGTCTCTTGTTTGGCTCAGTACTCCACATCCTAAATCTTCAAGCCCTATAATGTCTAGCGTCTCTAAGTGTTTGACTCTAAACCGTGGAAAATCCATAAAATTTGTCACGCTGGCATCAATAATATTTTCAAATTCAAAGATACCTTGATAATTTAATGGTGTCAAGTAAATACGAAAAAGTCCTACATTATTATGACTGCGGCTTAAAAATTTGATTATCTCAACTTTTGTCTTTCGTCCATCATATGCCGTTGTAATATAATGTTTTGCTAGGAATCCTTTTTTCATATCTAGAACACGAATATAGTCTTCTAGTTTTTTACCACTTTCAATGCCGATAGGATCACATTGATAGGACATCTTAAGCTTTGCCCAATCTGGGGTATTACATAATTCCCTCTGAAAAGCTTCAGATTTGTCAAATACGCCATGAACATAATTGGCCGGAAGCATTCGCCGCACATCCGCTTCTTCATGACTTGCCCTGTTTCCCATATATCCGCTGGCAAGTCCAAAAATCGATTCATATGCCAGATTTTTTTGTGCATCGTAAGTACCTTCCACGACCAGCCACTCATCTTTAGATAAATACGCTGCTATTTCCTTTGAAAACATATCCCGCTTTAACATAGTTCACCTCTATTTAACAATCTTATACGCTAATAATTTATTTGCACGTGTTATTTCATCGACAGTGTCTGATGCATTATTGACAAAAGGCTTGATATACAACTCAAATTCAAAGTCATGTGTAAGGGCCTTATATTGTTGCATACGATCCGGTCCACAGCTTTGACTTCCCAAGCCGGAGTTGATTAAGTCACAATTAACGATAAGATTTGGGGCATGCTTTAGGTCGACTTGATGCATCGTCTGATACAGTTCTTGATCTAAAACATCACGCACGCTAAAATCCATCTGGTGACTTCCCAACTGGATGCCTCCTTGTGCATTTGCCAAGGACGCCCATCTTACGCCTGTACGATTCCCATTTTCCTGAGGAACCATATAGGGAAAACTCATTTTTGAATAGTGCATCGAATGAATGCCTTCATAAGCATTTGCTTTGCTATCGCAATAGCACTCTTGCGGTCCGTATCCATTGTATGTCACTTGCTCATATCGTTTAGGCACCTGCATTTGCAGACCAATCTTTGGCAAATGTTTGGGTGCTTTTCCGCTAAATCCACCGCTCCATTGCAACTGGATATATCCATCCTGGGAAATATGGTATGTAAGTTTCGTATCACACCCCCAGTTAAGCCCTCTAGCTCCTACACGTCCTTGAACATGAACAATCACCTCATGCTCTAGCACACTATATTGCATGTTATAGACATTCATCGTCATCGCGTGTAAATGCATTGCCTGCCAATTTTCTTCGTTTTTGACATCATTATCCGTATACGCTCTGAAAAAATTGACACTTGGACCTTGGTCAAAGAACTTGAGCCCTTGCACATGATAATCATAAATGTATCCATCACGTTTTGAGATACTTAGTTCAAAATTTTCTCCGTAAATAGTAATATCTTTTCCACTTTCATTGACCCTAAGCTGCGCACTGATGTTGATTGGTTCTTGTACAGGTTCATGCAATAACTTAACATCATATCCAAGGACATAGGTTTCTTCCCATCCGTCTATCGGCTCTCTAAATTCAAATTTTACCTCAAGATAACACCATTGCATGGCATCAATGTTTAACACTTTCGTTGGAATCTGCATATGACTTATCTGATGAGGTTTGATTACCGGCATCGGCTGTGTAACAGAGGTGATGACCTGTTGATTATAGCGCAAAGTATATGTCACATCCACCATGGAAGTATCCATAAAGTCAAATCGGTTTTTTACCCTAAGCTTGCCCTCGCCAATGTCCCATTGTTGAATATGAATATTTTCAATTAATTTTGCATATTCTCCTAGGGACGGTGTCGCTTGGTTATTAGCCATTATCATTCCATCCATGCAAAAGTTTCCATTATGAAAATCTTCTCCAAACTCTCCACCAAACAAGAATCTTTCTTTTCCAAGTGCATCGATTGAGTACACACCTTGGTCCTTAAATTCCCAAATAAACATCCCCTGTATTCGCTTGGATTGTTCAATCAGTTCGACATATTCCTTAAGACTACCCGGACCATTGCCCATAGCATGACCAAACTCACATAAAATATGTGGCATTTGAATCTCTTGTGTATCTATTTCATAAAGTTTTCCTACACTTGAATACATAGTACTTGATACATCCACTGATGCATTATGCGCATCACTTTCATAGTGTATGGGTCTAGACGGTTCATGTTGTTTGCACCACTGATACATCGCATTAAAATTCACACCGTATGCAGATTCATTGCCCAGTGACCACATAACAACACATGCATGGTTTCGGTCACGTTCGACTATTCGTTCAATACGGTCAACATAAAGTGCCTCATAGGTTTTGTCATCACACATAAGTGTATCTGTCGCCACAACTTCAAGACCATGACTCTCAAGGTCTGCTTCATCAATAACATAAATCCCCAGTGCATTACATAAATCGTAGAAAAAAGGATTGTTGGGATAGTGTGACGTTCGTATTGCATTCATATGATTGTGTTTAATGAGTTGAAGCTCTCTTTTTGTCTCTTCATACGTTATAGCTCTTCCCGTCTTTGCTGAATATTCATGGCGATTAATTCCTTTGAGCAACACTCTTTTTCCATTGATTTTTAACACACCTTGATCAATTTCGATATGTCGAAAGCCAATACGTTGAGGAACGACTTCCATCACTTTTCCTTGGGCATCTTTCAACGTAAAAATCAATGTATATAGCTTTGGTGTTTCCGCGGTCCAAGGCATAACCCCTTCAAGAACAATCTGTCCATTTAAAGAGATAGCTTCCTGATGAGTCAGTAGCTTCTTTCCATCATATACTTTAAGATCAACTTGTCCTTCTCCACTTAATCGGATGTCCGTATTTAAGTATCCTACCTGTTCTTGACTCTCAAAATCCGGATCCAACACAAGGTTTTCTATAGAAAGCTTTTGCCGCTTAATCAAATACACATCTCGAATAATTCCTCCAAGCCACCACATATCTTGAGCCTCTAAATATGAACCATCACAATATTGATATACAACAACATGTATGTGGTTATTGCCTTTGTGCACAGCTTTTGTGATGTCAAATTCACTGGGATAGCGACTTCCCTGAGAATATCCGATACATTTACCGTTGACATATAAATGAAAAGCGCTTTCAACGCCTTCGAATCGAATAGCAATTGAAGCCACTTCTTGCTCTAAATTAAATGTCTTATGGTAAACACCTGTCTCATTATTATTGACTGGAACATAAGGAACATCAACAGGAAAATCATACCACATATCCGTATATACAAACTTTCCATGCCCTTCAAACTGCCAGTTTTTGGGTACTTCAATGGTTGTATAGTCCTTAATATCTGCTAGGCGCTCCATATCAACCAGTAGCGGAGATTCAAACCACTTAAAGTCCCATGTTCCATTTAGCATCATGATATGCTTGGACTGATTTTTATCATAGGTTAGCGCACTTTCTTCACTGTCATATGAATAAAAATGGGTCCGACTTGCTTTGCGATTTTTCGCTAAAACATTATAATTATTCCAATCAAAATCATTGATATTCAATATATTTATTCCTTGCATTACATTCACCTTATATCTCTCTATATATTCTTAATCCATTTTATTATTTTATTCCTGACATCGATACACCTTCAACAAAGCGTTTTTGGAAAAACAAGTATATGATTAGCACAGGTAATATTGTCACTGCAGCCGCCGCAAACAAACCACCATAATTGACCGTATTTTGTCCGCTAAACATGTTTAGGGCTACAGCTAAGGGCATCTTGTCTTTTGTATTTAACACAAGATATGGCCACAAGAAATCTTCCCAGTTCCATAAAAACAAAAAGATGGATAATGCTGATATCATATTCACGGATAATGGAACAGCGATTTTATGAAAAATAGTAAATTCCCTTGCCCCATCTATTCGTGCGGCATCAATAAGTTCATTAGGAATACCACTTGTCATATACTGTTTCATCATAAATATTCCAAATGACGAATAAAGCGTTGGTAAAATAATTGCCCAATATGAATCAATTAAATTTACTGTATTTATCATTTGATAAAGAGGAATCACCATAATTAAGTATGGAACCATCATAGTAAATAAAATCATGGAAAAAATAATTTTTTTTCCCTTAAATTCAAATTTTGCTAACACATATCCACATAGCAAGCTTGTATAAATGCCGATTGCCGTTTTCACTGTCGCCAAAAATACAGAATTGAGAAAGTATCTTGCTATGTTAAAACTTTTAAATATATCCACATAGTTTTCAATCGTCCATCCTCGTGGAAAAAATGTAGTCGGTACGGAAGTAATCTCTCGACTCGTTTTAAACGTTGAGAGCATCAACCAAAAAAACGGAAGAAACATAATCAAACCACCGATAACCAAACAAACTTTGAGTGTAATCGCACCTATCTTATCTATCTTCATGATTCGCCACCTCTCGACAGTACTTTTAGTTGAATGACTGTAATAATCAAAATAATGATAAAAAGTATTACCGAAAGCGCAGATGCATATCCAAAACGATAATTTTCAAAAGCTTCATTATAAATCATATACGATATAACATATGTCGCCGTTCCCGGACCACCTTCTGTCATTACAAAAATCTGTACAAAGGATTGAAAATACGAAATCAACGATGTAATGACAATAAAAATAATGGTTGGTTTTAACATGGGTATAGTAATATGTCGAAAGCACTTGTATTGGTTCGCTCCGTCAATACTGGCTGCCTCATATAGATTCCTGGGAATATTCATAAGGGCTGCCATAAATATTACTACTGCATATCCAATATCTTTCCAGGCGGTCATAACAATAACTGCCGGCATGGCCAACGTCTTATCCATCAACCAGTTTTTTCCTGCAAAACCAAAGGCGGCTAGCAGCATATTTAAAAGTCCAACCCGTGGATGATAGACCCATTCCCATACCATAGAAACTGCCACAATCGGCATAATCACCGGTAAAAAATAAAGACTTCGAAGAATACCATCGTGCCTTTTTAATGAATATAGACCTGCGGCAATGACAAGACCTAATCCTGTTCGCAAAATAATCAGTGAACCACTAAACACAAATGTATTTTTCAGCGAAATCTTAAATAAACTTGACTGAAGTATTGCAATATAATTATCGATCCCTGTAAATTCCATCGTATTTTGCAATGGATTCCAATTGCTGAAACTTCCAATAATACCATATCCTAAAGGTATAAAGAAGAAGATTATATTAAAAACAATGAGACCAAACATGGCTACAAATACAATGAATTTTTTTTGATCGTCGATTAAATGATATCTGAGTTTTTTTATCATAACTTTTCTTCCTTTTCATGAAGAAAGACAACGCCTACCAATTTAAACATCTCGGTATTTGATTGCCTTTCTTCTTTACTATCCTTATTGGAAAGCTACCTGCTCCATCTGGTGCAAATTGCTTACATCAATTGATTGTGCATCCATCTTAGCTTGTTCAATCGCATCTTCAACTGAAGTTCCTGTTAAAGCCGCTTCAAGCATTGTCCTATAAACTTTTTCCAAGTTACTTGGTACAATGACAACTTTCGCATCGCCGGAGTTATAGGCTTGTAAAACCGCATGTCCCGCTGTACCTTCTTCATATGTAATATCAACTGTTGTATTATTTGGCGCTCCGGAATTACCTTTGACAATATCTGTAACTGTCGATTCATCCGTTAGCATGAATTCAACAAAATCATTAAGCACCTCATATTTTGCTTCTGATACATTTTTGCTGATTCCAAATGTTAGTTCAGCAAAAGCCGTTGTTGTTCCCGGAACAGGGAAAGCATAAAGCTGTGCATCTTCTGGTGCCCAAAATTCCATCCAGCCGGCACCGTAGATAAAAGCTGCGGAATCTTGATACAAAGAATCTTCCGGACTATTTTGACCATAAGTCAAATAATCCATGTACCCTGCATCTGTCCAATCCAAAACTTGTTGCAATGCTTTTTCACTAAATACGGCTCCATTTTCATCCGTTAAACGCTCTCCTGCTTGATATGCCAAGTCATATAACATATGAAATGAATAGTCGTAACCGATAATACCCTTTTGTGCATCTGTATATTTTGAACTTTCAGCAAATAATTCTTCCCATGTCGTTGGGGCTTTGTCCATATCTCCTACGATTTTTTCATTAGCATACATAATCATACTTGTAAAGACTGTTGGAATTACAAGTGGTTTATTATTCTCTCCCAAGTACATATCTGTTGTCGATAATTGACCTAGGATATCCTCTGAAAGATTTAGTTCTCTAGAAATAGGACCTAATGTATCCATATATGCGGTGTGTGTATAATATATATCAGGACCACGTCCATTGTTAACTTCAAGTGGAAGTTTTGTAAAGTAATCACCCCATGGTTGTTGCTCAATTACATAATTGAATGTTTTGCCTTCTGCTTCCATCGCTGTCTTATAATTTTCGAACATATTGTAATAGAATGAATATTCGACGTCATCGCCTGGAATCCATACAACAATTTCTTCTGTTCCTTCATTATCTCCTGTTGATTGCTCTTGTTGCGTGTCTGATGCTTCTTCTTGAGAAGGCGTGTCTGTGTCTGTTCCTTGTGTATTATCATTTCCACAACCTACAAATGCTATACTCATTACAATAACTAGTAAAACCGCCATATATTTCTTCATAATCTGTTCTCCCTTTTACAATGAAATAAGTTTATAATGGTTACATTCGAATGTACTTTACTCTTATATTTTAACATGCGCTTTTTAGTTTTTTCAAAAAAAAACTGTATAAAACTTATAAAAAATCGACATTTATGCTTTTTGTGTAAATGAAAAACTCTACAATTTTTCTTTTTTTTATCTTTTTTACATCTTCACTCTCCACGTCTATAGCAAATCGCCTGATTACCTATGTCATTGCCTTGAACTAAAAGATGATCACTACTTGAAATGTCTATCGCTACAGCACAGTTTTTTATCGAATTATTAAGGATGCGAACATTATCTGCACATTCAACTGCAATTCCAACATTAAGGTCTTTATCACTTCCATAGATCGTGTTGTTTTCTATACAAATGTTTTGGTGAATACCGACGGCTTTGTGCTTTGCTTCTGTCATAACAGCAATCCCTGATGCATTTAAATATGTCCCATCACCATATCCACAGTCTATAATAGTGTTATGACGTATCTGAATGTTTTCACACCGTACAGATTCCCACCACCCGGTGGCTGTATCTACATGGATTCCCGTTCCTGTGCAGTTTTCAATACGGCAGTTTTCAATAATGACATTTCGCGTCTGTATTAAGCACGCTCTTGCTCGTACGGATTTAATATGGCAGTGAGCAAAGCGTAATGACGCTACATCATTCGTTTTGGTTAGTAAATCGCCCACCTGAATCTTATGATCTATCGCCTCAGCAAATGTAATGCGGGCACGCCATTTTTCCTTATCTACTACGACTTGCTTTACCGTGTTGTTCGGTGCAATCAACGATAAGTCCTCTACCCTTGCAAATTCTACTTCATCGCCACTTCTTGGGGCATCAAATATTTGATCTTGGGTTCCGTTTTCATTGAGAATGGTAACTTCAACTTGTTTGTCATCAATGATTTTTGTGATATAGTTATAAAAACCATGCACATTGACTGCATCATCTCCCATCCCCTCAAAATAGCACTCCTCAAAGTTAATCGCCCCTTCACAGCTAATAAAATGGGTCGCATCTGTTGTTGTCGACATAAGGTGATTTTTTTTAGGACGTACCTGCAATCGTCTAAACTCAAGGTCTGAACTATAATGCCCCACTACCCCCATCCCAGGATTTGTCAAAAGAACCGTATCTTCAATTAATACTTGCTTCGTCTCCAAAAAATATATACACGGACGATAATTACCCACGTGCCTAAGCACAAGAGTATCCCCAGGATTTAAATCTTTTGCGACATTTGCATCAAATGCATAGATATCCTCTTCTATTTTTCTTAGTGGTGACATGTTTCTAAACTTCCATACACAACCAAATCTTTTTTTTAAAGGATCATAGTCCATTAGAGCCCATATTGGCTCTTTTCCATTGATTTTAAAATCCGCATGACTTTTTACTCTAATCGTCTCCCCTTTGATTTCTTGGATTATACCCACACTAAAGGGTGGACGTTTCCATTCAATTGTAAACCCTGTAATTTTTACATCTTGGCACTTTGAGAAATGAAAAGGTGCAATCAAGCCTTCAAAAATAAGGGTTGAACCATTTCCGATAAGGGTCACGCCCTTTATTCCATTGAAAGAAAACCCTGTATTAAAGCTAATCCCATGTTTTCCCCAATGTGTATCATAATCTAATTCCCCTCGCATTAATGCATCAAAATCCTGTTTAGCACTTGTATCGGATAATAGATAATTCCCCTTTTCAAATTCAATAACTACCCCTTCTTTGCCTTGAGCTTCCAAAAGTCTAGCTCGAATATAATCGAATAGATTTTCCATTTTTGCTTGATCTTTTTTAATGTTTATATACATCGAATTCTCCTTTCACATGGTCTTGTAGCTAGGCGCTCTATATACTTTCTCATCTTATCATTTTTTTAGGGTTTCTTGCTTAAAAAAAATGTATAAAACTTATAAAGAATCGACTTTCATGTCTTTTCCATAAGATTTATACATTGCAATTATTCTATATTCTCTTTATTGTTCATCTATTTTTTATTGAACTCTCATACAGCTTTATATAATCCTCCACTGATATTTTATGACACAATTCAGCGATTAGTTCATACGGGATTTGTTCGATTTTTTTAAACCGTATACAGCTTTTGCCTATATCAAGTTTTGTAGAAGATCGTTTTTGATACTCATACACAAACCATTTTTTTACAGCCTCATCCATATATATTCCCATATGATATTGCGATATATAATTTTTTTGGGAGGCCAAGCTAACAAATGGAAGTGGTTCCCCTTCGGACGCATGATAGCCTAGAGGATATATCTCTAGCGGAATAACATAAGAAATCATTCCATACATCATCTGCTCTTTTAACTGCATGGGAAGATTTTCAGCTAAACACATTCGTATTTTTGCCATTGCTTCTTGGCGATTTACAGGTAAACTCTGAAGATACTGAGAAACTGTTGTTGCTTTTGAGATCATAGGATACTCCTTTCAAATGCATTCCAAATTTTTTTTTCATAGTCTTGTCTTAGTTTTGTCTGTCCATTAAATGTGAGTAATCCGCTTAATACACCCTGAACCATGGTAACATAAAGATAGTGGTAACCTTCTTGAATGCCACCGCGAATTTCCCCTTGGCTATGCCCTTGCTCAAAAATCTTTTCTATGCCGTTTAGTATATTTTTCATTTGCTCTTTTTGTAACGTTTTGCACTTTGCATACAGCTGCTGATTTGGAATCAATTCAATGTTGTGTATAAATCTCAATTTTTCTTGATTGCTATAATACTTAATCACACCAAAATAGATTCCTCGTAAAATATCTATTGCTGGCTGCTTTTTAAGTTCATCATACACCGTTGTCAAGAATTGATAATGCGCACTTAATTCTCTCTCAACTGCCCGGTATATAATCTCATCCTTACTTGTAAAATGGCTGTATATGGAAGGTACCTTTATTCCTACATGTTTTGATATATCTGACATGGACGCCATATATCCCTTGATTGAAAACTCATGAATCATTGCATTAATAATTTTATCTTTCATATCCATTCTTTCCTCTTTTCCTAGCAAGTACTCGTTAGTAACAGATGAAAATACTAGCATTTTTTTTATATAAAGTCAAACACGCCTATTAAAAATGCGCCTTTTACGATGAAGTTTAGACACGTTCCATCATAAAAGGCGCTCTTACTTAGATTTTAAATCCGTCGACTGTCTCTTGTAGCTCTTGTGCAATCTTTGCTAAATGTTCACCTGCACTAGCTATCTCTTCAATCTGTGCCGCTTGTTCTTCTATTGATGCTGATGCTTCTTCTGTTCCGGCAGCATTTTCTTGAGCAATAGCTGATAGGTTTTGGACCAAGTCAATAATGTTTTCTTTATTGTTGGCCATCACTTTAACAGAATGGTTTAATTCAGACACAACTTTTTTTACCATTTCTGTTGCCTGTGCAATGGATTCAAACTTCAACTGCGTCTCTACAACGCTCTCAGATTGAACATCGATCGTTCCTTTAACATCGTTCATAGTATGAACCGCAAGTTCAGATTGATTTTTGAGTTCGTCAATCACTGCTTTAATGTCTTGGGTAAAACGATTGGATTCTTCTGCTAATTTGCGAATCTCTTCTGCAACTACAGCAAATCCTCTTCCTGCTTCCCCTGCTCTAGCAGCTTCAATAGCTGCATTTAGCGCTAATAGGTTGGTTTGGTCTGCGATACTTTGAATCATTGTACTTGCTTGATCAATCTTTTCTGCATTCGCATTATTACTAAGAATAATGTTATGAATATGTTTTGTTGCTTCATTAGACTTCTCACTGTTTTGAACAAGAATACTTAGAATTTTGAATCCTTCTTCTTTTTCTGCCTCAATCTTATCTGCTGCTCTATTTAGTTCTAAAATGTATTTTGCATCTTCGTCTAACAGTTTGCCTAGCTCATCAACGTTATTGGCTGTACTTTCTGTATCTTTGGCTTGATCTGTTGAGACCTTTGCAATCTCTTCAATTGTTAATGCAACTTCATCAGATACGAGGGCTGCTTGTTGAGAGTTTGTCGATAAGTTTTGTGAAGAGCTTGTCATCAGATGTGCTGTTTGCTCTGTATGTAAAATCACTTCAGCAACATGGGCTTCCATCTCTTTCATTGAATTGATCATAACACCTATCTCATCTTTACGCTTTAGGTATTTAAATGCTCTTAGTTGTGGATCAAAACGAAAATCTAGACGTCCTTGTTTTTGCACCACTTCAACAAGATCTAAAATCGGTCTTGAAATAGTACGACTAGCAAATATTGCAATAATAACTCCCAAGAATGATGCTCCCAATATAACACCAATTAGAATACTCCTTATTAAATTGATTTCTTTGAGTATCTCATTTTTCTCAGCACCGATGACCATAATCCATGGCGTGTTCTTTACAGGTGAAAAACTAGCCACACGCTCCTGCCCCTCAAAGGAATATTCGCCAAATCCTGTCTTTCTAAGAAGGATTTTCTCTTGAGTTAATTTTGCCAGCTCTTTATTACTGTCATCTGTTTTTGCCGCTTCGATAACATTATATTGATCGATTACAAGCGCATTATTCGAATGTCCGACAAATGTCCCGGCATCATTAAGAACGTAGCCATAGCCACTTTTTCCATATTCTACATCACTTGACATTTGGCTAAGGACAGTTCCTTCCTTACTTCCATATAAGATACCTGTTATCTTTCCATTTTTATAAATCGGTGTAGCTACAACTAAAATTGTCAGTTCTGTATTTTTACTGATAAATACATCCGACATATTCGTCTCACCACTAGCTGCTTTTTTAAAATAGGTACGTTCACTGATATCAATAGATTGTCCATCCTTATAATATGGTGTTGTCTTTCCGTTTAGGTCTGCAATCGAAAACGAGGTATAACCTGTTCGCTGTGCTTCTTTAACAAAAAAGTCCACTTTTTTATCATAAGCTATGGATGTGTCATGGATAATCCCATTTTGTGCTAAGGCTTCAATATACGTTAAATCAATATCGATACGTGATGATAGGTTTTTAGCTTCTATCTCTGCGATTTGCTGCATATCATAGCGTGCATCTTCCATCATCGTTTTACTGACGATACTAATGGTAATAATTCCCATAGTTGTAGTGACTAAAAATACAACCACAAAAAATAATAAAACTACTTTAAATTTTATTGACTTCATCTGTCTCTCCTTAATTGTGTATTAAATGTTTTGATGAGTAGTATTACTTTTTGTATGCATACATGTTTTATTTATTGTCTAGCTAGCGCTCGCTAGGTTGATACTTCCAAATAGTAGCACTATCATCTCTAAAAGTCAATAATATTTACTTTTTGCTTTTTGTTTATTTTTGATTTTGAATAAATTGGTCCATAAAGAGGATCTATCTTGTTCGTACAAAGCAGCTTTCCAGATGATCGTCAACCAATCCTACTGCCTGCATATAGGCATACATGATGGTCGTTCCCACAAAAGACATACCGCGTTTTTTTAAGTCTTTGGATAGTTGGTCACTTTCTTTTGTCGAGACCGGAACTTCACTGAAATCTTGATAATGGTTAATTCTTGGTTGCCCATCAACAAAGCGCCAAAGATATGAATCAAAGCTCCCAAATTCTTTTTGAATCTCTAAAAAAACCTGCGCATTTTTTCTAGCCGAATATATTTTTAACCGATTTCTTATAATACCTGCATCCTCACGTAACTGTTCTAACTCAGTATCACTCATTGAAGCAACCTTATGTGGATCAAATTGATGAAAAGCTTTTCGATATCCTTCACGTCGCTTCAAAATCGTATACCAGCTTAAACCAGCCTGTGCTCCTTCTAATATCAAAAACTCAAAAAGCTTTTGGTCATCATGAACAGGCACTCCCCATTCAACATCATGATAATGTGCATAGTCTTCTTGCCCGGCTTTATCTCCAAAGCATCGTATTATTGTTCCCATCGCCTCTCCTTTTCTCCGTTAACAGCTGTGATTATCACAATCTTCATCTTCAAATTCGATTTCTATGGTTGCATGTTCAATCTTTTCTTGGATAAGCACATGACGTATTGCTTGCTTCATCGGTACAAGCACCGTATTGTTGGCCCCATTATCAACCACAACATGTGTACTCAAAAAAATCTTCTGCCCTTCCAATGACCAAATGTGGGTATGATGAACGGACTTAACACCTTGTACGGTTTCAATCAAAGCTTCAACATCTTGAATCACGTATTCTTCTGGGACACCTTCTAATAAAATATTCAAAATCCCTTTGATATTCTTTATCACATTGTAAAGGACAAACAAAGTCAGTCCAATAGATAATAATGGGTCGATAATCGGCCAATCAAAAAACATAAGAATAATACTGCTAATTAAGATGACAACCCACCCAAACACGTCTTCCAGTAAATGCCATGAAACTACTTTCTCATTAATCGACTCTCCATGTTGTAATCGAAGGACCGCCATCCCATTAATTAATATTCCTAAGATGGCAAATCCAAACATCCCTTCCGGATGAACTGCTTCTGGATTAAAAATCCTGGGAATGGCTTTGGTTAAAATCAAAATGGATCCACCAAATAAGATAAAGCTATTTAAGAGTGCGCCTAATATGGAAAAGCGCGCGTATCCAAAAGAAAATCTATGATCCGGTTTTTTTTGTGCATAACGTTCTAGCCACCATGCAATGCCTAGAGATAGGGAGTCCCCTAAATCATGTAAAGCATCCGACAAGATGGCCACACTATTCGTTAAAAACCCACCAATAATTTCAATAATCGTAAATGTTAAATTCAATATAAACGCTACTTTTATATTTCCTTGGGAATGATGGTGATGGTGATCATGATGTGCATGTTGGTGTGTATGTTTAGATGTATGTTGATGTGTATCTTTATTCATTTTTAGTCCTCTTTCTGGTTTCGATCTGTTGTTGGAAAATAAGCATATCCTGGAACCGTGTTAAGTTCCTTGTCCCAATTGGCCTTATGTGCCAAAAAAATATGTCCTTGTGGTCTGATATGTACTTGTGTATCTAGACTTCCTGCCGGAACGACAAGCAAAGTCCCATCAAACTGTATATTTGGAAGTGCCGACCCACATGTTTTACAAAAGCTTTTGATATGGCCATCGGATTGATAATTAAAGGTTTGAATATTCTCTTCACCAACAATCCAGCGAAGTGTCGCTGTGTTTGAAAATAGATTAGCGGCATGCGCCGAGCCTGTATCTTTTCGGCAACGCTCACAATGGCATAGAAAAAAATTCTCAAACTCACCGATAATCTCAAACTGCACTGTTTCACATAAACATTTCCCTACATATTTCATAAAAATCTCCTCTCCATAAAGCGTCTTACTTTATTTCCATTCTGTTACGTCCATTTTGTTTTGCCTCATATAATGCTATATCTGCGGTTTTAATCAATGTCTTCATGGTATGACTAGCCTCCATAACCGCTCCACCAATACTGATGGTTACATGCTCTTTGGGATATGTACAATCAATGCATGCGTCCCTTACAATATCTACAAGTTTTTCACCAACACGCCTTGCTTTTTGATTGTCACAATCACGTAGTATCACCAAAAACTCTTCTCCTCCCCATCTGCCGATTGTATCTGTCCCCCTTAAATTTTGAGCTAACCGCTGAGCAACTGTAATAATGACTTGATCCCCTACATCATGTCCATAGGTGTCATTAAACCGCTTAAAATGATCAATATCAATCATAAGCAAGCAAAAGCTTCGTCCACATGCCATATAGGCATTAATTTCTTCCTTTAAGATATTCTCTATTTTTCCCCGATTATTTATCTGCGTTAAATTATCGGTATCTGCTAAGTGTTGTGTTTTTTTTAAAAGTTCCTGTGTATAATTAAAGATCTGGTCCCATTGATGCAAAAGCTTTATATGCACCATCTGTGTAATTGAAAACGTAAGATAAATCGTCGCAAGCAGGCTACTCATTATAAGCAGTGCCTCACTATGATATAGTTGACTATATTCTATAACTTGAAAGCGATTCAATCCTATGTACGCTCTCGTCCCATGAATGAGAATCAAAAATATATGGGCAATAACCACATGCTCTGCACATCGTCTATACACCGGCTCTGCTTTAACCACAATAAGGTAGATGGTATGAGCAAATACAGGAATAATCATCAGTGTAAATACCATCAGGCGCACTTGTTTATTTGGGTTATATAATGTATAAAAACTATATAGACTAATAAATATCCCCGTTGATATGATATAGGGTAGCAGCCGAACCTTTAAGTCCATAAATTCTGCCACACCAAATAAAAGCAATATCGCACCTATATAAATAAGTGTATTCGCAAAAACAATTGAAAAAATCGGCGATATGTCCGTATGAAAATTGGCCAATGTCAGCCCTATCGATTGGACTATAAGATCCGCAAACACTAAAAAAATTCCTTGATACTTGTGCCGGATGCGTTTCCAAGTTATCCCCAAAATTAGTGTACAAATATAATTTATAAACATATACATATCAATTACTGTTAATAAGTCAAGATTCATACGCACCTCTTTACTCATCAAAATAAGATCTTCTCACCTTCTATTCTACCAAATTGCTTGACTATTGGCTAGCTATGATACAAAGAAGCCACCATCCTAATATTAGGTGGTGGCTTTTATTGTAAATATCCATCGAATCTCTATCTGTTCTCCACGTTGATGTCCGTAGAATAAAAGTTGTCGCTCATCTTGTGTCTGTGCGATGATATACACCGGATCATATGCAGATTCTTGTACCAAAGAGCTTATCGAAGCCAGCTCTATATCTGACTGTGCACGATATATCTTTCCAATCCCACGAATCTCTTCCTCATGTGTATCCTCTATAAAATCCGGAAACTGAACCCACTCTAGTAATTGTCCCTCTTGAATCTTAGCTTCATAGAGTCCTCCTACCAATGTCCACTCCCTCATTTCTTCTTGGCTTTGTACATAAAGCTGATCGTCTGAAGAGATATTAAACCGCGGCGCCGTTTCAGGAAAATATGTAAATGAATATAATGGTGCATCATAGATAACTTCTTCTACTTGATAGACATGTCCTCCAAGTTTTTTCTGCATCGGATTAATTGGATTAGAGACTAGGCTAATTACTGCAATGACTACAAGGACGGTAACACCTATCGTTAAATAGGTTTTAGGCTTTTTAAAATTAAGGATATTCTTCACTCGCCCGATAACCTCACCTTCTCCAAATGCTAAAAGGGACAGATTATACCTTCTTCGACCTGTAGCAAAGTGAAGCAACGACTGTGAATACTCTTTTTTAATATGAGGACCTAGCTGATTTAAAACCATTTCATCACAAGACATCTCCATATCCTTTTCACTTAATCCATAGGCTAACCAGACCAATGGGTTAAACCAATGTAGACATAAAACCATATAACTCATCACTCGGATTATAGGGTCAAAGCGCCGGATATGCATCTGTTCATGAAGAACAACATAGTGTTTTTCAGCCGTATCCAATGTATCGGGCAAGTATATTCTTGGAGATAAAATCCCTAAGACAAAGGGCGTCTGTATGGCTTTTGACACATAGATATTGTCTTTTTCTTGGTATGCACCCTTTAACTGTTGTCGAAGCTTGACAAAAGTTGTTATTCCATAGATAAGCAAAGCAATTACACCTACACTCCATATAATCGTTCCTAAAAAGCTATACACTTGCATAGGATTAACACTCTCCGCCGGTCTTGCCCCAGGTAAAGCACTTCCAAGGGTCTGGTCAAAAACCGCTATGCCCGTCTCAATCTTTGGCGTCATATCATATAAAATCTTCTCAGTAAATGGGGTCGGATTAACAGGAATAAGGCTAAAAACACTCTCAAGTGTCAGTGGAATGCTTAAGCGTATGAGAGCAATCCCCCATAAAATATAGGAATATTTTTTGGGCGCCTTACGTAGAGCTATGCGTAACCCTAAGATAAAGACAATGACCACACTTCCCATAAAACTCATGTTGAGTATATGCATAAACATTTTCTCCATCATCGCTTCACCCCTCTTTATGTTCGTCGATAAGACGCTCAATCGCTTTGATTTCCTTGTCACTTAGTCTTTTCCGTCGTGAAAACGCTGTTAAAAATCTTGGTAATGATCCATCAAAAGACTCCTCTAAGAAGAATGCACTTTTGTTCGCAAAAAACTCTTCTTGACTCATAACGACCATAACGGTTCCTTTTTCATTGGTAAAGATTCCCCGATCGCATAAACGTTTTAACATCGTATAGGTCGTTGTCCGCTTCCAATTAAACTCTTTTGCGCCTATATCTATAATCTCACGTGTAGTTATCGGTGCCTTTTCCCATAGTATCTTTGCAAACTGCTGCTCCATATCTCCCAACACATATTTTTCCATATAGCCCTCCTTTGTCTAACATCATTAGACAAATATAGTCTAACACCATTAGACAAAATTGTCAATATGTTAAAAATCAAAAGTTTCTCTTGCATCGACATATGGAATCTATACTAAATCGCTAACACCGATTTAAATAAAAGTTGTGTTCCATAATTTGGATAACATATCTGAGGTATATCTCCTGCAAAAAACAAGTCTCTCTGTGGATAGTAAAAGGCAAAGGAGCCTGTCGAGCCACTGTGTCCAACAACTGTATGCTTTTTTCCAAAAGGATAGGATACATTAATACGCATATAACCACTATCATAACCAATCGGGTAAAATTGGATTTGTAGAGGATGAGGGTTTGACATTTTTTCAAGCATGGATTGTTCGAACAAGCGTCCTTGCCAAAAGCCTTTTTGAAAAAGCATCAATTCACGTGCCGTTGTTACACATCCTCCAGATGCAAAACTGCTGGCTATGAACTTCGGTCGCTCCAGTTTTTTCAACTTGTAATAGGTATGGGGTATCTCTTGTATTTGACTAGATGCCAAGTAAGTTTTTTCTAAACCTAAAGGTTCAAAAACGAACTGCTGATAAGCCTGACTTAATGGTAGCTTCGTTACTTGTTCAATTATTTTTCCAAGCAGGTCAAAATTAATATCTGCATAATACGCTTTATCTTTCGTTCCCGGTGCAAATCTAGCACTCATTTGTTTTGTCCAACCAAGCTCTTGTTCAAATGTAAACGAAAAATCTTGTTTTATCAACGATGCAACCCCCGTCTCCTTACTATTCTCATAATAATCGGGAAGTCCACTGGTTTGATAAAGCAAATGCTTTATTGAAATTTCCTGTGAATACTCTTGTTGTTTATAGATATGTAGTCCTGATAACTCCTCTTGGCTAAAGAACTTAGTTATCTTATCTTCAAGTTGAATGTGTCGTTCTTGTAGCATTGACATAATACAGGCTGTCGTATACATCTTTCCAATGCTCGCCGTTAGCATCGGCGAGTCTATGCTTCGATTATATTCTCGACAATAACTATACGCTCCACTTGCATCCTCAATAATTAATACCCCTTCATGTATTCGTTTATTGTCTATCATCTTGTCAAATATCTTATCCACCTTATTTGTATTCATCAAACCCTATCCTTCCCTTCATGTTGCCTCTGTGCCAAAATTGCCATTAACCATTGCGGGTCCGGTAATGGCATCTTAGGATTTCTTGCTATCTCTGTCATATTACCATCAAAAGCATTCCAAAATGTATATGCCAAGCTAAGTGCATCCCCGTCACGGAATATACCTTGACGCTGTCCTTGCTCAATAATGGGGACCGATTCTTGAATAATATTAATGGTTGTCGCCATATTATATACACTTACGGGTGTTATCGCCGGATTTTGAGCCATGTTCATCAAGACAAACATCTTAGCCACAATTCGATCGGATTGAATATTTTGCATAAAGTTATTGATAACTTGATAAAGAGTCTCATATGGGTCACTAATCGCATCTGAAAAAACTTGTATTCCTTTTACACCATTTTGAACCAGCTCCATGTATAACTTTTCTTTGGATGCAAAATAATGAAACAATAATCCTTCACTCATACCTACCGCTTTTGCAATCTCACTCGTTGTCGTTGCCGCATATCCTTTTTCTACAAATAAGTCTAAAGCATTTTTCAAAATCAGTATTCGTCTTTGTTCTTTTTGTTCTTTTCTTGTCATTTTTCACCAACCTATTTAATTGAGTAAATACTCAATGAGTATTTACTCAATTATACTCATTGCGTGTTCATAGGTCAAGCGATATTTTATTTATCTTCTTCGTTTATAATTGATTGCATTGGACACAACAGTCGTTACACCTGCTGTCCCGGCCCCTAACGCCCATAATAGATTTCCTGTCATAACATGAACGATTCCGATAATCAACAAAATCACTCCTGCCACCACCCCAATAGTCGAACCTATTTTATTAACTTTTGGCGAGGGGTGTCTTAGCTGTTTTGAACGCTCAATCATTGCCTTTCTAAGATCCAAAGAAGCTTTTGTTACCTTGCCTGTTGATTCAAATAAACGCTCTTCTCGCATTTTTCTACCTCCATCGTTTTGTTTTATTATTGTAAAACCGACCGTCGGTCTTTAATTTGGCAAAAAAGAGACTGTATATCACAGTCTATATTGCACCTTTGTCTAAAACACATGCATTGTCTCATATTCATTTAAAAGTGCTTCAATTAAGTTGTCATCAAGAATATCTACTCCAAGTGAATCCATAACAAACTGCAAGTAATATAAGCGCTCTTTTGTTTCAACTTTATTACGTCCAAATAATGAAGGATTCGCCCAATAATTTAAAAGTAATAGAAAGATTTCTGCACAGTAGTCCGGCTGCTTGGTCATAATCGAGCCATCGTGAATTCCTTCTTTAATTAATCCACTAATCATGGTCGCATCTTGTTTTACACATGTCTGAATACCTCTGACTACAAAATACGGGTTATTGATCTGACCTGCTATCACTCCATCTAGGGCATGTGTCTTTGGGTCTGTTCCAAGATGATAAAGAATTTTTTTAAGTTTTTCTTTTCCATTACTTGCTTTTGTCCTTTGAATCGTCTCATAAAGAAAATCTGTAATATATTGTGAACGTTTATGCAGTACTGCTTCTAGTATCTCGTCTTTTGACTTGAAGTGATGGTATAAACCTCCTTTGGAAAGTTTAAGCGTATCTAAAATATCTTGGATACTTGTTTGGTCATAGCCCTTTTCAATGAATAGTTTCGCAGACGCCTCCACTATTCTTTCAATTGTTTGTTCCGGATGATTATGTCTTGCCATTAAAGCCTCCTTAAAACCGACGGTTGGTCTGTAAAGGAAATTATAGCGTTCTTTTGCATATTTGTCAATGGCTATTCTTTTTATATCTATTGCTAAACATCTGAAAATCGAAATGTTCTTAATGCCAATAGTAGTGTAAGTAATGCAAGTAAAAATAACAAACCTAAATTCGTGAAATAGCTAAACCATGATAGATCAATCGCATCACGTAATCCACTGACAAACCATTGAAAAGGATTAAACTTACTCATTATTTGTAAAAAACCGGGAGCATCATTTAAAGAATAAAATGCGCTACTGCTAATCAACAAAGGCATGGTAATAATATTAGATAAAATACTTACATTGTTTTCTGTACGAAAATTATCTTTAATACACAGCCAACGGACCGTGGGGACCCTCAATGATGTTAATTTTTGTCTCGAAAATTTCTGTCAAAACTTTTGACTTCATTACCTTATCAACCGCTCCGAAAGCTGCAATCTTACCATCTTTCATTGCACATATCCTATCTGAATATTTTGCCGCAAAGTTAATATCGTGTAAGACTGTGACAATCGTTCGTCCAAATTCGTTAGCTGCATAGCGTAAGTGTTCCATCATCTGAACGGAACGGGCAACATCTAAGTTGTTTAGGGGCTCGTCTAATAAGACATACTCTGTCTCTTGGCATAAGACCATAGCAACATAGGCTCTCTGGCGTTGACCACCTGAGAGTTGGTCAAGATATCGATCTTCCAAATCCCTTAAGGCAAAAAAATCAATGTATTTCGATATAATCTTTTCGTCCTCTATCGTTAGTCGTCCTTTTGAATAAGGAAAGCGTCCAAATCCAACGAGTTGACGTACAGTCAGTCGTGTCACAAAATGGTTCTCTTGTCGAAGTACGGTTAAGATTTTTGCAAGATCATTGGATTTTGATGTTGATACATCCATATTGGCTACTTTAATGACGCCTTCATCTTTATCCAGTAATCGTCCAATCATAAGCAGTGTTGTCGATTTTCCCGCTCCATTAGGTCCAATTAAGGAAGTCAACCCGGCTTTAGGGATTTCTATATTCACAGGTCCTATCGCCACTTCATCACTATATATCTTTTTTACGCTTTCTATCGTTATCATAATGTTCCCTTTCTCAATATAACAATCAAAAATGTTAGACCGCCAAATAGCTCAATAATAATTGACACAACTCCTTGAGCGTTAAATATATGATACATAAAAAAATACGACCCGGTAAGAATTAAAAAACCTATGGCAAGCGCCATGGGAAACAGGTATTTGTGATCGTAGGTCGGCACCATTTGATAGCTTAATGTTGCGACTAAAAAACCATAAAATGTCAAGGGACCGACTAAAGCGGTTGATACCGCCATCAATATAGACACCAAGACAAGATTAACGATGACCCCCATGCGATGATTCATCCCTAAGGACGTACTCATATTCTTGCCTAGCGCTAAGACGTTAAGTCGATTGGATGATGCCAATAGCAGACAGGCAACAACGATAACAATTGGGATGGCTACCGGAAAATAGGCAGCATCTGCATTGTTGACCGATCCAAACAATCGCGCCTGTAAGATATCAAACTCTGACGGTGCTAATAAACGTCGCATAAAGGATGACAAAGAACGTAATCCGGTTCCTAAGATGACCCCAACTAAAAGCATTAATTGTAGATCACCAAACTTTCCTGACAATAGCCATCCATATAAAATCAAACACATAATCACCATCATAGCTACTTGAAAGATAAATGAACCAATCCCTACAAACTGAATAAACGTCGTTGCTCCAAGAAAAAATATGGTCGTCGTATGAATCGTAGAATATAGTGCTTCAAATCCTAAAAGCGACGGGGTAATGACCCGATTGTTGGTAATCGTCTGAAAAGCCACCGTTGATAGGCTTTGACAAATCGCTGCAATCAACATAGCAATAACAGCTACTACACGCCGACGGACAACGGGAACAAATGAAGGCGAATCTATCGGTACCGGATTGTTGTAAACGAGAAGGCCATAAGCCGCTATAACCCCCAATATAATCAATATGCTTAAGATTATCCAGTACTTTTTTCGCTCTTTTTTTTCACGAAAAGCTCCTGCCGACCGATTTTCCTTATCGATATATGCAATATCACTCATGCTTGTCTCCTTTGTTTCAATAAGATGATAATAAATACAATCGCCCCTACCGTCCCAAGAATTAAAGAAACCGGAACTTCAAAAGGTTTAATTATCGTTCGAGAGATAATATCACACAAGGTTATGGTTCCCATACCAAAAAGACACACCCAAGGTAGGTTCCCTCTAAGGTCATCACCTCTATACATGGATACAATGTTAGGCACTATTAACCCCAAAAAAGGAAGATTACCAATAATAGCTGCAACAATACCCACAGCAAATGAAATCAACCCTGTCCCCAGTAAAACGATACGATTGTAATTGACGCCTAAGCTAGTCGAAATATCTTCGCCAAGGCCTGCCAGCGTTAAACGGTCTGCAAAAATATAGATGCAAAAAGTAATCCCAACAATGAGCCATAAGTATTCATAACGCCCGATTTGCACTGAAGCAAATGATCCGACAAACCAACTTTCAATATTTTGTGTCATCTGAAAGAATAAACCAATGAAGGTTGATACTGCCGAAATCACCGCACCCAGCATCATACCGATAATCGGAACAATTAGCGATGAGCGTAGCTTGATTTTCCTTAAAAAAACAAAGAAAATCATCGTTCCCACAAAGGAAAAGATGATTGCCCCTGTCATTCTCTGGACTAATGTCGGCGCCGGAATCAATAGATACACTAGGACAAGCCCTAACCCTGCCCACTCAATAGTTCCTGTGGTCGTTGATTCTACCAAACGATTTTGCGTAATGAGTTGCATGACCAGACCTGCCATTGACATGGCAGCTCCGGTCAGCATCAACGCCGCAGTTCTAGGAACACGTGTTATAAAAAACATCTGCATACCATCAGATTGTCCATATATGTCATACACACCTGTAAACAACGAAATGCCGCCTAAGATAACAACAACAAGTAATGCTAACAGAAAAGATTTTGTAAAAACTGTACGCTTTGTCATTACACTATGCTCTTTCATATTACTGTTCAAAAGCTTTTGCCGTTTCTTCAAACAACTCTAGATACGTATGTATCGACTCGTTTGTATAGGTGTCTGCCGGTGCATAGATAATCTTGTCTTCGATGACCGCTTTTGTATTTTGAAGTGCCGGCGATTCATCAATAACGTCTTGAGCAGGAAGCGCATCTGTTATTGTAGAAATAGCCGCGTCACGATCAAGGACAAAAATCCAGTCCGGATTGCTTTGGGCAATGGCTTCTACAGAGATGTCATCTCCTTGATGGTCTGAGGATGCATTGTCTAGTCCCAAGGCAGGCACCCATCCAAAGATTTCATACATCGGTCCCCACACGCGACCTGATCCTGGCGCCGAAAAATTCACATCGCCTCCAGAGACAATCACACTCATCACGGTATCTGTTCCATTGTAAGCCAATCGTACTTGTTCAATTGCTTGATCAAAATCAGCATTTAATTGAGTCGCTTCTTCTGTCTTATCAAAGATTTGACCTAGGACTGTTGTCGAGTCTTTTAATCCATTCACCAAATTCTCTCCGGGTGATCCTGCGCTCTCAGATACATCAAAGGTAAGATCAATAACCGCTGCATTTGGCACTAATGCTTTTATGTCCGCATAAAAACTTGAAAAACGTTGCCCAACAATAACAAGCTCCGGATCAAGTGCTGCAATAATTTCTAGATTTGGCTCACGGTGATTTCCAATATCTTGAACCGCTTCATCTTGAACATAGGATATATCCCCAGGCATAACCGCTTTAGGAACAGCTGCCAGTTCAATCCCCCAAGTCGATAGCGTCTCAAACGTTCGATTATCTAGTGCAACAACCCTCTTAGGATTAACCGGAACTGTCACTGTTCCATGTATATCTGTAACTTCCACTACCTTCCCAGCTTCTTGGGTCGTCGTATCTTCTGATGTTGGGGTTTCTTCTGATGTTGCGACTTCTTCTGATGTTACGACTTCTTCTGATGGCGTTGCTTCATTGCCTCCAGTTTGTTCACTCGTATTTGCACATGCACTCAGCAGCATGACAAATAATGCAAGCATAATAGGTATATTAATCATCTTTGTTCTTTTCATTTTTTCTCCTTTATCTAGGTATCTCTAATTATTTTTTGATGTTCTAATATCAAACATAGCTTCTTTAGATGCATCTAATCATATTGACAAAAGATTACGCCATTGTTATTATTGATATTGATTATCACTTTCGTTATTATAACAGAGGATACTTCGACAGTATTTGATTATATTCATGCTTTTATTATTATATTTATTTGAAATGGGTGAAAAAATGAACGAATCTATGATAAATAACACACTAGAAAATTTTTTCATATGCACAAATTTACCTATATTAGCTTTATCCAAAAAAGGGAATATTATAGGTTCTTTTGGCTATAATACTATTTTTCAACAATTACTTGATGACAATAAGGTGACTGATTTGGCTCTTGAATACGATTTTTCTTCGAAGTCCCATAGATACAGTATCCAGTCATATAAGGGAGAGTTTCACTTTACCCTATGTTATATTGATAGTATTCGCTCTAAGAATTGTATTTATATACTCGGGCCTCATTCTTGCGGCACAAACCATGCCTTAGGTATTGTTCATAAGCCCAAATGCCTTATTCCGAATTTATTAAGCCTTTTATATGAGCTTGAGCAGACGTCCTTATCTTGCAGTCATTATCATTGTCAACATAGTTATCATATTAAAAAAGCAATTGATTGTATGCATGCCAGGTATGATGAAGACATTAGCTTAGATGATGTAGCGACATATCTTGATCTTAGCAAATCCTATTTTTGTACGCTACTTAAACGAGAAACCGGCAAAACGTTTACCTCCATATTAAATGAAATACGTATTGAAAAAAGCAAGAGCCTCCTTCTTGAAGATCATACTTCAATACTGGATGTCGCTCTTGCTTCTGGATTTAATAATCAAAATTATTATAATATTACTTTTAAAAAACTATCTGGAATGACGCCCTTGGAATATAAAAAGAAATACTTTTCTTAGGAAAAAATCAGCCTATTATAATATTAAGTGTTTTTTACGGAATGTCATTTAATACTCCAATAAATATCGGCATACTGAATTCATTGTCAACGAGCATGAAGAAAAATGGGCGATTCAAATTGATTATCTTCGGTTCATTAAGCTCAACGCTCCCAGACTTCATTTCTATTGCGGTAATAGCTCCTGCCTTTGTCCCTTTTTCATTAACCTCAATTTTTGTCTTGTGAATAACACGATTTATGAAAATATTACCGTTAGTCGACTGCCCTAGAGCGCTAAAATTTGCTGCATTCATGTCAAAAGCATCTGTTATCCCCATTTTCTTTAATATTCCCGAAAGCTCTGTATCATAGTCGAAAGAAAATTTAGGCATAAATACCTGAACCTTTTCATCCTGCTTATTTTTTACAGCCTCAATAAGTACCTGTCCATCCAAAGATGATATAAATTCTTCTATTGTAAGCTCTTTATCAGGCAATAGTCCCACAAACGAGTATTTTTCATCTGCATAAGGCTTTGAAAACCCAATAGCCGTTGGGAGCTCGATATAATTGTATTCTGTGCTGTACATGAAATCGACAGTTCTTTTTTTAGCATCATGCGTTATGAACTCACCTTCGTTCACAAAATTATCTTGATAAATATCCAACCATTCAGCATCAAAAGAAAGGGCATTAATAAGATACATAACTGAATTTTCCGAAATTTTTTCATCCAAAATTTTTTCAATCTGTCCATGCGTTTTCTCATCAACCCAAGCATTGATATCATTTTTTGTGTTATTATCAAAAGGAGCTTTGTATATTTCTGCATCATAGTAATCTTTATTTGTTTGCAAAAACTCTTTCGTCACAGTCAAAGATGCTTCGTCCTTAAACCAGATTGAATTAGCAAGACCTACCTTATACTTGTCAGCTGTAGGAAGATAAGTATTATAAGCATATAAATATTCATTTAGGCTGCCTATATCTGTACCAAGAGCTTCCTCTAGCTGTACAAGGGTCTCATTTTTCGCACCATTTGCCACCATAGATAACGCACAAGTAACAGATAGTGGTGAGATAAGCATGTTTTTTTCCTCATAGGCTTCTTCAAAAAGACTAAGAGAAAAATCCATTACTTGTGTTGTTTTGTCCACATGATTTTCTTGAGGATCATCAAGAACTATTGGTGCAATGTCATTGCGCTTAATACCTGACATTAAATTGTCAGCAGTCACCGCTGTAGATCCACTACAAGCAGTCAATGTAAGTATCGCTACCATTAAAAAACTTATTAATTTCATATAAAATACCTCCTATATAAGTTGGACGGTATTTTTCTACAAATGTTCCCAGCGCATTATGCATATGATTTGCTCAATTTGGTTTTTATTTTAAATGCATTTGCATTGGGTAGGAAAGATATTCAACATTATCCATTTTTTCTATAGTGTAATATCCTGCTGGTGCTTGAAGAACCAATGGAATTCTATTCACAATGGTTGCACATGTATGCTCAACCGTTGCTGGTTTTTTAACAAAGAATGTTGTGTCCGGTTCTCCTGTAATCTTCCAGTCACACATGTCTCCATCTTCCGGTCCATAGACTTTACCAATACACTGCGTCTCAATGATTGGGCCTTGGAATGTCTCAGTGGTTACAACAGCACTCATACCGATACAGTTCCCCTTAGGAATCGTCTTTCCTAGTGTTTCTGAATATAAGTCCGTATCATAAAAATATGGAATACATTTTTGTGTCTGGGATTTAATGGTCCAGCCCATTTTAGAACATAATGCTTCATTTGAATTCCAGACATAGGCTGGTTCTAACGTTTCAGGGTGTGCAATTTGTTCTTCAAACTCCTCTGGCGTAAGTCCTGCACCATGTGCTTTGGCAAGAGCTAGTCCATACTCCTCAACGTTGTAACTCACTGCACCTTCTATTTTATCGATTCGATGAACGCCTCCAGCAACACAGCCAATCATATTCACCCAGTAAATATCTTGCATTCCTGAACCGGTAATTGTACAGTTGTTTTCTTTTGCAAGCTTATCTAACTTATTGGTTATCGTTGGAGCTGTTGTCCATGGATAGATTGCTTCTTCACACGTTGTAATAACATTAATTCCGCGGCTTACAAGTTTTTCATAGTGAACCATCATCTCATCCATAAAGCTAAACAAAGTAACCAGTGCTACATCTGCATCGCATTCGTCAAGAACTGCATCTGCATCACTTCTAATAGTAACCCCTAGCTTAACGCCCAGCTCTGCATAATCACCTACATCCATTCCTACGATAGCTGGATCAATGTCGATTGCCCCAACAATCTCTGCACCCTTTTCATAAAGATAGCGAAGACTATACTTAGACATCTTTCCACACCCATATTGAATCACTCGAATCTTTTCTTTAAACATTATTACATCCTCCTTCTAAAATTTTATTGTTGATTTTAGTATAAGGGTTATTGTTAGAATAATGTCAAGGAAAGATTGTTATTTTTTTAATAATATTTTAGATTAAAATTTAATAGGTATCTGTAGTCTTAAAAACATACCCCGTTCAGCTTCTTCTAAAAGCGGCAATTCTGCTAAGACCTCACATATATAGTCTCCTACTATCGTATACCCCTTCTCTGCAATCATATCCAGAAGCCGATTTATATAGGCTTTTTCTTTTTCAAATTTATCGCAATAGATACATAGATAGATATTTGGCGGCACTTGGATGGTTAGGTTTTCAGGGACATAATCATTATCGACAAAAACAAAGATCTCATTTGAATAAAATTTTCTTTTTTCCAAGTTTTCTTTTGTTAACAACGTGCCTGCATTGCAAAAATAGATTTGTGGGAGTCTATTCGCTATCAAGCTGTTCTTTAATTTTCTTAGCATTTTTTCATACATTTCAATTCCATGATCATAAAAATTCAATCCTGAATCAATACAATACATCTGACGTTTTTCGATATACTCTAATATGATTGTTCCGTCGGGAGGCGCGGTTTCATAGCGCTCATAGCTTCGTAACGTACGTTCAACCGCTCGCATTTGATATTCTAACCCACGAATCTGCTCTTCTATCTGATGCATATTTTTATGAAGTACGCTTTTAATAAAAGAGGGTTCATTAAGGTCTAATTGCTTTTTAATGTCTTTAAGTGTCATACCTATGGATTTCATATATTGGATCATGTCCAAACGGGCACTTTGCTTGATGCTATAATAACGATATCCGGTTTCTTCATCTACTATCAGTGGTTCTAATAGTTGCATTTTGTCGTAATATCGCAGCGCCTGCTTCGATACATTATTAAGTTTTGCCATTTGTCCAATCGACAATTTTTCCATAACCACACACGCCTCCGTTAAATTTTTATCAATTCCAAACCTTATAGTCGTAATAATGATGTAACCGATGTTGCTACTGCTATAGCTACATCGGTTATATAGGTACTCATGGCAGACCTCTTGGGTCTATACTTTATCGACTTATCTTTAGCCTAGTATATATAGACCCAATTGTCAAGCGGTAGCTCAACACGTTTTTCCACAGTTATCTAAAAATCATCATATAATTATCCCCTAAATCCACATAGTCCTCCTTGTATAATCCAAATTGGACCAACTCTTTTTCAAGCATTTCAGGGGATATTCTCGATTCAAGCAAAGGTCCAAAAAATCTTTTTTCTTTTTTGCACTCAAGGACCACAAGTTTCCCATCTTCCTTTAATACGCGTCTGACTTCTTCAAATACCCGTCTTGTCTGCAGAGGAAAATCCATCATATGTAATACTGTAGCAATCATACAAACATCTATTGTCCCCTTGTCAAAAGGGACTTCTCGGCGAATATCGGCAACAACCGGATATAGATTATAGATGCCCAGTTGTTTTGCCTCTTCTTCGAGTGTCTCGACCAGTTCAGGCCAACAATCTAGTGCATATACACGCCCAATTGCATCCACCAGTGTGGCTGCATGCATTGAATAATCTCCTGCGCCACAACCCAAGTCCAAAAAAGTATCTCCTGATTTTAGACCTATTTTTTCAAATACTTTTGTTGCGTCTTGCATATGAAAACTACTCGGTCCGCGTCGGTTTTTCTTGTCCCGGCAACGGTGTCCTTGATCTTTTTTATTACTATTGCAAACGGTATTGTTATTACAGGGTATATGATACATACGTTACTCCTTTCTTACAAATAATAGATAAATGAATCTATTTTTGTTTGGTCATTCTCATTTTTATTTCCATCAAAGGTCAGATTTAACACCGGTTTTGTTTTTTCTTCTTTAAATCCTTTTTGGAGCATTCCCAGTACAATACCTGTGTTTTCATAAATTGACGCCGATGTAATGACTCCATCTACCCTATCTGATATACACAGTTGCTTTGCTTGTCTATATCTGCCATGTGCCCCAGAAAAATACCCAAGTGTTCTATCTGCGACTTGAATTAGTTCATCAAGCTCATCTTCGTAAGGACTCCAACCCGATAGTGTATCGGCGACCTCTTGAATTCTAGTTTTGAATTGATTTAACCTTTGTTCCATGAGGTCAGATTGCTCATTTTTATTTTGATCTGCATAATCACGCCACATCATCCATAGCGTTTCTCCAAAGGGGCTGTATATAATTCGATGTCCTTTTTTCTCAAGCTCCTTAAACGTATTATTATTCAAGCGTTCATCCAATAATATGCCGGCTTCGCCTACAGCAAGAATCTTTTTGTCAAATGGTGTTTGCTCAAGCTGTGCTACAACTTCTTGCCCTATCTTCTTAAGCTGACTTAGGTTGAATTCTTGATTTTTTATACTTTCAAGCATTTTGTCTACATATTGTTGCCTCGAACTTTGAGGGGCACACCAAACTATATCCCCAGCAAGTAGGCATAGTATGATTTCATCAAAGACGTGCTCTTTTTCGCATAGGAGATCTTCCCAGTATGGCGATATGATGTCGATGTTTTCATAACCTTCTTCATCAAATATGGTCCTAAGCAGCCGACTATATTGACCATCTGTTTCTGTTCCTTCATTTTGAGGAATGACAAATGCCGCTTCATCGATTTGCTCCTGTGTCAAGGTGGCTAACTGTGTGAAAATATTTCCCAAAAATGCCGTCAGTGAAAAATACTCCTCAGATACTGTAAATCTGCGCCCCATTTCTATAGATGCTTTACATGACGGTGGAAGGGTCTGGGTATTTACCCCTCTTTGTCTGAGTAATTCTTGATACATGTTACTGTATGGATACATATGTGGTATGTAAAGCGTCTTTGCTTTTTTTGTATCTGCAAGTTCACGTTTTACGTTTGTCTCTACATGTTCAATTCTGTTGACATATGTTTGTATCGGACTCGCTTTTTTTATCTCTATATTTTTTATACTATTGATAAAAGCTTCTACACGAGTTATGATTCCCACTCCAGATGAATGCTCATCGATTTCAATATGCAGATAGGGTTTTCCCTTCATTTCTTCTCTAAAATAATGCGCTAAGATAGAGTCAGGTCCACATCCGTGATGTGTAAGAAAAATAGCATATAAATTAGGATGTTCACGTATCAACTGTGCAGGTTCTATAATATGCTGTCCAAAAGGCCAAAACATATTGGGATGCTCTTTTGATATATCGCCTTCTGGCAAATCATAAAACGGAAATACTTTATATCCCATCTGTTCTAGTTTTTGAGGAATATTCATGTTAAGTACAGGATCAGCTACTCCATATATTTTTGATACCATCACAAAGGCAATCTCATCGGGTTGAAGTTCACTCATGACTTCTTGACTATTGTCTTGCATGCGTTCTTCAAAAGCGTTGGCTGCTTCTAGCCCCAAATCAAGTGCTTGGCGCGTTTGATCCGGTGTTTTGCCTAACTGCTCTCCTATTGTCAAAAAGCTCTTCATAATGGATTCTTTTCCCATATGAAAGGCCATCGTTGGAGACAATAATTTAATACCTTTTTTATCCAATTCCATTGCTCGATTCATGACTTTAAATGAAAGCTGCATAAATGCACAGCCATAGTTTTTTCGGCTTTGAGAGCCTGGGTGATCCACCGTCACCAAATCAGGAAAAAAGATATAATCTACTTTTTTTAACATCAATTCAGCTACATGTCCGGTAATCAACTTGATTGGAAAGCAGGTTTCATCCATAGCATATTTTTGTCCAAGGGCCAATGTATTTTCATCCGTCGGATCGGAGAGCATAACATCCATCCCTAAATTTTTGAAAAAAGTATAAAACATAGAGAACATACCATAAGTAAAAAGTGCCCTTGGAATGCCCACTACTTTTTTTGAAGAGTTTTCCAAGACATAATCGTTAAATACTATTTTATTCACATTTTCATCATAGTGTGTGGATGCTATGGGTTCCGCCGTTATCTCTGCATTTTTTTCCGGGGCTTTTTGGAGGGTTACATCAAACCCCTTAAAAGTACTAACAGTCTCACCCATCTCTTCCATGGCAAGAACTGCCGCCCCATAGGCACCGGTTACACTAAAAAATGGAGGTACAATGATTTCTTTTTTTGTTACTGCTCTAAAAGCGTTGACAACTCCTTGGTTATAGGCAAGACCTCCTTGCAAGAAGATTTTATTTCCTATTTTCTTTTGTCCGACAACCCGATCAAGATAATTTTTAACAATCGAGTAGCATAATCCTGAAATAATGTCATCAAGCTTTGCCCCACCGGCTAAGCACGAAGCAATATTTGTCTCTATAAAAACGGTACAACGTTCTCCTAAGGCAATCGGGCGATTGCTTTTAAGTGCTATCTGTCCAAAATCTTCGATTGCGATGTTGAACTTCTTGGCTTGTTCCTCGATAAAGGAACCTGTTCCGGCCGCACATATTTTATTCATCTGAAAATCTGCAACGGCTCCGTTTTCAATACGGATAAATTTTGAGTCTTGTCCACCAATCTCAAAGATCGTGTCTACATCTTCACAGATGTGAACCGCAGCTTTTGCCTGTGCTGTAATTTCGTCTTTGATTACGTCTGCACCAATCATTTTTCCAATCATATATCGACCAGAGCCGGTTGTTCCTACCCCAATAATATTAATCTTCTCCCCATAATCCCTGCGTATCTCTTGTAGCCCTTTTTGAACTGCTTGCATTGAATTGCCAAGTGTTCGTAAGTATTTGCATCCGATAATCTCTTGATTTTTATCCATCAAAACCAGATTTGTACTTGTTGAGCCAATGTCTATTCCCAAGTAGCATTCCACGTGACCGCTTATTTTATCTATAGCATTACAGTGATGCTTATCTTCGCTATCTCCTATCCCGTAGTCTGATAGTTTTGGAAGGATTATATCATCGTCTTGCATTAATATTTCATCCCCATGTTCTGTTCGTTCAATGAGTTCTCGGATATTGATAGGTAGTTTTTTTTCTCGTGCAATATTGGCAACACCTACCGCTCCAATATTTCCCAAACACTTAGGGAAAATCAAGTCTTCATCTTCTAATTCCAGTACTTCCTTAAGTGCCGTGTGAATCGCTTCATTGTGTGCAACACCTCCAGAAAATAAGATCGGCTTTTGGAGCTGCAATTTTTTTATAACGGTCCCTTTGTAGTTTCTTACAAGGGCATACGCTAAACCTAATAGAATATCTTCTACTGGAACGCCTTCTTGCTGATGATGAATAATGTCTGTTTTTGCAAAAACGCTACAACGTCCTGCGATCCTTGGTATAGACTTTGCCTTTTTTGCAAGATTGGAATAATCTGCTAAGTCTAGGTTAAGCCTTGACATCTGTTCCTCCAAAAACGATCCTGTACCCGAAGAACAATTAGAATTCATGGAGATCTCAATACCTGAGTTGTCATCTGCACTCAGTCCTGTAATAAATCGTGCACTTTCTCCACCAATATCAATAATCGATCCTACGCCCGAATGCTCAGCGATTGCGCCTTCAATAACTGCGGTTACGTCATTGACCGATGTAATACTCTTTTCTGAACTCAAAAACTTCGTCCCACTGCCTGTCACTGCTCCAAAAGTAATATCATCCGGGTGGTAATGCGTGACTAATGTCTTTAAAATTTTTAGCAATGTCTTCTTGATGCTTCCCTTATGCATTTGGTAATGACTAAACTTGATATTTTGGGCCTTGTCTGTCAATACGACTTTTACTGATGAATAGCCAATGTCAACTCCAATACTGTACATGTGTTTTCCTCCTGTGGTAATCTATTTTTTTGCATTTCGCTTAAATCAGCAAGATTGCAATTGATTATCATTTACACCATGCATGCATTATAGTACAATTACTATATACAAAGAGTATCTGCAGATACTGTCTATAATAAAATTTAGGAGGTTGCCATGAGCTCTACATTATCTAGATTAGAGGATTGTATTTTGTTTAAGGGGAAGTGCTTGGATGAAATTAAAGAACTGCTTTCACAACTTCAAGTGAAAGAGGAAGATTTTTCTGAGGGTGAAACTGTTTTTTCTCCTATCGAACTTGCTGATAGAATTGGAATCATCCTCTCAGGTGCCGTTGATGTCCAAAAGCTCTTTCCAAACGGCAAAGTCGTTATTCTCGAAAGAAAAAATGCACCGGATATTATCGGTGCATCTTGTGTGTTTTCAAAATATGATTATTATCCTGATAATATTATTGCCCATAAAGCCACAAAGGTTTTGTTAATAACAACATCTGATTTGCTCCATCTTTTCGCACATGACACACAATTTTTATTGAATTTTCTTGAAGTTACTTCCAACGCTGCACTTCTTCTAAAGCACAAAATCGGAATATTGTCCTTAGACTCGATTCAAGAAAAAATCGCCGGATATCTTATCCACTATTTTCAATATGAAGCTGATGACAAGGAGATTTATCGTATCACTCTACCCTTTTCAAAAAAGGCTTGGGCAGAATATATGGATGTCTCTAGAACTTCCCTGTCACGCGAATTAAGAAAACTTGAAGCCGAAGGCATCCTTAGCTTCTATAAACGAACCATCACAGTCCTAGATATGAACCGATTAAACCAGATTCTTTCCCTATAGATACATGGGTACATTAATGTGGTGGCTACTTTACGACTTGTACACCTTGTACCCAAACCTCTTTTATATTTTCTCTTTGTGCAAGTAACAGCACTTTATGGAGCAAGTCTTCCTTGGACTTCTCCTGATTATATCTTGGCAAGTTCTCACAAATATCGACCACTTGTGCATCAAAAATATATCCTGGTTCAAATTTTCCAAGCTTTAGATTAAGCGCCAACCCACCGGCTACGGTTGCCATATAAAATGCCGTGTTCAATGTAATCGCGCTATTGTTAACACCTCTCTTGTCGCTAGGAAGGTTTGGATTAACTCCATCTTGCAGCATTTTGGATGAAATCACGGCTTGACGGATTGCTTGATACATGCTGGGACTATAGCCTCCCGAGATGTCCGTAGCCAAACCTATATTCACCCCTTGTTCCATCAGACGTCGTACAGGTAATACTGAATTGGCAAAGTAGCTATTGGATAGCGGACAATGGGCTATACTTGCTCCTTTTTGAGCTAGCAATTCTCCGTCTGACTCTTCTAAAAAATTAGCATGGGCTAAAATAGTTTTTGATGTTAATAATCCATAGGTATCTAATGCCTGTGCATCATTCATCCCAGTCTTTTCTTTGACATATCCATGTTCCCAATCGCTTTCACTTACATGAGACTGTATGTACACATCATGCTCTTGTGCAACCTTTCCAAGCATAATCAGTGCCTCACGGCTACATGTCGGTATAAATCGTGGTGTTACAACCGGATACGCCTTTTGATGATAGCGTCCTTGCACCTTTGTTATCTGGTTAATCAACTCCACTGTTTTTGATGCCGATGCACTTGCATTGGCATCTCTATAATATGATGGTGCATTGTCTTGTTCATCCATTGCAACCGTTCCGACAAACCCTCGTTGCCCTTTTTCTGCACACAGTTTGCTTAAAAGCAAGGTTGTCTTGGGATCGACGGTTGCAAAATACATCGCCGAAGTCGTTGCATTATTTAATGTCGTCTGAACAACTTCACTATAAATGCCATAAGCCGTCTCAACATCCTCAAGTTTTGATTCTAATGGGAAAGTATATTCTTGTAACCATACTTCAAGTGGTTTATCTAATGCCATCCCTGCCTGTGGCCATTGAGATGCATGTACATGCAAATCAACAAATCCCGGCAAAAGAATCTGATCTTTATCAAGTATCTTCAATCGACCTTCCAGCATATATTGCATACGAAGTTCATTATACTGGCTGGCTTCTTGCCCGACAACTTTTTGTATGATCCCGTCATCATCAATACATATCAAACACTGTTCTAAGTAGCAAACACTCTCTTTATCCCTGGAATAAAATCCATTGCCCTGTATCACTTGCTTAAACATAAACTAACCTCTTTTCTTACTATACACTCGAATTCGTATCACTATCTTTTGTCAAAAGTATTTTTGCTATTTCTTTTGCATATAGTGCAGCCTCTTTTTCTTCATTAAGGTATGCTTGCACAATTGAACCTTCGATAAGTATCATCAGCTGTTTGGCAACTTTCTCTTTTTGTTCAATGTGTGTCGACATAAGAATATCTAGGATCGTCTTATATAGCGTTTCTTTATGTTTTTTGGATATTTCATAGACACTTGGCTTTGTATGTCCTAGTTCGCCTGACGCATTGATAAATGCACACCCTCGAAATTGATCTTCATGAAACCATTGCTCAAGGGCATCAAAAATTGCCAGCACTTTATTCACAGGTGCATCTTCTTTTTCAATATAGCTATTGAGCCAATTCATCCATTTTATATCTCTATCTTCTAAGTATGCTTCAACCAGTTTATCCTTTGAACTAAAATATTTATACATTGTATTTAGAGCAACATTTGATTCTTCTACAATTCTATCTATTCCGACAGACTGAATACCTTCACTGTAAAATAAGGCTTCTGCTGTATTTATTATTCTTTCTGATGCAGATATCTTATCTTTTTTATTATTTTTTTTCATGGCGTAACCCTCCTGCTTTCTACATTATAGCAACATTAATATATAAATTCCACTTTAAAATCAAAATAGGCGTTGACAGTAGAACGATGGTTCTATATAATAACATTACAAAGTAGAACGATGGTTCTACCAAAAATTAAGGAGGAACAATTATGAATAAAAAAGTAGAAGGTTTTAGATTAGGAATTTATGTTTTTAAGGATGCTGAAGTGATTGATTATGCAGGACCCTATGGAGTTTTTTCCACAGCAAGAAGATTAGATCCAGGTTTAGATGTATTTTTTATTGCTGACGCAAATAAACCAATCCAAACTCAAGCAGGGCTTACTGTCCTACCAAATTATACTTTCAATGATAACCCAACTGTTGATGCTTTTTTAATACCAGGAGGCCATGGAACACGTCAAGAGACCTATAATAAGACCTTACATAATTATATATTATCTCTCCCAGAAACCACTCTATTGACAAGTGTATGTACAGGTTCTTGGATATATGCGAATATGGGACTTTTAGATGGTCTCTCCGCAACGAGCCGAAAAGAGCCGGATCGAATTGAAGCTAGTCCATTTGGTCTTGTCCCAATCGAAAGACTTGCACAACTTGCTCCAAAATGTGAAATCAATCGGGCAAGAGTTGTTGATGCTGGACGAATCATAACCGGAGGCGGCATTTCTGCCGGAATGGAAGTTGGATTCCACCTATTGCGACGTGCCGGGTATGATGAAGATTTTATTATGGAAGTAGCACGTATTATGGAATACCATAAAGCATATGAAGTATTAAAAGATGACATCGACTATACAGCCAAAGAATAGAGCGACTCTGTCGCGTTACTCGAAGAGATATTATTCGCGACAGGAAAGGTTCTTGAGATGAACAATAGATACCACTAAAAAAAACCTTTCAAAACGAAAGGTTTTTTAGTGGTATCTCAGCCCTTATCTGTATTCTTTAACTTGATCGGAAAATATCGCTGCATTTGTTTATAGCCTAGCCCTTTTTCAATATCTTGATACTCTGGGTCTCTACCTTCTTCGTATAAGTATGGCATGTTAAACATTACATCACGTTGTGTATCAAGAACAAAATTTGTATTTTCAATCCATTGGCGCACTTTCTTCTCTACTTTATTTATACTTTCATTATCCTCATCAATACTAACCGCCATAGCATATAATCCTCCAGGATAATCTATAATCTTAAACGGAGTGACTTGATCTAGTGTGACCTCTTCTTTGACCGCACAAATCCATTCTGCTTTATCTTGTTTAAATAACAAAAAGTCAAAACAATCAAAAATAACAGGTTTATATAGTTGCTCATATTGCCATAATTGAAACATGTATCCGCCACTTTTGAACATATCATCCCATGATTGTTCTCCCACAGTCACCGCCCGAAACGGCGGTATTTTAAGCACCATGATATCGGGCACTTTTTTATCCAATCGCTCGGTTATCTCAAGCAAGCGGTTGATGTTGGATGGTTTTCCAATATAATCAATACTGACTAACTGCGTCTCAATCTCTTTCGCTTTATTATACAAAAGTTTTACATTGGAATTATCTGAAAAATTCAATGCTTCAATCTCATGTATAAAATCAAGAATAATGTCTTTCAACTCATGTAATAATGCCACTTCGTCATCAATATTATCTACTTTTTTACTCAACACTTCTAGAACAATCTCTGAGCCTGATGTGTTAAATACGCGCTGAATATCTTTAATACTAATGTTGAGTTTGCGAAGTATAAGGATTTGCTCTAATCTTTTTACAGCTTTCTGATCATACATTCTGTATGCATAGTCTGCACTTCTTGAACTGGATAATAGCCCCATATCTTCATAATAGCGAAGTGTACGAGCTGTAATATCATATTTACTTGACACGTCTCTGATTTTAATTAGATTGCTCATCATTTACCTCTTTTCTAAAATATTTGTTAACCTTAGTATAAAGGCTTCCCCAAAGGAAGAGTCAAGGCAAAATATATGCCCTGCGTCTTTAACTATTGTTCATCACTACAGTAGTTAAGAATTGCCCTATAGATGAAGTCGCTCAAGTCTTCATCACTAAATTGGTTTATATATTTTTTGAATCGACTATCGTAAGTATATGTGTGTGCAATACATTTGAGTATTTCCCTATCGCATTCGAAAAAATCTTGAAAGCTATCTGCCCACTGTTTTACAATGGCTTGTACTTCGTTAGATCCTGGAGATTTTTTTATATGTTCTCCAAATAGCATAAATATCTTGTCCATCTCTTCTCCAAATGCTTCAAAGATCTTTTCTTTTTCGGCATCGGTCCATCGCGACATATTTTCCTCATATTCTTTATATTTTTCTGTTTCACCATAAACAAGTTTTGCTTCACGCTTATGTTGCTCCTTTAATGGAAGCACACTTGCATCTTCAAAAATATCTAGTGCCAAGATGTTTTCTCCAGCCAAATAGAGTTCTAAGTTTGACATCATTTTTTCAAGCTTTTGCCTTTTTTTAAATAAAATCTTGTAATGACCTTTTAGTACTTTGTTTTGCTCGTGCCGTGATAATCGTAATATACCAGCGATTTCTTTCAATGACAGGTCCATCTCTTTCAAGAAAAGAATAATTTGCAAACGTTCAAAATCCTCCACCGTATATAAGCGATATCCTTGAGCAGATATCTGTGTTGCCTTTAATAACCCTATTTCATCATAGTAGTGTAGCGTCCTACGTGTAATCCCTGTTATTTTCGTAATCTCCTTGACTGTATAAGACTGCTTTCTCATTTTCTCCCCTCGTGGCCTTTGGTTATAGCATAGTTGTCTATTCCAAAATCTCCATGTCATCAATCCATGCTTGAACTGTTGTGTCATCAAAATCACTTGTTGTGTCAAATCCTGATAATATTATTGCCCCGGGACACTCTGTAGTTATATTCGCTACAATCTGCCCAAATCCGCCACCGCCATGTGTACAAAACGGAATAATCGTTTTATCCTTCCAGTCAAAGCTACGTAAAAAGCTTAATAGTGGTGGTGCAAAAGACTTAAACCAGTTCGGTGTTCCTACAAAAATATAATCATAATCATCAACAGGTTCATTTCCAGATAAAAGTTTTGGACAATATCCTCTTTCAATTTCATTTCTTACTTCCTTTGTCGCTCCATGGTAGGTAAATGAATACGGTTCTTTAGGACATAGTTCTCGAATATCTCCATCCGTAATAATTGCAATATCTTCCGCCAAATTTTTTGTTGTATTTGAATAAGAATAATATACAACCAATATTTTTGCCATAAGCAGCTCCTCCAGCATCCTACAGAATGCGCTTTTCTACTTTTTTCTTAATTATAATCTGTAACGTAACGTAACTGTCAACCCCAAAATTTTAATATAGCAAGAAAGTTCTATTTTTCTATAAAAAAAGCGTAAGAGCAAATGGCTCTTACGCACATAACAGATGTTTTATATACTTATTCTTCCATAAATCGCTTAAGCACCATGGCTGCTTCTGCCCTTGAGGCTTTTGCTCTAGCATCAAGTCTATTATTGGCTTTACCTGAAATAAGCCCCTCTTGATAAGCCCATTGCATGGCTTCAAGTGCCCAATCACTGATTTGTGAACTATCTGTAAAACTTGATATATCTCTTGATTGTGTAGTATTTATATTTTTATATTTTGCATAATTCATTAATATCACACTCATCTGTTCTCGTGTAATGCAATCCATCGGTCCGAATTTATTGTTATCGTATCCTTTGATAATTCCATTATCAAATGCCCAGGTTATCGCATAACTATACCAAGCATCCTTATCAACATCAGAAAATTGCTGACGGTTTGTATCAACTGCCGGCTCTTTCTCTAACCTATAGAGAATGGTTATAATCATCGCTCGGGTCATGTCTCCTTCAGGGTCAAATGTATCCTTAGCTACACCAGCCATTAGCTTATTAGCATTTACATAGCGAATCGCCTCAAAATACCATGCGGTGCTATAAACGTCATCAAATGGATTAACCCATGTTTTGGTTTGGTCATAGCCAATCGCATAAAGGGATAAATGATTGGTTGTAAAAATAACATGCTTGGTTTTTACGTCATACATGGTCGTTACCTTCTTGATATTGCCATAATCATCCACATACCAGACCACAATCCCTGAAGGTTCCTCCCCTTCTTTTAATGTATATGGAATACTTAAGGTGAGCAATCCTCCATCAAAATCAGAAATATATGCATCTCCCGCTTTAATCGAAATATCATATACAGGCGCTTCACCTATAGCCGCTTTTTGCCTTGCATTCAATTCTTTGTCTTTATCTACTTTTCCTAAATTAATGCTAATGTCTGATGTACCTGCTTGCTTTGCAATCGATTCCAGTGTCTTATCCTCGATATCCATTATTCCCACTTCTGAGGCAATCGTTACCAGTCCTGTTTTACTATCTGCCAACGCCTTTATTGATTGGTTCTTCATCTGAACCGTCACCGCATCTACATTTTTTGTATTCTCTACATTAAAAGCAATTGTTGCTCCCTTGGCTATCTTTTCCAAGGCTTTTGTAACCATGTTGCTATCCACCGATGCTTGTGCACGTCGATTTTTCACCGTAGAGGTCACACTTGTTTTTACTTCCTTCTCATCACCAATAGCTGGTGTTGAACCACCTCCTACGCTGCCGCCTCCACCGCCTGAGCCGCCAGAAGATTTTGTTGTAATCGTCAAGGCACCACTTGTTACTGTTATGGTGTAGTTATCTGCACTAAGCGAAGATGGCGTACGCACAAATTTAATAGGATATGTTCCGTTAACTGTACTACTGGTCAACGCACTCACCCCATCTGCTTGATAGATTTTTATCGCAGGCATAGAATCATAACCCTTTACTACAGCTTTTGTGTCTTGACCTTTAAGTCCAATATAATCTATATCTGATGGCGTCGGAAGGTCTGCACCATTATATATTTTTAGATCCGCTGGCTTAATGGTTAATGCTGCAGGTGTTATTGTAAAATTCATAGGTCCCAGCTGTCCGATATATTGAGCATTTGTATCAGGTATTTTAACGGTCAACGAATACTCTCCTGTATCTTTGGGTGCTTGCGAAAGCGTCGTTGCGCCTGACCTCCAAATAAAATGAAAATCATCGCCTGTATAGATGATAGGTGTATTCTCATCGTTATAGGTTCCCACTGGCTTACCCACAGCCGCTATCGCATTGGCGTCATATTTTTTACTTTCCACCTCAACACCTGCAATGGTCACAAGCGTTTTATCCATCAGCGTTATAATGACTTTGGTATGAACATCTTCATAGTTTTGCATTGACACGGTAATAGGGATGGCTATAGAATCTCCAACGCTTCCTGCATGTGTTGAAAGCTTTAGCCCCATGTCCGTCGTCTGCACATCACCATCAAGCATCGCCTTATCCCCCGTGACAGCTCCTGCCACAACACTTATTGTTCCACAATCTTGAGGCAAGGTGGATATCGCGATATCAAGATTTGTATAGTCCATCGCATAGTATAAGGTTCGAACTGTATCTTTTATATTCGGTGCCAAAGCCTTGGTGATGGTTAAGATTGCAGGTTCTATTTTTACGAAGTAGTTCTTGCTTGAAGTCGAACCTGTAATTGTATATTCTCCTACATCAGACGTAACTGTAGCCGCTGTTGATAAGTTAATGCCCAAGTCTTGCTTCACATCATCACCAACTAAGTCCGTATTTGATATTGTATAGGTTAATTCAGGATTCGCCTCGCCAAAAACTTTGGTCTTAGTATCCACTTTTGCTGTAATATTTTTCTTATGAACCGTCAATGGATACGTTATGGCGCTCTCTCTATATGTTCCCTCTACTTTTGATGCAGTTGCTGTAATCTTCGCCTCTCCGGCACCAATGATGGTTAGTTCTCCTGTACTTGAGTTAACCGTAGCTACAGAAGTATCACTGCTTGAGTAGATAATTCCTCCACCGCCTGTACTTAAATTTGTTGCTTTTTTTCCAGTAATATCTGTACCATAGGTTGTTGCAATTCCCCCATCGCCAGTATCCCATACAATGTCTTGCGCTACCAAACCATCATCTTGTATAAAATTCAATTTATGGGTTTCTTGTGTAAAACTCACCTTTGTTCCTGAGATAGTAGGATTTGTAAAAGCCGTTACATATACTGCCAAATCCTTATCTCTTGTATCCGTTGCTAATCCAAAGCGTCCGCTAGGATATCGCTGTGTAACATAGTCTTGAAAAATAAGCGTTCCGTCTTCACTATGAGAAAAATCTATCCCTGTTCGCATCCCAATGTCAGATGTGCACATAAAGACTGTTGTTCTTTCCAAAGGCAAATCAGAAACTGTATATGTATATACTGTCTTATCTTCACCATCTATATTCTCTATATTTGTATTATATGTTGCTGTTAATTCATCCAAATATTTGTTCGTTATAGTCACATCGCAGTCAAAGGGAACTTCCTCTGAATACATTGTTTCTCCATTAACGTCAAACTCATTGTACAGTGTATATTGCTTGATCGAATGCACCCATTCATCATTAACCTTTTTATCGATAAACATGCTCGATTCAACCGTTGCCAATGGTGAAGACGCTAACCCACTCCAATCCGTCATATATTCTGATTCTGCAACATAGCTAATATATGCATCCGGATAATATGCATCAAGATCTTTTCTTGAAATTAGCGGCAATGTTGCATATCTGTCTTGGGAATCCAATTCAAACTTCATATCAGATGGTGGCATGTATGTACCCTCGCCTACATCAGCTACAATCCTAACCATATAGGCATTGGAAGCCGGTGCATAATTTCCTGTTCCATCCGGGTTTTGGGTTGATCCTGCTAGCGCATGTACCCACCATATATCTCCAACCTCCCCCGTCGCTGTTACAACTCCGGTCGTTGGGTGTACCAATACTTTAGGTGACTCACTGTCTGGAAATGAAGAATAATATAGTATGGACCCCCCTTCTGTTCCTGCCGAATTCGTGGCAAGGATTTGTTTGGATTTTCCTTGTTCTATCCTAAGCTCATAATTTCCTCCACCATACTCATCAAATTGATTTTGATCAAATGTTAAAGTTTGCGAATGTTGATATGTAGGCGTTATCGCCTTATTCAGTGGATATATTTGTTGATTTACTGAATATATTTTATCGGTTTCATTCACTGCCGGATCTGTAAATACTATGAGATAGCGATCAAAGCTATCATCTTCCATCGGATCAGTGGAAGTATTTTCAATCAAATCTTCAAATACTAAAACCCCCTCTGCATTAATTTCAAGTATCTTTTTTCTATAACCTTCTGAAGGATTGTCTGTATACACCAAATTTGCTGTACTACTTGCCGGCAACCCTTTGATTGTATACAATACCGTCGTATAATTTTCATCTGAATCTTTAACAAATTTGGTCACATCTATAGCTGCTTTTTTTGTCGACATAAAGTTCATCGTATAGGGAAATCGCACATACTCAGACTCTGTGTCATAGGCACTTGTTGATACAATTGTCTTTAGTTCAACCACATCATTACTGCCATTTAACTGATATTGCCAGGATTCTTCCGTGCTCTTACTCTTGATCTGTTCAAGATCGATTTCTTCTATCGCCATCCAATTATTTGAACGTATATTTACTGTGTTGATTCGACTAAAATGCACCCCATATTTGCAGTCATAATCCTTTTCATCCCATTTTAGTGTTGGTCGTGTTTGATAATACTCCCCTATTGAAACCTTAAGATTTTCAGGCGGTTGTGGTGCCTCAACCGTACCCGCCAAGACTTCCCCTTGCAACAAGGTCATTATCATACATATAACAATAACCCACGATAATACTCTGTTGTTCATAATCTTTTTTTCCTCCTTAATTGATTTTAATCACATCCCGTTTATTATATAAAAAGCCCCTCAATTAAAAAATTGAGAGGCTTCACATTTCTTGGTAAAATATTCACATTTTAGCGTTAAATTATCGGAAGGGATAGTATGACTTTTGTCCCTTGTTGTTGCTTAGATTCGATATGAAGACCATAGGTATCTCCAAAATAGGAGATAACTCTTCTTTGAATGTTGATAAGCGCTACATGGGACAGTCCTTCAACTTCCATACTTTCTTCTGTAGAAATATGATTAATCTGTACTTGAAGCCGTTCCAAAGCGTCTTTGTCCATTCCACACCCATTATCTTCAACAATGATATCGATTTTATCACGATACAATCGGCTGTATATATGTATCGTTCCCAAAATATTGTTCATTGCCTTACTACTATTAAATCCATGAACAATACTATTTTCTACAATCGGCTGTAAAAGCATTCTTGGCAATTTGATTTCCTCTAAGTAATCCTCCATATCAATCTCCACACAAAAACGATGTGGATAGCGTATTTCCATAATACCTATATATTTTCTTAGAATAAAAAATTCTTCTAAACCATTAATATAAGAATCCCCTTCGTTCGCATATCGATAGAGTGAGGATAGCCCATCACACAGCAATCCTGCTTTACTATTTTCCCCTTGATTAGAAAGCGCTTTGATAATACTAAGAACATTTATCGTAAAATGTGCACTAATTTGCTTCTTAAGGGAAACGATTAAAGACTGCTGTTTGACAATTTCTGCCTCATGTAATGATAAGGTTGCTTTATAAAGCTCCCGTTCTTTAATCTCAATGCGGCTAATCATATCATTAATCCGATGTATTAATCCATCCAAATAATCATATCCTGTAAGTTTCAAACAGCTGTGCGTCTCACTATCATACGTCTCAACCTCCGTAATAATTTTTTGAATGGGTATAAAAAAATTCTTTTTCCATACACTAATAAAAGTCCAAAAAACAACGAGCAGCATTAAAATCAATATCACAAGGGCCAATAAAAAAAACAAATGTAAACTTTTATCTGTATCTGTATATGAAATAATCAGCTCAAATGGTGTAAATCCAATGTTTCTACGTATAACATGTGTCTGACTTTTTTCAAACTCGCCAATACGCATCCCTTGAAGCGCGGTTTGATTTGATGTAATAATCGTATCCATAGCCCCTAAGAGTATCGTTATATTTTCATCCCCTTCTGCTCTCAAAAACAGTTGCTGGATCTCTTTTTCACTAATAAGCATAACAATATGTCCACATGGGTTTTCTCCCGTATCAAAAATCGATATAGTATATCCAATATATCTTTCACCATCAAGTGAGATTTGAATATGCTTTTCATATTTATTGTTCCTGATTAAACCTTGTAAGCGTTTGATGCTGGTATTATTTAATTGTCCAGAAAAACGATAAAAGCGATTGTCATTAGAAAAAATAATGACTTTTTCAGCAAACATTGAATTTTTTATCATTGCATTAAGGTCTGTATTGACCGCTTCCGCCTTCTGATAAAATTCAATATGTTCTTTGGATAACAACATTTTTTTAACGTTGTCATTTTTTGACATCGCAAAAGAAACCTCTTCTAAGTGTAGAAAGGATTGATTTAACTGCGAGATAATGCGCAAAGATGTTTGCTCCATATTATGAATCGTATGCTGCTGTAAAATATTTTGCATCGATACATAGAAAAAAAACCATATGAAAAGTACAGCAATTCCAAGAGCAAGTAAGGTGAGTTCCAATTTTTTTAAGAGTGAATTCTTATGGGTAACCATTCTATTAATTAATATTCTCCTTTAATAACCCTTGAAAGAAATGGTCCAAATAATCTGTGTTGTTATCAATGAAACTGTTGGCGTAATTTACCACATCCATATCTTCTAAGCTGACATCATTGCCATCTTGAATATCTTCCCGACATGACCATGTTCCCGGTGTAGAAAAAGGCATATAACCTTTGCCTGTTCCATCCGTTTCACCGAGTAAAAACCTTACAAAAAGTTTTGCCGAATTCGTATTCTTGCCCCCTGCAACTAACATAACACTATTGGGCGTATACACTGCTGCAAATGGGTCCAGTTCATAGATCGGTTCAAAATGGTAGCCAAGTTCACATAGCCTTAATTTACTCGACAGCATAATCCCTAAGTCATATCCGTTTTCCCCTGAACTTCCGATGCCTTCTGCCACCTCATCACTCGTATTCACAAAAACTATATTTTTTGCCGCCTGCTCCCAAAAATATTCACCTATCGATACCCCCTTGTCTAAAACAGGCTCCTGTCCAAAATATGCCCTATAGGCAGCGAGCATTTTTTCTTCTTCTGTTAATACTGTCGCACAAAAACCATAGGTGCTAAATGAACTCAAAGGTGATGCCATGACAATTTTATCTTTATATTGCTCTTGGGTAATCTCCCATATATTGGAGATTGGACTTTGATTATAACGCGCACTATTATACGCAAATAAAATAACTTCATCCAAAAAATTCAACTTACTATTTATATGATTGCTTTTGATTTTTGGCTCAATATCCCATGGAACATAGGGTAAAATCAATCCAGGTTCAATAAGCTCATTATAAAGGTTACCCGCGCTGTCACTGCAGATAAGAATATCACATTCAAAGGCATTCGCCTCATAGTTATTGCGTATCATCTTAATCGCATCTTTACTTCGAATATCTTTTATTTCAACTGTCAATCCTGGATATGCTTCTTCAAAATACTTTTTTGTATCAAATAAGCGTGTTGTCACAGAATAGATGGTTAAAATGTCTTCTTTTAACGCCGCCTGATATAATGTATCTGGTGTTTGCTTTGCATCAAGATTAGCCGCTACTTCCCAGTCCTTTAAAAACATCTGTTGTGTGGTTTGTTGATTTGCGCTGCTTGTACATGCAATTAACAAAACGGATAATGCCGTGCAAATCAATGTCGCTATACCTATGTTTTTTATCTTCACTCCATTATCCTCCCATCAGCTCGTTACTACGCTCAACAAAAGCTTTCCACTGGTCCTTGGAATATATATCACATTCTCCGGTAATAAATTTTGTTATCATCTCATCAGTATATCTGGCTAATTCCACAGGTTCATCCACTTGGGCGGATATATAACGTATGTCTTCTTGGAGTCCTCTGTTATAAAAGGGCTCATAGACTTTTACCGCACGTGCATCCAAAAATTCTACCAAGGAATTATCCCCATTCCAAGCTACTCCGTCTATATACGTGGCATCAACATAGCGAACGCCTGCCCCTGCATAATTTTTATTTTGAGTTTTACTCTTAAGATAATTTAACGTCACAATTTCTGCTTTATTTCCATAAAGTGAGAGGTCTTCCCCAAGGGAAAATGTCCAGTCGACATCATACTCGCCAAAAGCTCCAATTAATGCGCCTTCTTCTGAAATCATAGCATCTAGGACTTTAAAAGCTTCCACAGGCTTCTTAGCATTTGCCGGAATAAATGCTCCAATCGAAGGTTTTGGCATCGTATATATGGCATTTTGATATCCATTGGGTCCTATTAACGGTGGCACTTGGACGTAGCACGATAAAATTGACGGTGCATTGGCATATATATTATCAACGATACTCTGACTAGCAAAGGCTCCCACAAGATCTTGCGGCGAGCACACCGTTTCTAATATTTGATTCTGAGAAAAAGAAAAACTAATCTCTGCCAATAAGTTTTCTGAATATAGCTTATGGCAATACTTTAATCCCTCACGAAACTCATCGGTTGTCGGAGAATAAATGGACACGCTATCTTTTTTTACAAATCGTAAATTAACTGGATCGTTGTACGCGAAAGCATTGAGAAGAAAGTTATAGCTTTGAAGGGCGTAGTCGGCCTCACATCCAACTAGCGGCAGTTCATCCCTAATACCGTTACCGTTAGGATCCCTATCATGAAAGGCTTTTAGCACTTCATATAGTTCTTTTGTGGTTGTAGGAATTTCAAGCCCCAAGGCTTTTAACCATTTGACATTTATCCAAAATGTCTGAAAGTTCTTACTGGTTCTTGACGTTTTTGCATTAGGAAAATAATACAGCTGCTCATCAATCAATAGGCTCTCTTTGAGTCCAGGATGCCCCGGATGATTTAAAATACTATAGTAGTTTGTCTTGTCATGGGTCAAGCTATTTAGGTTATAGACTAGCCCTTTGCTCACATAACTTAAAAACTCTTCATTCGTGACTATAGATTGATCTTGAGGTAAAATCACAACATCAATTTTTCCCGGCTCTGCTGTAAGCAATGCCTTTATATATTCTTTTTTGTATCCATGGGGAATATACTCAAATTCAATTGAGCAATTTGTCTGCGCTTCAAGCCAGTTTGTATAATAATTCGTCGTATAATCTTGTACACGATCATCTTGAACAATAGCAATGGTGATGACTTTTTTATCCGTCCCAGCCTTCATTGCCTGTCTTTCAACTACAAAAACCATAATGAGTACACTAATTAATAGAAGTAGCGTTAAAAAACCAATCTTTTTGTGCTTTTTTTTAACATCCATTGACTCTATCCATTCCTATCATAGATTGTATTCGGGATAATTTTTTATATTAATCTTGTTGAATATATTTACTTGGCGCCATTCCATAGTAGTCTTTAAACACCTTATTAAAATAATAGTAGTCAACATAGCCACATTCAATAGCTATTTCCTTAAACGAAAGATTACTTTGAAGAATGAGTGAAGCTGCATGCTTCATTCTTAGATTTGTAAGAAAACAGGTCAACGTCGTATTATAATATTTTGAAAAAAGATTACATATATAGCCTGGGCTCAGTGCAAATTGCTTTGAAAGCTTATTTAATGAAAATTTTTCTTGAAAATTATTCTCTAGATAGTCTGTGAGCTCAAGAAATGCAGGAGTGATGTTTTCTTTTGATGTATTGGGCGAAAATGCCCGTTTTTTGGAGAGTTTATTGGCTAGCCTTTCTAAAACTAATTGCAGCTCCTCTATCTGTACTGGTTTTAAAATATAGTCGAAGCCGGAATGGTTGAAAAAAGTTCGCGCATCATCAAAAGTACCATACGCACTTAACATAACAAATTCAAACTGCAAATTCGAATCAATCAACGATTTCATAAAGGCATGCCCATCAATATCCGGCATTTTTAGATCACTAAAAATAACATCCGGGCACAGCTGTGGTATACGCCGCAACGCCTGAACGGGATTGCTCTCATAACCGATAACCTCAAAACCGTTATCCATCCATGGAACCCTTTCAAGTAACTCTTGTAGAATTAGTTCATCATCATCAAGTAAAAAAACCTTATACATAACACTATCCTCACACTATTCATGTTCTATATGCAACGTTAAAAAATTCACTAATTACAATATTAATTGTTTTTCGTTGTAATGAACATATAAAATCTTAGGATTCGTTAGTAAAATCTTAAGTAATCCTCTTGCATATTCCGCTCTTTTATATAATTATACCACAACTTTCCTCCACAGTTTAAAAGAAAAAAGGCCTATTCATGTTATAATAGAATGATAGGTAATTGCGAAACTTCAAAATAAAAAAAGACCAGACTTCACCAATTGAAGAATCGTCATATTTTAAAAGTAAGTGTTATGTGTTTAAGCAATTAATGGTTTTACGCTCCTTATATATTGGTGTTTATTGATCTTGTCAGCCAAAACAACGGTTAATAATTGAGTAATCCCTGTGAGAAGTAAATCGGCATGTAATGTTTTTTCATTCTGAGTTTTGCGTTTGGCAATGCCTTCATGTTTCATTGGAAGTGTATTATCATAAGGGCATGTAGGAATACCCTCGCTATTAATAGAGCAGTCAGGATAAGATAACTTTGAACGTGCATTTAATGGTATAAAAGCCTTTTCGAATTTTAAATCATTAAGTAACAAAAATGTCCATTAATATAAAGTTGCTTGATTACATCATTAGAAGATGCATGCGTTGGCATAGAACCATAAGCTGCCTTGTTGGGATCATAAGAAGCATCCAGTTTTTTAGTTTTTTTATAAGCCTTAAGCTGTTTAATAATCTTATTAGCATACTTTGGATTATTTTCAGAAACAAATGCTTCAATACCAGAAGTATCAAAAATAGTCATGGCGGTTTTATTAGGATCAATCTTTTGACAGATAGGTTCTGTGATATCCACAAGATGGTCAAAAAAAGTTTGTATTTCAGAAAGAAAATCTTGTTTGAAACGAGTAAGCCTAGAGGCATCAGGAACACGAGAAAAACCACAAAAGTCTCTAAGTTCCTTTGAGAACTTAAGGAAAGTTAGTAAAAGGGTATCTTCAGTAATGGAAAAAATACGTTAAAGAATCAAAGCCTATAACATGGATAAAAGCCCATGCTCTCTGGGTCTACCAGTGGAAGCATAGTATTTATTATAAAAAGTAACAGGAATATAATCACGAAGATTAAGGTTCTCTTCAAGAAGAGTAAGAAAGTGAGGTGTTATGCTATAAGAACGCTTATAACAATTGGAGAATTAGCTAAACTATTGAATATATCAACACATCAAATCAGATATTTTGAAGAAAAGAAAATATTTAGCCCAAATATAATCGATGAAAACGGGTATAGGCTATATGATATAAAGCAAGTATATCAATTAGAGCATATTTTACTTCTTAGAAAATTTAACATACCTGTAAGCCAAATTAGAAAATCTCTCAAGGATTATTCCCATCAAGAATATGTGCATATGATGCAAGAAAACCTATTCGATATCAACAAACAAATAGATCATCTCGTTCATCTTAAAAATCTTAGCCTTGAAGTTTTGGATAAAATCTCGGCTTTGGAAAGCTCCTTAGAAAAGTACCGCATCAACGACTTAAATGAACGTTTTATGAAACTAATTTATCACGTCAATCAAGCAGATTTTGTTTCAACAAAGACTTTTTATGACAACGCCTTGGAAAAAATAAAAAATCCCACCCTTTTTGATACGGATATTACATACATTTGTGATGACGATTCTCTCCATGTATGTACAACCTTCCTTAAGCCCAGTGTCGCTGATTATCTCTTAGAAGCCGGACAATATCTATGTTTCGGTTTTTTTGCCGATGATTATACACATGTACAAAGCCAAGTTCTTAGTTTTTTGAATTATATTAACGATAATAAGATTTCAACTAGAGGTAAATTAATCATATCTGAAAGCTCTTTGCTTTCTATTTTTAATAATGGTCAAATATACTACGAAATCCAAATATTAACTCATAACAAAGATGCTTCATCTCGTTCTCTTGTGCTTCAAGACTGAATACTAAAGTAGGCCTTTTCTATGTTTGCACACATAAAGATTAACTCTTTTTCATTAAAAAGATATTTACTCAAAAAACTTTTTGTTGTATTTACCCCTTCGAATCCAAGTCTCTTGTATAATGCAATAGCTTTTGTGTTTGAACTTGCTACATATAATGTACATTTGCTTAACTTCAAATCGTTGCTACAAAATTCTTTACAATGGTTTATCAATTTTGTTCCTATTCCCATCTTGCGTGCCTTAGGGTGCACCCCCACAAAATCAATATAGCCTTCATCTTGCCTTTGTTTTTTGGTTAACAGTGTAGCTCCGATAATACACTTCACCAAATTAAGCAAACCATACTTTTCTATAAGGCTTAAGGTGGATATATTAATTTTTTTGGATTCAATCGGATGATTTTTCCACTGTATATTAATAACACCAAGCACATCATCATCTTTTGTAGCTACAAAAAAACCTTCATGATTAATTTGGTCTGCAAAATTGACGTCAATTAAAAATTCCAGAAGCTTCTCATCACTCAAGCTTGTTAACGTCATCAATTTGCTTTTAAAGGCATGCAGAAAAATTTCACAAACACTTTGCGCATCTTTTTCCTTAAATCTTCTTATTTCTATTTCCTGTAACACATGCATATAATTCACCACCTATTTAATAGAGTTTATTAACATTGATAAGCAAATTATAAACCTTAGTACCGACCTAATGTCAATATAGAATATCTATTTTTTTCTAGACTAACTCCCGTTTGCATAGCCTTAAATTCGAAGCATCTCCTGTGCGTATTTTCTGTAATGCCATATCCCAAATGCATCTGCAAGCATCCATCCAATAGGAACTGCAACCCATATTCCTGCCATGCCAATCCCAGGAAAAGATGATAACAGATAGGCAAGTGCAACCCGCGAACCTAATGAAATAATCGTCAGCACAATGGACATTTGTGTCTTTCCAAGTCCCCTATACAGCCCATAGAGCAAAAACAGCACACCAATTCCAATATACGACGCTCCGACAATTCGTAGATAATCTACCCCTATCTCAATAATTTGCGTTTGCTCTGGCTGGACAAAAATCAACATAAATTCTCTGGCAAAAACAACAACGATAAGTGAGCTCATTAAGCAAAAGCTTGCGGATATCTTAAGTGTTGCCAGAACGCCTTTTTTTATTCGGTCAAACCGCTCTGCACCATAATTTTGAGCTACATATGTTGCAAAGGCATTCCCAAAATCTTGAGCTGGCATATAGGCAAAAGCATCAATCTTTACAACCACCGCAAAAGCTGCACTGGCATAAAATCCAAAACTATTGACAAGACCTTGAACCATTAAAATGCCAAAATTCATAATCGATTGTTGAATCGCTGTGAGTGCAGAATAATCAATGACACTTCGCATGATACTTCGTTCAAGATGCATGTGCCTTCTATTTGGGCATAGATATCGCGCTTTCATCAAAAAATAAATAGAAATACACAAAGCAGATAATGCCTGAGCTATAAATGTCGCCCAAGCAGCACCTGCAACACCCATATTCAAAAAGATAACAAATACAATATCCAACGCTATATTTGTCAACGCAGCCACTCCAAGAAAAATCAGTGGCATAATCGTATTTCCAATGCTTCGAAAAATTGCTGCTATGAAATTGTAGATTGTCACAAAAAACATTCCACCAAGAATAATGGTCAGATATTGGCGTGTCATCTCAACCGCTTGCTTTGGAATATTTAGCCATATAATAAATTGCTCTAACAATACGTAGGACAAAAGATTGATGATAAGGGACGAAATAGCTACAAAAACAAAGGCGTTAAAAACACTTATTTTCATGGCTTCTAGTTTTTTTGCTCCATAAAGCTGGGCAAAGACAACTCCACTTCCCATACAAAGCCCCAAAACAATCGATGTCAAAAGGACCATCAGGGCATATGAAGAACCTACTGCCGAAAGAGCAGTAGGTCCAATTTTTTTCCCTACAATCAAGGTATCTGCTACATTATATAACTGTTGAATAAGATTACCTAATATCATCGGCAAACTAAAAACCACCAATGATTTTCCAATGCTTCCCGTCGTCAGATTATGTTCTAATTCACGCTTCAATGTTTCCTCCGTTATTTGTCGCTCCCCGAGCCTTATATTTTCTTAATCCTTTTGATACCGTATTATAGCACAAATAAAATATAACGCAAAAATCTTACTGAATAGGATTTACTAACTTATACAGTTCTTGATAGTCTGCGTTCCATCTAAAAACATCAACTAGCCAACCTGAGCCTTCTTTCATCATTACAATATCTCCTGACACAGTCATCGCTTCATTGTCTCCACTAGGAAGCTCGATGCGCATTGAGATTAAATAGCTATAATACACTCTTCCATCCGCATAATCTTTCATCTTTTTTAAATCAATCGAATCAATTATTACGTCATAGTCTTCTTGATCTTGTACCAAGACCTTCCAAGGTATATTGCGGTTTGCTACAGCATCTTCAAATCCCCTATCTGTCATAAGAACGCCATAGTCTTTTTTCATGGCAGCACCATATTCTTCAAAACCATAATCGCCCATTCCTTCGGAATCAAATAGGTCACGATAATATTTTGTCGATTCCAGTTCCTGTGGGTTCGTCATTATCTCAAGAAATTCTTCTGCATAATCTTTTGCATAGTCTTTTGCATCATTTTTTAAGTACATCATGAGTATGACAAGTACCGCAACTATAATAATAGCACCTATAATGAATCGCTTTGTTAATTCCTTATTTTTTATCACGTCTTACTCCTCCTTTATGTGATATTAATTATTACACGTAGGTATATTGCTGTCTAATAATAAGCCCTTCTTTCAACCTCAACAATACCTGCTTGAGGTTCTAGTTTTAAGTCAAAAAGCTCTTTAACGATAAGAGTACCTACAAATCTTTGCTCTAACACCGACAGAAGCTCTGCCTCTTTCACCGCTTTACACAGATAATCCCCCTCCTCTACATATAGTGCATTATCAACATCTGGAAGCGGTGAGGGGACCTCAATAAAAATCTTAGAAACAACCTGTCCGTTTTTGTTGAAAAAAATCACACCTTGATTGAATTTATCCGTTATATCTAAGGCTTTACATTGCCTATACAGTTGGGAATATTTTGCACTTATTTCTTTGTAGTCCAAAATATCTCCATTCCAATCAACGGTCAAAAAACAACGCTTCTGAAAATGTTCTAAGCGTTCCTCCATACTGGCTTTTAATCCATTAGCACGTTTTATATGCTGTGACATCGCCTCTAAGAAGCGAAATGATGCATTTAATTGTTTGATTTTCTCTTCAACAATTTGTTCGCCATCATTAAGCAGGGTGCCAATATCTACACTTCCTTCCGGCGTCAAATAACTTTTAAACCGTTTTAAGGGAATGCCAAAATCAATACAAATAGAAATTAAATCTACAATAATAAGCTGGTCACTGCTGTAATAGCGATAACCCGTCTCTGGATTAACATATGCTGGTGGAAGAATACCTAACTTGCCATAATAACGTAAGGACTTTACACTGACTTTTTTTATCTTACTGACTTCGCCTATCGATAAATAATTTTTCATTATTTCTCCCTTCAACGCTTGACTCTCCCATTATAGTATAGTTTATACTCTATCCGATACAAAACTATTACATTGAATCATCAATGTATTATACAAAGGAGTACCTGAATATGCATTTAAAAAAACAATTTTTCAATTATGTCATCCCCTCTATTGGCGCTATGCTAGTTACCGGCTTATATTTTGTTGTGGATGGTATCTTTGTCGGTAGGGGCGTTGGAACCTTAGGATTAGCCGCAATCAATATCGCCGTACCCTATATCTCAATTTTATCAGCCATCACGATGATGATTACAATGGGTGGCGCAACACTCGCCTCGATTCATTTTGGAAAAAAAGAGCCCCAAAAAGCCATCACGATGTTTCAATCAAGTCTTCTATTGGTCTTTATTTTTTCCGCGCTGATGACTCTTATCAGTTTTTTCTTTTCTAAAAATCTTGCAACACTACTTGGCGCAAGCAATTTGCTCTTAACGGATACGGCCGATTACATTAAGTATTTTGTTATGTTTGGTGTGTTTTTTAGTTGCTCAAATACTTTGTCTGCGTTTGTACGAAACGATGGCAATCCACACCTCGCCTTTTGGGGTATGATTATAGGCGCATTGAGCAATATCTTTTTTGATTGGCTGTTTATCTTTCCGTTACAGATGGGTATCAAAGGTGCTGCCATTGCCTCCGGTCTTGGACAAATATTTGCTTGTCTTATGTTATTGAGCCATTTCTTTTTTAAAAAAGGTGCTCTGAAACTTGGTTTTCCAACGTTCTCACTTCATCGTTTGACGCAAATATTAAAAACAGGCCTTCCCGAATTTGTCACCCAAATGAGTCAACCTGTTGTCATCTTATGTTATAACTTTTTGATATTAAAGACTTTCGGTGAAATCGGAGTCTCGGCATTTTCCGTTATATCCTATATCTTAGTTGTGGTTATAGGAATCTTTATTGGTTTAGCCCAAGGTATTCAGCCCCTGTTAAGCCAAAGCTATGGAAAAGGTGATGCCATATCCGAGAATTACTTTTTTACTACAGGTATGAAACTCAATATTTTTCTAGCGGTTATTATGTATGTCATCATGCTTATATTTGGGAAAAATATTATTGCTGTATTCAACCATGACCCTGAACTAATCACACTCGCCTATGACTACATTCAAGTATATGGTATTAGCTTTTTGTTTGCATCGATTAATATTGTCTACACCATCTATTACCTTGCTACAAAAAGGACCAAGCAAGCTTTACTTCTCTCTGTTTTGAGGAGTTTTGTCATTAACACATTATGCATCTTCCTAATCCCAGCTTTATTCGGTAGAAAGGCTATCTGGGCAGGAATTATTGTTGCAGAAGCAATTGTTACTCTAGTTGCCTTCTACCTTCGCTCCCAAGGCTCACTAAAATCCTCTGACATCGTCTTTGGTGAACAATAGGTGCCTTAAAAAACCGTCGCTTGATTACGTCCCGATTTTTTTGATGCATACATCGCTTGGTCTGATTTATTATATAGTTCATTAAACGTGCAGTTTTTTAGCTCTTGTATATGTATTCCTATACTGAGTGTAATGTCCACATCACCATTGACAAATATTTGCGAGGCTAGTCGCTCTTGAATCCTATACACCAGTTGATCTACATCTTCTCTACTTGTATCCACGATAAACATGCCAAATTCATCGCCGCCAAGCCGTCCTACTAAGTCTTTTTCACGGCATGTTGATGCGATGATATTGGCAACTTCAATAATGACTTCATCTCCGATTTGATGCCCATAATTATCATTTACATCTTTAAACTTATCAATGTCAAATATTAATAACGCACCGGATCGATTCATATCGGCAATCGAATCTATGATTTTATTGACTTTAAGTTCAAAGCTTTCTCGATTCAAGATTTTTGTTAAGCTATCTTTTTGTGCTTTGTTCTCTAACCATTCTTTATGAAGTTTATCTGCAGTTATGTCTGTAATAAGAGATACCGACCCAATGGCCTTTTGTTTTTTTGATAAGTCATGCACTTTAATCTTATATATTTTCTTATGATTTTCCTGATGAAGTTCAAAACTCATGTTATCTCTACCTAGTAATGCATTTTCCCATGTCGAATTTCCAAAAATAATCTTCTCCATCCTGTGAAGATCCTCGGAAAATATTTTTTTTGCATAAGCATTTACATCCACAATTCTTCCATCAGGATTTGTAAAAATCATACCTATATCGATTTCATCGATAACCCAGTCCCGAGCTAAAGGAGATATCGACATAAAGTCGTATTTATAAATCCCTACTAAGATACATATAACCCCTATTAAAAACCCTATCGATGAAGGCACTTCCAACCCCGATACGTTACGTAACATCGTCTTAACGTAGGTGAACAAAAAAGGAATCAAAAAACCAATAAGAACCAGGTATACTTGGGTTCGGGTACTTTTTGTGGTCGTCCGTTTATATATCCAAAGCTTAATAATCGCGATAACATTCATAAGCGTATTGAGGCTTACGCATATCTTGCCAAACATGGTTTGTTCAACCGAAAGCTTTAAGCCGCCATCGATTGGCACAAGCAACACATTACTACGCATAATCCCATGATAATCATTAGTAAAAATCAGGAAGACACAGGTTATCGCAAAGATAAAATTAATCCTTCGCATTTTGTTTAAAACCTTATTCTCCGTATTAGTATAAATCATTATAAAGTTGTATGATGCTGAGGGTAATAAAAACAAACCAATTTGTGATAAATTTCGAAACAAAAACTTCCCTTCAAATGAAGTGCTTAGCATTTCAAATAAGGTGAACATTGACCCTAAAAAAATAAAACATATAACCAAGCTAAGTGCCCTGTTTGCCTTAGAATGCTCCTTTTTCGATACTATCATCAATGATGCAAAAATCAATACTAAAGATATGATGCTAATCGATATATACGCATAACTTAGCCTCACCGTGTTTCCTCCCTTTTATGCTTTTTATATCTAATATTATACCATTTTTTTCTCGTAACGACTTGTCAAATTCTATATTCTACATTGTATTTCCTTGTAAATAGTTGTAACTCTAAACATTTGCATTGATTACCAACGTACCCTTAAGGTTGTGATAATATATATTTGCAGTCAAAAGAAGCTGTTGCGTGTTGCAACAGCTTCTTTTGGATTATTTTACATTATCTGCACTTTTAGTCTACAAACAAACGATCAAATCTTGTCAAAATTGTAGCCACTTCTGCTCTTGTGGCATTTCCCTTTGGATCTAAGACATGATTATCCTTGCCACTAATCAATTCGTTTGCCACTGCCCATTGTACAGCTTCTATCGCATAATTAGAAATCTGACTCTCATCCGTAAAATTATTTAACGTCGCCCTTTTTGATAGGTCATATCCTTTGAAACCGGCATATCGATAGAGAATAGCTGCCATTTGTTCACGGGTTATATTATCATTAGGTCCATACTTTCCATTAGAATAGCCGCGAACAACTTCATTTTGCTGTGCCCAGATTACACTGTTATAATACCAGCTCTTCTCCACAACATCTTCAAATACTGATCCCGTTGATACCGCTGGAGATTGTTCCATACGATGTAGTACCGTAACAATCATGCCACGCGTTGTACCAAGATATGGACTAAACTTGGTTGTTGAAGTCCCTGTAAACCAGCCTTTTTCCACTGCATTGACTACAGATTCATAAAACCACGCATTTGTTTTTACATCTTCAAATCCGTCGTCATCATCTGTTTTTACCGTGTCCATTTTTTTGAACGTAACTTTTAATGTATGACTACTTGTTATTTTTTTAAAAGTATAGCTATCCTTGGCTCCAACACTCTTACCATCAATCATTACATCATTAACTTCATATCCTTGGTCAGGTTTAAAAGTAAAGGTTTTATCGCTTGCTTTTCTTACTTTTTCAATATGATCCGTACCACCATCAGGAGTGATGTTTCCATTTTCTCCTTCTATGATTTTGATGTCATAATAGGTATAGCTACTTCCTCCTGAACTGCTTCCATCATCCGGAACCTCCGGAACCGTTTGTGTCGCATACACAATGGCATATGTTGAAAACTTATCGGCTTTAAACGTCAGTGTGTGATAGGTGCTGTTATATTGAGCATCAAATTTTTCTACCTCCCCATCATGCACACGAATAATTTTGTATACACCTTTATTCTGAAGTTCAGAAGGTAAATCAATGACTATACTTAATGACTTACCTGCCGGAGGCTGTACTGTTTCATCCGGTATTCCATTAATAGTTTTGATAAGTTTTGCATCAAGGTAGATACCCACTTCTTCTTTTGACCCAAGATTTTCTTCCACAAGCGTCTGATCTGAAGGGTTACTTTGGGTGATATTTTTGACCAGTAGTTTAATTTCTACTTTGTTTGACAGGCCATCTCCATCTATAAACATATCTTCTAGATTATCAACTGCGATGGTTGGTACAAATGATCGCCCATCATATCTTACCTCAACTGCGGTATCCCTATCACCTGATAATAAGATAGCATTCTGTGACGTACTTGCTTTCTTAACCGTAATACTATAGGTGTTCATTCTTCCTTCCGTATCTTGACTAACGACTAAACTGTATACACCATAAGGAATGTCTGTGATGCTATAGTCCCCTTGTGCATCTGTTGTTACACTTGCAACGGTGTAAGAATTGAATCCAGCAACCTTCATGATTTCTACTGCTGCATCTTCAATTGGATTTCCACTCTCATCTGTCACCTGCCCATTAATCGTACCTGTTTCTCTCGCCTTAAAGTTGGCTGCTATCGTTACATGTTCTGCCGGCATGATAAAGGTGGTTTGACTACGTGATGCATTTTCAAATATGACCCCTTCTGTGGTTGATGTCCATTTTTCAAAATATTGATCATGCAACATATCTGCTGTGATTGTTATTGTATCACCTGGGGATACAAAATAAGCACTTGCCTCGCCATCAATTATGTTGATTTCATATTCTTTAATTAACGCCGCATTCAAGTCTATTATATTTGCATTGTTGACAATAACTCCCGTAATCGTTTCTGTCTTATAATTTTCATAACCTATTTCTATTATATATGTTCCTTCCGGAACGTCAGGGATAATATATGTACCATCCTCTCCTGCAATAATTTCTGCACCTACTTTAGTATAATTTTCTCTCAGCAAGTTTATTGTGGCAGCAAGTCCTTCTTTGGTGTCCTTGTCTATAACTTTACCATGGATTGTATAAGTAATCGAAGGATATATTTTACCTACTGTAGCGGTATCTGCAATGGTGTAATAGTCTTTAACATTTTCACTTGAGATTTTTGCATGTTGAAAGTATACCGCATTGCCCCCTACAGTATTTTCAACTGTTCCTCCCCTTACTTCCAAGAAATTTACAGAAGAAGTCGGTAGTTCTTTTGAATAATCTTCAAAACAGATTGTGCCTCCCGGATATTGCTCAGTCTCAGCACAGTCACTGGTGACCATCGCCGTACCACTTATGATTATCTTTCCTATTGTTACTTCTTCATTTTCTCCAGAATTCACACTGGCAATTGCACAGTATCTGTCATCTTCAAATTGATTGACTTTTGATACAGTACCACCGGATACATGGATGACACCTTCAGGCCAATTAATTACTGTTCCTCCCCAAGCTGTGGAAGATACTGTTCCACCGGATATATTAACAGTTCCACCACCTATGTTAATGATGGCATGATTGTATTTTTCTGTTGTTGTCATCAATACGCTACCACCAGATATATTGACAATACCTGTTGCATCATTCCATAGAGTAACACCTATACCTTCTGATTCTACCTTTCCACGCATAATGTTAATTGTTCCTTCATTCACATTGAGAATGGCTCCGGCTTTACCTTTTGCTAAAACCTCACCTCCATCCACAGTAATTATACCCAGGTGATTTTTCATGGCTATCTGTTCTCCTGAGTTATCGCCAAAAGCTAAACTGTCAGCTTCAATCGTTCCACCGGATATATAGACTTCTCCATTACCCGAGTTTAATACCGTAGTAGCGTCAACACTAGTAGAATAGACTTTTAGGCGCCCATCGCCTGCTTCTGAATCATCGGTAATGGTCAATTTTCCCATTCCTTGGTGATGAATCAACGTCAATCCAATCCCCTCAACCGTATGACCAGCTAGATCCATAGTAAAATTAATATCGTCTTCGATATTAACCGTTGATGTTAGGTTGATATTTGATAGAAGCACAATTGTATCTTGTTCAACAGCCGCATCTACTGCCTCTTGTAATGTGGCATAACTTATCTGTCCAATCTTGGCTTCTGCAGGTTTTGGATAAATCTTACCCACACGATTTGGCGTCTCTATGTTATAATACTCACCAATATTTAATCCATCTACAGTAGGATCTGCATAATATATAGCATATCCTTTTGTACTTGCCGTATTTTCTACGGTTCCATCAACAGATAGTACGACCTTATCTGATGAACTTGCATCAGGAACTTCCATAAGATAAATTGTTCCATGTGAAGGTGAAGCATTTTGACTGGTGATGGTGGAATTATTTTGAATAGTGATTTTACCTGTGGATTGATTTCCAATGGCAAGACTACTCGGTTGTGTCGCGCGAACTGTCGCCCCGATAACATGCACATCACCTACATTAACATTAGCAATGGCAAGGCTTCCATGTCCTGTAGCAACTGCCAATGTATCGCTTCCTTCTAGCCTTAGTGTACCTGTTCCCAAATTAGCAAGGGCACAGCTCATGTCCTCATAAGAGCTTGCCGTAGATTCGAACGTTCCACCGAGGATAATTACAGCGCCTGTGCTACTATTTGTAATCGCACTTCCTCCCACAGCATCGCTTGTAATCTTTCCCTCACCTGCACTGTCCTTAATCGTCAGCTCTCCTGCACCGGCATGGAAAATACCTGCCTGTCCATCTGTGTTAAATGAAAGCACCTTACCATTAAGATCAATAGTGAAGTTATTGTTGTTACCAGCTGTATCGACAACGTCATCAACACCTGATAATCCCGTATAATCAATATCTTTTAATACGGTGATGGTTTGTCCTTCCAGCACTGCATCGACTGCCTCTTGTAAAGTTTCGTATTGAACATCATCTATGGCCGCCACAGGAAGCAAGGGTTCAGGAAACACCTTACCTACCGTTCCGCCTGTATGGATATAATAGTCGTTGACATTATCTTCTGTCACCCCAGAATAAATATTATAAAAGACTGCATACGCTTCGCCTTCACTTGCTGTATTTTCTACTATACCACCTTTTATTTCTAGTACGCCTTTTTCCATTACATTCCCGGAAGAATCCAAATGAATAGTCGCACGCTTAAACTCAGACGAAGATTTATGCGCTTGGCTAGTTACTTTAGCATCTCCACTAATCGTAATTTTTTTAGCTCCCCTTGCAGTAATTGTAAAATCCATTTCTGATTGAACCAAACCACCTGAAATAGTAACTGTAGAACCTATATCGGTTTCAATCGCAACGCCTACATCTACCGCTTTTACAACTCCCCCTGTAATCGTCAGTGTCGCCTCGTTTGAAATAGCCGTACCATGTTCTGCCAGAACCTGAACCGTACCATTAGAAACGGTCAGTGTCCCAGTATTCAAAATAGCCGTACCCCCATCTGCCTGGGTCTGCACTGTAGCACCTACAATCTCTAGTATTCCACTGGTCTCGTTATGAATTACTGTGCAAAACTCGCCTGTTGATGTTAGCACACCACCGCCAGTCCCTGCGATAGTTAGCGTTCCTGTTCCCTTATGGATGAGTGCGTCTGCTGAAGCTGAAATAGTGTTTCCATTTAAATCAATAGTAAAATCATTTGCATTTTCCGGTGTTGTAAGCGTATCCATCAATGCGATATCGTTCATTACAAGAATCGTTTGCCCCTCTGTCACATGACTTATGGCATCCGTTAACTCTTGATACGTCGTCACTTCTATAGTTAAGTTATTTGCTGCTGATGTAGGTACTATTCCAAGCATCATGCTAAAAATTAAAAATAGCCCCAATATTCGTTTTTTCATAATGATATCCTCCGTTATATTATCACCAACGTGTGTGCTACACGTCAAAGTGAATTTCATTACTCTAATTTTAACAAAGGTATCCACTTTTTTTCTTGCACTTTACAACAAAAACAAGCATTTCACACCAAAACTTTCCCTTCATTCATAATCATGCTCAAGCCGCAACAAAAAAGTAGCCACCTCTTTTTACAAAGGCAGCTACTTAGCAATCTATCTATTACAGATGTTTAGGACGTAAGCATAAGCGTGACCGACGATTGGAATTCTTGATCATGATAATCAAATTGTGTACTTCCGTTATACTTTTTGGCAATGTGTTCAATACTACCAATACCAAGTCCTCGGTGATTTCCTTTTGTCGATAAAAATCTGTTTTTTATTTTATTTGGATGTGTCTGGAAACTATTGTCCAACGTTATAATAAGCCTCTTGTTTAAGCACATGATATTTAATCGGATAAAGGGAATATCTATCTGGCTATCTCCTGCAGCCTCCAACGCATTTTCTAATAAATTGCCGAGTAACACTGACATATCAATATCTTGTATATTAATGTCTTTTGGAATGTCAATACGAACTTGAAAATCAATATTTTGTTCTCTGGCAAGTTCTTGATAATAACCTACAATTAAATCAATCGTTGGATTTTCACTAATCTTTATCCACCTAGAACTATTTGCATAGTCCATAAATTCACTAATATATGTTTTTGCCTTATTTATTTCATTATTATTTAAGAAACCTTCTAGTGTAACCATATGGTGCCTTAAATCATGACGCATTCTTTGAGAGTTTTCTATATTATCATAGATATGATGATACTGTTGTCCCTGGATAATAAATTGTTGTTCTATTTGTAAATATTTTTGTTGTGACAATAATCTTTCATTGGCATAAAAGAGTATTTTAAAAATCACAATATAAATTAAAAAAACAGTAACCACGAGAGTAAAATAAAACGATATCTGCTCACGACCGATTTTTTCTGCAAGACTTATTGATATAGCTTCTGACTTTAAGAGAGAATAGAGTAAAACAGAAATTATTGCTAAGTAGTTGCTTTCTTTTGTTGTTATACTATCTGAAACAGGTACGTATGCCCGTTTGACTAATAGCAACAATAGCGGAATGGCTACAGCTGTTAATATAGCTGTAAGAATAAAAGCATGGGGTGTGAAAGGTAAAAACCGGGCTGTCTGTGATACGTTTAACACCAGCTTATCTACCAGTGTTACTATCACATAGATGATGCTAGCAGATATTACACCAAGCAAAAAGACAAAAAGTTTTTTTTGCCATGCCTCTCTAACGATATATAGATACCATATAGCACACAAATAACGGCAAACTAAAAAAACTGAGTATGGTTTATTAAATACGGTATCTTGTGTAAAATTAATGGGTAAAACAGAAGCTACTGCAAAAAATAAAGAAATAGCAAAAACAAACAGCGCCGTTAACCACAGCGTATATCGCTTGGAAAATCTTAAATGCTCCTTAAATGGATAAATTGCAAAAAAAGAATAGGGTGCTAACTTTAACAGACAGCCAAACAGCAGCTCAAAAAAAATCATAACTTACCTTCCCTTACTAAAGAATAAAGAAACTGTTGATATTGCTTTTTAAGATCTTTCCTGTTTTTACGTGAAAGCATAATCTCTATGTTCCCTGGTAAAAAAATCCGATCATTAGAAACCTCTTCAATGCACCTCATATTCACAATATAACTGCGCTGTGCCCTCATAAATAAAGATTTATCTAGCATGTCAAATAATACCTCTAACGAACACTGTACCTGAACATGCTCTACTTTTGTATGTATAATAGATGTCCTATTAAAAACTTCTATGTAGATGATATGATTGGTCGGAATCGAAACCATACCCTTTGTTGACTTAACCTCAATCGTTTTATTTAACCGCATCTGCAGCTCCATAGATGTAAGGCAACGGTCCATAGCTTCCGTCACTGCTTTTTGCGTCAGTGGTTTTACTAAATAGTGTGTAGCATTAAGTCCAAAGGCTTCTATTGCATGTTCTAGGCTGGTGGTGATAAATATTATTTGACTTGTTTGGGCTTTTCTATATTGGCGCACGACTTCAGTGCCTTTTATCCCTTTTAGGTATATGTCCATAAATACGATGTCAAATTCTAATTGGCTTGAAAGAAAAGCCTCACCACTGTCAAAGCAGTGAAACGTTGGCTTGATATGATTATATTCACAATAACTGTTCAGATAGCTTCTTAAGCTGTCTACTATATTCGGTATATCATCACACAGGGCAATATGCAAAATCGGCTCTCCTTCCTTGGTCAATATAAAGGTTGTTATCCCATATACATTTTTCATTTATAGAAGTTAAATTATAGCATATTATGATTATTGTATTCAATATATTCTTATACACTTAACACTCAAAACCACCCACCAATAACCATCTGTTATCATTGCTTAAGTACAATTGACCCATTCCCCAGCCAATCCCTTCTCCCCAAAAAGTCGCACAATCTGAGCACATAATTCCCCATGCATTCGCGTCTTTTAGTTTGCCATCTACCATATATTTTTCATTTGAAAGTGTGCTACCACAGAGTTCGCATTCACATGGTGGATTAATATAATACTCTTTTAGTTCCTTACCTTTGTCAATATCTGCACTAGCGTCTAGCATCCGCTCGGCTGAGCTTCCATCCATCATACCACCATTATCTCTTGGAAATATCTTGCGAAAAATTTGCTTTACAAGTTTTTCATTTTTTTCTAGATACTGAAAATATAACTCAATGTGATTTATTGGATCACATTTTCTCCACCGGTCATCGCGCAACATAAAAAAAGTGCGCTTCGCACCTAAAATATCGCAGCGAAATGAACGATATGCACACCCTAGGTCTTCTGTTATATCAAGGTCTCGCTTCTCCCAACCGCCCCAAGTCATCGTCATTAAGAGTGCATCCAGCCTACCGTCATAATATTTATCCAAGATTTCATTCAACATCAACGCTTGCCCATTATCTTGAAGCCCTCCGTAGTATATTCTTACGGGCTCTGGGTTATGGACCACAAGATAGTAAGATGGTACATATAGACACCCATTTTCTCTTGTCGTTACCAGATATATTGTAAAAACGCCTGTAGCAGGATTAAATACTGAGACATCCACCTTAGCCATTGGAAACTCCTGCTTAATTTCATCTAAACACCTTAAGATATGATTTTTCCAAACACTGTTCTCCTTAAGTGTCGATTGTATTTGGTTAGAGACCGATTCCATGTCTGCTTGTTTAAAGACCTCAACTGTCCTCTTAAGCTTTTGTCCTGTAGAACCATCTTCACCTAAGAGCTCCGAAATAATGGTTGAATCAGAGAGCAATGTGTTTTTTTGAAAAAATCCATAGCGTCTTATTTCTTCTATTGTATATTCCGCATTTTCCAAGAATGCGTTGATTTTTGCCGGATATCCAATTTCATAACAGTCACTATAAAACGATGGCTCCACAGCCACTGCGGATTCATGGAGATAACATAAACTTTCATTTTCATCCTGCATCATAAGAATTACTTCTTGCGCTTCTTCATATTGCTCCTTGTCAGAAGATAATATTTCTAAATATTTTTCTTTTGGTAAGGTTTGCATTGCAAAATATGCTATGTATTCATAGGTTGGCAATGCTACGTCTTTTTTTACCTCAAGTCCACTTATGTTGCCCATTTGGATAATTGCATCTTTCATCGCAATTTCTCTCTCTGAAATAATTGGGTTTGGCAAGTGGATTACCATAATTATATAATCCTCTATCCCTTTGACTTTGCATGATTGTTCCATCGATTGGATGGCTCTATCTAGGCGCTCTTTATTTTCACACCAACACATATCATGCCAAGGAGCTATAAAGCGACCATTTGTTAATGGAAGCCAGGATACTGGCCACGTCTTTATCTTTGTAGAATCACTTACTTCAATTTGCACTCCCTTGACATTCAATTTTGTGTCACAGACAAATCTTGAAAAAGGAACCAGAAGCTCTCTCCACTTTGTTGACGCAACAATGACTCTAATTTCATTATCATTTGCCCCCAAGTGGGCTTTTACCCCTTCAACATATTTAAACACTTCATGTATGGCTTCCCGAGAGGATGCATCACTTTTTTTTAGTTCAATGATAACATGATTCCCGTTTTTATCTTTGGCATATAGGTCAATGAAGCCTTTCGTCCCTAATGAATGGGGTATGTATTGTTCTTTGCTAAGCAAAACCAACCCTTGTTCCAATACTTCAATATCCTTTGCAATCATGTCTCTTAACGTTGCTTCTGTCATGTGTTCCCACCCCTTATTTATCTTCTTTTTGCCACTTTATTTTTTCATTTTATAATTGAAAACGCTTTACTTCAATAATTTTTTTCTTGTTTTTTTTATCCATTCTTGATTTAAGTACCTCCCTTTTGTCATGACTGCATATATCTCCATCGCATTTTCAATATTGTCTAAGGGATTGTTATCTACAATAAGTAAGTCCGCATCATTGTTGAGCTTAATTGTCCCCACCCTATCTTGAATAGCTAACATGCGTGCAGGATTGATTGTCACCGTTTCGAGAATTTCATAAGGTGTAAACCCTGCGCCTTCCATATATTTCATTGTTTCGTGCAATGAACTTCCTGCCGGTATCGCATGAGAATATTCATCCGTCCCTGTCACTATTTTCCCGCCTTGATTATGAAAGGCTTTCATATATTGAAGCGCCTTCTCCATACTCATACTCGTCTCCACATACCTTTCAAAATCATTTGTATCATGAACCATAGGTGTAGGACAAATCCACATATCCGTATCAATAATCTCCTGAATGGACTCTATCAACTTATCCACCTTATTATATTCAATACCGTGTCCATATAAGTGTTCACTCGACCACAGTCCTTTTTGCGCTGCATATTCTGCACTAATTTTATAGGGAACATGACCTGCCACTAAGATTCCTTTTACTTCAGCAATACGCATCACTTCATCAAATACATCTCTCGACAAGTTATTATATATTTTAATAAAGTCATAACCTTCATCGATGACCATTTCAATAGCAGGTAACACCTCATCGACTTGTTTTAGAACAATAGAGTCTCTAGGCCACATAGGATCTGGTCCATCAAACAAAGGGGTTCCAACAAACATTTCTGGTCCAAGCAACTTCCCTTTTTTTATACTCTCTCTTCGATCAAGATGTACCTTAGATCCTTGCATATTTCTCACTAAGGTAACTCCATAGGCCAAGAACCTTTGGTGAGTCTGTACCTCATTGGCGTGAACATGCATATCTGCAAACCCCGGTAAAATATATTTATCTGTGCAGTCAATTATTTCAACATCCTTGGGATAATTGATATGCTTGTCTTGTCCAATAAATGTAATAATTCCATTAGACACAAGAATTGAACCCTTAAAAACGTCCTCTTCATTTTCCATAGTAATGATTGTAGCATTTTTAAGCAAATACTTTTTGTTTTGAGCAATGTCAAGTTTTCGATATTCCAATTCACTATATTCAATTTTTTCGTCTTTTTGAAAAATAAGTGCATAAAAAAATACACATACGATAATTAAGCTCAATACGCCTAGACCCTTTTTCATTTTTTACTCACCCTCATTATTCTCAATCACCAAACGTGTTTATTCATTACTTCTCGCATTGATTCATTGTATCATATTTATAGATTTTTTTCGATAGGGCTCTTCTCTTACCATGTGTCCATATATAATTTTTAAGAAAAGGACAGGGACAAACCATCCAAACCCTTCAATCGGTAAAATGAGAAATGTATTGATTAAAACGGCTAATAACACCATCATCATGGAGACGGGGCGTTGTAAAAATAATGGCGTCTTGTGTACAATGATTGCCGCCGTCATAAAAATCAAATACCATAAAAGACCATATAACCAATCCATATTATTAAATACAAGACCTACAACAAAAGGTTGCACATGAATACCCGCGAATAACAAATGGTTTTTTAAGATTCTTCCCGACTTACCTTCGTCTTGTTTCGCTTCTGTATGATAAAACCGCTTCCCGGAGTTCAAAGCGTTACTAATCATGCCTCCACCCAAATCAAATCCAAGTAGCACTCCAATAACAATCTGATAAATATTCCATTGAAGCTCACCATTTAAATTAAGAACGACCAATACACATGGGATGATTAAACTTCCCACATACCCTAGTATTCTCTCTTCCAAATAGGCTCCTGTGCCATTAACAAAATCTTTTTTCCCAGAATACTCCCAATTAATTATTACGTCATTTTTCATCTTTTTCTCCCTTTACTCAATACATTTATAGTTTTCCCTCTAAGATAAATTCGACTTGTTTCTTCACTTCTCTCATCATGAACGCATATGTCATTAAATCATTATAGACAAATTCATTAAAAACAGTGATTGAGCATCCATATATACATTTGACGGCCGTTTGAACATCAAATTGTGGACTGATTTTTTCTTTTTCTATCAATGCTCTAAATAAAGCATCCAAATTATCCGCAATAATTTGATCTGCATCCATGTAGCTTTGTCGGCTACTTTTAGAGTCTACATCTGTAGCATCATAAATAATTGAATAATATTCCCGTAATAATGTCCGATGAATTTCTTTTGCATTTTTCACATAAAATTCAATGATACGACAAATCTCTTCAATGATTTCTTCTTTTGAATTGAGGTCAACCACATCGTTTTTATATTTGACAGAGGCTACATCTTCAAATAAAGCAGCAATAAAAAGCTCACTTTTTGACTTAAAATAGTTAAACAACGTTCCTTCACCTATCTCGGCTAGTTTAGCTATTTCTGATGTTTTAACATTTTTAAAACCTTTTTTTTCAAATAGATTTTTAGAAACATCAAGAATTTTTTTTCTTGTCATCATTTTCTTTTGTTCTCTTAATCCTGAAATAATATCTCCTCCTATAATATGAGTATACTCATAATTGAGTATGCTCATATTATAGGGTTATACTTCTTTTTTGTCAATACATATTTTCAAACAAATACAGTTCTGAAAAAATAATGACCTTTTCACTTGCCATTACCATAACTTTTGGAACACGGTCTAATTATACTTTATTGGGTGATAATGCTGCAACAGCTTCAATTTCTACTAATTGATTAGCATATCCTAATACTGTAACTCCAAATAAGATGCTTGGGACATCATGTTGCCCAAATTCTGCTCTTATTGTTTCCCATGCACTTACCAAATCTGATTGTTCGTCAGATGCTACAAGAACTCGAGTATATGCTACGTCTTCCAAATTAGCTCCACACTCTTTTAGAGCTATCTTCAAGTTCTCTACGCAAAGCTTTGCCTGAAGTTCATAATTGCTTTGGTCAGGTACTTCCCCATTTTTATCAATAGGACATGCTCCCGCCATAAAGAACAATTCCATTCCTGAAGGTGTATGCCCTGCATATGCATAATCTACTTTGGCTAATTTTTTTGAATGCATCAATGCTATTTTTTTATTCATATTATCTTTTCTCCTTTTTATATACGATTTCTTCATTATTATATTAAGGCTTCTTGATTTTTTAAGAAAGATAATACTTTTTTCTATATCATTTTTTATACAAAAGCTACCATACATTAAATGCATGATAGCTTTTGCTTACTTATCTTTTTTATATACGATTTTCTTAATACTGCTATCTGATAGAAAAAATTCTTCTGCTAGATGTCGAATGGATTGCCCAGCTATATATTGCTTTAAAATCTTTTCATTTCTTTTTTTTAAATATTCTCGACTCTTAGTTTTTTCACCCCATCTTTTTCTCTTGTCAGCAGGAGAAGGGATGTACACATATTCCCCTTGGATATATTTTTGAATCTCTTTAACTAAATCCTCCGGTAATATTTTGTCGATTCTTACATATCGCATAAAGCTCACTTCCTTAATTTAATTTTTACTAAGGAAACAAAGCCTGTATATGTATGAAATTATCTGTCAAAAGCGACTATATCTCTTTCTCTGTGCAAATTGTCGCCAGCCTCATACTTACAGACTTTGCACAGAGCATATCAATCATTTTTCTATCCATGAGAAAAACATTCATGTTATCACACTCCCTATTTGTCGAATATTAATACCCTAATGCTTTTGCCACGATAATAACCTTTATCCTATCCTTTACAAATTGCCCGGTTATAGTAACAAAGTCATTGCAGATACGATTTGGACTTTTGCAATCCACACAATGTCCCAATTTCGTACAGGGTGTATCTTTGTTCAATCTCTTTGCATCAATGGGCGCTGCATAGTTTCTTACTCTTTTTTCCGCATCTTCTATGTTTCGCACCAATTTGTTGATACCAGCTACAATAATTACTTGCTTGGGTCCATAAATCATAGGGGCAACTCTACTTCCATTCCCATCAATATTGTATAATTTTCCATCTTCGGTTAAAGCATTGGTACTGCACAAAAATGTATCTGCCAAAAAGTTCTGTATATAAAGCTTCTTCTTCTCATCACTTGTAATTCCTTCTTCGTATTTATCTAAGAAAACATAGTTTCCATTACGTACAAAATCCAATACTCCGGTTTCTATTAAAGTTAGTGAATCACCCACTCCTACAACAGAATGCTCCTCAATAAGCTCGTCTATGAGCTCTAATAGCTCCTGTTCATCTTGTACAAAAAACCCTTTCATATTATTTTTTTCCAATGCATCGATAGCCTTTTGTATCTGTTTACTGATAAACCAAGAAATATTTTTATCCATATGATCTCCTTATAGTTCCTTGTCACTCATTACCTTCTTTCGAATAATACTCAATCACCTTATCTAAAAAGACTTTTCCATCTAAATGCTCTATTTCATGACAAAAACATTTTGCCATCTCTCCTTCACCTGTTAACATCAGCTCTTCTCCATATTCATCAAGTGCTTGAATCGTAACAGATTGCGGTCGAATGGTTTTTCCAAAACGTCCCGGATAACTTAGGCAACCTTCAATGCATTCTTGGACACCGCTGCTTCCAATAATTTTAGGATTCACTAGTTTTAGATACTGATCATCAAAATCGATGACGATCAGCCTACGCAATATGCCTACTTGATTGGCTGCTAATGCTGCACCATTAGGCGTTATGTGAAGTGTATCCATCATATCGTCCAAGATACTACGGATATGGTCGTCTACTATCGCAACTTCTCTACACCTCTTGGTTAATACTTCATCCCCCTCAAAGCGCATCTCACGAATTGCCATTAGAACACCTCCTACTTATTGCCGCACGTGATTTTTTAATGCTTTCTTCAAATAAAAACACGTCCTCAATTGCACATCCAAACGCTTTTGCAATATCATATGCTATCCAGATCGAAGGCTCAAACTTTTCTGTCTCAATGGCATTGATTGCCTGTCTTGAGGTGCCGATTATCTGCCCAAGTTGCTCTTGAGTTATCCCTTTTTGTTCTCTTAGTTCTTTAATACGGTTTTTCACGAGTCCATTTTTCTCCTTTTTATTCCAAAAGTAAGGTTAACATTACTTTCATTCTATCAGCTACCACATTAAATAGCAAGCGAACATTATTTTCACTCCATTTTATGATACATAAAAAGACTAAGATGTGAAGCATCTTCTGCCCCACCACTTAGCCTAAAAAAATGAATTGTCTAAGGTATTAAGACCCCTCCATGATAGCAGATAATTTCTTTTGCTTCATATGTCAGGATTTTACGTAGCGATGCCTCAGCCTCATCTATATCTAATGTATATTGAGGATTTGCGATTACCAACGTCCCATTTTCTAAAGCTGCAGCGTCCCCTGTAATCATAACTTTTTTCTGATTTACAAAGATTGAGACGTGACCTGGCGTGTGGCCTGGTGTTCCTATTATCGTACATCCCCCACACCAATCAAAAAGCTCTCCATCAACTACTTCCAAATCCACCTCAACCGGTTGTACATTTTTTAATATATTACAAAACTCCGCTCCAAAAGCTTTTTGTTCTTGAGGCAATTGGGCCTGCATGGCCTCTGCTTGTTCCAACCGCAGAGATTTTTGTTTACCTGAAATATACCTTGATTCTTTTTTACTTGCAACTACCTGTATGTTTGGATACTTCTGTTTTAGTTTATATAATGCGCCCATGTGATCATGATCTTGGTGTGTAATTAGCACATGAGTCAAATCCTCGCAATAAAGATTGTGCTCTTTCATCGCCTTCTCTATAGCAGGAAGAAACCCTGTATATCCACAATCAATTAAAACCATATTCTGCTCATCTATTAATACCGTTGGATGAATTGTGTCTTCAACATCACCAAATTTAAATTTTATATCTAAAACAATTATTCTATTCATTAATTAAATCCTCTTTATTATAAATTTTTCTTTATTTGAGATTTTATATCATTATTTCTTTTTTCAGTATAGATTGTTGGCATACTGTTGTCAATCGTCCATTCGCCCACTATCAAGGAAAGCTAGTTCCCTGTTGTTTGTATGCGCTTTAAATGATGCGAGGCATTGACTTAAATCAATGCCTCGTATCATCATTTCTGTCATAATGTGTCTATACTTAATTATGAAAGGAGCAACACATATGAAAAATCATTCAACAAACCCTATACGTTTTTGGAGCAAGCTATCCGGTCTCTCCCTAATCATCATGGCATTAGCTGCAGGCTATGCCTATGGATTTGTTTTTAACCACTTTTATGTTCCCAACAATCTCTCCCAAACGGTCAACAACATTCTCGCCCTTAGACCACTATTTTTTTCCGGTGTAGCTGCCTGGTGCCTTATCTTAATCTCTGACCTTATCGTTTCCTACGGGTTTTACCGTTTCTTAAAACCCATCCACCCGCACTATGCCATTGCTTCCGGATTACTACGGTTAATTTACTCCTTGTTCTTAGCTGTCGCGATTATTTTTCTATTCACTTATGCCATGGATCGTTTTTTAGTGTTTTGGTCTATGGGCCTTTTTATCCTCGGTTTTCATCTGATCATAACAGGTCTTGGCAGCTTATACGCCCCCAATATTCCCAAGGTCTTTGGACTCCTTCTTATCCTTGCCGGTAGCGGATATAGTTTAATTCACGGACTTGAGAACTTCATCCCCCAGGCAGAAGCCCTTGCGGCTTCATTGGAAATGGTACTGGCTATACCCATGACCATCGGCGAACTTTCCTTTGGTGTTTGGCTTCTCGTTCGCGGCGGTAAAATAATCAATCTACAGCCTTTAGATGCCTAAGCCCCAGACGTCCTTTAATCCTACTTAAAGATTCCGGCGTCATCCCTAGATAACTTGCCAGCTGATGCTGGGGGACTCGCGTCAATAAGTCCGGCCTTTTTTGCATCATATCTTTGACCCTTTCTTCTGGTGTCATACGTATAAAGGCTGCAAAGGTATCCTGGAGGTTCCCCATACCGGCTTCCATCATTTTTAACACAATGGACTCAAATTCAGGATATTTTGCCATCGCGCTTTCTTGTTGACTCAGTTCCCCAACAATCATCACCGATTCTTCAAGACATTCTACAAAGTAGTCCGACCGACTATGTTCATCATTTGGAAATAAGGCAATACTTTGATTTTCTGTGAAAAATTCTGAGGTGACCTCTTTTCCCTCTTCATCAATCGAAAATTTTCTAGCACATCCGTCAAGAACAAAATAGCATCTTTTTGGTATTTGGCCTTGTTCTATGAGCATCGTTCCCCTTGCAAACGTCTCAACCGGAATATGGTCCACCATTTTTCGTAGCAACTTCGCATCGAGTTCGCTATATTGTTGAATCGCTTTCACCAATTTATCTAAGCCTTTATTTTCCACTTAACCCCCACCTTTCTCACTCTATTCCTTTACTATTGCTCTCCTTCTCTTAACAAGTAGTTTTTCATATATTCATTATAGCAAATTTTTCGGTGAATTGAGTGATGAAGTTGCTTCTGTTATAATCAACGTATACACATATTTTTAAGGAGGAAAGTCTATGCAAAAAATTAATGGTTTTGATGGAATCGAATTATCACGCATTGCCTTTGGCGGTATCATCGTTATGGACGAAACACAAGAAGAGGCCAATCACTTTGTTCGCGAAGCAGTAGACATGGGCGTTAATTATTTTGATGTAGCCCCGACTTACGGCAATGCAGAAAGCCGGCTCGGCCCCGCACTTGAACCCTATCGAAAAGACGTTTTTTTGGCGTGCAAAACAGAAGACCGAACCCAAGTAGGAGCTCAACGCCTCCTTGAACAGTCGCTAAAAAATCTACGAACCGATTATCTTGATTTATATCAATTGCATGCCGTTTATAACTTAGAAGATGTCGATACGATCTTTGGCCCCACTGGTGCCTTTAAGGTATTTGAAAAGGCTAAAAAAGAAGGTGTCATCAAACGTATCGGGTTTAGCGCACATTCTACCGAAGCCGCACTTGCCTTGATGGACCGTTATGATTTTGATTCAATTATGTTTCCCTTTAATTTTGTGTCCATGATTAAAAACGGCTATGGCATGCATGTCCTTCGAAAGGCCAAAGAAAAAAACATGACCGTAATCGGTATCAAATCCATGGCCCTATGTGAGCATAAAGCCTCCGATGATGTTAATCACCCCAAAGCTTGGTATCACCCTATCGAGGATTTTGAGCTTGCGCGTAAAGCCGTCAGCTATTCTGTCTCCCAGGGTGTAGACATTATTATCCCTCCCGGAAATTTTGAAGCTTTTAAATGGGCTGTTGAAATTGAACGCAAGGGACTAAGCTTAAGCGATGAAGAATTTGAAGCTTTAACAACTCTTGCCAACCAAACTGTCCCATTATTTCCTAATAAAGAAACGCTAAAACAAAAAGGCTAATCCCCATTATCCTTGGAGAGATTATCTTCACGCCAGGAGTGTTTTCTAGAGAAAAAAAACCGAAGATGCAGTATATGGTCCTTACTGCATCCCCGGTTTTTTTTATTTATAGGCATTTTCTTTTATTAACTTCAATCTATGGAATATCGATAAGAACTTCACTCGATAGTTCTATCGGTTCTTCCCCAAACTTAAACTGACTGGTAAAGACTACTTTATAGGCGCCTGCAGGAAGTTTTTGTCCTGAAGCATCTGTATAGTCCCAAGGGGTTTCATAGCGAACATACCCTTCTTTTTCAATATCCACATCCGTGATTACCGTCAAGAAGCTTCGAACACTTGCCCAATTATAAACCTGGTCGCCATCACTATTATAGACATTGAAGTCAAACGTTTGACTTGAACTAAATGTAATGACCTGATCGGATTCAGTTTGATTATGGATATCAAATATAAATTCGACGCTATCACTTCCCACCTTCGCATCTAAGGACGCATCAAAGGCTTTTTCTTTTTCCACAATATGCCCTTCCGCTTTTAAGTAATCTAAGGATTGGACTAAAATCATCGCCGCTTCCCCACGCTTTAAAGGACTATCAGGCTCTATCAGCTCGTCTACTTGAGGTCCACCTTCTAGCCTAAATAATCGTTCAAACTCCATGGGACGTATCGGTTCATTTGGCTTGAGTGCCCTATCAACCGCCACACCATTGGCTCCGATAATGACAAAAGCTTTGGCATACCAGGCATCATTATCCGCTTCTAAAAAATAATCGCTTGCCAACGGCTCTTTTATAAAACGGAAGCGGTCTAAGTTAAGGTCAAAAACATTCACTGCCAGTTGAATCGCCTGTGCATTGGTTAAGAAATCATCCGGCCTGTACATACCATTGCCTACACCTTCCACATACCCTTCCATATATAACTGTTGGATTGCCTCTTGATAGACGTGATCCTGAATATCGCTAAAAAATTCTTGTCCGTTTATAGGTACCTGAATCCCTGTTAATAATATCATCAAAGCAAGTGGAAGACTTATTTTTTTTGTTAACATATACTTTCCTCCTTTGTTTACACTCTTTTATCTATCACTGTTATATACATTTGACGTATTCTTGAACGGATTTGTTCCAGGTGTTTCCGGCAGTTTTCCGATTACAAAATGAAACCGAAAACTAAAAAACGAATTTTGCTATTAGCAGGACTTTCCCACTAGATTAAAAAAGCACCACTACTCATCAGATCATAACTAAGTAGCGGTGCTTCTATCTTTATACTATTTATTTTTCAATCGTTATTAACCTTGCATCGCCATCCCAACCAATGGTATAACCAAAGTTTTCAAATTCTCTAACCTTCACATAAGACACACCGTCTTCAATTATGAATTCATTAATATAAAGCTTTTCTCCATCTCTAAGAAGATAAGGTTTTTTCACTTCATTATCCCATTCAATGGTTTCACCAAATTTTTCTGCAATCATTCGTGTCGGTAAATATGAGGACCCGTCTTTAATAATTGTATCTATTAATCCGGTGTCACTAAGTTGACCTTGGCTAATATTCATCATTACATACATATCATAATCAACATAGATTTGCATTGACTTTGGCATTCGATCCAAATACTCAGTAAATGTAACTACATTATCTGTCGGTACTTCTACATCAAATGAATCGATCTCTTCAAATGATTCATTGATTGTCATCGTTGCATCAAAGGTCACACTTTCATCGACGATATCATTCACTTGCACTTTAAGCATTGTGTCACGTGTGAAAACATCATCTTCCTCGCCTATTGTAAATGTCAACATAGACCCTTCAATATATGCTTTCATCATACTATTATATAAAACTAAGGCTTCTTCTAAGTCATCTTTGTATTGGTCTTTATTATCAATAAAGTCTTCTGAAGCATCTTTGAGCTCATCAACCAAAAGTTCTTTGTTCATCATATCCATTGCATACACACCGACTAAGAGACTATATTCTTCATCGCTTAATTCAAGTATATATTCTGATATAGCATCGACTAAGTCTTCGCTATTTTCTAAACTGTAATCCAAAAATCCAATAACTGTATCTCCAAGATTATCCGCATCAAACGTTATGGAATATTTATCATCTTCTTTTTCAACGATATCCATGGAATAGTCGCTATATACTTCTTCAAGCATCTGATCAACAAAACGTGAATATGCTTCTGATTGTTTTTGTCTTGCACCAGCATCTAACTGCCCTTTGAACTGTTCAGCTATTAACTCACCTTCTACTGAACTTCCTGAAGTAGAACCAAGTAAATTAGCATAAAATGTAATCAATTCCTCATCGGATATACTGATATATTCTATACCGCCAAACACCGAATCAAACTCATCATTCAATTGTATCATTTCTTCTTCTGTTACAAAACTTGAAAATACATCCTTTATCGCCTGAATATAATCATCTAACTTTACATATGTTGTATCCACATTTCTTATCACTGTCATTAAAGGAATAGATTCGTCAGCGTTATTTGAACTCAAGTCAAATTGGGCTACCGTTTTGTTGTTTTTAACATCGGAGTCCATAGTATATACAAAACTATTATCATTAGTAAACGCTATAACAGCATTAATAACTTCTATTTCTGAATCGTCCATACCACTTTCAAGCATTTCTTGTGGAAGTGTATCCAAAGAAAAAGAAACTTTTCCTTCACTACGTACCGGCTTTGAAAGCACTAATTCATTCAGGTCTTTGTACAAATTATAAAAAGATAATTCTTCTCTGGCACATCCTGCAAAAACACTCATTGTTAAAATAGTAACTAATAAAATGCTAATCATTCTTTTCATTCTTCTAAACTTCATAAAAATAGTCTCCCTTGTCTTTTCTAGATGTCTTTTTACATCATTCTATTTTAATTACAACTCACATTATAACATAGTCCTGTTATTCTTCAAACAAAATAATAAATCTTTTATTTTAGCGCACTTATCTTTTATTATTTGGATTGCTCGGGAACCAGCCCTTGCGAACACGTTCCTCTTGTTCGATAAGTTCATGGATACTCCAAAGAGAAGAAAAACCAGTAATACCTAAAATAGAAGCTATCACTATACTATCCACAAACAAGGAAGCAACAATTAATGCCAAACCTACAATTAAAAAAAGTGGCCATGCTTTTTTACCCATATAATATTCCGTTTTAATAACAATGGGATGAAAAATCCCAATAATTAGAAAAGCCACTGCTCCAATTACTAAACCTTGAAATTTCATAACGCCTCCTTAATTGCTATCTCTCAATAAACTCCATTATACGATTAACGGTTTCTTTTTGTTGTTGCTCATGACTAATCTTTGCTTTTCCATCATCTTCTTGCTCTCCGTAATCACCAAAATAAGCATGGTTACCGTCTTTTATTTCATAGATTTCATCAGCTCTTTTTATTTGTTCAAGATCCAAAAGCAAGTCATGGGTTCCATATATTACTAAGGAATCAACGGGCGCATTATTGACAGGATACGCTCCAAGCAAAATCATTCCTTGCACTTTTTGATGATTTTTCTCCATATATTGACTAGCCATAGCTCCGCCAAGAGAATGACCTGCAATATACCACTGGTCAATATCTTCATACATACCAAAGACATCATTGGCCGCATTCATATCTAAGACAGCTAAGTTTCCCGGCATTTCAACTAAAACTGATCTTATTCCTCGATCTGCCAATTGCAGTAAAAGAGGCATATAAGCAATTGCTTCCACTTTTCCACCAGGATAAAAGATCATCCCCACCTTCTCATCCGATATGCCTTGCGGTTGTATAGATATATATTGCCCTTGTCTAGTGATTCTTGAATTATTTTCTTCCATAAGAACCTCTACATAGTCACTAGCCGCATAATAATCATTGACATAAATAATGGCTCCAAAGCCTAGTAAAACAAAAAATACGATGAGCCCGAGGACTATTTTTTTTACCGATTTTTTTTTCACTGCACTTCCTCTTTTCTTTCCTTTACTATATCCACCAATTCACTCTCAACCACTTTCATCAGGTCTTCAAGTAATAAATCAACCTGCATCCCAATACGCCCTCCACTACATACAATTCGCCCACTATGGGATGCACTTACATGAATAAAGGTTTTAAAGCTTTTCTTCATTCCTATAGGAGAACACCCTCCATGGATATAACCCGTTGTTTTGAGCAAGTCTTTTTGCGCAATCATCTCAACCTTTTTTTCTCCAGCTGCCTTGGCGGCTTTTTTTAAATCAAGGGATTCACCTACCGGTACAACATACACGTAATAATCTCCACTATTGCCTTTGGTAACCAAGGTCTTAAAGACAATTGCAGGATCTATACCTACTGTTGTTGCTACTGTCACGCCATCTGTCTTACCATCGACAACAGTATATTCATGCACCTCATATTGAATCTTATATCGGTCTAAAATGCGCATTGCATTTGTTTTATTGTTTTTTGCCATTATGTATTCCTCCAGATTTTGTATAATTTCTAGAAAACGCTGTATGTATCATATCACAAATAATAAATTACGTGTACAAATGTTACATATGCTATAATATGAATATATGAAAAGGAGGCTTCTTTATGAAAAAAATTCTATTAACCTTTGCTTTTATACTTAGTCTTACATTAAGCGCTTTGCCCTCGAAACTTGTCCCTGAACTAATTCCTTCCGTTGATGTGGTCTCAGCTGCTACATCAACTCCTGCCCCAAAACCTGAGCCTGTTCCAACTCCTGAGCCAGTGCCCGAGCCAACACCTATTCCGACACCTGACCCTGTGGTCGATAATATATCTTCTCTCAATAATTATTCAGCCTGGGCAGAGTCTGAACTAGAAGACGCATTAGAACAAGGACTGATACCTGAAACTTTAACAGGCGATTTAAGTAGCCCTCTGACCCGATTAGAATATGCTACCCTTGCCGTCCATTTCTATGAAATGGAAACCGGCGAAATAGTTCCACTGGATTTTGCTTCCCCATTTACGGATACTCAAGATGAAAATGTATTAAAGTCCTATGCATTAGGCATAACCTCTGGTATCGGTAACGGACATTTTAATCCGGATGGCCTTGTTACGCGTCAAGAAATAGCAACCTTTATCTATCGAACTCTCACCGCTGTATATGGGGATATGACCATACAAAGTGAACAAACGCCTTATGATGATATGGATAGCATCTCCGATTGGGCAAAAGAAGCTGTTCATTTTACACATCACTATCAAATCATAAAAGGAACGGATGAACATCATTTTTCACCCCAACTAGTCGCTACCGATGAAATGGCCATTATTATGCTTGAACGTAGCCTTGACCACGTTCAGGAATATGAGGAACATTCCTTATCTGATAATCTTGTAATAGATGACGATATGTATGACGAATACGATGATGATATGTATGACGACGATGACGAGCACGATGATGATTAATCCAATCTTTTATTAAAGCTTACTGTTGTGATTCCAATAAGTACAAAAATGATGCAGAGCATAGCCACTGTTGCCGACCATAAATAAGTGATAGAAACACCTTTAATAATGATGCCCCGCAAAATAATCAGAAAATGTGTAATCGGAAATGTAGCACTGATATATTGAATAAATCGAGGCATGGATTGTCTTGGAAACATAAATCCCGATAAGAGGACACTAGGCAATAGAAATGCCAAAGTTGCCTGTATGGCTTGTCCTTGGTTTTTTGCTATAGTCGAGACTAGCATGCCCATGGATAAGGCCCCAATTAAAAAGATGAGTCCCAATAAAGACAGTTCTAAAAAGCTTCCGGCAACCAAGACGCCAAACACCAGCCGACTTAATATCATAACAATGACAAAGTCATATATACCAATGATGATATAAGGAATCAATTTTCCCATAATGAGTTCAAAGGACGTCACCGGAGTCATAATAAGCTGTTCAATGGTTCCAAGTTCCTTCTCCCTTACCATGGCTAAGGCGGTTAGAATAATGGTGATATTTTGAAGAATTAGCCCGACAACACCCGGGATATTAAACTTGGCACTTTCAAGTGTGGGGTTATATAAAACCATGGGGGAAGCTTTAACACCGGCTTGACGTATCGACGTCTTAAGATTTAGATTATAATGGTTGCTAATGAGAAGGGCATATTGTATGGCTGTTCTTGCAATGGTAGGATCTGAACCATCGACAAGAATTTGAATATTTGCCTCTTCTCCTCGCAAAATGGACGTAGCAAAATCTTTGGGTAAAATTAAGCCGACCTTAATATCCCCTTTTTCAATCGCTTCTTCTAAGCGACCGACAGATGTTAACCGCATGGTATCAATAAAATAATCCGCATGTATAAACGCATCAATGAGCATCTTGCTTTCGTAGGTGCCTGACGGGTCATAGATACCTAATTCAACATCCGTTACATCCGTATTAACGGCAAAGCCAAAAATCATCAACATCATAATCGGCAAGATAAAAGAGATAATCATACTGGGTTTATCTCTTTTTATATGTATAAACTCTTTTTTTGTTACCGTGAGCATGCGATAAAATCGGAAGTTGGACATGGATTACTCCCCCTTTTTTTTATCTCTGAGTGATGATTTCATTTCTTTATAAGACATCAATTGGTTAATGTCTTGGTCAGAAAGTTCATGGGCAATAAAAACATCTTCTAAATTATCAAAACCTGACTTTTCATAGAAGGCTTTGGGTGTGTCAATATCGATTAGCTCACCACCATATATGAATCCGATGCGGTCACATACTTCTGCTTCATCCATATAATGGGTGGTAATAAACACCGTTACACCTTGAGCGGATAACTCTACTATGGTTTTCCAAAACTGTCTTCTCGATACAGGATCAACGCCGGCTGTTGGCTCATCTAAAACAAGAAGCTTTGGATGATGGATAAGGGCACAAGATAAGGCCAAACGTTGCTTTTGCCCACCTGAGAGGGTTTTAGCCAAGGCGTCTTCTTTTCCGCTTATCTCTGCTAATTGAATCAAGCGCTTGGTTTCATTAGCAATCGCTTGCTTACGCATTCCAAATATACGACCGTAAAAAGTCAAATTTTCTTTAACCGTTAAATCACCATATAGACCAAATTGCTGGGACATATATCCGATATTGTTTTTTATCGCTTCAATATCTTTTTTCAAATCATAACCAAAAAGGGTCCCTTGTCCGGAACTAGGAGTAATAACACCACATAACATTCGAATGGTCGTTGATTTACCTGAACCGTTTGGACCTAAGAGACCAAATATTTCTCCTTTTTTTATAGAAAAACTAATATTTTTTACTGCATGAATGTCTCCGAATCGTTTGTCCAACCCCTTAATGTCAACAATAAAATCAGTCAATAAAATCACCTTCCAAACCTACTGATAAGAGCATCCCCGGTCGAATGCTTTCACTCTCAAGAATTTTAACATCGACCCTAAAGACAAGCCGCTGATAGTCTTGTTCCGTTACGATATTCATGGGTGTATACATCGCTTCATGACCAATGGTTTGGATTTGTCCGGTGTAAGTTGCACCGGTAGACGTAAGGGTTAAAGGCAATAATTGCCCTACTGATATAAGACTTAAATCTTCTTCATTCACATAGAGGTTCATGTGGAGTTCATTAGGATTATAATATGTCGCTAGAATAGCCCCTATTGTTACAAATTCTCCCACGTCATAGTTAATAGATTCTATCTGGCCAAAATGATAACTATGAACCGCATAATCTTTTAACTGGATTTCTAATGCGTCTTTATTTTGCAGTGCTTTATCTAAAGCTAAACGGGCAGAATCTATTGCAAACTGATCACCACCGTTTTGAGCTATGGATAAGTTCTGTTTAGCACTATCTTCACCGATTCGGTTTAACGCATATTGTTGGCTCAAACGGTTAATTTCCGCTTGAGACTGCTGAATATTTTGCTCCCATTTTTCAATATTAAGCTGTGCATACTCTATTTCTGATTCCACGTCCTGTAACTCTGTCTTAGCCACTACCCCTTCTTGGTAAAGTTGACGTACAGACGCATACTGTTCATATAATCGGTCATATGTCACTTGAGCTTGTTCTAATGCAAGCTCTGCAGCAGTTTTGGCTGCTTTTGCAGCTTGAACAGATTGATAAACCATGGCATTGTTTGTTGCATATGTATCTACAGAATCTTCTAATATTGAGAGATTCTCTTCTCTGGCAGGTGCTTGGACTTGTTCTAAAGTCAACATGGCCGATGCTATAGCCGTATCTGCTTGGATAAGCTCTTGGTCCAAGTTATCATGATTGATTATTGCAATCAAATCCCTTGCTTGTACCTTATCCCCTTCATCAATGTATAATTCCTCTAAAGTGCCGCTAGCTGTTGCTTGAATTGTATAGTTGTTACCAATTGCTTCACCATAATACAGCGAATTATCTTCCGGTCTATATAGTACGGTTAAGAAATAGTAGATGCCAATACCTACAATGATTATTAGGAGTATCGGAAGCTTATTTTTCATAGCAGGTCTCCTTTCAGATATTCATCAACTTTCATTCTTATGCGTGTATTCTATATATTTATTATACCGCTTACACGTACAATTAGCCAAATAGAATTTAATCTTACGCCTTTTACTTACATAGTATTTTGGTTTTGTTTATTTTTTTCACTCAAATACAACTCTGGAAAACATATGATTTCCTCCTGTACCTCAATAGGAAAATCTTTTATAACCGGCATGTAGGTTTTCCTAACTATTTTTTCATTTGCCTTTTTTGTGTAAGTCTCCATTTGATTCAAAATAGAGCCTTCACCTAATTGGTCAACATCATATACGAGTACAGATTCTGTCTCTAAAAAATTTATATCTTTTATCGACAATTCTCTATACGTACTATTCTTTTTGACTAAAGACTTAAAGATAACCTTCATATTTGTCAAATCAAACACTATTTGTAAAAAGGTTCGCGATGGTGGTATTCTCTTTCCAATCCAGCGAAACAAATCATTGAATCCAACATTCAATGCAACGCAATCTAATATCTCAAATGCTTTTAACCGGATATCTTTATCTGTATCCGATTTATTAAATTCATTCGACATGGCTATAGCCTTTGTAACACGATCTAATATTGGTTCTACCAATGGAATGTCTTTAGGTCTTTTAATTTGCTGCCTTTTAACGTATTCAATAGACTCATTTATTCCTGCATTCCCACAAGCTGTAATATCCGTATCTTTTATCACTTGAAGTTTCCCATTTATCATTTCAACAATTGCTGATTCGCCTGTTCTATCTACTATATGATAATGCATGGGATACATAGATACAAAATAGGCATATTGGGATAACCCACTTTCGACTTCCTCAATAGTGGCATATAGATCTAGCTGCATTTGTATCCACTGTAATTCAGAAATTAAAGGTTTTTCCAATGCAACACTTGGCTTTTGAACTGAGTTATGCCACATCGATGTTATGCTCAGTCCAGCTTCATTAATGCCACACGTTGGAAGCTCTCTTCCAAATTGATTAAACGTCACACTCCCGTATTTTGATTTCCACCTACCCCCTCTATTTTCTTCGGTAAATAGATTTTCTATTGAACATTCTTCTGTTAAGGCTGCTTTACTGACAAATGGATTATTTGTCAGTATAAGACCATGTCCATAATAAAAATCATAATTCTGTCCTAATATAATTTCACTATTTTTTCTTAATTTTATTGACGTGCACATCGATCTACCTCCTATAATAAAACTACCTTAATGACTTATAATTGCCAATTAAATATGAATCTATCTTATCATCTAAATCATGTTTTATTTTGACGCCTATTGCTATTTGCTTTCTACTTCAAAGTACAAATCTATTTGCGTTTTAGGATGATTGATTCCAAAGAAATACTTCATATCATAGACCTCGAAGAAGCGACTCTTCGTTAATTTGAATGAAGAAAATGCAAATCGATGTTTACAATAGTAAGTGTATGTGTCCACGATATGTTCCTTAGACTCCTCCAAAATAGCACCTTTATGGGCGTATTTAATCCAATTACCTTCCCTCATCTCTAGACACATCATACCCATAGGCAAATCAATCGTATCATTATTAAAACTATGGAAATCAATAGCTACTCCGATAAATTCTTTAAACGTAGATGGTTGAACATCGCTATCAATAATATGACATATTCGATAAATAACTTCATCGAAATTAAACCTTACACCTTCAATCAAGCGGTAGATGTCAAGGTTATTGTCACTTTTCCTAATATTTATTTTGCTTCGGTCAATTGTACATTTTCCTCATCCGAAGATGGATTTAACCAAACAGTTTTATCTAGAAACCAGTCTCTTATGTTTCGTGACCATCGTTCGGGATATTTTTGTTTCATAGCTTCATAAATAGCCGTTCTCTTACTTAAAATCTGATCCTCTAATCCATTATGGCGTTGAATCGGCGTTAAGTGTTTGATTCCGCTATGGCGATGTTCGTGATTGTAATACCTTACAAATTTGAGTACCCATTCACGTGCACCTTCAATAGTTTCAAAACCTTTATAAGGATAACCGGGACGATATTTACAGGTTCGAAAAACGGACTCAGCATATGGATTATCATTGCTGACTCTGGGTCTGCTTTTTGAGGATGTAATCCCCAGTTTGTTTAATGTTTCAAGCAATGAAGCACCTTTCATCGGGCTACCATTGTCTGAATGCAATACGAGTGGTTCGCTTCTTACCGAACAACCTTCTGATAGTACCGTTTTCTTCACAAGAACACTTGCATTTTCAGAAGATTCTTCCGGCCAGATTTCCCATCCTACTATCTTTCGGCTATATAAGTCTAAGATAAGATAGAGATAGAAATAAAAGCCTTTAACAGCACCCGGAAGCCAGGTGATGTCCCACATCCATACTTGGTTGGGGCCGGTTGCCTTGTGCGTTGATGCTTTTCTTCGTTCCGGCGACTTTGTCCTGCCACGATGATGAATCATATCAGCTTTTCTTAAAACACGGTACATCGTTGATTCGGAAGCAATATAACGTTCTTCTTCATCGAGTAACTTTGGAACGATTTGATGTGGCGATAAACCTTTATAATGATCAGAGTTGGATACCGTCAAGATTTCTTGATGTACTTCTGGTGCTATCTTGTTATGAGGTTCTGGACGAATAGTTAGTGGACGTTGATCTTCTAAGGGAGTAGTCGGATTTTTCCATCTTGTGTAAGTTCGCTCGTGGATATTTAATTCAGCACATGCTGTATACTGTCTTGCACCACTTGCTATTGCTTCATCAATCAGTTTAATAGCTGATTTGCGATCTGAAGCCGGAATCATTCGTCCTCTTTGTCCCCCCAGATCGCATCGGCCTTTTTTCTAAGTACCAATAAAGCAGCTGTTTCAGCTAAAGCTGCTTCTTTACGACGAAGGTCTTTGTTGAGTTTGTTGATTTCTTTTTTCGAGTTGCTAACTTCTTGTTTAAGTTGTTTAGCTTCTTGAGCAACACCGCCGTTGGCACTCAAACAGGCATCTTTCCAATCTTTGATTTGCTCAATGTATAAGCCTTTTTGGCGACAATAGGCTGCTAATTCTGCCTCATTCATACGAGCTGTTTCAAGAACAATCATGAATTTATCTTCTGAAGACCAGTCTTCGGAAGTAGATTTTCCGGATGGAGTGGCTTTTCCGTCAGCTTTAAGTTGCTTTTTCCATTTGTACAGTGATTGTTCTGATACACCGGTTTCTTTATGAATATCGGAAACGGATTTACTAATGGGGGGTAACATTTGCTTAATGATGTTGTCTTTGAACTCTTTACTATATCTTGGCAGCATAATAGATTCGAATCCTTAATATGTAATCTCCTACTGAGAATCCCATTATAGCCTTAAATATTCTATAAAAGTGATATTTTGAAATATATTGATCTGCAATCAAGTCATCAATCGATATATCCTCATTAATATTCTGAATCAATTGCTGGTTGAAGCTTTGAATTAGTTGAAAGTAATTCATAAATACCCCCTACTCCTATAACAAGTTTTTTAACGCATTATCATTATATCAAACAACAATACCTTTGTCTTTTTTGTGCTGATTTTCGCTATTTTTACTGAAACTAAAGCAGTCACAAATTCACTTAAACTTCACTAAAATCAAAGGTTACAGCGTTGCAACTTTCCATATTTCCGTGAACATAAAAGGCATTGAATGTCCTCTGTACATTCAATGCCTTAAATTCATCTGGGGCTATTTTACTCTTGTAGGAACTGTATTTATTCTTTTAGGTCTTCTAAACCATTCCGCCTTCTTCTTGCACGAGTATGCGTACAACTTTTTCAGATAGTCGTATTTAAACTTCGGTTCAAAGATTACTTCCTTCAATTTTTTCACTAGAAGTCTCACGTATGCGATGATCAATAACGGCCAATTTTTTTCTCATAAGAATACAGTGACTTTATTGTATGTTTCCCAGGCCCCCTTAGTTCAAGATATTGCCAATTTTTGAACGACCTATAATCTGCTAGTCATTCAATTTTCCATCCAAGTTTTCGCTGTTTATTCTTGGTTGTATTGACCTAGATAATAAAACACCACCAATAACACTCAATACTGTAACGCCCCTTGTAGTTTCTATTATTTTTAAAAAAATCTTTAAAATACCATCACTTGTAAGATAGGGTACATAAATAAACAACCACGGGGTTGGAATCAAAGAGATAACTATAATAATAATTGAAAGAATTAATATTGTTTTATCTATTTTAACTCTTTTATTTGATATAAGTTTTTCAGCATCAATAGTAATAATAAATCCTATTAACATACATAGTACAGATATTAATGAAAACATCAAAATAGAAGTTTTATTCGCAACCGTCGCAGGATTCAGCTTAATCCAAATCTCAGCATTGCTGATTATTACTAACAGTATAAATACAAGAAAAGCTTTTATTATACGAATAAACATCTTCATAATCATCATCATCCTATATATTGCTAAATCTTAATTATTGCATATTACTTTCTAGTCATTCTTAGCTGTTTTTCCGATTCAATAGGATTATGGATTCCACATGCCTTGAGTAGACAATAAAGATGTCATAGGTAGCTGTTGATTCCTTGGCGGAGGGTATATTAAGAACTAATTGTTATCAGTTGTATGGAATAAAGAAAGCTTAAAACTCATCTAAACTGGCTGTAATCTGTTGTAAAACTTGCTCAGAAGTTTCTCCATTAGAAAAAGTTTTTTCAGTATAATTCATGCCTAAATCCTTTATCTTTTTTAGCAAATCGGTAATACGCCTGCTTTCTTCACTTGAGTATGACCCAGCCTCATTGTAAAAAGCATATCTTCTACCTATGCCAGAATCAATTATAACCAAAAGTGAATACTCTTCATCTGTATACCATGTTTTTCCTCCATCTCGTACTCTTTTTAGCCAAATTATTTTATTAATATTAAAACAATTTGAAATTATTAAATGCTCCATCGCTTCTTCATATGCCGCCGGCTCATTATCCCCTAACTTAACCAGATGAATTTCACCACCTGCACCGTTTGTGTAAATATCCATCCATCTCTCATAAAAAGGGTAAAAGCTTTTGATTCCTATTCTATTATTTTCTGTTAGCTCTTTATTTGAATTATAATCATGTACAATTAGGCTCTCCCCCGAATTATGTAAATGCATACTTTTATCATACTCTATGATTATTCTATCATTCTGGAATTTAACCATTTTCAGTTCCAAGCTATCTTTATAATTTCTAATACATTCTAATATTTCGTTTGCCCTAGGATAATTGTTTTTTCTGATATTATCAAAATAATCAGTAGCTGTAGTTATATCACATTCTTTTATATCAAAGAGAAATTCGATAAGTTGTTTAACCTCCATTTTGAGCATATCTATTTTAAACATTTTTATATCATCAAAATCTAATTCATATCGAATGCTCTCTACTATGTGATGAAACAATCTTGCCTTATATAATAAAGCAATACCTGCAGAATCATGTAAATCAAGTTTATAATGTGTTTTATAATTTATATTTATTATTCTTGTATTTCCAAGAGAAATATAATAAAGTGCATCAGCATTACATAACTCTTCCTCACAATGTTGTCCAAAACAATACCTTAGTGTTTCTTCATATGACATATTTGATAAATAGAAAGCTTTTATAAAATAAGTAAATATTAAACTGTCTTTTGATTGCAAGTAAGCTTTATACATTTTTTCATCTGTTAGGAATATACTGAAAATCTTGAAATTAGTTAATAAATCTTTATATTCATTAAATATTTCATCTAAAAACGTTGCTCTACACTTGTCTACTTCATCAAAAACAAAAATTAATCTGATACCCAAACTTTCAAACTCATTTAATAATTCTCTAAATAATTCATGTGGATCTTCTCGCATATCGCATTCAATTTTACTTTTCGTATTTAATTTTGATTCAGTCTTAGCAAAATTGTTACTTTTTTGTCCACGTATTAATTTCCCAATTAATGGGAATTTAAATGCTCCAGTTACATCAACTCCAACTTGTTCTTCTTTTGTAAAAGAACTTGAAACTCCTCCATTAAGTACAGTTGCAACCTCTCCTTCCAAATGAATTTGCAAGTTTCCAGAACAAACAAGTTCTATTTTTCTTATATTGTTATAAAAAACATTTATATTGCTATTTTTATTAGCTGAAACAAGTAGCAACTCTTTAATCAGTAGTAAGAATAATTTATCAACATCAGTCACACGAGTGGATTTTAATTTGATTGTAACATAAGATTTTTTGAATATTGGATTTTCTAAGTTTGATAAAGTAGTGTTAATAAAACTTGTTTTTCCAATACCTTTCATACCCGATATTAAATAGCAACCATACGCATCCTCTTTTATGAGACTTTGTAATTTACAAATCTGTTTTTTAATACTTTCGGACACAAAGAAGAAAGCCGTTTGCTCCTCTGTTATTGGTTCTATAAGATTATTACCTCTATATGAACTTAATGAATACTTTTTACTCATAATTTAACCTTTCACTATGATCCAACCGGTTCTTTTTATTATGACATTTTAAATACTGCCCCATATCAATAGCTTCTTAACTTTTTCAGACTTTCTTATATAATAGTGAAATTCCACTAATACAAATAGCTAGCTGGTGGTTCCTTGGCGGCAGCTCCATTTCTTGAACTTTTAGCCCCACTTTGGTAGTCGTTTACACAATAATCTATCTAAGTAAATCTAGTAAACTGTTATCAAAAAAGATTCCCCTTATTTCATCTGCATCAGTTTTTCTAAGTACACCAGTATGCGCACCACTTTTTCGTAGTCTATTAACTTTATATAAATCTGATAAATATTGATTATATGGTTGTATTTGATTATCTCTAATAGTATACAGCACACCGCCTGTTTTTGGTAAAATAGATTTGAATATTTCGGCAAAACAAATTAAAAAGTAATTGCCAGTACATTCACAATCAAATATCCTTTTAAGTACACCACATACTTGGAAAGAGCGAGAGGACGTGCTGACAATTACTCAAATAGATTATATACGAAAACTGTACTTTGATAAAGGACTTTCTGTAGAAGAAATCCATAAACGTACAAATCATGCCAGAAACACCATCACTAAACACCTTGAAATGGAGGATTTTAACCCTCCAAAATACGCACGAACTAAGGAGCGTAAGTCGGATCTGATTAGACCCTTTGTCCGTCAGATTCTTCTGGAGGACAAGAATAAACGTAAGAAACAACGTCATACGGCAAAACGTATCTACGATAGAGCCATTCAAGAAGTGCCTGATTTATGCCTTGTAACCGAAAGAACCATGCGATACATTGTTGCTGAGGAAAAAGCCAATATTTATACCGAAAAAGAATGCTTCTTAGACCTTAATCATCCAGGTGGTGAAGCTCAAGTTGATTTTGGTGAGATTGATGTCTATAAAGACGGCAAACTCATCAAAGCCCACGAGTTCGTAATGACTTTTCCGGCAAGCAATGCTGGGTTTTGCCAAGTTACCTTCAGTGAAACCATGGAAGCCGTTTGCCAAAGTATGGAAAAAATCTTTGAACATATCGGAAAAGTACCCAAACGCATCTGGTTTGACCAGATGGCAGCTGCCTGCCTACGGCAGAAAGATGTCAACGGAAATGTTATTCCTAATCCGAGGTTTCATGCCTTTGCTGTTCATCATGGTTTTGACATTGTCTTTTGTAATCCTTATTCAGGGAATGAAAAAGGATCTGTCGAAAACAAAGTCGGTTACTTCAGAAACAATCTATTCATACCTGAACCGGTTATTAATGATATCAATGATTACAATCAACATCTTTTAAAACGTTGTGATAAAGATAATCAGCGTTATCATTATAAAATACATGCATCAACATTAGCATCGCTTCTAATTCAGGAAAAAAAGCTAATGCATGATACCAACCTTACTCCCTTTGATTATTCAAAGGAAGTAAAATACAGAGTATATAAAAACGGTCATATCAAAGTTGATTCTAATGAATACTCTGTTTCACCCCAACACGTTGGTGAACACGTTATTGTTAAATTCTACGCCAATGAACTTGTTATCTATGACTTGCATTACCGTGAAATCACGAAGCATGTACGTTCCTTTGAAAAAGATAAGAAGTATACTCATTGGATAGATTTCATAAATACCATAGCCAAACGTCTACGGGCTTTAAAATATAGTGGCTTTTACAAGCTGTTACCACAACACTGGCAAACCTACGTAGCGACACTTGATAAAGATAACTTACGTGAGGCTTTATATTTCCTCAAATATTGTCTTATTGAAAAGGATATGGCCTTCGCAAATGAGGTTGTTAAAGAAAATATGAAGCAGCACGTTATGGTATATATATCAATCATGATTTTTTTGCTACAACTTAAGAAATCCAGAACTCATTTGCAGACATTATTGAATGGCGTTATAAATCGATTGACGGAAAACTATATCGCAGACAATACAATTATTCAAAGCAAGTATGGATTGGTCAATGGGAACCTTGTTGATTACAAATATAAAAAAAGTGAGCTACATAAGTAGAACTTTAGCTTTTGAAACTAAAATCACCTTACTATCTCACACATCTTTACTTTCCATCATTTTTTACTTTCCACTTCATCAATTCCGCTAAAATTGGGGAGAACTTCCCCCTCCCCAAATAACATCTATTAATGATTTATGATTCTCTGATACGCTTTTTATCAATCTTTTTGTTGCTGTTAGTTCTCCTTCATCTTTAGTGGCGTGATCTTCACCTAGTCTTAACTATTCGTAATCCACAACCAATTTTACACCTTGACCTATCGTGGATAATACAACGCTGCTTTCTTCATATATTTTACTATCTTTGCAAAATAATTCTTTCTCATTTTCATTACTCCAGTTTTATACAATGGTGGCATAAAACAAACGAAAATGCACCGAACTTGTGACATTTTTGAAAGCAACTAGAAAACCTGTAAAATATATGGTTTCAAGAATTTGAAGCTAAACTTCTGATAATAACCAACACTCTTGTTTCATAAATTCCTCCCAATTAATGTTCTCCATGAATTAGTTTTGAATTAGCTAAAATTTCAACAAACTGTTCAACCTCTTCAAGTTGAGGTAAGTGTGCAGAATTTTTAAAAATTATTAGTTCTTTCATAGGCGCATCTAACTTTTTATAAAATTGCTCAACTAAAATGGTTGGTGTTATATAATCATATCTACCCGCAATAAAAAGAACTGGTACCTCCAATCTTTTCACCATATCTAATAAATTCACCTTGCTTATTTCATCAACTAACAGATTTGCTGATAATAGACATGCCTTTTGATAGTGGATTTTATGACGCAACGAATACTCTTTAGAGAGGATTAATGACATGCCCATACTTTTAGTTGGCTTCGTCCTGAAAACGCCACCTATTTTTGCCTGACAAACTGCACGTATGTACATTTCTTTAGGGGAATATGGTGGTTTTCCTATTTGTTCAAGCATACCAATCACTTTTTTATTATGTTGATAAATCGCTTGTTCTTTTGTGTATTGGTATGCTATTTTTTCCGCTTCCTCAGAATTAACATGCTGCCCAATTCCAATATATGCTGAATATTTGTTGGGATTATTTTTTACTGCATAAGTTGCAATGATTGTACCCCATGAATGACCTGCTAAGATGATTTTTCCACAATTTAATTTCCCAATCAAGTAATCCGTGACTTCGTTCAAATCAGAGATAAATGTTTCTATATTGAATGTATCCTTAGAGATTTTTTTAGAATAAGACATTCCTGCACCTCTTTGATCCCACCTCACAACGACAAAGTGTTTTTCTAAATCCTTTTGGTAATTTCTAATATAACCTATTTCTGCTTGCCCTGGACCACCGTGAACAAATAACAATACAGGTTTTGCACTATCTTGACCACGTATCATCAAATACTGAGATACCCCACCTATCGGTATTTGGCAGATTTCAGAAATGTTATTGGAATAAACTTTACCATTAATATCTTGCATTCTAGATGTTTTCATATTTGTCTCCCTTTCCATTCTTGATACATACGTATGTATGTATATGTGTCAAAATTTACTGCCTTTTTAAGGGCAGTAAATTATTTTAATAACTCTTGTTTACCGAGCGTTAAAAAAAGTTCTTTTATTTCATCATCCATAAAAGGCACACCTAGCAATTCGCCAAGTTGCTGAAAAAATGAAATCTTATCAACATATTCTTCATAAGATACCTCAAATACATAAGGACTTAACCATGAAGAAACTAAAAGTGCAATCGTTTGTGCTGCTTGTTTGGGATATGCAACATACATAGAGCCGTCCTCATTGCCCTCGATTAATAGCCTTTCAATATATATAGACATGATATTTACTTGAGAGAGTATTTCGTTCTTAAATACAACAGGATTATTTGACATCTTCTTCATTTGCGCTCTCATGCTATCGCTTTGCTCTAAGCGAGGAAGAAAGTCTAACTTAATTATAAAATGTAGTTTTTCAAGTGCATTTAAGTCTTTCCGTTGGCTTACCGTATGAAATGGGTTATTATCATGAAAAGACTTATACATAACGCCTGCAATTAATTCTTCTCGTGATTTAAAATAGTGGTAAAATGCACCCCTTGTGACACCTAGTTCTTTCACTACATCTTCCACACTAACATTTTCTAATCCTTTTTCTGAAAATAGACGCATAGCAGTTTCCAATATATCTTGCTTAGTCTTTTGGCATGGATCATAGCGTGGCACTTCATCACCTCCAATACATACACATGTATGTTATCTCTATATTAGCATTTATTATCCACTGTGTCAATTTCCCAAATATCTTTGGTCGCGTTAATTTATCGTCGGAAAAAGAAAGATAGAACTATCCCTCTGTATGATTTATAAGAATTAATCTTGGTCTTGTATATCATATTTTATCCGCAGATACCTCTTAGTTTTTTCATCAAGTAATACATACCATCCGTCTTACCTATACTTCCAGCTGCTGTATTATGATTCCATACATCTGTGTATGTCTTTTGTTTTTTCTTGAATCTTCGATCAAACTCTTCTCTTATTTCTTCTTGAGGAACTCTCATTTGCTTTTCTTCACGATATTTTAGTAGATCATATATATTTCCCTTATTTGCTGAATAGGCTCTTAATCTCGCCATTTGAGAGGCTACTTTTTCTGACCAACCTAATGGACGACTACTCAATCTGCTCGATAAAATATGACTCACTTGTCCTTCAGCACTACATCCCATTCGTGCTGCCTCATCATTATTCGGCCTAATAATTGCTTCCCAATGATTTTTAATATATACTTTTGTTTTTCTAACCTGCTCCTTTTTTGCATCACTTTCGGCATAAAATGCAGCTATTCTAAACACATTTTCTACTACATCAAAATCCTCCATACTAATTCCATCATAGACTGCTGTTCCTGCATCTGACACGGAATCTCCCAAGTGTCCAACTGCTTTCATAATCGATTGATTCAAGTGAAATTTGTCTAATACAAAACAGCCACTTTGCTCCTAAAACATCGTCTCCTGATTTTATCCAAGAAGCTCCATCTCCCATAATATAAATATTTTGAGATAGTCTTCATCATAAACAGTATCGATGTATTCAAGCACTTCCAACCAAATATCTTCACTTTTTTTATACACTCCTGAAAAGTAATATTACTTTTATCATCAGTACCCAACAATCGATTTAAATCCCACACGGTAAATGTAGTATATTTGCTGTGCCTATGCATATATGGTACATAGGCATATCTCTTCAAGTTCAGCTTTACCGTGATTTGTAAGCTCGTATTTGCCAGTTTTATTATTGATTGTTAGAAATTCTCGCTCCATCAAAGACTCATAAACAGAACCTACATTGCGAATACCATATTTGTACCACTCAATAGTATCAAAAACTAACATAAGTTATGGTATGAAGATTGGGGTCAGGTCACTATAGGTCTTAAGTTGACCTAAGGCTTAGCCTATTAATTATTGTTTATTACTTGCAAATTTTCATTTATTAAATACGAGCATAAAAAAATAATACTTTAATTAATAAATCTATTTTTCAGATTTATTATAATTTTGTATATTATTTTCACTAATAGCATTATCCCATACTAATTTAAAATATGTAGAGTAAGATTCATATAATGAGGAGTCTGTATCATTTTTTTGCACTTTCAAAAGAGGTGCTTTTGCCCCTCTAGTACCATACAATTGCGGCGTTACTAAGATAGTATCCCCAAACCTATAAATAGAAGCATACAGTGGAGTATCATGATATTTGATTTGTATTTTATCAAAATTTTGTATCTGTTTTAGTCTTTGTCTTGAGGTTTCTATTCGTGAAGAAATACTCCCTTCATTTTTCTCTTCTATTGTTCTGGATTTTATATTATTTCCACATGGATTACCTAATAAAATTCTAACACTATATCCAAGATTTATTTTTTCACTAATCAAAGAATTAAAATCAGAATGTTCTGGAAGAAATGCCATTGCATAACAAAGAATATCAATATCACCTTTAGATTCTTTTAAAATTTCAATCCAATATTTAGTTTCTAGATCCGATCTATTGCTCCATATACCAACTAATCCTGTTTTAGATGCTTGTCCTAATAATGTTATAGTATCAGTTAATCCCATTTTAATCTCTTTCATACTGCTAACAATTGGTTTCAACGGATCCCCAATAAAAAAATTTAATATAAAGTATATAAAAACTGATGCCAATATAGATGTTCCTACATTAATTGCAACTGTACCTGTTATAGTGTTATTGTTCTTGGCTCCATATATCAAAATTAGTATACTAAGCAAAAATATGATTATATAAACTAACAGTTCTTTTCCTACTTTTCTATTCATCCAAATTTCCCCTAACGAATAAACGCTCTTTCTCTATTTTCATAATAATCTTCAATCCTAGTTCTTTGAGATTCATGTATTTCTAGCGTTTCGATTTCATTTCTATTAAAAAACCTAAGTTCTATTGATTCATTGCTTATTTTTTTATTACCACCATCTATAACACAATGAAAGCATATTGAAAACTGCTGGCGAACTTCGCCATCTGAATAAGCTATTACATGTCTTGGGTTGCTATATATTCCTATAACTTTATCAATATTAGCCTTATAACCTGTTTCCTCTTCTATTTCTCTTAATATGGTTTGGCTGATACTTTCTCCATATTCCATACCTCCTCCAATAAGAGACCACTGATAATTATCTCTCCGTTTATGCAACAATATATCACCATTTTTATTTGTTAATACAGCTGATGCCGCTGCAACAATTGAGTTCACCTCCGGAGCCAATTCACAATTATAATAATCTTTCCTTGCCATAATATATACCTCCATCATACTTAATTTCTTTCTAATTAACCAAAACACCCTATGTCATCTATATTTTCACCATTTTTTAAGGCTCAAAAACGGTACTTTTTTGTCCGTTTTCAAGCCCGAAAACTGCTCCAAAACCACAGCATGTTGTGGTCAAACCCTATTTTTCGTCTTCCAAACCACAATTTGTCATCAGAATTATCGTTTCAACGTGCCTTGAGTAGACAATAATAATGTCGTGGGGAGCTGGTGGTTTCTTGGCGGCACCTTTCTTTTTAAAAAAGTTATTCATACCTCTTCCATTTAACATTTTGTTTCATAATATTTGAAAGTGCGGTTTTTATCGGCTTATTTAAGTAACTCATTTATATTTTGAAATCTTTCTAACTCAATATTGCTGTTTTTACATGTTTCTTCTATTTTATCTTTACTATTTTTTATGATTTTTTCATAAGTTTCAATCCGTATATTTCCATTATGCCTTGAATCAAAATTTGATCTGCTTTTAACATTTTCTTTTAGATAATCAAAACTATTCTCCATTTTTTCGATTAAATCCATATCCCAGTCAATATAATCAAAGCACTTAATAATATAAGTGTCATCTTTTCCACTACTCCAAGAATAATACTCCCACTGTGCTGTACTATCATTATTAAACAAATCCTTTCCAGCATTATAAAGCAATAAATTAAATACTTTATACTTCTCCAGAATATTAATTTTTGATTGTTCTAAGGAATTAATTGTTTCTATCATTTTCAATTTATTATAGTCTGAAGTTATTTTATATAGATCTATTAAGTTATTGTCAATTTGCAAGATATCACAAAGAATATTCCAAAATTGATATTGTTCAATATAATACCCTTTTTCCAAAATTTGAGCTAATCGTTCTTGAATAAATGTCTTGTATCTACTTATCATTATGTAAAGTAATTTAGGATATTTAATATACCAATCTAAGAAATACTCATCATGCTCATATAATAAATCAATAAAACCATCTGAAATATTTTCATCAGGATAAGAGAAAACTACATGCCAAAACTCAACATTATTTTGTTTTGTAGTTAAGCATGTTTTTTCTTTTGTATATAAAGTATTAAAACATTTTTTTGCATCTCCCTTATAAACAGAAGAAATATCCTTTAATAAATTATTTAAGTGCATTTGCTTTAGAGAATAGAAATATTTATAAGTTCGGTATAACTCATCAGCTAAATATTTTTCACCTCCCAATAGATAATACTCTGATAAATCATTTTGCATATAATTCCAAAACTGTTCTACAGTAGCAGATGAAATATTCTCTTCTTTTCCATGTGCACAACTATGTCGTATGTATTTCCATGTTTCATAATTATTCTTTACCTTTTCTCTGTTTGAAAACTTAAAAATTTTACCTAAACATGTTTTGTTGTTATCAGGAGCGGTGTTTACCATTTTATTAATGCAATCTTCCCATTTATCATCATTTCTTAAAACTGATATAACTTCATCATTCCAAGATGCCTCACTTATGCTATCAGGTTTTGAGTTTGATGAAAGCAACCTTTCTCTTATCGTCAACTTAAAGGCTAAATATGACATTAGATATGCGGCTCTATAGACACCTATTTTATAACACATAACTGCTTCTTTCATCATTTCAAATGCATTGTCATTTAGATTATTTTCGGCCCATTCTTCAATTAGTAGTTTCATTAACTTTTTCTCCCTTAAAGTTATCTCTTCCTGTATTTTAACACACAATTACTATTTACCTACGTGTGACTTAAATGAACATAATATGGACTTGTATTACCACCTGTAGCCACTTTTTTTCAGAGCCTTTTCATTTTCACTTTTTTTGTGTTCACGCTTTCCAAAATACTCATCATTTCTAGCTACAGTAGGATCATAACAATCAGCTTTTTTCTTAGCCCAATCGATCCACTGGACCGTTTGATCATCTAAAGTTTCTTTTGTTATACTTGCTTCAACAGCAGCAATATAAGCTCTTATTTTGCATGCAGTATCATAATTCGAAGCAACGTTTGTTAACTCAATTGTTTTTTGAACTTCAACAAACAATTTCTACGTTCTTCTTCCTCATATGCTTCACGAGCAATACGGATTATTTCAGATTCTTCATATGTATATTTTTAATAATTGGTAAAAATCGTGCACAATAAAACTTTCAAATAATTGCTACTTGAAAGCTTTATTCGGCACAATTATTTGATTCAATTTTATTTTGCAGCTATAAATTTTTTATTTTACTAAACTTATAATGTCATCTCTAACAACTTCATTTCCGATTTTGTTTAAATCACTAATTGCTTCATCTATGTATCCTAAATACCTTCTTGCATAATATCCTCGCTCAGCTAAAACTAACAGTCTATCTTCAGGTCTTGACACAGCAACATAATGCAAATATTTTATACCATCATTGTTGAAGTTGTAATTACCTGCATTTATAATTACTTGACTAAATTCTAAACCTTTAGATGAATGTATAGTTCCGGAGGTTAATAAATAACTATCGGAATTGTAGCTTGGTATATATTCTTCATCGGTTACTGTCTCATAAAGTTTTTCTACTTCATTTTTTACTTTCTCTGTTACCTCATCGTAGCTAAGATATGAGTACAATTCGTAACTTGCCTTGAAAAAATCCTCATTTTTTCCTATATTGTCGCTAATATTCATTAATTTACTTTTTAGTATTGATATTTTATAATTATCTGGAATTGGAATTTCATCTTTGAAATCATACTCGCTATATCTCTTTGCCATCACATAGTTGGCAATTCCTCTAGCAATCCAAATATGTTCACTTTCAAGTTTTGTATCATCAAGAGGCGCTTGTGGAACATAAACAAAATTAACCCCAGCTTGATTTAAAAAATCACTCCAAGATTTTGCATCGGCATTACTAAAGCTAAGTATCGCACATTTTTTACCTGCATCGATCCACTTTTTTATGTAGCTACACGCATTATTTTGATTATTATACTGATATAAAATAACTTCCTCGTTAAAGTTAATTTTAGTATATTGTTCTCTAACTGATTCCATAAAAATATTTGAGTAATTCTGTATCGCCTTATTAGACCTAAAATTATGCCACAGCTTAAATAAATTAAAGCCATCTTTATCAAAGAAACTTTTAAATCCATCACAATATGCCCCACGCCACCCGTATATTGATTGCTTAATATCACCTACTACAAACAATGGTATTTTTAATTCATCACTTAGATAAATAAAAAATGAATGCATATCTATATCACTATCTTGATATTCATCAATATATATCCTAAAATATTTTGATTTCATATATCTACTAGCTGAGTGGGATTTTTTTAATATATCTAATGCCAACTGAAAGGCAAAGTTCTCGTGATTATCATTAAATTTACACATAAAGCCAGTTTCACGAATTTTCTCAATGCCTTCATCAAAAGTTTCTATTTGGTTTGCATCGCCATAATCTGGATTTATTTTCTTTTTAAAATCACGGCCATAAACATCATACATAAAGGGTTGAATGATTTCAGTCCAGACAAAATTATCATTAGTACCCACAAAACCATCAGCTCGATTTATTCCAAGACGGTTTGCAATTTCTTTAGCCGCTTTCCTAGTAAAAGTAATTGCAGCAAAGGTTCTAAAGGTTTTGTTGTTCTCTATATCCCTTAATATTCTTGCTACTGTTGTATAAGTTTTACCAGTTCCTGCACTAGCACTAATAACAATATTACCTTTACAGTCTAAAATTTTTTCTCTGGTTTCTTTATCTACTGGCAACATAATTCCACCAGCTTTCTCAAGCACTCAAACCTATCATGGTTATATATAGAATTAACGTTTTGTTTATTTAATTTTTGACATAATTTAATCATATTTTTCAGTTTGGCTGTTTGAAGATAATCAACTCCAGTCATGGAACTATTATTTTCTTTTGACAAATTATCCATTACATTAGGTATAGCTTCGTATAAATCATTTTCTAAGTCTACCCGTGATAAGTAAATATTCTTCTTCGTAAAGTTTTTAATCATATTAGGATATTTTTGGTCAAAAATTTCTCTTTTTTTATCGATTTGTATAGATATATTTGTTTTATAATTTGAAACATTATCTATAATAATATTAGATTTCTTTTCTTTTCCTAATAAATTCAAACATCTATTTACCCCTAAAAGATTTGCTTTACTTGTTTTTTCATACAATTTCAAATCATTATCAGTTCTTATAATCACATCTATTCCTAAAGCAATTAACACATCATAATACTCTTTAAAATTAATACCTTCAACTTCGAGAATATATCCACCAAGGCTTTCATATCTCTCACATTTATCGTACAAAATTCTTTCAAATAATGTTTTTTCAGATGGTCCTTCTACTAAAAGAACAACATCAGCATAAATCGCTTCTGCTAAATTCTGATTAAGTTTTTGTTTTAATTTTTTATAATCACTTGGAACAAAGTATGCAAATGACTTACCAACAACGGCACATTCTTTAACTAATTTAATTAGATTTACTTGATCCATCTGACTTACAATAAGAGATGAATGTGTTGTTAAAAACAAATACTTAAATAGATTATCCGAAAAAATTTCATATGAAAGAGACAATTGCATAGATCTATGTAAATGATTTTCCAATTCTTCAACAAGAAACACATTTATCATTTCATCTTCTTTTCTTCTGTTTTCAAGTGTTAATAATGTGTAAGATAATATTTTTTTTCGACCATCACCGGCAGTAGGATATGTTTTGCATTCATCATCCAATATAAATGGAGTCAATTTATCATGTAGATTATCAATCTCAATTTCAGATTTAATTGCTATTTTAAACCCCTTTTCATTTCGAAATTTCTTATACTCTTTAACCAAATCAGATTTAAGTCCTTTAATTGCATTTAGTTTAGATACACATGAGTTCAATTTATCTATATTATTAACTAATTTTTTACGTTCATCAGCTTCTAAAGACGATTCTTTTCTAAATATCTCCCTAGAATATTGTTTAAAGGTACTTTCAAGCCTAATTGATGAATCTATATATATAACATTGATGTACTTATCAATTTCAAAATATGACTGTCTACTTGGAATATCCTCAAGATTATTAACATCTATTCCCCAAAACATCGTTGGTTCTCCTACGGATTTCTCGCTATCAAAAGTAGTTTTAAGTTGAAAAAATACTCTATCGGATTTAGAATCAATAGCACCCTTCATCATTTTAAATATTTTTTTGCTATCTTCGTCATCTTCTTCATCAGAAACTTTTACTTCAAGTGTAATTATAATTTCTTTGGTTATGTCTTTATTGTAAAAATCTGAATCTATAAATCCATTTTTACGAAAATTACGGTCAAGTAGGAAACGTAATGCTGCTAAAAAATTACTTTTTCCTATATCATTAAGACCAAAAATAATGTTTCTATTTGATAAATCTATATTCAGATTTTCAAAGTTTCTAAAATTCTTTATAATAAGATGTTTTAGTTCCATTATGTTTTCCTCCAAACAGTTAATCGCACAAATATTGAATTGCAAGTGAAACCAACGACAGGCAACGCTTATAGAAATAATCATAATGCCTATTGTCTTCTATATCTATTTTGTTAGTTTCATGATGACGAATTCTAAAGTTATTTCCTATCGCAGTAAGTTCAAAAAATTCTTTTTCAAATACATCAATATATGGTTTTTTATCGCCAGCAATATCCTTAATAATTTTATTTGTAGATTTCTTTTTATCTAAAGTCGGAAAATAATATGTCTTTAACCTTTCAAAAGCGTCCCAAAGCTTTTCAACCGCAATTTTGACATTACCATCATCATAATATTTTGTAGATTCTTGAATTAACTCTTTCAGTCCAGTTTCTTGTATTGGTGCTATCATAACGCTTTCTAATTGACTATTAAATAAACTTTCAAATTTACCGTTGATAAGCTTTAAATCAATATTATTTAGCCTTAATATTGCATTAACTTGCACTTCAAAATCAGAGTCAGAATTATATTTCTCGAAAAACTCTATCATATCTATCACACAATACGGGGAACTGTGGAGCACAAACTCTTCTAGGTTGGAAGTTTCTATGTACTGGTTTTTTTCATTATAACATTTAGGTATATAAAACTGACGAATATCATTAAAAACTTCTTCACTAGTTGTAATATCATAGTTCCAACCAGTTTCATTTGTTTCTCGATAAGTATTATTGTATTTTTCTAATAACTGATAGATTTGATTCCTTGCAATCATTTTAATAGATATTTTTTTATTTTTTAAACCTTTTTGATTACGCAGTGAGTATGGAATAAATAATTTGTTTTCTTTAGGATTAAACACTCTCCACCCATAGATATCACGGTTAGATATCTTTTTTTCAGTATAAATTTCATACCCGTCATTTTGCAATAATTTATTAATTTCATCAAGAAATTCTTTCCAATATCCTTTTTCATACCTAACAGCAGGATGAAATATCTCACAGATAAATTTCAAGTATTTTTCATCACTTCCGTCTTTTAATTCAAAGCGCTCATCTTCGAAAACCCAGCAAAAAGGATAGTCGTCATTATTTACTGTGTGTTGCCAAATATCACCTTTTGCATCTGAAAATCTCGAATCTAAACTAGGTATACTATTTAAATCATATAATCTTTCCAAAAATTCAATTTCTTCAAGCCGTCCATAATAGCAATAGGTAGCTTTTTCTGTTTCAAACAATATGTCTATATCACGTTCAATTCCATTTTGAAATAAATCAAGGATATCACGTTTGGTTATTTCACTAATTCGCTCCACTGCTTTAAATACATCTCCTCTCATGAGTATCCCAAAGGAAACTAACCAGAGTGATACTACTACCTACAGCAAGTTTGGCATGGCGTTCTTCAAGACCTTTGTAAGTTGCACTTTTACCATGTCCACTGCCATACGGATTACGTAGTGCCGCCAAGTTTGTAGCTATCCCACGTAAGTTTCCTAAAATAGCTTTCATCTCATTAGCTGCAGGTGCCGTATCAGGTATATCTTTAGGCATAAGTTTAAGAAGCTTAACTGTTTCACCAGTCAACTGTCCTACATCCCAGTTCTTATCCCATTCAATTTCATTTTCATCGAGGATTGTTTTACAACAGCTTTCAACCAATTCCTTAGTTTTTCCAATTGCTTCTGTTGGATTTTCAGACTGCATTTTTAACATTAAATCAATTTGTGTAGAAAGATATTCACTTGAGAATTTCTCTTTCAAATTCACTGCAACAGGGGTAAGCGGACTTTTATTATATAAGAGACGTTCCATTATATCTTTACATCGCTTATATACTTTTGAATAGTCATCATCATTTTCAATTTCATATTCAAAATGTGCTTCATAATATTCTAATAAATCTTTTAATAATTTTATAATATCATCTTCTGCTGCTTCACTAATATAAGCCATTAACGATTTACCTTTAGATTGTTTGTAAGTTTCGCATAACGCAATGCCAACACTTTCTAATGTAAACACATCAAAATCATTTGTAGAAAAATCTAATACATAGCCACTTCTGTTAAACAGCTTCATAAAAATCCCTTTTTCAATTTGAGTAATTTTAGACATATTATAATTCCTCCCAACGGCAATTATTTGTAAAGACATTTATATCTCTGCTGCCCAGATGAAGTCTTTTCAATCGGGACAACGCTTATATCATTACTTTTGATATAGTTGAGAAATAAGGTGCCCAGGAGGAGTCGGTCGCTACGAGAAATTCTATTCCATTGGTAACCTTTAAATAAATCACGAACAAGGAAAATCTCACCGGCCTTGAGGTTTATAATTTCACGCTTTGCAATATCTAATAATTCATTAACTGACAGCACAATTATACCTCCTAAATAGAACAACAATAAAAACAACATTGTTGGTATAATTGTATATCTTTTCCAAACAATATTCAACAGTAAATCAGTGGTTTATACATAATTTTACAGTATGTTTAAAAATAATGTAATGCCAAAACTAAAACCCTCAACTATATCGACAGCTTTAGTTTTGGCCTTTCGTTCATAGGAGCAGGGAAGACACCCTACTCCTATTTTACTATTCATAGTAGTCCACTTCTTGGTTTACCACGATTCCTGAGAATTTTATCTCCAGTTTCTTGTTTCACTATAAACAAACCTTTATACTTTCCCCAGCATATCCTTTAACTAAAATATGTCCATCATAAACTTCAATTCTATCAACCTTACTCTTCACTAGACTTTCATCATAAGTGCCATCACAAATCAGCTCTGAGAGCTGTTCTTTTAACCATTCTTCATTTATCGTAGGGGATAATCCACACTTATCTTTGCCCTTTTCAATTCTTGTAGCACATCTCCATAACACTTTGCCACGTTCCGTTCTTCTACGATAGGATGCACCACAATCCCCACATACTAATAAATTGCCTAGTATGTACTTGCTATTAAATTTGCTCTTTGACACTTCTATACTTCCATCATCATAACGCACAATTCTTTCGCGACGTTTCATTTCCTCTTGTACTCTATTAAATATATCTTTTGATACAATAGCAGGATGCGTATCTTCTATATAATATTTTGCCCTCTCTCCATGATTCACTTTTCTTTTTCCAGTAATATAATCTTCAGTATAAGTTTTCTGAAACATGGTACACCCTTTATGCTTCTCATTTTTAAGCATCTTCTGGATAACATAAGTTGCCCAAATATCTTTTCCCGTAGCAGTTTTGATTTGCTGGCTTTCTAACTGCTCTTTTATCTGCTGTAATGTCATTCCATCTAAATATAGATTAAATATTGTTTTCACGGCTTCTGCTTGCTCAGGTACAATAACTAAATTGCCGTTTTCACATTTGTAACCCATAAAATTTTTATACTTGGTAAATATGTCCCCTTTTTCAAACTTCCTTTGATAGCCCCATTGAATATTTTCGCTAAGATTTCTGATTTCTTCCTGAGCTAGAACGCCACTAAGAGTGATTGCAAATTCTGCTTCATCTTCAATTGAGTTTAGGTTTTCATTTTCAAAATACATATTAATGCCCCTTTCTTTTAATTTTCTTATGATAATTAATGTATCTAAAACATTCCTAGATAATCTACTGAGAGATTTGGTAAGAATGTAATCAATTTCACCAGAACAAGCCTTATTTATCATGTTCTCCAAATTAGAACGACCTTTTTGCCTTAGTCCACTGCCATAATCAAAATAAACTCCTGCGTATTCCCAGTGAGGATTACTTTGTATGATCGTTTTATAATTAGATATTTGTAAATCAATGCTACTTTGCTGGCTTTCAAATTTTGTACTAACCCTACAATACGCAGCAACCTTCAACTTTTTATTTTCTCCTTTGGTAGGTTCTATCCTTTTAAGTTTTTTCATATCAATCCCTTTTCTAATATAGGGTGCAAAAAAGCCGTGAGCTGATTTCAACTCACGGCTTTCACTAATTTTTATTCTATTTTATCTCTCAGAACGTTGCAACAGGCATACAACCTCGCAATGCCTTGAGTAGACAATAATGATGTCGTATGTAGCTGGTAGTTCCTTGGCTAAAAATCTATACTCTAAGCCAGTCTTTCTTTTTTCTGATTTCATATGGTTTCCAGTATTTATGGTACAATGTGAAAAATTCGGACAATACAGGCATCATATATTTTTGGGTTTCCAATATTCTAATTTCATCTACTAGTTTAGTAATAATCTCAAACATAAATTGAACAGAATAAGATTGAATTATATTCCTTGATTCAAATTCATCTAATAGCCCCATTGCATTTGTTATTTCATTACCCTGCAAATCATTAAATCTAATAAGGCTGACGGAGTCTATTATATTTGCGAATTCCTGTTTATTTTGGATAATATTTTTCTTCTTTGAAGAATTTAAAATATCCTCAGATAATAAGTACCAATCAGAAAGCGGATCATCATATTTTACATTTGTATTCATCATACTATCTATATTATAATAACGTGATTTTTTTGCAAAATCATTTAAAAATGTAACCATTTTAATATGCAAAGGATTACTTTCAAATTTAATACCAATATACTCACAAAGTTTTATAAGATCATGTCCAAATACTCGGGGATTAATATCAGTAGGAAAAACCTCATCATGATTCGCTCTATATTTATTAATGATGATAATTTTTAACAATCTTTCAATACCAATAGAAAGTGAAAAGAACGCCTGGTAGTAGAGTCCCTTGTTATATAAATCGGCTTTTCTTAGTGCATTCAACCCATTTCCTAACAAAGATGCCGTTAAGGATGCTTCATTTGCTAAATTGTGTTCTTTTTCTGTAAACATTTTTTCCTCCTTCATTGTCTTTGCAACAGGCACACAACCTCACAATGATACGTATGCGGAAATAAATCAACTAAGGTCATCTTCTGAACCACATATCCGGCTTCTTGTAGGACTACAAGGTCTCTAGCTAAGGATGTGGGTTTACAACTAACATAAACCATGGTATCTACACCAAAGTCGATAATCTTAGGAAGAGCCTTTGGATGAATGCCATCCCTTGGTGGGTCTAAGACGATTAAGTCCGGTTTGTCTGTTAAGTCATCAAGGGCTGCTAGGACATCACCTGCGATAAATTCGCAGTTAGACAGTTGATTAAGTTCTGCATTTTCCTTAGCAGCCTCTACCGCTTCTTCAACAATCTCGACTCCGACAGCCTTTTGAGCAACAGGAGCTAAGAGTTGCGTAATGGTTCCGGTGCCGGAATATAGGTCAAAGACAATCTTATCCTTCGTCTCACCAATATAATGGCGGACAACATCATAGAGCTTCTCAGCCCCGAGTGAATTCGTCTGGAAAAAGCTAAAGGGAGAGATCTTAAAGCGCAGTCCCAGAAGCTCTTCATAGATAAAGTCTCGCCCATGGAGTAAGTGTACATCTTCCGGCTTTACTGCGTCGGACAAAGTATCAGATACGGTATGAACCACAGATACCAAGGCATGGTCTAAGTCCTCTTCAGCTAATTGAACTAGACCGTCTATCCAAGGCTTTAGGTCATAATCTAGCTGGGAGGAGGTGACAAGGTTTACCATAATCTCTTGTGTATTGACGCCTCGTCGAACTAGAAGGTAACGCAGGTAACCTTCATGGCTACGCTTATGATAATAGGTTAGATTATCTTGGCGGAAGCGTTCAACCGTATAATTAAGAATCTTATTAAAGTCTTCATGTACGATTTGGCACTCACCGGCAGGACTGATATCATAGGTACTTCCACGCTTATGCATGCCTAAGACAAGGGGACCGTCTTTTTGTGTATCGCCAAAGGAGTACTCCATCTTGTTACGATAGCCAAATATCTCAGGACTTGCCACAATGCCTTCATAGCGTTCTTCAAGAGGTCCGGTCACCTTTTCAATCATCTGGCGTACTTGTGTCTCCTTAAGTTGCAATTGTTTTTCATAAGGCATGGATTGGTAGAGGCATCCTCCACATTCTCCAAAAACCGGACAAGGCGCCTCAACTGCATCAGGTGCTGGTTGAACCGTTTCTAAAAGTCTCCCCAAGAATTTGCCATTACGTCGTTTTGTCGTAATCCCACGCACCTTTTGTCCGGGGATTACATTCTTTACGATAACCGTTTCTTCATCTACTTTGACATACCCTTTATTGGGAAAGTCAACTTTCTCTACAACACCTACAAATTCTTGCTTTTTTTTCATTGAATTGTCATTCCTCCCTCTATAGCACTTACTGTTACATTTAAAAGAACTGCTCCTTCGAGCAGTTCTTTGTGTATTCATATGATTACTTTTCTACATCGTCTTGTGCTTCTTCTAGATCTTCTTCTAGATCATCAACGAAGTCATCTTCGTCTTCAAAGTCATCAAAATCGTCATAATCATCATCATAATCCATGTCGTCAAAATCGTCATCATATTCATCAAAATCATCAAAGTCGTCGCTCTCATAGAAGAATACCTTATACACGACTACGGCTGCAACCGCTAACACAAGGATCGCTATACTGATGATTAACCAAGTCTTTGCTCTCTTCTCTTGAACATCTGCCTTCTTGCCGAATCTTTGTAGAAAATCTTCGACTTGCTTTAAACTCACTAAGTCATCTTTTTTCATAAAATCCATCATTCCTCTTCACGTCCCTTCTCATTTTTTGTATTCCACAAAAACATTTCCTTACTTTGTCATACATATGTTTATTATATCATAAGTTGAAACTTTTAACAGACCTTATCTATATTTTTTTTAAACCGGCAAAACTAGCAATCAGCTTTTTCTTACCATGGCTTGGAAAGTTCACCGTAACTTGATAATCTGCACCACCAGCTTCAATCAATTTTACCTGGCCGATGCCGTATTTTGGATGCTTAACTAAATCTCCGGCATCATAATCTAAGACGACGCCTTCCGGTGCCGGAATCTTAGATTCCATGTTGTAAGGTTTCTCTTTAAAACTTGCCTTACGGCGAGCACGTTCTTCAATAGGATTATATATACCTTGACTCTCTAGGTCGCTTTGACCTGAGACCGCATTGCTATCAAGCAGTTCTTTTGGAATCTCTGCGACAAATCGGGAGACCGGGTTATAGTTGGTATTTCCATAGAGCATTCTAGAACGTGCGCTGGTCATATAGAGCTTATCTTGGGCACGTGTAATTCCTACATAACATAGACGACGCTCTTCTTCAATATCCTCTTCAAGCCCGGAGTTCATACTCATGTAACTTGGGAACAATCCATCTTCCATTCCCGCCATAAACACAATAGGAAACTCTAGTCCTTTTGCACTATGTAAGGTCATTAAGATAACTTTATTATCATCATCTTCCATTTGGTCAATATCTGCAACCAGGGCAACATCTTCCAGGAAGGCATTAAGGGTTGGTTCTTCCCCTGCCGCTTCAGTTTCTTCTATATAAGTATACAGCTTTGAGACCAGTTCACCGATATTATCTGAACGTTCTTCTGCTTTTAGAGGATCATCTGCCTTAAGACTTTCGATATATCCTGTACGCTCTAGTAGCTCTTCCATTAGGCGCTTAAGCTTTCCTTGATCTGCCAAAATCTTTAGTTCATGCATCATCAAGGCAAATTCTGCGACATTTTTCTTACCTCGACTAATATTAGGAATACTCTCAATATCGTTAACCCCTTCCATAAAGGACTGACCGCTGATACTGACATATTCTTGAATGCGTTCAACCGTGGTATTACCGATGCCTCGCTTAGGAACATTAATAATTCGTTTTGCTGCTATTTCATCTGTGCTGTTATTTAACACTTTAAGATATGCAATAATGTCTTTGATCTCTTTTCGCTGATAAAATGATACTCCGCCAACTAATCGATAAGGAATCCCTGAACGCACCAGACCTTCCTCCAATAATCGGGACTGAGCATTGGTTCGATAGAGAATGGCATAATGATAATACTCATGTCCTTCGTCTTCAATTCCATGCACAATCGTATCGGTAATGAACCTAGCTTCTTCGGATTCTGAATTAACCTGAACATGATGGATTCTTTCCCCGTCCGGATTATCCGTCCATAACTTCTTTGCCTTACGTTTTCGATTATTACGAATCACTTCATTTGCTGCTTCCAAGATATTCTTGGTTGATCGATAGTTTTGCTCTAAGCGAATAACTTTTGCATCTTTATATACAGATTCAAAATCCAGTATGTTACGAATATCTGCCCCTCGAAAACGATAAATCGATTGATCATCATCTCCTACCACACAAAGATTCTTATGCTTATCCGCCAGTAGTTTTACGAGGCGAAACTGAACACCATTAGTATCTTGGTACTCATCCACCATGATGTAGCTAAACAAGTTGTGGTAATATTCTAAGACTTTCGGTCGCTGTTCAAAAAGTTCAACGGTTTTACACAAGAGGTCATCAAAATCCAACGCGTTATTTTTTACCAAACGTTGTTGATATTCCTTATAGACACGACTAATGACTTCCTTACGCATATCGCCTTCGGCTTGTTTTTGAAAAGCCTTGGGACCGATAAGCTGGTTTTTGGCACTACTGATTTCTGATAAGATCATAGACTCCTTAAAATACTTGGGGTCAATATTATATTCTTTCATAATCTCACGAATCAATTTTTTAGCATCGTCGGTATCATAAATACTAAAATTACGATCATAATCAATCTCATCGATATATCGACGAAGGATGCGAACACATGAGGAGTGAAACGTGCTCACCCAGACGTCTTGACCGCCCTCTCCAATGAGACGGTCCACACGCTCTCGCATTTCTTTGGCTGCTTTATTGGTAAACGTAATCGCCATAATTTTCCATGGCAATACATGTTTTTCTTCAATTAAGTATGCAATACGATGTGTCAATACACGTGTTTTTCCTGATCCTGCTCCTGCTAATAAAAGCAATGGACCATCCGTATGCATCACCGCCTGACGTTGCGGTTCATTCAGTGTTGCGTATTTATCCATAAGTGCACCTTCCCTTTGTGGAGTATTCTACCCCATATCATAACATAAGACGAACAGATATTCTACACTGACTTTTTCTGTTTACATCTAGTATTTATTACTATATAATATAGAGATACGACGTTTATTTTTATAATGACCATCCGGGGAGGCCCATCATGGAAAAGAAAAATTTCGATGATTATATCATAGATCAACTAAAAATGATTCAAGATTTTGACCGTATCTCTTCTGCAGATATTCCAAATATCGATTTGTATATGGATCAAGTGACCACGTTTATGAACGAACACTTGGGATTATTCAAGCGTTCTTCCGAAGATAAGATACTCACCAAGACAATGATTAACAACTATAGTAAGTATAACTTATTGCCACCAACCAACAAAAAAAATATACCAATGATCATATTATCTTGATGCTGTTTATATACTACCTCAAACCGATTTTATCTATTGGAGATATTAAGGAGCTCTTAACTCCAATTCAAGACATGTTTATGTCTGAAGAGACAAAAAAACCCGAAGGGTTTGATAATTTGAAGGAGCTTCATGATGCGATTGTAGCAACCGAAGCTGCCCATTTTTCACTTTTTGAAAACCACACGACAGAGACCGTCAAGGTTGCACAAGACCTCTTTAAAGATGTCAAGGATGAAAAACAGCGTAAACTGCTCTCTATCTTTGCAACCTCCTATCTATTTACCATACAGGCCTCTGCCCAAAAGCACATGATTACTTCATTAATTGATGACTATCTCAAAGAAGAGGCACCCCAAAAGACGAAGAAAAAGTCCTAGATAACCACAGTAAATCGAACGCCTTCTTCCGTGTTTTCGACGCGATAATCTCCATGATGGAGAAGAACAATTTGTTTGACAATTGCAAGTCCTAATCCTGTCCCTGATTTTTTTCCGGAACGTTTGTAAAAGCTGTCAAAAATATAGGGCATATCTTCAGATGCAATCGGTGGACCATCATTTTCTACAGCAATATAGAGTCGCTGATTGACCCATGCAAATGTTATAATGACCTTTGATTTCGCATGTTCAACCGCATTTGCAATAAGGTTCTTTATGACTTGCTCCATGCGGTTTGTGTCTATGTCTATCATGTCATGATTAAGGCGCATCTCACAGACCACCTCTAAACCATGGATTTTAATATATTCTTCATATGTTTTTATAATATGGTCTGCCCAAGCACTTGTATCCACTGCACTTGGATAAATCTTAAAAAATCCATTTTCCATTTTAGAAAAATCTAAAATCTCATTAATCAATCCGCTAATAGCTTCTGTCTCATTATAGATACTGGTTATATAGTGGTCTCGTTCTTCCTCGTCTTTATATATTCCATCATATACCAGTTCTGCATAACCACGAATCACTGAAATCGGGGTTTTTAATTCATGGGTTGCCTGCGCTAAAAACTGCTTTTTCATTTTTTCTACTGCGCGTTCTTTTGTCAGTTCAGACTCCAGGCGCTGAATATTGGACAACAGTTCTTGATACATCAGCATAAGGGACTGATTGAGCTGACCGATTTCATCTTCTCGCGTCGACAGTATCACATCATGCACCTTTTTATCTTTCATTTGTAGTGCCAGCGCATTTAATTCTTGTATGGGTTTAGAGATCTGCCTTGAGATAAAAAACGCTCCAATCACACTTATCATCAATCCAATGACAAACAAGTAGACAAAAAACTGCATCATTACATGTACTGCTTCTTCAAGGGAAGTGATGGATACTTCATACACAAGGCGTTGATTATCATATATGATACCAAAGGCATAGATGCGAACGCCTAGCTTATTCTCATAGGTTTCACTGAGAATATCTTCTTCCCATGTATAGTTATGTTCAAGCGTTGGACGATTGCGTCCTAATCCCCGGCGAAACATGTCGCTTGCCTGCCCTTTCCCATCAATCGTATATACCTCTCCACCAATCTCTTGGCGCATTTGATCAAACAGAACAATGATTTCTTCTAGCGCTTTATTCTGGTCTTTGGCTTCAATAATCATCTGGGTATAAGATTCCAGTTCATTCATTTTTTGATTGCGGTAATAGTTTGGAAGAAAAAAACGTATCGCTATCCCTGAAAAAATAAATAAGGCGATAACAAATCCTAAAAAAACCATAAATATCTGCCTGGCTATTGATCTTTTCATTCGTCCTTCACCATCCTATATCCATGTCCACGAATCGTTTCAATACAATCGCTTTGAGTAAGCAGTTTTTTTCGCAACCGTTTGACATGCGTATCTACCGTGCGCTCATCACCAAAATAATCATATCCCCAAACATGATTTAAGATTTGATTTCGGCTTAGGGCAATATTTAAGTTATCCATAAAATACATTAAGAGACTATACTCAATAGGAGTCAAATCCAGTTTTTGATCACCGACATAGACCTGTCGATAGTCTTTATTCATGCGTATACCATTTATCTGAATCTCATGATGAACCGATTGAATATTATTGCGCTTAAGTACTGCTTTGACCCTTGCTAAGAGTAAGCGTGTACTAAAAGGCTTTGTGATATAGTCATCTGCGCCAAGCTCAAACCCAAATAGCTTGTCCTCTTCCTCGCTACGCGCCGTAAGCATAATTACAGGAACATCTTTTTCTCTTCGAATCCCCTTAAGTAGCGACCAACCATCTGTATCCGGTAACATGACATCTAAAATAATCAAATGAAAGTCTTGTTCTTCTAATAATTGCTGTGCTTGTTTTCCTGTTCCCGCTTCATACAGATGAAATGACTCTTTTTCAAAATATTTGCGTACAATTTCTCGGATTCGCTCATCATCTTCTACAAATAAGAGATTAATACTGTACATGCTTACGACCTCCTCGCTTTTTTCTTCATTAAACTCAAAAACAGACTAACTCGTCATGAATTAGTCTGTCAAAATATGTCCTTCTTACTCTTGTTCTTCGATGTTTATACGTTGAAAGACCATATCATATCCGTCATTCCCATAGTTAAGTGAGCGATTCACTCGACTAATTGTTGCTGTTGAAGCTCCGGTTTTTTCTGCTATCTCTAAATATGTATGTTGTCCTCTTAACATTTTTGCCACCTGAAGACGTTGTGCTAATGAATGTAATTCATTGACTGTGCATACATCTTCAAAAAACAAATAGCATTCTTCAATCGTCTCTAGTGCAAGGACAGATTGAAATAGAAGATCGACTTCCTCGGATTTTATCTTTTTGCTCATATCTATTCTCCTTTAAATAAGGTTATACCTAAATTTTATCACATTAAATTAATAACGTAAAGCGATATAGTTTAAAAACAGGTCAACATTTGTGTTAATCACAAGTTCTTCTGGGAACTCTGCTTCTTCAATCGCCTCTAACGCATAGTCAAAATTTCCTACGTCACATGACACATGGGCATCTGAGCTTAAGATAACCGGAACCTGATATACTTTTGCCCACTTTAAGATGGTCTGTACATTCTCCTTAGCTCCCGCACGAAAACTTCCCGGAACCAAAGAGCTATTATTAATCTCAAGCATGACTTTGTACTCTTTAGCTGCTTTAACGATTTTTTCATAATCCAAGGGATATCGGCTATCATCCGGGTGACCGATGATATTTACTTTTGGATTCTTAATGGCACCAATGATGGCATTGGTATTGGCTTCTATCGTTCCATAATCAATGCATGGCGGATGTAGACTTGCAATAACATAGTCTAGATGTTCTAACCCAGAAGGCAGCATATCAATACGTCCATCCTCATCAATGATATTGGCTTCTACACCACGTAAGATATTAACACCATACATCTTGCGTGGCAATACCTTTAGATTTTGAAAATAAAACAAATGCGTTGACCCCGGCATCATCGGTGCATGGTCCGACACACCATAGTAGGTCAATCCTTTTTCTTTGGCAACACGTATGTTTTCTTCAAGTGAGCTATAAGCATGTCCACTTGCTGTCGTGTGCGTATGTACGTCAAAATATATCTTCAATGAATTCCTTACCTTTCTATTAATAATCACATTAACTCTTTACTTCTCAAAAGTCACACCCACATTATACCCTTACTTCCTTAAGAAAGCAAGAAAGGAAATATGCCCTATAATGTATAGGTGAATGTTCATGTAAAGTTCCCCATTACAGAACAAAAAAAGATGAATGCAATGTATTGCACACATCTTTTTCTCTATTATCACATACGTTCTTTTGCTTGACTCTTTTTTAATAGGCTATTACAATTCCACCAATATTAGCATAATTAGAACTTAACCCTCGCATCGCCACAAGAATGACTTCCTTAAACTCATAAAGCTCTTGGACTTTTTCTCTAACCTGCTCACCACGTTCTTGAGCCTGGCAATGGGCGATGACAACAACCTTATCTTTGGTTACCGTTCCAATTTCTCCAATGGATTTGATCATTTTATCTATGGCTTTTTTTGTTCCTCTTGCCTGTGACACAAGGTCAATCTCACCTTTGTCTGTTGCACGAAGAATCAACTTGATATGAAGCATATTGGCAATCGTTGCTTTCATTTTTGACATACGTCCTGCTTTTTGCAAATGATCAATACGTTCAAGTACAAAAACGGTCTGCATCGCATCACGAAACGCTTCTATCTCCTCTACAATATCTTCAAACTCCATGTTTGATTGAGTACATTCATAGAGCTTTAGTGCGAGTAGCGCCTCACCAGAACATGCACTTCGACTATTGATAATATGAATTTTCTTTTCAGGATTTTTTTCTTGAACCATTGTTTTTGCTAGCATTGCACTGCCATAGCTTCCACTTAATTCTGAACTTAAAGTGATAACGAACACGCCATCTTCTTCCCCCGCCATCGCCTGCATGTAATCATCGGGAGATGGACAAGAAGATTTTGGTACTGTGGAACTGGCATTTGCTTTTTGCATATAATAAGCCACATCCAAAGTATCATCATCCACATAACGTACGCCATCCACTTCGAGCGTCAGCGGAACCAACTCTATACTCATCTCTTGACGCATTGCATCACTTATATCACATGAGCTATCACCTATAATTTTGTATTTCATGAAGTTTATCTCCTTCTCTTTCTCGCAAATCGAGATGTAGTATTAATTACCATATATTATAGCATACGCTTCAAAGTGATGCAACGCAATTATCATTCCCATACATATTTGATATTTAGTCGTGCATTTTATAAAAACTTTTGAAAATCTCAAGGGTGTCTAAGAAGTCTTCCCTACCCATAAGCTCACGTGTTGAGTGCATTGCAAGCATAGGTACTCCAACATCTACAACATGCACCGGCATATATTGTGTCAATAATGGTCCCAGTGTTTTTCCTCCGGCTTCATCTGAGTGATTAATAAATTTTTGATATTTGACGCCTGCATAGTCGCATAGTTGTTGAAAAGCGGCAATAGACTCTACATCAGATGCATACGATTTATTCCCACTAATCTTAATGGCAATTCCTCCGTTGATAATTGGTTTATTGGTTATATCATTTTTTTCCTTATAATTTGGATGTAATCCATGTGCTCCATCCGCTGATATGACAAAGCTTTCCATGGTCTGTCTTGAAAACTGTTCTTGGGTTCGATTCATACCCATACGAATACGCTCTATAACCGTAGCAAGCAACATAGAATCTGCGCCTTGCTTCGTCATACTTCCAATCTCTTCATGATCAAAAAAGACAGCCATGTTAATGCCTTCATGGTGATCGGATTCAATAAGCGCTTCCATTGCCGCATAGACCATGGCCAAATCATCAATACGAGGGCATGAGATATATTCTTCATTTGCCCCTACAACAATGCCTTCTTCTGCACAATAGACAAAAAGGTCCATATCCAGAATCTCAGAAGGATGAATATTTAACTCATCTGCGATAATATTCAATAGATAATCTTTACCTACTTGCTCTTCAACTAAATTCGTTAGTAAAGGTTGCATCTCTTTTTGTATCTTAATCTCTTGTCCTTTGTTGACCGTCTTATTCATATGTATTGCAATATTAGGCAAGGTCATAATCGGACGCTTTAAGTCCACATGCAGTATGTTCGGTTTTAAAATCTCTTCGCTTTTTACTGCTACTCGTCCTGCAATTGAAAGGGGACGATCAAACCATGTATTTAATATCGGACCTCCATACTTTTCAACATTAAGGGTAAGCATCCCTTCTTCAACCACTTCCGGTTCAGGTTTAATACGAAGCGCCGGATTATCTGTATGTGCGGCAATAATGTTGAAGCCTTTGGTTATAAATCGAGCTTTTCCCATGGTAAATGCAATCATCATGGATGGATAAGGTGACACATAGTATTTTTTGCCTGGTTCTAGCATCCATAAGTCTTCCAGTTTAATTTCAGTAAAACCCTTGGCATTAAACCTTTGTTTTACTGTATCTATACTTTGTACTGCTGTCGTCGCAGATTTCATAAATTCAAAATAATCTTGTATTTTATCCATAATTCCACCTTCCTTAATCTTACTAATGCACACCTATTCTAACATTATTCTTCTGCATTAACAACAAGTGCTTCTTCTTCACGTAATAGCCGCTCCATTTTCTTTTCACACTCTTGAAATTGCTGATTCAGCTGTTGTTGGAGATTGCAAATTGCCTGTTTGGTCTGACTTACTTGATCTTTGGCTTGATTGATCTCACTTTGCACCGTCCAATCCACAAAGAATCCATCAAAAAACCAATCGGCAAATCGTAAAAATCCATCATGTGAAAACGCTTCCAAATATGCCTCTCCCACATCTTGCAACTCTTGATTATAGCGTCGCAGGGTGTTTTGGAATGTATATATTTTTTTCTGTGCTTCATCCATGTGACTACGTTTTGCCATCGTTGCAAGCATTCCGCCACCAAACATGTCATATGTTCCCCAATTTGCCGCCGATTGTAAGGAACTTAATATATCATCGGATTGACTTAGCGCTTTTTCTCCTTCATGTAGCGCCTCCCCAAGTTCTTTTATCTGATGTAAAATTTCTTCAACTTGATGTTCAATCATTTCTATTTTTTCCCATACATCACTACCGCTATTTTCTAGTGCTGTCTTTTTTTCTTGAATAAGGGCTTTATAGCCATCTTCAAGCTGATCCAAGGATTGGACTTGTCCTTCTACGCGCTGAATCTCTTCTTGCTCTGCGATGATTTCGGCATCAATACGATCAAGTTCTTGTTTAACTTTAAGAACATCTTTTTCTTCCTCATGCATACGCTCCGTCTTGTTATTGACTAGCGTATGCCAAAGATTGGCAAAGCTTAAACCTTTTAGCATCGCTACATCTTTTTCTTCTTTTTTCAGTCGTTGTTCAATATGTTTTTTTTCATCTTCGCGCTCTTTGAGTGATTTTTTTGCACTATGAAGCCGATCAATCAACACTTTGTTGCCTTCAATTTCGTGTTGAAGTGTCCGGATTTTATCATTGAGTTTAGCTAAATTCATCATGGTAATCCTCCCATATCCATACATTCGTTATACCCTATATCATAACAGATTCTCGTACATATGGGAATTGTGTTCCTCGACTATAAGTCATTCGGGTCAATTTCATAACTTTGGTTCTTTACATATTTTCGACTCATTAATTTATTATTTTTGCGATATGCTTTTGACTTGAATAGAATGTCAAAATCATAACCTTCTGGGTATAGTTGTTCTGCTGCTATTTTAAGCGTTAACATCCGTCGATGCAGGGTTACTTTTTTATCCTTAACCAACACGGTAACTTCTTGTTTATGATTTTCTTGTTCATATACAATACCTTTGGCATGCATAGATGCAATCTCTACCTGATCTCCTTGCTGATAGGGACGTATTTGTATATTCTCTTGTGAAGCTAGTCTCTTATTATCGTCCTCTGTCACTTTAGCATCTATCGCTTTGATTGTTTTTGGTTTTTTAGCTTTTATTCCTGTTACTATTTGCTTGGGCGCACTGATGTTATGGCTTTCAAAACGTTGATATGGTTTGTTATACGTCTTTATGTGTGCACGTTGAATTAACTGTTCTTCCATGCCAAGCCTTAGCGCTATGACAAAAGCATTACTTTCTCCTGCCTCTCCCATAATTAACTGATACGTCGGTTGAAGAGAGACTACATCAAAGTCCATCTTGCCATTGATAAATCCTACATGTTCTTTGGCAAACGTTTTAACTTGGCCATAATGGCTCGTTGCTAAAATAGTAGCACCTTGTTCGTAGAGCTTCTCTAGTATAGCTATGGCTAAGCCCTCACCTTCTACAGGGTCTGTTCCTGAGCCAATCTCATCTAAGATAACGAGGCTATACGGATTTGCCGATTTGAGAATTCGGATGATTTGCTGAATATGTGCCGAAAATGTACTCAAAGATTGCTCAATACTTTGACCATCACCAATATCAACAAGGATTTGTCCGTATATCGCAAATTCACTTCCTTCATCCACCGGTACATGAATTCCTGATTGCACCATCGCTGTAAAAAGTCCTACTGTTTTTAGCGCTACTGTTTTCCCGCCTGTGTTTGGACCGGTGATAACCAGTCCTTGATAACCTACACCAATGTCAAAGTCAAGTGCTACCGCTTCATGTCCCAAAAGAGGATGACGTCCCTGAACAATATGAATACGGTTATCCGTATTTAACTTTACACTCCTTGCATTAATGGATTGACTATATTTTGCCTTTGCAAAAATAACGTCATAGGTAATAAATGTCTCAAGTGTGATTTTGATACCTACCATCTGCTCATAGATCAATGCAGTTAAATACGCTAAAATCTGATAAATCTCCTGCTCTTCTTCAACCACAAGCTGCTGTAGCTCCTCTTGGTATCGACTAATCGCTATCGGTTCAACAAAATAAGTCGATCCCGTCGTTGATTTTTCAACGATTGTTCCTGGAATCATCTGCTTATAATTGGCTTTTACTTGAAGAACATATCGATTGTTTTTCATGGTTACCGTATTATCTTGTAGATATTTTTTTATCTTCGCTGAGCTAGTCATTGTCTCAAGCTTTGTCTTCATACGTCCTTCGACAATCTGCTTTTGCTTTCGGATTTTTCCAAGGTTTGGACTCGCTTTATCATCCACACGATGTTGATAAATACATCGATTGATTTCTTCTTTTATCTCCTTATACTCATACATGCTCAAAGCATACGCTGTAATCGTCGGCGCCAAAAACTGTTGCTCTTGCATAAATCGCTTCATCTTGTCCGTTGTCACCATCATATGGTACATACTTTCAAGTTCTTCCGGTTGTAAAATACCGTTTTTTTCTACCTTGATAAGAAGCTGTTCAATATGATTATTGCCTAATAAAGGAATTGATGTCGATGCATTTAAAATGTTGCGTGCCTGCGTCGTCTCTTCCATCTGTTGCTCGATACGCTCATAATCTGTTGTTGGCGTAATCTTTCGAATGATAGCTTTTGCTTCATCAGCAATCGCAAAGCCTTCGATGTTTTCGAGTATTTTATAAAATTCAAGTGTTTCTAGCATTGCTTTATTCATCTTTTCTACCTCCACGAATAAATAAATCGCGCGCAAAAAAACACACAAAGGCCCATAGATACAATCTACGAGCCTCAAATAGTATATGTAAAACCGAAATTATATATGTATGTAATTTTGCACACAAGAACAAAGCGACCTTGTCGCTGTCTGGTTACCTGTTGCAAAAATTATTCAATTCTTATTCAAAAGAATAAGACACATACATAAAAAGTCCTCTTACTTTCTTTAAATTAAATTATATCCTTAGGATATCGGATTTTAGCACCGCTGTCAAGAAAAACCTTTCTCCGATAACATTGCCACATCCAAAAATTCATACTATAATGTAAGAACAAAGCAAATAATAAAGGATGGTCATAAAGTGATTAGTTTTATTTTAGAAGATACAAAACAGGTTATGCAAAAATTATTAAAAGAAGAGGTCTTTGACGAATTCCTATGCGTCTCTTTTGAACTTGTGCAACTTTTTAAAGTGCACGTTGACGGTCAGGTGCGCAAAGACTTTTTAGATACAGATGACCCTGATCGATTAAACGAACTGACGCATATCCGGTGGAAGGATTTTAAAGCCCACGCTTTTAACCTGATTCGCGGTCAAAAGCCTCCTACTTCAATGAAAATCACCTTTTCCCTACATCCAAATGCTGTCCATTCAACACTGGAAAGAATTCGTTTTAATGAATCCCAAGCGATTGGAGGTTTTATCTTTACCCTCAATTATGAAGATAATAAGATTCGCATTATTACCGGAACGAACTATGCTTCCTTCACGCTTGACAAAACAGCTGAACAGTACTTTGATGATTCAATGCTTCGCTTCTTTAAAAAGCAAGGCATCTCCACCCTGTTAGCACTCGATTAAATCGAGTGCTAATTTTCTATTGACTTTTTGTTTTTCTCGCGTTATCATATATGTAGAATTTTAATCTACAGGAGGTTATTATGAGCAAAGAAAAAGGTAGTTTATCCATTCATAGTGAGAACATTTTTCCGATTATAAAAAAATGGCTTTATTCCGATCACGATATTTTTATGCGTGAACTCATCTCCAATGCCAGTGATGCTATGACCAAGATGAGAAAACTTGATGGAATGGGCGAATACAGCATTCCCGAAGGACACGACTTTAAAATTGATGTTCTCTTAGATAGCAAAGCAAAAACCATTACGATTAAAGATTCCGGTATTGGTATGACGGATGAAGAAGTTAAAAAGTATATCAACCAAATCGCTTTTTCCGGTGCTGAAGACTTTATTAATACATATAAGGACAAAGAAAACAAAGACCAGATTATTGGACACTTTGGTCTTGGTTTCTATTCTGCCTTTATGGTTGCACAAACTGTTGAAATCCACTCTCTATCCTATCAAGACGGTGCAAAACCTATTCACTGGACATGTGATGGTGGAACAGAGTTCGAACTTGAAGAAGGAACTAAGTCTGAGATTGGTACAGAGATTGTTCTTCACATAAGTGATGAAGGCAAAGAATTTTTAAACAGCTGGACACTACGTACAACTATTGAAAAATACTGTTCTTTTATGCCTTATCCTATCTACTTAACTGATATCCATGAAGAGCCCAAAAAAGATGACGATGGGAACATTATCGCTGATGAACCCAAAATGTTAAACGACCCTGCACCACTGTATCTAAAAAAAGCCAGCGAATGCGAAGACGAAGAATATAAGGAGTTTTATCGTAAGACATTTCTTGATTACAAAGAGCCGCTGTTTTGGATTCATTTAAACATGGACTATCCATTCCGTCTCAAAGGGATTTTATATTTTCCACGTCTTGGCAATGAATTTGACACAATGGAAGGACAAATTAAGCTCTTTAACAGCCAGGTCTTTATTGCAGATAATATCAAAGAAGTCATTCCTGAATTCTTACTATTGTTAAAAGGTGTTATTGATTGTCCTGACCTTCCTCTTAACGTCTCTCGAAGCTTCTTGCAAAACGATGGGTTTGTCAAGAAAATCAGCGACTATATTGCTAAAAAAGTAGCTGATAAACTGAATAGTATCTTCAAAAAAGAACGTGAAGCCTATGAAGGGTACTGGAACGATATTCATCCATTTATCAAATTTGGTTGCCTACGCGATGAAAAATTCTACGAAAAAACAAAGGATATCATCCTATACAAAACTATCTATGATAAATTCACTACGCTTCCTGAATACTTAGAAGCCAATAAAGAAAAACATGAGAACAAGGTATATTATGTCACCGATAAAGTAATCCAATCTCAATATGTCAATATGTTCAAATCCCATGAGATGGATGCAGTTATCATGGATCACTCCATTGATCAACCCTTTATTAGTACGATGGAAATGAAAAACACAGATGTTAAGTTTGCACGTATAGATGCTGACCTAACAGATACATTAAAAGGTGAAGATACACATACTGAAGAAGAAGCTAAAGAACTTCAAGAAGCTCTTGAAGGTGTCTTCAAAAAAGCCTTGTCCAAAGACGATATGAAAATTCAAGTCGAAACCTTAAAGTCCAAGGACATCTCTGCCATGATTTTACTGGCAGAAGAGTCTCGACGCATGCAGGATATGACTAAAATGTATGGTATGATGGGTATGGGCATGGGTGACTTACCTACCGAAGAGACACTTGTACTGAATAAAAATAATACTTTGGTTCAATATATTCTTGAACATAAAGATGATAGTACAAAAGACGATGATGTTAAACTTTTCTGCGAGCAACTCTATGATTTAGCTATGATTAGCCATAAGACATTAGATCCTGAAAAGATGTCCGCATTCATCACACGTAGCAACAAAATCCTTGAAAAACTTATTTAAGTTGTTATAATACTTTTTAAAAAAATGTAGTGCGCTTTTAAAAGCGCACTACATTTTTTTTCGATTAATATATTCACGAATATCTTTTGCCAATTTTATTGATGCTTCAATCTCCACTTTACGAATGGATACACTTTCTACATTACATCCCACTGGTATTCCTAGCTCTTTTGCATATACTGATAATTCTGCGAAAAAAGCTTCAATAAGGTTTAAGGATTGATCAAGCATATCTTTGGCCCCAAGCAAGTCATCTTCAACCCACTTTGGCACTCGAATCCCTAACCACTTTATAAATTGCAGTGTCTTTGGCGAGCCGCATGGCGTCAGTGTAAAAATAATCGGTTTAATATCTAAATTATTTTCCTCAAAATACTTTTTGTAATCTCGCAAAAATGCTTTGCTTATAGATGCATCATATACACATTGTGAGATAAAATACTCACACCCTTGTTCTACTTTTCTTGCCAAGCGCTTGGGTTCATCACGTCGTTCAAAATGACGTTCCGGTATGACTACACCTCCTAGTAGTGGGGACTTTTCTGTTTGTTGAGCTTCTTCATAGGCTTCTCCAAGAGATATAGTAATCGCTTGACTTTTGGAAGCCGTCCCTACAAATACACTATATTGATCTTCTCCTGAATTGAGCCATCGGACAAAATCTTTTTTGTCATAGTTTCCAACACAGCGATAGACAATTTTTGGCATCTTAAGCACTTTGAGATACTCATTGGCATATATTGATGGATCAACCGTTTCGATAAAGTCAAAGATTCGCTTCTCATCCGTTCTATCACTTTCGTCTTGTATATCATAGATAACTAGCGCATCCACATTCAGCTGCTCTATCCGCTTGATTTGACGCGCGGCAATCTCTTGAATTTTTTCGTGAGAATGATGTGCTTTAGGCGGCGTAATTCCATAGGTTAACATTCCAAATTCCTTGTTGTTTATTTTGTTTTTCATCGCTTTCCCTTCCTAATTAAACTACTTTATCGTCTAAACATCTGCTCTTAGTATAAATGATAACCCACATCAACATCAAGCTATATTTGTCATTTGTTCTATCGATTGCCTAACATGAATCCTTTTTGTCGGATAAATATTGCTATTCTTGTGGATATGCTTTATTATATAATACAATCAAAGGAGGCAGATATGATGACAACTTTTCTAAACACACTCCGTCAGCGTATTCTTATATTAGATGGCGCTATGGGAACGGAAATTCAAAACTATAAACTTGATGAAGCCGACTATCGCGGAGCGCGTTTTATAGATCACCCTGTCAATCTAAAAGGGAACAATGATATTCTTGTCTTGACGCGCCCCGATATTATAAAAGACATTCACCTAAGCTATCTTAACGCTGGTGCCGATATTATTGAGACCAATACCTTTAATTCAACTTCAATCTCACAGAGCGATTATGATACTGAAGCACTCGCCTATGAGCTTAATTATGAAGCCGCAAAACTAGCAAAAGATACCCTCACAGCCTATTATAAAACCAACTCTAGAACCTGTTTTGTCGCGGGAAGCATCGGTCCGATGAATAAGTCCTTATCCATGTCCCCAAAAGTTGAAGATCCTAGCTATCGAAGTGTTCATTTTGATGATGTCAAACAATCTTACATCACTCAAATCGAAGGCTTAGTTGATGGTGGAGTAGACCTCTTACTTATCGAGACGATTTTTGACACCCACAATGCCCGCGCTGCACTCATGGCCTGTGATGAAGTCTTTCATGCACGAGGTATTGAACTTCCCATTATGCTCTCCGGAACCCTAACTGATAAAAGCGGACGTACCCTCTCCGGTCAAACCTTATCCGCTTTTCACGCTTCAATGCAAAACAAAAATGTTATCAGCATCGGTTTAAACTGTGCCTTTGGGGCAAAAGACTTAATTCCATATGTCAAAGAACTGGCAAAAATCACGCCACTCTATGTCAGCATCCACCCCAACGCCGGACTTCCAAATCAATTAGGGGCCTATGATGAATTGCCTGAACAAACAGCTGAATTTATACATCAATTAGCTAAAGCCGATGCGTTAAACATCGTTGGAGGATGTTGTGGAACCACGCCATCGCACATTAGGGCTATTGCTGATTTGCTCAAAAACTATGCCCCCCGAGTTCCTAAAAAACCGTCCATTAAAACCCGTATCGCCGGATTAGAAGAACTAACTATCGATGCACAACTCAACTTTATTAATATTGGTGAGCGTACCAATGTCGCTGGCTCAAGAAAATTTGCCCGCTTAATTCGCGAACAAAAATATGAAGAAGCTTTAGACATCGCCAGACATCAAGTAGAAAACGGCGCCCAAATTATCGACGTCAACTTTGATGATGGACTACTCGATGGTAAAAAAGAGATGGCAACCTTTCTCAAACTTATTGCATCTGAACCTGATATCAGCCGTGTCCCTGTTATGATTGATTCATCAAAATGGGAAATCATCGAAGAAGGACTCAAATCCATTCAAGGTAAACCCATTGTCAACTCAATCAGTTTAAAAAATGGCGAAGACGAATTTTTATATCAAGCCGGTATCATTCAAGCATTTGGAGCTGCTGTTGTTGTTATGGCTTTTGATGAACACGGGCAAGCCGATAGCTTTGAACGTAAGATTCAGATTGCTAAGCGCGCTTATGACCTTCTCGTTAATCGTCTAGGCTTTAACCCGGCAGACATTATCTTTGACGTCAATATCTTGGCCATTGCTACAGGAATTACTGAACACAATCGTTATGCCATTGAATTTATTGATGCCGTAAGATGGATCAAAAAAAATCTCCCCTACGCCAAAACCAGCGGTGGACTAAGCAATCTCTCTTTTTCATTTAGAGGTAATAACGTCATTCGTGAAGCTATGCACTCTGCCTTTTTATTCCACGCCATTCAAGCGGGTCTGGATATGGCTATTCTCAATCCGGGAATGATCCAAATCTATGATGATATTGATCCACAACTTTTAAGTAAAGTCGAAGATGTTCTTTTTGATCGCCAAAAAGATGCTACCGATGCTTTACTAGATTATGCTGCCACCCTTACGACACAAGGGTCTGAAACTAAGGAAAAAGCTGTTGACACATGGCGAACCCTACCCGTAACCGAACGCTTAAGCACTGCCTTGATCAAAGGAATTACCACCTATATTGATGAGGATTTGGCTCAGGCAAGGCAAGAACTTCCCAATGCTATCTCCATCATCGAAGGACCTTTGATGGATGGCATGAGTATTGTCGGCGACTTATTTGGCAGCGGGAAAATGTTCCTTCCCCAGGTCGTTAAAAGCGCTCGTGTCATGAAAAAAGCTGTCGCCTATTTACTCCCGTTTATTAAAGAAGAAAATGTAAAAGGTGCGTCAACCAGTGCCGGAAAAGTACTTATGGCAACCGTCAAAGGCGATGTCCATGATATCGGAAAAAATATTGTTAGCGTCGTACTTGAATGCAATAACTTTGAAGTCATTGACCTTGGCATTATGGTTCCACCTGAACAAATCATCGCGACAGCCATAAAAGAAAATGTGGACATGATTGGATTAAGTGGACTCATCACCCCATCACTTGATGAGATGGCAACAATGGCAAAAATGATGGAAGAAAATAATTTTTCCATTCCCCTACTAATTGGTGGTGCAACGACATCTATGCTACATACAGCTCTTAAAATTGCGCCCAATTATAGCCACCCTGTTGTATATTCTCAAGATGCCACCAAAGGTGTAGAAGCAGCTAAAAAGCTTCAGGACCAGCAGCATCATAAAGCTTTTGTAGATTCCATGTATGAAGAGTACGACCGTGTCAGCCAAGTATCTAAAAAACATGTATCCAAATTACTCGATTACAATGAAGCCGTAGCATTAAAAGAAGCGCTTTGCTTTGATGACTCAACTATACATAAACCTAATTTTATCGGAATCAAAAAAATACAAGCTACAATACCGGAACTAATCCCATATATTGATTGGACATTTTTCTTTACCGCCTGGGAAATGAAAAAGCGCTTTCCGGATATCCTCGAAGATCCAACTATCGGGAAAGAGGCTAAAAAATTATATGATGATGCACTAAAACTCCTTGATCAATTAACAATCGACCAAAGTTTAACTGCTGAGGGTGTTCTAGGTATTCATCCCGCCTATGCTAAAGGTGATGATATCATCATCACCACACCCGATGGTGATTATTGTTTACATAATTATCGTCAGCAAAAGGAGAATTCTGCGCATCTTTGCCTCTCGGACTTTATCGCTCCCTCATCTGCCGGTATAACCGATTACATCGGTGGCTTTATCGTCACCGCAGGTATTGGTGTCGAAAAACTAGTTCAGACTTATCATGAGCACCACGATGATTATAACAGCTTACTTGTTCGTGTTCTTGCAGACCGCCTAGCTGAGGCCTTTGCCGAGAAGCTTCACGAAGACGTTCGAAAGCATTATTGGGGATATGCTGCAGATGAAGTTTTAAGCAAAGAAGATCTCCTACAGGCCAAATATCAAGGAATACGACCAGCCTTTGGCTATCCTTCCCTTATCGATCATTCTGAAAAGCTGACACTTTTTGAGTGGCTTCATGCAGATAAAAATAGCCAAGTGACATTAACCGAAAGCTATATGATGGTTCCTGGTGCAAGTGTTAGCGGTCTCTACTTTGCTCACCCACGCTCCAGATATTATGATCTTTTCCACATCGGCAAGGATCAAGTAACAAGTTATGCACAAAGAAAAGGCATCTCTGTGGAAGACGCTGAAAAACAGATTCGTACACGTATTCGCTATGAAAAAGCATAAACTAAGCCCATCATAAAATACTATAGACCTTTATATAAAAAACAGGTACCGTCAGGAGAATTCAAATCAAGCTCCTTACTGTACCTGTTTTAGATTATGCTTATTCATTAAAAAAATTTTTTAAAAGTATACGTCCCATATAGTTACCCACAGCAAGTGTTCGCAAAAAGATAATCTCTGATGCAGGAAAATAATTATATAAAATGGACTGTCTTGCACTACGAACTCCCGTCGCACACCATCTTGCAAAATGTTCACAATTATTATCCTTAATACTGTATCCGCCAAAATCTGAACCCACATGATTTAACGCTCTTCGCACAACTTCATCTCTTGAAAAAGAATATTCTAAATTCGCCACATGCCCTAGCGTTCCATCTTTTAAAAATTCTTCCATTGAACTTTCAATCACCCGACATTCATGTCGGCTCCAAAAACTATCGCCTTGAAAATGGACTACTCGTCCATATCCAATATCAATCCCATAATGACGATACTTTGCTGTACGAAAAATGATATAATCGATTCTTTTCGAATTTGGATTTGCCCGTTTTTCAACAGACTTCCACAATAACGGCTTACGCTCCACATATATTATGTCACCAAACATGTCTTCTCCTCATAGTCAAAAGTATCTAGTGTAAGTTAGTATACTCTTTTTTCTCTCGTTTATTATTGTACATCCGATCATCCGCTATTTTTAACAACTCATCATAATTAATGGTCTCACTCGGATATTCGACAAGGCCATAGCTAAAACTAACACTGATAGGCGGACCTTCGTTCATAATCGATTGATTCTTTAAATAATGCTTCAAATCATCCAGTATCACCCTTACTTCTAGCGGTGTGTGCTTTGGAAAAATGATAATGAATTCATCTCCACCATATCTTGAGATAATATCATCCTTACTAATAAAAATTTTTGTGTTTTTTACAAAACTTTGAATCAATGCATCACCGACATCATGACCATACATATCATTAACCGCTTTCAAGTTATTTAAATCAATTGAAACCAAGACAAATGGGGTCTTTGCTTTCATTAGACGTTTTAGCTGTTCACGTCCATATCTACGATTACATATATTGGTCAGTTCATCATAACGGGACATAACAAGATTTAACTCCATTGTTTCATACATTTGGACAAACTTGGATACTTCAAAGGCAAACAGTTCCAATATCTCAATATCACTACGATCAAAAGCATTATGATCTGTTGAATCCAAGCTAATCATCCCAATGACATGCTGGCGCAATTTGATTGGCGCTGTAATAGAGGAATTCACTTTATCCGTTCCGGCTTTTTTTAATAACTCAATCTGAACGCTATCCATATATCCTTGATTAAGTTGATGTATGTCCTTAATCACTACCGTTTTATCCATCTTGCCATCTGTCAATTTATATAGACCCGTCTCTTCGGCTCGAAGTTGAATCAGCTCAAGATATTCATGATTAAATCCTTTGGACGTTTCAAATACATAGTATTCATCATGCTTTAATAAAATTGAGCCCATCTTTCCCGAGGGTATGGATTTTAACGCCGCTTCCAGTATTTTATCATAAATCTCTTCTTTATTTTCAATTCCCGCAAGTTCCTTAAGAAGCTCATAGAGTATTGTGGTTGTATCCAAATTCCGATCAAATCGTCTTAATGTTAAAAACAGATTGGTATAATCCCTAAATATATATCCGACCGCATAAATAATCAATATCCAATTCGTCACAAAGATGAGGAAAAATTTTCCTGTCGGATGCTCAAACATTGTATATTCATAGATATAATAACTTAATAATAGTTGACATATAATCAATATTATAATAATACCAAAAATACGCTTAAGCTTCATCGAATATCACCTCAATTCTTCTCTATCATTTTACTATATACCTAGTGATATTTCAAAGAAATATGCTATAATTATTAAAGAAAAGATCTAATTGACTTTTATTTCTAGTAGTGTTATTCTATTGTTGATATAAGAACATCAACTATTTGTTGGTAGAGGTGCATGTTTAATCAGTAGGATAATGGAGATACACAGGTATTTTTGATATTTTCTGAAAGGTAAATATGCCGAAGGAATATAGTCCTGTGACTTTAGATCCTGGTTTTTAAGTTAAAAGCTTACTAACTGTCATCTTGTACACAAGATGGAGTGCTACCTGTGTATCGTTACACCAATAATTCGATTATGGTAACGCACAGTCAGCACATGCTGACTTTTTTTTATGAAGGAGGATACTATGACTTTATTTACAGGTTCAGGGGTCGCTATCGTTACACCCTTTAATGAAGATTATTCTGTTAACTTTGACAAGCTTCACAAACTTATTGATTGGCAAATCAGCGAAGGTACTGATGCCATAATTATCTGTGGAACTACCGGTGAAGCTTCTACAATGAATGATGAGGAACATCTCGCATGTATACGCGCTGCTGTTGAGGTAACCAATAAGCGTGTTCCTGTTATTGCAGGAACCGGAAGCAACGATACCCAACACGGGATTTATCTATCCAAAGAAGCCGAGCGTTTAGGTGCTGATGGTTTATTACAAGTTACACCTTATTATAATAAAACAACTCAACGCGGACTTGTCGCACATTTTGGGGCCATTGCCAATAGCGTAAACATTCCGATTATGTTATATAATGTCCCTAGCCGCACCGGAATGAATATTGAAGCAAGCACCCTAAAAGAACTGACTCAATTTGAAAATATTGTGGCTCTAAAAGAGGCCAGTGGTGATATCGGTCATGTTATGAATGTTGTAGCCGAGCTTGAAGGCAAGCTAGACTTATACTCTGGTAATGACGATCAAATCCTTCCCCTTCTTAGCCTAGGTGGTAAAGGTGTTGTCTCTGTAGTAGCCAACATTCTGCCAAAGCAAACACATGATATTGTAGAGCATTATCTTAATTGTCGCTTAGAAGAAAGCTTACACACGCAATTATCCTTACATTCTATTATTACCAACCTTTTTTCCGAAACCAATCCTATCCCCGTAAAAGAAGCTATGAATATGATGGGAATGGAAGTTGGTCCATGTCGACTGCCCTTATACGAAATGGCACCAAGCAATAAAGCTTTATTAAAGCAAGCCCTCCTTGATTATGGAATTGAGGTGCAAGAATGATAAAAGTTATTATGCATGGATGCAACGGACAGATGGGGCATACCATTTCAAAACTCGTTGCTGATGACCCGGGTACACAACTTGTTGCAGGAATTGATTTAGACACTACAAAGCATTTTGACTATCCGGTGTTTAGCTCGTTAGAGGCTTGCGATGTTGATGCTGATGTCGTGATTGACTTTTCCGTCGCTCCAGCTGTCATCCCAATGTTAACTGCAGCCATTGACAAAAACATCGGTGTCGTTGTCTGTACTACCGGCCTTAATGAAGAACAGGTTGCCTTTGTCCACCAAGCAGCATTAAAGATCCCTATTCTTTTTTCAGCCAATATGTCCCTTGGTATCAATCTAATGGCAAACTTAGTCAAGAAGGCTACCCAGGTGCTTACAGGTGCAAATTTTGACATTGAAATTATTGAAAAGCATCATAATCAAAAGGTGGATGCCCCAAGCGGCACAGCACTTTATATTGCTGATTCCATCAATGAAGTTCTTGATGAAAAATATAGCTATACCTATGATCGTAGTCAAGAACGCATCAAGCGTCCAAAAAAAGAAATCGGAATACATGCTCTACGTGGTGGGACCATTGTTGGTGAGCATCAAGTAATCTTTGCCGGCAAAGATGAAGTTTTTGAAATTAACCATATTGCTCAATCCAAGGAAATTTTCGCCGTTGGCGCCGTTAACGCAGCCAAATACCTTGCCCATCAACCAAAAGGAATGTACTCCATGGGCGATGTTATCGAATAATTCTCATATTATTTTATGGGATGCCATATTAAAAGCCATATTAAAAGCAGATGCTGCAGCCAAAGCTGTACATGCATCTGCTTTTTTGATTTTTATTTTTTTGACAGAAAGCTTTTTGTCACGCACTCAACTTATAGTGGATTAAAAATTGTTTCAAGAATTTTTGCTTTTTCTTTGGTCAACAAAGCGTCTTTCTTCGTTCCTTTTAATTTAACCACATAAGTCCATCGACCATATACATTTAATTTTTCTATTTTATCCAAACGTACAATGTAGGATTTATGCGTGCGTAAAAATTCATCTTCCGGTAAAATAGATTCAAGTTCAGCCAGGGATTTGTTTATACTATAATGTTCTTTTGCTGTAACAATAACCGAGCATCTATTCTCACGTTCAATCATGAGAATCTCTTCAGGACGTATGACGACCATCCCATCATGGACTTTGAGGAGTAGATCATTGTTAATGGCTTCAACTTTTTCTTGCTTTACTTCATCCATCTCACTAATAAAATGGCGCATTCGATTAATCGTTTGTGTCAACCGTTCTAACTTAAACGGTTTGACCATATAATCGAACGCATATAGTTCAAATGCATCCTGCATATACCTTTCATATGCGGTGACAAAAACAATGATGCACTTTGGTTGAATATCCAATATCATTTTTGCCGCTTCAATACCGTCAAGCTCCGGCATATCTACATCTAAAAAAACAGCATCGAATTTTTCATTTTCAAAGGCTACCACAGCTTTACTTCCACTATCTACTTCACATGCAACATTGATATCCTCATGTTTTTCTAACGCTTTTCGAAGAACAAAGCGCATGCTTTTGTCATCATCTGCAATTAATACTTTCATTGTCAACTACCAACCTTTCGGCTTTCCTAATACTTCACTATATATTATTCCGCGTTTTAGATCTTTTTTTGAAGCGCCTTTTAAAAGGGGATGCTTCAATACTTTTTTCTTTTGTTCCTGGTTATAATCCACCTCTGAATAATGCTTATACTCCTCAGATCTTTTTTTCATGGTATGCACCACCTATTCTTCACTGCCTTCGCTAATGGCTTCTCGCATTGCAGTATCCGACTTAATGTTCTCCATTCGATAATAATCCATGATACCCAATTGTCCATTTTCAAATGCTTTGGCAATCGCTAACGGAATCTTTGCTTCTGCTTCGACAACTTTTGCACGCATCTCTTCAACCCGTGCTCGCATTTCTTGTTCTTGGGCAATAGCTATGGCGCGTCGTTTTTCTGCGCGTGCCTGTGCAATTTGCTTGTCAGCTTCAGCCTGCTCGATTTGAAGGCGGGCACCGATATTCTTACCTAAGTCAATATCTGCAATATCAATGGATAAAATCTCAAATGCCGTTCCTGAATCCAGTCCTTTGCTAAGAACACGCTCCGATATTGAATCCGGATTTTCTAAAACTTCTTTATGACTTTCGGCACTACCTACTGTTGTTACAATACCTTCACCAACACGCGCAATCACTGTCTCTTCACCTGCACCACCCACGAGGCGATCAAGGTTTGCGCGAACGGTTACTCGTGCAATAGCTTTAACTTCTATACCATCTTTTGCCACTGCGATAACTGCCGGTGTTTCAATGATTTTTGGCTTAACGCTCATGCGTACCGCCTCTAGTACATCTCTTCCTGCAAGGTCAATGGCCGCTGCACGTTCAAAGCTTAATTCTAGCTTCGCTCGGTGAGCTGCAATAAGCGCGTCAACAACTCGCCCTACTTTCCCTCCCGAAAGATAATGGGATTCTAATTGATTAATAGATACATCTAAACCTGCTTTGGTTGCACGGATAAGCGGTAGTACAATATTGGATGGTTTTACACGACGTAACTTCATTCCAATCAGTGTAATAATCCCTACTTTTGCATTGGATGCAATAGCCGCTATCCATAAACGGATTGGTATGACACTAAAGAAAATAGCAAGGATTAATACAACCAAACCAACAATAACCAATGTTCCTAATTCCTGAGGCAGATTAGCCACTCCCAATGTAAATATTCTCATATAAAACCCTCCTAAACTTTTTTAACAAAGATACGTTTGCCTGCAACTTCATCTACAAGGATACTTGTGCCTTTTTCAATAAATTCGCCTTTGGTTAGCACATCGAGTCGTACACCATCAAAGTCTCCTGTTCCCGAAGGTCTTAACGGGGTTATCGCCACGCCTTTTTTTCCTTTAAAATACTCAAGATTTTCTGGTGTATCTTCATGAAGATTTTCTGTTAGCACAAAAGGACTTCCCTTTGTTGAAACCAATTTATACGCCAGAATCATCAAGACCATTGCAACGCCAATAATCACTGCAAATATAATGATGCCTGCCATAAAGGTTTCTGCAGTTATAATCACCCCAACGATAATTAGTACAATTCCTAATGCACCGGTAATACCAAAACTAGGAATAAAGATTTCTGCAACTAATAATAGAATTCCTATAACTATAAGAATTATTGCTATCCACTCCATAATGCACCTCCTAATTTACATCTATAGCTTCATCATACGCCTTTTAGAATAAATTACAACTCATCCTGCCTCAAAACATCAAAAACCGGATTAAAACATCACTTTTTTAATGAAATATGAAAACAGACGTCTCCTTCTTGTTCTAATACAATACTATGCCCTTGATTTTCCAACAAATCGTTAACGATATAAAGTCCCATACCCCGTTCTTCTTTTTCTCCCTTACTGCTAAAGCCTGCCTCAAAAATCTTATGGCGCATGTGTTCCGGAATAAAGGGTCCATTATTTCGGACACGTATTTCAATAGATTTTATGGCCTCATAAATTTGAATCGTTACCGTTTTATTGGGTTTATTCGAATTATCTAATGCATCAAATGCATTGTCAATAAGATTGCCAAGGATACGGCATAGCTCCCACTCTCCGATAGGTATATTGGATAACTGGGATTTAAGAAGGATTTGAAATTGTATCCCTTTTTTTTCTGCTTCATTGGACTTTGCTTGTAAAAGTGCATTCACCGAGACACTTTCTGTTTTAATTCTTGAGCCCACCTTAATAATATCTCCATAGAGGTGATTCAAATACGTACGTGTTTCTTCATATTCTTCTAACTCCATCAGGCTATAGAGCACTTGAATATGATTGAGAAAATCATGGCGTTGTGCACGCAAATCTTGATTGAGCTTTTCAACATGCGTAAACGCATGCTCTCTACTTTCCGTATTAAAAATAAAGCGACGATATAAGCTTCCATCTCTTAGGAGTAAAAACCCGTTAATCAATGCCAACACAAAGATTGCACTGATAATAACAATCGGTTCAATTGTCTTTTGGCTCTTAATAATATGATATTGTACAAGTATATAATAAACTAACCCACTAATGATTCCTAAAAAAAGAATCAAGTATATCATCTGTCTTAATAAAATAAACCGATTCATTTGTTGAATAAGGTTGCGTTTTCTCATCATTGGCTTAATCTCCTTGTTACTGTAACTTATATATGGTGTCATATGCTTTATTGTTATTTGTTCCGTTACTATATCTATAGTATAATTAAAGAAACCCAACTTGTATAGGAGGAAATTATGATCAATAATTTATTAATTATATCTCTAGATGCTTTAAATGCAAAAGATTTATCCTACCTTCGTACCTTAACGAATTTCAAATACTTTATGGAGCATGGTAGCTATATCAAATCTGTGGAATCGATTTATCCTTCGCTTACTTATTGTTGCCATACTTCAATTATAACAGGAACCTATCCTTATCGCCATGGGATTTATCATAATGAAATCGCAAATCCAAAGGATCCGTTACGTCAAGAATGGCATTGGCATAAAAAGTCTATTCAGGTCCCGACTCTTTTTGATGCTGCAAAACGAAAGCGCTTAAAGACAGCTTCGGTTCTTTGGCCGGTGATGGCTAATGCCAAATCGGCAATTGACTATAATATTCCTGAGATTTGGTCTGACCATGGAAAAAGTATGTTCTCGCTTTATCTAAAAAATGGTAGCATGTCGATGTTACCCCTTGTCTTAAAGCACCGACATCTGCTCAATGGAAAAAGCCAGCCCCAACTTGATGACTTTATCGAAGCTACAAGTACGGATATTATTGTTCAAAAAAAGCCACATTTAATGGGTATCCATTTTACTGAACTTGACTCAATCCGACATGTGCATGGTGTCTTTTCAGACGAGGCGTACCATGTTCTAGATAAAATGGACCAGCGACTTGGTAGACTCATAGAAGCGCTAAAATCTGCTGGTCTTTATAACACGACCAATATTGTACTTCTCGGCGACCACGGGGGTAATGATTTTAGCCATGTCATCTTTTTAAACACCCTCTTTAAAAAAGAAGGCTTATCAAATGATGTCTACGCAAATTCTGCTGGTGGAAGTGTTCAGATACAGCTTAAAAATCCGACAAATACGACCTTGTATTCCCGTGTCCAACAAGTCTTATCTGATTTTGTCGAAATGAACAATTCCCCCATCAAACATTTTTTTACGCGTGAAGAAATTATTGCAAGCCATCATCTTGATGGTCCCTATTCATTTATACTTGAAGCAAAGGACGGTTATATCTTTAGAAATCATACACTCAACCAAATTGTAGTGCCAAGAGAGCAGCTTCCCAATTGTTATCGAAGTGATCATGGATTTTTACCTGAGCATGAGAATCTAAAAACATTATTCTTGGCTATGGGTCCAGATATTCGTTCAGGCGCTGTCTTGGATCATGCACATCTTGTTGATGAAGCCCCGACATTTGCCAAGTTGCTTAAAGTTGCCCTTCCAGATGTCGATGGACGTGTTTTAGATGAATTACTTATTAAATAAGTGCTTTGCTATATAAAAACAATGAAATGGCTGTTGCAATCAACTTGCAGCAGCCATTTGACGTATCACGAATATATTTTTTTCTATATATGGTACGTTGTTAATTCTTCACTAAATTCTTTCGTCAATTCTTTGAATTCATTGATTTGATCTGACAAGCTCTTAATCTGTTCTGTGTAGGACGTCACGTTGGAGCTCACTTGCTGTGCCGAAGCAGAGTTTTCCTCTGCAATTGCTGCAAGCGATTCAATATTGGTAAATACATCTGAAATAGATTCTGTCTCTTTTTCCAGTTTTTTCGATGTCTGAACCATATTTCGTGCAACGGCTTGTATGGTGGTGTTTGCATCACTTGATTCATTGACCGCTGTTGATAATTGTCCGTTTTCTTTTTCAAGGACTACGTATTGGTCATCCACATCATCTACTAAGGCTTCAATTTCTCCGACAAACACACCTAAGCTGTTGTTGATCTTCTCAACGGCACTGTTGGTTTCTTCGGATAGCTTTCGAACTTCTTCTGCAACTACTGCAAAACCTTTTCCGGCTTCTCCAGCTCTAGCAGCTTCTATAGATGCATTAAGGGCCAACAGATTTGTCTGTTGAGAAATCGCAGAAACCAGACTAACAATATTCGTGATGTCTTTGGCACTTCCCATAAGTTTAAGACCATTTTCTTTAACGACTTTAAACTTCTCTAATACATCATCAATCTCATTCGCTGTCTTTTCAACATTTTTAAAGCTTGATTCAATTTTGGCTACAGATGTTTCTAATTCATCTTTATTTTTATTTTCTTCAGCTGCAATCTTTTTCACTTCCTGAATATTATCATTCAGCATATAAATGGATTTTTCCGTCTCTTCTGCTTGGCTACCTGCAGCATTGGCTAACTGTTCGACAACATCAGATATGTCGTCTGAAGTATGGGACATACTATTAGAAATATCTAATAACGCATTGGTAAATGTTGTCATCTCATCCGCCATATTATTAAAGCCTACAAAGTCTTTGGACACAATGTCTTTAAATTGGTTAACACTGTTAAACAAATCATCATATTGATCTGCTGACTTTACTTTGGTTCTCGCCCCAAAGTTATGCTGTTGCAACCTGGATATCTCCTTGTTCATCTGATTGAGCGGTCGGTTCATCACTTTATTTGATATGTAGGTAAATACTCCGATGGCACCTACTGCAATCCCGGCTCCGCCAATATTCATCATCTGAGTGATGCCGGCAAGCGGAAACAACACCGCTGCTCCAAGCAACATTGATAAAATGGCACTTTTTACATTGGTACTACGGATAAATCCAAAAGAGAACAATGTGTTTATTCGATAATTTTTTCGTATTTCAATGGTATATTCAAACGTCAATTCAAGTTCAAGTTCAGTTGTTGTTCGATTAAGCTCCTTAATCTGAATGGTCTCCCCAAACTCTTTTTGAACCCCTTCCATGAGTCCTAAAAAGTAGTCAAACATTCCTCGCTTTGATCGATACGTAAATCGTGCCTTTGAGCCACCTATAGGTTCCATATCGAGTATTGGAGGTTTTGCACCTGAGACACGCTTAATAACAATTTGATGTACATCATTCATTAAACTTAAAAATTGAAATGCATTATCCGGTCTGAAAAAAGCTGGGTAATCATTTTTAAAAGCTTGGATATTATCAACCCCAATATCGTTCCAGACATTGGCAACTTCTTTTCCTGTATTACCTGCCATGTGTTCTACAAATTTAAAGACGCGTTCATCTTCCACGTCAACTAAAGGAGAAAAAACAACATCTTCTTTAAAATCAACAGACTTTAATGCTGCATGTACGTGTTCAGTGTCATAGACTTTTTTACAGGTTTTGATCCATGTGTTTACAACTGTTCCTTTCATAATTCACCTCGTATATTGTATGTCTTTATTATAATAAATCATGTAAATACTTTCGGTTTTCTTTGGCCTGAAGTTTGAGTTTCTTAACTTGTTCACTAAGATGCGCTTTATATGAATCCTTATTTGAAATAATGTCATCAATCTGCTTCATAACTTGATTGACACGTATATGGCGCATACTTTTTACGTAGCTGATTTTTAACTCTTCTGCATAGTATTCTACCTTAGGATCGTAATTGAATCCTAACATTGGCACATTATTAAGTGCACCATAAATCAAAGCATGTAAACGCATGCTCAAAATCAGATCCAAGTCTCCCATTAACCGAATCATTTGTTCTTCGTTATAACGATTTTCTATGACCGTTCCTGGGTGTTTCATTTTTTTAAGTATTTCAAGCGAGATGACCAAATCCGCCGGATGCTTCATAGGTACAAAGACAATATGATAGTCATACTTTTCAACAATCGCATCACATATTTTTGCCATTTTTTTTGTGTAGGACTCTTCATACATCCAGCTTCGAAACATAACACCAACAAGAGGCTTGTCCTTAGGAATCTTTTCAGAATCATATATATCTTTATATCCATTATTCTGACTAATTTCAAGGTTAAACACCGGATCTGCTGTAATTTGAATCCGGGGGCGCTTGACGCCTAACTTCGTTAACACTTCTTTTGAAAGGTGTTCTCTAAGGGTAATAATATCTACTTTATTCAAGATATATCGTGACACCGGTTTATTATACCAATGATGAATCGGGCCAATGCCATTGCCATATAACATAACTGCCTTATTATGTAGCTTTGCACTCCAAATGAGGAAAAGATAATAATACAACGATCGAGTACTTGTCGCATCTTGAATCAAGCTTCCACCACCCATAACGAGAACATCACAGGAACGGATTTCTCTTAATACATCGTGAAAATTAAAACGATTCACCGAAAACACAGGATATTCGCGCATCGTTAGTTGTGGTTGATTGGACAGTACAGTGATGGATGTCTCAATATCTAACGCCAAGATATCATTACATATTGAATGCAGTATCGCATCATCTCCTGAATTTTGATATCCATAATATCCTGCTACTAAGACTTTTTTCATTCTACTGACCCTTTCATTGTTCTACAACTGTACGAATAACTTCTGATAGTCGCTGTGTAAGCGTTTTTCGACTATAATTGTTAATTATATCATAATTCGGTCGAATATGAAATTCATTATTTTTCCAACCTTTATAGAGCTTTTCCAGCCCTTTTTTTATCTCTGCAACATCTGTGGTTGCACACACAATACCTGTATTGGTCTTGTCAACGATTTCCGCTGCCACTCCATCTTTGGGCGCCAAGGCTAATATCGGTCGGTTTGAATTAATATATTCGTAGATTTTTCCAGGAGCGATATTTCTGCCGCCTTCACCTTCACGAAGAATCAGTAGCAACACTTCGGCTTTATTGAGTTCCAAGATCGTCTCTTTATGACTCATATACCCCGGACAGATCATAACATCGTCCAGTCCAAAGCGTTTGCCCTCTTCAAGAATTACATCCTTTTTTATATCACCAATAAACTTAAATTCAACATCTTTTTTGTCTACAATTTTTTCATCGATTAACTCTTTCATCGCCTTAAGTATTTTATCTATTTTTCTATTACCATAGATTACACCCGGATGAACTATACGAAATTTTTCTTGTCTTTGATACTCTTTGTCAATATGTGAGAAATCCTCTTCATCAAATCCATTGGTGATAATCGTCGATTTTTTATCAAGGTATGGATACATACTTAAAAAGTTTTCATGCATGATACGCGTATTTGCAATAAAGTAATCACACTCTTTTGCCACACTTTCTTCCATGGCTTTTTCACGACGTGTACGATATTGACTGTATTTTTTATCAATAATGTATGGATTCATCGACCATTCATCACGAAAATCTGCAATCCAAGGAATCTTTGGAAAGTGACGCTTTATATCTCTGGCTAAGAGATGATCACTATATGGATACGATGTTGAATAGATACACTCTATTTTTTCCTCTTTAATTAATTCGATTGCACGTTGAAGGCTTTTTTTGTACCACACATAATCTGCATCTGGGATTAAAATCTTACGTGCAATGACTTTTCCAAACAATGCGAAGGGTTGAGGCCATTGAGTAAAATCATATGCTTTTGTTCGTATAATTTTTGTATCATTAGGCACATCTTCAAAAAGTGTCACATCTTGCTCTTGATCACATTCTCGAGTTAAAACGATAGGTTCAATCTCAAGCCCTTTAAAGTATTTGACAAATTTGGTTGAGCGTTGAACGCCAGATCCACCCATTGGCGGAAAAATATTTGCAATAAATAATGTCTTAATCTTCTTCATTTGATGTCCCCCTATGTTCTAGTTTAAATGTCGCGACAATGATGGCAGCGCACATCCAAAAGAAGCTTACCATAAACGGTGATTCAAAAATGTTTTCGACACCATTATGCATCAAAACCCCAAGCATTCCTGAAAAAATACTTAAGGAAACAACACGATTGTACGGCTTGTCCATTCCTTTGATATACCAAAAACACTGCAGCATTGTATGTATCTGCAATAAAATAAACGATATCAAACCCACAAGACCTGATTCAGTTAATGTCTTTAGATAATAATTGTCCATATAAAATGGTGCCAGTCCATGATTTGTCGCTACTGCACCACCATAACGTCCGATTCCTAGCCCAATGATTTTACTTTCCGACCATTCTGCTAATCCAGTTGTCCATCGATATATTCGTCCGCCTTCTGACGCTTTACTCACATACTCTTTTGTAAACAGCATGCTAATACGATTCCATACATTATCCACTAATAAAACTACGGCTAATAATAAGGTAATTATCGGAACCAAAAGACGCTTGCCAATAAAGACAAACAAAAGTACAACCGCTAAAAATGTTGCAATCCATGCACCACGGGAAAATGTAAAAATCAATCCTGTTCCCATAAACAATGCCGATAACATAAAAATTATTTTCTTTATAACGTCTTTTTCTGCTACAAATAGGCCAATAGCAATTGGAATCCCAAGAACCAAAACACTCGCCAAGGCGTTAGGGCCCCCTACTATGGAGTACGCCCGTGTTGTAATAGTTTCACTACTATCCACCCAGTTACCAAGCATCTCAGCGCCTGTAATATATTGATATGTACCATGTAGACCTAGTAACCCTGTACTTACTGTCAGAAGCCACACTGTACGCTGAATGACCACTTGACTATCCAATAGCTGTAATACAAGAAAGAACCAGAACATGTATTGAACGACAGCTCGTAAGCCTTCTATACCCACATTCAGTTCCGGGGAATAAAGAAACATTACTGTCAAGTATATCCCAATAAAGCTTAAAAGCGGTAAGTCAATATCGCTAAAGCGATACCGTTGGTTAAATAAAACCCGTCGTATCAGAATCCAGCCAATAAAAACTAACATCAGCACTTCATCCCAAATACTTGACAGTCCAACGAGGTAAGTTCGCATAAACTTGTCTATATAAATATATAGTACAAGAAGGTAGACCAAGTTAAATTGTCCTGCAACTTTCCATAGAACACTTTCTCGACTAAACGCATCAATACGACGAATGATTTTCATGAAAAAACTGTCGAAAAAAGCTTTACGAAAAGGTTTAGCTATTTTTTCAAATCCACTATCTATGCTCATCAATACTCGAGCAAACCAAGAGTTATAAACGGCTTCCACTTTTTTCTTATGTCCTTTATACTGTGTTGGACGAAAAAAAACTGAAGCTGTCGCCCATCGGCAAATCCCTAGAATGACGGCATAAAAATAGCTTTCATATATTTTTTTACGTATACTATTCATGATTAACACCTTCTATTCTATTCGTTGCAATTGAGAGATAACTCCTGAAAGATTACACTTTTGTGTTACGAAAAAATGTGGCAACCCTTCTCTAAGTTCTTGCTTGCCTATTTTATATATAGGGTTTTCATATGTTGCCGTTGCTTCCACTTCAATGGTCACCTTTTTTTTGATTGGGTCAGGTGCTGAGATAGCTTTTCCCTCATTATCGACACGGGTAATCATACGGTCTTCAATCAAAATATTGGTCACTTTTGCATCCAAATATTTTTTATCTTCGGCTAGTTGGTCGCCTACAGCCACAGATGTAAAATAATCTTGACTATATTCAGTAAACACAACCTCGTACTTAATTTTTACGTCTTCTTCCTGACTAAAGCTAATCAATTCATTATCCGTCAAACGCTCAAATGCAGTAATACCAACCAATAATATTACAAGTAATATAAGAATATCAAAGATATGAATTTTGCCCGCTACTTTTCCTTGTTTGTTAATCATCTTCATCTGCCTGCCTTTCCTATCTTCTCTAATTGATTGATGTTACTTCGACCACATTACCATAGGCCTCAAACACATCTGTTTTTATGTAATATTTTGAACCTGCTTTTATTTCTTGACCACCCAAATCAATATAAGGTCCATATTGATTGGCTTTTCCTTTAATGGTAACAACGATATCTTTTAACCCTGCTTGGACTATGGGTACTAATTGACCATCGACAGCTTCCACAACATAGGCATCTCGATATTGTATATCAATAATTTCTGCATCTTGAACTGAGCCCATTGCCACTAACTTATCACCAATCTGAATCTGTTCTACGGTGCTGTCAATAAGGTTTTTTGCCTCTGCCTTATAGACAACTTCTGTCTTACGTGTAATAATGCCACTTTCTGCATCGTCTTTTGTTAAATACCACACTCCACCTGCAATCACTGCCAACACCAATACAATAATTAACCCATCAATGTAATTCAATTTTTTTTTCATATAATCCCTTTCCATTCATGGATTAGGTGCCAAAACGACATCGGTCATTTTAACACCTAATTCATTTACATCTCTCTTTTTTTTATCACTTTTGCAGGAACCCCACCAACAATGGAATAAGGTTCAATGTCTTTTGTAACTACCGATCCGGCACCGACAATACTTCCTGTACCAACGGTTACCCCCGGTAGAATAATTACTCGAGCACCAATCCATACATCATCTTCAATCACTACGGGTAAAGGCTCTGTATCGCCTTGGTGAATCATCGGAATATCTGTGCGGGCATACTCATGATTTTTAGTATAAATCAGTACATCCGGTCCCATCATAACATACTTGCCTATGTGTAGTGGTCCCTGCACCCAAGCATTAACCCCAATACCCGATTGCTCTCCGATTGAGATATCTCTACCCGAACCAAAGAAGACATTCTTTTCTATATTTACCTGTGCACCTATTTGATCAAAAATATATTTGCATAAAAAATAGCGAATGGCTTGACTGATTGCACCAAGTTTGCCTTGAGATTTTGGCAAGTGCTTTCCTACAAGATAGTACAGAACAAGCGCTACCGTTTTCATTGTTATCACCTTTTTCATCGTAGTATTTTTTTCATTAAAAACCATGCTGCAAAGTAACTTACAATACCAATCATCGCTTTAGCAACAATAAGCACATATCCTTGAAGTGGCAACACTGCACTTATTATAACACAAATACTCATCACTAAATTAGCAAAAATCACAGAAAATAGATATTTTTTTTCTATCACCACTTCAAGAATTTTTTTGCGTCGAACACCACTTGCAACAAAGTAAATGATGGAAGCAACCAGCGTGGTATGGGCTGCCATAATGAGCCCATACTTTGGAATAAGTATCAAGTTCAATCCTAAATTCACCACCGCTGCAATCAAACTGTTAATAAAAATAGGTCGAGTGTTTTTACTCAGCTCCCATTCTTTATTCATATAGTCGGCTAAATTAAGAAAAAACATTCCAAAAGCAACAATTCCTATGACCGCATATCCTGCTTCATACTCTTTGGCAATAATAATCTGTCCAATATCTTTTGATAAAAGCAGCATTCCCGTTGCCGCCGGAAGTCCAAGTAAAATATATGTTTTGATACCAAACGAAAGAATACGTCCTGCTTCTTTTTTAGATTCTTTTCCCCATGCCGTTAAAAGTTTAGGATAAAACCCTCGCGACAGTCCATAGGCAATCATTAAAAATGTCGATGAAGCAATCGCATAATTAGGAACATATAGACCAACTACATACTCCGAATAAAAAAACCGAAGAATATATCGGTCTGAAATATTTAACACATACATAGTTAGTGTTAAGCCAATTAATGGGAAACCATATCGCAAGTACTCTTTAAACTGCTCTTTTTTGATGCTATTTTTTGAAAAATATCGATATGGACGAATATAGTAAAAGGCGATAAGTCCTAGCGTAATATCGACTACACCATGTCCCAAAAATAAGATATAGATTGTATCAATCCCTGATTTGTAAAATCCATAGACCAGCATTGGTTTTAATACTGCTGCCAATACGACAAGAACAACATTCAAAAAACGCATGTGAACATATAATAAGAGATTAATATAAAATTGATTAAACATATATCCCACAAAGAAAACCACATATACAACCAGCAACCAGGGATTAAATGAAAATCCGTAAATCAAAATCATCGATAAGCCTAAGTATATCAATATTAACAGGCCATAGATGCGTCCTTGTAACGACAACATATTGGAAAAAAATGTTTTTCGTTCATCCAGATTATCGATTTCTCCAATAAATCGCATAGCAACAAAATAAAACCATCCAAAAGCCAGCAAATACGTGAGCATAACGGTATTATTAATAATACCGTATAGCCCGTATTCGTGTGGCAAAAGCAAATGAGAGTATAGCGACAAGCTGACAATGCCAAAAATGCCTTCGATGATTTTAAATGGTAAGTACCCCACACTGGAGTTAAAAAAATTCTGAATCCGTAATCTCATGGAATCCCCTTACTCGTTAATTTTTACTGCCGGAAAAATCGGCTCAATCATATATGATACATCGCTGCCTTCTACAAAGAAGCGCACTTGATATAACATCTTATTCAAGTCCACATATCGGTCTTGGACTTTATACCACAAGCCACTTGTGTCAATATAGCGCACACCGTCTTTAATCGTAACATCGGTTGTATATCCACTTGCATTGACATAAAAAATCTGCTTGCCTGTTTTTTCCATATATTCTTTGAATATATTATGTAAAAATTCACCTTCTTTTTCATCCGTAAAACTTGTTAAGGGATTTTTACTTCCAATAATAATAATGGAGTTTTCACTCGTTCTTGCGAGCGTTTGCTTTAATTTACTATATTGTGTGTAATCCGTTGTGCGCAATCCACCACTTGCTGTTCCTAATGTAATGATTTTTGTCTTATCCACAACTTTTTCAGAATACATGTTTTTCCAAATGGAGTAATTTCCTGTCAAACGGGATGTATCCACATCTGAGCTTCCGGCAAAGACACCGTAATCTGCTTGATTCATCTCTTCATATACCTTAGACGAAATAACCGTATCTAACAATCGGTTTTTAAATGATGTCGGACCAAACAACTTAATTTCGAAACTGTCTTGCGGCTTGATTTTTGCCATGAGTGGATCATTGATGAATCCATCTTCATCAAAGCGTAGATTACTTGTATCCACCGTTGTCATTGCGCTTAATTGGTCTATCACAAGGGTTCCTTGATAAGGTTCACTAGATTGTAATGCAACCACATATAAGCGATCTAACTGGATAGGGAACTGGACACCTGCTGGAATCTCTGCCTCAACCTCTTGCCAGCCCGTCCAGTTAATGGCATGAGAAAACGTAATTGTATACTGCCCGCCAACAGCGTCAATAATATTTCCTCTAAACATATGCTCACTGTTATTTCCATTTAGCCATAGACTAATCGTCTCCGTTGGTTTATTTAAATAGAAATTATTCATCATCATATAAAAAGCCTGTGCTTGAGATGATTTTGAAAAGCTATAGTTAAAACGATAGGCTTTATCTGTATCTACCGTATTCTCGGTTTCTATAAATATCTCGCCCTGTACATTTTCTTCAGGATAACTACGTGGATAATATTGCATACTTTCAAATGCAGCTATCGAGCTATATTCATTTCCTACAACAATATACGCAGTTGTACTTTGTTCACCCATAGACACTGTCACTTTTGCAATTCCATTTTTTGAAGTCGTGTAAAATTTTCCATCACGAAACTCACCTACGCCTTGGTTATCCTCAATTGTATATGTTACATCTGTGTTATGAATACGCCCTTGATAACCACTTTTGTCGGTTCCATAGACATTAAATTCGCCACTTTGATTATGGTCCAAAGAAAGAATTTTTGGGGAAACTTCAATATCAATTGGCGCATCCAAACTTTCAATCTCCGACGTTGCCATTAACCCTTCGTAGTAACAAGAAATCGTTCCATCACCGCCTACGGTTGGAATAAACGTATTCGTCTGCCAATTTCCTTGGATTCCATCAACGCTCCATGCCAGGTTGCGATAGTTGATTTCCACTGGATTATAATTCTCATCAAAACCTATGACTTCTAATTGTACCGGATTGTTTTTAAAGATACGTTCATCCGATTGTATTATTTTAATCGACTTTACAGGACCGGTTTGCGCTAGACTCACAAAGCCAAGTCCGTTTAATATCTTTCGCTGCGCGCCACCAGATACTGTGTTTTTAACTCGAAGGTCTGTATGTCCCACCTCTCGACTCACTAAGGTTGTACTTCCTCCTCCATCAAGCTGTATCGCATCCGTAACATTGTATTCTCTTAAATAGCTGGCAACCTCTGCATGTGTCGCCCCGATACTTGTACCTCTTCCATCAATACTCATGGCAATCAGGTAGCGTCCATCCGCTGTCACTCCAAGAACCGACCTTGGTTGACGCGCATCCTTACTTATAATATGCCCTTCTGAACTATACTGACCATTCTCAAGCACCTTACCCGAACCACTAATCGCTAATTTAAGCTCCTCTGTATTAATCGTAGAATGTACAATAAATTCAACCCCTGTCCCCACTTCAAACATTTTTAAGTATTCCGCTTCGGCTAGAAGCGCTTCAGGGATTGCAATAACATACCCCTGTTCCATCATTGGAATTTGTGCGGGTTCTTTTGCACCAATAATTTGGCTGACTTGATTGTCTTGTACAACAATTTTATATAAATTGGCACTTTGATCAATTTGTTGTGTCGTAGCTCCAAAGTTTCGGTTATAGATAACCGGCGACTTACCAATGACAATTTTATTAATACCTTCAACATAAAGGTTTTGTCCTTGATCTGTCGTCACCTTAAAACTTGTATCAAAAAAATCAAAAAGCACTCTTCCGCTTTCGTATTGGAGCAGTGAAGCAACACCTTTTTTGGAGGTATTATAATTATGCATCGCATAAGAATAGCCGTCTTCATAGATAACCCCTACCGGCTCACTCGATGATCCTGCCATATTAAAAAATGACGCATTAATACCTGCCACAACATTTTGCTCACTTTTTGTTGCTAGTGCATGCAGTGTTTCTTTTTTTCCAAAAGCTTCACTCGATTGCAAAATATCCAGTGCAACCTGTTCCTCCGCTAAATCCATTTTAAGTACATGCAAATCAACCCACCCTGCTTGAGTGAATTTTGATTTATATTCATATGTTAATCCTTTTGTCACCGTCTCGCGCTGAACAATCTCATCAATAAGAACATTTGCCTGTATCGGAACACTCACAGAACCTAATAATGCCGAAAAAATCACTGCATAGCTCATTATCTTTTTTATTTTAAATTTAAACTTCATAAATTAACCTCAAACTCTCTATTTATCTCACTTTTTACATATCATGTACAATTATAACCTAACTTAGAAAAATATCAACCAAACAAACCATTAAAATTTTATTGACAAGTTTTTTTTTCTCTTGTATACTTGAACTGTAAACAATTAAATGAATACTTCGGGGCAGGGTGAAATTCCCGACCGGCGGTGATAGTCCGCGAACCTTTTTGGTTGACTTGGTGCAATTCCAAGACCGACAGTACAGTCTGGATGATAGAAGTAAGAATAGATCGATTATTTTATTAACGATGCCTCGAATTTTTTTCGAGGTTTTTTTTATTGCTAACGAGGCTATACCTCATTGTTTTTGCTCTAGGAAAATCTTATAGAAGTATTCGCCACCCTCTAAAGGAGAATTATTATGTACTCATTTTCAAATCAAAAAACTCGTTACATTGTGCGCATTGGCGTTTTTAGTGCGTTGGCTTTCATTATCATGCTTCTTGAATTCTACATTGGTTTTGCTGAATATCTAAAAATGGACTTTAGTGATGTTATTGCAATGATTGGCGGTATTACTATGGGTCCTCTTGCAGCTGCGGCCATACAATTGGTTAAAAACCTATTAAAGGCTTTAATCATTACCCGAACTGCAGGTATTGGTGAACTTGCCAATCTAATTGTTGGTATTGCATTTGTCGTTCCCGCATCTATACTTTTCAAAAAAACTAAAAGCAATAAAGGGCTGTTTTTTGGTCTTGTAACCGGTTCACTTTCTATGGTTGCTGTTGCATGTATTGCCAACTTATTTGTTATCTTACCTTTATATTTTGGCAGTTCATTGACTTTTTCAATGCGTTGGGATACCGTTCTTGCCATCTTTCTTCCATTTAATATCATCAAAGCTATTGTTGTCTCTCTCGTGACTTACCTTCTACATCTTGCTATGAAACCTATCTATAAGCATTTTATATAATCCATTAAGAAGTAGTCCCACCTTGCACCAATTTGTGTTATAATGTCTGTAGTATAATGATTGTTAATCTAACTTTATGCAAGGTGGGGAATTATGAAGACAAAACTACAACTTACAACTAACCAGCTACAGCCTGGTATGGTTCTAGCTGAAGACTTATATACACCAAAAGGATTATTGTTAATCCCGGCAGATACTTTAATTGATGAAAAGCATTTATTTCGCATACGCCTCTATCAATTACCTTCTATTGTAATTTATGAGGATACTGCTCAACCCTTTCTCGAAAAAGCTCCCCCAGAGGATAATCGCCCAATAAATATCTCTTATCGCAAGACCAAAAACTTTCAGGAGTTTAAGACAGAGTATTTATTACAACAGGCATTGACACAGGAAAAACTAAATGATGTCTTATTGGGTGAAGATATTGACGAGAATGAACTCTATGATATTAGCACCACACTAATTAAGTCCTTACGTACCAAAAGTGATTTGTTTAATTATCTCTATCACTTGCGCAATGAAGACGACTATACCTTTACCCATAGCTTAAATACGGCGATGTTAGCTAATATCTTTGGTGGATGGCTTGGTTTGTCTGATAAGGAGATTAAGGATTTGACCATATCCGGTTTTTTACACGATATCGGTAAATTAAATATTAGTCCTGATATTCTAAATAAACCCGGCAAGCTCACTGTTGATGAGTTTGAATCCATCAAGAAACATACGAATTTTGGGTATGATATTATCCGTGACTATGATATCAATGATGACATTAAAAATGGTGTCCTACTACATCATGAAAAAATAGACGGTTCAGGATATCCACTTGGATTAAAAGATGAACAAATACCTCTGTTTGCTAAGATTATAGGTATTGTCGACATCTATGATGCGATGACATCTCAGCGTTCCTATCACGATAAATATTCGCCCTTTAAAGTCATTCAGATGTTTGAACAAGAATCTTATGGATTACTTGACACCAATCTTCTCTTTGTCTTTTTAGAAAATATCGCCCATCATTATTTGGGAAAAGACGTTCTCCTATCTACCGGCGAACGTGCACGCATTGTGTTTATACATAATCAATCACCATCACGTCCAATTATTCAAATCAATGATCAAATGGTCGATTTGATGTTTGAACCTCACATCACCATCGACGAAATTTTGTAATACGGACGAAGCTTATATACAATAAAAGCGTCAGTATTGAGTCTACACTCATATACTAACGCTTTTTTATTATGCTTTTTTATTTATGCTTCTTTATTTAAAGGGTTTTTATGTACTCGCTCTAATATATTGGTATAAATCTCAACATGTCGGTTCGCCATTGCCGCATCCGAAAAAGATTGATGAATCTTTTCCCGAAACTGTAGCCCTAATTTTTCCAAGTCGTATTGTCGATTAATCATATCCATCATAATTGTCGCCAATGTCTTTGCATCTCCTACATCAAACAATTTACCTGTGACGTCATCTTCAATCATTTCAACAATGCCCCCTGCTCGAGATGCAATTGTAGCAATTGCGCGTTCTCCCCCTTCTAAAAGGGCATAAGGAAAGCTTTCTGTATAGGATGGTAAAATATTGACATCAATCTTTTCATAAAAAGACTGCATATCCTTAACAAATCCTAAAAACTCGACATGTGTCTTTAGTTCGTGTTCTTCAACATAACTATGCAATCGTTCTGTATATTTTTTTTCACCATGTCCAGCAATCAATATTTTAAAGGAATATCCTTCTTCTTTGCATATATTTGCCGCCTCTAATAATACATCCGTCCCCTTGATTGGTACCAATCGTGTCGCACAACCAAAGGTTAAGGTTGCTGAGGTCTGCTTAGAATATGATTTTATCCAATGTTGTGGCTTCACACCATTATATATGGTATACATTCTATCTTCTGAAAAACCTTCTGAACTCATCATTTTTTTGAAGGTATCTGTCACCGTTAAAAAAAAGTCCATCTTTTTTAGACTTATACGATTCAAATATGTGAAAATGATTTTTTTGTAGAGTTGGTTTTCAAAATCCAAACGATAATCACTATGAATTGTTGTTACAATTGGAATATCCACGCGTTTTCGGATATAATTGCTCACAAAATTAGCCCTTGCTCCATGGCAATGCAAAAGATCAAAGTTCTGACTTTGAAGATATTGTACTAGTTCACGGATAGACGTATAGTCCAGTCTCGACTTTTGTTCAAAAAGTTTTGCCTTAATCCCTGATTTTTTTGCTTCTTCAAAAAAAACACCTTCTGACAAGCAAACTAATTCTATATCAATCTTTTGTTTTAATTCCTGAAGTAACGTGATGACATGTGTCTTTGCTCCACCTGTGTCTCCACCACTGATTAAATGCAATACGCGCATAGCTTTTTCCTTCCGATATCCTTTTTCAAATCATTAGAATGCCTTATCATTATAACTTGCATCAAACAGACTGTCAATCAAGCGATTGAATTGACAACAAAAGCCTGTTTTTGTCGCTTCACTTTTATATGATTATCTGATAAAATATACAGTATACAAAAGAAAATAAGGAAATGGTGGGTAATATGTCTATAGAAGAAAAATCACTTCAGTTACATGAACAATGGCAAGGCAAGTTAGAAGTTCAAGCAAAGTCAAAAGTCAACTCACGAGAAGACTTATCCGTTGCGTATACTCCGGGTGTTGCTGCTCCTTGTCAAGCAATACATGCAAATAAAGAAAACGCCTACAAATACACTATGAAAGCCAATACGGTTGCCGTAATCTCTGATGGATCTGCAGTTCTAGGATTAGGTAATATTGGTCCCGAAGCTGCTATGCCTGTTATGGAAGGTAAGGCAGTTTTATTTAAAGAGTTTGCCAATGTGAATGCTATCCCGATCTGTCTGGATACCCAGGATGTGGATGAGATTGTCAAAACGATTACATATCTTGCTCCAACATTTGGCGGTATTAACATTGAAGATATTAGCGCTCCCAGGTGCTTTGAAATCGAACGCCGATTAAAAGAAACATTGGATATTCCTGTATTCCATGACGATCAACATGGTACTGCAATTGTTGTTCTTGCCGGAATATTAAATGCTTTAAAGTTGACTCAAAAAGATATTGCAGCAGTTAAAGTTGTTATCAATGGCTGCGGCTCTGCTGGTATTGCAATAGGTAAACTTTTGTTACGTGCCGGTGTGACAAATCTTATCATGGTTGATAAAGAAGGAATCGTCAACAAAGAAGAACCATGGCTTAACTGGGCACAAAAAGAAATCTCCCAATCCACCAATCCTGAGAATTTACGCGGTTCTTTATCCGACGCTTTAAATGGAAGCGATGTATTTATCGGTGTATCCGCTCCAGGCATTGTCTCCCAAGACATGATTCGCTCCATGCGTCCAGATAGCATCGTATTTGCCATGGCAAATCCAACGCCTGAAATCATGCCTGAGCTTGCAAAAGAAGCAGGTGCTCGAGTTATTGGAACAGGACGTTCTGACTATCCAAACCAAGTCAATAATGTTCTTGTATTCCCCGGAATATTCAAAGGTATTCTTGAAGGTCGTGGCAAGCAAATTACTGAAGAAATGAAAATCGCTGCCGCAAACGCTATTGCAGATATGATTCCACTTGAAGAACTCCATGAAGAAAACATTCTTCCTGAGCCCTTTGCCAAAGGTGTTGCAAGCGCTGTTGCAGAAGCTGTAAAAAAATGTATTTAAGATAATATGACATTCGAGTTAGGAGGTTACCAATGATTAATCATGAACTAAGTACAAATAAGTTAATCATACTTTACATGCTAAAAAGAATTGAGCTTCCGTTGACGAATACTCAGTTATCAGAATTTATTATAGATAAAGGTTATACGAATTATTTTTCTTTTCAAGAATATCTACATCAGCTTGTTGAGAGCGATTTGATTCGAACGATTACGACATCAAAATCAACAAGTTATGAAATCTCTAACGAAGGTATTACAACGCTTGGCTTTTTTGAAAACCGCATCTCCGAGTCGATTAAAGATGATATTGATGCGTATTTTAAAGAAAAAAAATACGATATCAAAGAGCATCTAGAAATTGCCTCTGAGTATATCCCTGAAAAGGATGGCGACTATCTTGTCCACCTTGTGGCAAAAGAAAACGGCAAAACCCTTATCGATTTGACAATGAATGTCTTTGATAAGGATTATGCCGTCAAAATCTGTGATCAGTGGAAAGAAGAAAGTCATGTGCTTTACAAAATTATCCTAAACACTCTCTTGGATGATTTGACTTAGAACATCCCATATTTTTTCTTTTCCATCTTTGGTTATTGCTGAAAAAGACAAAACATTTCCCGGTTTAATATTAAGGGTATTTGCTATGGTTTTAACTGCTTTGCTATGTTGGCTACGCTTAAGTTTATCCATTTTTGTTGCAATAACCAAAGGTTCATATCCAAAGCTTTTTATCCAATCCATCATCATCTGATCATTGGCACTTGGGGTATGTCTTCCATCAACTAATAGCACCACTTGCTTTAGCGTCTCACGTTTATGAAGATAGTCTTCAATAACCTTCGCCCATCGTTCTCGATCAGCTTTTGATACTCTTGCATATCCATACCCTGGTAAGTCAACTAAATATAATTGTTCTTCAACATTATAAAAATTAATAGTTTGTGTCTTACCTGGCTGTGCAGATGTTCTTGCCAGTTTTTTTCGGTTAATCAATCCATTGAGCAATGACGATTTACCCACATTGGATTTTCCTGCAAAAGCGATTTCTGGAAGACCACTGGTTGGATACTGTTCAAACTTCACGCCAACAGCTTCTAAATATACATTTTGTACGTTCATGCTAACTCCTTCTCTTCTTACTTAACTGCAAATGCCAATTGAATCACTTCATCGACTTGTTTTACATAATGAATTGTCATATTATCAATAACTTCTTTATCCAATTCAGATACATTTCTACGGTTATCATTCGGGACAATCACTTCATATATACCCGCACGTTTTGCGGCAAGAATCTTTTCTTTTAATCCGCCAATGGCTAAAACTCGTCCACGCAGTGTCACTTCCCCTGTCATAGCAATATCATTACGAATCGGCGTATTTGTTAACGCAGAAATAATCGCTGTGACCAAGGTAATCCCAGCAGAAGGTCCATCTTTTGGTACGGCTCCTTCGGGAATATGTATATGAATATCTTTTGTTTCATAAAAGTCTTTTGGCAAATCAAATGCCATGCTCTTTGAACGTATATAACTTACCGCTGCAGACGCCGATTCTTTCATCACGTCTCCAATACGCCCCGTAATTTGGAACTTCCCTTTTCCCGGCATGACTGTAACTTCAATAGAAAGCGTGTCACCACCCATTTCTGTCCATGCAAGTCCTCTAGCAACCCCAATCTGCGGTTCATCAAGTTTCATCTCATAAGAAAATTTTGGAATCCCCAAATAATTTTCAATATTTTTTTCGCTAACCGTTAGCGACTTTTTTTGATCCATTAAAAATATTTTTGCAGCTTTTCGACATATTTCTCCAATGCGTCGCTCCAATTGTCGTACGCCCGATTCACGAGTATATTCATTAATCACACGACGAAGTGCTTCATCTTTTATTTTTAACTGACTTTTCTTTAACCCATGTTTTTCAAGTTGCTTGGGAATAAGGTATTGCTTGGCAATATGATATTTTTCATTTTCCGTATAACTAGATACCTCGATAATCTCCAGTCTATCTAACAAAGGGCGTGGTATTGTCCTTAACGAGTTGGCTGTTGCTACAAAAATCGCTTTGGATAAGTCCACCGGAACTTCAACATAGTGGTCTCTAAACTGATGGTTTTGTTCACTATCAAGTACTTCCAATAACGCCGCACTAGGATCCCCTTTAAAATCACTGCTCATCTTATCAATCTCATCCAGTAAAATCATTGGGTTACTGGTTCCTGCTTGACGCAATCCGCTCACTAAACGCCCTGGCATAGCACCAATATATGTTCGACGATGACCACGTATTTCAGCTTCATCTCGTACACCGCCAAGGGATATACGCACATATTTTCGATTCAAGGATGTTGCAATGGATTTTGCAATTGACGTCTTACCTGTTCCTGGTGGGCCAACAAGACAAATAATTGGAGCCGTCCCGTCTTCAGTCATTTTTCGAACAGCTAAGTGTTCGAGTACGCGTTCTTTAACTTTCTTTAATCCATAGTGCTCAGCTTCTAATATGTCATGAGCTTTATTCAAGTCGATTTGCTCTTGTGTGATCGTATTCCATGGCATGTCTAACATGCATTCGATATAGTTTCGAACAACCGAGCTTTCCGCTGAGCTTACATTCATTTTTTGTAACCGTTTAACTTCTTTTAATATTTTTTCTTTAACATATGCATCGGCATCTAATGCTTCAACCGCCGCTTTATATTCTGCAATCTCTTCACCTATATCTACTTGATCACCAAGTTCTGACTGAATAACTTTAAGCTGTTCACGCAGATAGTATTCTTTTTGGTTTTGATCAATCGTACTCTTGACTTTTCGATGAAGCTCTCTTTGAATTCGGGCGATTTCAAGTTCATTATTTAAAATACGAATAACTAATTGCATCCGAATTTCTTCATCAATTTCTTCTAGAATGCGCTGTTTATTCTCTAATGACTTGATAAGATGGGTTGTCATGGAATCCGCTAATAAGCTGATCTGTTTGATTTTTTTGAGTGAATCAATCGTTTCTTGAGACATCTTAGGATTCAAACGCTTATATTCCTTGAGTATATCCATAGCCATGCCGATGATTGCTTGCTTTTGAGCATCTGATAGTTCTTTTATCTCACTTTCAACTTGCTCAATCGTTCCCAAAGGATATTGTTTGCTTTGTTCGATAGAAATGATTTTGCCACGATGGATTCCTTCTACAAGAACTCTAGAAATACCTCCAGGTAGCTTTACAATCTGCTTTATTTTTACAATTGTACCTACTGAATAGATATCTGCATTTATATCAACTTCTTCCACACTTGCATCTTTTTGAGCAACAACAAATAGAATTTGATCTTTATTCATTGCTTCATCAAGCGCGGCCACTGATGTCGCACGTTTTGCATCAAAGTGCAAAAACATCTTCGGAAAAACATTGACCCCTCTTAATGATAAAATTGGTAAATTCATTCTATTCATAACATCCTCCATTACTTCATTTAAAAACCCTTGCATAAATGCAAGGGTTTTATATCTAAGCAACTTAACTTCGCTTAATCTTATATTTAAGCTGTTTCATTCTCGTTCTTTTTGGGTAAGCGCTTCTTTGTTCCTGCACTTTGTTTCATCTCTTTCAAGTTTTCATTCGAAACAATAATTGGCGTTGCACCCTCTTCAACTGTTGCTTGGGTAATAATACATTGACCAATCGTATCATCTGAAGGAATCGTGAACATAATATCCATCATAATTTCTTCTAAGATAGCGCGTAGTCCCCTTGCACCAGTTTTTCGATTCAATGCCTTTCTTGCAATTGCTCGCAAAGCATCTTCTTCGAATTCTAGTTCAACATCATCCATACCAAAAGTAACTTTGTATTGTTTGACAAGTGAGTTCTTTGGTTCTGTTAATATACGAACCAATGCTTCTTCATCAAGATTTTCCAAACCAACACTGATAGGAACACGTCCAACGAATTCCGGAATCAGACCGTATTTGATTAAATCTTCAGGTGAAAGCTTTTTAAGAATCTCGCCGATTTCCACGTTTTTCTTGCTCTCGATTTCAGCTCCAAAGCCCATGGTTGTCGTTCCTGTACGTTGTTCAATAATGGATTCTAATCCATCAAATGCACCCGCACAGATAAACAAAATATTAGTGGTATCAATTTGAATAAACTCTTGGTGCGGATGTTTACGTCCACCCTGTGGCGGAACTGATGCAACCGTTCCCTCAAGAATTTTTAACAATGCCTGTTGAACCCCTTCTCCACTCACGTCACGTGTAATGGAAGGATTTTCAGATTTTCGCGCAATTTTATCGATCTCATCAATATAGATGATTCCGCGTTCTGCACGTTCAATATCAAAATCAGCTGCTTGAATAATCTTCAAAAGAATATTCTCGACATCTTCACCTACGTATCCTGCTTCTGTTAAAGATGTAGCATCTGCAATCGCAAACGGAACATTCAGCATTTTTGCCAATGTTTGCGCTAAAAGTGTCTTTCCTGAACCTGTCGGTCCGACGAATAAAACATTACTTTTTTGGAGTTCGACATCTTCTGCAATATTGTCTGCATTGATACGTTTATAGTGATTATACACTGCAACAGCAAGTGCTTTTTTTGCGTTTTCTTGCCCGATAATATATTCATCCAAAAACTTTTTGATCTCAATCGGTTTAGGTAAATCCGTTAAGTCAATTGCTTCTTCAATTTGGCTGAATTCTTCTTCAATAATTTCGGAACATAATTCAATACATTCATCACAAATGTATACATTAGGGCCAGCAATCAACTTACGAACTTGATCTTGTGGCTTGTGACAAAAAGAACAACGCAGTTGCTTTTTATCTTCGTATTTATTTGCCATAGTTTCACCAACTTTCGGTTAGCGTTTAATTATTACTTTATCAATGAGGCCATATTCCATTGCACGTTGAGCCGACAAGAAATTGTCTCTTTCTGTGTCTCGCTCAATTGTTTCAAGATCTTGACCTGTATTTTCCGCTAAAATTTCATTTAACATTTTACGCATCTCGATGATACGATCTGCATGTATTTTAATATCACTTGCTTGTCCTTGCATACCACCCAGTGGTTGATGAATCATCACTTCTGAATGTGGCAATGCAAAACGCTTGCCTTTTTGTCCGCCTGCAAGTAAAAATGCACCCATACTTGCTGCCATACCAACACAAATTGTTGATACGTCTGGCTTAACGTGTTGCATGGTATCATAAATAGCCATCCCCGCAGTAATTGAACCTCCAGGGCTGTTTATATATAAGTGAATATCTTTATCTGGGTCATCGGATTCTAAAAACAATAATTGAGCAACAATTAAACTTGCTGTTGTATCGTTTACTTCCTCGCCTAAAAAAATAATTCGTTCCTTTAATAATCGTGAATAAATATCATACGATCTTTCTCCACGGCTTGTTTGTTCAATGACGTAAGGTACTAAAGCCATACCCACACCTCCTAAATCTAGTTGACTTTTGCGTTTTCTACGATTAAGTCATATGCCTTTTGGTTGACAAGGTCTTGTTTAATTGAATCTTTCTCATCATCACCAATAGTTTCTTTGATTTTTTCTACTTCCATATTATACATTTCTGCCATACGAGCAATTTCTGCTTCAACATCTTCATCTGTCGCTTCAATGTTTTCTGCAACTGCAATCGCTTCTAATACAAGACGTGCTTTGATTTTCTTTTCAGCTTCTGGCTTCATGCTAGCTTTAAGCGTCTCCATGTTTTGTCCTGTATATTGGAAATATTGTTCTATTGATAGACCTTGATATTGTAGTCGTTGAGCCATATCGTATGTCATGTTCTCAGCTTCTAACTCTACCATAGGTTCTGGTAATTCAATGCTTGCATTTTCAACAGCTTTTTCAAGTACTTCTTCTCTTAATTTTGCTGTTGCTGCATTTTCTTTTGATTCAGCAAGTTTTTCTTTAACACTTGCTTTGTATTCATCCAAAGTATCAAATTCTGATACGTCTTTTGCCAATTCATCATCAAGCTCTGGTAATTCCTTCACTTTGATTCCATTGATTTTTACTTTGAATGTTGCTGGTTTTCCTTTAAGATCATCTACATGATACTCTTCTGGGAAAGTCACTTCAACTTCAAGCTCGTCATCAACGTTTTTACCTACTAATTGTTCTTCAAATGTATCAATAAATGAACCTGAACCGATTGTTAAGTCATAGCCTTCAGCTTTTCCACCTTCAAAAGGTTCTCCATCCACATATCCATCAAAATCAATATTGACTTGATCATCCATTGTAATGGCACGATCAGTGACATCTACAAGACGAGAGTTTTGCTCACGTACATTGTCAATATCGTTATCAACTTCTTCATCTGTTACTTCGACAGCATCCTTTGTTGCTTCTAGACCTTTATAATCTCCAAGTGTAACTTCAGGTTTTACTGCTACTTCTGCTGTGAAAATAAATGGCTTTCCTGCTTCGATTTGCTCAACGTCAATCTCTGGACGTGATACAACTTCTAATCCTTCTTCTTCAACTGCTTTGTCATATGCTTCTGGGATGCAGTAATTCGCTGCATCTTCATAGAACACACCGATTCCATATGTTTTTTCAATCAATTTTCGTGGTGCTTTTCCTTTACGGAATCCTGGAATTTGGATAGATTTCTTGTTTTTGTTATACGCGTGATTCAGACCTTTTTCAAAGATATCTGCACTAACTTCGATTGTTAGTTTCACCATACTGTTTTCGAGTTTTTCAACTTTTGTACTCATTATTTAACGTTTCCTCCTTGTAACACTCTATATTCAAGGTCTTTTGACCCATCTTAAACCATTAACACATTATAACACACCACTCTATAGAATGCTAGCGTATATTTTATTTTAATACGAATTAATACTTTTGTAAAAAAAGGGATATGCTCCGATTGGAGTCATATCCCTTTGTTGTCATTCTTGTCTAGTAGATGCCGTCAGATTACTCTACAACTGTTGCATGTGTAAAGTCGATAGCACCAAGTACTGAACGATCCCATCCTTGTACTTTGTCTGAAATTAACCATTTGTCTGTATAGTAGTATAAAGGAACAATTGGTAATTCATTCATAAGGATGTCTTGAGCTTGGTATAGGTAATTGTAGTGTTCTTCACCACGAGTTGTATTTGCATTAGCCATTAGTTCATCAAACTCATCGTTTGCAAACTTAGGATCATTGTATGCATTACCTTGAGTGAAGATACCTAATAATCCCATTGGATCCATAAAGTCTGTTAACCAACCACCACGAGCCATTTCGTAGTCTCCAACTTTACGAGTATCTTGGAATACTGCCCACTCTTGGTTCTCTAATTTTACATTAAGACCAAGGTTTGTTTTGTACATTTCTTGTACAAGTTCAGCAACTTTTTGGTGACCTTCACCTGTGTTGTAAAGGATTGTAAATTCTGGGAATCCTTCACCGTTTGGATATCCAGCTTCAGCAAGTAATGCTTGTGCTTCTTCAACACCACTTCCATCTGTAGGAATGCCATAGTCACCAGCTTTTAATGCGAAATCTTCACCATTGTGATCTAAGAAACCTTCTGGAACGAAACCAGTTGCTGGAAGTTGACCTGCACCTAATGTTTCAGTGATCATTTGACGGTCAACAGCAAGTGTTAACGCACGACGAACACGTTGGTCAGCCCAAATCTCACGATCAAGGTTAAAGTTATAGTAGTATGTTCCAAGTAGTGGGAATACATAGAAGTTAGGATCTTCTGCAATTAGACGAGCAACTTCTGCTGTTGGCACTTCAGGAATAGCTAATAATTCGCCACCTTCATATGCTTGGTAAGCAGTTGAATGTTCATCGATAAATACAACTTCCATTCCTTCGATTGATACATTTTCAGCATCCCAGTAATTTTCATTTTTAGCAAGAGTTAATCCTTCACCAATTGTATAGTTTGTTAAAACAAATGCACCGTTAGATACTGCTAATTCAGCATCTTTAGCCCAAGCACCGTCTGCTTTAGACTCGACAGCTTCTTGTTTAACTGGCATGAAGTGGTAGAAAGAAAGTAAACTTACGATATAATCTGTTGGAGAGTTTAACTCAACAACTAACGTTTGATCGTCTTCTGCACGAACGCCAACGTCATCTAATGATCCACCTTCGTATACAGCTTCATAAGCACCTTTAATATTTGTATATTCCCAAATCCATGCATACTCAGATGCTGTTGCAGGATCCATTCCACGTTTCCATGAATAAACAAAGTCATTAGCTGTTAATGGTGTTCCATCAGACCATTTTGATTCTCTAAGATGGAATGTTACTGTTAATCCGTCTTCTGAAACATCCCAAGTTTCAGCAATTCCTGGATAAGTTACACCGCTTTTTTCTCTTACAAGCCCTTCAAAAGTGTGACTGATAATGTCTCCACCATCACTTGCACCATTTAAGCCTGGGTCAATAGTCTTTGGATCTGCTCCAACGTTCCAGTGAAGAATACCACCAGAAGTTATGGCACCATCTGTCGCTTCTCCGTCTGTAGCGCCATCATCTGTAGAACCGTTATCTGTTGAACTACTGTCTGTTCCATTGTCGGTAGTACCTGTATTGGTATCATCTTTGCCACATCCAGCAAATAATGAAACTGCTAACGTAAGTACTAATAGCATTGCTAATACTTTTTTCATTTGTTTTCCTCCTTTTATTTCCTTAGTTTCATGTGACTTATGTCACTATATATATTAATTGTTATGCACAAGTTTATACCCTTATATTTTGATAGACGCATAACAATAAATATTGACTAGAGTCCGTTGATTTCTTCTACAAAGTGGCATGCCACAAAGTGATCCGGTGCTACTTCACGTAGTTCAGGTGTCACTTCATTACATTTTTCTTTGCAATATCGGCAACGTGAGCTAAATCGACATCCTTCTTTTGGATTAATCGGGCTCTTAACATCACCTTCAAGGATAATTCGCTGTCCTTTGTCGGCTCTTGGATCAGGAATCGGGATTGATGACAATAATGCCTTTGTATATGGATGCCATGGATTTTTATAGAGTTCATTACTTTCAGCAATTTCCATCATATTTCCAAGATACATAACCCCTATTCGGTCAGAAATATGCTTAACCATGGAAAGGTCATGGGCAATAAACAAATACGTTAATCCAAGTTCTTCCTGTAAGTCTTCTAACATGTTAACTACTTGGGCTTGAATCGATACGTCCAAAGCTGAAATCGGCTCGTCACAGATAATCAACTCCGGTTCAATCGCTAAAGCTCTTGCAATACCAATACGTTGTCGCTGTCCACCGGAAAATTCGTGTGGATAACGATTTGAATGTTCTTTTTTCAGTCCAACTCTTTGAAGAAGTTCATAGATACGCTCTTGACGAGCAGCTCCTGTAATATTCGTATGAATATCCAGCCCCTCTCCAATAATATCGGATACTGTCATTCGCGTATTCAATGATGCATATGGATCTTGAAAAATCATTTGAATACGTTTTCTATATTTTAACATTTCCTTGTCGCTTATGTTGGCAATGTTTTCACCATCATAGATGATTTCTCCGCCTGTGGGTTCATACAATCGAACGATGGAACGACCTGTCGTTGATTTTCCACAACCGGACTCACCTACAAGTCCGAAGGTTTCACCTTTTTTTATATTAAAGGAAATACCATCTACGGCTTTTAAAACTTTTCGTTTATCTTCAAACATACTATGCTTTATCGTAAAATATTTTTTTAGATTCTTTATTTCTAATAAATTCTTATTCTCAGCCAATGACTTCACTTCCTTTTGCAAATCCTCCAACTTCCGGTGCATCCTTATGCAACAACCAGCAAGCTGATGTATGATTATCGTTTACTTTGAATGTAGGTACCGGTTCTTCTTTACAAATCTTCATTGCACGTGGACATCGTGTTGAGAATGGACATCCTGTTGGAGGATTCATTAAGTCTGGAGGTGAACCCGGAATCGGAATTAATCGTCCTTTTTCTTCAACGTCCATTCGTGGTACAGAATTTAGCAAACCAATAGTATATGGATGTTGAGGATTATAAAAGATCTCATCAATAGGTCCTTTTTCCATAATCAAGCCACCATACATTACGATGATTTTTGTACATGTCTCTGCAATTACGCCCAAGTCATGTGTGATAATCATAATTGAAGTCTCTAACTCTTGTGCAAGTTTCTTTAGGATATCAAGAATCTGCGCCTGAATCGTAACATCAAGAGCTGTCGTTGGCTCATCCGCAATAAGAAGCTTCGGATCACAAGATAACGCTGTTGCAATCATCGCACGTTGACGCATACCACCGGAAAACTCATGTGGATAGGACTTAATGCGGCTTTCCGGTTCTGGAATACCAACAAGACTAAGTTTTTCTATTGCAATCTCTCTTGCCTCTTTTTTTGATACATGCTTATGACGTTGAATAACTTCAACCATAAGATTTTCTATTGTATATACCGGATTCAACGATGTCATAGGATCTTGGAAAATCATTGAGATTTCTTTTCCTCGAATGTTTGACATAGCTTTATTCGATTTATTGGCTATATTCTCACCATTAAATAGGATTTCTCCACTTTTAATTCTTCCAGGATGATCAATCAAGCCCATAATTGACATTGCCGTAACACTTTTTCCACTACCGGATTCACCAACGATACCAAGGATTTCTCCTTTGTTCATTGTAAACGTATTACCACGAACAGCTTGAACTTCACCTAAGTGGGTATAAAATGATGTACTTAAATTTTTGACTTCTAATATCTTACTCATAGTTTAATCTATCCTTTCCTTAGTCTTGGGTCTAGCGCATCTCTTAATCCATCCCCTAAGAAGTTAAAGGCAAGAATAATAATAGCAATCGTCATTGCCGGGAAGAACAATAGATACGGATACGTTAACAATCCTGATAAGGCATTGTTTGCTAATACCCCTAAGGATGCCATCGGAGCAGATACACCTAAACCAATAAAACTTAAGAATGCTTCTGTAAATACAGCACTTGGAATCATCATTGTCATTGAAACAATAATAGGTCCGATTGCATTGGGAATTAAATGTCTAAATATAATCTTATGCTTTGGAACACCAATAACACGAGCCGCTAAAACAAACTCTTGTTCTTTAAGCGATAGCATTTGACCACGAACAAGTCGCGCCATAGATACCCAATATACTGTACTTAACGCGATAACAATATTCCATAGACCACCTTCGTCAAATAGAACCATTAACAAGATAACATATAGAACTAGCGGAACCGAGTTGATAATATCAACAATACGCATCATGATGTTGTCGACACGACCGCCTTCAAATCCAGCGATACTTCCGTATACTACACCGATGAATAAGTTAACTAGTGTTGCAATAAAAGCAACAAGTAAGGAAATTCTTGTACCGTACATGATACGCGTCAACAAGTCTCGTCCTAAGTCATCCGTACCAAAAGGATATGTTTTGTTGAACATCTTTCCCGTTGGTTGTGTATATTCAATACCTTCATAAGTGATGGTATAGTCATAATCATATCCTTGCTTTGTTGGCAAAAGATTATATGAGAAGTCCAATACGATCTCACGTTCAACGCCATCAACTTCCATGATATATGTATATACTTTATTGATTGGATCTTTTTTTGCATTTTTGAGACGTTCTTCTAAGCGTCCATTATCTCCCAATCTAAACATATTATAGTCACTTGAAAGATAAAAATTCACATCTTCCTCAACTTCAAATACATTAAGTACCGGAGGTAAGTTTTTATATTGATTGTCTTGGTCTGAATATGAAAATGGTGTAAAGTATGGACCCAAAAGAGCAAACAATAATACTAATATTATTGTTACTACACCAATCATGGATAGTTTGTTTTTCTTAAGTCGTCGCCAAGCATCTTGCCAATAGGTTAAACTTGGGCGTACTTTTTCTGCGTCTTCAAGATTGCTGTCCAAGAAGACAAAGCGATTATCTGCCATTTTATGCTTTCCCCTTTCCGAGTTTGATTCTTGGGTCGATAAATCCGTATGCTACATCCACTATGAAAATCATAACAATATAAAGTACCGCATAAATAATTGTCATTCCCATAATTGTCGTATAGTCACGGTTAGTAATACTTTCTATAAAGTGTCTTCCAAGGCCCGGTAAGGCAAAAATCTTTTCAATTACAAAGGACCCTGTAAGGATTGATGCAACCATTGGTCCAACATAAGTAACAACAGGTATCATTGCATTCTTTACTGCATGTTTTGCAATAACTTTAAATTCATGTATTCCATTAGCACGTGCTGTACGAATATAATCTTGTTGTAACACCTCTAACATACTCGAACGTGTCAAACGGGCAACGAAGGATAGCGAATATCCTGACAATGCAAGAACCGGTCCAATATATCCTCGCCAATCAGTGACACCAAAACTTGGAATCCACCCAAGCTTGCCGGCAAAGAAGTAAATAATAAGTGTAGCCATAACAAAGCTAGGCACCGTTACTCCCACTGTGGCTAAAAACATAACTAAATAATCAATGGGTTTATTCTGTTTCAAGGCTGATATGATCCCCACGGGTATCCCTAACGCAATGATTAAAGCACTTGCCATGAGTCCAATTTTTGCTGAAACTGGGAATCCTGAAACAACTAAATCATTTACTGATGTTCCTACTTTAGAATAAGAAGGACCTAAGTCAAAAGTAAGCAGCCCCTTCATGTAATCAACATATTGTTCAAAGTAAGATGCGTCCAAATTGTACTTCTCATTCAACGTTTTTAGAATCTCATCCGGAACGGGACGCTCACGTGTAAAAGGGCCCCCCGGTACAGCATGCATCATTATAAAAGTTAATGATGAAATAAGTAAAATGGTAATCACCGCGGAAAGAACCCTTTTTGCGTAATAACCTGACATGTATAAAACTCCTTTCGAATAGCTTTCATAATTAGACATAAACCCACTCCTATCGGAACGGGTCTTATTAAAATACATTTTATGTTTTGTCTACATCTATGATAAGCCTAAATTACTTGGTAATTATATAATAAATTTGAAGTACTGTAAAGTCTTTTCCAGAAAATACATTTGTTTTTTTGCAAATCAGCCATTTAATCTTGCATTATTTTATCACGCTGTCAGACCGCAGTGCAAAAGGCTGGAAATCCCTTGCATATTTAGTCTTTCGCTCTATTCACCTTGTCTTTCCCCTCATGAAACCCCAATATATCCATACAGTAATTTATGTTAGATAGACTTCAAATATATACAGATTAATGAATAATCATTCGTTCCTTTAACCCCTCAATAGCTTCTGGTTCCAGATAATCTTTGAGAATTTCAAAAGCAAACTTCATACTCACTCCCGGACCTTTGCCCGTAACAACATTACCATCACGAACGATTTCTTGATTAAGTACATGAGCCCCTTTTAGTTCCTCTTCATATCCAGGATAACAGGTTGCCATCTTCCCCTCAAGTATCTTCATCTCGCCAAGAACACTCGGTGCTGCACATATCGCCGCAATGCGCTTGCCTTCGTTATGAACTTGAACAAGTAAGTCGCACAAACCTTCATGTTTTTTCAAATTCTCTGTCCCTGGTCCTCCCGGTAGGATAAATAAGTCATATTCTGAATAGTCAATTGAAAAAAACAAGGCATCACTTTTTACAATCACTCCATGTGACCCTTCAACATCTTCCATACCCGATACTGAAATCGTAACTAAATCTAATCCGCCTCGTCTTAAAACATCAATGATGCTTATCGCTTCTATTTCTTCAAAACCTGTTGCTAAAAATAGAGCAGCTTTTCCCATAACAGCCTCCTAAAAAACTATGATTCAACACAATTTTACGTTATAATATTATTAAACTATATTTTACCATTATCTTTTTTAAAAAACAAGGAGTTCACTCTTATGGAAATTGAAAAAAAATATCTTATCCCAAAACTTCCGGATAATTTGGCCACTTATCCCCATCGACAAATTAAGCAAGGCTACATATCAACATTTCCCGTTATCCGTATACGACAGATAGACAACCAGTACATATTAACCATTAAAGGCAAGGGGCTATTAGAGCGTGAAGAACATGAACTTGAAATAAGCCGGGAGGAGTTTGAGCATTTGTCTTTGAAAGTTGAAGGACTAATTATTCACAAAACTCGTTATTATATTGCGTATAAAGATTATACGATTGAACTGGATTTGTTTCATGATGATTATGATGGCCTGCAATTAGCTGAAGTTGAATTTGATACACGCCATGCTGCTGAGACGTTTATCCCTCCAGACTGGTTTGGCGAAGACGTCACCAACGACAAGCGTTATCATAATAGTTTTTTAAGTCAAAAAAAGGAATAGCCAAAAGCTATTCCTTTTATATTATCTACTCATATCGTAAAGATTCAATTGGATCAAGATCTGCTGCTTTTTTTGCCGGATATACTCCAAAGACAATTCCTAAAACAATCGATCCTGTAAAGGTAAATATGACGGTTTTCAAATCCACAACCGGCGGGATTTTTATAAGTGCAGATATGATACCTCCCGTAATTAAACCAAGTATGATTCCAATCAATCCACTAAAACCAGTCATCATGATTGACTCTGTTAAAAACTGCATGATGATATCCCGCTTCTTAGCACCAATGGCTTTTCGCAGACCGATTTCTCGAATACGTTCTGTTACAGAAACCAACAAAATGTTGATAATGCCTATTCCTCCAACCACTAGGGTAATGACGGCAATGACAACAAAAATCATTGAAATAACATCTAATACACTACCAACAGATTTTTGAATATCTTCAATGCTGGTCGCCATATATTTGTCTTCATTTTGATTGACAAACTCTAGCAAACGCACAATCTTTTCTCCGGCCTCTTTCAGATTGGTCCCTTGAAAAACTGATACTTGTATCTGATCCACAGTATCACTGTCAAAGAAAGCTTGGGTCAAGCTTACAGGGACAACAACTTCAACCGGCATCCCTTCCATCATTGAAGAAAAAAGATTATCTTCGGTACTTAAGACTCCGATAACACGAAGCTTCAGCAGTTCTCCATAATAGTTGGTGATTGTCACTTCTTCCCCGATAATATCTGTTCGTCCAAAGTGCTCCTTAGCATATGTGTCCGGAACAACAATAACTCTACGTTGCCCTTCAATATCCTCTGCTGAAAGAAAACGACCATGAACAAATTCCATCGCTTGAAAATTTGGATACTCATGGGTTGCTCCTGTTACATATGCGGATTGGTATCCATCTTCTACACGAATATCCGAATAAAATACTTGTGCCGCTGTTACAAATTCAACTTCAGCAACCCCTTCTTTAATCTTATAAAGGTCGTCCATCGTTAGTCGGTCCCGCTCTTCAAGCTCTTCACCGTTGGATGACATGTTTTGTATGATAATTGAATTAGCCCCCATTTTGTTGAACTCATCTAACATAAAAACCTTGGCTGCATTACTGATTGCTAGTATGGCGACCACAGAAAAAACCCCCATAATAATGCCAAGCATTGTTAAAATCGATCTTAACTTGTTTGTGGACAAACTCAAAAATGCTTGCTTAAAATTCTCTGTTAAATGCATTTAGTTCCCTTCTTCCACCGTTCGCTCATTTACGGATACCTTCATTCCATCATGTAGTAACATTGACGGATTTACAACTACGAGCTCATTTTTTTCGATTCCTGATGTGATTTCTGCATCAAAATCAGAAGTAATTCCCACTTCAACTACGCGTTCTTCCAACACATTGTTCTCATTAACTACGAACACCGTTTTTTCTCCGTCTTTTTCACGTGCGAACATTTCATATGAGATGACAATGGCTTCTTCATTTTTCAAAGTTGTAATCTCACACTCTACAGTATAGCCAGGCTTTACTTCTTCAACGCCTTGTTCAACAACGATTTCAACCAAGATTGAGGTTGACTCACGCCCATTTATAATAGCTTTAGCTGCAACCGGAGCAATGTATTGCACACGCCCTTTTACCTCAACGGATTCATCAATTGCATCTCCTGTTATTAGAACCTCTTGACCTATACGAATCTCTCGAATATCATATTCACGAATATTTGCTTCTATGATAATTTCTTCATCCGAGATAATTGTTGCCATCGGCTCTTGAACCTCTAGAAAATCTCCTTCATGTACATCCATCTCAGATACAATACCATCAATTTTGGCTTCTCCAAATGTTCGATATTCTTCTACGCGTTCTTCTAAGTTGGCAATATCAAGGTCAATACTTTCTAACGCTAAGCGTTGTGCTCGAATATCAAAATCTTTGGCTTGATTGGTATTTGCTGTCGTTGATTGAATCTCGCGTACACTTACCTGACTTTGTTCTAGGTTTAACTGTGCATTATTTAATTGGGTCTTTGCATTATCTAGATTGGCCTTTGCTGTATCTAGTTCTGCCTCTGAGATAATCCCTGCTCCATATAATTCTTGATGCTTTTTGTATTCTTTTTCTTGTGTAGCCACTTCCTTTTGCGCTGCTTCGTATGTTAATCTTGATAACTCATTACTAATTTTTGCACTTTCAACTCCAGATACGTTACTCTCTGAGCTTAAGCGACTTAGTTGTAAATATTCACGCTCTTGGTTTAATTTAAGCTTTTCTAATTCATCTTCAAGGGGTTTAACATCCACTTCAAACAGCACATCACCTTTTTTGACGATATCCCCTTTTTCATTATTGACTTTAGTAATTTCAAGCACTTCTTTTGCTTGCATCTCTTGTTTTAATGCTTCTTTGGCAACACCTGTCACGGACACTGTAGACGTAATCTCTTGTACATTAACCGTTTGAGTTGTTACAGGTTGTTCCTTACCTCCAAAACCTCCGCCATCACCGTTCATGTTCTGACGCCATACACTTATACCAATAATTGCTGTTAAAACGATCCCAGCACCAATTCCAATAATTACTTTCTTTTTCATCAAATCACCTATCCCATCATTCCTGTCATTGCTGTAGTAAGTCCTAAAGTCGCGCCTGTAAATAGCATGCTTGCCAAAAGTGCAACAATAACAGAAATTAATGCTGCTTTTTTACTCACTTTAGCGACAATACGCATGCCATAATACATCACAATCAACGACCAAATTCCAAAAAATTCAATAGGTGATAACAATCCACCAATAAATGTAGTTTGCATTGATTGCGGTAAGACCATCGCTAAGCTAGTGTATGCTACTGCCGGATTGCCTAGAACCACAAGAATTGTTAGTATAATATATGATAGCAATCCAATAATTGCAACATGTAGTTGTACGGAAAACAGGCGACCATAGGATACGTCTGATTTTGCAATCTTTGCTGCAACAAAATAATATAATGCGCTAAATGCAGCACCACCTAGACCTCCAAATACTGCCACTAAAACCATTGCCCATTTACTAACGTTTAATTGCATATTAATCAGCTCTGGTGTAACCTCTACTCCCGTTCCCGCAACCCCCATCTCCAAGCTTTCAATCATCATCTTCTCATAACCGGACCATGCAAGGAAAAAGTGCAAAATAGGAACTATGATAATTAATATGATTGGAATCACATAGCTAGGCTTAACACTTAAGGATAACAATGTCTTTTTGGGTGATGTGATTATTCCTATCGCCTTTTGGAACCCATTCATTTGAACATATTCTTCATTCAGTTCTACATCAGCTACCGCATTTGTATTTTCGTTTGCGCTTTCTTTGTCATTAAATTCACTCATCGTGTTCTCCTCCTTTTAACGATGCATTAAGCATGCGTTGTTTTTCTTTAAGTATTTCTCGGGCATCTAAGGGCGATTCCACCCTTTGATCACTAATTAACAATCCATCTTCAAACGTTACAATACGATGGGTATGATCAGCAATGTCCGGTTCATGGGTTACGATTAGAACCGTAACGCCTTCTTGATTTAACTGTTGGAAAATTTCCATAATCTCTTCTGAGGAAACGGAATCTAGGTTCCCTGTTGGCTCATCTGCCAAAATAATTGCCGGACTATTGACCAAAGCTCTTGCAATGGCAACCCTCTGTTTTTGTCCTCCCGACATCTCATTTGGCTTATGATCCATTCTAGCTTCTAATCCTACACGCTTTAGCGCTTCAACCGCACGCTCTCGCCGTTCTTTGTGATGCACTCCAGCATAGATCATGGGTAATTCTACATTTTTGAGCGCCGAAATTCTAGGCAATAGATTAAACGACTGAAAAACAAAACCTATCTTTTTATTTCGAATCGCTGCCAATTCATTTTCATTGAGCTTGGATACGTCCACCGTATCTAGTGCATATGATCCATACGTCGATTTATCTAAGCATCCGACAATATTCATCAAGGTTGATTTACCCGAACCGGAAGGCCCCATAATTGATACAAATTCACCTTCTGCAACTGTTAAATCAATACCTCGAAGAGCATTTACGGCAGCTTGGCCTGATCCGTATGTTTTTCCTAATCCATTAATTTGAAGCATTTTTATCACCTTACTCTTCCCTAATGTTACAATAGCATTTTCTCTTGAGTACTATATTACAATCTATTATGGTTTTTTTCCATTATAATTGCATTAAATATAGCTTAATATGTCTTAACAATACATTTTTTCATATCAATTAACAGTCTCTATCTTCATAACGCGGTAAATATATGCTATATTGAAAGCATAACTTTTTACAATACAAATCGCACGGAAAGGACAGTTGCCTATGCCAAAATACGCGTATTATACCTTTTCACAATTTAATAGGCGAATATTTCGAATTGGATATGAACATAATAATATTACCTCTGCCTCTATTGTTACTCACATAGATACTCCAAATGAACCCTCCAACGTCTCAGACGCCGCATTCCAACAATTAAGTGAATACTTTAACAAAGAACGTCAAGTTTTTGACCTTCCCCTCGCTCCACAAGGCACCGCGTTCCAGCAACGTGTTTGGAGGGCGCTACAGCAGATTCCCTATGGACAAACCCGTTCCTATAAAGATATTGCATTGGCCATCAACAATCCAAAAGCATATCGCGCTGTAGGTATGGCCAATAACAAAAATCCCCTCATGATCTTCATTCCTTGCCACCGTGTCATTGGCTCCAACCATCGTCTCGTGGGATATGCTGGGGGGCTTGATATCAAGCAGGAACTACTTGCTCTTGAAAACCCTTTAACCCTGCATCGTATAAAGTAACTTTTCATTCGTTTTTTAGACGGCACAAATATAAAATAGAATGAACACACAAACTGGACACAAATAGTTTTATGTCCTACAATAATGTCAAAAGATATGGAGGAGTATTATGGCAAATATTAGTGAAATCTTAACATGGACATTTACCCAAGAGGCTGATCGAATTCCACCGGAAGTCTTACAGATTCTTGTACCTGGGGAAAAGCCTGTAGCTGCTTATAAAACAATTCGTGATGTTGCAGTTGTTACAAACAAGCGATTTATCATCGCCGACAAGCAAGGTATCACCGGAAGAAAAGTCGAGGTCTATTCGATTCCTTTTAAATCTATTGATATGTATTCGAGCGAAAACGCCCCTGGAATGTTGGACGTTAACACCGAAATGGAATTTTGGACAAAGTCCGGGCATTTTAAACTTAATCTCAAAAAAGATGTTGATATTCGAAAGCTAGATCAACTGATCGCTACATATGTTCTTGGCTAAAAAAAGCCCCCAGCAATGCTATATAAAGCGCTGCTGGGGGCTTATAGAATATCTAGATATCAAGCATATCCTTCGCATTCTCAAGTTGTTGATAATACCTTGCATATGAAGCACTTAGCTGCTTCATTGCAGGAATAAAAACATCATAATAACCGTTTGCACTATTAAATTCTTTCATCAGTGTCATTAGCTTGTACGTAGGCGAATCCTTATATTCATCCGAAGATGTATATGCCAGATAACGCTTGACAAAGTCTTTATTCTCTGAAAAAAATCTGTCAGGATGCTCTATCGCACTTTGGGTATCTTCTATTATAGCACTGATCTGATCAACAGATATATCCCTATTATTCTCCATCATGTACGCATTTAGTTCTTCTGGTATGACTAAAGACGGCATCTCATCTAAAAATGTTAGAATTTTATCATACGCCATTTGCTGGTCATGGGTCACCATCGGTTCATTTAAAAACCGCGCAAAGTGTAGGCAAATAAACCGTCCATAGTATCCGGGGAATGCTTCCAACAACCTATCTCCAATAGTTTTACCTTGTTCAATAGCTTGTAGCGCATCTTTGATATTACTCTCCGATGTGTTAGAACCTAGTTTTGCAAGAAGTTCTTTTTTGACTTGGTCACGTTGAATATCCAACTCTTTTTTCAGCACCACATTTTGTATGGCTGAGCCTGATGTATCCTCAAGTATCTCTCGAATATGTTCAATCCCTACATCAAGTTTTCTTAAGACGCTGACTTTGTCCAATATAAGAACATCTTCCTCACTATATTCTCTATAACCATTGTCTAAGACAGAAGGCTGAACCAGCCCCTTTGCACTATAGTATTCAATTGCTTTTTTAGTAAGCCCTGTGCGTTTACTTACTTCATGAATTAACATAATCATCACCTCAGGATAAGCATATACTAACACCTAAGGTGATAGTCAAGGATTCTATGTATCTTTTTTCAAAAACTTATTCTGCACCTAGCTCACTTGAGTTGGATTCTGAAATAACGTCTCCTGTTGCTTCATTAATAAATGTAACTTGAATATTCTCTACTTCTTCACCACTAAAGATTCCGTAGATTCCACCATACATGTAAAAAGAAATCGTCAAGAAGGATTCTGCCATATCTGGCTCTTCATTTTTAGTTGTAATTTTGAACTCTGAATAATTGTCATTGACTTCTATATCAACAAGATTTGGATATTCTTCGGATTGAATCATCTCATCAATCACGCCGTCCATCTCGCTTCGCATCTGTCCCAACATTTCTTCATGTTGTTCCTTGGTCATGGTATATGTCGCACTGCCATCTTCATTAAGTACAATTGATGAATAGCCTTCTTCTTCAGCCGCAGCTGTTAATTCTTCTTGTGTTGTCTCTCCAACGTAATCCGCAGGAATGGTCAACTCAATCTCATCACTTGCTTTTCCCCCACACGCTGATACGATTAGCATAACTGCTAATAATAATGCTAATACTCTTTTTGTTTTCATGATTTTACCTCTTCTTTCTATATTTTATGCTTATATAGTAACACATAGAATATCGTTGTCAATTTATTGTCAAAAAAAACTGCCAAATAGACAGATCAATTAATGGGTCGAATTAAGTATCGCTTCGATGTTAGCTTAACTTCATAAACGCTTCTTCTAAAAATCTACCTATTCCTTCATCGTTTTTGTGCTGCTCAATAAATGCCACCCAATCATCTACACGGTCAAAATCAGAGTCAATCATACGTTGAACATAATCCGGAACCCATTTGAAAGTTTTAGGATTAATACTTGTTGCCATCTTGCCTGTTACATCTCTATTAAAGAAGGTATTGGTTATTCTATCTGTATCATGCACTTCAAAGTGTAGGTGCGGTCCTGTTGACTTTCCAGAATTGCCTGTATATCCAATAACCTGACCCTTTTTCACTAACGTTCCAACTGGTGCGCCTAAACGATTTAAATGCGCTGATAAGGTTACAAACCCTTTATGCTGCACTACGATATAATATCCATACCCCTTCTTAGCTCCTCCACCATTTACTTTGGATATAATTACTTCTCCATCTGCTACCGCCAAAAGCGGTGTGCCGATATTCGCTCGAATATCGACACCATTATGAAACTTTTTTACTTTGTCTATAGGATCTATTCGCATCCCATAAGGTTATGTAATCTGAATATTTCCGTTAATCGGTTGTAAATTCATCTTGGTTCACCCTCTCCCTCTTCGCATCCACTAAGCCCTCACCAATAATATAGGCAATTAACACGCTGCATGCAGAAATAATGGATACGACTTGTTCTATCGTAAGGCTCTCCACATTAAAAGCAGTTAGAATTGCTGTGACAAACCCTGTGACTGCCATCCAAAACTTACGGCTTGTTAACTTCTGTTTCCAGTTGATTTTCATATCCCTTCCTCCTAAAGATTTTGTATATACCAAATAAAAAAGCTTAACAACGTTCCAATTGTTAAGCCCATAGCCCATTTAATAGTAGTTACCAACGATTTGATTTGTTCACACAGATTTTCAATCTTCGTCTCTGTGCGCGATCGATGCTGTTCAAGCTCATCGATTCTCTGAGAATGATTGTTCAATCTCTTGTCGTGCACATCTAGGCGCTGGTTGATATTATTATGTTTTTCAATGCAAGTTTCCTCGTTCATAATACTCCCCCCTTTTTTTTACTGTTTCTTTAAAATCATCTTGTTCTTAAAGCAAATCCCTGATATAAAATCCAGATTCTCCATAGGACACAATGTTATTTCCATCTCTGATATGACTTGATAAAATATGCTCTTCAAAACTTTGTTTTGCAATCAATGTCAATCTTAAAGTGTCTGTATTGAGTAAAAAAATGATTGTTTCTAATCCATCAACACTTGTCGCTTCAATATAAATGTATAAATCAGATAACTTTTTCAAACCTCGTATCCTGTCTATATTATATGAATTACTATCGGATGTGACATTTAATACAGCCCCACTATTTGGATCAATTTCAACCTTTTTAAACCGCATATTTTCTGTGACTTCTATAGCATATCTGTCGGATATTGATATCATCTCAAATGTGTGATCAGTACTCGAAAAAGTTTCAGATGTCGATATCTTCGTTAAGGTGTTTTTATCTCGTACTCTATAAAATTTTTCATTTGTTATACACGTTACTATATAATTTCCAACTATGCAAAACTCTCTTTCATAACCACTCATAGAATAAATTGCATGAGCTCCTGTTACCTTATTAAATTTTACAAGGCTCGATTCTCTTGTAGATGTGGCTCCAATATAATAAATATGTTCTTCTTCTTCCTTAAAATTTTTAAGCGGAAATTTTGCAACTGGTGTTGCAACGATACTACTTGAAAAAGTCTCTTTATGTATTTTTCTGATACCTGCTTCTGAAATTGTACCGACATAATTATCGTCCCATTTAAAAATTATTCTATTTCTATATTTGCTATTAGTACTTGAACTAGTACTCTTCTTTTCTCCTGTTTGCATGTTGTACGATCCTAAATCATAGTATCTTTTTGTTGAGTGGTTTGTCGCCCATGAGTAATATAATACATTATCAAAAACATTAAATATTAAACTTGAAATAGATGTATCCGGTCCAGAATTTTTAAGTTCATAGATTAATGACGGTATTTTTTTATATGTTTGTCCTGTGTCTAACATTTCTTTTACTCTCAACGGTGTCATATATTTTTGATTACTTTTCCCCGCTTGTGCTTCTTGCGTTGATGCAACCCCATAATTTTGGACTGCTCCTAAACCAATATCTGTTTTATTGACTGTCACTTCCCCTGTTTTACCCATAACACTTTTTACCGCATTTACTTGCGCTCCTGGTTCAATTCCATTTAATTTCACTTTATCAGTTTTGCTCATTAAACCATTCACGCTCGTTGTAACTAAGCTTGTATTCGCTTTATTATTCCAGATATTTTTTTCTGCATCTGTAACAAATCTGCTCTTTGAGTCCTGTTTTATAATATCTGGCGCATGTTTATCGGGGTGTCTGTAATTGTTTGCCCCCTCGTCTATCCCGCTTAGTTTTGTTCTCTCTGCAGATGAAAAAATCTTTCGTGCTCCTGTTTCAGTAATCATATCCAAGCTATGTGTTGCTGGATGCTGATAGTCTGTTGCATCTTCTGGAATTTTTGCAAGCTTTTGCTTTTCTGCGTCTGAGTAGTCGTTGGTTGATAGGCCTTTCCCTTCTATATGACTTACTTTTTCATCACTTAATGCTTTTAGTGCTCCATCTATCAAATCCATATTTTCACTTTGTACCGCTACATTATAGAATTCGTTTTCGTCATCTTTTGTTAAGTTATAATTGGATGTATATGTTTTTCCCATTAAATAATCACCTCTTCTTTTAAATGTTTATGCGTATAAGCGCTTAATTGCGCATGTGTAAAGTTTTTTAATGTTGCGTTTTGATTGTATCTTAGTTCTAAGTCAATTATTAAGTTTGCTGGGGCTAAACGATGAAGCAATTCTTCAACTGCACTATATTGTCCTTTTGCAACCACCTCTACTCGAACGCTTAGCATATGACTATCACTCAGCAACTCACATGTATATCCATCTTCACCACAAAGAGTCCTCAAGCGTTCTTCCAATGTTCTAAAGGTATATGGAAGTTGTTCATTGAACCTTGCCTTGATTCTAAATCTTCTATCTGTCAACGTATCTGCTGCTTTTGGCGTGATTTTTAGGATGCTTTCCAGTCTGAGCACTCCGTGTTCTGTTGCTTCGCTAACAAAGTTGTCCTTCAACGCATCCTCAAGGGCTGTCCACAACGTCCTGAGTTCCGGTTCTTCTGTCGCCATGATCGCCTTATATTCCCTGACCTCCTTAAGAACCTGCGGTAAATAATCAATCAATGGTCTATTATCCACTTACATCCCCCCTCACCGGAATACTATCTTGATCAATCACCAAGTTTTGAGCTAATGTATTGATGGTTGTATTGGCTATGTCTAGGATGCCTGTAAGATTGAGTAAGCGCGTCTCAATCTGACTAATTCTAACAATCAGATTGTCGCTTGTATCCCAATCAGAAGCCAAAGCATGAAAATATTCATCGATAGCAGCTGTTACATACGGTTGAATATCTTCCCACGACCAGCCTTCTTGATAGGTGATGGTCGTTGCAATATCTACGGCTGTGCCTGTTACTCCCATAACAGTGACGACATGCCCTATTGGAGCAAAACCTTTTCCTTGTCCTTGATTGACTATCGGATCAACTGCAGATTGGGTCGCCTCAATAAGCGCGGAACTTGGAACGGCATATGTCGAGTCCATAATCACCAGTTTAACGCTGCCTCCACCATCCCATACCGGATAAACCTTCACTCCACCTATTCCTGCAAGTGCCATCGTTTTTTCTTTGTAATCCGCCACATTTCCTCCATAGGACTGGGATTCCAAAGAAGAAAAATATCTTTGCCTTAAATTTTCCGTTGCCTCTGCCTCTTCACCCGGAATTAATATCTCCGTTACTTGTGCATGTGTTAAACCTGCAATATAGGAAATCGGTAGCAATGTCCCTATTTGATTCCCAAGCTCGCCGCTTGTCTCACACTCAAGCTTGAATTGTCCACTTGTAATTTGTTCCATCACCTTATAATTATAATCACCGAGTGAGAACCTTGAATTTATCGGTATATCTATGTTAAACACACCTTTAACAACCGCCTTTGTCGCTTCGCTTGGAATAATTCCACGTTCTGCTGCCCGCTTTATAAGGTAAGGTCTGCTCTGTGTATCTGCAAACGCTTCATTCAAGATTACATCTAACTCAATATACATGTTTTGCAGTTCCACTGCCGCCGGTGCCAACGCATTATAAATAATGGCACCTTCCCTTTTATCTACGTCCATAGGAACTTTATCTAACATCCTTTGCAAAATATGTTCGTAGGTTATCTCTTCATACATTTATATCTTCACCACCTTTTCTGCTTCTATATCACCAAATACTGTTGTCGCAGTAAAGGTGACATGTATCTTGTTTCCATGTGTCTTAAAATCAAAGTTTGTTACCTCTGTAATTCTTGTATCTTGTAGCAGCGCTTCTGCAATCCGCCATTCAAGCGTCGCAAGAACATACTCCACACTTTTCCCATACAAGTCATGTAGCTCTATTCCATAGTTCCATGAATAGATGAGATTCTCATAGCGTTCAATGTTAAGTATTAAGTATATGGCTTGTTGCATTGCTTCAAGCTCATCTGCTTGTCCAACAATAACCTGGCGCGCGCCATTGAGTTTAAATGTTTTTGTTGGAAGCTCTTCATATATAAAATCACTAGGAAGTTCTTCGTTTATTTTTGGAATCACAACCATCACCTACCTTATCCGATCCAATACAATATATTTTTGTCCACCTTGACGACGTATGAGTAAAACTTGTTCCCCTTCTTTTAATCCCAGATGAACCGTCATCGCTTTTTTCCCAGAGACAGCATGCTTATGCGTTGCAAAGGAGCTATCGCCCGTCCCTCCTTGTGCATTTGCCGTCGCATGATCCAAGGTAACGTCTACCGAAAAATCACGCACAAGCGTCGTTAAAATCAAATGTGAAGCATCGAGTGTTAGGCGCTGTTCTAAGTTTATCTTAAGCGGAGACGCACTGACGACCGTCCCATATACAAAAGCTGTTGGATTCGATGCTTCTATTGCTTCTACAGATGCTTGCTTAATAATCTCAATTAAATTAGGCATGAATACCACCTCCACTTAATGTCAAATCCATCGTGTGCACATCTTGGCTAAAGGAATGGGTCGCTCGTTCAACCAGCATGTAGTTTTTTGCCACGATATCACCTAGATGGACATCTATAGGTACATGATATCCAGCTCGTACTCTTGGGTCACCAAAGGCTTTACTTATCTTAAGTGAGCGTCTCTTTTGATTATATAACTTCAAAAGTGCATCTGCTTTTGACTGCACATTCACATCATCTGTGTCAAATTGATCAAAGTATTGTAACAGCCCCCATTTTTCAATATTGTTATTATCTGAAGCGATAATTTTTTTTCCGTTATCTTTATTACGCAATACAACTAGGTTATACGTCTCATTATCAATCGATGATTGGTACTGAAAATTTTCAGCCCTTTGCTGATCGATTAATAGGTCACACTTCATCGCCTCGGCATCTCGCAATGTAAGTTCGCCAAACTGATCAAAAAGTATATATAGCTTTTTACTGTTTTGAAGGGTTAAATCTAAGGCATTTAACATCATATCAATCAACGACTTATCTTGCTCTATTTTGCGTGCGATAACCCACGGTGTCTCTTCGATTTGTCCTGTATTTATGCCAAAGTATTTACATAAGGTTTGAATGACTTCACTTGCTGTTTTATTTTCGTATGCATACGTAAACTTATTTTTCAGATATCTAAGTTGGTCATAAGCTGTCACTTTAATGATACCGTTTTTATCTCGGTTTTTTGTAAATACAAATCCTTTAAAAACATTGTAGCCATCGACAACAAAGTTAACCATGTCCCCTTCCTGAAAGTTGATAATCTCATCTTTAACCACCGAAAATGTGAGTTTTGCCGGTTGTCCCTTCCTCTCAGTCACCCATTGAATTGTCCCTTCTACTACAGGAAAATATTTTAGGGTTTTTGTTTGAATTTCGAGTTCAATCATTGACTCACCTCCTCAATAGGCATTGTTAAGACTTGCCCTGGAAAGATCAAATTTGGGTTTGCGATGTTGTTTAAGGATGCAATCTCTCTGTACTTAGCTCCCTGACCAAGGTTTTTCTTTGAGATATTCCAAAGTGTATCGCCTTGTTTAACGGTGTATGTCTTTGGCTTTGGCGCAGATCCAGTTTCACGTGTTGTCTGAATGGTTGCAACGTTTTCTTCATTTTTCTTGGATATAGCTACCACCTTTGTTTTATAAGGCTTCCATTCTTTTAGGTTAATAGAGACATTCACTGATTGCCCATCTGCCGCATTTTCTTCAATAGCGTAATCTTCAATGGACACAAGCATAGTTGTTCCAAAGACTTTTGCCCCCATGATCTTATTGCGGTACACATTAAATCGAAAAGGCTTTTTATTCTTTTTTAATTCTTTAAATTTGCTTAGATAGTAATAAGCCGGCTTGAATTTATCCGGATAGTATCCGAAGGGATATTCTACATGCGGAATCATCACTGTAAAAGAAATATCTGTCAAACCAGCTGATTTTAATATATTCACCTCTCCATCATTGATGAGATTGATTGTTTTGTTTTTATTTTTGATTTTCATCTGCATTTTGGACGGTGCGACCGGTAAGGCCACACCATCCATTTCAAAAATATATGCCATTATTCATGCACCCCCTCGCTAGCTACAGCCATTGTCTCGTAAAGTGTATTTTCCAAATATTCAACCATTCCATCTAGGTCTTGTTCTCCACTGACTTGGTTGGTGATGCCACCCATGTCTACTTTGATCTCTGCCGTTGTAAATCGATTAATGACATCTTGTTCTGCTAGGTCACGTAAATATGTAAGGTCCTCTTCTGCCACATCCATAGTGTCTGCCATTCTTGCAGTGTTATTTGATGTTTCATAGATATCATCTTGACTATTTGTAAAAGGATTTTCATTGTTATAAGGATCCTCATTTTCATAAGGATTTTTATCACCAAACATTCCATCTGTGAATTTTCCCATGTCAAAGTTTTGCTCAAAATTTTCCCCTGCATCATATCCTTTTCCATATGCATCTGTCATATCAAATCTATGATCAATTTTATAGTCTCTTGTTTCTAGAGTTATTGCATTGTTATTCTTGCCCCATGAACCTACTTCTTTTTGTAAAGAGTTAAGTCCGTCTGTCCAATCGGTACCAAATATAGCATCAATAATAGTGGTTACAACCTTTCCCAAGGATAAGAACCATGATATAATTTGACCTATTAAATTTGCCACCCCGTCTCCAAAACTGTCAAAACCTCCGTTAAAGACATTTAGAATAAATTCTATGATTCTAACAAACGGTTCCACGAAGTATGTCATAAAAAATTGAATAGTACTATTAATAAATCCAATGGCTATATTCCCAATAAGAGCAAATAACCACATAAATGTACCTGCAATGATCCCTGTAGCGCTAATCGCAGTTCCTGCAAAATAATTAATTGCTGCAACTACGAGATAAATAATAAGCACTAATGCTATAATTGCTAAAATAATCCAAGTTATCGGACATGCATATAACGATAAATTAAGTCCATCTTGAGCAGTTTTAGCTGCAAGTGTTGAACCCGTTTGGAGCATCTGTGCTCCAGCCAAAATCCCAGCTTTTGCAGCTTGAATACCCATTAAAGCATTCGTTACTAAAGCATGCGTATTATATGCAACAAAAGCCAAAACAAGACCAAGTACAATGTATTGAAACCAAGACCAATTATCAATAACAAATGCTGCCCCCGCTTGCAACATTCCAAATAATGTAGATGCAACAGAAACGATCATCATTAATCCAACAATAATACCATTAATAATCTGTTGAAAAGAATCCGTTTGGATAAAACTTGATATCTGTTGAAATATAGGTTCAAAGGCTTTCAACGCTTTATTTTTAATTAGATTTGTTGCTTGTTCAAACGTCATAGGCATAGCTTCAAATTCCGTATCTATATCTGTCATCGACGAAAGTAACGCGCCTTTGACGACATCGCCTGTTATCGCCCCTTGGTCTGCTAAAGTATTCATCTGTTCTATAGGGACATCCATATAGTCGGCAATCATCTGAACAGCTTGGGGCACATTGGCAAATATCGAGCTAAAATCATCTCCACCTAATGCGCCTGATCCCAACGCCTGCACTAGCTCTGTACGCGTTGAATCCATCTGTTCTTGGCTAGCTCCGGCAAGCGCCATGGATTTGTTAAATGCTTCTACAAAAGCAATCGTTTCTCCGTTATCTGAAAAGGTGCCTCCGGGTCCTTCTGCTAACGAAGCAACCGCACCAGCATTCGCCTCATAGGATGTCCCCGATCGATTGGCAGATTGATAAATCATATCTTGAAGTTCTGCCGTACTTTGTTGACCGTCATTCGCCATATTCAACTTCGCTGTCGTTTGGACCATTTTGTCTGACAGGTTCATCACTTTTTGTACGCCTTCGCCAACCTTTAAATCTCCCATCGTCTTTTTAAGTTTTTCCATATATCCACATGATTCTTGGGTTGCTTCTTCTAACATATTGATTTCTTGTCTTGCCGATTGAATAACTTCTACGTTTACAAAATTCTGTGTTATTTTTTGAATAGCTTGAAATTTGCCTGTCATCACATCGATCGACTGATCCATTTTTCTTATTGCCGGAAGATTACCATCTGTTAGTTGTAATGTATTCATTAATGTTGCCATGTAATCACCTACCTTTGTGCGTTCATCTAATAATTATCTCTTTTTGGGTCGACTTACTTTCTTATTTCTTTTCTTATCTTCTTCTACTTTAATCTCAATGGCCGCTACGATAAACGCACGTTCATTCCTCTCCAAATCCAAAAATTCATGAGGCCATTTATGAAATTTGTGAAGGCAATAATATGCAATATTTGCCTCAAGATCACCTTCACTTATTAGTTTTTTGCTTCTTCTACTTTTTCCTCAAAACTCACCTCAAATCCGTTGACTTCTTGGATTTTGATTAAATAGTCTGAATATTCTCCAGGTGAAAGCATATTCTTTAAGACAAGGTCTGCCCCCATTGCATTATATGAGTTTTGAAGTTCCATATCATCAAGGTTTGGATGCACTGTACATGTTGCTGCCAACTTCCCAAGATATAGATTGTAGTCCGTCTCTTGAGTAAATTGCCCGCGTTTGCCCGGAACCTGAACACGCTTTGTACATGACTTTCTCAATGCTTCATCCTCTGTTGATGTAATACATCGAATTTCCCATGGAATTGGCGTTCCCTCTTCATCTGTAAAACGTTTTGAAACTACATATTGTATGTTTTCTATTTTCTTTGCATTTTGTGCCAAAAAACCTGCTAAATTTCCCATTGTTTTCTTCCTCTCTTATCGTTTAAATGATAAAGGGATGTGCATTCTATGCACATCCCTTTTTTGTTCTTATCAATATATTAATATGCACTTCTAGGTGCTTTTACTGCATCCCTGATAAGGATATAAACTCTTCCGGAATCTCAAAATCTTCAAATGTAAAGTCGATTGCTTCATCTAAATATTCTGCATCCGCGTCAAATTTAGTCAAAATCCCGCCATCCAAGTTACAGTCTTTTAAGATGACCGTTTGTCGTCCTACACCAGATGTCGGATCTTCGTTGGTTACTTGAATATCAAAATATACATCCTCACCCTTGTCTTTATATCGCTTTAGTAAGGATCTAAAGATACTTGTATTATAATGGAATGTTGCGTTTCCGCTTCCAGTCCATCCTGTTGCTTTATTTCCTTTCCCTGTTTTTCCTAAAATAGGTACTTCCGTTTTTGTCTTCTCAACACTTGCCTCTAAGTTGATTGCCTGCATGAATTCGTAACGGTTTCCTTCGATTGTCACGAAACATTTAGCCAAAGACGCACTAATTGCATCCTTTGCATTCATAAAATTTGCCATTATCCTTCACTCCTTCCTTATTCAACAACTACTGTCATATATAATTGTGCCATTGCATTAACCGGTGTCACTTTATCGCTAATAACGACTGCTTTTTTTGTATCTCCAGCTTCAACACTGACATCATTGGGTTCAAAGTTTTCGATTGCACGAATCCCTTGAAGTGTTTGATGATGCTTAACAATATCGTTCCACAGACTAATACGTCCATCTGCATCATTTGGAACATGCCCTAAGTATTTCGTATTAAACACTACACCAATATCATTTGCAATTTGGTCAAAGACTCGAATCGTTTGGTTGCTACTAAAATCTCCTGATTTTGAATCTGTTACACTAACAAAAGTATTGATATCATCTAACACTTTAATATCATCACCCACTTTATGGAAAACGAACTTACCCTCTTGAATGGCTTCTTCCAACTGAAGTTGTGTGTAGCGACTGTCCACGTTGAATCCACCATCATATATTTTATTTGTTTGACTTTTATTTACCGGCGTCCCTGCCGCTGAACCTGTCACCCAATAAACCAGTGACGACGGACGTGCATTGGAATCTGTAACAGTATTTTCCACACTAATGACGCCTTCATAATCAGCTGACGACGTACGATATACAACCGTTTGAAACTTCATTCCAACTGTATCGCGTAATCGCTTTGTCCATTGCACCACAAGGTCAACAATCTCAGGTACTGTTGATAAGCAGCCAAAGGTGTGAAAATTATAGGCTTCAAACGCATCAAGTGCCGCTTGATATTCTACTCCCGTCGCTTCAATGCCATTAACCGCCCCAGTAAGCTCAAGACCTGCTGTTTCCAAAAGCTCAACATTTGCCTTCCACTGTACATAGTCATTGTCGACAAGGTGATCTGTATTTGCAAGAACCGTTTGCTCATCGACTAAAGTTGTGCCAAGGTAGGTTTGCACATCAACCTTGGTGTTATCATCTGTATTAACTTTGACAACAATAATCAAATCGTTACCACGCACACCTTTATATTTTGCATCACAATAGAGGTTTGATGCAGCACTACCTCCATTCATCAATTTGTAAAAGTGCCCTACTCGAATATTTTTAAATAAATCAACGAGTCCTTTTAGTTTTTCATGTGTATAATCATATCCAAAAATCTTTAATGCGTCCTTTTGAAACTCTTCTACTGTCACCGTAAAGACTTCACCATCAACCCCCCAATCCAGTTCTACAGGCAAAACTGCCACACCTCGTTCTGATAATGTTGCTGAAGCTTTCATGGAACTAATAAAATTAATATACGTTCCAGGTAACACTTTGTTTTGAAGGACAAACGTACCACCACCAAGTGCCATATTATTTCACCAATCCTTTCTTACTATTTAACTGATTCATATGTTTATTCCTACTGCTTTGTACTCCTTTTTGTCTCGTCTTCATACTTTTCCTCCCTTAATTAGGTTGTTAACTGCTAGTGTTCCCATAAGTTCTTTTGGCTCTTCAACTTTTCGAACATACATATCATAATTCACATCAAACTGTAACTCTCCATTAACCAGTTCATGACGCATCTTCGTTCCACGAAGTTTATCCCCATTTGATAATGTGATAATGTCTAACGCTTCGTAGAGATCTTGAGCCAACATTTGAATCTCTAAATTGTTTTGTGAACTCATCCCAAGATATTTGATTCTAAATGGATGATGTCCCAAAAATCTTGAACCTATTTTTTGACTTACACTCGGGTTTCCTATAGCAATTAAAAAACAAGGTTTCGTTAAACCTTGTTCTACACCCTCATCAACGTATACGTTGATTTTTGTTCCAAACTCTTGCTCGAGTTTTGCCACGATACCGTTTTGAATCATACTTAACATATTAATCCCTCCATTTTCTCCTTCGCCATCTATTACCTCACCTCCTTTAAAGAATAAAATTGAACTTGTAGAGTAAAATAAAATAGGACCCGATATCGGATCCCACATTGTTATAATACGCTTTCAAGCTCTTTGCAATTTCTTACACTATTATCTTAGCATAGAAAAACGGACATAAAAGGACGACTTCTAAATTTGCACTAATTTGTTTAAAATTGCATTGTCCATTCTGCGACAATGGCGTTCACTATATTCAACACCACGTGCCACTTCATACCATCGCAGTTTTTTAAAATATCTTAGTTCGATGAGTTTGCGCTCAAGATCATCTAACATATCTATATTTTCTTCAACTCGGTTTTTTTTCATATATAAGTCGTGTAACTTTTGATTTACATATACAACCTGCGCTTCATATTTATCAATAATATTGCTTACAGCATCTGCCGTCGGATCAACAATCTTATTGCTTTTTTGTGTTTCTGATCCCCAATACACAATTGCTTTTGAAGTATCGCGTTCTGCCTTGACCAGATTACCCAAATCTTGGACCTCTGCCTGCAGCTTCTTGATGGTTCTACATATAAATCCATATTCAAACAATTCTTTTCGCATCTGCTCTACTGCTGTTTTTATATTATGCTCTGATCTTATGATCGTACTCGTCGTATCTTTTCTTTCCATAATTACGCCTCCCTATTCTTATTGCTTCTTACTTTATATAATCTATGTTTTTTACTCATCGTGTAAGCTCACACCTTTTTCTTACTTAATGCGTAAGTCGATAGTAGCACCCTTTTCTTTGGATGTCAATACGTATTATGTAAGTTCAAACGATATATTTATTTTATATTGCATTTTACGTAAGTAGGTGCTATGATTATCTTTAGGAGGTGGCTCGATGGCTATTATAAATGAACGAATAAAAAATCGAAGATTGTCTTTACATATGACACTTGCTGAAGTTGCTAATTATTTGGGCGTAAAGGAAGCTACTGCACAAAGATATGAAAGTGGAGAAATAAAAAATATCAAGCATGAGACAATCGTTGAATTGGCAAAACTTTTTCAATGTCATCCAGCATATCTTATGGGATGGGATGATTCCCCCAGTGATGATATTCAAACAATTGCCGCTCATCATGATAGCGAAGATTGGAGCGATGAAGAATTAGAAGAGATAGAAGCCTTTAAAGCGTTTGTAAAAAGCAAACGCAAAAAATAAGATGAATTAGTATGAGGTTTTTTTATAGGGGTGAAAAAATGACTTATGAGGAATTGATGATCGACAGTGATATTGATGATATCTATGAATTGAATATGAGAACAAAAGGTCTCTATGCAGACGGCGTTATCGGCATTAGCAAGCACATAGAAACAACTACAGAAAAAGCTTGTATTTTAGCTGAAGAAATCGGTCACTACCATACATCACATGGTGACATTCTTGATCAAACGTCTATAGCCAATCGGAAGCAGGAATTACGTGCTAGAGCTTGGGGTTATGAAAAACTTATCCCACTGCATATGATTATTGAAGCACATAAAGCTCGTTGCCATGGTCGCTTAGAATTAGCCGAATATCTTGGGGTGACTGAGGAGTTTTTAATAGAGACTATCGAATATTACAAGCGTAAACTTGGCTTGTTTTATCGTATAGATAAAAAGTATATAATAACGTTTGAGCCATTGGGAGTGTTCGAACAATTTTGAAAGGGGTTCATATGAAAAAACAATGGTATCTTGAAACTTGGTTTATCGCACTCGTCTTCGCATTTAGTGCATTGGTCGTTCCTTTTATCTTGGGTTGGATCTTAGTCTATTTACAACACAAAAAAAACCAGAAGATAAGCGAGAGATTAACAACAATTGCCACTTCGCACAATGAATTGCAAGCGAAGTACAAAAAATTAAGTAAGACGCATGAGGATCTTCAAATTTCTTCTGTTATTGAAGCTCAAGAAGCACTCAATGCAATTTTAACTGAAACAGAGAATGTTCGTAATCAATTTAATATATCTAAGATGGATTATGAGCAAAGCACCGAGGAACTCGCAAAGGTGACCAAAAAATTAGTTTCTGCAAAACGTGCTTTGAAAAAATCTAAAGAAATCCATAAATCAATAAGTTATGCCATCAAAAAATATATAAATCAAGATGTACAACATTTTGATGTCGTTATTCCAGCATCAGATCTTATGGAAGCTGAACGATTGGCCCCTGGTGTTAGTATGCATCTTCATTCAATGGATATTAAGGAATTGCGAAAAGCATTTAATGAGAATAAGCGTTTAATCGAAAAAACACTTGCGGATTATGAGTCCAGATATACAACTAAGGCAAACAAGTCCATTTATTCGCTTATGGTCATTTCATTAAAAGCTGAACTGCAAAATGTACTTTCAAATTTGAAATATGGAAAGCTTGATGACTCTATTGATTTGATTAAGAGCATTACAGAAAAATATCAAGTTATTGCTGCTGAGGGTAATCAAAATATTGCCGGCACAATATCAAAGTTTATTGGTGAAATTGAATACTTCTTTATAAATGCTGTTAAGATTGAATACAATTATTATGTCAAGAAACAACAAGCCAAAGAAGAGCAAGCTGCCATTCGCCAACAGATGAAAGAAGAAGCAGCTGAACGTCGTGAACTTAAGAAACAAAAAGAACGCATTGAACAAGAAGAAGCCAAATATAACAACGAGTTATCTTCTTTAAAATCCCAAATGGAAAATGCGGATGATGCCGCTGCTGAATTATTAAAGTCCAGAATCTTAGAATTAGAAGCTCAATTATCTGATGTCCTTATCAAAAAAGAAGAAGTTTCCACACTACAGAACGGGAAAGCAGGAAACGTTTATATAATAAGTAACCTAGGATCATTTGGTGATAATATATTCAAAGTTGGAATGACCCGAAGAATTAATCCTGAGGAACGTGTCAACGAATTAGGTAGCGCTTCTGTTCCTTTCAAATTTGATATACATAGCTTCATCTTTTCCAATGATGCAGTTGGACTCGAAAATAAACTGCATGAGAAGCTTCATAAAAAAAGAGTAAACAAAGCAAACTTACGCAAAGAGTTTTTCCAAGTTTCCATCGATGAGTTGGAAGAACTTGTATTAGAAGAAGATCCTACTGCTGAGTTTATTAAGACAATGGCCGCCGAAGAATATTATCAGTCATTATCCACTACTGAAGAAGATGAATCTGATTATGTCGAGTCAGATGATGACGACGATGATTACGATGATACAATGGATTACGATGAATATGATGTTGAAGATGATGTAGAAGATGTAGTTTATGCTTAAATAAATATTGATAAAATAAACTTAATATAAAAACTGCCCTGCGCCAACAGAGCGGTCCTGATACACAATAACCAATTAGATTACACGTATACCTATATCCAACGAATATAGTATACCAAACGTAGCCCTTGTTAAACAAGGGCTTTTTTATGCCCGAAAACAGAGTGAACTATGGGATTCATCAATAAACAGTGGTGAAATTTGTAATCCGATATGATTTAGCAGGTAGTAATAGGCAAAGAAATATATTTCCAGCTTTGCAAGCCGTCCTGAAGCAAAAAGAACTTTGAAAGAGATTGAAGTGATATGCATCTGAAAGATGAACCATAATACCCTCAAAAAATATACTAAAGGTGAAAAATGCATATTCTCCCAATGCCCAAACTGTCAAACCCTATTTGAAGCGATATTTGACCGTTTTAGCCCAGCAAATGGTTTTGAAGAGATACAATTATCAATATAATAGATTCTTAAACGTAAGAGACGATGGAGAGCTTATTTCAGAACGTCAAGCGAGAAAGCGATAGGTTATTAATATGAAACGTCTTATGGAAATTGATAGTAGCATCCCACCGATTACATCAGAAATATATACGCATCTTGATCTAAAAAAGAAGCTCGAAGCCCTCGAAAAACTCGAAGAATAAAACGTGTGTGCAATTTGTGTGCAATTTCGATAAAATCAGTTGCAATTCTTGCAGATAATTCCAGACACAAAAAAGCCCCAAACCCTTGAAACCAAAAGCTTGAGACTCTTATAGTGCGGGTGAAGGGAGTCGAACCCCCACGCCGTAAAGCGCTAGATCCTAAGTCTAGTGCGTCTGCCAATTCCGCCACACCCGCATATTTAGTTGGCATAAATAGTATAAACTATTTATAATGAGGCACCCGGGACTCGAACCCGGGACACCTAGATTAAAAGTCTAGTGCTCTAGCCGACTGAGCTAGTGCCCCATAGCTGGGCATGCTGGATTCGAACCAGCGAATGCAGGAGTCAAAGTCCTGTGCCTTACCGCTTGGCGAATGCCCATCGTTACTTACTAATTACTATTATTAAGTAATTCATGTTACTTGTCAAACCTATAATTCATATTAAGTCATTTTATGACTTAGGGTGAGTAATGGGATTCGAACCCACGGCCTCTAGAGCCACAATCTAGCGCTCTAACCAACTGAGCTATACCCACCAGATTTAAATATTATTTGAAACAAACGTGCCTGAGGGGATTCGAACCCATGACACCTGGCTTAGAAGGCCAGTGCTCTATCCGACTGAGCTACAGGCACATACTTTTATCCATGTAGCTACGGATAAAAATAAGCGGGTGATGGGAATCGAACCCACGTATCCAGCTTGGAAGGCTGGTGTTCTACCATTGAACTACACCCGCATATGCAAGTCGGGGTGACAGGATTCGAACCTGCGGCCTCTTGAACCCAAATCAAGCGCTCTAGCCAAGCTGAGCCACACCCCGATTTTCATCGGTCACACTATCGGTTATTATCATCGTAATTATTAAGTAATTTTTGATGTTTTCCGTAACTTCAAGCGCAAGTGATATTATACACACATTATATTCGCTTGTCAACACTTTTTACAAACTTTTTTTATAATCATTCAAAGTCCCGTGAATTCGCCCTTCTCCGTCGATTTCAATTATCCCGTAAGAAGGGAATTTTGAATTTCTTGGATTGGAAATACTTCCAGGATTCATAATTAATAAATCCTGTTTGTATCCCAAATGTGACATATGTGTATGTCCAAATAATGCAACATCGGCTTGATGATCTTTCGCTATTTTCTCTAAATGCGTCAAAGATGTTTTTACATGATAATGGTGACCATGGGTTAACAAAAATTTTTTATTTTTTATCTCTACAAGTAGTGTGTCATGAATATCTGGATGATATCCATCACAATTGCCGGATACAAAATGCACTGGAACGTCACAGATTGCTTTTATATCCATTGCATCCGCAACAAGGTCCCCTAAGTGCAAAATATGATTCAAATCGCTAATTCGACCGATTAAATCGATTACATTGCCAATATGATGATGCGTGTCACTAATTACCAAAATTTTATACATTCTTCGACTCCATTATGCATTAAAGTATAACGCTTTCATTTTTCTTAAAGCTTTTCCACGATGGCTTAGTTGATTTTTTAACTCTGAAGGCATCTGAGACGTCGTCATTTTATGTTCAGGCACAAAAAATATAGGATCATAGCCAAAACCATTGTCTCCTTTGCTTTCATAGCCAATCTCGCCTTCTATCGTCTCTCGTACGACATGTGTTGTTCCATCAGGAAAGGCCACTGCGATTGCACAAACAAAACGGGCTGTTCGTTCATGACGAGGAACTTCTTTCATCCGATCTAGGATGATTGCATTTTTTTCTGAATATGGTGTATCTTTACCTAGATATCGTGCCGAATAAACTCCTGGCGCTTTATCGAAAAAATCGATTTCAAGTCCGGAGTCATCTGCCAAGACAATACACTTGCTGACTTGACAAATCTCAGTGGCTTTTTTGAGTGCATTGGCTTCAAATGTATCACCATCTTCAATTACATCAATGTCAATACCAGCTTCTGACATTGACTGTACTTTATAAGGTACATCCGATAATATTTCACGAATTTCCTTCATTTTTCCTTCATTTTTTGTTGCAAAAATAAGACATTGCTCCATATTTATTTGCCCTCAGTTAGATATTTTTCAAGTGCTACCACTGCTTCTTCTTCATCTTCACCGTCTGCAATAATAAGAATTGATTCACCTTCTAAAACGCCTAATGACATCATTCCCATGATACTTTTTGCATTAACTTTTTTATTTTGTACGGATACATAGATATTGCTCTGGAATTGACTTGCTGCTTGTACGAACAACGCAACCGGTCTCGCTTCTAACCCTGATGCGATTTTTACTTCGATATTTTTTTCCTTCATGATAATTAATCCTCCCTTGCTTCTCTTAAACTTTCTGCATACTGACTGATTTTTCTTAATCGGTGGTTAACACCTGATTTTCCAACGGGCTGAGACAACATCTGTCCGAGTTCTTTTAAGCTTGCTTCGCTATGATCTAGTCGCAGTAAAGCCAGCTCCTCAAGACCTTCTGACAGCGTATGTAAACCAACAGCTTCTTGAATATAATTTATATCTTCAATCTGCCGAACTGCGGCAGATACCGTTTTATTAAGATTGGCCGTTTCACAATTTACAATGCGATTCACATTGTTGCGCATCTCTTTCAAGATGCGTAAATTTTCCAGTTTCATTAACGCCACATGTGCCTCGATTACATTGAGAAACTCAACAATTTGAGCGCCCTCTTTTAAGTATACCACATAGTATTTTTTGCGAAGAACAATCTTGGCATCCATGTCAAAATGATTCATTAATTTGACCAGCTCTTTACTGTGGGACTGTCTAGCATCAACAATCTCTAGATGATATGTCTTATCCGGTTCGCTCATGGAACCCGCCGCTAAAAATGCACCTCGGATATATGATCTTCGACAGCACGTCGAGGCAACAATTAATGGATCAATTCGATAGTTTATGCTATTATCTTCCAACAAGTGGCATGCTTGTAAAACTTTTGTCACTTCTTGCCGCTTCAAAATATATATGTTATAGACTCTCTTCTTCTTTAAATATCGGCTTTTGCGCGTAACGACTTCAACACTAATATTAAATGTTTTCTTTAATAATGTAAAGTACTTTCTTGCAACTGTTGCATTTTCTGTCTGCACCATGATTCCATAACGATTTCGCTCTATATCAAACTCTATCGTCCCGCTCATATTAATAATTGCGGCAATTTCTGCAATTCGACAATGCCTTGGCGAATCAATCAGTCGAGCAGTTTCTTCTTTTATCGTCGATGAAAAGGACACTTGTCTTCACCTCTTCCTATAATTCAATAATAATCTCGGCTAATTTTTCCGCATTATGACGGATATAACCACTCTCTTTAGAATACCATCCAATCTGATCTGTAATGACATTTCTATAGACATCTATATCAATATCATTGATTACCTTAATGGAATGCTCTTCCAAATAGCGCTTACGTACTTCTTCATCAAACTGCGAATCATCGGCAATGATATATTGTAGCACATCTTTTCCTAGATATTTTTCGATGGCATCTACATGCATTTTTAGGGTATAACCATCGGTCTCTCCCGGCTGTGTCATGATATTACCTACGTAGACAATCGTTGCAAATGATTGCTTAATGGCATCCACAACACCGCTTACCAATAAATTCGGAATAATGCTTGTATATAAGCTTCCCGGTCCCAAAACAACCAAATCCGCTTTTAAAATCGCTTCAATGGCTTTTGGATAGGGTTGTACTTCTTGTGGAACCAATTCAACTCCCATAATACGTTTGTAACTACTTTTATTTGTATAAACAATCTCATGTTCTCCAATAACTGTTGTTCCATCTTCATAGGTAGCTTTTAACTGAATATCTTCCATCGAAACAGGCAACACCTGCCCTTTTACTGCAAGAACTTCATTTGCTTTTTCAACCGCTTTTTCAAAGCTTCCATAAACTGACGTTAAGGCGGCTAAAAATAGATTTCCAAAATTATGATCTTTAAGCACCCCATCATGAAAACGGTATTGAAACACTTCTTTCATAATAGGTTCAGTTTCAGCTAAAGCTAATAGACAGTTACGAATATCACCTGGCGGCAACATATTCATCTCTTTTCTTAAGATTCCCGAATGTCCCCCGTTATCAGCTACCGTAACGATTGCTGTAAGTTCATCGGTATATTCTTTTAAGCCCCGAAGCATTGTTGATAGACCTGTTCCGCCTCCAATGCATACAATCCTTTTATTTTTATACATAGCATCCTCTTACTTCCCTAAACGCGCATCTTTTTGAATATCTCGATGATAGACATTGACACTGTATTCATCTGCATCCAACCGTGCATAAAGCTCATTGGCTAACGTCACGGAACGGTGCTTGCCCCCGGTGCATCCTATTGCAATAACAAGTTGGTTTTTTCCTTCTTGTACATAATGTGGGAGCAAAAACGAAATCATCTCCGTCAACTTGTTCATAAAAACTTGTGACGACTCCCATTTCATAACATACTCTTGTACTTCTTGATCGTTTCCACTTTTTGAGCGAAGCTCTTCCAGATAAAAAGGATTGGGAATAAAGCGCACATCAAAGACAAGGTCCGCATCTGAAGGAATTCCATATTTGAATCCAAAGGACAATACCGACACAATTAAGTTATCATAGCTTTTTTCTTCTATAAATATTTTGTATATTTCATTTTTCAATTCTCGTGTCAGTAACGACGACGTATCTACAATATAATCTGCGCGTCGTTTTGCTTCTTTTAACAGCTCGCGTTCCTGTGCAATCCCATCTTCTATGCGTCCAACACTCACTAAGGGGTGACGGCGACGCGTTTCTTTAAACCGCTTCACTAAGACGTCATCAGAGGATTCTAAAAAAACCATGTTAATCTCATAGTCAGCAGCTTTTAATTTATCAATTTCTTCAAACAACACATTGAAAAACTCTCCACCACGAACATCAATCCCTAATGCCACATTATTGATACCCGAGTCTGGGCTAAAGCAGATATCAGCGAACTTTCCGATGAGTGTAGGCGGTAAGTTATCCACACAAAAATATCCTAGATCTTCAAGATTTTTTAATACGGTGCTTTTTCCTGCACCCGACATACCTGTTATAATTGAAAATTGCATCTTATCTCCTTAATTCACCGCTCACCAATAACTTTGACTTCTCGCTCCAACGTGACCTGAAACTTCGCATAGACAACCGTTTGAATATGTTCAATGAGCGCCAATACATCTGAGCAGGTCGCCTCACCTACATTAATAATAAATCCACAATGTTTTTCTGACACCATCGCATCTCCAACCCGGTATCCCGCAAGGCCAGCGTCCATAATAAGCTTTCCTGCAAAATATCCCTCCGGACGTTTAAATGTGCTTCCCGCACTTGGAAATTCTAATGGCTGTTTTTCTTTGCGACGTTTGTTCAGTTCAAACATAATCCGTCGAATCTCTGTTTGATCTCCTTTTTGAAGTTCTATCACAACGTCTAGGGCAATCATGTGCCGATCTTGCAACATGCTGTGGCGATACGCAAACGCTAGCTCATCATGTGTGAATTCAAATAGGTTCCCCTCCATGTCTACTGCTGTCACCCGGCGCACAACTTGCTCCATCTCGCCTCCGTAGGCTCCTGCATTCATAAAGACGGCTCCGCCTAAGGTTCCTGGAATCCCTGAGGCAAACTCAAGCCCTGTTAAGCTGGCACGCGCTGCTGCATTGGCCACTTGACTAAGTCTAGCACCTGCTTGAGCTATTATCCTTGTCTGATCGACCGTTATTGTATTAAATGCTTTGTATAGTTGAATCACTACACCACGAAAGCCTTCATCTGTAACCAAGAGGTTACTTCCATTACCAAGGATAAATAGAGGCATCTCTTCTTGTTTACAAAGCTTAATTATACGACTAACCTGCATGTTAGTTTTTGGAAAAATCAAGTAATCTGCAGGTCCTCCTATCTTAAATGATGTATATTCTTTTAAAGGTTCATCACATAATACCTGATCTTTTGATATTATGTCATACACCTTATTTAAAAATCCTTGCTTTTTTGTTAGCGGCATACGCTTCTCCATTCTGTAATGCTCTTGTATTTACTCTAAGAAAATTTCTTTGTCCTCTAATTATATCATGGACCTTCTAAAAAAGGTATATAAAAGGACCGAACAGAATCTGAACGGCCCTAGGAGTCATAGCTTATTTCAATGCTTCAGGATTCACTTTTACAGGATACTCTTTTTTCAATTCGTCCACTGCCTTAAAGTATACATCCGCTTGCTTTGCTTGTGCCAACTGCCCTTGAATTGCATCTTTTACTTGCTCAAGAGGTTGAACCGCTGCTGGGATTACTGCATCGACAATCAATAAATGGAATCCAAATTGTGTTTGTACAGGTCCTACAAGCTCTCCGATAGTTGCATCAAATGCCGCATCTTCAAATTCTTTGACCATTTGGCCACGTCCAAATTCTCCAAGCTCACCACCACGTTCTTTTGAAGGACATGTTGAGTGCTCTTTTGCTGCATCTTCAAAGCTTTTGCCGTCTTCGATTTCTTGTTTAACTTCAAGTGCTTTTTCTTCTGTATCTACAAGGATATGCTTTGCACTCGCTTTTTCTGTTTCTGTATATTGGTCTCTATTTTCATCATAATGTGTACTAATCTCATCATCTGAAACCTCAATGCCTTCAAATAATTTATTTACAGCATAGCGTTGTAATAAAGTTCTAGCTGTATCTTCTAAGATTTTTTGAAAGTTTTCTTCTTCATCAAGACCATTTTTCTTTGCGTCTAAGTATAAAAGTTCACCTGCAATCATTTCATCAAGTAAACGTACGCGTCCTTCTTCACCAGCAACACTTGCTGCATGCTCTTGAGGAATATTTCTTAAAATATTGATCATTTGCTCTTTTGTGATTTCCACATCACCAACTGTAGCTAATACAACTTTTTCCATTTTGTCTCCTAACATAAATTTATTTTAGTTTTCATTCTATAGTATTACATATTTTACTTGTTTTCGCAACAGTCGAAACGGATTTTATCCCTTGCTTACTTGTAGCATTATAAGCGTTGGTGTATAATGGATTTTATCGTAAAATTGTTTGCAAAAATCTAGTGTAGAGAAGGAGATATGCATTATGGAAATCAGCAAAAAGCTCTTTGGAAAAACTCAAGCCGGCGATGATGTGATGGAGTATACACTCACGAATGAAGCAGGTGCCAGTGTGTCCATTTTAAACCTAGGGGGAATCATCCGAAGTATCAACGTACCTGATCAAGACGGTATCTTTAAAAATGTTGCCATTAGCTATGATGATGTTCAAAAGTATGAAACTTATGATGGATATATTGGCGCAATGATTGGTCGTGTCGGCGGACGGATTTCCGGCGCTTCCTTTGACATTGACGACACCACATATACTTTAGCCAAAAATGATGGTAACAACAACTTACATGGAGGTCCTAATGCTTTTGACAAGCAAATATGGGAAGTCAGCGAATACTGCAGTCAGGAAAAAGCCAGTATTACCTTACATCATATGAGTCCCGATATGACCGAGGGCTTTCCAGGTAATCTAGATTGTACCGTCAGTTATTCTTTTGATAATACCAACGCCCTCACCCTTCAATACACGTGTACAACTGATAAAAAAACCTTTGTTAACATGACTAATCACTGCTATTTCAACCTAAGTGGAGACTATACAACAACGATTCATGACCATGAATTAGAAATTCAAGCAACCCGATATACTCCAGTAAATGAAGAGACCATCGCTACTTGTCTTAGCCCTGTAGAAGGTACCGTCTTTGATTTTCGTGTAGCAAAACCTATTGGTAAAAATATCAATGACGATGTAGAGCAAATTCGTATCGCCGGTGGATACGATCACGCTTTTGAGCTTAATCAGCCATCAAGCGCTCCCTTAATCGTTGCCAAAGACCCAAAAACAGGTCGCATCATGGAAGTCACCACAGATGCTGCATGTGTCGTTTTCTATTCTGGCAATTATATTGATAATACCTTTATTGCCAGCGATAATATTCCCCTTCAAAAGCAAGCAGCCTTTTGCCTTGAAACCCAGTATTACCCGGATGCTCTTAATGCACCATTTGTTGAAAGTCGCTTTCTAGAACCGGGACAAATATATCGTACAAAGACAACCTATCGATTTAAAAACAACTAAAATCATACACAAAGGCCAAGGATATTTTTCGTTGATGAAAAATTTTCCTTGGCCTATAATAATTCCAAAATCATATGTTACTTAATGTGTCGATGGGTGAATTTTTTTATACCTTGTGCATAGTCACCTGCAATTTGTCCATGCCCATAAAGTTTGTACTTATAGATTAATAGCCCATCAAGTCCAACCGGACCCCTTGCATGTATTTTGTTGGTGCTAATCCCAACCTCCGCACCAAATCCATATCTAAATCCATCACTAAATCGTGTTGAACAATTGTGAAAAACATTTCCTGAATCAACAAGCATCATAAATGTTTTTGCCTTGTCTTTGTTTTGTGTCACAATCGTCTCTGTATGTCCTGAACCATAAGTATTAATATGTTCTATTGCATCTTCCATACTATCAACAATTCGAATCGAAATTTCATAATCTAGATATTCTGTTTTCCAGTCTTGTTCTGTTGCCGGTTCACAGTCAATAATCATCTGTGTTTTTTCACACCCATGGATGCGAACATTAAAGGGTGCATATGCTGCAGCTAATTTAGGCAAAAACTCCTTGGCAATGCCTCGATGCACTAATAGTGTTTCCATGGCATTACATACAGCCACATACTGGGTTTTTGAATCTAGAGCAACATCAACAGCCATCTGTATATCCGCATCCCGATGAATATATCCATGGCAGATGCCATCTGCATGACCTAGAACCGGAATTCTTGAATTTTCGATAATATATCGCACAAATGCGTTGGAGCCTCTTGGAATAATCAAGTCAATATATTCATCAAGACCTAGCATTTTAGACACTTCTGCTCGGGATTCAATATTATGAATCCATGAACTAGGAATCCCCGCTTCATCCGTTGCCTGAACAATAAGTTCGGTCAAAACCTTATTCGTTCTTTTTGCTTCACTTCCACCCTTTAGCATAACTGCATTGCCACTTTTTAAACAAAGGCTTGCAATCTGAACAAGGGCATCCGGGCGCGACTCGAAGATAACACCAATCAAACCAATAGGGCAGCTTTCTTTAACCAACATCAACCCATGATCAAGTTCGGTTTTTAACAATTCTTGTCCCACAGGGTCCTCTAGTTTGATTAAACTGTGTATTCCTTCCACCACTTCTTCAATCTTTGCATCATCAAAACGCAGTCTTTTCAGTAACGGCGCTTCTAAATGTTCTGCTTCGCTTTGTTCTAAGTCTAATTGGTTTGCCGTTATAATCATCTTCTTGTTGGCCACCAATACTTCAGCAATATTTTTCAAAGCCTTATTCTTTAGTTTCGTTGATGATGCCGCTAATTTAATTGATGCCTTTTTCGCTTGTGCCGCAGCTTCTAACATGCTCATATCATACCTCCAGTAAAAAAAGTTAAACAAAAAGCAGTACATCATGTACTGCTTTATCTCTTAGTCACGCACATCTTTCTATACTTCTGAATCCATATCATTAAGAATCGATTCATATTCATCTACTTTTTTAGATAAGAACTCTGCCAGTCCAACAAATTCACATCCAAAATGATATCCCTGGTCAATCTTTTCTTTACGGATAATTTTAATGACACAATAGAAAAAACGTACTTCATCAAATTGAATCTTTGCATTAAAGTAGTAATCTAATGGCAATTCATCTTTGCACAAAAAGCCGATACCACGTTTTGAAATATCGACGACTTCAATCGATTCATTTATGTCGCTAATAATTTCATTATCTTGTCTAAAGAGTTTGTCAATATCAATGATTAACTTAATTGGCAAACGTTTATACTTTCTGCGTTCTTTCATCTATTCACCTTCTCCGTCTCATATTCTTACACCTTCATTATAATACAAAACATATGAAGAAACAAGCAAGTTATATTCGCTTAAACAGATTACGATACGCCATAAGCTTCGTGCGATCTTTAAATATATCTTGAATATCCTCTTGATCTAATAATTTACTGTCATGAATGCCTTTTAGCAATTTTTCATAGATTTCTTGATACGATTGACCATCTTCATCTAGTGTAAGTCCATGAACATATACTTTGTCTTTACGCGCTATCTTAAAGGGTTCCCTAAGCTCTTCAAATACCCGTCGAATCTTGTTTTCTACTTCAACCAGAAGATTTTTAGGAGTAAACGGACACAACATCATGTATGTGTTTGCATCATCTTCTGTATAAATCATATCCGTCTCTCGTAGATGTTCTTTTAGTTTTCCAGAAAAAATATCCTTGTGTTCATCGGACATCTCCGGTGGAGAAATCATAATAAACGACAAGGGATAATTACCTCGTGTTGCTCGGTTTATCTCAACCCGCACTGCATCTTGTAAGTTCTCAGGATGAACTGGCTGAGTTTTACTTTCCGGTGCCATCTTATTAATAAGTGCAATCATCTTGCGCTTCATGGATTCCGGTTCAATCGGATGGGTTAATATATCGTCAATCTGTATTTTTTGGCTTTCATCAATAAAGCGGGTTGAATACCTTGGATAAATAGCAAGGATTTTCCAGCCTTTGTCCTTGATCGCTTTCACACGTTCATATTCTTCTTGTTTGACATTGCCTGTAAACTCATAAATAAATATACGATTGCCTTGTGTATATAATTGCAACTTAAAGCTCAATTCTTCTTCTTCAAAACATTCCATAAACTGGACTTGTAAATGTGTCAGCAAACTAATCAAGTTTCTTTTTATCTGATAATCTCGTACAAACAATAAGACTTTTCCATTCATTATATCACCTACTTTAAAGGTTATTTATATATTTTATATCGACACATATATGTATCTTCATAACCTTAAGATAACAGGCGTATTATGCAAGGAACGGATTCATTCGCTTTTCATCACCAATTGTTGTCGTATCTCCATGCCCAGGATATACTACAGTCTCATCCGCAAGCGTTAGTAGACGTCTTTTCACATACTCGCGCAAGTCTGTATCCGGTCCATTATAATATCCAGATGTACCAATCGTTCGGTAAAAGAGGGTATCTCCTGATACAACAAACCCGTGCTCCTTATTATAAAAGCACACACTATAGCTTGTATGTCCCGGAACCACAATTAGATCAAATGCTGTAAATCCTACGTTTAATGATTGTTTGTCTTTTAAATCTATATCAATATCAAAAAACTGTTTTTCATGCTGTTTTTTAGCCCCTGCTTCCATTTCCTCTTTTTCCAAACCATGCATACACACCTGTGGCGCTTGGCCTTGTTCTTTTAATGCTTCTACTAAAAAATTCACTCCGCCTACATGGTCAAAGTGTCCATGTGTAATAAGAATATGCGTAATGACTAAGTTTTCAGTTTCAATAGTATCAAGAACTTTAGCGCTTTTTGCACCTGGATCAATAATAATACCATGGTGTGTCGCTTCATCCCATATGATCATACAATTGGTTTGCAAAAAACTCACTTCTATGGTTTTTATTTTCATCTTTTCCTCCATTACTTCTTATGCACTCTCTATAGGTCTATATAAAACGCTCCGCACTATAGACCGCCGTTGCTCCATCTCCACATGCTGTGATGACTTGTCGCAGGGATTTTTGGCGTAAGTCTCCTGCTGCAAAAACACCTTCAACATTGGTCATGCAGTTTTCTCCGGTTGCTATATAGCCCCCTTGATCCATATCGACTTTTCCACGTAAAAATTCAGTATTAGGGTTACTTCCTACAGCTATAAATACACCATCTGCATCGATTGAGCGCACTTCACCGGTTTTTTTATTGGCTACTTCTGTTCGACTCACAAATTGGTCCCCTTCGATCTTGGTCAACTCGCTGTCCCAGATAATTTCAACATTTTCAAGTTCAAACAGTTTTTCTTGCAACACTTTTACTGCACGTAATTCATCGCGGCGATGTACAAGATAGACTTTTTCGCACATACGCGCCAGATAGATAGCATCTTCTACAGCTACGTCACCGCCCCCGACAACCATCGTCGTCTTGTTGCGATAAAAAGCACCGTCACAGGTGGCACAGTAGGAGACTCCACGTCCTGAAAAAGTCTCTTCCCCTTCAACCCCAAGTTTTTTCCACGTTGCTCCCATGGCAAAAATTACCGTCTTGGCATGGTAGGTATTTGTTGATGTTTTTATTATTTTTATCGTTGCATCTAACTCAACGTCTTGAACATCTTCTGTTTGAATCTCAATACCAAAGTTTGTTACATGTTCTTGCATCATCGTTGTAAGTTCAAATCCTGATGCTGTCTTGATTCCCGGATAATTTTCGATTTCATATGTATTTGTAATTTGTCCTCCAGGAAACGCTTTTTCTAAAATAACAAACTTCATCTGTGCTCGGCTCGCATAAATAGCCGCTGTCATCCCGGCTGGTCCTGCTCCGATAATGACTAAATCTAATACTTCATTCATAATTAACCTCCGCTTTAACATTCGTAGTCACTTTGCTCTTTATTATATCATATTCATAAGATTGTGCGTATTAAAATCATTTTTTTCGTGCGATTAAGAACAATTATCATTATCCGATAAAAACCTCTTGACGTGTATACAGTATACATATATAATATAATCATAAACATGAATAACCTTTTAAAAGGTTTTTTCATTTGATATTATATTTTTAAGAGAGCATAAAGGAGGAATTCTTAATGAATGCTGCATGGAATGATTTTAACAAAGGAAGTTGGACAACAAGCATTAATGTTCGTGACTTTATTTTAAGAAACTTCACGCCATACTTAGATGACGATGCATTTTTAGAGACAGCTACAGAAGATACTACAAAACTATGGGATCAAGTCAGTAAGCTAATGCTTGAAGAACGCGACAAAGGAATTTTAGATGCTGAAACTAAAGTTCCCTCATCAATCACTTCACATGGACCTGGATATTTGGACAAATCCATCGAAAAAATTGTTGGTTTTCAAACAGATGCTCCACTAAAACGTGGAATTATGCCATTTGGTGGTATTCGTGTTGTTGAAAACGCCCTAGATTCATATGGATATGAGCTTGATCCAAATACAAAAGAGATCTTCACACGTTATCGTAAAACACATAATGATGGTGTTTTTGATGCCTATACTGAGGATATGCGAAGTGCGCGCCGAAGTGGTGTTATTACTGGACTTCCTGATGCATATGGCCGTGGACGTATTATCGGTGACTATCGCCGTGTTGCTCTATATGGTGTTGATCGACTTATCGAAGAAAAGTTATCCTCAAAAAAACAACTTGAAATGGATTACATGGAAGAAAATGTGATTATTCTTCGTGAAGAGTTGTCTGAACAAGTAAAAGCACTTAAAGAGCTTAAGCAAATGGCAGAAAGCTATGGATATGATATCAGCCTTCCAGCTACAACAGCTCAAGAAGCTATCCAATGGACATATTTTGGTTATCTTGCTGCTATTAAAGAACAAGATGGTGCTGCAATGAGTCTTGGACGTGTGTCAACATTCTTAGATATTTATATTCAACGCGACATTGATCGTGGACTCTTAACAGAAAAAGATGCTCAAGAACTTATTGATCATTTTGTTATTAAACTTCGTATGGTGCGATTCCTTAGAACGCCTTCATACAATGACTTATTCTCCGGAGACCCAACTTGGGTTACTGAATCAATCGGTGGTGTAGCTATTGACGGACGCCCACTGGTTACAAAAACAAGCTACCGTGTATTGCATACATTATATACACTCGGACCAGCTCCAGAACCAAACTTAACTGTGCTTTGGTCTGAACAATTGCCGGAAGCTTTCAAACGTTTCGTGGCAAAAGTATCCATCGACACTTCATCCATCCAATATGAAAACGATGATCTTATGCGTCCAACCTACGGGGATGACTATGGTATCGCATGCTGTGTATCTGCAATGCCTATCGGAAAGCAAATGCAGTTCTTTGGCGCACGTGCTAACTTGGCAAAAGCATTATTATACGCTATCAACGGCGGTGTTGACGAAAAAAGCGGAACACAAGTTGCTCCAATGTTTGCACCTATTACTTCTGATGTACTTGAGTATGACGAAGTTATGGCAAAATTCGACCAAATTCTTGATTGGTTGTCTCAACTTTACATCAATACCTTAAACATCATTCATTACATGCACGATAAATACGCTTATGAGAAGCTTCAAATGGCTCTTCATGATCGGGATATACTAAGAACCTCTGCATGTGGTATCGCCGGACTCTCTGTTGTTGCCGATTCATTATCTGCAATCAAGCATTCAACTGTAAAAGTTATCCGTAATGATGAAGGTCTTGCTGTTGACTACGAAGTTGAACCTAACAGCTATCCTGCATATGGAAACAATGATGATAGTGTTGACCTTATCGCTACAGATATCGTTGAACGTTTTATGAATAAGCTACGTAAGCACAAGACTTATCGTGATTCCGTTCCAACAATGAGTATCTTAACTATTACTTCAAACGTTGTTTATGGTAAGAAAACAGGTTCAACTCCAGATGGACGTAAAGCAGGCGATCCTTTTGCTCCTGGTGCTAACCCAATGCACGGACGTGACCATAACGGTGCTATTGCATCTATGGCTTCTGTTGCAAAAATACCATTTGAACACGCTGAAGATGGTATCAGTTACACATTCTCTATTGTTCCAAAAGCACTTGGAAAAGATTTAGATATGCGTGTAACCAACCTTGTCGGAATGCTTGACGGATATTTCCATGACGGCGGTCACCATATCAACGTTAACGTCTTTGACAAAGAAACTTTAATTGACGCTATGGATCATCCTGAGCAATATCCTCAGTTGACAATCCGTGTATCTGGATATGCGGTTAACTTTGTCAAATTAACTCGCGAGCAACAACTTGACGTTATTAACCGTACTTTCCACGAACGAGCTTAGTTTATAGATTCAAATAAGGAGGTAAAACAATGGCAAAAATCCATTCCATCGAAACTTGCGGAACCGTTGACGGCCCCGGCATTCGCTTCGTTGTATTCACTCAAGGATGCCCATTACGTTGTAAATATTGTCATAACCCTGATACTTGGATTATGAAAGACGGAAAAGACACCTCCATAGATCACTTAGTTGAAGAAGCTTTAAAATATAAATCTTACATGAATTATTCTGGTGGCGGTGTTACCGTCACCGGGGGAGAACCCCTTTTACAACTTGATTTTGTCAAAGAGTTCTTCACGCGCTTAAAAAAACACGGTATTCATACCGCCATTGATACATCCGGTTATATTTTTAATGATCAAGTCAAAGAAATCCTTAACCTGACCGACCTTGTATTATTAGATATAAAACACTTTGATCCTGAAAAATATAAAAATCTGACTGGTGTTGAGTTGGCACCTACTTTAAAGTTTTTAGACTACCTGCGCGAGAAAAATATTTCTACATGGGTGCGTTACGTTCTTGTCCCTGATCTAACCGATCAAGAAGAAGCAATCACAGGCTTGTCCAAACACTTAAGCAATTATCCTAATATTGATCGAATCGAGCTTTTGCCATTCCATCAAATGGGTGGATACAAGTGGAAAGAGCTTGGACTAGACTATACATTAAAAGATACTCCTGAACCAAGTGCCGCTCTCATGCAACGAACATATGATATTTTTAAAACACATAATAAACACGTTGTTATGAACGAATAAATACAGATTAAGACTAGTAAAAATTTCATCTTGTATTTATTGTTTATATGGTATAAAATGAGACTGTTAACAGATTAAGTAGGAGGTGTAACGGATGGCTTACATTATTAATGACGATTGTATTTCATGTGGTGCTTGTGAATCAGAATGCCCAACTGGTGCTATTTCAGAAGGCGATTCTATTTACGTAATCAACGCTGACGAATGTATCGATTGCGGCGCTTGTGCAGACGTATGTCCTGTAGATGCTCCTCAACCAGAATAATACATAACGATTAAAAAAGAGCTTTTGCTTTCGCAATAGCTCTTTTTTGTTGAATATTTATATCACTCTATTCTGTTTTAAGCCTTATAACCTCGATTAGGTTTAGAATCAACCGACTCATTAAGCGCTGCTTTACCATAAGTCAATCCTGCATAGACCTTTTGTCCATTTGCAATAACCGGCTCTTGTTCATCGCTTTCTACTTGCTTCCATCCATCTAAAAGGATACGGATAATTGTCACCGCTTCCTCTAAAGGTTCTTTTAGATCATGGACCTGTGCATCCAAAAAAAGTTTATTCACATAGATATAAAGCGACAGCAACTCTTTTGATATTGCATATTCAAAATTTAACCCTTCACTTAACTCTCTTAGAAGTTTTTGCGCCATATGCATAGCCTTTTCAAAGCGAAGATTATTATCACTATCTAGCCCTTCAAGAGCCTCTTCAAGCTCTGATAAAAGCATTTCATAATTAATAACTAAAAGCTCTTTACGACTGGCATTAACAATACGGGTTTGATACTCATTAACAAGTTCCTTGTTCATTTAATCACCTATCCTTGTAGAAGCTGTAACAATGATTGCGGCCTCTGATTTGCCTGTGCCAGCATAGATGTTCCGGCTTGCTGAATAATATTTTGTTGAGTAAACTGAGCCATTTCATATGCCATGTCTGCATCCTGAATTCGTGACATAGACGCTGTCATATTCTCGCCGGCAGACTGCAAGTTTGCAATCGTATGTTCCAAACGATTTTGGTAAGCACCCAGTTTAGCTCGCACACTTGAAACTGTTGTTATCGCCTCGTCTGCAATCGTTATTGCCTCTTGAGCCCCTTCAACTGTCGCTAAGTTCATCTCCGTTAATCGCAATGTCTTAGGTGACAGCTCTTGGATACGAATCTCCATAAATTGTCCTTCATTAGCTCCAATTTGAAGGTTTAATGGTCCTGTTTCTAGAATATTGATTGTCGTTGTTCCTAACGCACCCGCTCCTGCTATACGTAATTCAAAGTTACCCGATGCTTTAAATACGACTTCATTCCCAGACGCTTCAACAGTCATATCCGCAGGGAACCCTGTCGGTGTAGCCACAACTATATCCGTCCCATCTGTAACCGTTAGATTTGGAGTATCTACGCCTAATCCTGCGAGTAAATCACTCGTTCCGGTAATTTCAATCTCATAGTCCACACCAAATTTATCATGGGTAAAAGTCAAGCTCTCACCATTTGCAAATGGCGTATTCGATGATGTTAATGTGACACCAACACGTTCACACGCATCTCGCACTTTTCCAAAAACTTCATCGGCTGTGTCACCTATATTAATTTCAACTTGCTCTCCATTAACATTAATCACACCACCAACACTTGCTTTACCATCACCATCAAAAAAGCCTGCGGCAACGCCACTACCCACAGCTTCTGTTTGGGTTGCTGCCTGTGTCACTTCAAAAGCATATTCACCAGGAGTCACCGTATCACTCATGGACACGATATTGCCTACGGTTTCGTCTTCTGAAAATGTACGACGGTCAACGCTTCCATTTAATAATTTCATTTCATTAAATTCTGTATCATCCGAGATTCGTTGAATCTCATTTTGTAACTCATTGACTTCATTTTGCACCGCTTCTCGATCGGACGCATCATAAGTACCATTAGAAACTTGAACCGCCAATTCCCTTATTCTTTGTAGCATCGCATGCACTTCATTTAATGCACCTTCTGCCGTCTGTATTAATGATATGCCATCCATGGCATTTCGATTCGCTTGTTCCAACCCTCTTACCTGCGTGTCCATCTTTTGAGTGATTGCCAAACCTGCGGCATCATCGGCTGCTCGATTGATTCGAAGACCTGATGAAAGACGTTCTAATGTTGTGTCTAATTTACTATTGGACCGATTCAATTGATTTAAAGCTCGAAGCGCCGGTATATTATGGTTAATTCTCATAAGTACACACCTTTCTGATTGAAAATATTATCTCTTCTCTACCTTTATCGGATGATTTCGTAAAAAAATTAATCTTTTTGACGAATTTTCTCGATGTTTACCTCTTGTTGCATTGGAGATGCTATTGCCTCTTGTGCTTTTTCAAACCCAAGTTCTTGATCCATCTTACCAATAATCTCTATCATTTTTTCTGCTAATGTTTTAATGCCTTCATCTCTTGCCATTATATCACCTTCTCAAAACGACTCTCTTGATATCGACGTATAGGTTGGTTTCGCTTTGCCTGTTCCCCATTGAATCTCATAGGTTTAGGTACCTCAAAAGAGGCATAGGTGATGGTTCGAATTGACATATCCAGTTCCAAAAGAGCGTGACGAATCTCTTCTTCATACTCTTGCATCTTTTGATTACCACTGTCTGTTGTTGCAAACATGGTCACCTCCGGTACATCTGAAAAGCGTATACGAATATTCGCAGTCCCCATATGCTCTGTCGTAAGCTGCATATATATGGACGAGGATGCCTCTTGATTGCCTTGACGACGCTCTTGTTCAAAATAATACACATTCATTTGTTGTATTTGTTGATTAATCATCACCGGAATCGTATGATAGCTCTCATCCTCTAAAAGCTTTTCTTCTAGTCCCCCATACGCTTCAATCTCTCGCGTCACATCAGAAAAAGATCGTGCACGACCTTCCCCGTCGTTTTTTTCAACCAGTCTCTCTAACGCTTTTTCCAAAAACTCTTCTTTGATTTGCTCTAATTGCTTGTAAATACCTTGACGTCCGTTTTCTTCGCCTGTCTGCTGTTCAAGACTGTTCATATATGATTGAAAAAGCGGATCAATCCATGTATTATTCACATCATTTTCCTGAGCAATTGCCACCATCTCTTCAAACAGCATTTTAAACATAAATGGATCTTTTTGCACTTGTTCTAATACCGTAATCTCATCAATGGTCAAATGCATAATTTTATCCATCGACTGCATACCATCCGTTTGTGTTAGTCCATCTAACTTTAACAGTATCTGATCGATTTTATCATAATCCAAGGCTTGTACTTTATCACGTATTTCTTGCAAAGTGCTCTCGACTTCATCTTCAAGACTGGATGGATGTTCCAAAAATGCTTGAAGCTCCATATCCTTCTCATAGTATCCGGTCACAATTTGTTCCATAATTGAAGGTCCTTCTTGCTTAACCGTTTCCAAAAATCCGGTCGCATCATCGATGGTAACATCCATTTTTCCTTCTTGATGCTGGGTTTGGCGAATATACTTAGACGCTTCAAAGAGGTTTTCTAGATTTACAGGCAATGTATGTTCCAATAAAAAACCAACCGCTGCATTGTGGGTCGACGAAATCGTATGCATGAGTCGATAAACTCCAATAACCGATTCTTTCGTTGCCTCTGGAACATCTTCTGCTTTTAAAAGTTGATGTAGCTCTTTAATCATTTGGTCTACAGGATTAATTCGCGTCGTATTTGTTTTATTATTCACCGCTTGTGTCAACGTAGTTATTGGCATATTCATTATATTTTTTCCTTCTTTTAAAAAGGATACTATATGCTGGGGCATCATATTTTTTTGAAGTTCTTGCAACGGCAAGTCAATCAGTTTTATTTTCTGGATATTCTCACGTGTTATCTCCATATTATTACGTCCTAAAATCTCCACAGCACGCTGATTATAAAGCGTTGTCTCTAACTCCAAATCTTTTAATATGGCATCCACATTTGAAAACGCCTTCTCGATTCGGTCTCCCAAATCTGGTCGAACCTGTGTACGAAGTGTATCATATCGCTCTGTACCTGCTTTTGCTCTGGCAAGCAATGTATTAATCGATATTTGGTTGGTTGGTAACACTTGGGACGCATCGGCAATCAGTTGCGTTGCCGCTCCATTAATACGTGCCATATTCGACTGCCATAACGTCCATACCTGTTGTGGCGATTGTGTCATTACCTGTGTTTGTTCCAAACCTTCTGTTGCCTCTTGTGATTGTATGTCATCACTTGGAATATGCTCTGCTGCTATTTGCTGGGTCGCACTACGCAGTGAGTCTAATGGCGTTGTTCGAATATTAATCCCTTGAAGACTTAATCGCAGCGCCGCCTTAAAGGTCATCTGATATCGTAAGATATTTAGATTTTCAATTTCTTTATCAAGGCTTTCTTCAATGTCTTGTACATTTGTTATCACCTCATTAGGTTGAAGTTCTTGGTCCAAACGGATATGGATAATATTATCAAGTGTTGCCGCTTTATTGCGCGCTAGTACATGTTGTAAATCCTTGGTTGTAATCGTTTGGATCTCTTCGAGTGCTTGTTCGATTTCTTGGCGCGACATAATAGTATCCACACTTTCCCCTTCAGAGATACTATAATTTTCAAGCTTTGCATTGTTTTCATACTGATATAACGCCATCTTTAGAACATCTTCTCCTTGATGTTCTTGGTTCAAAAACCCAAGGACATCCAAACTGCGTTGGTCTAAGGCACCTCCACGCATTACCAGCTCCTTTGTCATTGCCTGAAGTTCCTGTGCATTTTGGGTTGGTATCTTGGAAATCATCTGATGTGCACTACTTTTTATACTTTCATAATCGGCTTCTGTCATAACATACTCCGGTAGTTGCTCACCTCCTGAGTATAAGCTTTTATACATTTCTGAGATTGTCGCTGCTTTATTGCCCAACAAAAACTTAACCACATCTGGTGTATCCATTTGCTTGACTTTATCCACTTTATCTGCAAATTTTTTTATCTTATCCACATTAGCTTTCGTAAAGTCCCCACCTGTATGTTGATGATGCATTTTTAAAAACTGATTTAACATGGGAACACTCATTTTTGTCAAATCGTATCCTTCTTTTAAAAGCGCCATATATTCTTTTTCTGATAACGATGTCTCAATTTGCTTTACCTGCTCTGCAAAATCTTGAGCATAATTTTTTTGGGTCATAGCCTCCGTATCTTCCATACGTTTTTCTTCTTGAAGCATCGTCTGTTTTGTGCTTCCTACTTGAAGCTTATCTTTGGTCGGGTCGTGATTTTGACTACTTTTATTTGCTGTTTCCAGCTTTTCTACAGATACTTTTAAGATGTCTTTTGTTGCTTCGACTACTTTTAACGCTATTGTCTCGCCTACCTGAAATTCTTGGGATGCATTTTTCATCTGCAGGAGCATTTCCTGTGAATTTGACTGATGATCAATGCTTATCTTCATTTCTTGATCATCCATGTGGATAATCTCACCATAAAAGAGATCCCCTGTTGATAATTGAAGGGAGCTCATATTTTTTCCTTGATTTAATATATTTTCAATGGGTTTTCCATTCATCGACTGAATCATCATATTCGTTGCCATTGTATCATCTCCATTCTCTACTATCTACATCGGCAAAACTGCACAAAAAAATAACCGAAATACCTTCGGTTATTTTATAATCCTCTTTAAAGTGTCTTGCGCCCTTCAAGTGCACGCAATAAAGTAATTTCATCCACATATTCTAAATCGCCGCCTACAGGCACTCCATTAGCAATTCGGCTAACTTTTACTTCAAGGGGTTTAAGAATTTTGCTGATATAGACAGCTGTCGCTTCTCCTTCCACCGTTGAGTTGGTCGCCAAAATTACTTCTTGAATCTCTTGTGCACCTATACGCGTCACCAATTCTTTGATGCGGATATCATTAGGTCCAATGCCAAGCATGGGAGATATTGCTCCGTGAAGCACATGATATAATCCCGTATATTGCTTTGTACGTTCATAGGCTACCAAGTCTTTTGACTCTTCAACCACCATGATTGTCGAGCCATCGCGTTTTTCACTTCGGCATATCGGGCACAATGCATCGTCCGTAATGGTACAACATTTTTCACAATAACGGGTATTTTTTTTAGCTTCAACAATCGCCTTTGAAAAACGCTCTGCCGCTTCTTCTGGCTGGTTAACCATATAAAAAGCCAGACGCTGCGCCGTCTTTGCTCCAATACCTGGAAGCTTTGAGAACTCCTCAATCAACTTTCGTATATGTGTTCCATAATAATCCATGATTACATCATACCATTAGGCAGACCTAAGCCTCCTGTTAATTTGGACATTTCCTTATTCACAGTTTCATCTGCTGTTTTAATTGCTTGATTAACCGCTGCTACAATAAGGTCCTCTAACATTTCAACATCATCTGGATCCACTGCTTCCGGATCAATTGTAACGGTCTTGAGTTCTTTTTTACCTGTGACAATGGCTTTAACAACGCCACCACCAACAACTGCTTCAAATTCCTGGCTATCCAACTCTTCTTGCATTGTTGCCATTTTTTGTTGCATCTTTTGTGCTTGCTTCATCAAATTATTCATATTTCCTGGCATACCGCCACCTGGGAAACCGCCTCTTTTTGCCATAATAATTCCTCCTTATATCTACTGAATCTCAACATCAAAGTTGATTTTATTACGTATCTTATGAATTGCTCGTTCAATATCTTCAAAGTTTCCTTCACCGGATGCACTATATTCTGTTTCTTCAATGACATTCAGTTCAAACCGCTTTTTATATAAAGACTCAAGTACATCTATTATTTTACTCAAATATTGCTCTTCTGACAAGGTGTTTTTCTGGACACTATTCTTACACACAAGGGTTAGTTTTTGGTCATTCATATAAAAGGGCAATACTTCCTTTAAGGTTGCTTTTAATAATCCGGTTGTACTTGTAACCACTTTTGCCCATCCCTTAATCGCCACTTGAATGTCCTCAGGAAATGCATCCGTATTAATCTCGACTTTTTGTTTAACCTGCTGAGGCTGTTGTTGATGTTCTCCTTGTGTATGGGCTCCCATATCACTCGGATGCATCTGTGCATAGCGCTCTGCATTAAGCATTCCGGCATGTATCTGTTGCTCTACGGTATGGAGTCTTGATAACACTGCCTCTTGCTCTGTGTTTAATTCTGGCTGACAAAGCTTAATTAATTCAATTTCAATCAATGTTCGCTTTCCCGTCATGTATTTTATCTGTGATTCTAGATTCGAAAATGATTTAATAAGATGTATAATTAGATTTTCCTCTACCTGGTCACTTTGTTTTTTTAAGGCATCATAGACATCATCTGATACATCCAATAATTCTTTGGAATCTGCAATGGTATTGACCACAAGCAGATTTCTTAAGTACGCAATTTCGTCCAGTAAAAACTGGCTCAAATCACGTCCCTGCATGACGATGCGTTCAATAACCTCCATTGCCGTCTTTGTGCTTCGCAAAATAATACCTTCTGTAAGCTCATAAAACACGTCCGTGTCCACAGCTCCAAGCACATCCAATACTTTATCTAAAGTAATCTCTTCTCCTAAATAAAACGCAATACATTGGTCCAATACACTAAGACCGTCACGCATGGAACCATCGGCCACTTTTGCAATATAATGAATCGCACGATCTGTCGCTTCAATCGCTTCTTCTTCCAAATAATGTTTTAGTGTTGCTGCAATGGTTTCTGTAGATATCCGTTTAAAGTCATATCGTTGACATCTGGATAAAATGGTTGCGGGTATTTTATGAGGTTCTGTTGTTGCCAAGATAAACTTCACATGTTCCGGTGGCTCTTCTAGCGTTTTTAACAGCGCATTAAAGGCACCTGCACTTAGCATATGCACCTCATCAATAATGTAGACTTTGTATTTTCCTTCTGTCGGGGTATAGCGCACTTCTTCACGTATTTCTCGAATATTGTCTACTCCATTATTACTTGCCGCATCAATCTCTATGACATTCATATTTTGATGATGAAGCATATGTTGACATGTCGGACAAGAATTACATGGACTTCCCTGTATAGGATTTTCACAGTTAACGGCACGTGCAAAGATTTTTGCTGTTGATGTCTTTCCGGTTCCTCTTGTTCCACAAAAAAGATAAGCATGGGACGTACGCCCTGCTTCGACTTGATTTGTCAACGTTCTAACAATATGATTTTGGCCTACAAGATCATCAAAATGATCCGGTCGCCATTTACGATATAGAGCTTGGTAACTCATAAAATATCCCTCACTTTTATATCAAAACAAGTTTCATTAAATAGCATACCACTTTTAACAAAACTTGTAAAAGGCAAAATTAAATCCGTGCGCTGCCCTTCGCCAATCACCCATAAGCGTTACTCATATAGTTAGCTCTGATCAGGCACCCTTACGGCACACAGGAGGTTCTGCTTAGTGCTGCTTCCGTCAAGACCTGACACGGTTCACAGATTCCTGTTGCGTAAGACCCAACCGTCAACACCACTTTTACGAGGCAGCCTTACAAAATGAAAGTCTCAGTTTAGCATCACCCCTGCTGTAGCGGATTGCAGGTACAGGGCACCGCTATCTCCCCGGCTGCACGGAAACTTTATCTCATATATAATTACCATACTTAGTATCCCATTGATTCATAAGTACAGCAATACTTAGTATATAACCTTTTGACATCAATGTCAATATTTTTTAGTCGATTTTAAGAAACTGCTTGGTAGAGCTTCTCTACGACCTGCGTTGGATGTATCCCTTCAAGAAGAGATATTGATACATCTTCGCGGGCTTGATCATATTGTGCAAATATATTTAACGCTTCTTGAACTTTAGAATACACTTTCCAATAACCAATCACCATCGGTTCTTCATTTTTACCACTGGCAAAGCACTTGACATCTTCAATGGGGTAGCCTAAAAACACACCTATTTCATGAGGGCATGACTTCACAAAACGTTGTCTAAGGCACTTAAGAGAACTTTTGATATCATGTGGACTGGTATAGCCACAGGATTGCAAAAAGCAATGACAACTCGTCTCTTTTAAATTCTTCCCTAGTCGTTTTGAATGGTAAAATAAGACCACGACATGTTTTTCATCACGCGATAACTCACAGAAATTTAATGGAATATACTTTTTAATCTCTTTTCGATATTGATTCCATAATTGAAGAACATTTCTTCTTCGATTCTGTTTAAAGCTAATAAGTGATGCAACCTTTCCTCCAAAGAGTGTTGGTGCGCTATGAAATAAGATTTTGCATAGTAGGTATTCTAAGTCATCATAACTTTCCATTGTATAGTATGAATCGACCACTAATTGATTGCGCATCAGCATTCCTCTCTTCGCTTTATTGGGATATTTTTCTTCCGATATCTGTACATGTTTCCAGTTCTTGTGTTCCCGGTGTTTCATTAATAATCACGCTTTCAGCAATCAAATGTCCTTGATAGCTTTCCATTCGCGCTTCCCAATCACGCATCCATTCTCCGTCTCCCCAGCCATACGAACCAAAAAGCAAGATTTTTTTATTGGCAATGACCTCTTGAATCGAATCTACAAAAGGCTCCATTTCATCTTCTTCCAAGACTTCAGCTCCCATCGAAGGGCACCCAAGTACGACCAGCTCGGCCTCTTTAACCTGATCTAGTGTTGCTTGCTCAACACGTATACACTGGGCACTGGAATCGTTTTCTAGTATCCCTTTATGCAAAGCCTCTGCCATCATCTCTGTATTACCTGTTCCACTCCAATATATAATCACTGTTTTCATTGTTATATCATCCTTTCTAATTCTTCCAAAACTGCTTTGAGTGCATTTTGACTACTTGTATGACATTTAATAATAGGTACATTGTTTTTCTTCGCCGCTTCGGATGCATGCTTTACCATTTTATGCGATACTGTATTTGTAAAGACGATAATCCCATCGGGATTTCCTATACGCTTTGTAAATTCCGTCTTCATTTGTGTCATGATTTTTATTTTATGTCCAAACTCTTTTGATAAAACCTTATATTGACGATGCATTCGATCATGTCCGCCAACTAAAACAATACTCATAGTAACGCTCCTCTCTTTGATATCGATTCTCATTATCAATATCTATTATTATACCTTTTTTTCTTTTTTTGTCAATAGTTTAACTAAAAAGGTCCTTGACGCTTTTTGCTAAGTTTTAAAGTAGAAAGCTAAAGTAGGCCTTGTAGAGATTAAAAAAAGAGTGGGTTGATAACACATACTGTTGTTATCAACCCACTCTTTACATTATCGTTAAAAGTATTGTATATTTTTTATAGCTCAGATGCAGCCTCTTCATCAATAATTAGTGTAACATCTTGATGCATCTGAAGAATTGATGCCGGAAGTTCTGGCGTTACGGGTCCTTTGACCATAGCTCTTATCGCCTCTGCCTTGTTTTTACCACTCGCTAACAGAACAATCTTCTTCGCATGCATGATACTTCCTACACCCATACTTAAAGCTTGTTTTGGCACTTCATCAATGTGCTCGAAAAATCTTGCATTATCTTGAATGGTTTTTTCATTCAAGTCCACTAAATGTGTCCCCACTGCAAAGTGCTCATCCGGTTCATTAAAGCCAATATGTCCATTTGTTCCGATTCCAAGGATTTGCAAATCAACATTCCCTGCGGCTTCTAATGCACGGTCATATGCACGACAGCTTGCTTGAACATCTTTATTTAACCCATCCGGTATGTTTCTGTTGTTTTCTTGGATGTTAACATGTTGGAAAAAATGCTCTCGCATATAGTGGGCATAGCTTTGATCATTATCTGCAGATATCGGATAATACTCATCAAGGTTAAATGCAACCACATCTTTAAAATCCACTTCATCGTTACGATATTTTTTTGCCAATTCTTGATACATACCTTCTGGCGTTGAACCTGTTGCTAAGCCTAATACGCTATTTCTCTTAACAAGTACTTGCGCTTCAACTAGCTTTGCTGCTTTTTGACTCATTTCTTCATAGTCTTTTACTTTGATGATCTTCATGTTGTTCATATCAATTGTTTTCATATTCTGTTGTCCCCTTTACGATTGTTTTCTGAATTTCAAATTGGTCATTCATAATGACTATATCTGCTTGTTTATCTTCTTCTAGTGAGCCGATTACATTCTCTAATCCAAGGTATTTTGCTTGGTTTAATGTAACAACCGGTATAATCTCCTCAAGACGTTGCGTAACATTATCATGGAAATTTTTTAAGCCGTCATTCAGCTTAAGAACACTTCCGGCAATCGTTCCTGAATCCAATAGGCATTTACCGTCACTTACTGTTACTTTTTGTCCACCAAGCTCATACTCACCATCCGTTAAGCCACCTGCTTGCATACAGTCTGTAACCAGTAGTATCTTTTGTAGACCTTTTGCCTTTACAAAAAGAGGAAAAATCCCTTCATGTACATGGAACTTATCTGCAATGAGTTCTGTATAGCAATCCGATGTCAATGCAGCCGTTACAACTCCTGGTTTTCGGTGATGCATTCCTGTCATCGCATTAAAAGTATGTGTTGTTGCACAGGCTCCACATTCAAAAGCTTCCATCGCTTGTTCATATGTCGCACTTGTATGCCCTAAGGAAAAATTGATGGTGTTATGGTATTTTTTTATAAAGTCTAGACTGTCTTCTACTTCTGGCGCAATCGTTACGACTTTAATCATTTCTAAATACGGTTTAATCAGATCTTCTTCTGGTCGAATAATATATTCTTCTGGTTGAGCACCTTTTTTTGCCGGATTGATAAACGGACCTTCCAAGTGTACTCCAACAACTGTTGCACCATAGGTTGTCGCTTCCTGTTCTTTCATTATATCGCGTACAGCCTCTAGCGCCTGTGTAATTTTGGGCTTAGACATCGTCATCGTTGTCGCTAAAAAGGACGTCACTCCGTTTTCGACAAGTCCTTTTTTCATCGTATTAAGGGATGCCACTGTTCCATCCATAACATCAACCCCTTGATATCCATGAATATGTACATCAATAAATCCCGGAACAATGAAGTCACCTTTTGCATCAATCTCTTCATCAATATGTTGTTTTATATCCTCATATGCACTTTGGGACAAAACACTTTCAATCTTATCTGAATACAAGAGAACTTTTTCACTTTGAAATTTTCCTTCATAGTATAGCTTTCCATTTTTTATCGCCTTCATGTTACACCTCCATTAGTAAACTTTATTAACTTATAGGGTATGCATTAATTTACTGCTCAATACTTCGTTCTATTCCCACAAGTACTGCACCTTTGATTGAAGCATGATTCGTCATTGATCGATAGATGTTGGTCTCAATCGGTGTCATTCGGTTCACACGTTCTTGTAAGTCAAGTATCATCGTATCTTTTAAATCAAAAACATGTCCGGTCAAGACAACTTTTTGTATATCTAAGACCAATGCAACATTTGTAATGGCTACCGCAAATTCTTCAAGAATTTCATCATATAAGTCCATCAACTGAGAGTCTGTTTGGACAGCCAAGTGTTTTTGAATGGTACTAAAGGATTCCTGTCGTCTTGTTAGCTCCTGAAAACGTTGGATAATTGCAGGTAAGCCTACCCGCTCTTCAAGAGTATAGTATTGTCCGTCTTGTTGTTTTTTCGGAAGAATAAAGCCGATTTCCCCTGCTGCATTACGTTCGCCTTCATATAAACGATGATTGAGTATTATGCCAATCCCAACACCTATATGTGCACTTAGCAAATATAAGTTTGCTTCATCTTGAAGTACTCCATAACGCTTTTCTGCAACAGCAGCTAAATTAATATCATTTTTAACAAAAATAGTATTAAAGTTCTTCGCCCGTAAAAACTTTTTCACTTCATGCAATAAAACTTCCTTATCTTGAACATTTGTTAAATAGTAGCCATCATTTTGCCCAACAACACCTGGATAAGATATCACTACCTGTGCGATCTTTGTCAGATCAATATTCGCACTTTTTGCCTGTTCAAAATAAATCCTTAAATAATTATGAACGTGTTCAGGATCATAAACCTCTTCAACTGAGACACTTTGGTCAAGCAGCCATTGTCCCCGTAAATTAGCTACAACCAAATGAAAATTGTCTTTTGCCAAATCAATTGCCAGGACATATTGGTAATTCGGATTCACATCAATCAGAATACCTTTTTTACCTACAGCGGTTTTTTCTTTGCCCACTTCAATAATACGTTTTGTTTGAAGCAGTTCCGCTACATTTTTTGACACGGTAGGCTTCGATGACTCAAGCGCCTTAGAAAGTTCAGCTCGAGTCATCGGTCCATTTTCAAAAAGAAGCGAAAAAATCATCTTTTGATTATCACGTTTTACATCCGTTTGTGTGCTTCCTTTATACACCATGTCAACTCCTAAAACATCCGCCAATTACATAAGTAAAGTTTATTAACTTAAATATATCATGGGATATTTCTCTTGTCAATCCTCTTTTATCTATCAATGACTTCTATAAGAATCTCATCATTGGATCGTTGTATCCATTCATCCGGAATGAACAATGTCTCCATTTGCATATATGGGTCTACATTGCCTTTATGTACTTCTCCATTCATTTTGAACTCTCGGTTTGTTGCTTCTTCTTTGGCTTTTCCCGAGTACTTAAGATGAATTTTCTTTCCTAGATAATTAATCTTAAGTGATAGTTTATCAAAATATTGATAGCGGCTTGGCTGAATTTTTAGTCCACCTAAGGTTGGCTCGAATCCATATACAAAGCGCACCAATAATTTAAAAAGTACGTTCGAACTTCCTGTTTGCCAATCTTGCATTGATTCTCCATCAATATGGAACTCCTCATTATCTCCATAGGAGTTTGGAACAACAAATGGAGACACTGAAACTGTATCATGCGTAAATGGAAGTAGCTTTTCAAGTTGATCCCAAGCTTGCTTTCCTTCTCCAATCGCAAACAAACTCATCGCACCAAACATACTCGCGTGAATATAGGTTGCGCCATTTTCCGCAGTTCCTTTTGGAAGATTTGGTATTCGTCCAACACCTTTAACGCCTTTTTCAAAGTACGGTTCAAATGTTTTATAGCCATATTTTGAGTCTAAACGTTCATACGCTTTTAAAATATATTCTCGATGCTTTGGATAATTCGCATCAATTTTCATGAACTCTGAAAGAATCCAAAACGCTTGACTTGTCAAACCATCACGCGCCACTCCATCAGGATCATTGCGACTACCTACTAGATATGATTTTTGGTCGCCCCAACCGTGGATAATGTGGTCGCCATCGATTGCATGCGCAAGCAATCCTTCAATAATTTCTTCTTTTGCCTTCTGATAGCCTTCTTCTCGTTCGTGCAAAATCTCATACAAATGGCTATATTCTGGTTTATCCTTAAGATATCCCATTATTTCCAGCATTTCACAGAGATTTTGATACACTTGTAACGTTGCCATAACAGAGACGCCTGTTCCATACTCTTTGTTCGGGTCTTGGCTTCGTCCCAGTCCATCAAGCGCATCATTCCAGTCACCATATAGAGCTAAGACACATTTTGTATGTTCATGGTCACGATTTTCAAGAAGATATTCCATAATACGCACCAAGTGCATAAGTACAGATTCCTTGACATCGTTCTTTTTAGCTATGTGCTTATGTACATCAACAAAATCATAGTACCCACATTGCTCGTTTAAGAGCGACCAATCATTAGTAAATCTCAGATAGGTCATAATCGTTGAGACAACCCATACACCTTGGTCAATAAATGGACGTAAATCCATTGCCGGCAAACTGTTCTCATGCTCCGGCAAAGAATATTGACGGGGAAGCTGTCCTGTTAGACTTGTAAAATCAAGTGCTTCCAACATTTTATTTTTTGCTTTTTCCGGCTCATAGTATAGATACCCTTCAAGCGCCTGGAAAATATCACGAATTCCAATCAAAGAAAAATGTGATAATTGTATATACCCTTTAATCTCAGAACAAAATGTTACTTGTTCTTTTAAATGATGTAAAAAGCCATTCATAATTGCCGAATTAATATCTCTACCACCATCAACTTGTGCTAAGAACTGCTCTTTTACTTCTGATGGTTTTTCTTGCACTTGAGTGTGTGTCAATGCAGCAAACTCTTCATCTGTTCGCGCATAACGCATCTCCACATGATATTCAATCGTATCCTCAAGACGGTATGTTATAAAATCTCCACAAATTCCTGTTTCAGTAAATGACGTCGCATGAACATTATCTGCCAACGCTTCCTCTTGAAACACTTTCGCCGTATGCAAGGAAGATCTCGCCCCGCCAACGTACTGATAACGCGATGTCGTGTGACTTGCACTTAATACCTTTTCAGGTTTATCTACATCGGTATAAATAACTCCATAGTTCGTTGCCATTGAATCCCTATCACGCTCTTCATATGTCTCAATATTAAAGTAGCCTAATTGTTGATCTTCATGATAACGTACTTGTCTAAACCATCGGTCTGTTGAATTTTCAACCAATGCATTTTTCAAAAAAGGATTGAAGTAAGCACTCGAAAAAACAGTCAACGGCTGTCCCGTTTTGTTCATCAACATCAACTTATAATAAATTTTTCGACCTTTAACATAAGTAATTAATGCCGTTGTCAGCTTATCCGTATCTGTAATATAGTATGTCTTATCTTTACTAAATACGGTAAAGCGAACAAGCTCTTGAGGCTCTTGTTGCATAATGGGAACTGACAAACAAGAGAACTTGTGGTTTTCACCTTGTATGCCTGCAAAAAAAGCAATTTTTGGTTCTGCTCCTTCACTTGCACGTAAAAAAGGAGAAAACAACCCTTCATTACAATGGATATAGCCAGATCCATAGGTCCAATAGTTAAATCCGTCCGCTCCATATGGATATCTTGTATCACCTGTATCTGTTGGCAACATCATTATATCTCTATCAATAAAATACCCCCCCGGAATCTTACCTTCACAAAGCACACTGTCGCCTGACATAATTTCATGATACATACGTAAATACTTTTCTACATTTTTTTTCATTATGGATTACCTGCCTTTAAACACTTTTTCAAATACAGCTTCAAACGTGCTCTCGATAATGCCCCCTGTCTTAATGACAATATCCGCATACTCACTTAGATGTTCTGCATCCATCGGACTTCTTGAAGCAATTGCAATAATAGGTTTATTTGGACAATATTTACGGATTTCTTTTAACACATCTAGCTGACGGGTAAAACGATATGCATTAACTGTACTAAATACAATAACATCTGAGATAATTCCCACATCTGCTAAACTAATTATCTCTTCATCCGTTGGATTCCAAGGCATAATTGCCTCTTTGATTTCTTGATGTCCTGTGACTCTATTTAATATGTCTTTTAGTGATATATCATACAGATTCGTGGCATCACTCATTACAAGTCGTGCCGGATTTCCAAAAACAATCCCCACTTTTTTACCTTGAATATCTACTGGAAGCTCTTCCTGTGTTCCTTTGTGAAGAATAATGCCTTTTTGCGCAATATCTTTTGATAATTTTTTTCCTTGCGCTGCATCAATTTCTTTGATATCATGCTCTGGCTTTGCTTGTTCATGGGTTAAGGCTTCTTTTGCCTTTAATATACGATATACCGAATCATTGATTCGTTCTTCACTAATCTCGCCATTTTCAACACATGTATACACATAATCAACAAACCAATCACATGCACATGTGGATATAATAAGGTCTGAACCTGCATTAATGGCTAATTTGATAGATTCTTTTTCTCCATATTCATTAAGAATCGCTTTCATCACTAAATCATCGGTCACCACTAATCCTTTGAAACCAAGTTGTTCTCGTAGATAGCCTACAACCTTAGGCGATAGCGACGCAGGTAGTTCTGGATCCATGGCTTCAAAAATCCCATGGTGTGTCATAATACAACTTAAACCATTTTCAATCGCCTGTTTAAACGGTAAAATCTCAACGTTCTCCAAGCGCTGCATTGACTCTGGGTTTCTATCCACCTGAAAATGTGTATCAACTTCTGTAATACGCATTCCTGGGAAATGTTTTCCACAGGCAAATATCGCTTCTTCTTGCATTCCTTCTATATAAGCTGTTCCCATATCCGCAACCACTTGTGGCTCTGTTGAATATCTACGGTTATCGACAATGCTCACACCATTTTTCGCATCATAATCTACATCTAAAACCGGTGCATAGCATAGATTAATTCCGGCGTAGCGTAATTCTCTCGCAACATAACGTCCTTGTTGATATGCCAAGGTTTTATCATTAGCAAAACCTAACGTCATATTACCTGGAAAAATTGTTGTTTCGTTAAAGATTGCTGTTAGTTGTCCTCCTTCTTGGTCAATGGTTAGCCAAAACGGAATTTGATGTTTGCTCTCAGTAACATGGCTGTTGATTTCTTCAGTCATTTTCTTTAACTGACTTAGACTCTTGACATTGTTGCCAGAAAAAAAAATGAATCCGCCCAATTGGTCCTTACGATTCATTTCAACAAATTTTTCCGGCATCTTGTCATATCCTTGATAGTATTGAAGAAACATCTGAGCAATTTTTTCTTTCAATGTCATTTTTTCAAATACTTGATCTGCAATAAACATATATGCCTCCTATATCTCCAAAAACTCCTTCATTTTTTGTATGTATGTATTTGCTATATCCACACTTGAATCTTCTGCAAAGATTCGAAGCAATGGTTCTGTTCCTGAAAATCTGGCAATAATCCATCCACCATCTTCAAAGTATACTTTAACACCATCATCATAGCTAATATGATCAATCACTTTCCCAAAGTCAGGCACGCTTCTTTCTTCATATAATAAGTTTAACAAGCGATTTTTCTCCTTCGGGTGAAACTCTAAGTTGGCTTCTGTCATCTCAAAAGAGCCATAAGTATCTTCAATAACTTTAAGCATTTCGCCTAGACGTTTTCCTGTCACAGAGATCATCTCTACAAGTAAACCTGCAGCAAAAATCCCGTCTTTTCCATTGACATGCCCTTTAAGAGTTAAACCACCACTACTTTCTCCACCAATGATAGCATCTGTCTCCTGCATTTTTGCTGATACATATTTAAATCCAACAGGCACTTCATAGCACATTTGTCCATGTTTTTTGGCAATGGCATCCAGTAGATGCGTCGTTGCAATATTACGTACGACGCCACCTTCCCAATGTTTATACTCAAGAAGGTAATTATAGAGTAACGCCATAATCTTATTAGGATGAATAAACTCTCCCGTTTCGTCAATAATACCTAAACGGTCAGCATCTCCATCGGTTCCAATACCAAGGTCGTATTTTTTTTCGACAACAAAATCACTTAATCGCGTTAATGTTTGAGCACTTGGCGATGGCAATCGTCCACCAAACATAGTGTCATGTCGGTCATGAATCACATCTACATCACAACGTGCAGACATTAAAATGGTCTGTAATGATGTTTTTGATACACCAAACATTGGATCAAGAAGAATCTTCAAATGTTTGTTACGAATCGCTTCAACATTAAGCATACTAAGAATCGTATCTATATAATCATTAAACGGACTGATTAATTGTATTTTTCCTTCACTAAGCCCCTCTTCATAGATGAGCGTTTTTACCTCTTCTTTATTTATACTGTTAGCTTTCATTTCGATACGGTCTGTAACCGTTACATCTGAGTCACGTCCTTCACGAACAAAGACTTTTATCCCATTATATTCTGCTGGGTTATGACTCGCTGTTACCGCCATTCCATATGCACATTCATATTTTTCAACTGCATACATAATAATTGGCGTTGGCGCCTCTGTATCAACTAACCATACACGAATATCGTTTCCTGCAAAGACTTCACTAAGCCAATGCGCAGCTCGTCTTGATAAAAACCGTCGATCATAGCCGATAACGATACCCGGTGCTGCCACCTCTTCATCTTTCATCATCTCTACAACAGCTTGTGCAATGCGAATAACATTTTCACGTGTGAACTCATCACCTATGATGGCTCTCCAGCCACCTGTTCCAAATTTAATCATGTTCTCACCTAGCCTTTCACTGCTCCGGAGGTCATACCTTCGATAATAAATTGTTGTGCAAAGATATATACAGTTACAATTGGAACAACGATAATTGCAATAACCGCTGCCATTAATCCGTAATCCGTTCCATATTGTGAACTAATGTCCGTAAGCAATACGTTAATCGGCATTTTGTCACGTGTACGAAGAATAATAAGTGCCGAGAACAAATCATTGTATGACCATAAGAAAACGAATATTCCTACAGCTGCTAATGATGGTTTTGTAATCGGTAGTACTATCTTTTTGAAAACCTGATACGCTGAACATCCTTCTATAAATGCTGCTTCTTCCATCTCAATCGGAATCGTTGTCATATATGCTGCCAACGTTGAAATTGTAAAAGCTAAGTTTCCAGCAATCTGTGGAAGGATAAGCCCCAAATAGTTATTAAACAAATTCATTTTTAACAGAATTCCAAATACAGGTACGATTGTTGCAAAGATAGGAATCATCAGTGATGATATAACCAACCCTTGTATAACCATCTTGCTTTTAAATCGAAAACGTGCCAATGTATATGCTGCTAAAGATCCAAACAGTAATACAAAAAATACAACCGTTACAGAAATAATAAGCGAGTTTGCATATCCTTGAAGTATATTGTTTTCAAGTGCTATTTGATAGTTCTCTAAAAAAAAGCGTTGGGGAAGCGAAAATGAATTCATAACAATCTCTTGTGTATCTTTGAATGAGTTGATTATAACCCAAACAAGTGGATAGATTGTTGTCAACGCCCAAAAAGCTAGAACGATATACATAATTTTTGACAAAATTCTACTTTTCTTCATGTTAATCCTCTTTTCTCTTAATACGTAAATTCTTCCTGTCTAAATATTCGATTCACTATGAATGAAACACCTAATCCGATGACAACGATAACAACTGAAATGGAAGCGCCATAGCCAAAGGCTTCATCAATGAATGTCTTTTGATACATATATAATCCCAGAACCTGCGACGAGTTCATTGGGCCCCCATTGGTAATGACAAGAACAAGGTCAAATACTTTTAAGGTTCCTGTAATTGCCAATACAAGACATGTAATCAGAACATTTCGAATCAGTGGAATAGTGATATAAATCAATTTTTTAAACCCTGTCACTCCATCTAGCATGGCTGATTCATATAATGACTTTGGAATTTGCTTAATCGCTGTTAGCATAAGGACAAAATAGAAACCGACATACTGCCAAACGGTCGGGACGGCAATAATTTCCAGAGCTGTTTCAACCGTTTTCCACACTTTGGGCTCTCCGCCAAGGTTAACAATTATATTATTTAACAGACCACCATCATATGCGTAAAACAAGTTAAACATCATACCGATAGCTGTTGCAGAAATAACGATTGGGAAAAAGAAAACAGTTTGGAAGAAACGATCTCCTTTTGAAATACCATTAACCAGTACTGCTAATATAAGGGCTATACCAAGTTCAAAAATAATGATATATGCCATTAAGATAAATGTATTTTTGACTGCCACGTGCATAGTTTTGTCGTTCAGCATTCGTGTATAGTTGTCAATACCAATAAATGTTGAATTATAGTACCCATCCGATGCATAAAAGCTTTTTATGATATTCATGAAAAATGGATAAAATAAGAACACTGTCATAAAAAGCAACGCCGGAAACAAAAAAAGAAAAATTGTTTTTTTATTTTCATATAGCTTCATTTTATTACCTCTTTTTATAGTTTATTGCGTTATTTGGGTATAAATATAGCAGCACGGCGATAGATATCGATATGCTGCTATAGTTTTTTTAACGATTCTGAATATTTTTAACTTCTGCTAAAACTTCTTCTGCTGTTCTTTCACCAAATGCGATGAATGGAACACCTTCTTTAACAATATAGTTAAATGCTTCTGGTTTTAAACGAGAGTCGATTGGCATTGTAAGACCACTAGCTGCTGCTGCAATCTTATGTCCATCTAATGCAACTTGTGAAAGACCTTCAACTGTTACAGCCGCACTTGGTGTTCCACCATTTGCTGTTGCAATCGCTTTAATTGCATCTGCTGATGTTAAATAGTTGATTAAGTCAATAACAACTTGTTGCTTCGCTTCGTCTTCATATGATCTTCTTGAGATATAGTATCCACTTGAATATCCAGCAACGATAGATGAAGGATCTTTTGCTCCACCTGGCGCTGTAGGCATTGGAATAACTGTCATTTTCTCTTGAAGTGCTTCATCACATCCACCGATGAACCAAGAACCTTCTAAGATCATAGCTGCTTTTTCTTGACGGAAAAGGTTTTGTGCTGCTTCGATTTCCATTGAAATCGCATCAGGACTGAACGCTTTCATGTCATAGAAGTCTTTAATAAGTGTTAATCCATCAACCCATGATTGAGGAACGTCGCCGTCTAACATGTTTTGGTGCTCAGTAACACCTGCTTGTGCAAGAATGAAGTGCTCAATCATGTAATGTGATTGTGCTACAGGACCTGCAAATGGAGTTATTCCATTTTCGTTGAATACTTCAATCGCTTTAACCATGTTTTCCCAAGTTGTTGGGTATTCAAGGCCATATTCATCAAAAAGTCCTTTGTTGATAAATAATCCTTCATAGAAACCAGTTAATGGTAACGCATATACTTCACCATCAAATTCTCTAACTGAATCCAGGATACCTTCTGAAATAGCTGTTCCAACTTCTGGGAATGTTTCACGAACTTCTGACAAAGGTACTACGCTATTACTTTCAATAATTCCTTTTACGTCAGCTCCTGTGTAGAAGAATGTAACGTCTGCTTCGTTTCCTGTTGAGAAGTCAGTTTTTACAGCTGTTCTATACTCATCTCCGACAGATGTCATTGATTCGTTAATAATTGTTACATGTGGATTTGCTGCCATGAAATCTTTGATTTGTTGTTCGAATGTTTCTGTTGATGGGTCTGTACCACCAAACATTGTTACAACTCGAAGTTCTACGTCTTGTGCTACTTCTTCTGTTTCGCCTGCGTCTTCAGTTTCATCTGCTGCGCCTGCATCGTCTGTTGTTGCTTCACTTGAGCTACCTGCGTCTGTGCTAGTGTCCGTTTCTTTTGGACCACATCCTACAAACAAAGATGCCATAAGTGCTACCATAAGTACTAGTGATAAAAGTTTTTTCATTGTGTTCCTCCCTTTACAGATATAATATTTTGTAACATTTACTGTACCTATATATTAACACTTCATTTGGTAATATTTAAGAAGTCAATCTTGTTGTTTCTTGTCTATTCTTGTACAATTGCACAATTTTGTCCAATCGATACCCATTTTATTGTCTTATTCTTATATTACCTAGACATAATTTGTGTTTCTATATTGGTTAGGAGTTACACCTGTGTACTTTTTAAAAGTCTTCGTAAAATACGGTGTGTCTGTATATCCTACAAGCTCTCCTATCTCATAAACCTTATATTGCGTCTCAACAAGAAGCCGTTTCGCTTCTTGAACGCGAATCTCATTAAGCAGCTGCACAAAAGAATTATCCAGTTCCTGTTTGAGTATTTTGCACAAATACCATGTGCTAATAAGAAGATGGTCTGCAACTTCTTGAAGATCCAGTTTGTGGCTATAATTTTCTTTCATATAGTTAATTGCTTGAACCGCTAAATACTTAATTCTTGATTCATTTTCTTCCTCTTTTGAGGATGTTATCTGGTCCTTTTGTTTTTTAATCGGCTCATTCACCGCTTCTTCAACTGCTTCTTCATCAAAGACATTGATGGTCTCAATTAATTTTTTCCTTAAGCGTTTAACATCGTCTTCCTTGGAACGCTCATCATCTAATTGCATCATTGCTTCGATTACAGCAGATTTTATATCTTCTATATTCGTCGGCTTCAATAAATATTTTATAACGCCTAGTTCAATGGCTTTTTGTGCATAGTCAAACTCACGATAACTTGTCAATACAATAAACTTTGTCTCTTTCGTTACCGCCCTTAGCTTTTCAATCATCTGCAATCCATTTAACTTCGGCATTCGAATATCACTAACAACGATATCCGGCTTTAATTCTCCAATCAACTGTAATCCTTCTACACCATTTTTTGCTGTGCCACAAATCTCACAATTGATTTCCTCCCAGGGAACAAGTTCTTTAAGCCCTTTGATTACCATCGGTTCATCATCAATAATAAAAATCTTATATTTTCCCATACTGTCTCCTTATTCTGTCATCGTTTCTAGAGTCGCCGGAAAGCTAATCATAATGGATGTTCCTTCATTTTGACTGCTTTCAATCCATATTTTTGCATCATTGCCATATATTAACTGTATTCGTCTGAATACATTTTGAAGCCCAACACTTGCACCTTCGCCTTTTTTCATATCCATAATTCCTTTTTCTTCGGTAATCATGCATTGTATTTTCTTGTACTGTTCTTCATCCATTCCACTGCCATTATCGCGTACAATAAATTCTAATCGTTCACCATCTCGTCTTCCAATCAATTCGATGCACCCTTCACCAATCGGTTCTATACCATGCTTAACCGCATTTTCGATTAACGGTTGCAAAAGAAGCTTGGGGACTAGTGCATCCTGAATTGATGCATCAATAGTCTGCTTGTATTTTAGACTATCTGAATAGCGCATCTGAATCAAATACATATATTGATTTAAGTATCCGACTTCTTCCTTGACTGTAATAACCTTACGTTTGGAACGGTTTGTGGATGCGTCCATCAGCTTTGAAAGGGCTTGTATCATGAGTGCAATTTCTTCTTCGCCTGCAAGTTGAGCGCGCCAATTAATAGATTCCAACGTATTATATAAAAAATGCGGATTGATTTGTTCTTGAAGTGCCGATATTTCAGCATCTTTTTTTGCCAGCTCTTTTACATACACATCGCTCACAAGTCGATTAATATTTTGGGTCATCCTGTTGAATGCATTATAAACAACGCCGAACTCGTCCGTTCGCGTTTCAGGCACCTTAACATCCAGCTCCCCTCGTTCAAACGCCTTCATTTTTGATGTGAGTTCTCGCATCGGTTTTAATATTACACGAAAAAGAACATATGCCATCAATATAAAAAAAGGTACCATTGCCAAGTACAATATAATCCCTAGGCGTATAATTTTTTCAGAGTCTTGCATTAACATTTTCGATGAAACGAGGGTAATCAAAGATAAGTTTAGCGTCGGAATACGATCTGTAATGATGTAATATTCCTCTTGATCCATTGTTTGGATATATAAGCCCGGCTCTTTTTCTCTAAATTCCTCACTTAAAATCTTGTGGTCATTACGCACGGTTCCTTTGGATGCAATGACACGCGCCTCATCAGCATATAAATATATGGACTCATCCGACTGAATATTTATATTTTCTAAAATATGCTCTAAGTACTCCGGGTCAATGCGGTAATACATCATGGCAATTGGCTTGAAACTATCCTTGTGCAACAATAACTGCGTCAAGTATACGTTGAGTTGACCATCGACATAAGTTTCATAAAACTGGGTTTTAACGCTGCTTCTTGCTAGATTAGCCATTTCTTCAACAGGAATCTCATTTCGATCGATTAACCCAACCTCTTTTGGATAGTAGACATGTTGGTCTGTTTTATAGAAGAAAATCCCCCCTACATCATAGTTTTTCTTACCAAAGACAATCGTACTTAGATACGATTTAATATCTCGGATAAGGTCAAACATCTCAAGTGAATTTTCTTCCACGTTGGGTTGCTTTACGATGACATCATTAAATGTTGGGTCCTGAAGCATATAGCGCACTGACTCTTGCATGCCCTCCAGCTCATTATTAATGGTTGCCGTCACATGGCTCATATTACCTTGGGCATAAGATACAAAACGCTCTTTAATGATATTATTATAGTTATATGACACCATAATTGCCAAAACAACCATCGGTAGTATTGACACACATACGATAAGTACAATAATTTTTGATTTAAGTGATATGGCGTTTTTTGCTTTCATTTCCTTCTCCTTACACTATCTGCAACGCGACTATAGCGCCTTATTTTGCCAAAATATTATTTACATCAGGAAGCTTGCCTTGACATATGAAAAAAAGACTATACCTAGCAGTAAAGTCCATTCTATTTTAAACCGTATTATTTTCCCTTTTTGCTTGCATGCCCTGTTGTACAAGATGAAACACACCTACAACAATTATAAAGTCTCCAACGCTCATCACTCGAGTGGATAGTTTTGGAATCTCTATAACAAAAATATCGGCTAAAAATCCCAATTGCGTTGTATGTGTTAGGAGCATGTGCCCTCGGTCAAAAATCGGTTCCGCTCCTATTGGGAGCTTAACAGGCATCATACCATGATTTAGTGCAATAACCAAGCCATTTAAGAAAGTTCCTATACCCATAAGCCACATTCCTATGAAGCGATGGTTTCTTATACAGACAAACACAATAAGAACATAACTTCCAATATGCAATAAATAAAATCCCACTTCCGGTATCGATTCAATCACAAAGGCTATCGTTTGCATCCCAAATGCAAAAATAAATGCTCCCCAGTATTGTATAGTGATATTTTCCAAATTTTTTATTCGCCCTTTTCGAAGATATCCAAAAATAACGGCTAAAACAATCCCCTCAAATATCATGCCTCTTTTGCCCTTTCCGAAGTATTTTGTGCCTCCAGTACTTGGTCAATTTCAACAATCTCCGCCGTAGCGTCCCCTACATTATATCCAGGCTGTGACAGCACTTCTTCAACGAAGCATTTGACCACTTTGGGATGAAACTGAATCCCAGCATTTTCTATTAATTCCTTAATTGCATACTCTTTTGTATATGCTTTACGGTATGGGCGATCCGATGTCATGGCATCAAAACTGTCTGCAATCATAAGGATTGCCGCTTCAATGCTTATCTGATCTCCCGACAGCTGATTGGGATATCCCTTACCATCATAACGTTCATGATGCTGAATAATAATCAACGATATCTTTCTCAAGGAATGTACACTTCCTATAATATGCCCGCCAATTGTTGCATGTTCTTGTATCCGTCGATACTCTTCAGCCGTTAACTTACCGTTTTTATTGAGTATATCATCCGGAATACCGATTTTGCCAATATCATGTAATAACGCCGCCTTATCAATGGTGTCAATCTGGTGGCTCGTCAATTTATATGCCTTAGCTATATCCATGGCATATTGTTGAACCCGCCCTGTATGCCCCCCGGTATAGGCATCCTTTGCATGAAGTGCTTCATTAAGCGCATGTATGGTATCAATTGCCATTCGTTGAGAATCATAATATAATTTGAACGAATATCTAGCCAATAAAATTGGAATAAACAATATGATAACAATGGATTTGCCATAAGTATAGTCTGCAAATACTAAAAATATTCCGAGTGTACCTATTGCAATGGAATTAAGATATGATCCTAAAATATCCTTCAAAATATCTCGCGCCTTAATATCATCTAGCTGAATCGAAAAATATTGATATAAGATAAACCCGTTAATGAGTTCTTCTGCCGCAAGAACAACAAACATTACAAGCGCATAGACAACAATGTTAAAGTCTCCTTGGTAAAATTTGAAGAACACACTGGCAAGTCCCATGGAAAGGGATATATTAAAGACATTAAACAACATTTTATACAGCGGAGTATTCAATATATGGCGTCGTTTGTCATTAATCTCCGGAAAGCAAAGCAGCACCCCTAAGGTTACGACCAGCATAACATCCAGTGGTGTTCCAAGAACTGCAGCATACAGATAGATTGCTGTCCCCACCGATGTGGATGTTCCCGCCGAAGATACCACGACAAAGGATTCTGCAACAATGGCAAGGACACTCCAAAACAAAAGTTGCTTCCAGTCGCTTATACCAAATTGCTGGTAAAAAATAAAAGCTACTATAAAATATATAATTCCTAATATACTATTTAAAATAATCGTCTTTTTATGTTTTTGTTTCATCAGCCACGCTCCTTTGTTAAGCCGGCATGTTAATATTATATTACTTTATGTGCTGCACCTGATGCTAATAAAGCCATTGCTAAACTCATAAGAATACTTAGAACTTTTTTCATCGATATAGCCTCCTGTATATTTTCTCTGCTTCGTTCCGCTAATAAAACAGGCTATATCCGCTTCTCTAATCTTTATGTGTCGAAAAATGATTCCAAACTCAATGTAAACTAATATTATATGCCGGCTTATGGCAAAGTTTACAAAAAACGTATACCATAAACTAAATTATAGTATATTCTACCCATGTTCACAAGGCTTTTTTCATAGGTATATCTCCTTATTTTGCATCCTTTCGTCCTAGATACGTCCTATTTTCTTGCCCTCATCTTTGACATAATGCACTAAAAGACCCCTACCATTTAGGGGTCTTTGGATATGGACAATATTGATTTTTTTTACGCGCTCGCAAGATGACAAAACAGCCACAATATGCACACATGCCATTTTGAAGTTTTTCACACGCCTCACACTGGGCCAAGCGTCGTTCATAGACTTCTTGGGTACACTTCATCTCAGGCGGCAGATTTTTCATATGCTTTTGCATCGCTGTATAAAGATCAGCACTTCCATCGACAAAGGCATAACATCGTTTACAGGGTCCCATTATGCTTCAAGAATCAAGCGAACAACGGAGCATGCCGGAAGTGTAATATGGCAGCCTTTGTCATTTAACACAACTTGGTCAAATTCTTGTTTTGTAAGATTCTTGGGTGCTTCAAAGGTATTGTGCGCATCCATAGCACCGTGAAGAATATGCCCCTCCACTTTTTTTGGCTGATACCCTAAAGTATGTACATCTATATGCTGTTCTTGGCTTAAATCCAAATTACACAAGGTCAAAACAACCTGTCCTAAAGGATTGATAGACGCCGACTCGGTAATGGCTGGAATTGTAACATCATCTATCAAAAGATCAGGTGTTGAAATATAACTTTCAAGCAATTGGTTATCTTGATGTGCTTGGTACATGTCAAAAACATGATAAGTAGGTGTCTTTATCATCTTTTCACCTTCCGTCAAAATCACCGATTGCAACACATTGACTAATTGTGCAATATTGGCCATTCGTACCCGCTGTGCATGCTTGTTAAAAATATTCAGATTAATGCCGGCAACGAGTGCATCTCGCATACTGTTTTGCTGGTACAAAAACCCAGGATTAGTTCCTGGTTCAACATCATACCATGTTCCCCATTCGTCAACTATAAGTGCCACACGTCTTTGAGGATCATATTGATCCATGATCTGACTGTGTTTAGTCACCAATTCTTCCATTTTCCATGTATTTTTCAAGACACGATAATAATCCATTTCGCTCATCTGTGTTGCCGAGCCTTTATTATCCCAATTATTGACAAAGGAATAATAATGTAAGCTTAGGCCGTCCATAAAAGGTCCGGCAACTTCCATCAAAACTTTTGTCCAGTGATAGTCATCGACATTGGGTCCGCCTGCTATTTTAAACAATTGATTATCACCATAGTTTCTTGTATAGGTGGAATATCGACGATAAAGGTCTGCATAGTACTCTGCACGCATGTTCCCCCCACAGCCCCAGTTTTCATTACCAACACCGAAGTATTTTACCTTCCACGGTTTTTTTTGTCCATTTTCTTCACGCAGTTTAGCCATGGGAGACAATCCGTCAAACGTCATATACTCTACCCACTCCGACATTTCCTGTACGGTTCCGCTACCAACATTTCCATTGATGTAAGGTTCGCATTCCAGTAGTTCACATAGGCGTAAGAACTCGTGGGTTCCAAAGCTATTATCTTCGACCACTCCACCCCAATGGGTGTTAATCATTTTTTTACGTTGTTCTTTTGGTCCTATTCCATCTTTCCAATGATACTCATCCGCAAAACAGCCTCCAGGCCACCGAAGCAAGGGTAATCCCATGGCTTTTAAAGCTTCTATAACGTCTGTACGCATGCCGTCGATATTGGGAATATGAGAATCTTCCCCCACATATAGGCCTTCATAGATACATCGTCCCAGATGTTCAGAAAAATGCCCATAAATATTTCGGTTAATTTGTGCTTTTTGCTTTTTTGTATCAACAATATACGTTTGCATAATAATCTCCTTCCAAGTAAAACACTTGATTTATAAGACTATTATACCAACTTACTCCATGGATAAAATGTCATAACCTTCTTTTTATTTGTCCTTTTGTCCTGTTATCAGTCGAAAGTTCGGATAGTAACTTAAGACGACTTTGCCCAAAACAGCTTTCTTGGAAATATATGGTTTTACCCAAAAACGCCCATCAATACTTTTATTACGATTGTCTCCTAAGAAGAAATAATATCCTTTTGGAACCTCAAAGTTACCATCTTCATTATTATCCATCGCTTCCTTCAAGTAAGGTTCCTTAAGCAGCTGGTCATTGACATAAACATTGCCTTCTCGGATATTGACTATGTCTCCCGGCAAGCCGATTAAGCGCTTCACGTAGTGTTTTTCTTCCCCATCTTGATCAAACTCAAAGATAACAACATCTCCACGTTTGGGTTCATTAAAAAGATAGGCCAATCGATTAGCGATTAATCGATCCTTCACTTGCAGGGTATTTTCCATGGATTGTGAAGGAACATAGGCATTGATAATCACCAGATGGTTGATCACATATGCCAGTGTCATTGCAAATACAATGACTTTTGTCCAGCTTATTAGTTCTTCTTTAATTTTTTCCTTGCTCATATGTTCGTCTCCCGTTAAAAAATATCATCTATATCTGACGATAGAACTTCATCCAATGTTCCCTAATTACTTTTTTCTCTATGTTTTACAAATGTATTTTCATCCAACTCTCGAAAGGCTAAATCAAGCTCCTCTCGAGTATTCATAACAATCGGACCGCCCCAAGCAATCGGTTCATGCAGGGGTTTTCCCATGAAAAGCAGGCATCGTATACTTTTTTCTTTGGTTTGTAGTAAGAATTGCTCTCCTTGTGTGAACAAAACCGCATGTTTTTCTTCAATAAGCTGATCTAACGCATCACCAAACCCAGCCTCACCTTCAACAATGTATACAAATAAGTTCTCATCTTTAGGTGTTGTGTAGGACCATGTTGAATTAGGCTCAACTGTAACGTCAAGATACGTCGCTTGAATATACTGTCCTTGAAATGCACCTTGATGCCCTAAATACTGACCCGATATAATACGTACTGTATGATTATCTTCTTTAAGAATCGGTACTTGGTCTTGCTTGATATCTCCATACCTTGGCGTTGTCATCTTGTCTTTTGCCGGAAGATTAAGCCACAATTGCGCTCCCAACATACGTTTTGAAGCCTTTGGCATCTCCTGATGAATAATTCCGGATCCTGCTGTCATCCATTGACATTCGCCAGCTAAGATACTTCCATGATTACCCAAGCTGTCCCCATGTTCAATACGCCCTTCAATCAAATATGTTATTGTCTCTATGCCTCGGTGTGGATGCCATGGAAATCCTTTTATGTAATCTTCTGGATTTTTTGAGTCAAATGCATCAAGCATCAAAAACGGATCAAATTCCTTTGTGTCATGATATCCAAGAACGCGAACAAGATGTACTCCTGCACCATCAACCGCTCGTTGACCTTTTGTTATTCTTTTTATACTACGAATTTTTTGTTCCATATAAACACCTCCTCCTCCTATTATACGTGTTATTATCTCGATTGAAAAGCAAAGAGCTGTCCTATGCATCAAAAATTAATGCATAGGACAGCTTTTTAATATTACACTATATAAAATACAAACTTTCTGTTAATGCAAGTAACCCCAATGATTGCCCATAGGCCATTGGTGCAATAATAATATCTTTATAATGCTGAGCATCCATACCAATCCCGGTTCCTGCTGAAACGCCTGTAACCGTCCCTGATTCATCGACTGCTTTTGCGATAGCATCAATGGCTTTCATTGCATAGGCTTGATAAGATGCATCCAAATATCCGCAACGAATCCCCTGCAATATACCCGCTGCGATTCCTGATGAACCTGATACTTCTAAATAGCTGGTCGGATCATCCAAGACAGTATGCCATAAACCTGTAGTTGGGTCTTGCAACTGAATAAGACGCTCTACTTGTGCAACATAGGTCTCTTGAATATATTCTTGCGTCGCTCTAGGTAGGGTCGTCTTGGCGGCTTCTAAGTATTCAATAATTCCAAAGGTAAACCATGCATTGCCTCGTCCCCAATATATTTCACCAAAATTATCATTGCGCAAAAAACTCCATCCATGATAAAATAACCCTGTTTTTTTATCATATAAATATTTTATATGTATAAGCACTTGTTTTAGCGCTTCTTCTCGCCATTCCACACGATTATGACGATGACCCATCGCATTTAAAAATAGCACTGCCATAAATAAGGTATCTATCCAAAGCTCTCCTTCGTTGAGGCGCACGCCCATGCGATCGCCAATGGCGCTTGTGACATGCTGGAATCCACCTTCTTTTGTTTTTGGCAAATGCTGCATTAACCATTCTGTTCTTTGAATGCACAATTGCTCAAACCCCTGGTCATCTATACGCTGTGCAAGTCCGTTTAATGTTAGAAACGGTGCCGTTGTATTAATATTTTGTGACGGAAGACCAAGGACAATATTATCCAAATACCATTGATTTAAAAAGTCATCATACCGTGTATCTCCATAATAGCTTTGTAGCTTTGTTAATCCAAATAAGCCGACCCCTTGAGGCCAATCCCATTCTTTAATACCAAAATCACGTTCAATGATTCCTTTTTTGTGCGCCTCTGCTGAAGTGGTCTTGTCCTTTTCATTATCCGCCGCACCTAATGTCATAAGCCGTTCTACAACAGCATCAATTTTTTTAATAATTTCTTGTTTATTCATTCAAAATCCCTTTCATATGTTACGTATGCTCCATAAGGAGTGTGATTTGCTATATAATGCTGATCTTCATAATACCCTAATCGCGTTGTAGATGCAATAATCTCAACCCGATTTTCCCCTTTTTTCCATATATTCTCTACATTCCATACATATGGCGAAAATGTCCTTACACCTACATTTTGTCCGTTAACGATAAGCATGGCACTTTGTTGGAACTTTGGATCGTCAATAGACAGCCAATCTATATCCTTTGCTCCCGTTACTGTATAACTATATTGAATATCACCGACATAGTAGGGGATTCCCATTGCCTGGTATTGACCTAGCTTTCCTCTTGTTCTTTTTTCACACAGTACAAAACGCCCATTTTTTGTATGCACTGAAAAATCTCCCAGAAGATATATAGGTGTTCGTATACCTTCCCACGATTTTTTTGCTTCAAGCAAAACCTCAATCGTGTTTAACCCTTGGCATAAATACGATGTAATATCAACTTCATACCCATCCTTTGTATAATTTTTCTCTTGCAAAATGTTTTCCGATGTTAGACCATGCCCATTAATAAGCATACTCCATTGTCCACATATACCTTTTTTTTCAACACGCAGTTTAATTGGATTACAAACCTCAAGAAAAAAATACGTCCCATATTTCATGTATACTGTTGGAAACAGCAATTGTTTTGGTGTTCCAAAACGATCCTGGCGTTTTAGTGGCAACATAAATCCTCCATCGGCAAGCTGATCAATAATCGGTTTTGCCTTGACTGTATGGGACTGCCCTTCTAATGTTAACTCCCACGTATCTATTCGGAGTGCATTTTCTTTTAACCGCTTAATGGCACAGGCTTGTTCAAGATCAAGCGTCCATGTCCTTTTGTCTTGGGGTGCATAAGCTTGCTTAACGCTTTGGTTAATGATCAACACACTTTCAAAGGCCCGAATGTAAAATGTACTCAACTCTTGTCTGTCTTGATTCACCAGTTCAACTTGTCCTCTAAAATCAGCTGTATTGACAACAAAATGATAGTGGTCACCTTCTTTCTCCCAGGCAATCGCATAGATGCCATCAATTTTCATTCCCTGTTGAAGCACTTCATATCTTGGAATGTGTTTTAGTTGACATTGCTCTAGAACCTTTTTTACATTTATTTCATCTGGACCAACGACAACTTTGAACAACTGCTCTTCATAACGCAGTCCGTCCTCTTCCTTGGTGCAATATTCTAGCAAACGTGGATCCATAATATAAAAATCATAGCCGGCCAAAAACAATGCTTGTTGCATTTGCTCAAATTGAGATAGACGTTTTTCTCGCATTTGCTTCGTCCGATACTTCCACGTGGATACAATTGGATCCACCAAAAGCACCTCTATAGGGCGTTTGCCACCATCCATAGCCGAAGTTATCGTTTTCACATATTGAGACAATTGTTTTTGATGTTGATACCAAGGCATCTGAAAAAATCCCGAAGGTGGCGCATCATGTTTGGCAAGCCCTTGCGCATTACTATAATATGCATGGTTTACAAACATCGTCACCCCCTGAAGCAAGAGCCAATCATAGGTCCACTTCATATCTTGTATCTCCAGCCCCCAACCGATACTATGAAAAGCTTCACATAGGGCATATTCTTTATGATAAAAATGTGCGGCTGACGCAACGATTTTTCCATTGGCACGATATCGTTGACTAAACATCTCAGGTGTTGTCCCTACTTTTTGATGTCCGGCATCAATACCCGGAATATCCATATATGCCAGTTGTTCACTTCTTAAAATCGGTTTTTCTCCAATATATTGCAAATGATTCTCATGGCACCACGCTAACATTTTCTTATCATAGCTTTCTATAAATTCATCCACTAAACTTGTATAAAAGTCTTGACGTATCCTCTCTACATCGCCAACACCATCAAGAAAAAGTGCCGGAAGTTCATCCAATAGGTTACGTCCTGTTGTTTCATGATAAATTCTTGGCATCTGAGGTGACCAAGGCAAAACTTGATCTTCATATCCTGTCGGATGAATCTCATCTGTAAAGAAACCTTTAATGGTTTCTCCAAAAAATTCACCTAGGTGTTTTTTGTATTGTGTATGTGTTGTTTCAATAAAATAATCTACCGCATTTGCATTTAGCGGATCCACAAAATAGTCAAAGTATTTATGTCCACGCACCGGCACTTCCATGAACACAATGATTTTATAGCAGCCGGGCGGTAAGTTTACTTCCAATCTATAATAAGGATCACATGCTAAGAAGCGTTTACGATTATATGCCGTCAAGCCCGACTCATGATAGACCTCTTCACGAAATATACTCCCGATATTTTCTTTAAGATCAATGCCCTGATTTAGGAGAATGTGTTGCTCTTGAGACATTACCGGAAAAGCCTTAGCATAGAGCGGCTTCCCCCATTCTAATTCTATCTGTATCTCCTGCTCATGGGATATAATTTCCTCATAAATAATATGGGGTGCTAGTCGCTTAGCTTCAAACTCGGGATGGTCCAGCACAACCTTTCCTCCACTAATGCCACTTGGATAGGGCTGCTCATCATACAACCATACCACCATTTCATATTTTTTGGCTTCTTCAACCGCACATCGAACAAGGTCAAACCACTTTTGCGATAAATAGGGAATCGTTAATCCTTGCCTTGCACATAACACAAATCCACTTATCTCTTGTTCATGCATCATCCGTATCTGTTCGCAAATCGTTGCCTCATCCATATCTGCGTTCCAAAACCAAAAAGGATGTATTCCACAACTCATCATATCACCTCTTTTACAACACGTTCAAACCGGGTTGAATCATCGTCTTTTTCCCATCTACATCTAGCCAAAGTGTCAGATGGGACGCATTTAACACTTGCGTGCGTTCTGTATTAAACTGCAAACGATCAAGCGCCTTTAAATAATCTACAATCTCAATATTGGTCGCATACCAAATATCTTCTTGGTTTCCAACAATTCGACATATTTCTTCAATGGTCTCCCAATTATCGTCATTATCAAACTCATAACTATGTCCCCATATGTACAACATATATAAATACTGCGTCTTATGTAACTCAACAAACTCTTTGGCACGTTCAATACCTTGACGATTATGATGGCACGTTGCCTGCCAAGTGTAAAAATTATCTGGCAGTTGATAGGTTTGATGTCCTCCGACCACACGTGAGTACTCAATTCCTAGGTGCGGCAATGCTTCAATAATGCGTTGATTGTATGATCCATTCGGATAGGACATGCCTCGAACAGGATATCCTACCAGTGCCTCTAGCTCTTTTCGATCTTGCATGACCTGATCGATTAATTCTTCTCTAGGCGAACGGGCAATCGTCGGATGGTTATAGGTATGGGCTGCCACTTCATGTCCTTGATATAAAGTGCTTACTTCTTCTTTGGGAATGCGGTCATGACTTCCCATTAATCCAGCATTTAAGTGAAAGGTTCCGCGAATTCCATGACGATTCATAATTTCTATTAATCGTCGGTCTGCACAACGTCCATCATCATAACTAAGTGTAAATACTTTGTGTTTTCCTTGTGGAAAGCAATAATATACTTTTCGCATCGATTTCTTATCCATTTAATCTCTCCCATATGTTTTTCCATTCCATATCACGTGCATAATAAAACGATGTATAGCAAGGTTGATTATAGCAATTATTCTGCCACGCAATCCCTGTACGATACTGTATGTCATGCATCAGTGTATAAAGTTTATGTGTTGTCAATTCCGTATTCGTATATATGCGCACCCCTGTATTGTCTTCTTTTCTTAGGACAAGTTCCTCTCTAAAGTCACCAAACAAGTCTGCTACAAGGCACGGATTTCCTTTGGTGCCATTATTTGTCGCCATGTTTTTGGGTGCTAAGTAGACACCATGTTCATTATCATTAATCACACCCGAATGGGTCTCATGTATATAATCTACACCATCTAAGATCTGTGTTGACAAATCTTTTGCCCATCGAATAGATTGATTCGTTCCAAGTAGATTAACCTTTAAAGGATTTCCATAACAGTCAAACGTTTCATTCACCCAAACTTGTAACCCACGCGTTTTAGCATCAATATCGCCAATCATACATCGTCCTAGATCTGTCAAGGCATATTCTCCAAAAATCACTTCACCGGTTTGAGCATCCCGTAGGGCAAAACCATACGGCGCATACTCAGCCCCCTCAAACACACTAAAAATCTCCAGTCCCGGTTTGTCAGGATTAATGTTGGCCACATGTAAAGCATCACCATGCCCAAGTTTAGCCCGCTGTCCATTAGGTAGCGCATCATAACTGCTATAAAGGACAGAGCCATCATGATCAATGACGGCTGCACCATAGATAATCTCTTGATAGCCATCTTGATCAACATCTGCTGTCGCTAAGCTATGATTTCCCTGCCCCGCCAAACAGCCATACACCGGGTCGCTTCCTTCATGTAGGTGTGCCTGATCATTAAACGGATTATCCATCGGTACATGTCCCGAATCAATGGAAAAATATTCTTCGTGATGGTCACCTATAAAACGATAAGCTACAAGGGTTGTTCGAGTATAGTATCCACGCGCAATAATTAGATATGGGTTTTTTCCATCCAAATACCCAACTCCGGATAAAAACCGGTCAACACGGTTACATGGCTCAATACGGGCCATCGCATAATCTCCCCACATCAATCCATCATCTTCTCGTACAAATTTAAACGCTATCGTCTCTAATTCTCTACCATCTCCAGCAAACATCGTGAGATACTCAGGCCCTTCATAAATAAATCCTTCAAAGGTCTCTAGATGATTTTTTTCACTACGCATTGGTGCATAGACTCCAATAAAATAATCGACGAGAGCTTTTGCATCTTCACGTGTGAGTGGATAGCTATACTGTTCTTTTATGCCAAAGCACGCTTCAAGCGTCTGTGGCCAACGCCCCTTACATACCTCAGGGTGCTTGTGCCAATCCATAAAAACCTGTACCAAGTGGTTATAATAATCCTCTGCACTACATACATAATTGTCCTCATGAGTAACCCCTGCTAGTATATCGCGCTTAGGTATCGAGATATAGTCAACAGACTTTATTGACCCGTCTTCATGATAACGTGTCATACAAGTTCCCGGTGCGGTCTTTACCGAGATTTCAGCTTTTTGATCTCCATCAAAATCATAGACCATAAACTGGGTATAGTGGGCCCCAGCCCGAATATTCACCCCCATATCCAAGCGCCAAAGAAGACGTCCATCCAATTTGTAACAATCGATATAGCACTTTCCTGTGTAACCTTTTATTGATACGTCTTGTGAATTACTCGGATCCCATTTGACGATATATTCGTAGTCGCCATCCCCATCAACATCTCCAACACTCATATCATTAATCCGGTAAAAATACCTTTCGCCCTTTGGCGTTATCCCTGATTCTGGCGGCTCCATCGGTATATCAATGTATTCGTTTCCAGATGCAAATGGCTTCACTTCTTGGCTCATTTTGCCTAGCTTACCTTTAAAAACAGGTTGAACCGCATAGCTATCTGTCTGCACCCCTTTTACATCTATATAGTTCGTTGATTCTGTAATCAACACCAGCTTTTCTTCATTTTTATAGATATAAAAATCTACCCCTGACAATCCCGTGTCCGTATATCCATGAACTTCATCGCGCATAAGCCGCCAACTTAAAAAGACACCTTCATGACATTTTACTGCAATAAGTCCACGATTAAGTTTTTCAAGTTGCTCATCTAACTGTCGATATATTGGTGTCTTAAGGACTTTACTCGTCGCCACCACTTCACCCTTTTCATCGACTCCTATTATTTTAAAATAATGCGGTACATGCGTTGACTTTTTTACGCTATAGCTTAATGCGGAGGTTGTACCAAGACATACATATTGCATCGTATCATGAGGATAGTCCGCCCAATATATGTGATAACTTGTTGCTTGAGTTAATTTTTCCCATGACAAGGTGATGGTTTCATCTAATATTTCATTAATCCAAATATCTAACATTCTTCTACCCTTTCATATCAGCATGCTTAACTAGAACAAAGCGACTCTGTCGCGTTATCTCGAAGAGATATTGTTCGTGGCGGGAAAGATCCTTGACGCTTTCTGCTAAGTTTTAAAGCAGAAAGCTAAAGTAGGACTTTCCTAGAGATGCACAAAGCGACTCTGTCGCGCTATCTCGAAGAGATATTGTTCAAGGACAAAAAGGGCCATCAAAAGATAGCCCTTTTTCTATACACTTTGATTAATTGTGTTGTGCATTTATTTCCTCTATAACCGCTTGTCCACCTTGACGTTCCCAGTTTTCCCAAGCTGCTTTTAATCCTTCCTCATCAATTTCACCACAGATATATTGTGTTCTAGCATTATCAATAATTTCATCTAAGTTTGCCCCACTTAGGGAGTACGTCTCAGAGTTGACGATATAGGCTGCTGCCGGGTTAAATACAGCGTAGTCTACATTGGCCGCTTTAATCTCTTCTTCAATTAAGAGGCGGTCTGTCATTTCTGGTCCGATATCTGTTGCTTTCATATTCGGGATATACGCCACCGTTTGATTAAGTGCTGAGAACGCTTTTGCCGCAACTGCATCTCCTAAAATCAAACTTTCTAAATATCCATTTTCATCTTTTACCCAATGTTTGCCTTCAAGTCCATATGATGAAAGTGTAATCATTGCATCATCCGACATCTTATCTAAGAAGTTTAAGCATGCGGCCACATCTTCCTCAGTTTTTGCGGCTTTAGTAATAACAAAAAATCCATTATATCCAGAAGTAGCCAATGTTTTATCATTAATTGTTCCAACCAAATTCATCGTCGCATATTCATAGGATGTTCCCTCAACAGCCGGAATCTCATTATTTATAAAGTAATCCCAGATACGTCTTGAACTGTCAAGTACATCAATATAAATACCACATTCACCTGTTTGAATATCTTCTCTCCACGTTGATGTATCTCGAACAGCCCAGTCTGCATAGACAAGTCCATCATCATACATTTTTTTCAACCAGTTAAGTGCTTCCATATATTCCGGTGTTTGATGTATCGGTACAAGTTGTCCTCCAACTTCTGCCCAAGCATTTCCAACGCCAAAATATGTCTGAATGACATCTAGCGGTCCTGTATATTTACATAAGGACAAACCATATGTGTCATCAATTCCATTACCATCCGGATCATTATATGTGAACTGATACATCATATCGTATAAGTCTTCAATTGTCTTTGGTTCTTCTATCCCTAAGGCTTCTGCCCAATCTGCTCTATATCCCATGCCTAGGCGTCCAATAGGTCGTGCACGATAGACTCCGATTAACTGATCGTTCACCGTCAGACTTTTGTTGACATTGGGATTTGCTTGAGATAGATTTGGATATTTTTCTGCATCAAACATAAAATCATTTAAGTCCCAAAACGCTCCCGCTTCAGCAGCACTTGTAATCGCTGAAGTCATACTGCCCACTGCAATAATCATCGGCATATCATCTGGCGAAGCCAATGTCAATCCTAGGCGCTCTTCATAGTTATCCCCAGGAACCCATGTAAAATCTACTTTTGTTTGTGTATATTCTTCCATTGTTGATATAACTTCTTCTGAATGTTCACCGGAAAGAGGGCTTCCTTCAAAGTCAAAGGTCATCATCGAAATCTGTGCTAATCCATTTTCATCCTTTTCTTGTGCACCTGAATTTGAACCTGTACTGCTTTCGTCATTTTTTGCGCATCCTGCAAATAGCGATACGACAAGTGCTAGTGTTAAAATTAGTGTAATCGGTTTTTTGAACTTCTTCATAACTTCCTCCTTAAATTTTAAATGCTCGTGCCAAGTCCGGCACAAATATGTGCAAGGTATTAGCCTTTGACGGCCCCTACCATTACGCCTTTAGTAAAATATTTTTGAACAAATGGATAAATCATTAGAATCGGAACCGTCGCTACTACCGTTGCTGCCATTTTCACCGCTTTGTCTGGCGGTGTCCCTAAAATATCAAAGTCCATTCCATCAGCCTGTACGCCACCAGCTAGTAGCACTATGCGTCGAAGTACAATCTGCACCGTTTCTTTACTTGTATCTTTTAGATAAATCATTGGTCCAAAATAGTTGTTCCAATGCCCTACCGCGTAGAATAATGAAATAGATGCAATAACTGGCTTTGACAATGGAAGTACAATTTTCGAAAAAATCTGCAGGTCATTACATCCGTCAATTCGCGCCGCTTCTTCAAGTTCTGCCGGTAATTCTTGAAAAAAGTTTTTTACAATAATCATATTAAATGGGTTAATCGCCCCCAACAAAATTAATCCAGCAAAGCTATTATAAAGTCCTAGCTCCTTAACCCATAAAAAGGTTGGAATCATCCCTCCGCTAAAGAGCATCGTAATCACGACCATTTTTAGGAAAAAGTTTCTTCCTTTAAGATGGGTCTTTGCCAATGGATAAGCAAAAGTCGTGGTAAAGAACATATTGACGGTTGTTCCAACAACTGTAAGATAAATAGAGTTTTTCAAGCCATTAAATATCTCTCCCGTTTCAAAAATATACTTATATGCATTGGTTGATATCACTGTCGGAAAAATGAAAAAGGCTTTTTCCGTTAACTCTTTTTCTGTTGCAAAAGACCCGGCCAGTACATATAAAAAAGGAAGTAATGTTCCTATTCCTGCCAGTCCCACAAAGATGTAAATAATAATATTGGTTATACGGTCTGCTTTTGACCCTTTGATCTTATTTTTTTTCACTGTTTTTTTTGCCACAATATCGATCTCCTTTCTAGTAAATTCCCGACTCTCCGGCTTTTTTAGCTAATTTATTGGCACCAAGAACCATAATCATACCAACGATAGATTTGAACAAACCGGTTGCAGTACTGTAAGAATATTGTGCATTAATAATACCTTTGGTGTACACATACGTATCAAACACTTCTGCAACGGAACTATTTAGAGCATTTTTCATCAAAAAGATTTGCTCAAACCCAGTATTTAAGATGGATCCTACACGTAAAATCAGCATGATAATGATTGTCCCTCGAATAGCTGGAAGCGTTACATGCCACATCATCTTCCACCGTCCAGCACCATCGACTCGCGCCGCTTCATAGAGGCTAACGTCAACTCCCGCTAGTGCTGCCAAGAATATGATGGTTCCATATCCTGTCTCTTTCCAAATATTTTGTCCAACAATAAGCCCCCTAAAGTACTCCGGTTTACCCAAAAAGTTAATTTTTTCTCCAACAAACATCTCAATCACTTGATTTATAATCCCGTCATTAATATTAAGAAGTTGATAGGTTAAACTAGCCACAATAACCAACGAAATAAAATGGGGAATATAGATAAATGTCTGAACCGTTCGTTTATAGCGTTCATGTTTTATCTCATTTAATAGTAGTGCTAGTATAATCGGTGCCGGAAAAAAGAAGATAAGGCTCAGCAGGGAAATACTTAGCGTATTGACCAAAATCCTTGGAAAATCCGGACTGGTAAAAAGCATCTTAAAGTAATACAGTCCAACCCACTCGCTTCCGGATATGCCTGAATATGGATTATATTTTTGAAAGGCAATGATAATACCTCCCATTGGTATATAACGAAAAACAATTAAGTATACCAATCCCGGGATTAACATTAAATACAACCATTTATGTTGTTTTAAATATTTTATTGTCTCCTGATATTTTTCTTTTTTACTACGCTTTGGCAATACGTTTGCCTTGGTCACAGCCACGCCATTTTGATCCATGATATCCTCCTTTTATGTTCGTGTTTCATCTACATTAAGAGTATCATCCATCGCATGTTACATCTATACTCATTATGTTGACACTTGTTCAAAAATATGTCTTTTTTTAAGAAAACCTTCGTTTAGACCTGTTTTTTTGGGAGAATAATCAACATCCTGACAACAAAAATACACATAATCAATAAAATGATTATGTGTATTTTGGGGTTCATTATCTTTCTTTATTCTTTTTTCGGTATTTTCCAGGTGTGATTCCTTCCATTCGATTAAAAAAGCGTATAAAGTTTTGTGCATTGGTATAATTTAGTTCCTTGGCAATCACTGCAATGGTTTTTGATGTGGTAAGCAATAATTCTTTAGCCGCTTTCACTTTATATTGTGCTACATACTCAGTAAATGTCGTGTTCTTTTCAACTTTCATGACTTTCCAAATATAAGTGGTATGATAATTCAACTGCTCTGCACATTCACTTAAAGTTATATCGCCACCCGTTGCTTCAATCAAGGCAATTATTTCTTGAATAATCTCAGAGGATTTACTAGTCCGTAGCTGATTTAACTGTTCAATAATCGGAACAATCAAGCCATATTTATAAAAATTTCCCAGCCGTTCTATATCATAAATCTGATGGATACTTTGATAGACGCTCATACGTCCACCTATAAAAATATCATCCAGTGAAATACCGGCTTCGATAATAACCATAAGTATTTCATCCATAAAATGATGGATATAAAATTGTTGCTCCATCTTCGCCACTTGATGATTCAATAGATGTTGAATAAACTGATCAATAATCTCAAACGCCTTTTTTTCATCGCCACTGTCTACAGCTACACGAATTTCTCTTTCCATGAGACGATCATATACGCGTGTTTCATATTTTCGATCAATATCTGTGTAGAACATCACACCTTCAAAGTCCGCCGATGTGTTTTTCTCGTGGAGCACTTCATTATTTTTAAGTGCTTCAATCCCTTCGCTGTGTGCATTTCTAAATTGCTTCAAGTCAGAATATACCGAGCTCACCCCAACTTTAATAGCAAATTGATATTCCATTTGAACAAAAATATCAATGCCTTTATATACTTCAATGGCTTTTTTCTCCAAGTCTTTAATATCATTATCGGTAACGACTGCTGTTATCACCCGCGAGTTACTTGCCGGTGGCATGGCAAGACGCTTTCGAATTTCTTCGGGTATGGTTTCCATCACCTGAAGGCGAAGTGCATCTTGCTTCATCTCATCATAATCTTCATTCATTAGATTTTTTAAGCCTATGGTCATAACCAAATAATGCGCCTGCATTTGAATGCCTAATTGTTTAACATACATGTCAATTTGCTCCGAATACAGTGTCCCATTAATCAATCGGGTCACAAAAAACTCGCATAATTGTGATTTTTGGTTCTCAATCGTCTTTTCCAATGCTGTTGTATTGTCAACTAAGCGATCGATCTTCCCGGATATTCGACTAAAATCATCCCTATACTCTTCTACTGGCTCTTGATCAAGTACTTCTTGTTCAAGCATCTCCGTCGCTTCTGTTACATAATCACTTAAGTCATGCACCGGACGATAGATTGCTCGTGTAAATAAAAGTGCCAGAACAATCACCAATGCAAATCCCAATAAAACAATTCCTGTCATAAGAACGATGTTGGCCGCTCCAGCATCCGCCCTCTTTGTTCCCCAGGCTACATAATACGTCCAATCGATAACATCTGACTGTAGACTTCCAATCTGATATTTTTCCTTTCCATTGATCCTAATCTGTGTTTGATCTTTGCGTGTATCAGCGTTTGAAAGTAACGCATCAGAAATCTCAGAGTGGGTACTATACACGACTTTTCCTTGACCATCAATAATGATAATCTCAACATTAGCCTGTTCATCAAGAACAACAGAATTGATTCGATTCAAATCAACGTTAACCGTTAGAAGTGCATTTTTTTCATTTTGAGTCACCGGAAGATTCACATAAAACAAAACACCTTCCAAGTCAACTTCCTCGCGGCGCAGATGTTGATGCGTCACTAGGTCCATATTATTAATCCAACCTTGTCCGTTACCTTTTAACGCTTGGACTTGTTCTGGATTTAAACTTAATGAGAAAGGATAAAGTCCCCGATTACTAAGAACCCACCCTGTATCCCAGTTTATAAATGTATATCCGGTAATATAATCCGATAGATAGTATGTGCTTTTTAATTTATCTTGTGCCTTTATAAGCTTACTATAATCCGAATACCAAATATCTTCATTCATCAACCATTGAATTTCATCTGTCTGCACCGACTCAAGGTAATATTTTCGAATGCTATTCATCGTTGAATCCATACGGATTTTTAATTGTTTTGCTGAAGATTCTATGGTCAGATTGACTTCTTTATTAATCCCAATGCGATATGTATTGTATGAATAAATCCCTAGAATAAAAATGGGTATTACAGCACTAATCATTAAAAGCAAAAAAACTTTTGCACGATAACTTAGATGTTTTGTTCTTTCCATCACTAACTCCTAAAATAGTTTTGATATTACTATACTACTTAATGAAATAGTACCATGTTTTTCATTTTTTCACAACTCATTTGTATACGCCTCTTTATTTATCCTTTTTCAATTACTTTTTATTGTTTTTCGATAAATATATATTGATTAATGATATACTATGTGTTATTATACAAAAAAAGCAAGAGTATCGAATACAAAATTAAGGAGGTTCTTATGTTACGTCTTGTTGAAAAAATACCCATGACATTTGTCGCAAAGCTTACACACATTTTGATTCTATTATTAGAGTTTACCGCTTTAGTTACACTTGTTTTTCTCCCTCCCATTGTAAAAACGGTTCTACGTTATGAAATCGGTTCTGGATATGCAATGTTAGGTCCTGAGCATCCACTATATATGTATTTTTTAGTATTGCTTTATATTTCAGGAATTTTAGCCTTTTTGGTGCTGGATGAATTGCGCAAGATTTTTAAGAGCTGTATTTTAGAAGATGTATTCATTCACAAAAATGTTTCCAGACTTTTACGTCTTGCTATTTTAACTTTTGTGATTTCCCTTGTTTTTTTTAGCAAGGTTTTTGTCGTCAATTCAGTAATGACTGTTGTTATTGTATTTGTTTTTTTTATGGCTTCTGTCTTTTGTCTTGTACTTACACTATTATTCAATCAAGCCATTCAAATTAAAGAAGAAAATGATTTAACCATATAAAGGAGGCACACATGGGACGAATAGTCATTAATCTAGATGTTGTAATGGCACAGCGAAAAATCGCTCTCAAAGATCTTGCTGATGCTATCGGCATCACCAATGCCAATCTCTCTATCTTAAAAACAAATAAAGCAAAAGCTATTCGCTTTTCTACACTTGAAAAATTATGTGAAATCTTGGAATGTCAACCAGGAGATATTATCGCATATGAGGAGGATGAACAATGATATTATTATTTGCATTTATTGTTGGTGTCTTAACCAATCTTTTTATACTTTACTACGAACCAGGTCTTGGTTTTACCTTGGCTATCTTCATTAATTTAGGATTTGTCTTATACACCATGAAATTAGGAAAGCGTCAGTTTGATCGTTCAGCATTTATAAAATTAGCGATTATCGTATTATTATCGGGAATCTATATCGTGCGTAATTTTATGGTGTTTAAGGTGTTAACTATATTTTTATTCCCTTTTTTATTTGCAAGCTTATATGTACCTTTTAACATGACACAGCCTGTGCATATAGTGTCCCACTTATTTATTGTACTTTTTCGTCCATTTGGATATATTCACCACTTTGTACAAGATGCTATTAAAAAGATAACTAAGGGAAGAGAAGAAATCAAGTATATTGTCTATGGCGTTTTAATTGCCTTTCCTTTTTTATTAGTTGTTGTTCCTTTACTTATTTCATCGGATCTTATCGTTTTAGATATGTTTACTCGATTTGTGGAGGACATATCGATTTCCGGAGGTTTAATTTTCCGATATATTTTTGTTCTAGCGCTTTCAAGTTTTATCTATGGACATTTTGTTGCAGAGAAAATCAAAAATCACTTAAACACTCCTTTGGCTGACTCGACATCCATAGGAAAAGAGCCTTCACCTCCTACAAAATCCCACTTGGTTATTACTACGTTTCTGATAATCATTAATGGCGTTTATGCTTTCTATGTCTATATCCAACTGCGTTACCTTTTTATTCAAGCAGGCTCTCTACCTGAGGGTATCAGCTATGCTGAGTATGCACGTGAAGGTTTTTTTGAATTATTAACCGTTGCTATTCTTAACATTCTTGCCATTATTGGTTTAGAACTTTTAAACGCCGAAAAAAGAAAGCTACAGCGTGCACTAGAAGAAATCACGCTCATCTGCACATTTGTTATGAGTATCTCCGCGTTTTACCGCATGTCACTCTATGAAAATATATATGGCTTTACCGTACTGCGTTTACTGGTTTATATGTTTTTAATTTTTTTAATGGGATTTATTCTACTGGTGAGCATCTACCTGATTACATATAACCCTAAAGTCATGCTACTTATTATCGCTTATAGTATAGTATTTTATATTGGTTCAGCCTATTATAATGTTGAAGGACATATTGCAGAAAAAAATATTGAACGTGATGGAGAAAGTGATGACTTTGATTTTGATTATCTACTTAGCCTATCTCCAGACGCTTATCCTGTCATTGAAAAATACTTCGATGATCATCCTGAGAAAAAAGAACTTCCTTATTATGCATATTATTATGAGCGTTTTGAAGATAATGTCAAAGAAGCTAAAGAACGCCCTTGGCAAGAGTTTACTATATTGCCTTAAGCTTAGCTTAAAGAGCAGTGTTATACTTTTTCCATCGCAATCAAAATAGAAAAAGGCTTGAATGTGGGAAAGTCCCATACATTCAAGCCTCTTTTTTATGGTTTAGTTATGTCCATCATACCATTCCATAACATCTAATCGTGTAATTGCTCGTTCTAATGCAAGCTTTGCTTCTACATGGTCCTTATCTTGGGCCAATTTTTCTTCTGCACGTTTCTTTGCTTGCTTTGCACGTTCAATATCGATTTCATTGGGCCACTCTGCTGCATCTGGCAACAATGTCACCGCATTTTCTTTTATCTCAGTAAAGCCACCATGAACTAGACCTTTGATTTCTTGTTCATCGGTTAAAATGGTGCACGTTCCCGTTGAAAGTGCTACGGTCGTCGGCGCATGATCATCTAAGATTCCCATTTCGCCTTCTGTCGTTCGAATGACAACTCGCTTCACTTCACCATCATAGAATTCGCCATCTGGTGTAATGATTTTTAATTTGATCATTCCATTATCCATGTTATCACCTTCTAAACTCGTGCTAAGACGTCGCTGATGCTACCTGCCATAAGAAAAGCACTCTCTGGAATATCATCATGCTTTCCGTCAAGGATTTCTCTAAAGCCTTGAATAGTTTCACTTAATGATACATACTTTCCATCAAGTCCAGTAAACGTCTCTGCAACGAAGAATGGTTGTGACAAGAAACGTTCAATCTTTCTTGCACGTGCAACCGTAATTCGGTCTTCGTCCGAAAGCTCGTCCATACCTAAGATAGCAATGATATCTTGCAATTCTTTATATTTTTGCAATACCTGTTGAACGCCTCTGGCTACAGAATAATGTTCTTCTCCAACGATATGCGGATCTAGAATTCTAGATGAAGAATCTAATGGGTCTACCGCAGGATAAATCCCTTTTTCAACGATAGATCTTGAAAGAACCGTTGTAGCATCCAAATGGGCAAATGTTGTTGCCGGTGCCGGGTCTGTTAAGTCATCGGCCGGAACATATACCGCTTGAACCGAAGTAATGGATCCTTTTTTTGTTGATGTGATTCGCTCTTGCAATGCACCCATCTCTGTTGCTAAGGTTGGTTGATAACCTACGGCACTTGGGATACGTCCAAGAAGCGCTGATACCTCAGAACCTGCTTGGGTAAAACGGAAAATATTATCAATGAAAAGAAGAACGTCTTTTCCACTTTCATCTCTAAAGTATTCTGCCATTGTAAGTCCAGTAAGTCCTACACGCATTCTTGCACCTGGTGGCTCATTCATCTGTCCAAATACCATCGTTGTCTTATCAATAACGCCGGATTCACGCATCTCATGGTATAAGTCATTACCTTCACGTGTACGTTCTCCAACGCCTGTAAATACTGAGAAACCACCATGTTCTGTTGCAATGTTACGAATTAACTCTTGAATTAATACCGTCTTACCAACACCAGCTCCACCGAACAATCCGATTTTTCCACCTTTTTGGTAAGGACATAATAAATCAACAACCTTTATTCCTGTTTCAAGGATCTCTGTCTCTGTTGACTGTTCCTCAAATTTTGGCGCTTGGCGATGAATTGACCATAACGGCGCACCTTCTGGAGCCTCTTTTTCATCGATGGGATCACCAGACACATTAAACATACGTCCAAGCGTCTTTTCTCCAACCGGTACGGATATTGGATTTCCTGTATCAACTGCTTCCATTCCACGGACTAAACCTTCTGTCGCACCCATGGAGATACAACGTACAACGTCATCTCCTAAGTGCTGTGCAACTTCAACAATTAATTCTTCTCCATTTTGACGTTGAATCTTAATGGCATTGTACAAATTCGGCATTGATTCAGCGTCAAACTTAATATCTAAAACGGCACCAATAATTTGAGTGATTTTACCTATGTTTTTCTTTTCCATTTTAATCTCACTCCTTAATTATCTTGTTCAAAATTTGTGCACTCCCTATTGAAGTGCTTCGGCTCCACCAACAATCTCTGTAATTTCTTGAGTAATAGATGCTTGTCGAGCTCGATTGTATTGTAATGCTAATTTATCAATCATTTCATTCGCGTTATTCGTTGCAGAATCCATGGCAGTCATACGCGCACCATGTTCACTTGCTACTGATTCTTTTAAAGCACCATAAATAACACTACTCAAATACTTAGGCATAATCTGCTTTAACACCTCTTCTGGTGAAGGTTCAAAATTCATCACAGATGTCGTCTTTTCTTCTTGATCATTAAACTCTTCCGGTTGAACCGGTATGACTTTCATCAGCTTTGGTTCTTGAGTTAATGTTGACTGGAAATGTGTATAAGCAATATAGACTTGGTCTATTTCCTTATTCATATAAAGTTCCAAAATCATTTTACTCAATTCCATCGCTTTATCATATGTTGGCTCTTCAAGAACATCATGAAAAGTTTCTGTAATGTTTGCTCCACGCTTTCGAAGGTATTCTGCTCCACGCTTACCTATCGCATAAATTTTTTCTTCATCGACCTGAATATCATTTTCTTCGCGATGATTCATCACAATTTTTCCAATATTACTGTTATATCCTCCTGCTAGACCTCGATTCGATGTCATTACAAGATATAAGGTTTTTTTCCCATCTCGGCCTTCAAGTATCGAATGCGTAAGCCCTTCACTTTGTGCCAAAATGGAGGAAATCGTTTGATGAATTGTCTGAAAATATGGGCGTGTCGACTCTGCTGCCGCCTTTGCTTTTTGCAGCTTTGCGGTCGCAACAAGTTTCATAGCCTTTGTAATCTGCTGAGTACTTGTAATACTGACTTTACGGCGCTTGATTTCTCTTATTGAAGCCATATCATCATTCCTATTCTAGTGATTTTTTGAACTCCTCTTGAAATTCATCACAAATTGACGTTAATTTTTTATCCAATTCATCTGTTAATCCGTCTTTTCCAAGAACATCCTTCTTAACTTCAGGATAGTGACTATCCACATACTCAAGAAATTGTTGTTCATATGCTTTGATTTGACTAACATCAAATTCCATCAGATATTTACGAGTAACCGCATATAAGATTAACACTTGTTCCGAAACAGACATAGGCGCATATTGTGTTTGCTTAAGCACTTCCATAATACGTTCCCCTTGTACTAATCGGTCACGTGTGTCTTTATCTAAGTCAGATCCAAATTGAGCAAATGCTGCCAATTCACGATATTGCGCAAGCTCAACACGAATTGGTCCTGCGATTTTTTTCATGGCTTTAATTTGTGCTGCACCACCTACACGGGATACAGACAACCCTGCATTAATCGCAGGTCTAAATCCAGCATTAAATAATTCAGTCTCTAAGAAAATCTGTCCATCAGTAATTGAGATAACATTGGTTGGAACATATGCTGAGATATCTCCGGCTTGTGTTTCAACAATCGGAAGTGCTGTTAGAGAACCTCCGCCCAGACTTTCGTTAAGACGCGCTGCACGTTCTAACAAACGTGAATGTAAGTAGAATACGTCTCCAGGGTATGCTTCACGTCCTGGTGGTCTACGAAGAAGTAGTGACATCGCACGATAAGCGACAGCATGTTTTGATAAATCGTCATAGATGATTAAGACGTCTTTTCCTTCTTCCATCCATTCTTCACCAATCGCACATCCTGAATAAGGTGCAAGATATTGAAGTGGTGCGAGTTCTGCTGCTGTTGCAGCTACTATTGTAGTGTAATCCATAGCGCCGTTGGCTTCAAGGGTTTTAACAATCCCTGCTACTGTGGAAGCCTTTTGTCCTATAGCTACATATATACAAAGAACATTTTCTTTCTTTTGGTTGATAATCGTATCGATGGCAATCGCTGTTTTTCCTGTTTGCTTATCTCCGATAATCAACTCACGTTGTCCACGACCAATTGGAATCATCGAGTCGATTGACTTAATTCCTGTCTGCAATGGTGTTGTTACTGATTTTCTAGAAATAACTCCATGTGCAACTTTTTCTGTAGGACGAAACTTGTTCGATTTAATTGGACCTTTTCCATCAATCGGTTGTCCAAGTGCATTAACAACTCGACCTTTTAGTCCGTCACCAACGGGTACTTCAACTACTCTACCTGTTGCTTTTACTATATCGCCTTCGCTGATATTTTTGTCATCACCCATAAGTACGGCACCCACATTATCTTCTTCAAGGTTAAGTACCATACCAAATACGTCTCCTGGAAATTCGAGCAACTCACCTGCCATTGCTTTTTCTAATCCATGGATACGGGCGATTCCATCGGCTACTTGAATTACAGTACCTACATCGGCTACTTCAAGCTCAGTTTTATATCGTTTAATCTGTTCTTTAATAACAGAACTGATCTCTTCTGGTTTTAAATTCATACCGAGAATCTACCGCCTTTCTTAAATATATTTGTTCCTTTATGCTTCATACACGGTTTGGGACATACGATGCAGTGATGTCTTAATGCTGTTGTCCACAATTCGATCCTTGATACGAATCTGTATTCCACCGATAATTGTATGATCTAACTGTGTTATCAAATTGATTTTCTTTTGTGTCTGCGCTTCGAGTTTTTTCGTGATGTCAAGTTTATTTTGTTCTGTCAACTCAATTGCACTCGTCACATATGCCTTCACATATCCATTATATTCATCGATTTTATCGATGGTATAATGTAAAATATCAAGAATATTTTTTTGTCTTGATTTATTAATGGTTAAAATTAAAAATCCGACAAATTCTTGATGCACTTTTCCACCAAAGGTGGTCTCAATAATATGCATCTTTTCTTCACTTGATATCTTTGGATGACACAATACATCAATGAACTCTGAATCCTCTTGGAAAATCATATGCATTTGTCGAATTTCTTCTTCATATGCTTCAAAATCTGTTGATTCCTTGACAATTTCAAATAGGGCTTGTCCATAGCGTTTTACAACTAGTTCTTCCATGTATCATCACCCATTTCACTTAATGCTTCATTGATTAACACACGCTGTTGCTCTTCATCCAATGTTGCCTCGATAAATTTACTTGCCATAAGCGTTGCTACTTCAATGATTTCTTTTCGAATATCATCTTTCATTTGCTCATGCTCTCGCTCAATCTCTACATGCGCCCTTTGCATAATACGACCGGCTTCTTCATGTGCTTCTTTGACAATTTCATCCTCGCGTGCAATTGCTTTTGTATGTGCATGAGATAAAATTTTATCTGCTTCAGCTTTTATATTTTTAATTCGATTTTCATAGTCTTCTTTTAACGCATTGACTTCTTTGGTTTCTCGTTCAATTTTATCAAACGATGCTTCAATGTCTTCCTGACGTTTTTGTAAAATCTCACGAACCGGATTAAAGACGAGTCTTCCAAGAAAATAAAACAATAGTAAAATTGCAATGGCTTGGAAACCTATTTGCATAATAGTCTGTAGGTCAAATCCCAACACTCTCGTTTTATCACTTAAATCCGTCGTTGCTTCCATTAAAAAAGTCAAGTCACCTAGTGACGTCAGCGACTGAAGTATATTGTTCAAACTGTTTGCCTCCTTTCACTTTAAGATGTCAAAGTGCCGACAACTTATAATTTTTCGTATGTACTAATAAGTGGATTGGCAAACAATAAAATAATCGCAATAATCAAACCATAGATACCTGTTGTCTCTGCGACTGCTGCTCCAAGTAACATTGTTCTTACAACGTCTGCTTGTGCGCCCGGTTGTCTACCTACTGCTTCTGCACCTTTTCCAGCTGCAAAACCCTGTCCAATACCTGGTCCGATACCTGCGATCATTGCTAAACCTGCTCCTATTGCCGAACATGCTAAAATTAACGCTCTTCCATCAATCATTGTATTTCCTCCTTAAAATTCTAAAATAATTCTACGTTTACGCAAAGATATTTACAAACAATAACAATAGTGCCACAATCAGGGCATAAATACCTGTTGTTTGGGCAACTGCTTGACCGAGTAACATTGTTCGAATAATCGTACTTTGTAATTTCGGTCGTTTACCTACAGACTCTGCACCTTTTCCAGCTGCATAGCCTTGACCAATACCCGGACCAATACCTGCAATCATTGCTAGGCCTGCTCCAAGTCCACATGATGCCAAAATTAATGCAGTTCCAATTTCGTTTGAAGCTCCAACAGCTTCTCCTAATCGTCCCACAAGTGGGTTTGCAAAAAGCATCAAAATAGCGACAACAAGGGAAAAAATCCCTGATGTTTCTGCAACAGCTGCGCCTAATAACATTACTAGTGTCGCTGGTTTTCCTCCATGCTTCGGATTATTTCCAACAGCCTCAGCTGCCTTTCCTGCAGCAAATCCTTGTCCGATTCCAGGACCGATTCCTGCAATCATTGCAAAGCCTGCTCCTATAGCAGAAAAGCCTAAAATCAAGGCCTTAGGGTCTGCGTCTTCAATCCAACCAAAAAGGAATTCAAAAAATTCCATACTACATTCACCTCACTTTTAGCTTAATCCATTGCACTCGATACAAATGTCATACTTAACATTACAAAGATGAACGCTTGTAATACACCTGCGAACACATCAAAATATCCATGCAATGCTGAAGGTATCCCTAACATTAAAAACCATGGCAAGTTATAATATAATCCCATGATAATCGTTCCGCCAAGAATATTCCCAAACAAACGAAAGCTTAAAGATATTGGGTTTGCAATCTCTCCAATGACATTTAGAGGTGTTAAGGGCCACATTGGCTCCGTTAAATCCTTTGCCCATCTACCTAGTCCTTTTGACATCATCCCTAGCCCTTGCGTCATAAAAAACGTAATGAAGGCCAATGCAAAAGTTGTTGCAATATCAGCTGTTGGTGGTCGCATAAAATCAATCCACGGTCCGTTGGGATCTCCGTAAAAATACATTCCGGGTCCCGGGAGTAATCCTGAAAGATTTGCGACGAGAATAAACAAAAACATACCGATATAAAATGATGAAAATTGTTTGGCATGTTTTCCCATAACTGATTCGATGAAATTATCGCCTGCATGGACAATAAATTCCACCACATTTTGAACACCACTAGGTATTTTTTTAGGATTCTTAATGGATCGATTAATGAGTAACGCAATGAGAATTAAAACGCCACAAATAATCCATGTATTGATCATTGTTTCTGTAATCCAAATCTCAACGCCGCCAATTTTAAACACTTTGGCTACATGAATTCCAATATCCATTTGAAAATCAACTCCTTTTTATGCATACCTTGTATTTATATGTTGCTAAAAAATATATATGAATACACTCTCCATGTGTCACCAGAAGTCGGACTTTTCATCTTCATCTTCGTCTTCCCACTCAAGAAATTCTACACTTCCATCTTTGGGAACTTCCGGTTCGAATAATCCTTGTATGTAAGCCGCTGGTTTTAGTGCCAACACTCCTATAACAAGGCCGATAAAGTGAATGGATGATGTATATACACCAATAAATAATACTAAAAAAGTTATAAAATAGCGCAAAAAATAATGCGCTCGAACATAATTTGTCGCTGCATGTGGTGCTTTGTACATGGCTTTTCGAAAGCTATGTTCCATCAGGTGAATCTTCAAAATGGATACAACCGCTCCAAGCCCTAGCCCCAATGCATAGCTTATACGATTTTCAACTATCAATAATCCGATAAAAAGTGCTATTGCAATTATGATTAACACATTTCGCGTCAACTCATATACCATTGACTTACGTTCATTCATCGATGCTTATCCTTCTTTCCAAAGTCTGATTTTTTAAGTATAATGACAAATAGATTTCGAAAGGCGATATAAATGCCCATAAGAATGAAAATAATCAAAAAGATGCCATTAGTTCCTACCTTCGTATCAATCCAATGCCCTAAAAAGACACTTCCAAAAATGGGAATTGCCATGATTAATCCCACTTGTGAAATCAAAGATAAGTACTTTAATGTTTTAAAATCTGTTTTCATAATCGACCTCTTATCTTCCTAGACACATTATACCGATAAATAAAACGAATGTCTATGCCTTATTGAAGATATATTCAGCAATTCGCGCTGATGCGTTCCCATCTCCATAAGGATTGACCGCAGTTGCCATTTTATCATATTCCGACTTGTCTGACAACAGCTGCTGAGTCGTTTGAATGATTTTCTCTTTATTTGTCCCTACAAGCTTAAGCGTTCCCGCTTCAACCCCCTCTGGTCGTTCAGTTACATTTCGAAGGACAAGGACAGGTTTTCCCATTGAAGGAACCTCTTCTTGAAGTCCACCTGAATCTGTCAGAACAAGATAAGAACGGTTAAGCAAATTATGCATATCTTTGAGTTCAAGCGGCGCTACAAGGTGTATACGCTCATGATTACCCAAGATACGTTGCGCAACCTCTTGCACCTTTGGATTTAAATGTACCGAATAGACCACCACCACGTCTTCATTGGCTTGGACGGTCGCTAAGATGGCTTCACAGATGTCTTCTAATGGCTTGCCTAAATTTTCTCGTCGATGCGCTGTCATTGTAATGACTTTATACTTTTCATAGTCAATACTATTTAGGGTTTCTAAAGAGAAGCTATAAGCATCTGAAACGGTTGACTTTAATGCATCGATAACAGTATTGCCTGTAACCAAAATGGATGTATCTGCAATCCCTTCATCCAGTAAATGTTGTCTTGCCGTTTGTGTTGGTGCAAAATGCACTTCAGCAAGTCGACCTGTCAATAATCGATTCATCTCCTCTGGAAATGGTTGATATTTATCAAATGTTCGAAGACCTGCTTCGACATGTCCGACAGGGATTTTTTGATAGAACGCTGCCAATGCACCTGCAAATGTTGTTGTGGTATCACCATGAACCAACACCATATCCGGACGTGCTTTTATAAGCACTTCTTCAAGCCCTTGAATAGCTCGCGTTGTAATTTCTGTTAACGTCTGACCAGCCTGCATTATATTCAAATCATAATCCGGTGTGATCTCAAAAACCTCAAGAACTTGATCTAACATTTCACGATGTTGCGCTGTAACACAAACTAAACTGGTTAATCCTTCTGTTTCTTCAATTGCTTTTACAACAGGTCCCATCTTGATGGCTTCAGGACGTGTTCCAAATATACTTAATATCTTCATCGCTAATCCCTTCTCTCATTCTATAACAAAAGACCCAATTACTTGAGTCTTTTGTAATTATTCACTAAATTTATCTTTTTTAAAATGCGTTCTTCCCATGTCAAGTAACCATATCGATAGGATAAAACCGACAATCAAAAGCGCAAGTTTAAAGTCACTCATAACCACTAAAATCCCTGCAATTCCAAAAGCTCCACTAACAGCATAGAGTGTAACCACAGCTCTTTTTTGACTAAGTCCTTTGTCAATCAGTCGATGATGCAGATGTCCTCTGTCGCCTTGCGAAATCGGCTTTTTATTAATTAGTCGACGTAGCACTGCAAATGTTGTATCAAAGATAGGCAAGCCTAATACAAGAACAGCAACAATCAGTGTCAATGCCGTATATGTTTTTAACATCGTTTGTATTGAGATAACTGCAAGTGTAAATCCTAAAAATGTTGAACCTGTATCTCCCATAAATATTTTTGCCGGGTTAAAGTTATGGGGCAAAAATCCCATACAAGCTCCTGCTAATGTCGCTGTCAGCATAATGGACAACCCTGCTACCATAGGGTCTCCAAACAAAATCGCAATAACCATTAACATCAGCGATGCAATCGATGCAATGCCTGTCGCCAAACCATCGAGTCCATCAATAAAATTCACCGCATTGGTGATACCAACAATCCAAAATATTGTTATAAAATTACTCATAAATCCAAAGTCTATTTGTCCACCTGGTATAAACGGCATAGAAATCGATTGAATCGATGTCCCTGTGTGTATGACAATCAGTGCACTTAAGACTTGAAATATGATACGAATTTTAGGCGATAGTCCATAAATATCATCAACTAGCCCAACCGTTGTAATCAAGGTTGCCCCAATAATTAGTCCTGTCAGTTGCTCCACGCGTTGGTTAACGATAGTGGGTACCATAATCAATAGTGTTATAGTAAATCCGGCATAAATGGCCAATCCTCCAGCTAAGGGCATCACTTTATTATGCATACCTCTCTCTTTTGGGTGGTCTACGGCACCGATTTTAAAAGCAATCTTGCGACTTATAGGTGTAGCAATACTTGCAATAAAAAATGCTAATACAAAGGCCAAAATATAATATATATATTCTTCAAGGCTATTTATGATGTTCATAAAGATTCCTCTCTTAATTTAAACGGTTATATTGAACTAGCTCAACATTGGCTTCTGTCAATAGTTGTCTAGATAGTTCATCAGGGTAATCCCCGCTATATACAACACGCTTAATTCCCGCATTAATAATTAATTTGGAGCAAATCACGCAAGGTTGTGCGGTTACATAAATTGTACCACCTTCTATCGACACTCCGTGTTTTGCTGCCTGTACAATCGCATTTTGCTCTGCGTGGGATGCTCTACATAACTCATGGCGCTCCCCTGAAGGAATTTTCATTGCTTCACGTAAGCAACCTGTATCCACACAATGCTTGCATCCCGATGGCGCACCATTATATCCTGTCGCAAGAATTCGTGTGTCTTTTACAATAACAGAGCCTACATGACGTCGTAAACATGTTGATCTGTTTTTTACAATATCTACGATGTCCATAAAGTAATCATCCCATTTGGGGCGCGTATGCGTTTTCATTATTCTCTCCTATTTTGTTCCAAACAATCTGTCGCCTGCATCTCCAAGCCCAGGAACAATATATCCATGGTCATTTAATTTTTCATCGAGTGCTGCTAATAAAATATCTACATCTGGATGGTCCTTTTGTACACGTGCCACACCTTCTGGTGCTGCAATTAAGCACAATAAAGTTATGCTTTCAACGCCTTTATCTTTAATGAATTGAATCGCAGCTGATGCAGACCCACCTGTTGCAAGCATTGGATCTAATACAAATATATCTCGTTCTGGAGCATCGTATGGCAACTTACAATAATATTCTACTGGATTTAAGGTATCCGGATCACGATAAAGACCTACATGTCCCACTTTTGCAGTAGGCATTAAATTAAGCATTGCATCAACCATGCCAAGTCCTGCTCTGAGTATTGGAACAATCCCCAATGTACGTCCTGCAATTTGTTTTACTGTTGTTTTGGATACAGGCGTCTCTATTTCAACGTCCATAAGCGGCAAATTTCTTGTCGCTTCATAACACATCAACATTGATATCTCATTGACCAATTCTCTAAATTCTTTTGAGCCAGTTTCTACGCGTCGTAATACCCCCATTTTATGTTGAATTAGCGGGTGATCCATTACTTTTAATTCTGCCATAATAGCCTCCTTGATTTTAATTTTTGTCTTTAGTCTTCAATTTTATTAATTCTACGAATATGTCTTTCATCATTGGAAAATTCCGTTGTAAGAAATGCCATAACAATATCCTTTGCAACTTCTGGTCCTGTATTTCTTCCTCCGAGTGCTAACATATTTGCATTATTGTGTTCACGTGTTGCCATTGCTGTGAAGTGGTCACTACATAATGCACAGCGAATACCTTTGATTTTATTTGCAGTAATGGAAATTCCAATTCCCGTTCCACAAATTAAAATCCCTGTCTCGCATGTCCCATCAAGCACGGCTTGGGCTACGGGTTTTGCAACGTCTGGATAATCAATGGCTTGGGCGTCATATCCTCCAAAATCTTTATATGCAAATCCTTTTTCTTCTAGAAGCGCAATAATTTCTTGCTTTAATGCGTAACCTCCATGGTCACTTCCTATTCCTATCACAATAATTTTCCTCCTAATTTTTTTATGACGCGCTCTAACTCCTCAGCACATCGTCGATAATCGTCTATATCTCCACCGTACGGATCCTCAATATCTCCAGCCTCTCCAACAAACTCTTTGATGCTGTATACATCGCACGGATAATTGTGCTGCACCAATACTGTCTTATGTCTTTGGGTCATCGTTAATGCTAATACAGTCGAATTGCATGACGTTTTACTGAAATAGTGGGATTGATGCATAGAAATATCAACCCCTTTTTCACGCATGACTTGGACTGCATATTCAGTTGCGGGCATCGGTTCAAAAACCATTAATCCCCGTGATCGAGATAATAAATCCGCTGTAGGGTATGTCTTGCAAAACAGCGCTTCAGCCATTGGACTGCGACAGGTATTGCCTGTACAAACAAAAACTATTTCTTTATATTTCTTCATGATACTCCTATCACTTACACATTAATTATTTCGTGTCCAGCAGCTTTTATGAGGCGATTCATAATCGCAACATTGAGTTCTTCACCTTGAAAATCTACCGAATAAATTATATCTACATTCATATCATCAAACTGGCGCAATATCTTAAATAAATTGCTCCCAATCTCCTCTGGATTGTCTATGGCTCCAATACTTAAGACCACATCCCCTTCCAATAGGTGAACGCGATGCACAGGAGATATCACACCTACTTTTAATCCTTCTACTCGATGAAGTGCTGACTGTGCATTGATATACTCGGTGACCTTCTCATCTGCTCCCATCACAATTTTAATTGGCGCTTTGGGTGCATAATGTTTGTATTTCATTCCCGGCGCCTTAGGGGCTTGTGTCACATCTTCCAAGTGGTTGTCATAAGAGACATCTCCAATAACCGCTTTAATCATTGAATATGTAATACTCCCTGGTCGTAAGATTGAGGGTATATCACCGGTCATATCCAGTACGGTTGATTCTAGTCCATGTGTTGTTTTTCCACCATCAATAATCATATCTACACGCCCATTTAAGTCTTCAACAACATGTCTTCCTCTTGTTGGACTTGGCTTTCCAGATATATTGGCACTCGGTGCCGCAATGGGTATACCTGCGCTGTGAATAATATCATGGGCTATAGGATGCTTTGGCATTCGAACGGCAACTGTATCTAATCCGCCAGTTATAATGTCCGGAACTGTATCTTTTTTCTGAAAGATAAGTGTTAACGGTCCCGGCCAAAATTTGGCAATCAATCGTTTTGATTTGTCATCAATATGCTGTACATAATCTTTAAGTATATGAACATCACTAACATGCATAATCAATGGATTATCCGACGGGCGTCCCTTTGCCACATATATTTTTTTTACTGCCTGTTCATCCAGTGCGTTAGCTCCAATTCCGTACACAGTTTCAGTTGGAAACGCAACAAGACCGCCCTCACGGAGAATTTTCCCAGCTTCTTGAACAACTTGTGCATACTTTGGGTCATTTTCTGTAAGGACTACAATCTTCGTCTTTTTATTCATCATTTTACACCATTTCTTATCTTTCGCATCTTATTATATCACAAAATGCTCATTTGTTAAGTCATCTGTTTATTCTTTTTTTAGATATGGACGAATAACTTCCCAGACGCTATCACTTTCAAGACCTAATTTCCATCCTGCAACACCGCCAAGTTCATATTCATCAATAAGCTGCATACGCAAATCCATTGCACGGTCATCCTCAAGCCATATTCTGTAGCGAATATCACCCTCATAATATTCTCCATAATATTGACCCACTTGCTCATCCCATTCCAGCTCAATATTATTTTCATCAACAATGGTTTGTCCGCCATCCATACCATAGGCCTTTGACGAAACCTTGACTTCTCCGTCAACCGTTTCTTCTTTCCACAATCTTGTATAGAAAGGAACGCCAAGAATTACTTTTTCTTTTGGAACTGATTTTAGTGTATCAACAATGCCTTCTTCAACAAAACCAATCGAAGCAACCGAGCCGCTTACAGGTGATGTTGACCAATGTTCATCATATCCCATGATAATAAAATAATCAAGATATTTTGCAATTTCTTCACGCCCCATATGCTCTGTCCAAGGCTTTGGCACAGGTAAATCTGCTGATACAATTAAGCCTTGTTGTTTTGAATAGATGCTTAGCTCTTTCACAAACTGTACATAATATGGTCCTGTCTCTTCACCTATATTTTCCAAATCAATATTTATTCCATCTAACTCATAGACCGAAGCCAACGCCAGGAGTTGTCGAATCACTTCCATACGTTTTGTTGTACTGCTTAAGACTTCATGCGTCATTGATCTTGTATAACCTTCGCCCAAATTGGCAAAAAGAGCCCAGACCTGATATCCATTGTCATGAGCCCATCTTACATAATTCAAATCTGCAATCGACTTTACTTCGCCTTCTGTCCCTTTAAGTTCAAACCATGTTGGCGAAATAACATTCGCCCCTGTTACATTTTCAAGCCGTTCTTGAACATACTGATTCGCCGTTGTATTAAAGACTTGATGCCATACAAGATTTATTTTTTCATCAAATTGTGTGCCGGGAAACTGTTTGTACGAATACACTTTCTCTTTTACTGAATGAGAAGTAACAACCGATCGCACATTTTCCTTTTGTATATATCCTAAGAAGCCTTCTTTGGTTAAAACCTGGTAATAATTGTCTTCTTCCCCAACAATCACTACATCCATCCCTACATATGCTACATGAAGGTATGCCGCTTCTTCATAAGGTAAAATCCGAATATAAACCTTCTGTTCACCTTCATAATAAACTTCCCCAGTAGTTTCTTCACTATACCAATCTTTGATTTGCAACACATGATACTCCTCATTATGTATGAAATCATGATGGGAAAATTTTTGTACAAGAGATAGGGGAAGATACGCCTCTCCATCAAACTCTGTCATACCAATCTCAATACGTATAGGTTCATCATTAACTGTATAGGTCAATTCATCTGTCCGCATACGAATAACATCTTCTTGGGTTGTGTACGTTAAAATTTTTTCTTGTGCGTCGTAGTGAAATTGATCATTAATATATTCACTAACAAGTCCAACCGGAAGATATAAGATACCTCCTAAGAACTTAGGTTTTATTCCATTGTCAATAAGCTTGCCATCATATATCGTCGCTAATGCTTCTGAATTTGCACCTTCATATACTGTCGTAAAGTCTACCTGTACTTCTTTTTGTATTTGTTGTGCCGCTTTAAAGTCTTTATATATATTGATCACGAAAAAACTTAATAGCCCTAAAATAACTAGACCAATCAGACCAATAAATAAGGGTTTTATATATGTTTTCATTTTATCTCTCCATTTTTACGCATTTTCAAGTTGCAAAATATGTCGATTAATCGCATCTAGTGTCGCTCGAGTCACAGCCTCGTTAACATCTGTTCCTACTTTAGCCGTTCCAATAAACATCTCTTCCCGGTGATGATAAATAGAAGTAATGCTTACTGCTATCACTAAAGTATCTGATAGTTTAATCTCTTTACAATCTTCAAATACAAACACATCATATATTCCTAGGTATTGTTCAATTGCATCAAGCACCGCTTTTCCCGATAGACGCATGACATTTGCCGTTGTTTTTATACCGGACTTTGTTTTTGTGTATTCTTCATTGCCTTTTTCTAAAGTTACCGTAACATCAATGGTATTTCCCATGTTGCTATATTCGATGGACTTTAATTTAATACGCGGATCTTGCTCATTGCGAATGACTCCGCCTTTTATCTGTGCAATGGATACTTTCTTATAATCAATCGCTTGATTAAACTGTGATAAAAGAACCGCTTCAACATCCCTTAATATTTGCTTAGGGCTTCGGCGTAAATCTGAAACAATATGAATCTCTTCAATTTGACCATTTTGATTCATTACAACCTTTGAACCAATGACCGATTGTATCTTCATTAAAAAATCTTCAATATGTGTTGTCATCTTATTCCCCCTATTGTTGTACCGATTTCTTTACATCCACTTGATATATCCATACACTTTAAATTATAGTACACTTCCTATGTATTCACAAGAAAAAACTGCTTCTTTCGAAGCAGTTTTTAATATCCTATGGGTTTATTGTATTTCTATCTTATGTGTATCATCCACTTCAGCAAGTTTTGGTGCATGAATGGCCAATACACCTTCTTCAAGTTTTGCCGTGATTTCATCGGCTTTTACATCTTTCATGTAAAATGAACGTTCCATCTGACTTTGGCGTCGTTCTCTATGGATATAATGCTCTTTTTCTTCGTTCACTTCTTCATTGCTACTTACGCGAATGACAAGCTTGTTATCTCTATAGTCAACGGTTACATCTTCTTTCTTAACTCCTGGCAAGTCTGCTTCAATTAGATACTCTGTCTCAAGGTCTTTTACATCAATTTTAAAGGAATCGAATTTCCCAAATTTTGTTGGGACGAATCCATTGCCAAAAAAGTCGTCACTAAAAAAGTCGTCCATGAGATTGAAAAAGTTGTCACTGTTTTTTGCTGCTTGATTTCTTCCATAAGGTACTAATCTAAACATATGAATTCCTCCTTATAATTTTATTGTTAGCACTCTTCATTGTCGAGTGCTGATTACACATATAATATAGCGCATTTCCAAAGTTATGTCAACCTTTTTTATATGTTTTTTACTTTTTTTTGCCCTCTATATTATTGTCACAGTGTTCGAACCGGTAAGATGACATGAACATGAAATCCTTCCCCATCCGGTGAGCTACATGTAAATACTCCGTCCATCTCCTGTACTCTTTGTTCCATCCCTTTAATTCCGTATCCTTTTTTAATTTGCTTGCACCCTTTTCCATTGTCAACAATAATAATATCTGTCATTTCTTTAGAAAAGCGCACGGCAATCATAATTTGAGTCGCCTTCCCATGTCGCAATGCATTCGTCATACTTTCCTGACAAATCCGATAAATGGTATCGTAGTATTGTGGGTTCAAATCAATTTTATAGTTACTGGTTATGAATTCCACCTCTACATTGGATACACGAAACTCTTGGATTAATGTTTCCAACTCTTCAATCAACTGTTGATTGCTTATGTTGGAGGCACGTTTACGCGTTAATGCTTTTCGTAAATTGACCAAGCTTCCACGTGTAATTTCTACTGCTAAAGCTAGCTTCTCTTTGGTTTCTTCTGTATTTTTCCCATAGGTTTGATTCACCGTCTCAAGTAATGAAATCACAAGTGTAATTGAATGTCCCAAAATATCATGAAGTTCTTTTGACACATAATTACGTTCCTGTTCAAGAATCAGTCGCTTACTCACCGAAATATTCTCACTTAACGTACGATTAATATTCTTTAGTGTTCTGTTTTTATTTTCAAGCTCTATGAGCAACTGATGTTGTTCAGTAATCTCGATAAACTTAATAATCATACCATTATTTTCTTGTTGTCTTAACAGGATTTTTTCCATACTTAGTATAAAGTATCTATCTTGTTTTAATATAGAAATATGTACCTCAATCTGATCTGTCACAGCTTCTGATGCAATAAAGTGTTGTATTGTCTGATGAAATTCTGGAAGCATCTCTTGAAAAGCTATATATTTATGTAAGCTTGTGTATCCTTCAAACATTTCTTCCGTCTTCTTATTATATTCAACCACGCGATTGCTTTCATTGAGAATAATAATTGCTTCATCCAAATTATCAAATATTCGGTATTTTGTCATCATCTGAATATCATATTGGTTTTCTCTAAATGCGATAAATGCAAAATTTAAAAAAACAACATTCATCAAAATAGGGGTGACATCCATCACAATTGCAAGTATGTTAAAAACATACAGTACATTAAGAATAACCGGTATAATGAGACTCACTGTAATTAAAAAATAATCTTTTCTCTTTAGCCCTTTATTGGCTGGACTCATGACCATACAATAAATGCTTACTGCAATTAAGACATACGAAAAAATTGTATGTATATAAAAATAGGGCCCTTTGATGCTAGTGTATGTCCCTATTTGTCTAAAGAACAGATAGTGGGAGTCATTAGTCAATAAAAAAGAATAGTTAATGATGGATAAAATTATACATACCATTTGAATTGCTGGATGAAGGGGTCTGTTTTGATAATACAGGTAAGCAAAATATAACAATGCAAATCCAAAAAAGCAAATACCCAAATATTCAATATTAATCCAAAGCTTTAATTGCCCTGCATCATCGGCAAGCACCTTGAAAATATTTCCAATGAGCCAAAAAAAGATTAAAAGCTGCATGCGAAAAAAAGCAGCCACCAGTCGAATTTTACGGCTGCGCAGATACAAAAAAGCATTCGCGATAATGGTCCCCATTAACGTTAATGTATAAATTGTAATTTGACTAAAATCTTGGTAATCCAAAACACCCATTATACACCTTCTATATCAAATTATTTTTTACTGCAAAAACAGCCATTTGTGTCCTATCTTTTAAATCAAGCTTTGTAAGCAACTTAGAAACCTTATTTTTCACCGTTCCTTCAGTAAAGTTTAGCATCTGCGCAATCTCACGATTACTCTTTCCATTAACCAATTCTTGGATAATGCGTATCTCTATCCGTGTTAAATCATATTGATCAATCATGTCATTATTATTCTCCGATTTTTGCCGCATTTTCTTTAACTCGTCTTTAAAAACCTCAAGAACATTTCCGTGCATTACATACAAATTGTGTGCAACGCTTTTAACCGCTAAAATCAATTCTTCCGGTCGAATATCTTTAACAATATATCCATCCGCACCATTTTTTAATGATGTAAATAGACTCTTGTCATCTTCAAATGTGGTCAATACCATAATTTTTACAGAAGGGTAAAGCTCCTTAAGTACCTCCATCGCTTCTAATCCACCCATTCTTGGCATACGTAAATCCATTAAAATAATATTCGGCTGTTCTATTTTACAATTTTCTATAGCCATATAGCCATCTTCTCCACCATCAATGGCAATAATTTCTTTGTCTTGTTTTAACATAAACAGCAATGTCTGTTTCAAAAGAATTTGATCATCAACGACCATAACTTTTATCATACAAATCCTCCCATTTTTTTATAACGTATAACAGCTAAACGTATCTCGTCCATACTATTTCTTGCTCTTCGAATCGCTTCTTGAATTGTTTTTAATGCCTCCGCATCATTGACATCAACCAGTATGTCTGCCACTTCAATCAAAGCCAATAATTCGGTCATTGAGTGCCCCAGCGTATCATGAATCTCTGTCATTATTCGGTTGATTTCCTCTTCAACCGTTAATTTTTCAACGGTTTCTAGATACTTTGTCAACTTACGGTTTGCCGCATCAAGCTCATTGTTTTTTATTTCTAATTCATTATGCAGCATATAAATTTCTGTCATGTCAAAAAAAGTAATCAATGTGGCAACTTTTTGCTTTCGGTAATCTAACAATGGCTTTGCCGTAAAATAGATGCTTATGTTTTCATCTGTTTTTAACATTCCTTTTTTTATCTTATATTGATTTGCTTTAATACTTATATTTAAATCAAAAATAGATTGATATTCTACGGAAAATGTTGCTAAGCGCTTTGAAAAATCATAAATTGTTGAAATCACTTTCATATCATACATGTCAAATTTCTTTTCAAAAAAACTAGTATTATAATCGATTATGTTCCCATTATTATTAACAACGAGCATCCCATCCATCGTATTATCAATCACACGATAGATTGCACTTGGAATAATGTCTAAGAATTGATATCGTAATATTAAGACTGTTAAAATGAACATGGAAATAGGCAAAAAAAACAGGGTAACCATAATCTCAAACGTCATAATCCCAGCTATCTGGAGTAAATGCACTCCTAGGGGCAGTAATATTGCAATGGAGTAATAGATTCCTTGTGTTCTATATACCGGGTTTTTGTCTCCTTTTCTAAATAAAAACAGGGCAACCCCTAGCAACAAATAAATTGCCGTAAAACCAATAATATAATATGTGAAAACACCAAATTTGATCATATGATAATCAATCTCTTTATAAAATTGGTAATGATATGTATTTGTAAGAACGCTGAGATACCCAATGACGGGTGGAATGAACGTAATGATAAAAAGTGTCCTTTGCATCTGTTTATTTTGAGTATAACAATAAGCAAAGTGAAATAAGACAACACCTAAAAAACAGATTGGAATATATTCTAACACGATAATAATCCAACGTATTTCAAGCGTTGGCGCTGTTAGTTCAAAAATATATAAAACATTCCAAGTAATACCTAGAATCTGCCCAATAATAAGAAAAAAGCTATTTTTTGCATTTTTACTTTTAATGTATATATAGACACACAATACACTTGAAATAAATGCAGAAAACAATAACAATCCAATGATTTGTCTTAAATAATCTACTGTATTCATAACCATCTCCATTGTTTTTAGATTATGCATTTATCATATCGAATTATTCCATACAATGCAAGAAGCGATTCATCCGAATCGCTTCTTAACCCCTAAAATATTTCTCTTTCCTTTACATAACACATCGTACTTTGAACTTCTCTCTCATCTATTATTTTACAATGATTCGAAGAACATTTCTAGTATCTTAAGTAACTCTATGCAATGACTTTCGTCACTTATGTAAATCTCATTGACATTAATCACGAAGCGCTCCACCTGTTAACTCTAAAAAAACTTGCTCTAAACTTGGATGTTCATGATGAGAAGAAGCGTATTTTTCAATCAAAGAATCTTTTGTTCCTTGAGCAATGATCTTTCCATGATCCATAATACAAATATGCTTACACACATATTCCACTTCTTCCATGTAGTGACTTGTATAAATCACCGTCATATTTTTTTCTTGATTTAGCCTAAGTACCGTATCTAAAATATGCTTTCGCGTTTGTGGATCAATGCCCACTGTAGGTTCATCCATAATAATGAGTTCCGGACTATGCAACAAGGCTACGCCAATATTTAACCGTCGCTTCATTCCCCCCGAATAATGCTTCACTCGATCATTTAACCGTTCACTTATACCAATAATCTGTGCGGTTTCTATAATAGCCTTTTTCAACTCTTGCCCTTTTAGTCCATAGGCTCTTCCCCAAAAACTAAGGTTTTCTTGACCTGTAAGCATTGGATAAAGTGCTATTTCTTGTGGGACATAGCCTAATTTCTTCTGAATGTACCGGGGATGTTTTAAAATTGATTTTCCCTTAAAAAATATCTCTCCTTCATCGGGTTTTAATAGTGTTGCAATCATACTGATTGTAGTTGATTTTCCGGCGCCATTGGGGCCAAGCAAGCCAATAATTTCGCCTTGTTGCACCTTAAAATCAATTCCAGCAACCGCTTGTACCTTCTTATATTTTTTTTTTATGTTTTGTACGTGTATTAGATCCATGGCACCTCCCTCAATAACATATCCTTATGACATTCTATATGTATTATAACTGATTTGAATCAAAAAGGACATAGTCAAAACCCTAGTTTAATACACGCTCTTTTGACAGTTGATCTAAAACTTTAATAAATGCCTTTATGTAATCCTCCTTTTCTTCGACGTCGTCCAAACGTTTAAAATAGTAGAAATATTCCATTGCATTCATTTCATTAAATAGTTTTGCAACAAAACGAATAAAACTGATATAATTTTCTTTTAATCCTGTTTGAACCTTTGATTTAAGAGGCAAATACACCAACTCCACTTTTATTTGCTCCCCTTGCTTATCAATATATATCCATTCTGGGCGCAAAGAAAAATTATTGTCATAGAGGAGATTATTCTTACTTTCAATAAGGATCAACCTGATTTGCTCAAGAATTCGAAGTAATTCTTGACATGACAACTGCTGTTGTGCCAGCTCATTTAGTGAGCATTTGTTTTTATCTGGATAATACAGATAACTTTTCTTTTCTGTCATACTAAACCGAAAGGACTTAATCCCCGCAATCGTTCGATAATAGAAAATTTTCATTTGATACATTTCTATATTTTTTGTTTCACACTCTAAAATTAGAAACTGATCATTTTGAATTTCTAGCATACTACTGTCAATCCCTCCCATTATTTCAATTCGTCGATATTGAACTCTTCAAAAATATTCGTCATAAAAAGTTCAATTTCCTTTTGAAATATAATTGCCAAACCGATTAAAATGATAATAATCAGTGCAAGTTCAACCATCCCCATCCCTTCTTCATCGTGGATGATTCTGTCCATAAATAATTTACCTTTTACATATGTTGTTACTAATAATTTGTTCATAATACGTCTCCTTTATTTTAAATTATTGACTACATCATATTGACTTCCATAAATGATGGAACGATTGTAATGATTAAAATGACAATAAAGATAATAAGCATCGGAAAAACTAACTTTGAGCTGGCTTTTTCACTCTCTTTTCGTGCGTGCCGAATTCGTTGATCCCACATAGTCTCTGAAAGTGTTGCTAACTGAATAGTTAAGTGATGATCACCTTGTCTTAGATTTTGCAAAATCAGACGGCAAAATCTCCTCCCTTCTATAATGGAAAAACATTTTTGAAAATCCGAGATAATTTCATGAAATTCTCGTTCCTGTTGAATCATTATTTGCCACTTCTCAAAATATTCCTTCATCTTATTTCCTTGTTCTAATGTTTGCACTCGATTATCTACTGATAGATAAAAACTTTTTTGAATCGTCAGTCCAGAGTGAAACATTAAAATAAAATTATTCAAAAAATACATAAGCTGTATACGCTTTTCTTTTTCAAAAACTTCGCTTTGATGGCGCACTTCGTAATGTGAAAGCATAGAAAAACTTAATATGAATAAAAAAATATAAGCAATATATTTTCCTTTTTCAACCGGAAAATAAGTTTTATAAAATTTTATCTCCTCTTCAGGTAAAATGATGCGTTCCTCTGAGTTATCTAATTCTAACAATTGGATCATCATAGCCAATTGATATTTTTCATACTTTTTCATATAGTCTTCACTTACATGTGAACTACGAATATAAATTTGAACTGTTCCTTTTTTTTCAGCCTTCTGATATTTAATACTATAGGGTAATACTACCGTTTTATCCAAATATTCAGGAGCAACCCATCCTTGATCATCTATTTCCTTAATTTCTTCTGTAAAGAACTTGAGCTCACATTTTTTATAAGTATTTGTTAGCTCGATAGCCCCATCAATAGTTTCCAACTCCTGTACGTCTTCTGCCTCTTTTTGATTATATCTTTGACGAAATTCCTCTTCAAAGCTTATCTGATTTTCTGTCAGATATTTTTCCATTTCTTCAAGCGAGGCTTTTTTGGAACGTACATTTACGTCAATTGACTCAATCGTCTCATCACCCGTTTGATAATACAATTTATATTTTGTCCCCGCTTCATAAAAATCAGGGCGCTCAATCATATCAACAGGTTCGATTTGATCTCCTTTTAACATTTGTATTCCAAGAAGAATGGTCAGCACTCCTATTGCAATGAAGATCTGCTTGGTGTATGTCGGAAAAATTTTCATCCATATTGTTTTTTCAATTCGTTTCATGTTCCCTCCTAAATTGTAATATTGACAATACGTCTTCCAATAAGTGCACTCATAACATACAATAAAACCCCAACGAACATGATACATCTCCCCTGAAGTGTCCCATACATTAATGGTGCAAAATTGTCCGATACGCTTCGTAGGTATAAAACCATAAGGGGAACAAATGAAAGCAACATATAAAGTTCAAATTTTTTTTGGGTAATAATAACTTCCAGTTCCTTTTCCACATTATTTTTTTCATCAATCATTCGCACGGTTTTTTCTACTACCGCTTGAACGGAACCTCCTTGACGAACCGTTATTTGAATGACTTTTGAAAATTGATGAATCGATTCAATATCATATATTTTTGCTAATTGCTCAAATGCAGTATTAATATTCATATTCGTCTCAAAAGCCATGACAATTTTTAAAATTTCTGCTTCGAGCAAAAAAACCTCTAATTCTTTTTTAAGTTCACTATAACTTTCTTTGACTGAATTTTCAAAACTCTTTCCAATACTCATAGATGAAGCAATAGAATATATAAATGCTTTGAATTCTTCTTCAACTTTCTTCTTAACTGCTGATTGGCTATTTCTTTTTAAATATTTTATGAAAAATAAACAACTCCCACTAAGTACTATTGAAAAAATAAATGCGTCAAAAAATATTTGTCCTAAAACAAATGCCACTATCATTAAAATAGGTAACTGAAAAATCCACCGATAGCGTATAGCATATTCATTCAAGTGCTGCCACTTCATTACACAATGCCTCCTCTTTTGTATTTACTCTTGTTTTTAGTTGTGCTCTATCTTGAGGTGATTAATGATGACATTGTTCGTTCGAACAAGTGTATCTTTTTGACTGTCATAAATAAAGATTGGATTTAGTTGAATTCGCTCCGACTCAACCGGTAGGACTTCAGATATCTCCATAATTCGTCGTCCTTTTCCTTCAATTTTTTGTATATGTACCATTAAATCTATTGCAGATGCAATCTGTTGGCGAATCGCGATAAGTGGTAAATCTATTGCAGATAAAACCATTGTCTCAAGGCGAATCAACATCTCCATGGTTGAATTGCCATGACCTGTACTAAGGGATCCGTCATGTCCAGTATTCATACATTGGAGCATATCTATCGTCTCTTCCCCTCTGACCTCTCCCACAATAATACGATCTGGTCGCATACGGAGTGAAGATTTAATCAAATCACGAATTGTTATATGGTTAACATATTCATCATCCCCTATACGCGTCTCAAGGCGGACAAGGTTATCAATATCTTGTAGTTGTAACTCTGCTGAATCTTCTATGGTTATCACACGTTCTTTTTTTCCAATAGCATCCGATAATACATTTAAGAGCGTCGTTTTTCCAGAACTTGTACCGCCTGAGACAAATATATTAAATCTTTTTTGTACGCATAACTCTAAAAAATTCATCGCTTCCTCTGACACCGTTTGATTGTTGATAAGATCATCTTTGATAAAACGCTTTACCGGGAACTTACGAATTGTAACATAAGGTCCTCCAATAGCAATCGGAGGCAATACCACATTAACCCTTGAACCGTCTTTAAGTCTTACATCACAAATGGGATACCTTTCATTAACCTTTCTATCCATTAATCCTACAATCTTTTGAACGAGTTGCATTAAGGTTTCTAAATCTTCAAAACATGTCTCACATTTTTTGATAACGCCCTCTTCTTCGATAAATATTTCCTTGTACCCATTGATCATAATCTCAGTAATTGACGTTGAATCAATGAGTGGCTGTATCACCCCCAATTTGCGAAACTGGTTAAAAATATTTTCCATAAGAAGCATTTTGTTTTCCAGGCTATCAAAAGGTAATTGATTTTGAACTTCTTCTTCAATAATCTGTTTAACGGTTATATCATCAACTTCTTGAAATTCATTCATTCTAGAAAGCACTTTTGCCTTAACTTCCTTCATTTGAATAAACCTCCTCTTTTTCTTGAAGCATCTTCTCAATAGAGACACTCACAAGAGATGTATTGTTACTTTCACCAATATGCCATTTTCCATCAATCTGTTCAAAGACACTTTGTTGTATTCGCTCCTCCGCTGAAAATAGGATATTACGTTCTGATCGACAGATCAACGTATGTAGCTTTTGATTGATATGTACTCCATTTAAAGTGAAAACCACCACATCATAACCGCTTTGTTCCTTTAACCATGTAAGCCACATCGCTTCCTCCTGCTCTGTTAAAAAATCATAGTCTCTCATGTTTAGTGCCCCTTCAAGGACATCAATATTACGATAAGGTTTTTGAACAATTTCATTTAGAATCAAGCGAAAATTCGTTTTTTTATTGCGGATTTGCATATATACATAGGATAAGTTGCTTTTCGGATTTTTTTCATTATGAAAAAAGCTATCATAATGTATAATAAGTATTTTTTTATTTTTAAGGGAAAAGTGTAATGACTTTATTTGATCCAGAATCTCATCTGAAAAAGAATATGTTCCATAAGGTTTGTATAGAGTGATAAATGCTGTTTTTATTTTTTGGGATACAATTTCACTATTCATGTTTTGAATGAAATTTGATTTTATTTGATGGTAAATCTCACTAGCTGATTGATATTTATGTATCACCTGATCCGATAAAGGTCTCATCGGTATTTTTTGTTTTTTATAATAGGCTTGGATATGCTCTGTACTTTCGTCTGTCCAAATACCTTCTGAAAGAATACACCACTGCTGATGTTGAAGGTAGTACTGAACCAATGGATTCGTTGTTTCGAATACACCTCTAATCCACTCTTCATTAAAAGCAAAAATCCCTCGCTCATAGCTTATTTTCTTTTCTTGATGCATAATTTCTAATTCTTCTAAGCTATCTATACGTATACATTCTAACCCTCCACCATAGGGATACTGATACGTGCACAATGTGTGTTCAAGTTGCTGAATATAGTGTATATCATTATCGAATAGAATAAGTTGCATTATTGTCTCCCCTCTTTAATGCTTCTGTCAACATCTATATTCTATGCATTGTCCATCATTTTGTAAAGCACAAAAAATACACACAAACGTCGCTTTTTTCTTATTTAAGCGTCATTTGTGTGTATAACTTGTGGATAACTTCGTGCTATTTTCTTTACATATCATGCGATCTTGTTGAATTCATAAACTTTGTATATTCACCAAACCATGCTAATTCAACGGTTCCCGTAGGACCATTTCTTTGCTTTGCTATAATGAGTTCTGCCAAACCTTTCATCTCAGAATTTGGGTCGTAATACTCATCTCGATATAAGAACATAACGACGTCCGCATCCTGTTCAATGGCTCCCGATTCACGCAAGTCACTAAGCATGGGGCGATGATCTGCACGTGCTTCACAGGCTCTTGACAACTGTGACAAAGCAATAACGGGTGCCTGCATCTCTCTTGCAAGGGCTTTTAATGATCTTGAAATTTCAGATATTTCTTGTTGACGAGATTCGCCATTTCCATTTCCGCTCATTAATTGAAGATAATCAATTAAGATGAGGTCTAATCCCTTCTCAAGTTTTAGTTTTCGACACTTTGCCTTCATCTCTCCAACTGTGATTCCCGGTGTATCATCGATATAAATCGGCGAATCATTAAGAATTGCTGCACCATTTAGCAGGTTTGACCACTCATCGTCTTCTAGATGTCCTGTTCTGACTTTTTGGGCATCAACCATAGCTTCCGAACATAGCATACGGTTGACCAGCTGTTCCTTGGACATCTCCAAAGAAAATATAGCTGTTGATGCTTTTTCTTTAACTGCAGCATGTTGAGCCACGTTAAGCGCAAATGCTGTTTTTCCCATTGAGGGTCTTGCCGCAACTAATATAAGGTCTGCTGGCTGTAATCCAGCTGTTTTGGTATCTAAATCAAGGAATCCACTGGGAATTCCTGTAACACTTCCGCCACTATCATGTGCCGAAACGATCATATTTAATGTCGGTGTAATCAACTCTTTAATATCTGAAAACTCTTCTGTTTTACGATTTTGCATAATATTAAAGATTTTTTCTTCTGCTGTATTTAAGATACTTTCAAGCTCTTCTTTGGCTTCATAACTATCTGTAATAATATCTTGACCTGTTTTGATCAATCGACGCAAGACAGATTTTTCCTTTACAATTGAAGCATAGTTCTTAATATGCGCCGATGAAGGCACAGACAGAGCCAATTTGGAGAGGTATTCTATACCACCGACCTGATCTAATTGTGCATTAGTTTGCATGGCATTTTGAAGCGTAACCAAGTCCACCGGTTGATTACGATTATGCAAGTCCACAATACTATTAAAGATAAGTTTTAAATCAGGATGGTAAAAATCATGTTGATCGATATGCTCTAATGCAATTGCAATCGCCTCTGCATCCATAATCATTGATCCAATCACAGATTGTTCTGCCTCTAAACTATGTGGCGGTATTCGCTTTATCACTTCATCCACTGAGTTCACCTCAAGTCATTTCTATTCTTCGACAACTTTGACATTAATTTCAGTTGTCACTTTTGGATGTAACTTAATCGGTATAACATGAGTTCCTAATGATTTAAGTGGTTCTTTTAAGACTAATTTTTTCTTATCCACTTCTAAAGCATGTTGTTCCTTAACTGCTTTTATGATTTCTTTTGAAGATACGGATCCAAATACCCGTCCTCCTTCACCTGTTTTTATCGGAATAGTCACCGTCATATCTTTTATTTTTTGTCCTAATGCTTTAGCTTCTTCTAACTCTTCTTGTCGACGTTTTTTATCGGCTTTTTTCTTTAGTTCTAGTTGGTTAATCGCGTCATTGGTTGCTTCAACTGCTTGATTTTTTCTAAATAAGACATTGCGCGCAAAACCATCCTTCACTTCGATAAGTTCACCTTTTTTACCAACTTTTCTAACATCTTCTAATAAAATTACTTTCATTCTTCTACACCTTCCTCTAAAAATTCATCAATAGCTTTTTGAAGCACGATGACAGCTTCATCAAGCGATATATTTTCTAATTGAGCGCCAGCAACACTTAAATGTCCACCACCGCCAAGTTTTTCCATAATTAATTGTACATTGACAGCATCAAACGATCGTGCACTTATATAGATAATATCATTCATCTGCGTTAGTACAAAAGAAGCTTTAATTCCAGAGATATTTAATAACTCATCGGCTGCTTGTGCCGCAGCTAGGGTTGGATTTGATCCACTCGCCGGACTTTGAGATATGGCTATCTTTTCTCGGTATATGATGGCATCTTTCACTGCACTGGCTTTTGCCTTATATGTTTCCATATCATTTTGGAAAAACTTTCGTACACGTATTAAGTCCGCCCCATTACGCTTTAAGAAAGCCGCAGCCTCAAAAGTCTTAACCCCTGTTTTAATAATGAAATTTTTTGTATCTACTGATATCCCTGCAAAAAGGGCATCTGCTTCTAACGGATCTAATTTTACCTTATCCGTAATATATCTTAAAATCTCTGTGATCATCTCTGATGTTGAAGAAGCATATGGCTCAATATAACTTAGTACACTGGGTTCGATATATTCTGTACTGACGCGATGATGGTCAAAGACCACAACATTATTCGTATATTTAATTAAATCTGGATACTCTAAATAACTGGGTCGATTAACATCAACAATAACCACCAATGTATTGGATCCACATAATTCAATACTTTTAGGTCCTGTCACAAAAATATCATCTGGAAAATGATCACTTGCTTTAATCTGATCGTGTAATACTTTAATGGCCGTTGTAACTGTATTTAATACAATGTTAACCTTTTTATCTAAAAGTCTTGCACATGCATACACACCCATAGCGGCCCCAAGTGAATCTAAATCGCCTAGTTGATGCCCCATAACAATAACGTTATCGGCTTCCGTAATGAGTTCACGAAATGCGTAAGATTTAATCCGTGCCTTAACGCGCGTATTCGTTTCAACGCCTCGAGTTCGTCCGCCATAAAATGAAAATTTATCATTGTTTTTGATGACGGCTTGATCCCCACCTCGTCCTAGGGCTAAATCAATAGCTGTCCTTGCATATTCTTGTGCTGTTGTGTAACTATGCTCATGAATACCAACACCAATACTTATGGTAACAGGTAACTCATTGCCTATACTTATCTCACGAATATCATCTAAAATTTTGTATTTTTCTTCTGCTAATTTTCGCACATACTTCTTTTGAAAAATAAAAATATATTTATCTTTTTCAATTTTACTTAAAATACCTGAGACATCTTTTGCCATTGCATTTAAGTTACGATCAATCAAAGCAACCAGCAATGGGCGACGAACTTCTTCAATACTTTGCAGAATTTCTTCGTAATTATCCACATATATATAGCTAATGACTGTTTTTTGCTGATTATTAATCAACTCTAATCTTTTTTGCACAGTTATATCATATATATACACACTATAATACGAAAAATTAACAGGTTTTTGTAGTAAGGCTGAATGTTCCGTCTCCATATGGTGTTGATGCATGGAGAAGCGAAGCGTTCTTTTATTATATGTCAGTTCAAACTCAACCGGCTGCTCATACGTCGGATACTCTTGATCTTTTATCGCTTCAAAGTACTCTGATATCGATTTTCCGATATTTTTTGGGTCTTCTACCAAATCATAAAATGCATCATTTGACCATGCGATGTTTCCTTCAGGATCTAATAAGCAATGTGGAATCTCAAAATGTATCAAATGCTCTTTTTGAATATCACTTATCTGTGTTGACAATTCAAATGTTTCTTTAACTAAATGTCTCCGTGTAAAAAAATACATAATGCTAAATACAATCAAATTGAAAAAGGCGGCGACCAATGCCACCACACCGAAGGATCGTTCAACCTTAATCGCATGTGCAGATAGTATAAATAAAATTAAACAGCTCAATAATGGCCAAATAATAAAAATATGCATTCGAAATCCTAGCTTCACTTTTTTTCTACTCATATTTTTCCTTTCCATCACGTAAATTATACAACCTATCCTATTATAGCATTAATTGAATAAATTACCAAGAATGATGTTGTCTATATTAAAAAAGCTGACAGCATACGCTATCAGCTTTTTATGATAAGATTACCCTAATAATAATCTAATATATTATTCGACTGTATAAGCCAATAAAGCAATATGTCTTGCTCTCTTGATTGCAACAGTTAAAGCACGTTGGTGCTTTGCACATGTACCTGTAATTCTACGAGGTAAAATTTTTCCACGTTCAGATACAAATCTTCTTAACTTATTAATATCTTTATAATCTATTGTAGTTGATTTGTCTTGGCAAAATGCGCAAACTTTTTTTCTTCTACGTCTAGGATTATTACGTCGATCAAAAGCCATAATGAAACCTCCTTATTCTTATTCTATATTGACTGTTTAGAATGGTATATCATCATCATCAAAGTCGTCATCCACTGAAACAAAACCATCAACATTCCCATTTGATTGGGGCTTTGACATTGGTGCTTCATTGTATGAATTATTTGAGCTTTGACCACCCATTCGTTCTTCAAAACTTCGCTTAGACTCAGCAAAATGCTGTTCTTCAACAACAATATCTGTCGTATAACGACGAACGCCATCTTTTTCATAGCTTCCTGTCTGAATATGTCCTACTACAGATACTTGTTGTCCCTTTTGGAAAAACTTTTCAGCAAACTCAGCATTTCTTCCAAAAGCAACAATGTTGATAAAATCCGCATCGGGTTCACCATCTCGTTTAAAGCGTCGATTAACTGCTAATGAATATCTAGCAATTGCAAGTGGCTCTGCCCCTTGCGAATACCTTACTTCAGGATCGCGTGTCAATCTTCCCATTAATATAACTTTATTCATCGAGTTTCCCCCTTTTTTGGATTATTCTTCAACTTTTACAATTAAGAAACGTAGTACCGTTTCCATAATGCGAACACGTTGTTCAATTTGAGCCGGAGAGTCAGCTTCTGCATCAAAAGTAATGAAGTAATAAAATCCTTCACGAATCTTTTGGATTTCATAAGCTAATCTTCTCTTTCCCCAATCGTCAACTTTAGCAATTTTACCGCCGAAACGTTCAATTGTAGACTTAACAGTCTCAAGAGCTTCATCTCTGACTTCTTCTGTAACTTTTCCGTTAATGACTAATGCTAATTCGTATTGGTTCATTCTTACACCTCCTTATGGTCTTTGGCCTTTACATATACATAAAAGCAAGGATATTGTCACAAGTATATATTCTATCATATCTTTATATAATAAGCAATACTTGTACAACTAAAATTATTGTTCTTTTCGTATACTTTTAATATTTTTTGTAATTTTATTTCTTGGAACCATTACCATATGATCACAACCAAGACATTTAATTCTTAAGTCCATGCCCACACGTAAAACTTTCCATTCATTAGATCCACATGGGTGCTTTTTCTTTAGCGTTAAAATATCTCCGATTTCAATCTCCATAATAATATGCTCCTTTCTCACAAAATTTCAAAAAAAGACTGTTGACTAGCTCATGCTAGGACAACAATCTTAAAAGTAGTTGCGGAGAGAGGATTTGAACCTCTGACCTTCGGGTTATGAGCCCGACGAGCTTCCAGACTGCTCCACTCCGCGTTAGTTGTTAAGGCGCCAACCAGATTTGAACTGGTGATGAAGGTGTTGCAGACCTCTGCCTTACCACTTGGCTATGGCGCCATATGTTTTTCATAAATGATTATATGTAAAATTGGCAGCCACCTACTCTCCCAGGTCGTTACCAACCAAGTACCATCGGCCGTCCAAGGCTTAACCATCGTGTTCGGGATGGGAACGGGTGTTTCCCAAGGACGCATCGCCACCAAAATGACCCGTAGGGGAATCGAACCCCTGTTACCGCCGTGAAAGGGCGGTGTCTTAACCGCTTGACCAACGGGCCTTATTAAACTCCCCAAGTTGGACTCGAACCAACAACCCCTCGGTTAACAGCCGAGTGCTCTACCATTGAGCTATTGAGGACTATTATCTAAAATCTTCTACATTCTAAAGTCAAACTTCACTTCATACACAACTCTATTAAAACTCTTAAGCTCGCTTTGGTTCAAGCCCTCGATCTATTAGTACTAGTCAGCTGAACATGTTACCATGCTTACACACCTAGCCTATCAACCTGGTCGTCTTCCAGGGATCTTACTCCATTAAGGATGAGATATCTTATCTTGAGGGGGGCTTCACGCTTAGATGCCTTCAGCGTTTATCCCTTCCCGACTTGGCTACTCTGCTATGCCTTTGGTAAGACAACAGATACACCAGCGGTCAGTCCATCCCGGTCCTCTCGTACTAAGGACAGCTCCTCTCAAATATCTTGCGCCCACGACGGATAGGGACCGAACTGTCTCACGACGTTCTGAACCCAGCTCGCGTACCGCTTTAATGGGCGAACAGCCCAACCCTTGGGACCGAATACAGCCCCAGGATGCGATGAGCCGACATCGAGGTGCCAAACCACTCCGTCGATGTGAACTCTTGGGAGTGATAAGCCTGTTATCCCCAGGGTAGCTTTTATCCGTTGAGCGATGGCAATCCCACTTTCATACCACCGGATCACTAAGTCCTAGTTTCCTACCTGCTCCACCCGTCGGTGTCACAGTCAAGCCTTCTTATGCCTTTGCACTCTGCGAATGATTTCCAACCATTCTGAGAAGACCTTTGAGCGCCTCCGATACACTTTCGGAGGCGACCGCCCCAGTCAAACTCCCCACCTGACAGTGTCCCCACACCCGTTTAGGGTGCTAGGTTAGAAATCCAATATTACAAGAGAGGTATCCCAACAGTGGCTCCACGAAGACTGGCGTCCTCGCTTCAAAGCCTCCCTCCTATCCTGTACATGTAACATCGAATCCCAATATCAAGCTAGAGTAAAGCTCCATGGGGTCTTTCCGTCCTGTCGCGGGTAACCGGCATCTTCACCGGTACTACAACTTCACCGGGCGCGTTGTCGAGACAGTGCCCAAATCGTTACGCCTTTCGTGCGGGTCGGAACTTACCCGACAAGGAATTTCGCTACCTTAGGACCGTTATAGTTACGGCCGCCGTTTACTGGGGCTTAAGTTCTAGACTTCGCTTACGCTAATCCTTCCCCTTAACCTTCCAGCACCGGGCAGGCGTCAGCCCCTATACTTCACCTTTCGGTTTTGCAGAGACCTGTGTTTTTGCTAAACAGTCGCTTGGGCCTATTCTCTGCGGCCATCCGAAGATGGCACCCCTTCTCCCGAAGTTACGGGGTCATTTTGCCGAGTTCCTTAACAACGCTTCTCCCGTCGGCCTTAGGATTCTCTCCTCATCTACCTGTGTCGGTTTGCGGTACGGGCACATATAAAACAATAGCGGCTTTTCTTGGCAGTATGGATTCACAAGCTTCTCTACTTTAATTCGATCCGCGTCACACTTCAACCTTAAGTTGGACGGATTTGCCTATCCAACGGCCTTTGTGCTTGCACCAGTTTTTCCTTTCCTGGCTCTTGTTATCCTCCTGCGTCCCCACAGTTCTGTTTATATGCGGTACTAGAATTTCAACTAGTTGTCCATCGGCTACGGCTTTCGCCCTCACCTTAGGTCCCGACTTACCCAGAGAAGATCAGCTTTACTCTGGAAACCTTAGATATTCGGCCGAGAAGATTCTCACTTCTCTCTCGCTACTCATTCCGGCATTCTCTCTTCTTAGCTCTCCACTGCTCCTTACGGTACAGCTTCTCCAATCTAAGAATGCTCCTCTACCACTGATACTTACGTACCAATCCACAGCTTCGGTGGCGTGTTTTAGCCCCGGACATTTTCGGCGCAAGACCTCTCGACTAGTGAGCTATTACGCACTCTTTGAATGCATGGCTGCTTCTAAGCCAACATCCTAGTTGTCTTCGAAATCTCACATCCTTTTCCACTTAACACGCACTTTGGGACCTTAGCTGGTGGTCTGGGCTCTTTCCCTTTTGACTATCGAACTTATCTCCGATAGTCTGACTCCTGATCATCATCTATATGGCATTCGGAGTTTGATATGCTTCGGTAAGCTGTGAAGCCCCCTAGGCAATTCAGTGCTCTACCTCCATTAGACTAAATCAAGGCTAGCCCTAAAGCTATTTCGAGGAGAACCAGCTATCTCCGGGTTCGATTGGAATTTCTCCGCTATCCACACGTCATCTCCACCTTTTTCAACAGATGTGAGTTCGGTCCTCCATTACCTTTTACGGTAACTTCAACCTGCACATGGATAGGTCACCCGGTTTCGGGTCTACGACTACTGACTTGACGCCCTATTAAGACTTGGTTTCCCTTCGGCTCCACATCTTTAATGCTTAACCTTGCCTGCAATCGTAACTCGCCGGACCGTTCTACAAAAAGTACGCCGTCGCACTTTAACGTGCTTCGACTGCTTGTAAACATAGGGTTTCAGGTTCTCTTTCACTCCCCTCCCGGGGTTCTTTTCACCTTTCCTTCACAGTACTATGCGCTATCGGTCACTAGGTAGTATTTAGGCTTACGGGGTGGTCCCCGCTCATTCACGCAAGGTTTCTCGTGTCTCGCGCTACTCTGGATCCTGCTGGCTAACTCAAACTTTCGTCTACGGGGTTCTCACCCTCTTTGACATGCTCTTCCAAAACATTTCGACTAATCTTTGTTAATACCGTCTGCAGTCCGAACCCCTATGAACTAGGTTCACAGGTTTGGCCTCTTTCCCTTTCGCTCGCCGCTACTTAGGAAATCGATGTTTCTTTCTCTTCCTCCGGGTACTTAGATGTTTCAGTTCCCCGGGTTCCCCCTACTAAGCTATGTATTCACTCAGTAGTAACTGGGATCTTCCCAGCCAGGTTTCCCCATTCGGTAATCTCTGGATCAATGGCTATTTGCGCCTCCCCAAAGCTTTTCGCAGCTTATCACGACCTTCTTCGGCTCCTAGTGCCAAGGCATCCACCCTATGCTCTTATTAGCTTGAACGTAGCTTGCTTAAGAGTTTAATACAATTGTGTATGCTCTTTGGTTCTTTTCTATTCTTAATTTCGGTTTACGTATAAACCTTCGTTATTAAATAAATAGGTTTGTTTATTTTGACTTTTCGATATGTAGTTTTCAATGTTCATTCACTACTTTCATACGACAGTTCCCTGTCGAATGGAGATAAGGAGATTCGAACTCCTGACCCCCTGCTTGCAAGGCAGGTGCTCTCCCAACTGAGCTATACCCCCATACACATTGTTTCCGAGTGGGCACAAGTGGACTCGAACCACCGACCTCACGCTTATCAGGCGTGCGCTCTAACCGGCTGAGCTATGCGCCCCAGTTAGAATGTCTTTTTTAAACAAAGTGAATGTATATAATTCATGTTTATTTTTTTATAAATAGGCAGCCACCTACTCTCCCAGGTCGTTACCAACCAAGTACCATCGGCCGTCCAAGGCTTAACCATCGTGTTCGGTATGGGAACGGGTGTTTCCCGAGGACGCATCGCCACCTAAGAGTTTTTCTATGAAAAACTTAGAACTTTCAGTTCTTCATGAACTTCTAGTTTATTCTTTCCGGCAGATGTATGCTTGCATACATCGAGAGGAAAGCTTCCAAGTTTTCTCTTAGATGTTATTAAATTGTAAGTTACTTTTAATAACTCAATAGTGAAGTAAATCTCGCTCTACCGTGTTTGCGAGTTGCCTTTCGGCTTGTTGTATGTTTTTTGACGTCGTTACCACGACGGCAGTCTCTGCTGCTCATCTTAAACCCTCAGGTCTAAGTTCTTCCTTAGAAAGGAGGTGATCCAGCCGCACCTTCCGATACGGCTACCTTGTTACGACTTCACCCTAGTCATTGATTTCGCCTTAGACAGCTCCCTCCTTACGGTTGGGTCACTGGCGTTGGGCGCTTCCAACTTCCATGGTGTGACGGGCGGTGTGTACAAGGCCCGGGAACGTATTCACCGCAGCATTCTGATCTGCGATTACTAGCGATTCCAACTTCATGTAGTCGAGTTGCAGACTACAATCCGAACTGGGACGGACTTTATGAGGTTTGCTTAAGGTCACCCTGTCGCTTCTCTTTGTATCCGCCATTGTAGCACGTGTGTAGCCCAAATCATAAGGGGCATGATGATTTGACGTCATCCCCACCTTCCTCCGAGTTATCCCCGGCAGTCTCTCTAGAGTTCCCATCCGAAATGCTGGCTACTAAAGATAAGGGTTGCGCTCGTTGCGGGACTTAACCCAACATCTCACGACACGAGCTGACGACAACCATGCACCACCTGTCACTTCTGTCCCGAAGGAAAGTCTCGATTAAAAGACGGTCAGAAGGATGTCAAGATTTGGTAAGGTTCTTCGCGTTGCTTCGAATTAAACCACATGCTCCACCGCTTGTGCGGGCCCCCGTCAATTCCTTTGAGTTTCAGTCTTGCGACCGTACTCCCCAGGTGGAATGCTTATTGCGTTAACTGCGGCACCGAGATTCGACTCCCGACACCTAGCATTCATCGTTTACGGCGTGGACTACCAGGGTATCTAATCCTGTTCGCTCCCCACGCTTTCGTACCTCAGCGTCAGTTACAGTCCAGAAAGCCGCCTTCGCCACTGGTGTTCTTCCTAATATCTACGCATTTCACCGCTACACTAGGAATTCCACTTTCCTCTCCTGTACTCTAGCCCACCAGTTTCAAATGCAATCCCGGAGTTGAGCTCCGGGCTTTCACATCTGACTTAATGGGCCGCCTACGTACCCTTTACACCCAGTAATTCCGGATAACGCTTGCCCCCTACGTATTACCGCGGCTGCTGGCACGTAGTTAGCCGGGGCTTCTTAGTCAGGTACCGTCATTTTCTTCCCTGCTGATAGAAGTTTACAATCCGAAAACCGTCTTCCTTCACGCGGCGTTGCTGCATCAGGCTTTCGCCCATTGTGCAATATCCCCCACTGCTGCCTCCCGTAGGAGTTTGGGCCGTGTCTCAGTCCCAATGTGGCCGATCACCCTCTCAGGTCGGCTACAGATCGTCGCCTTGGTGAGCTTTTATCTCACCAACTAGCTAATCTGACGCGGGTCCATCCTATGGCACCGGAGTTTTTCACACTGTATCATGCGATACTGTGCGCTTATGCGGTATTAGCTAAGATTTCTCTTAGTTATCCCCCTCCATAGGGCAGGTTACCCACGCGTTACTCACCCGTCCGCCGCTCTCCAGCTCATCCGTCATCCGAAGATTCCGTCAAAGCCTTCTCGCTCGACTTGCATGTGTTAGGCACGCCGCCAGCGTTCATCCTGAGCCAGGATCAAACTCTCAAATTAAAAGTTTTTTATCCTCGCTTAAACACTAGCTGTTCGCTATTACTGTTACTTGATCTCTCAAGAATTGTTTGGTATAACTTGGTTTACTTCACTATTCAATTATCAAATGTTCATTTGGTATTTTTTTTGCGTTTCGCTGTTTTTGTCAGCGAAGATTATAATATCATATCTTCTCTCGATTGTCAACAGCTTTTTTAATTTCTTTTTTTTAAATGTTCTTTCGCTGTTGTGTTTGCCTCATTTGTTTGTGTGGCTCACTTGACCAGCGAAATGTATTATAGCATCGCTGTATACTTGTGTCAATACTATATTTAATCTTTTTTTATTTTTTTATCAAAATACTTGCTTGGTCTAGGTAATGTATGATTGGATTATATTCATAAACATATCCTGCAATAACGGATTCCTCCATTAACTGTACTAGTTCTTGATTGTTGGTAACCGTAATCATCAAAGAAATAATCCCTATAAATATAATAACAATTACGCACCCTAGTCCAAATCCCAACAAACTTCCCGCCAATTTATTTGTCATATTTAAGAATGGTAACTTTGCTACAAGGTCCAATATATTAACGACAACAGCAAGAACAATAATAACTACAATAAGTAAAATAATAAATATTAAAATATTTAATACAACATTTGCCAGCATGCCACTGACATATTCATTAAATGTTGTGGCGCCCACACGTCCAAAGCCTTCAATATTATTATTTTCTTTGAGCATCATCTTAAGCACATCCGGAATATTCAATAAATTGATTGCATCATATTGTTCTTCTTTTCCAGATAGCCCCATGAAAATCTCTCCGAAATTAAACGAATCTGCAATTTTCAAAGATAAATTTTCGTGGATTGTTGTTTTTGTCATTACAAACTTGGTTATCACCGGATACAAATAGTATGTAATCCCGAATGCAATAATTAAAGAGAGCGCACTATATAGTGTTTTTATAAACCCTTTGCCAAATCCATATAATATAGAACCGGCAAGGATAATGAGCAAAATAATATCAAGTGTATTCATTTGTTTCACCTTTCCTTAATTTTTAAAATTGTATATCCATAATCACTTTGTGCAATATATGTTGTTTTGTTGACTTCATAAAACTTATAAAATTCTGAGTATGTCGACGTAAACCATATGCGTTTTTTTCTATCTAATTTGATAATTTTTGATTGTGTTATGATAAAATAATGTTCAGGGTTACTTGTAATCCCCTTAATCTCTTCTTCAAATTGATGCTTAATCAGCAAGTTGCCTTGAAAGTCAAAGACACATACACTCTTTGCATAATCACTTTCACTGTATTGATTCGCCTTACCAAACAATACAATCAACTCATCATCTGTAACTTCGACTTCAAGAATTTCCGCTTCGAGAGGAATTTCTGCGATTTGTTTTGGTTCGTTAAGAGCATCAAAAATCTGAATGGATTCGTCTAAAATAGAAATCACCGTTTCATTATCAACCCAAAAGACTTCTACCGGCAGGGTGTTTTCATACGTGAATCCACCAACAATTTTTTCTCCCATCTGGTCATATTGCTCTTCAAAATTGAAAAAGGCGATTTGTGTCTGTAATCGATTATTTCCTATATTTAAATATGATGCAACCATTTTGTTTAAATCATTGGACGTATCTACTGCAATAGGGTATCCATCCTCAATAAAACGCGTCCCTCTACCGACTGTAAGTTCTCCTTGATCATTATAATAATTAATGAAGTGTTGAGACTTTCCCTCCATCACTGTTGTTAAGAATCCTTCACTGTTAATGTTAATATCAATAATCGGCCAATCTTCTTTGACCTCAAACAAAAAGCCTTTATCATTAAATACATATGCCGACTTCTTCATAATATCTGCTACTGCAATATAATTTCCAGAATGAACCATATATGGTGTTTCAATATAGAAGCTTTTGCTCCAAACATTTTTATTTTCAAGATTCTTTTTAATCAGCCCGTTTTTGCTACACAAAAAAATAGCATCATCAATAACTGCCATCTGAATATATACATCTTCAAAAACCTGGGTATCAATCGTTTTAAAATAAACTTCACCGCCATTAAAGCGGTAGTACTGGGGGCGGATGACAAACGTATAGATTAAGCTCGTCATCACGATAAACACTAATATTCCAAATACATATATACTCTTATTTTTCATTATTCACCAACTTTAGTCTCTCTAGTATAAAAAAAGCAGTGATTCTCAAACTCTCTGATGAATCACCACTTCATTTGATGGAGCTTATACATTGCATCACTTTTTATTCCATGATACGTTCATATTGTTCAATATACTCTTTTGCTGCTTTATTCCATGAGAATCTTGTACGCATTCCACGTTCAACCAGTGCATTCCATGCATCTTTATTCTCGTACAATGTCATTGCTTCTTGTATCGCTTGAACAAACTCATCACTATTATAATTTTTAAATAAAAACCCTGTACTTTGCTCTCGATTTTCATTATAATCGATAATCGTATCTCCCAATCCTCCAGTACGCCTTACCACTGGAACTGTTCCATATCTTAGACTATATAGTTGTGATAGTCCGCATGGTTCAAACAGTGATGGCATTAAGAAGATATCTACAGAGCCATATATACGTCGTGCCAAGCCTTGATTAAATAAAATATTAGCGCTCACTTTATCTGGGTGCTCGCTTTCTAATTTTTTCAATCGACTTTCATAGAAATAATCTCCCGAACCAAGAATGACAAACTGTACATCTTGATTAAGTAAGCGTTCCATCGCTTGGATAATAAGGTCAACACCTTTTTGTTCTGCTAAACGCGTTACCACTCCTAATAAAGGAACGTCACGTTCCGGAAGTCCCAGCTCCCTCTGAAAGCTTGCCTTTTGCTTTGGTTTCATCTGAATAAAATTCTCAACATTAAAATTATATTCAAGCGCTTCATCTACAGCCGGGTCATATTTGTCATAATAGATTCCATTAACGATTCCATATATTTTATCGGTATATTTTCGAAGTAAACCGTCAAGTCCATATCCATACCATGGTGTCTGAATTTCACGTGCATAGGTTTTACTGACCGTCGTTACCAAGTCTGCATACACAATTCCAGCCTTCATATAACATACCTTCCCATGGTACTCAATTGCATCCATGTTAAAGTATTTTGTCGGCAAGTTCAAGTCATCCAACACACTCTTATCAAATACACCTTGATACTGAAGGTTATGTATAGTAAACATTAAACGAATATTGTGATAAAAATCCAAATGGTAATATTCTTTTTTCATAAATAGGGCAATCAAAGCCGACTGCCAGTCATTCAAATGAATTACGTCCGGTTTCAAGTCTAGAAACATTAGCATCTCTAATGTTGCCTTGCAAAAAAATCCAAACCGCTCATCATCATCTGTATATCCATAGAGTCCATCGCGTTCAAAATAATCTGTGTTTCCAATAAAATATGTTAAAACTCCATCGTAATTAAGCGCATATACATCCGCAACTTTTGCCTGCCCACCTGCTTCTACAATGAAACTAAATTCTCGCTTTAATGCATAGTTATCCTCTACGGCTCTATATTTTGGCATAACACGAATAATGTCAACGCCTTCTTCTTTTAAAGCTATTGGCAATGCTTCAGCCACGTCTGCCAATCCACCTGAGGCAGCATATGGTACAGTCTCTGACGATACAAATAGAATTTTCATGTTTTTACCTCTCAAAAATCATTTTGTGGTCACTATCATACTTATTATAACATATTGTAAATCACTCTGTCATATATATATTATCCTTTTCACCAAAATATCTAGGATATGATATACTAAGTGTATCTTTTATTGAAAATGAGGAGGTTACTATGCGAAGTAAAACATACACAAATCGAAACGAAATTCTTCCCGAATACACATGGGACTTAACCCACTTAGTCCCATCAGATAAAGTGTGGAACCAGCTCTATCAAGACATTAACAGCCAGATACAGCAGGTATCCGCTTATAAAAATCAGCTACTAAAAAATGCCCAAACACTTTATGACGCTTTAGAGCTTCGCTCCAAGGTTTTTATGATGTTTCATCGTATTTATGTTTATTCAAATATGAAGCTTCACGAAGACACAGGCAACTCCCGCTCGCAAGAAGCCGTTCAAAAGGTTAACAATCTAGAGGTTACTTTAAATTCGGCATTCGCTTTTTTTGAGCCGGAACTAATGGCGGCAGATACAATGGTTATCCAAAACTACCTGGATTCATATGAACCTTTATCAATGTATAATCACTTTTTTGACAATCTTTTTAGACAAAAACAGCATATTCTTCCAAAAGAACATGAAGAATTACTTGCACTTGCCAGTGATTTTACCGGGTCACCCAGCGAAATTTTTTCTATGTTTATGAATGCAGATTTAGTGCTTCCTGATATTGCGGATGGAAAAGGCGAAAGCCATCCTCTATCTTTAGGTTCTTATCAACGATATATTAAAAGCAATGACCCTATTTTACGTAAAAACGCTTTTGACAGTCTGCATCAGAAGATGAAAGATCATACCAATACCCTAACCAGTATTTATCTTTCCAGCTTAAAAAAAGATGTCTTTGAAATGCGTGCTCGCAACTATACAAGTTCATGTGAAGCTTCTCTTAGTAGCAAAAATATTGATGTTGCTGTCTATGATAATTTGATTCAAACAGTACATGAACACTTGCCTTTGCTACACCGCTATGTTCGACTACGTAAAAAAATGCTTCAGCTGCCGACGCTCCATATGTATGATTTATATACACCGCTTGTACATGATATGGACCAAACCATTGAATACGACGAAGCAAAAGAAATCGTTCTTGAAAGTCTAAAACCTCTAGGAGAGGATTACTTAGCTCTAGTTAACAAAGGATTTGAAGAACGTTGGATTGATGTATATGAAAACAAAGGAAAGCGTAGCGGTGCATATTCTTGGGGTACATACGATTGTCATCCCTATATTCTTTTGAACCATCAAGATACATTAAACAGCACCTTTACCTTAACCCACGAAATGGGGCATGCCTTACATTCTTATTACTCAAACGCTCATCAACCCTATCTCTATCATTCATATCCTATTTTTTTGGCAGAGGTAGCATCAACTGTAAATGAATCTTTACTTATTCATCATTTGCTTGGGAAGGCCAAAGAAAAAAAAGAGAAACTTTATTTGTTAAATTATTATATGGAAAGCTTCCGTACGACCCTATATCGCCAAGTCATGTTCGCTGAATTTGAAAAAAAAGCTCATGAAATGCTTGAAAACGCAGAGCCAGTCACTTCAGATAGCTTATATCAGATGTATAAAGCATTAAATGCGACATACTATGGTGATGACATCATTGTTGATGATTTAATTGGTTATGAATGGTCAAGGATTCCACATTTTTACACAGCATTTTATGTGTATCAGTATGCCACCGGTTTTTCAGCGGCTGTTGCCTTATCTAAGAATATTCTTGACGGTGGTCAAGATGCCGCCAATCATTACAAAAACTTTTTAAAAAGCGGCTCCTCTAAGTATCCAATCGATACACTTAAAGAAGCCGGTGTTGATATGACGAAAACCACTCCTATCAAAAATGCACTTTCCGTCTTTGAAAGTCTGTTAGATGAAATGGAATCGTTACTTTAGATTTATGATATGTCCTTGGAGGCTTCAGTGATAAAATCAATGTGATCCCCACGGGACATATCTACTTGAAATCCCGCATTATTAATACGTCGTTCAATACATCCACGGCAGTGAGCCGCTTCATCTCCTGTACAAATCTTTCCATCATACAACAAGTACTTATCTCGTACTGTTGTCGGGGAAAGATTGGGCATCACCACATTGGCTCCTGCCTTTAATCCTTTTTCACGCCCCAAAGGACTGATACTTCCTAATGCTGTTGTCGCCGGCAACAAAACCGTTGGCAACATCAAACGAATGATAGCTAATAAGATCGTTGTCATTCGTAAATCTCCGCCTTCTTCCTGAGCAAGAGGCGTATCCTTATGGGCAATAAAAGGACCAATGCCAACCATTTGAGGTTGTAGCTCTTTTAAAAAACGTAAATCTTTGACCAAATCTTGGGTCGTCTGCCCCGGCAATCCAACCATAAATCCAGCCCCAATCTGAAATCCGATATCTTTTAAATCATATAAGCACTGTCTTCGCTCATCAAAACTCATCTTTGGATGTAGCGCTTCATATAATTGTCTTGAGCTTGTTTCATGACGAAGCAAATAGCGGTCTGCACCTGCTTCATAGTATTTTTGATAGGACGCTTTTGGCTTTTCTCCAATAGACAGCGTGATTGCAACATCTGCATACGTTGCTTTGATTTTTCGAACTATCTCAACAATATCTTCATCTAAATAGTGATTATCTTCTCCTCCTTGGAGCACAAACGTACGATATCCCAAGGTATATCCAACTTCACAACACTCTAAAATCTCTTCGATTGATAAGCGATAGCGCTCTGCAAGTTTGTTGGATCGGCGAATACCGCAATAAATGCAGTCGTTTTTACAATAGTTCGTAAATTCAATCAGCCCCCGCATATATACGTCTTTTCCATAGACGGATTGTCTACAAGCATCTGCTTTTTTAAAAAGATATTCCATGGTGTCATCATCTAGGCCGTCTATTAGTTTTACCAACTCCAAGTCTGACAAATCATGTTCTTGGAAAAGGCGGTCAATTCGTTGTTCCATTATAATCTCCTTCGTCTTCATATAAGTACCCTAAATCACTGAGCGCTGCCTCTATAAGGTCAAGCTCTTTTTCACTATTAGCTTCAATCGTATGATAATGTACATTGTCTGTTAAAAACATCAACGGTTTAAAATCTTCTGCTTGGCATTGTATAATGTACTTTTCCATTTGCGCTTTGTTGTCAATATTCATATCGGCCACCAAATCGCCATAAATCGGATGATGAATAAAGACATTGAGCAGACTTCCCCCTAGGTCAAGTATGGTTGTCAATTCTTTTTCAATTTCGCTATGATCATGTTTTACTGCAAAAACGCGTTTTGGCATATTCATATGAAACGAAAAATAAATATATCCATCTGCAGTTGAGACGATTTGCTCACCGACAGCTCTTAAAAGCGCAATATCTTGAACAATCACTTGACGACTTACACCATATTTTTCCGCAAGTTCTGCGCCTTTCATGGCTTTTAACGACTTCATTAAGTCTTTTCGAATACATTCTCGGCGTTCATTTCCTTTCAACATTCTTCTCATCCTCTCTTTAAATCTTCTATAGTTATCGTAAAGCGGACACCATGCTCCAAATTTTCAACACTGTATTGCATTTGATGTTTATCAAATATTTGCGATGCAATGGCTAATCCCAATCCTGTCCCCTCTTTTTTCCCTCTGTTTTTTCCTTTGTAAAAACTTTCAAATAAATGCTTCAAGTCATTTTCATCGATAGGCTCTCCCGAATTCATAATAGAGATAACCGTGGCTTCTTGTTTATTATACACATCAACTGCTATGAAGTCATCAGAATTTTTCATTGCGTTATTTAAAATATTGGTTATCGCTTGTTCTAAACGCAGTCTATCCCCGTGAATTACAATATCACGCTCACACTGATCTGAAAACAAAAGGCGAAGTTCTTTAGCTTCAATAACACGACGATAACGTTCCAATAAGTTGGACAAGAATACTCGTAATTCAATCGCCTTAAATTCAAAGGATAATGTATTTGCCTCAAGCTGGGAAAGTTCCAACAAATCTTTAATAATATGGCTCATTTTATCTGCTTCTTCTTCAATCACTTGATAATACTCGCTAATCTCCTCTTCGTCAACAATATTATCGGTGAGCGCTTCGGTATAACTTGAGATAATAGAAATAGGCGTCTGCAGTTCATGGGATACTTGTGCCACAAAACGCCGCCGCATCAGGTCAATATTTTTTTCTTTTTGTATTTCTATATATAAATCATTAATTGTACTCTCAAGCTTATTGCTGATGCTATTAAGTTCCTGTCCCAGTTCACCTAATTCGTCTTGGCGACTTCCTTGATAGTAATGATTAAACTTAAGATTTCCAATATTTCTAGCGACTTGGTGCAACTCTTTAATGGGTCGCGTAATATTCATTGACAAAATAATCGATAAGAAAAGGGCTACAGCCGTTGCAATGGCCAGCAAAATATTTGAAAATGCCTGAATGGTACTAATCGTCTCTTCAATTGCCACAATGGGGATTTGTAGTGCTGCATATTTTTCACTCTCGAGTTTATCAATAAAAATCAGCCATCTTGCGCCTTCTACCGGAAAGGAGGTTTCATATATCAATCCAACTTGATCTTTATATACAATCTCTTGGATAATAACCCCTTCCGTGTATTGAAGTCGCTTGTTTTCATAAACAATTTTATTCGTACTTGCGTCAAAGATTTGAATTTTCCCTTCAAATAAATACCCCAAGTATTCAATACGATTTAAGGCTTCATCTTCACTGTGGCTTGTGTTATAGATAGCATCTATCGTCTTGGCGACTTCCTTCATATCCATAATTTTGTTTCCATAATAATAGCGTTGAATAAAGTTATTGATACCGATGCTAAAAATCAACGCAATAATCACGATTAGTATCATAAAAGAACTTAAAATACGCACAAGTATCGACTTCATCTATTCCTCCTCAAAACGGTATCCAACACCTCGAACTGTAATAATACGCTCTCCTTCATGTTCTAATTTTTTACGCAGGCGCTTAATAACAGTATCAACGGTACGATCGTCTCCCACAAAGTCATAACCCCATATACGATTGAGGATTTGTTCTCTTGATAAGGCTTGATTGCGATTATTTAAAAAATAAATCAGCAACTCATATTCTTTCGGGCTCAGTTCAATGGGTCGTTGGTTCACTTCGACGTGCATCCCCAAAAGGTCAATTGATAAATCCCCCAACTGCACCTTATCCGTTGCCGCCATTTTCCCGCTTCGATGAAGCAAGGCTTTTACTCTGGCAACAAGTTCTCTGGCACGAAACGGCTTTGCAATATAATCATCGGCTCCAAGCTCAAATCCAAAGACTGTATCTTCCTCACTTGTTCGAGCCGTTAACATCATTACGGGAACCTTACTGTCTTTTCGAATTAGTTTTAATGCCATCCATCCGTCCATAACCGGCATCATGACATCAAGAATAATCAAATCAACGTCATATTCTAGATACATATCTACAGCTTCTTGTCCATTCGTTGCCTCATAGACGTCATAGCCTTCATTGGTCAAATACTTTTTAATAATCTTACGCAGTTTTTCTTCATCTTCAGCGATGAGAATTCGATTTGCTAACATTTAATCACCTTCATTCAATTTTTTATAAATATTACCATATTTATGTGGCAAAATGATGTTAAGTTGTGTTACAATGACCCTACAAAAAAAGTTGCAGTAATTTTTTTCTGATTTACCTAGTTGGAGGTATTATGAATACACTAAGAAAACATGGTATATTAATTTTTTTACTGACCTTTATTTGGTCAATCCTTAATGGCAATTTTCGAGTGCCTACGCTTTTGGTTGGCGTTTTAGTGTCTTTAACAACACTCTATATTTTAAATATTATTCAACCCCACCAAAACGATCAATATGATTATAGCATATCACCTATCCGTCTTTTTCTCTTTTTAATTCTTCTATTTAAAAATATCTATGTCTCTGCATATAAAACCATCATACATCTTATAAAAGGAGAAATCAATCCTCAGTTTGTCTCTGCGGATACAACAATAAATCGCTTATGGCTTCAGTCCCTAATTGCTAATGCCATTACCCTAACACCAGGAACTGTCACTGTCCATATGGCCGACAATACCTATACGATTTTATGGTTATATCCAACAACGATTCGCCAAAAAGGCATCAAACAACATATTTTTAAAGATTTTGAAGACCTCATTAAAAAGGGGGATCGTCATGCTTAGTATCTTTTTTGTTATTTTTTCACTAATGACCCTATATTATCTTTTCCTATTAATTAAAGGACCCTCTGTTTGGGATCGATTGCTGGCTTTTAATTTATTTTCTGTCACTATGATTATCGTGATGATTATCTATGCTTTAATGGAAAACTTGGATTATCTACTCGACATCGCCATTGTATATGCCTTACTTGGTTTTATTGGTATTGTATTTATGGCACGCTTTATTCAACGAAAGGGGAAAATCTAATGGAAACCCATCAACTTATTGGATCGGTACTCATTGCAATTGGACTGATTTTTCAACTTTTCGGAATTTATGGGTTGCAGCGATACGAGCACTTTTATGTCCGTCTCTCTAGTTCATCCCTTATTGATTCTGCCGGATTAATCACCATTCTTATTGGACTTATTATCTTTTCAGGCTGGTCCATAGCTTCATTAAAAATCGGCTTTATCTTGTTTTTAATGTTGCTCTTAAATCCTCTTTCCAACCATATTCTTGGTCGCGGTGCTTATATGAGCAACTACCATCCGGAAAGGAGGAGCAAAAAATGATTCTTGATCTTTTTTACATCTCGCTTATTGTCTTTGCCATTATTGCCATTCAATCGAGAGTTCTTCGTAATGCGGTTATCTATTTATCGGTTTTCTCCCTTATCTGCTCCATTGTTTATCTCTTACTGGGAGCCCCGGATGTCGCCATTGCCGAAGCAACTATTGGCTGTACGTTATCAACGATTTTATACCTTGTAGCCTTAAAAAAATACCGTATTTTTACTGTGTATTATAACTGTCATGTCAAAGATGACCGCCAGCTTGATGGTCTACAATATGAAAAGGAAGAGATTCAAACTATTTTAAAGCACTTTTCCACAGCTCAGGAGCTTCAGCTTGACCTTATCAACACATCGGCAAGTTTTACCAAATTAAAAGAAAGTGCTTCCTATGATGTCATTATCTTCCATAGTGCCAAAGGACTTTGGCTTCATGGATTAAAAAACAGCTATCAATATAATGAAATGCTGAATTTCTTTGAAAAAGAATGCTCACGTAAATACCATGCAAAATTCATTCATGAAGATATTGAGTGGTCATCTGAACTTAACGAGGAGGATACCCGTGATGCTACGTAGAAAGATTATAGCGGCATGGATACTATGTGTTGTACTATTAATGGCATCCATTGAGATTCAACCGATTGCTTCAACCAAGGATTTATACGCCTATATTACAACCAACTTTCAGGCACAGACGGGCTCACTGAATGCCGTGACAGCAATCTATCTTGATTATCGCATGTTTGATACGCTTTTTGAGACATTGCTGTTACTTGTTAGTGTTATTGGAATTATTTATTTTTCACGACATAAGGGGGATTATTGATGCCAAAACATTCCATGCTATTAAAGGTCACCATGGGCGCAATCTATCCATTCATCATTGTTTTTGGAATATACATCATTCTAAATGGACACCTATCACCTGGTGGTGGATTTCAAGGCGGCGCCATACTGTCTTCCGTTTTTATTATTCAATATTTTACAACCTATGAAAAAACTATAAGCATTTCCGCATTAAATAAATTGGAAAAAATACTTTATTTGGCATTGCTGATTTTTGCAACGATTTTTATCTTTGCCTTTCGCGACAGCATTCCATTGTACTTAAAACCCTATTACCTTATTGCGATGAATATTCTTATCGGTATAAAAGTCGCTTGCGGTCTTAGTGTGGTTTTTTACCGATTTGTACTTTTTGAAAGCAGGTGAATCTATGACAACCGGAATATTAGATGGATCAATAATTGCAATTGGATTATTCGGCATTGGCATTTATGGCCTGTTGGCTCGCCGAAATATTATCAAGACCGTCATGTCTTTTGGTATTATACAAGCAGCCCTCATTTTGTTTTTTCTCAATATTAATTACGATGCCGCCGCAGAGCCACCTATTGGAGACGCCGCATTAATGACGGATCCTTTTCCTCAGGCACTTATGATTACAGCCATTGTCATCGGGGTTGCCGTGACGGCTGTTGGCCTTACCATGTTTATCAGCTTGTACCATCACTATGGTTCAACTAACTGGTCAAAAATTGTTCGTATGCGAAAGGAGGAAGATTAATGGCATTATATTGGTTTGTTGTTCTTCCTCTAATTATCGCTCTTGTTTCATACCTGTCACATTCACGGCAAACTAAAATCATTGTCCTATTGATTCAAGTAGCTTTTTTTATCCTCTCGATTGTAAATTTTATTGATGTACGCTTTCATGGAACAAAGCTTGAAGTCGTCGGCGGATATGATATGGGAATTGGTATTGCCCTAAAAGCGGATTTATTTAGTAGCGTTATGGTTTCACTGACTATTTTTTTATTTTCATGTATGCTTTTGTATAACTATAAAAAAAGTTATGTTAATCATCTCTTCTTGTTTTTATTTATTGCACTTCAAGGCTTAATCTCAGGCATCTTTTTATCAAATGACCTGTTTAACATCTATGTCATGATTGAGGTATCAACCATTGTTGTAACGATTCTTATCGTCTTTAAAAAAGACTCTAAGTCGATCTATGACGGTATTGTCTATTTGTTTACAAACCTCGCGTCCATGACATTATTTTTATTTGGTATTGGATACATTTATAAAATATTTGGCACAACAGATTTAACCTTATTAAGCGAACGCTTGCCTCTAGTAGAAGATTCACGTACCCTTATCCTCCCCTTTGTCTTGCTGATTACGGCGGTTGACTTAAAATCAGCAATTATGCCTTTATTTAGCTGGCTTCCAAAGGCTCACGGTACTGCAAGTGCACCTTCCATTATCTCTGCCATCCTTTCAGGTTTATATGTTAAAGGTGGCGTATATCTCTTTATACGTATTACCAATCTCTTTCATCCTGTTTTTGATGAGATGCTGATTTTTATGATTTTTGGATTTTTAACGGCGGTTATCGGGTGGGTTTTTGCTCTTAGCCAAACAGACATCAAGTTGATTCTTGCCTACAGCACCGTGAGTCAAATCGGTGTTATTGTCTTTGGTCTATCACTTGATTCGACATACGGTTATTGGGGTGCCATCTACCACATACTAAATCATGCTATTTTTAAGTCAACATTGTTTTTAACTGCGGGTATTATTGTTGACGAATATCATACGCGTGATATTCGGGAGATCCGCGGCGTCTTTAAGCGCATGCCTTATGTCTCCATTGCGTCCATTTTTGCAATCCTTGGAATCACAGGTGCGCCTTTATTTAACGGAAACTTTTCAAAAAACCTGATACACGCCGGTATGCGAGATTCGTTTTTGTTTGAACTTGCCTTTTTTATAATAAACATGGGTACGGTTTTGATTTTCATCAAATATGCACAGATGCTTGGCGGCCATTCTAAAAAGCGCTTTCATATTGCCTGGAATCAAAAGATTGTTATTCTCCTTTTAGCAGCAACCTGCTTTTTAGGTGGAGTCTTTGGTCCAATGATTATGAGCGTAATGTTTGATTTTGATGTATATGTCTCAGCTTCAAACTATTTTAGCAAGTTCTTCATCTACCTTGCCACCTTGCTTGTAGGATTTTTGTTTTATCGATATGTCTACCTACGCATGCGCTTATTTACAAAAATACAAGAGTTGGAACTTACCTTTAATCAAATCATTATGGCAATCGTCATCTTCTTTACTGGTTTTCTCTCTATGATGATGATTCAGTTTGGCTAGACAACCATTTTCCAATGGGATTGTCTTAGCCACTCTTGGCACGCTTCATATTCGGCTATATACTTGCCTACAAGCCGCCAAAATGAACGGTCATGATTTAAGTGAATCATATGGCACATTTCATGGACAACGACATAATCAATAATCTCGATGGGAGCCATCGCCAATTTCCAATTAAAGGTCAGTTCTCGTTGACTGTTGCATGTCCCCCATGTTTTTTTGTTTGCTGAGATTTTTATGCTTCTTGGTTTAACCGAAAAAAACTTCTGATAAAATGCAATCCGTTTTTCTATAATTTTTTTACATTCTTGTTTATAGAACTTGGTCATGAGCTTTTTTATGACCGCATCATCATGTTGCAACGTATAAATATTAAATCCATTCTCTTCAAACACCACACCTGCATAATTTTCTGAGCTAAAGATTTGTATAGGATATTCTTTACCTAAATATAAAAACCGCTCTCCTTCTATATATTCTTTTTTCTGGAACCCCTTTGTTTTTTCCCGCATCTCATTTGCAGTTTTTTGTATCCATGTCCATTTACTTTCAATAAATGCATCTAGTTGACTCTCCGTCGTTTGATTTGGGATTCGTACTTCTATATTTCCATATACGTCAATATAGATTCCTAGGGTTTTACGCTTTTTATGTATAACTTGAATATCTATGCTCTCGCCATTTTTTTTCATTGTTCGTGTCATTATGTCTCCTACCGCTTTCATTGAAGTCGTGTCCATTGATATGCTAAGCGCGGGCTCTTATCCTCTACATATATAATTCCACACTTAACAAATCCATTTTTTTGAATCTGATGTTGCATGATTTTGTTGTCTGCATGAGTATCTATACGAATATTATCCTTCTGCTCACGACAAAATTCTACGCATTGATTGAACACGCCCTTGACTTGACCATCGCTTGCAATTCGATGAATTGTTCCATAGGGCTCATCATTGAGCCACTGCCCTTCTTCAATATATCCATATGTCGGATCCACATCACAGATGAACGCAAAAACAAAGCGAAGCTTCTTCGCATCATCGACGCCTACATAGCAGTATTGATTTTTAATATCCGATTCAATTAATTGCTTCGAAGGATAGCTATCCTTCCACTGGGTTGGATTCTTTGTCTGCTGCATGATGCCGCGGGCATATGCATATATTTCCATAATAGTCTCTATATCCTCATACTTAGCTAAACGTATTTGCATTTTCAATCTCCTTTTATTACATGTTCTATGAAACTTTCTCACCGCTTTATTATATCATGGTTTTTCATATACACACTAGCACCTATTTTCTTTACGAAAATGTGGTTGTCCGATATAATAAGAAGTGTAACTTGGTCGTTATGTGTCTTAGAAGAGGTGATAAAATGCGTTCCAATAATTTTAAAAAACCTAGTGATGATATCTTAAAAAAGATGTTAACCAAAGAGCAATATGCCATTACACAACAAAATAAAACAGAACCCCCATTTAACAATGCCTACTATAATACTGATGCTCCTGGAATCTATGTGGATGTTGTAAGTGGTGAGCCTCTATTTACTTCTCTAGATAAATATGACTCCGGTTGCGGTTGGCCAAGTTTTACTCAACCGATTGAAACCGAAGTCATAAATTTTAAAAAAGACTATAGTCATCATATGCAACGTACCGAAGTCCGTTCACAACTTGGGGATAGCCATCTGGGGCACGTCTTTGACGACGGCCCCATTGATCGAGGAGGCTTGCGCTACTGTATCAATAGTGCGGCCCTACGTTTTATCCCACTTGAAGATATGGAAAAAGAAGGATATGGTGAATGGCTCTCTTTATTTGAGCATTAATTCTTTGCATTTCCATTTCCATTATTTTGCTTTCCATTATTTTTCTCATCTTGTGTTTGATCTTGAACTTGGTCTTTGTCCTGATCTTGGACTTGGTCCTTGTCCTGATCTTGGACTTTATCCTTATCCTGATCTTGGACTTGGTCCTTGTCCTGATCTTGGACTTTATCCTTGTCTTGATCTTGGACTTTATCCTTGTCCTGATCTTGGACTTGGTCCTTGTCCTGATCTTGGACTTGGTCCTTGTCTTGATCTTGGACTTTATCCTTATCCTGATCTTGGACTTGGTCCTTGTCTTGATCTTGGACTTGGTCCTTGTCTTTGTCTTGGACTTGGTCCTTGTCTTTATTTTTATCTTGATTCTTGTCTTTGTCTTGGCGTTTGTCTTGACCTGGTTTTTCTTCACTTCTTAACGCATTGTTGTCTGTGGATTTCGCCTCTTTGAGCGCTTCTTTTAGCGCCTCTTTGTCAATTACTTTTCCATTCGTTTTAAATGCTTCTTTTTTTTCTTCTTTAGAAAAATACTCTTTTACTGTTACTTCTTCACGAACACCTGCAACATATAGTCCCGCAGGTATTGCTTTTTGTGTAGCTTCTTCAAGCTGTTTTTGTGTTGCAGAAATAACTGCAAAATTCACTTTGTTTAAAATCGCACTGCTATTGATTTTTTCTCTAATTTCAGCAACTTTGATTTGAGTGGTCTCTGCATCAAGTTCTATGGCCTCATCTTCTGGAATGATGGCTTCTCCATTTGCAGCAGAAACTACCGTGACAAGAATATAGTCTTCATCTTCATCAGAGATATTGATAAAGTGGGCCTCATCTGCCAAGTATACAATCTGCTCAATGGCTTCCTCTATATTTAAACCTATGACACTTTCCCCATCTATTGTCTTGGCATCTTTATTCATTGCTCTTACTTGAATAATAACATCTTCTGGATTAGCCATTAATTGAAAGCTCGGGTTAATATCTACTGCAATAATTGTTGCGACTGTTTGTTCCATCGGTGGCTGTTCTTGATAAAGAACTGCTGAGCGAACGAACAAACTAACGAGTAGTATTAAGACTATACTTGCTGCGACTGCATATCTATAGTATTTTGTTGTGTACGACGTAGTTGTTGGATTAATAAGGACATCCTTGTCTGTATACATTATTTTTGAACCTAAGGTGACCCTTTCCCGCAAAACAATGTTCTCATATTCTCCTTCATTGGTCATAACAATAATATAATCTTTTCCTAATTTTACAACAAGACCTTTTTTGATCATTTTTAACACCTCTATCATTGAATCCATTCCATTATCCGACCAAATTTTTCTTTAGCAATAATCATAATCGATGTAATCATTATCTTACTGCGTTTAATGATAACTAAACTCACTTGAAATCTTCGTGAGATTTGTGTGACAGGAAGTCTTTTTTTGTTATATAAGTGTGTCATCAGGTCTTGTTCTTCGGATGCACGTAACCCAATCTCTTTTGCTCTTTTTCTGGTATCTTGATGCTTCGGAGAACTGGCGACCAATTTTTCAAAAGATAAGCCAAAAAGTCTCAGTACTTTTTCAAAATCCTCGATTTCTTTTCGAAGCAATACCTCTTCCTCAACATCCTGGTGTGTACTTAGCCTTTCGAGTTCTTCGATAGATGCTTCCGACTTTTGCTGTGCCCAGTAATCTTTTATTCGACTATCAATAACGAGGCGAGCGAAGCTCAAAAAGTCTCCACGCGCCTCGTTGTATTTTTCTAGAGCTTCATAAAATGCCATTAAACCTACAGAAAATTCATCATCATTATCAATATCCACATAGCTCTTTTTTAGCTCAGTAATAACATTCAACACAAACGGTTGATAGTCTATGATGAGCTGATTAATCTGCTCTTGATTATCTGTATTCTTTAATTGCATAATTTTACTATCGAGTTTTTTACTCATCGAATTCACCCTAGGTATGTTTTTTTCTTTCTAGTTTACCTCAATTTCCAGATATTCTACATGAACAAGATCATCCATTTCAAAAACAAATTGAAGTGCATAGTCTCCGTCATCCAGATCATTAAGGTATTCTTTTGTAATCATGACTTCATCTTCTTTTGCACTTAAATAGTATTCATCGTCTTCATCTAGTCCAGAGATACCTTCAAAATCCCAGCCATTTGATTCAAGCTCAATGACAAGGTTTCCATATTTGTTCGCATATGAACTCTCTTCAAATGCATCTTCATCAAATTCAATACTCATAACACTAATTGTTGGTGTTTGGTCCATATAGTCAAGTACTAATTCAAACTCTACTGTAATTTCCTCATCTTCATCATTTTTAAAAACAAATTCAAGTGTCACTTTTTCTTCCTCAAGTTCTTCAATAAATTCTTCTTGAAGTCGAACTATAAAGGCACTTGACGTTGTCGTAGTATAATCAACGTCTTCTTTTAAGAATTTATCTTCATATGTAATACCTTCAAAACGATGACCATTTAAATCGATACGAATAACAACATCCTCTGGTTCATCTAGTTTTTCTTCATCTGGATCTAATACCGGAGTATCAAATTCATCATCAATATCAATTTCTTTTGTCTCATCATTGTAGCGAACGCGAAGACCAAATGTCTCTGCAATAAAACGTAATGGTACATATGTTCTATTATTAATCAAACCCGGTGCTACGTCAAGGGCAACAAGATTATCTTCATCTAACATATCCTCTAGTTCTTCATAGAACGCTTCGATATCTTCTTCATCTGCTAGTCGAGCATCAAATTCTTGAACATGTTGTAATAGTTCTTCAAAATTGTTGTCTTCATCATCAAACACATAAGTTTTTCCATCTTCGTGCTTAATATTGGTTGCTAAATCAAAGATAATTAGCATATCTTCTTCTGGATTTACGATGACTGCATATGGGTTAAACCATAAAACTTCACATCCTAATGCTTCCGTAATCGCTCTTACCGGAATCAACGTACGGTTATGTTTTAATACCGGCATTTCATCATAGTTCATCCATTGATCGCGCACACGAATTCGGCTTTGTGAAAAGTTTGTATAGCCTTCCATCTTTTTAAGTTGCCCTGGCGCAAACTCACGTCCATTGCCTTGAGGCTTGGCATATGCCACCTGCGATAGTAACAGTGCAAACATTAAAACCAATGATAATACCTTTGTAACTTTGTTTTTCATTATTCCACTCTCCATTTCGTAAAATACATCTTCATTATGTTTCACTATACTATACGCAGGTAAATACATTTTTCGATACCTTTTTTAAATTAATTATCAAAAATTATATATAATATTTTTTATGAACAGTGTTATGTAACTAAATTTTCCTTCTGGATAATGCCAAACAGCCTCTCCATATGCAGGCAGGTGTAACCCATTAATCGTTTGGTATTTTGAAATCGGTGTTGACCATGGAACTTGCTTCATAACGCCTCCTTTTTCACGTACCCAACGATCGTCTGAGGTGAAATCTATAATACGCCCTAGCGCGTCAAAGATGAGTATAGCCTTTATGCAAATATTATTGTGGGTGAAGGTTGCTTCCACATGAAAATCATCCAGTTCCTTCCATTGGATTTGATCACTAATCAAAGTTTGGGGGACAAAGAGTACCATATCATTAAAAAAAGTTACCGTCTCAGCCTCACGCATATGCTGTCCATTTTCATTGACTACCTGAAAAAGGTCAAACACCTTGATTTGCATACGTGCGTCTTCTTGATCAAAGTGGTGGAGCCCATAGAGCTTTATCTTTTTCATCGATACCTCCATATAGAACAATCGAATCCCTTGCACAATAAAATTCGACTGTTCTCCTATGTATGGCAACGGCTCAGCTTTAGGTTTTAAGGTTAATGTTCCTTCAATCTGCGCTTTAAAGTTTACCACTTTTTCTGTCCCAACCACCCCTACATAATTTAAGTACTTTTGGATAGGTTGGGGAAGCTTTAGTATATCTGCTTGTGTTATCTTTTCCGGTCGTTGGTTATTCGGTCGCTGCTCTTGATTGTCACTGGCTGATTTTACGAGCTCAAGATATCTTTTCTTAGTTTTCATGGAGTTCACGCTCCCTTCCTTCTCCACTTAGCACCTGTATATTTTCGTCTACTTTTTTTAAGGTTTCTTGAACTTTTTGCATCTCTTGCATCCGTATATTCTGAAACATATTATTAAGCATAAAAAGATCTCGTTGATCTCTTTGTTTCCAATACTTCTTTGCTTTCGGTGTAAGTTGTACCCGTTTATACCTTGCATCCTCTTGATCTGTATATATTTTTACATACCTATTTTTTTCCAGCTTTAAGAGCAGCTGTTTTACATTTTGCCTGCTTGTTCCAAAGCGTTCGCTTATTTGTGAAAAACCTGGTGCGGTCTCAAACGAGTCCACAACAATCATCATGAATAATTGCTTGGCTGTTAAATGATCCGGTTTAAGTTGCTGGTCTAGAAGAACCTGTAGTCTGTTTGATAATTGAAAAAAATATACTAAAACTTCACGTTCTACTTCAATACGATGCTCATCCATAGCTAATCCTCCAAATACGTAATGTCTGACTCTTTATAAGTAATATATTACGTATTAAGAAGCATGTCAATATTTATTCAATTAAAACGGTCACATTCATATGAATGTGACCGTATCTTGTGATGTTATACCTTTATAGCACACGCTGCCAGTTTATTTGACTTGTTTGGTCACCTTCAATATTGACCTCTGAGGATGTCCAGGTTATGGTTAGTGCATTGTTTTTGTCCTTATAATTATAGGTTCCCGTTTCTCCATACAAGTGAAAATATAAGGTGTCCATCTCTAGGGCATTGGTCATGGATTCAGGCATCAATGTTGATTTTTGTGTAACGATAGCTGTTCCCTCAGGAACAAAAGCTGCCATGTCTTTTATGGATAAGTGATCCATGAAAACCTTATCGCTAACCTTTTTCTGTGTAAAAAGGTCGTAATAGTCACCTTCTGGTAATACCACCTGAACTTTAGATTGATCTTTACTAAGTATCGGCGCAATGATTAAATCGCCAAAGAGAAATTGCTCTTCTGGAAAAACGCCTACATAATCAATATTCATATGCTTCATCAAAGTAGTTTTTTGTTCCAAGGCTTTTAAATATTCACAGTAAATATAGGGCAATAAGTTCATACGCATGTTATATATCCTGCGAATATCATCTAGAACTTCTCCATCATTTCCAGCCATATTCCAAGGCGTACGTTCATTATTAAAGGCGCGTGTAGGATCTGTTGCAGAAAACTGCCCTCCAACCGGTTCAGAATGTACCTGCATAATTGGTGAAAAAAGCGCCAGCTGATTTGCACGGTAGTACAGATCGAGGGAAGGTAATTCTCCTGCGAATCCACCGATATCAAATCCCCAATGCATTTGTCCACATAGACTTGCATTAATCCCAGCTCGATAAATTGCCTTCAGTTCATCATAGGTCGATTTTTGATCCCCCGCCCACTGTAAGGAGTATGTCTGCTGACCAACATAACCCGCGCGACTAAAGGCCACGCGATTGTCTCCTAAAAATTGAGAATAGGCGCGCACATATTCCAAGGAATAATTATTCTTAAGCTCTTGTTGATTTTCTTGTACATGATTTGTCACTTCGCTATAGATGAATTCTCCTCCATCAGTCTTAAAGCCATCGACTCCAATATCCAATAAATACTGCCGATTATTAAACCACCATTGATTTGCCTGGGGATTGGTAAAATCCGGAACCATGGATCCATTAAACCAATGCCCTTTTGGAATAAAGTACGGCTTATCTTCTGCCCATAACACAAGGCGTTCCTTTTGAGCCCTTTCCCATTCTTTCGCATGGCGTAGGTTATAGGGTTCTTCTTCTGGAATATATTTAACGACAGGACATTGCCACAATAGCAACTTGATGCCATCGTCATGTAATTTATCTATCATTGCCTTTGGATCTGGCCAAGGGCTATGCTCAAAAGAAAAATCTTCATATGCGAGCACCTCTTTGTCTGGATAGGTTGCACCGTTAAAAATATAGAAGGTTGCTTCATCGGACCATTGTTCTAAGACAAGGGCTGTGATGGGGAAGTCCATCGTACGTAGTTTTTCTTGAACCGCTTCAACCATTTTTTGTGAATTCCATCGATGTGCAGATATCCAAGGACCAAAGACCCAATCGGGTGCTTTTTTGGTCGCTCCCGTCAACGTCAAAAAGTCTTTGATACATTCTTTATAACTTCCCTTAAAGATAACAAGTCTATCTTTTTTAACATCCAAATTTTTTATATGCATTGGCATATCTAAATCAAAGCTAAGTTCTTTTTTCGATTCAACAAAAAAGCCATAGCCATTATCCAGCATAAAAAAGGGTAATGGGAAATATGTCTTCTCCCCTTGATGGCAAAACTGTTCCTCCACAACATTTTCTACCTTTTTCCCCTTATGGTTGATGTGGTTATAACGCTCTCCCAATCCATAAACATGATTATAGGTACATTCTATAGTAACCTCTCCAGAAACATATCGAACCGTAATGTGTTCATCTCTGTATATATCATTACCTTGTATACTTAATGTTTCAGCGATCATAGGACACCTCATTTCGAATTTTTTGAATAATATGACTATATTGGGCACATATATATTCCGCATTGGCCCACATAAGCGGATTTATAAAACTGTTATTCTCATCACGTGCATCAATAGCTTCTGGCAACAAACCATAAGCATTTTTATGCGCATCTATCCACTGCATAATTTTATCGTAGCGCGCTTTATCTTTAAGTAAGTAAGCATTTTGAGCTGCAAATGCTGTATTAAAAAGCCAAGGTCCATCATGATACTGCTGTTCGCTATATCCATAGCCATAGTCATAATATAGCGCTATCTTCGACAAGGTATAAAAGTTTTGGATATACTTTGTATCCATTGGATATCCTAAACTGGCTCCGAACAATTGGGGTGTATCATAGCGCTTAACGAGTTGTTCATCATATTCAACATAGCCATAGGCAAAATATCCCTCCTCTAAATACGTCCGATTAATGGATGTAATAAGGCTTTGGATTGTTTGCACCAGCCCGGGTAGGTATTGGCTGTACACTGGGTCCTGCTCTTTTTGGATGATTTCGACCAGACCAATGATACCGCCGGTTATAAATATGTTGGTTGATGTAATATACGCAGGCCCGTAAACCCCTTCATTAACACCGCCTTCAGGGCCGTATAGACCGTTTTTTTGCGGAATGTTTTCCAATATATGCACATCCTCTATTAACTGGGGCAGCGGAAGAATAAGCTCTTGTGTAAGATGATAGAAATCTGCAACAACCCGCAAAAGATAGCCTATAAAGTCAATCTGGGAAAACACATTGTTGTTAGCCCCTTCATCCGGTAAGCGTCGTGCATTATAGCGCTGATAGATTTCATGATTTTCTCTTCGTTGCAGTTGGTCTACACATTCAATAATCTGCTTGCATTCATCATAATATCCACTGTATAAAAAGGCTCTCGCCGCATGTAAAGCATCTCGTACATAAAAGCTCACATTATCGCTTGCAAAATAGTGCCCTGTTAAGTCCGCCGGAATAAACCCATTCATATTTACCGCTTTGAGCGCAATAAGATTGGGAATACTTGTTTCGATAACTTTATGACGCGTCTTCGCTAACCATTGTTGCCAATATGTTACCGCAGTTTGTTCGCTTTTTTCAAAATCCACCCTCTTTTTTTGCGTGGTAATTGCCCACTTAAATGTATGGCTTTCAAAAGGTTTTAAGTGAATCGTCTTTGTCAAGGATACAACGAGTGATTGCTGACTTATTATGGTCCCTTCCTCAAAAAGCTTTTCCTTATACAAAAGATTTTGAATACCTCGATACATAAAGCCACTCGGTGATTCTTTGGATGCTCGACAAACCAGCTGCTCATCTTGAGTCTGGACATAGAGGCATTGATTATCGTGGGTCAGGCGAACCTCATCTTCTTTTTTATACAGCTGATTCTCATGATTAGTTGTAACAATGAGACTAGATATTTGCATTTTGAGCTCTTTTTGACTTGTATTTTTCACTTGGCACTCAAACACGAGGGACGTATCATTGGCACAGTACATCCGATCTTTTTTCTCAAACGCTTCATACGCAAAGGTATCGGTGAAAACAAAGCCTTTTTCAGATGTACTTTGTGCACTTTTCTGTTTTTGAGGATGTCCTGCAAGCGGTTTTATGCGATCGCCATAATAGCAACAATCATCTACTTGCACTACGGATAATGCTGAATATATATAATCTGTTTCATAGTTCTCTACATATAAATGCTGAAGCCCTATGGATTTTTGATCATGTATTGTCTCGTTTAAGCCATATAAGCCCACCAACTGACCATTGCCCACATATGCAAGTCCTGGATATCGCATTATTTGATTCCTCCTTCTTGAATTCCACTGATGAAATACTTTTGCGCAAAGGCATATACCACTAATATAGGAAGCAATGAAATTAGGGCTCCGGCCATTAGTGTATTATATTCTGTTGCATATTGAGAATTCATCTTACTTAGTATAACTGGCAAGGTCATCTTGTTGGGATCCGTTAAAATGATTAAAGGCCAAAAATAATCATTCCAATAATTCATAAAATTAATGACAAAAAGTGTCGTTAAAGGAATAATACTCATTGGAACCACAATCTTTAAAAATATTTTTACAAAGCCGGCTCCGTCTAAAACAGCGGCTTCAATATATGCATTAGGAATATTAGTCATGTGCTGTTTAAGCAAAAATACTGCAAATACATTAAAAATCGATGGTGCAATGACACCTAAGTATGTATTGGTTAATTGAAACTTTGTAAGGATGATAAACATCGGAATGCCTGTCACTTGAATTGGAATCATCAAACTGGCCAAAAAAAGTGTGAAGAGTATTTTTTTGTATTTAAAATCAAACTTTGCAAAGATAAATGCTGCCATACTTGCAGATGTCAACGTAATCATGGTCGAAAAAAGTGTAATTAACACACTGTTTGCCAAAGATTGTAAAAAAGGAATCTTGGTAAAAATTTTTATATAGGCATCATACGAGACCTCTTTTGGAATCCATTCTATAGGAATTGCCATCAAGGCTCCACTATTTTTAAGCGATGTAGATATCATCCAAAAAAACGGTATTAAGCTTATCGTGGTAAAAAAAAGTAAAAAGATAACGATGGATAGGCTTCTTAGTTTTATTTTTTTATTCATAGTACACCCACTTTTTCTGTAATTTCATCTGTATCAAGGTGATTAACATAATCATAGCAAATAGCATAAGTGCTAAAGCCGCCGCATATCCCATTTGATAATACTTAAACCCATAGGTATATATACGTTCCACCATCACTTGTGTTGATCCTAATGGCCCTCCTTGAGTCATTACCATGACCTGTGGAAAAAGCTGAAATGAGTTAATAATAGCCGTTACAAGGACAAAAAATAAAGTTGGTGTTACCATGGGAAAGGTGATATATCTAAATACATTGACCCGATTGGCACCATCTACTCTTGCCGCTTCAATAATTGAAGGATTAATATTTCGAAGTCCTCCAAAAATTATCAAAGAAAAAAATCCGATATCCTTCCAAACGCTCACAAGGGCAATCGAAACCATAGACCACTTCGGATCCGTTAACCATCCAGGTCCTGCAATTCCAAAAACCGCTAGAAAGTTATTGACTAAACCATATTGAGAGCTTAAAACCGTTCTCCAGATCATCGCACCTGCCACCCATGAGGTTAATACAGGAATAAACAATAGGACTCTAAAAACACCTACAGATTTAACATCAGTATTAAATAATCCGGCGATAAACATCGATGTTACCACCATCAGTGGAATATAAATTACAATATACTTTAATGTATTTAACATAACTTGATAAAACTCTTTTGTTGTGAAAATCTTAATATAATTGCTTAGACCTATCATTTCTGGTTTGCCGCTGATTATATCCCATGAACTAAACCCAAGATAGACTGTAGCAATCATTGGAATAAGTGAAAAAATCATATATCCTATGACACTTGGAATCAAAAAAAGTACAATCCACTTTTTATTCCGCATTAATAATAATTTCATGTTGACCTCCTGCTTTGAAGAAAGTGTTTCAAGATCCTTGATGATTCAAGGATCTTGAACGACCACTTAGTATTGTGCTGATATTTCTTCTTGCGCTTGATCTAGAGCTTCTTGTGGTGTTAATACTTCCATAACGGCCTGCTCCAAGTAATCATTTAACGTATCTGCAATTGCGTTAAAGTCCTCAAGCGATGGCGCCATAACAAGATAGTCTAGGGAATCAATCACAGCTTGCTTATTCTCAGGTGGAGTGATGGCAAGATATTCTTGTGTCACTTCATCCGTAAGTGCTACAGGTAAATCCCAATTCGCTTCTAAGCGAATGGCCGCTGCTTCTGGACTTCCAGAAATAAAGGATGCAAATTCAATGGCTGCTGCTTTTTTATCTGTATTTTCACTTACTACAATAGCATCTGAAAAGAAGTGTGTTGCCTTTTGTTTAATTCCTGGTTCAATGACAATATCCCAATTAAAATCAATGGAATCTTTAAAATCAGAAAATGCCCAAATACCTGTCACCAGCATTCCTAAGCGACCGGATTTAAAGAGGTCCCAATCTCCCATACCGCCCATTTGATCCATATTCGGCGTTACATTATATGTATTCACGCGATCAATCATCATCTGTAGTGCTTCTACATTTTCCGGCGAGTTAAGGGTAAATTCAGTTTGATCTTCGTTCATCATACTTCCACCATTTTGCACCACTGTTTTATAAAACTCCCATGTCTGAATCGGTCGATACACACCAAAATAATTTTCCCCCATGGCACGTATCTTAGTGGCCGCTTGAAGTTCTTCTTCCCATGTCCACTCATTCGTCGGATAGTCCACTCCCGCTTGGTCAAATAAGTCTTTATTATAGATCATAACAATATTGGAAAATTTTGTAGGCAAGCCATACTGCTGACCATCAATTGCAAATGCTTCTAGCGTTGTCGGATGTATATTGGATGTATCTATGCCATCGATTTTTGCTAAAACCCCTTTGCTTGCATAAGCTCTAAAGTTTTCAATATTGAGTTCAAAAACATCCGGTGTCATGCCGCCGGCTATAGATGTTGCTAGTTGTTGAAAATAATCTTCAAATCCATACGTACGGACATCTACTTTAATTGATGGATTCTTAGCTTCAAAAGCCTCAACCATTTGTCCTAGTACCTCTTCATTAGCTCCTGATGATGAGTAATTCATAAAGACAATCTCCACATCCTTTGCTTCTCCATCTGTACCATCTGTCGAAGATTCTGTTGACGCCTCCATATTGTCCTGTGTCCCGTTTTCTTGGTTTGTCTGTTGCGTCTCCCCAGCACAACTAGATACCATAATCATCACTACCAATAGTGCTACAACTACTACCTTCATTTTTTTCATATGCTCTTCTCCTTTTATTATAACTTATATGATTTAATTAAGACCATAGATAATGGCTTCATACGGTCTCAAAAAGTTACCTTCACCCAATGTATCATAATTGGAAAGAATGACTTTCTCTCCTTTTTCTAAGAATTCCACCGGATAATCTCTAAAGTTACATACCACCAATACTTCTTCTTGCTTGTACTGACGTTTATATGCAAAAACATCAGGATGTTGTGCCTCGACTAACTCAAAACTACCTTCGCGAATCAATGTACGATATTGACTTTTTTTACGAAGTTCAATTAATCGTCGATAGTAAGACAATACTGAACTTGTATCCGCTTGCTGCCTAGATACATTAATCTCTTGATAGTTCGCATTGACCCCGATCCAAGGTTTAACCTCTGAAAATCCTCCATATGAACTATCATCCCATTGCATAGGTGTTCTTGCATTATCTCTTCCTATATGATATATCGAATCCATAATCGCTTCATGACTATAGCCTTTTTGGCGTCTATCTGCATACATATTAATACTTTCAATGTCACGATAATCCTCAATCGAATCAAAGCATACATTAGTCATACCAAGTTCTTCTCCTTGGTATATATACGGTGTTCCTTGCATCAGGTGCAAAATAGTCGCCAACATTTTTGCCGACTCTGTGCGATACTTTTGATCGTTGCCCCATCTTGAAACAATTCTTGGCAAATCATGATTACACCAAAACAAGGCATCCCATCCTTTTTGGTACAATCCTCTTTGGCGCTCTTCAAAATTTCTCTTAAGCTCTATGAGGTCTACTTCCTTATAATCCCATTTTTCTTCACCTTCTTGATCCAGTAAAATATGTGAAAAATTAAAAATCATTGATAACTCTGATCCATCTAAGTTTGAATATGCAATGGCTTTTTGGGTATCCGCTCCCCATGTCTCACCGACTGTTAACACATCATAATTATTAAAGGTGTGACGTGTCATTTCTTGTATGTAGCTATGCAAAAGAGGGCCATCGGTAATAATTTTATTGTCAATATCCTTGGCTACATAGTCAATAACATCTAATCGGAATCCTCCAATCCCTTTTTCCAACCACCAATTAATCATCTTATAAAGTTCAAGGCGTACCTCTGGGTTATGCCAGTTCAAATCTGCTTGTGTCTTTGCAAACATATGTAGATAGTACGCATCTAAGTCTTCATGTAATGTCCATGCGCTACCTAAAAAAACGGATTGCAAATCATTGGGAACTTGACCATTATTCTCTCGAAAATAATAGTAGTCATGGTATTTTGAACTTGGGTCCTTGGTCGCTTGCACAAACCATTCATGGGATGTTGATGTATGATTGGCTACTAGATCCATAATAATTTTAATTCCTCTTAAGGATGCTTCATGGATAAGTAATTCCATATCCTCCATCGTTCCAAACTCTTCCATAATCCCATAATAATCACTAATATCATAGCCATTATCATCATTAGGGGATTGATATACCGGCGATAGCCATATCACATCAACGCCCAAGTATGCGATATAATCCAACTTTGAAATAATTCCCTGCAAATCCCCGATACCATCATTATTGCTATCTTTAAAACTTCTCGGATACACTTGATATACAACTGCTTCTTGCCACCATTTCATCTTCATTTCTCCTTAAATCCTTTTCAGGTTTAACGTTATACTCTTTTGGTAAAAAAAAATCATTTTACTGATTCTTTTTTTAATAGGCTCACCGGCAATACCACCCTTGCCCTAAAAGCATTGTCTTGTCTCACCTTTAATATTAAGTCCACGGCTTCTCGACCTTTTTCTTGAATATTTTGCTTGATTGTTGTTAATTTTGGACTACTTAACTCACTGACAAATAATCCATCAAATCCTATGACTGATACATCTTCCGGTACGTTCAGCCCTAATTTTTGCAGTCCCTCCATAATCCCAAAGGCCAACATATCCGAGGTTGCAAAAACCCCGTCAATATGAGATGCACTAATTTTTTCAGCGATCTGCAATCCATACTCATAAGAAGGATATCCTTGAAAGATATGCTTAGATTCCATCTGAATCTCATGACTACTTAAGCAATCCACAAAACCGTTAAAACGTTCTTGGGAAACCCCTTTTTGTGAAATATCGGTACAGGCTACGCCAAACTTCTTGCATTGCCGCTCTAATAAGTAACTTGCAGCGATTCTTCCCCCATCCCGGTCATTACTGACAACTGTGCAATAACTGTCTTGCTCGTTGACATAAGAGTCAACCATAACTAAGGGGATATCGATTCGAGCTAAGTTAAGGTCAAATTGTTGCTGGTCTGTTCCCAAGACAATCACACCATCGGCATTCCACACCTTCAGCGATTGATGGTATTCTTCATCTTCTGAGACAAACCTTAACATCATATAACATCCTTTTTTTCTAAGATTATATTCAATACTATTAATAAATTCTCCATAAAAAGGGTTTTTCATCGCATAGTCTTTGTCCGGGTCATCTTCTAGTGTCTGTGGAATAATCAAAACGATAATATTCGAATGCTTCGCTACAAGAGACCTTGCCGACATATTGGGTACATAGTCCAACTCTTTAATAATTTTTTCTACTTTTTCAATTGTTTTTTGAGAAACCTTACTGTGTTTCTTATTAATGACATTGGATACAGTCATTGGGCTTACGCCCGATAATTTTGCTATTTCTTTTATTGTCGCCATAGTGTTCACTTCCATCATTTGGTTTAACGTTATACCTATATGATACAACGATTTTTTTCCTTTGTCAATCAATAATCTGTTTTTCAATATTATTCTTTTATTAAGTATGGTATTATAAAACAAAGCAATCGAGGAGGTAAACATGGAAATCACACTACAAAATGCAAAGGTAACCGCTACCATTAACAGCTTAGGCGCCGAATTAACACACTTTTTTTTAAACGAAAGTAATGCTAACTATATGTGGTCAGGAGATCCTGCCTTTTGGACCGGACGCTCTCCAGTTCTTTTTCCACTTATCGGGAGCCTTAACGAAGATAAGATACTTATTAACGGACACTACTACTCCATGGGAAACCATGGTTTTGCACGACGCTCAGAGTTTGAACTCACCGAGTCCAGCGCGAATCGCGCTGTATTTCGCTTGACGCAAAACTCAGATACATTAAAGGTTTATCCTTTTACTTTTGTCTTGGAGCTTATCTATACCTTAAAAGACAACTGTATTACCATTGACTACCTTGTTAACAATACAGGTACAGACGTCTTACCTTTTTCACTGGGTACCCATCCTGCGTTTATCTGCCCTACGGGTAATACTGACCGCCTGGAACAGTGGCGTCTAGAGTTTAGTCATGCTGAAACGCTTGAGCGCATCGGACTCAATGGCAATCTCATTGACCTCAACGACCGCACCCCTTGGATGAAAAACTCCTCTGTACTTCCCTTAGTGACCAAAGATTATTACACTGGAGCCATCGTCTTTAAGGACGTACGTTCTAACTCCATTCGTCTCGTCTCTGATGCCACACCTGAACGTATCACGGTAAGCTGGGACAACTTACCAGACTTAGGCATCTGGCAACCTGCCGATGCACCGTTTATCTGTATTGAACCCTGGCAAGGTCATGGGGATCCGCTAGGCTTTACGGGGGACATCTCCAAAAAGCCGGGCATTGTCTTGCTGGAACCGGGTAAAACATTCGAAGCTCAATTAAGTATCGCTATTGAATAGATATAAAATAACCGATATGCTTAAGCATATCGGTTATTTTTTTAAGTATATTTATATTTGGGCTTCACTTAATGGCTCTTCATAGACATCTCCTTGATGCAATAAATCTCTAAAATGCGATGACATCTTGGATAATTTTCCATATAAATCAAAGGAAACCGTTGTTTCGGGAACAATCTCCATATATGTACACATTGTCTTAACTAGAATCCAGCTATCAATAAACGAAGACTTAATCGCTAACGTTAAAAAGATTGCCGGAATAATTGCAAATCCTGATTGAATATTAAAAGCAGATAGTAAAATACTAAATCCAAAGAATAAACTAATCACCGTACCAAACATGACCAAAAGAACGACCCCTGTTGTGACTGCAGCACTTTTTAAAATCTTTTTCCAATTTTGCGCATACACAACGATGCCTTTTGCGGCACTCTTAAATGTATTTTCATCTTTTTGATAAAAAGTATAGCCTAAACAACATTCATCAATATAATTTAAGGAAATAGATATAAACAAATTAAGGACTTGAACAATAACGCCTATTCCCGGAATATGATTTAGCCAATTCCCAATACGTTCCATCTTCCCTTGAATTTGTCGTACTGCTCCTGAGATGAGCTTATCGACAATAAAAAAAGCATTAGATGATACAAACTTTTCCTTCACTTGCTGAAGCCCAAATTCAAAATAATTTGTTGGTATCTTTTGTTGAATCATACTCTCCGTAATCACGGCAACATGTCCGGCTTTTACCATATATCCAAAATACTGCATAACAAGGTGTCTGATTCCATATACGCATGCCAACCATGCAATCATTACCATCATAAGTCCTGTAAAATCAAACATCGTCCCAATCAGAAGAAATGGAACAAATAAAACTGCGGCTACTATTACGACAACCAAACCTAATAATAATTTCATCCACACAAACTTCATTGTACTAAAATAAATTGTACTTGCCTTCATAATCTCTCCTATACTCTCCTTTGTATTTATTAATCTATCATGTATCCATACAACATGAATCTAGCATAGCACAATAATTTTACCTTTTGGTCCGCTGACAGCTGACAATCGACAAACTATTTCGAATGAAAAATCAATGATCACACCTTTACATTTTTTCGCTCTACACGTATACTCTATTTATACAGCATGCATTATTGTCGTATAAGTTGCAAAATCATAAATTCAACGAGGTATAAAACTATGTTCCGTATTTGGGGAAAAATCATTAAAGACACGCGCTTTGTTAAGGACTATGTCGTAGCCATTGAAGATAGCGACCTATCAAAAGATCAGAAAATACATGAAGCCATTAAGCAATTTTGTGAGTATTTCGATTTGGAACGTCCACACTGGTTTGATAAAAACACCAAAGAACTCATCATGTTTTCCAAGACAAGCTTTCACGATGACCAATTTATTGAGAGCATCGATTTTGATTACTTTGAAATCGAAATCATTGAAGAGGACAAAAAGATATAGCAAAATGCTAAAGTCGAATTTGCTAAGAACATAATAAAGCTGATACAAACGTTTTTTTTCGTTCGTATCAGCTTTTATTCTGACATATATAACTTTACTTAATCCAAAGAGCCCTTAAATAATGTACTTTTCTTTTTTCTCTGGGCGAGCATCCAGCTCTTTTTTCTTCTCTTCATAACCTGGTCGTCCAAACATAGCATATGTTGCGTTTTTACCTTCTTCAACGCCTGGTTGATCAAAAGCATTGATGTTCATCAGTTCTCCAGCAAACCCTGTAGCCACCTCGAACATGTAAAGAATCTGTCCTACTGTAAACTCATTAATCTGAGGAACCGTTAATGTCATGTTGGTTTGTTCTGCTTTAAACAAAGCATACTCTGTCGCCATTTGTTCTGTTTGAATAAGCTTATTATGGGTTGCTCCGCCTAAGAATCCAAGGTTAGGCACATCACCATAAATCTCTGGAATGGTAATCTCTGAACGATAGTTATCAACGCCCATAAAGAGAACCACTTTGTCATGTGGACCTTCTGCATAAAGTTGAACCTGTGAATGTTGATCCGTCGCTCCGAGTGCTTTAACCGGAGTTTGTCCTACATTAACCACCTTACCATCAAGGTCGAATTTTTTCCCTAAAGATTCTGCCCACAACTGCGCATACCAGTCAGCAATATATTTTAATCCATCTGCATATGCCATAACAATCGAGATGTTTTTCCCTTGTTGCATGGAGATATATTGTAATAATCCATACATATGTGCCGGATTTTTGAACGTATCGTCTGTTTTACATAGCTCATCCATGTAAGCTGCACCTTCGAGCAGTGTTTTAATATCAATGCCACACATAGCTGCCGGTAGCAATCCTACAGGTGTCAACTCGGAGAATCTTCCCCCTACACCTGCTGGGATGATATAGCTTTTAAGACCTTCTTCATCGGCTATTGGACGAAGGGTTCCTTTGGACGCATCTGTTGTTGCAACAATATGCTTTTTGATTGCATCTTTTCCAAGCTCTTTTTCAATCATTTCTTTGATAATCATAAATTGAGACATGGTCTCACTGGTTCCACCTGATTTTGAGATAACGTTAAATAGAGAAGTCTCTAAATCAATAACATCAAACAATGCAACCAATTTTTCCGGATCCACATTGTCGACAACATAAAGTTTTGGATATCCTTTACGTTTTTTTTTGGATAATTCATTCCAATGGGGGTGATTGATTGCTTGTTGAACAGCAATTGGTCCTAGTGCTGACCCACCAATACCTAGAACAACAAAGGATTCAACCCAGTCTTTATTTTCCTCTACATAATTGACAATATCTTCAACAATAGCATCCTGATTATAAGGTAAGTCTCTCCAGTCCATTCCACCATTGGCGCGTTTTTCGACCATCCCTTTTTCAGCCGCTTCAATCTTAGCTTCAAGTTTTGCAAAATCCTCTTCGCTAATACCGTGCTCGCCAATCAAGTTTGCCATCATGTTGTTAAAATCCAACCGTAGCTTCATTGCTTCTTTATTCATTGATTTTATTCCTCCTATAAACTCTAAACGCTCTTTACTCGATTCCTTATGATTATATATAAAATTAACCTTGGTGTAAAGGATTAGCCGCCAATAAAATGCTATTCTAATTCATATAAACTTCCAAAACGATAGCCTTTTTCTTTCATCGATTTTAAAATATCATCAAGAGCCTGTGTATTTGATTCTGACACCGCATGCAATAAGATAATTGCTCCATTATGGTAGTTATCCATGACATGATTGTAGGCAACCTCTTTCCCCGGTTGTTTGTTGACATCCCAATCTGCATATGCCATACTCCAAAAAATACTTCGATATCCCAGTTTGCGAACAAGGTAAAGGCTTCGCTCGCTATATTTTCCCATAGGTGGTCTAAAGAACGGATCCATATCTTGTCCCGTCACCTCTTTAAAGCGGTCATTGGTCGTCTTTAACTCATCATAAATCTCGTCGCCCGTCAACGATGGAAAGGCCGGATGGGTATTGGAATGATTAGCAACAATATGTCCTTCATCGACCATACGCTGAATCAATTCCGGCTCTTTATCTATAAAATACTTCGTTACAAAAAAAGCTGCCTGAACGTCATTTTCTTTCAATACATCTAATATCTTCGGTGTGAACCCATATTCATAGCCTTCGTCAAAGGTCAGATACATTACTTTTTCTTCTGATGCCTCCTGATTGATAAAATAGGCCCCATAGCGCTCTAAGTCTAGGTCATAATAGCCTGTAACCGGACTATGATCTTTGTTACGTCTAAAGGACCAACTCGTATCCGTATTGTCCAACGTGCTGGGATCTAGCTCCAAGTCATATGTATCCTCCGTGTCAAACTGATTTGCAAATTCGACTGTAATGCCTTGCTCTGGTTTTTGCTCTGATTCTTCTTCCAACGCTTCTGTCTCGGGCTCTTCTTCCGGCGTCTCCACTGGAGCCTCATCCACTTCTTCCACATCCACAACTTCCTGCGTTGTATCTTGAGTATCTTGTGTTTCCTCAGTTTCACTTTCAGGGGCTTCCACTCTTACTTCGACATAATCATCCGTCTCTTGCCCCGAGGCTGAATCTGGTGTATATAGCTCTCCTTGGCAAGCTGTTAACAGTACCAGCATCAAGCTTGCCACTACACTAAGGTGTAGAATTTTCTTCAATTTCATAGTAAGTCATCCTCTCTTTTTTCGTCTGTCCTTTTCGATTCACAAGGTTAATGCTTATGGTCATTAATAAAAGACTGATAAGCACAAAAATGGATAAGTTCTCTTCCGGAAAAATAATGGAAGAGATAATGGATCCAAAAACCGGAATCAAAAATATATATATTGTCACTGATGATGCGTTATATTTGTGAATCAGTCCATACCAAACCACAAAAGCAATCGCCGATAAAAAGGCTGAATATATCAACAGTAAAAGTGCATGCATATTAAAGACAAGATTAAAGCCTCCAGCTCCAATAAGACCCACACCAAGTAAAATAATCGACCCAAAAATCATCTGATACATGTTGAGCACAACAGATGATATCGTTTTCATCGCCTTCTTGCCATAAAGAACCGCCAAACCATAGACCAAAGAAGCAAGCACAAGGGCGCCTTCTCCCATCCATGTCACTTCAAGGTTGATTCCTCCACCTACTGCACTTTCAAGATTTGCCAGGATGATTCCTGCAAACCCAATAATAAGTCCAATAATCTTGTTTACGTTAATTTTATCATCTTGTGTTAATAGATGTGCTAAAATGACAACAATCAAAGGCTTTGATGTATCTATAAGAACACCTTTGATTGCTCCTGTATTACCTACTCCCGTATAAAAAAACATATATTGTAGCGTGGTATTGAGTAACCCAAAGACCATAATTGTCTTCCATTGGGCCGCCTTTAGCATTGGAATCTTCTTCTCTTTAACGAGAAGATATACTCCAATCAATACACCTGCCAATAAAAAACGAATACCTGCAAGCACAAACCGATTAAAGATATCATCTGCCGGAATATCAAGCAGTTCATAACTGATCTTCAAGGTCGGAATAGCCGTTGCCCACAAAAAGCAACTCAGTGCCGCAGGTAAAATTAGTGCCAATTGGTTAATAATTCTTTTCTTGTTCATAATAACTCCTATTCAAATACAAGCGTCTTAAGCTGGTCATAGGCATGGCTAATCTCTGAAAAACGCTTATTTGCATATTCAACATATTCATCCGGCATGCCTTCAGACATTACTTTATCCGGATGGTACTCTTTTGCTAATTTTCTGTACGCCTTTTTTATTGTGCCTTCATCGGCATTTTGTGGAACACCTAATACTTTTGTATATTTTTCAACGAGCGCTTCTTTTGATACACTCTGGGTATATTGATTATAATTTGTTGAACCGGATTGACCATATCCTGCATTTGCACCTGACATATGTCCAACAATATATCGTTTGATACTTTCGTATTCGTATGCCGTTAATCCTAATTCAAGAGTAATGCGTCGAACAAGCTGATCTTCCTTCTCCGATACCACACCGCTTTTGGCTGCTATCATCACCAATAAATAACTAATCGACATAATAAAATCGCGTTGATGATGGTAACTTTTTAAGATGCGGATATACTCATTCATTTCCTCAGGATGGTCTTTTCCATAGTTAAAAGCTTCTTCATATTGATTAAGTTCCATTTTGGACATTCGAAAATTTTGCATGACAAATTGGCGAATAATTGTCACTTCTTCCTTTGTTACCTGTCCGTCAGCTTTGGCTACTGTTGCGGTTAATGCCATCAGTGCACTAACAACTATATTCCCTTGTTGAAATTCCCGCTTATTCGTTAAATAGGATTTAACGCGATACTCTTTTGTTGGTAAGAAAAAGACTATCAATATCGTTAAAGGAAAAATCAAGGTCAACGCCCCCCAAAACAAAGGATTGCGCCCTTTAATAGCTGCTACAATTCCTGCAACAACTGCCGCGATTAATCGAAAAGCTATATTCAACACACCTGTAAATAATGTAAAAAACAACGAAAATAATGCTTCTATAATTTGCATCGTCATCCACTCCTTCTTCTCATATTATACCCTTGAACAAGGAGATATTCATATAAACTTTATTAAAATTTCATTAAAGCTTTAGCACTGCCTTTATCGTTGCATTACCTCTAAGAAAGCATCGACAACCTTTGGAGAAAATTGCGTCCCGCGATAAGCGACAATTTCTTTGATAGCCGTCTCTCTACTAAGCGCCTTGCGATAAGGTCGATCATTTGTCATGGCATCGTAGGTATCCACCACTGAAAGAATTTGACATTCAATCGGTATCTCCATCTCTTTAAGTCCTATTGGATATCCTTTACCATCATGACGTTCATGATGCTTCATAATAAGATGTGCAATTTCTTTTAGCTCTCCTGAAGCCAGTGCAATACGCTCACCTATAGCTGCATGATTCTTCATGATTTTATATTCTTCTTCCGTCAGTTTTCCCGGCTTCTTGAGGATAGAATCCGGAATCCCTACCTTTCCAATATCGTGGAATTTGCAAAGTAATGCAATACGGTCCAACTCAACTGAAGAAAGTCCCATACGCCGTCCTATCGCCTCTGCAAGCTCATCCATACGATCTGCATGTCCCTCCGTAATGAAATCTCTGGCTTGCAAAGCCTTCATGAGGGATTTGACAAGATTACTGCGATAACTTGAAGTCTTCAACAATTTATTCTGATACATGTTGTTATCTGCTTCCTGATATAAGCTAACGCCATCTATATATCCCTCTTCATGAAGAGCATATCCTACCGATACACTTATTTGAATAGCACCTTCTTTTTGATTCATCTGCCCAATTTCCCCATAGATATCTGATAGTGCCTGTTCTAATTCTTTTTTTTGGACATTGTTAATTAAGACACCAAATTCATCCCCACCGATTCGGGCAATATAGGCACCCTCGCCCAAAATCTTGTGCATCATACGACTAACTTTTTTTATGACTTCATCACCATGAAAGTGTCCTAATGTATCATTAATAAACTTGAGTCCATCAATATCTAAAACCAGAAGCCCAAAATTCGATTCATTTTTTTCGTGATACTTTTCCATCTTTTCTTCAAAGGACCAACGATTATATGATGATGTCAACGGGTCGCGTTCTGCCATAAATCGCAAGCGACTCTTTAACTGTGATTCAGTTGTGACATCTCGAATAAGGATAAGTACTTCGTTTAGTTCTGTTGCATGTGCCCTTACTTCAAAGTATCGCTGCTGCTGATCCACTTCCAGTTCAAACGCACACTGTACACGCTCTTTTTCCTGCCCAATCTTACCTACACAGTTTCTAAGAACGGTAAGAACATGCTCTGTATTCAACATCTGATCGAGCAATTTTTTTTCTCGACGTAAAGAAGACCCAAAAGGCAATAAATTCCCTTCCAAGTCACTGATAAGAATAATATCTGGAATCGCTCGAATCAAGGCTTCATTACGAAGATTCATCCGTTCCAAATCCACAATTTTTTCTTGTAATTCCGGGTAATAATTCTTGCGAAAAGAAGCTTCCCCTAGACCGATAATCGATTCCCTAGAGTATTTGCTCATATATATACCTCACTTCAGCCTCGCTTAATTGTTTTGGATTCGTCACCATGCAAGGGTCATTGATGGCTCCTTCCACTAAATCCTGAAGAAGCATCTCTCTGGACTCCTCATGTATATCAATATCTGACACAATAATCTGATCATGAATATTTAATGTCTTACGTATATTTTGGATATACTGAATAAGAGCCTCTTTTGTCCTTCCTTGATTAATATCAATACCAAAAATCTGCGCAATGGTATCGTATCGTTTTGTTGCACTCGTATAGTTTATATCAATAACGCGGTCCAATAAGATACTGTTGCATTCACCGTGTGCTAGATTCAGACGTCCTCCAAGGCTATGCGCTAAGGCATGTACCGCTCCAAGGCTGGCATTGGAAAAGGCGAGTCCTGCGGATAAGGATGCAATCATCATCTTATACATAGTCTCAATACTCCGTTTGGCTGAGCAAGCCTCTATAAGATTTTCATGAACAAGCTTTATGGCTTCTAGTGCATGAACATCTGTTATCGGAGATTGGGCATTCGACACATATGCTTCAATCGCATGTGTTAATGCATCTATACCGGTGCACGCCGTTAAATAACGATCTTTTGTCATTAACGGAACCGGATCTATAAGTGCCAAATCCGGCACTACTTTTTTACTGATAATTGTCTTTTTTAGTTGTTGTTCTACATCATTGATAATAGCAAACTGAGAAACATCTGCACTTGTTCCCGCTGTTGTAGGAATGCATATGAGTGGTGGTCCCGGGAGATTAATCACATCGACCCCTTCATAGTCCAATATATGTCCACCATTTGTCGAGACAATGCTAATACATTTTGCACAATCCATCGGACTTCCACCACCAATGGCAATGATCAAGTCGCAATTTTTGGACAAAAATATCTCTGCCCCTTTCATCGCTTCATAATCTTTGGGGTTCACTGTGACCTCAGTATACAAAATTACATCGTCCACAGCATCACGAATAGACTCCATAATCTGCGTGAACCAATCATATTGTACCAAGTTCTGATCTGTTACCACCATTGGACATCTTGATGCAAAGTGCTTTAAATATCGTCCAACAAGCAAACTGGCTTGGTAACCGCTAATTATTTCTGGTGCCACAAATTTTCTCAGCTCCATAAACACACCTCTTTAAAGGAATACTCGTATAGGTTAGACACATTCTATTATAACACTTTTGTTGATTCTCGAATAGCTAATGTTCCTTCAAATGTCAAGTGTTTATGTTTTTTGTCATTTTCAATGACATCAAAAAGTAATTGTATGGTCTCATAGGCAATCGTATCGACCGGTTGAACCAATGTAGTAATGGATGGATTGTAATATTTTCCCAACTTAATCCCATCAAACCCAACTACAGAATAATCTCTAGGTATACTTTTTCCTCCATCAATCAACGCCTTGCATGCGCCCATGGCAAGCATGTCCGATATCGCATAAATAGCGGTAAAGTTTTCTTTGGATTCAAGAATTTCCCTTGCAACGTTATACCCATTTTCAATGGAATATTCTTCAATATCACTATGCATTCGAAAGACCCATGATGGATTTGGTTTAATATGGTGCTTACGAAGCGCCCTATAATATCCCTCAAGCCTTAATGCACTAATACTTTCATCTTTGGCTTCTGCACAGATAATCGCTATTTTTTCATGTCCTTGGTCCAATAAAAACTCGACGATTTTTTTGCTTTCTTCAATATCATTGACGGAAACCGACGAATATCCTTCGCGATTATTTTCATCAACTATACCGCCAATCGTGCTTAAGACAAATGGAACCGGGATTTTTTTGAGTTTATCTTCCGAATGACTAAAGTGTCCTCCTAAAAAGACAATACCACGTAGTCGTTTTTCTTTAATCAACTCTAGAGCGACGTCAATTTCATTTTCGTTAAATTCAACATGATGTAAGACTAATGAATACTTGCGTTTTTCAATTTCATGCTCCATGATTTTAATCATATCGGTGAAAAAGGGATTCGTAATCCCTTTGACCAAAACAGCAATCGCATTGGTCTCGATGCGTTTTAAATTTCTCGCACTATTATTTGGAATATAATTGTGCTCTTTAATTACCGACAGTATATAGTCCTTTGTTTCCTTATTAATATCCGGATGATTGTTAATCGCTCGCGATACCGTACTTACTCCCACACCACATATCTTTGCAATATCTTTAATCGTTATTGTATTCACTCTAAGACCCCCAAAACTTTTTTCTTTGCATAGCCTCCGTTTATCGTCCGTATAGTCTGGTCATATGTGCTACATGTTTTGCCAATGCAGAACCTAGTTCATTATGATATAATCTCCAATGCCAATTATTCCCTAGTGTCGATGGTGTGTTAATCCTTGCTTCACTTCCTAGGCCAAGATAATCTTGAATAGGTATTATTGCTATTTTTGCAACGCTTGAGAGCGCTGATCGAATCATGTACCAGTGAATATTGTCTGCATCATCCGAGCGAATATTAAGATACTCATCGCATAGCTTCTTATCCTGGGGTGAAATGGCTTGATACCATCCTTTTACAGTATCATTGTCATGCGTCCCCGTATATACAACACAGTTTTGTGTATAATTATGCGGCAAATAGTCACTTTCTTCTCTTGAATCAAAGGCAAACTGTAAAACTTTCATTCCCGGATATCCTGTTTGTCTAAGGAGTTCAACCACAGTATCCGTTAAATATCCAAGGTCCTCTGCAATAACTTTTGCATCTGATAATGATTCATTTATTTGTTTAAATATATCATATCCAGGTCCTTTTTTCCAGCATCCATTTTCCGCTGTTTTGTCACCACTTGGAATCGAATAAAATTCATCAAATCCCCGAAAATGATCAATGCGTACCATATCATACCATTTAAAACACTGCTCAAGTCTTTGTATCCACCAAGAATACTGCATCTTTTTATGTTGCTGCCAATTATAGAGCGGGTTACCCCATAATTGTCCTGTACTTGAAAAACTATCTGGTGGACAGCCTGCCACACTATAGGGCATCAATTGTTCGTTGAACTCAAAAAGCTGCGGCGAAGCCCAGGCATCTGAAGAATCAAAAGCCACATAAATAGGTATGTCTCCAATGATTTGAATACCTTTTTGATTTGCATATGTTTTAAGTTTTTGCCACTGTCGGTGAAACATATATTGCTGAAACTCGTAAAAACCTATTTCTTCTGAATACTTTTCTTTAACGGCTTCTATTGCTTGAGGTGAGCGCTCTTTAAGTTCTTTTGGCCATTGATTCCAAGCTTTTGCTTCATGGATATCCTTAATGACCATATATAGAGCGTAATCTTCAAGCCACTTTTTTTCACGCGTTACAAACTGATGAAACCCTTCCTCTTCCATTATATTGCTCTGCTTATAAGCAAGTTGAAGGATTTGATATCTCGCTTGATATATTTTTTCATAGTTAATATATCTTGGGTTTTTCCCAAAATCGTATGCCTCACATTGTTCGTATGTTAAATAGCCTTGCTGTACGAGTTCTTCTAAGTCAATGAAATAGGGATTTCCTGCAAATGTTGAAAATGATTGATATGGACTGTCTCCATATCCTGTCGGTCCTAATGGTAAAACTTGCCAGTAACTTTGTCCCGCTTCGACGAGCCAATCGACAAAGTCATATGCATCTTTTGAAAATGCGCCAATACCATATCGTGACGGCAAACTTGCTATAGGCATTAATATTCCGGCTTTTCTCATATCCATCCTCTTTCTTTTATCAACCTTTTACTGCTCCGGCTACTACACCTTCAATTATATACTTCTGACCAAAGAGATACAAGATAACAATAGGTAATATTGCTAAAACCAACATCGCCATCATCGCTCCCATATCAATGGATCCATACCCACCACGCAGATATTGTATCGCAATCGGTATGGTCTTATAGTCCGTCCCAAGAATTAAGTAGGGAAGCAGATAGTCATTCCATATCCACATCGTCTGCAATATTGTAATAGTAATTGCTGTCGGCTTAAGGATTGGCATAATGATTCTAAAAAACAACTGTACCGGGTTACATCCATCCATCATCGCAGCTTCTTCGATCTCTAACGGAATAGATTTGATAAATCCACTAAACATAAATACTGCTAAACCAGCTCCAAACCCCAAATAGACAAAAATAATGCCTAAAGGATTATCTAAATGAAGTATATTTGCTACTTTTGACATGGTAAACATCACCATCTGAAACGGTACAATCATTGCAAATACAAATAAATAATATAAGGCAGATGTTGCCTTATTATCCACGCGAACAATATACCATGCGGTCATTGAAGTAAATAAAATGATAACGGCAACTGAAGCAACCGTAATCCAAACCGACCATCCAAACGCTTGAAAAAAGCCTGTTTTGCCGACACCTTCGGTATAATTTAACAAGCCGACAAAAGTTTCTTTTGTTGGCAGACTAAAAGGATCATCTGCAATAAAAAAACGACCTTTTAAGGAGTTCATAGCAATCTCAAAAATCGGGAAAAGGAAGGCTCCCGATAAGAGGATAAAAAGCACAATCAATGGTTTTTCAAATTTGTTATATTTTCTCACTGTTTTCATTATTGTTGTACCTCCCGCTTACGACTGATACTTAACTGGGTTAATGCAATCGCTGCAACGATAATAAAGAAAATAACGGCTTTGGCCTGGCCTACACCTTCCCATCCTACACGACCATAAAATGTATTATAAATATTTAACGCCAGCATCTCTGTCTTTGCCGCCGGTGCGCCTCCTGTTAATGCCAAGTTTTGGTCAAATAGCTTAAATGAGTTCGTCAATGTAAGAAACAATGAAATGGTAAATGACGGCATAACCATAGGTATCGTGACATTTTTTAAGATTTGCCATTTTGAAGCGCCATCGATTTTAGCAGCTTCATTAAGTTCACCCGGAATATTTTGAATACCTGCAATGTAGATAACCATCATATATCCAATCATCTGCCAATTCATTAAAATAATCAGTCCCCAGAATCCATATTCCGGAGCAAAGGTCAACGTACGGTCAAACTTATACAGTATTCCATTTAAAATTAATTGCCATATATATCCAAGGACAATTCCTCCAATAAGGTTTGGCATAAAAAATACCGTTCTAAAGATATTGGTTCCTCGAATTCCCCGCGTCAATAACAACGCAATCGTAAATGCAAGTACATTAATAGAAATGACAGATACAATTGTAAATGCCCCAGTAAAGCCCATAGCTTGTACAAAAGTCGGGTCTTTAAACACTTTAATATAGTTATCAAGTCCTACCCATGTCGAATCCGTTACTGTTGTAAATTCAGTAAACGACAGATATATTCCCATTAAAAAAGGCACTACGAAGACAACAATAAACGCCAATAACGTGGGAAAAACAAAAATAAAAAAATATTTTTTTATTGCTTTTTGCATAAAATTCCTCCTTAGTTAGTGAAAGGGTAAGCGCAAGCTTACCCTCATGATTGTTATAGAAAACAGATCTAATTTATTGCGCTGTAGCCGCTTTTTCGTCTTTCCATCCTTCAACAAATGCTGTCTCAACTCCTGACCAGTCGCCTGTTCCTTGTGCATAATCAAGAAGTGAATAGCCTAAAATATCTTTGAATTGCTGTGAAGGGAATGCTGTAAAGTTCCATGAAACAGATGTTAATGATTCATCTGCCATATAGCGTAATACTTCTTTTGCTAATGGATCTGTTGGTGTCTCATCATCACCAAATGTATTAAATGGAGCGATAAAACCAAACTCATTTGTTACATAGCTTTTACCTTCATCGGATGAAAATAGCCATTCAACAAATGCAATTGATGCTTGTTGATCCGCTTCTGATGCTTGTGCATTAATACTAAAGAAGTTTTCTGTTCCGGTACAAAGCCCTTGACTTTCTTCGCCTTCAACACCTGTGTATATTGGCAAGAACTTCACGTCTTCTTCTGCAACAACATTACCATCAACGCCATTAATTTGTCCCCATCCCCAGTTACCGTTTTGAACCATGGCAACTTGACCAAGTGCAAATTCTGCCATCGAATCGTTAACTGTTTTTGAACTTAAAAGTGTTGGTTTAGTAATTGAGTTATTAATATACAAATCAAAAATATTTTTGTATTCTTGTCCATAAGTTAAATCGATTTCTGCCGCATCACCAATACCTTTTTCTTTGAATTCATAATAGATCGGTAAGTTAGCTAAGTGTGTTTGCCATCTCCAGTCTTCACCTGTTGAAAATGATGTTGATGCAAAAACACCTTGAATACCCAATTCATCTTTAATCGCTGTCATATCTTCAACAACCGCTTCAAGTGCTGCATAGTTATTGATTTCATCCATAGAAGTAAAGGATGTTGTTTTGCTTGCTGATGCAAAGTATTGATCCATGATAGCATCATTATAGATAATTCCATAGCCTTCAACAACATAAGGGATTCCATAGACTCCGCCGTCATCTCCTGATACAACTAAACTCTTATCCAACAGCCAACTGTATAAGTCTGTATCCGATAAATCTTTTGTATAACTCTTCCAAGCTTCATAGCCAACAGGTCCATTAATCTGGAATAATGTTGGGGCATCACTTTTTGCAATCTCAGAACGAAGCGTCTGCTCATAAGTTCCTGCTGCAGCTGTAACAACTTTTACGTCAACACCTGTTTTTTCTGTATACTCTTTTGCGATTTTTTGCCATACTTGTTCAATCTCTGGTTTAAAGTTTAAGAAATATACGGAACCTTCTTCACCACTTCCGTCAGCAGTTTCATTTGATTGATCTGAGGCATTTGCATCTGTTTGTGTTTCTGTATCAGTTGATGCATTGTCGCTTGAATCATTTGATGAATCTCCCGCTCCACTACATCCTACAAATAAAACCAAAACCATTGATAATGCTAAAACTTTGACCACCCAATTTTTCATGTGTTTTCTCTCCTTCTATCATTGATTGATTTCTTGTTAACGTTCTCGGCAACGTTATCAGTAACGTTACCGGAACCGTTAACAGTATAGTAGCATAATCTCCAAAAATATGCAATAGCCTTTTTATTTTCTTATACAATATTCTGATTCATATCTGATAATGTCTTAAGTAACCACATTTGATTATGTCCCAAAGGGAAAGGATGTCGTATAATAGAAACTCACTAAACGAACGAGGTTATATTATGCGAAAAATTGAACTTAACATGAAAGAACATCACAAATATGAAATTATCAAGAAACTTGTTGAAACTAACGGTAACAAACTCAATGCTTCCATCAAGATCGGCTGTTCCGTTCGCCATGTGAACCGAATGATTGCCGGCTACAAAGCAAACGGCAAAGGTTATTTCCAGCATGGTAACAAAGGGCGAAAGCCTAGCATCACACTTGATGACGAAACCCGTCAGAAGATTTTGGATCTCTACCGCAACAAGTACTATGATGCCAACTTCTCACATTTCCAAGAACTCTTGGCAAAGTACGAACATATTCAGGTTTCTGCCACAACCATCAACAACATTCTAAGTACCGAATTCATCCTATCACCCAAGGCCAACCGAAAAACCAAACGAAGGATGAAGGAAAGGCTCAAGGCTATGAAAAAAATGGCAAAAGCGAAAAAGGACATCAAAAGAATCGACACTGCCTTGGTCGACATCGATGATGCCCATCCCCGCCGTCCCCGCTGTTCCTTCTTTGGTGAAATGTTGCAGATGGACGCCTCCATCCACCAATGGTACGGTCAGACAAAGTCCCAACTTCACATCGCCATCGATGATGCTACTGGCTCTATTGTAGGCGCCTATTTCGACGAACAGGAGACACTTAACGGCTATTACAACGTATTCCATCAAATCCTATCCAATTATGGAATTCCCTATATGTTTTATACCGACCGACGCACTGTTTTTGAATACAAACAAAAAAGATCCGCTTCTATCGAAGCCGATACCTTCACTCAGTTCAGTTATGCTTGTCATCAGTTGGGAGTTGATATTAAGACCACCAGTATCCCCCAAGCCAAAGGTCGGGTTGAACGGTTGTTCCAGACTTTGCAATCACGCCTTCCAGTCGAACTTCGACTGAAAGGTGTGACAACGACTAAGCAAGCCAACGTATTCTTGAACTCCTACATAAAAGAATACAATGCTCAGTTCGCAATAGACTCCAAGCATATCAAAAGTGTCTTTGAAAAGCAACCCCCTCAGGAAAAAATTAACCTCATTCTTGCCGTGCTTTCTGACCGCAAAATCGATAATGGTCATTGCATCCGTTACAACAAGCATTATTACATGCCAACAGGTCGAGATGGTTTGCCTAAGCACTTTTATAAAGGTACTAAATCTCTAGTTATCCAAGCTTTCGATAACCAGCTCTATACTTCAATCAATGATGAAACCTATGCCCTAAGGCTCATTCCTGAACATGAATACTCTTCGATTAACTTTGACAGCCTATCAAAAATATCCGAGCCTAAGAAGCAAACCATTCCCCCTATCAACCATCCATGGCGCCAGGCTACATTTGCGAACTTTGCAAAACAGCAACGCCATCGGATTGACTTTGAGTCTGCCTGCTATACGCAGGAAGTACTGTCCAACTAGGACGACTCCGGTGCCTGCCTTACGGCGAGGATGGGGACGAAGCACCATAAAGAAAAAAGCCATGCACCTGACAGTGCTAATTATTAATTTTTTTTGGGACATTCTCAAAAACGGTTGACATAGCCTTTTTATTTTCTTATACAATATCCACATTCAACTTCCATATGTCTTCGTTATACTCTGCAATGGTTCGATCCGATGAGAAGAATCCGGCTTTTGCAATATTGACAAGGCACTTTTTCGTCCAGCGCTCTTGATCTTCATAGTCCTTAAACATTTGATCTTTTTGTGCAATATATGCTTCAAAATCAAGCAATGTCATAAAATAATCCTTGTTCAAAATCTCCTGATACAAGCGTGTCAAACTTTTTTTATCGCCATACTTAAATACGCTATCTGACTGAATGAAATCAAGCGCTTCCCGAATCACCCGACTACTGTCATATAGCGCTTTTGCGTTATACGTTCCCTGTCGATAGTGCGTAATGACTTGGTCAGACTTTTCTCCAAAGATATAAATATTGTCATCACCGACTAATTCATGAATTTCTACGTTGGCGCCATCCGATGTCCCCAGTGTCAACGCTCCATTTAGCATAAATTTCATATTACCTGTTCCCGAAGCTTCTTTTGAGGCTAAGGAAATCTGCTCGGATACATCACATGCAGGAATGAGCTTCTCTGCTTTACTTACATTATAGTTTTCAATCATGACAACCTGCATATGTTGATTGACCTGTGGATCTTTGGCGATGATTTCTTGAAGAACCAGCAGAAGATGAATAATATCTTGTGCAATTGTATATGCCGGAGCGGCCTTAGCTCCAAAGATAAATGTTAGTGGCGTCGTCGGATAGATTCCTCGTTTGATTTCTAGGTATTTGTGAATAATATAAAGCGCATTCATCTGTTGGCGCTTATACTCGTGCAGCCTTTTAATTTGAATATCAAAAATCGAGTCTGGATTTATGGATATATTTTCATATGTTTTCATATAGGTTACAAGGTTTTCTTTATTGTTACGCTTAATCTTTTGTAGTGTTTCTAGCGCTTTGGAGTCATCCGCAAATGCCAATAGTTTTTCAAGTTCCGTTGCTTCTTGTAAAAACCCATCCCCAATATATGCTTTTAAAAAGGAAGTAAGCTCCGGATTACAACCTAACAACCATCGTCTAAAAGTAATCCCATTCGTTTTGTTGTTAAACTTGTCTGGATAAAGCTTATAAAATTGTTGTAGCTCTGTCTGCTTTAAGATGTCTGTATGGATAGCTGCAACCCCATTCACTGAAAATCCATAATGAATCGCCATGTGTGCCATATGCACACGTCCATCTCGATCAATAATCTGCACATTCGATGCCGTATGTTGCTCTTGAATCCGTGTATTTAATGCTTTAATAATGGGCACAAGCTGTGGCACTACCTGTTCTATATACTCAAGAGGCCATTTTTCAAGTGCTTCTGCTAAAATAGTATGGTTGGTATATGCACACGTTTTTGTCACAATCTCGATAGCCTGCTCCATGTCAATCCCTTCCTTAACAAGCAAACGAATAAGTTCTGGAATGACCATCGTTGGGTGCGTATCATTGATTTGGATTATTGCATGTTCATGCAAGTGTAAAAGATCGTGGTGGTTTGCCTTCATCTCATCTAGTATTAGCTGTGCGCCGTTACTAACCATAAAGTATTGTTGATATATTCGCAACAAATGCCCATCTTTATCCGAATCATCTGGATACAAAAATAATGTCAAGTTCTTATCGATTTGTGTTTTATCAAATGTTATGCCTTCACTAACAATTGAAGGATCAACCGACTTTAAATCAAAAAGCCGTAATTTATTTTTGTTACCTTTATATCCAATAACATCAATTTCATATAATATAGATTCCACCTCTTGGTCTTTAAATGAAACTGTATATGATTTTTCTGTTTTGGTAAGCCAGCTATTTGGTGTTATCCACGTGTTTTTTTCTGGATATTGCTTAAGGTTTTTAAAGGTTTGTTTAAACAAACCATAGTGATAATTTAGCCCGATACCATCTCCTGGAAGATTTAATGTTGCTATTGAGTCTAAAAAACATGCTGCCAATCGACCGAGACCACCATTTCCAAGGGATGGCTCGGGTTCAATCTCTTCAAGTTCTGCTAAAGATCTGCCTTTTTTGTCCAGTAGCACTTGGAGTTCATCATAGATTCCCAGATTGATGAGATTATTTGACAGAAGCTTTCCAATTAAAAATTCTGAAGAAATATAATACACTTTTTTCTTTCCTCGAATCATCGGCTTCTCATCTGTATATTCTTTGGTAAGAAAGAGTACCGCTTCATACAACTGTTCGTTTGAGCACGTTTCGATTGATTCTGACGTTCCATATAACCGTTGAATTATTGATGATAACTGTTTTTCCATGGTTCTGTTTTCCTCCTAAATATTTACACTTGTTTTTTACGTCTTTTAAAAAACTATGGTTTAAATATTAAACTGCTTCGCTTTAATACCTAACCGATTATTACTTATCATATCTTAGGAAACCGTTTTCTGCAAGTAAAAAATTTTTTTCCCTATTTATGGAACTTTAGTTCCTTTGTTGACGTCAAAGATATCGAAGGCAACACAACAACACAAAAAAATCATTTAATTATTATATGAAAAGGAGTTTTTATTATGAAAAATACAAAAAAAAGATTATCCACTATGTTATCAATTGCTTTAGGTATTTCACTTTTGACCCCAACTTTTGCTATGGCAGCCACAGCTCCCATTAAAGCTGTTCCCATTAGCATAGCGATCGACGAAGCCACTGATACCATCACTTCTCAAGCAGATTTTATTGGTGCCAATGCAACGATTGTTGATATACTTGACAATCAAATTGTTGTGACTATCCAACACACTGATGACGACAACGTTCAAACTTATGTTTTAAATATTTCCGATGAAACTTATTTTGTCAATAACGAAACCGGAGCCGCTTCAAGTATTAATGACCTAAAAAAAGATGATAGTATCTATGTCTATCATTCAACAGCTACCACAAGAAGCTTACCTGCTCAAACAGCTGCATTTGTTATCTTGACCAATGTTAAAGAAAATGAAAGTATCGCTACTCTTATTGACGTTGCTCGTATTACTGAAAAAGACGATGCCATCAGCGCTTTAAATAAAAAAGGTGACTATATCATTCACTTTAATCAAGATACAAATGTGATGCCATACTTAACAAAAAATATATTACACTACTCAGATATTAAAGAAGGCGACCGAATTCTTGCTTGGTTTGACGTTGCAGCCCTAAGTTATCCAGCTCAAGCAGCCGCAGAAAAAGCTGTTGTTCTTCCAGTGGCTACAGCTCAAGACAAAGTCAGTGAACCTCGTGTTGAAAACTTGACCTTTGCAGAACTTATTCGTGCCGTTGTCATCCAAATCGAAGGTGAACAACCTATGATCATGGATACACACTATGCTATGCCATATATGGCTAAGGCAAACGAATTAGGTTTAATTACACAAGCACAATATGAAAACCAAGAGCTTTGGAATCAATCAGTTACTACCAATGAAATAAGTGCCGTGTTGTCTCTAGCTAATGAAAAAGAGTTCGCTATAGATTCTGATCAAATCAATGCATTGCTTATCAACCAACTTGTTGTCAACGGTAATGTATTATCCGATGTACAAACCGTCGTCCAAAACGGTGTTGTCATGGTTCCTGTACGCGCAGTTGCAGAAGCTTTGGGCTTTGAGTTAACTTGGGATGCACAGACAAGTTCTGCTACAATCTTCAATAGTGAAATCACCTCCACAGTTCAACTTGGGTACAATCACTACTTTACAAAAAGCATCTCCACATCAAGTATCCTTGATACAAAAGAACTTGGCGTTGCCCCAAGATTGGTTCATGGTACAACTTATGTCCCAGCAAATTATTTCAACCTACTCCTTGGCAGTTCAGAAGCTGTGAGCGTCAATGACCATGTATTAACCGTTGCAAAATAAGATACTCGAATAAAAAAGCCAATAGTCATACCTACTGGCTTTTTTATATTTCCCTATTCCACCCTTCATCTCCATGATAAATCATCTGCTTACTCATGCCTCCATCAACAATAAAATTCTGACCGGTAATAAATCCCGCTTTATCACTAATTAAGTATATAACCATGTTGGCAATATCTTGCGGTTGACCGATGCGTTCTACCAAATGTTGCGCCTTATCTGCATCACTCCACTGGCCTTGTTGTGTATCAATCCAGCCAGGACTTATGGCATTGACCCGAACCCGTCCTCGCAACGTTACGGCCATAGCATGTGTCAACGCTGTAATAGCCCCTTTAGCCGCTGTATAACTTTCCGTGTTGGATTGGGACATCAAGTACCGCGTTGATGATATATTGATTATACTGGCTTCTTCAGAAAAAAAATCCATCAACTGTTGGGTCAAATAAAAAGGAGCACTAGCACCTACACGAAGCACTTCATTAAAAGCTTCATAATCACAAGTTTCCAATCCCCCGCGACTATAGCAGGCATTATTAACAAGCACGTCAATATGCTCAAATTCCCCACGCAGCATTGCAACAAAAGCATCCAAATCTCCTTGGATACCAACATCTCCATGAAATATTTTCAACGCATCCAAAGGCACTTGTGTCCTCAGCGCTTCTATGGCTTTGAGGTTTGAATCTATGATTCCTACTCTATATCCTTCGTGAATCAAGGCTTTAACGATACTTTGTCCGATACCACTTGCCCCACCTGTGACGATTGCATTTTTCATCTGTCGCACCTACCTTTTTGAGTCCATTATAGCATATCTATTGGTGACAATGCTCTATGAATATTGAGGTAATTAGACTTGAATTTTATATAGACCCGCTATGTATTTTTCTGCAGATGCTAGCAATAGTGTAATGCTTTCTAGGCCATTGGACGCAAGAAATACCAAGGTGTTACTCGCGTTTAACCCAGGCGCTTTTTCGTCTATTGCAACCATATCAATTCTTTTGTTCACGCCATCCACTTTAAACATTTGGTTATCGATTCGAACATAACCTTTGAATCGATAGAATCCGACACATATTTCCTCTAAAAATTCTTGTAGTTGCTCACGTGTTGGTGATTTCAAAAAAGACATAATCAACTGCTTGGGACGATTGTCTTGGGTGTTAATGGTCTCATCTTCATCTATCGGATAATAAAGATTTTTCACAGGATTCATGGGACACCTTCCATGGTCTGCAACCTCAATTATGCAATGCGGGTTCATGGCAACAAGGGCTTTTTTTATATCCATGATTTTCTTATCACTAATAAGATCCGCTTTATTAATGATAATATAATGACTATGTTTTATCTGGCGTTCTACATTCGCCAGTTTTTCTAGTTCCTCAAAAAAATACAGACCATCCACAAGACATATGGAGCCCCTATATACATACGATACATCCTGTACTTTTTTTTCTAGAATTTTTAGGACACTTTCCATGTTTGAAGGATCGGATAACCCGGAGCTTTCAATATAAATATCATCCAAATCCATTTGTACTAGTTGTATTAACCCTTCTATAAAGCGGTCCTTAAGACACGCACAAAAAATCGATCCATTGGTCAATTCCAACACATCAATTCCATGGCTCTCCATAGCGATTGTATCCATACTCACCTTGCCAAACTCATTGATCAAAACTCCCGTTTTTCTAGTGCAATTCGCTAATTGTCTGTTTAAAAACGTTGTTTTTCCAGCCCCCAAAAATCCTGTGATTAAATATATATTGGTCATGAATTCACTCCATTTCAAAAATCATGCGTTCCATATATGCCGTATTAAACCTATAATTACTCGATAGTTCTAAGTACTGACATGCCTTAGCAATTTCAACAATTTTTTCTTTCCCCCGGCGTTCTAAAAGACAACGTATCGCTCCGCCTAAAGATGCATTTCCAATCACGTTTACCTTAGACTCTAAAGCTTTTGGAATCAGGCCTATCGTAATTGCATGTTTAATATTTAGATGACTGCCAAATCCTCCAGCGATGTATACCGTATCAATATCCTCCACCTGGATTCCGGCTTCACCTATGAGCACGTCAACGCCTGCACATATGGCGCTTTTAGCCAGTTGAAGCTGTCTTATATCTTCTGGATAAAATCCGATATGTTCAAAAATCATCTCCGGTGATTCCATATATCCCATCGCATTCACTTTTTTATCTTCAAGTAATAACGCAACCCCATCGACTAAGGCCGACCCATTAATTCCAATTGCTTTTTCTCCACCTAAGGTCACAATTCCATAGCCTTCTTCTTGCCTATGGATTTCACAAATTGCTCCATCCACAGATCCCATACCACACTTGATATTTGCGCCTTCAAAAGCCGGTCCGGCAGCCGTCGCTGCTGAAACCAATCCGTTTTCTGTTTTGATTGCCATTTCACCATTGGTCCCTATGTCAATAAAAAGATTATTGCCTGGTGTCTGATCAAATTGCGTCATATACATCCCCGAGACAATATCGCCTCCCACATAGGCCGATACCCATGGAATGACAACAATATCAAATATATAAGGTATATCCAATACATCCTGAGATGAGCAGACAATCGGTGGCGGACAAACGGTTTCAAAAGGCGCTATCGCCAATTTTTCCGGTACGATATCAAGAAGCAGATATATCATTGTCGTATTACCGGAGATAACCATTTCTTCAATTTCAACCAGGGTCTTTGCACCTAGCTGTTGTGCATGGTCTTCCAATAATACTTTTGTTAACTCCCATAACTTATTACGAATGCTCGTACCTAGATCATGTTCCTTATGTTCATTAACATAATGAATACGGCTAATCACATCTGCTCCATAGGCTTTTTGTGGATTGAGTACCTTTTTAGTTGCGATAGTTTCTTTTGAAACTAAGTCAATAAGACTGACCACTATTGTTGTTGTCCCAATATCTATTGCCACGCCAAAGTGGGGTGTTCTCTCATCTTTTGGATATTTAGGTTCTGTGATTTTATAAGGTGTATACTCTGCTTCAATATGTGTTTTTTGGGGAGTATTCATCTCTTCCTTTGCCCCCATTTCATTGGACAACATTACTAAATCCCTGTCCAATTCATGATAGCATGCCAATATAAACCCTTCTTCAACCAGATGCTCTCCTAAAAATGCCCGCTCTGCATCTTCTATGCAAAATTCATGTTCTTCTACTTGTATTTTACATTTACCGCAAACCTTTTTCCCACCACAAGGTGCATCAACAAAACGATGGTTTTGCCTTAAGACGTCTAAAATATTTTCTCCTTTTTTGCCTTGTATGATTTGTAACACTTGTAAGGAATCTGGATTTTTAATTGTTATTGTATGTTTTTTGTTACTACATGGGGTCTGGCAGTGACTACAATCATGGTCAATGCCAAATGCACACTCGTAGTCCACAAGCTCATAATAATACACCGTTGACTTTGTCGGATTAAGCATGCATCCTTGTGTAATGGACATCTGTAAATCACAGCTTTTTTGCAACCTTTCAAAAATATAGCGTTGCTCTTGCATCGGTACGTTTAATTGTCCCGGTTCATAACGCATACTCAAATGTTTTCCTTTTGGAACCATCGTTTTAACGGTTTCATACAATTGATTGCTGGCTTCATACAGCATCATATCAAACAAGCTATTAAGTAGCATCCCCTCCAAGTACATGTAATGGTCAAAGGCTTCTCTTATCCATCGGTCACAATCTGGTCCCAACGTTACTAAGCATTCTATGCGGTTTTGTTCCTTATATACCTCCACATACCCTTTGGGTGTGATTTTATCTAGATATTGTTCAACAAGTTCATCAAACAATTGACTATATGAAGCATATGATGGATTATCTTTATAACACTCCACCATTGTTAAGACTGCCTCTTTATCAAACCTTCTCTTTAATTTAATGTATTCACCCATGTGCGTTTTCTCCATACCAATATTTTTACTACTTTTATTGTTTTAAATGCTTATCAATCTCGCCAAACAGCTCTTCCCTACTTGGAATGATGGAAGACCACTTTAGCTCTCCGTTAATATATACACAGGGTAGATTTTTAACCCCCATTTTTACGCAGCGAGCTATATTCTCTTTTTTGGTGAATTTATATTCGATAAGATCGATTTGTTCTTTGTATGCTTCACCTGCAACATTCATAGCATCCATCATATATGTACACGCCGCACACGTTGCTGAATCAAGGGTAAACACTTCAACAAGTGGTTTTTCAAGGTGTTGATAATCCGGAAGTTCTACCTCTATGTCTTCCTTTGGTGCTTCATAATTTTTAACCATCTCACGCACTGAGTCCGTCTCGCGAACTGCCTGGGCTATTCCAATAGTATTTTCTGCCGGAACAGCATACGGCATATCACACCCAGGAGCAATGATGAGATTATCGCTACCTAGTTCGTCCAACATATTCACCACATATTTCATATTTTCTTGCTGGGTTCCATGGAGCATCAATGTGGTTAAGGGAATATTGCCTCCAATCGCAACATTATACTGATCTGTGATGGCTTTTGCCGCTTTCATCTCTACATTTTCATCCACTGAAATGGAATCCGGTCCTGTCTGACACATCACCTCAATCTGGCGCGTTGCATTGCCACAAACAAAAAAGGAAGATGCTTTGCCCTTTGCGCGTATGTAATCATATATCGTCTTAAATGCCTCATGACACATACTGCTAAAGTGTTCCGGTGATATCTGAGAGGCCAATGGATCAACGACTGCGATAACATCCATTCCTGCGTCTATATACATGTCACACATCTTAAGCGCTGTCGTTGTTGTGTATTCCATAAGCTTTTTCACATAGGCTTCATCCAAAACCATGTCCATAAAAAGGTTGTTCCCTCTAAGATGTGATGCCAAGGTAAACGGCCCGCAAATCAATCCATATAACGCCGTATCTTCTCCATAGGCCCTATACATCTTCTGCATTACATCCAAAATCATTGGAAGTCGTCCTTTGTCCGGTTCCGGTTGTTTACAGTCACAAAGCATCTGTGTCGTATCTTCCAACGGATGTGTCTTTACTGACGGTGGCGCTTCATCTGCCCACACCAATTCACACCCCAAAATCTCTGCTTCCACTTGCAAATCAAAAACAACCGGCATCCCATCAGGTGCATATAACTCTTTCACCTTTTTTAACGCTTCAAAAAGCAGCTCACCATCGGTGAGTACTTGGGTCGCATTTTTTCCGATGAGTGCTCCGGCATGAACGCCTGCAAAGGGTACCCACGGCGCTCTATCTGTTGTTTTATGATTTAATGTATTAAGAATACGTTCTTTTCCTGTCATGATAAGGCTCCTTTTCTACTGCACAATGTGCTTAAGCTGTTAATAACATCTTCGCTTCTTCTGCAGCCGTTGCCGCATCCGCTGTATATTTATCCGCTCCGATTTCCAGTGCGTATTCATCTGTGACCGGTGCACCTCCGACCATAACCTTAACCTTATCTCGAATCCCTCTTTCATTGATGGCCTCTAGAACGGTTTTCATATACGTCATGGTTGTTGTCAATAGGGCTGACATACACACAATATCTGCCTCATGCTCTTCAATTGCCTCGACATATTTTTCCGCTGATACGTCAACACCTAAATCAATAACTTCAAGCCCAGCTCCTGTTAACATCATGGCTACAAGGTTTTTACCGATATCATGCAAGTCCCCTTTTACCGTTCCTATAACAACCTTTCCAATGGACTGAACACCTTCGGATGCCAAGAGTGGTTTAATAACATCTAATCCACCGTTCATTGCCCTTGCTGCTATCAACACTTCAGGGACAAAGACTTCATTGCGTTTGAATTTTCCTCCGATAACACTCATCCCTGATAAAAGTGCTTCTAGAATTTCAGAGGCAGGTGCACCGCTATGCACTGCTTCTTGACATAATCGTACCACTTCCGGCATATTTCCTTTTTGCAACAACTCACTGATTTGCTCATAATTTTGACTCATCATATTACCTCCTAATAATCATATTAGCTTCATTCTAATCTGTTTTTAGCCTCTATGATAGAAGTTCGTTATCACTTTTGGTAATATCTTGAGGTCTATTCGACCACTTTGTTCCGATACACTTGTCGTACAATTTCTGCCGCACTCCCGGCATCAAGGGCATAATAATCCGCCCCTACATTTTTCGCATAATGCTGTGTCACCGGTGCTCCCCCAACAAAAATCTTAACTTGATCTCTAAGTCCGGCCTGTTCAATCGCTTTAATCGTCTGTTTGATTTGAATCATCGTTGTTGTTAATAATGCCGACATGGCCACAATATCCGGTTGATATGCTTTGATTGCTTCCACAAACGCTTCCGGTTTTACATCAACACCCAGGTCAATAACTTTGGCTCCCGTACCAACCATCAGCATCTTCACAAGGTTTTTGCCAATATCATGTAGGTCCCCTTGAACCGTTCCTATGACAACAACTCCTTTATATTCCTGCTTGGCATCGAGTAAGGGACCCATGACATCAAGTGCAACATTAAAGGCTCTTCCGATGATAAGCACCTCCGGTACAAACAGCTCATTATTTTTAAATTGCTGCCCCACATCTTCCATGACCGCTAACATACTTTCAATAATTTGGCGACAATCACAACCACTGTCTAAGGCTTGAATGACATTTTTACGCGTTTGCCCTGAATTGCCTTGTCGCAGTGAAGAATTTATTATTTCTAATCTGTCCATGTATACCCACCTTTATTTCTACACCATCATTATAAATACATCTTTCGATATTTTCCCGGCGTCATGCCTTCAACTTTTTTAAACACTTTGGAAAAATAGCTTTGATCAGAAAATCCTAACCTTAATGCGATATCGCTAATACTTTGTCCCGAATCCACCAAGTATTTTTTACTTTCTTCAATACGAATCTTTGTCATATAATCGATAAAGGTCATCTTCATTTCTTGGCTAAACATTCTTGAAAAATATGTTGGACTTAAGCCAATGGCTTTAGCGACATCTTCTAAACCAATATTATTTTGTAGGTTCTGATTCATATACATAACCGCTTTTCGCATAACCCCGATTTGCTCTTGCTTGTTTGTATCCATCGGAAAAACAAATAAAATAATATCTTCCAAAACTTCCATAAGATTCATACATATAGTCTCAATATCTTCTAAATCATAGGTTTTTAAGAACATATCCTGCGTTACTTTAGATATCTCTTCATAACGCACGCCACCTTCAACCGCCGCTCTTGACATAACGACTACAAGCTCTAGTGTCATTGCAATGATTTTTTTGTTATCGCCTTTATGCATAAAAAATATATAGCCAAGGAGCTCATTAAGAACTGCTTTTGCAGATGATGCATCACCTTTGATAATTGCTAATGCCAAATCTTTTTCCAGATAAATCGGGTAGCCCTTGCCCGTTGTTGTTGCTAAGGGCAACGTTTCTTTTATCTCTTGAATACGTTCACTAATGGTACGTTGTTCATCATAAAAGGCTTTTTTCTTTTCCAGAACATTTTTATGGTCTGACATAATATCTTTTGCCAGTATTGTCAACAGCTCCAACTGATATCTTGCAACATTTGGAGAGATCATCGGGATTAATCGATACAAGTTTTTAAGCATCTGCTTTTCTTGATGCGGTAGCAGCATTTTTTTAACGGTCATATCCACTTCATAATCATCGGGTTCACTCATATGTACCGGGCCTGCAACAATCGCTCCCTTAAACAGTTTACCGCTGGTTAAGGCGACACTATAGTTAATCAACCCGGCAGGACAATAGGATATATAGGCTTCACCAAGCGTCTGTGCCTGCCTGCTCGCCTCTTTATGCGCTAATTGACATGTATACGCACTTTCAGGCAGATTTTGAAGTTTAACACAGTAATTTCTACGCTCACCTTCACAATATAAAATTTTGCCTTCTTCATCAGTCAAGATACATGGAATCCCTGTGGTATTATAAAAGATTCCCATAGATACGCGAATATGTTCAAGCTCTTTTTCATCAAAATTCATTGGTATCTTCCACCGTCTTTCATCACCTAGATTTTCATACACTTTAATGGTTTCTTGGCTCTGTTTGATAAAAAGGCGTTATTCTCAAGATGAGAATAACGCCCTTCACGTTTGTTTAATACGTACATTTTTTTGCTTCGTCGGCAAACACTTTTATAAGCTCTGGATTTGCATCAAAAAAATGATCTGAAGGGGATAAAATAAATCCGCCACCTTCTCCTGCCTCGTTAAAGCATTTTCTTACTGCACTTCGAACCTCTTGTTCTGATGCGCCCATAAAATACTTTCCTTGATCAAAGCCGCCAATCATGGCCACTTTATCACCGATACGCCTTTTTGCTTGTGCTAAGTCCACATCGCCTCCCATACCAACCGGGGTAAATGTCTCTAGTGCCGCAGGCTTCATCGAGGCCAATTGTTCCAATATAGGCATCATGCCACCACATGTATGGTATGCAATTCGTTGGTTAAACTCCTTTGCCTTTTGAATAATCTGACTGTCATAAGGCAATACAAATTGCTCAAGAATTGTTGGAGAAATAACTGTTGAGGATGCATCTCCACCGCCTAGTTCCAATATGTCAAAAGCAGCTTTATCCAACGAATTGACATAGGTCATCTTTCGATGATGAAGTACTTTTAAAAACTCATGTACCCACTCAGGGTCATCAAACGTTTCCATAATCAACGGTTCAATACCAAATAGACACGCTGCATCTTGCCAGCATCCAGGCTGACCATAAAAAGGAAAACTGGGAATCATTCCTCGTATTAGCGCTTTATTGCCTGTCTGTGCTGCAACTTTATTAATCGCCTCTACATCACATTGTTCTATCGGTGCATATTGAGCAATCACATCAATATCACTTTTTTCTTTAACGAGATGTTCGCCTACCCAGCAAGTATATTCATTGCATTGTTTTACCATGGTCAGTTGTTTTTTGGGTGTATGAATCGTATATCGAATCGTTTTATAATCGGGGTCCGGAAGCTCTTGAGCTGTTACACGCCAATTTTCACTTTGCAACACCCCATCTTTTATGAATGTTCCCGTATTATCTGCACCTTTGATTTCATGTATCCAAACAATCGGATCTAAGCCGACCTCCTCAAAAAAATCATCCACACTGATATCTTTCATGTACTTTTTTAAAAAATAGTCTTGAACATGATGGGTCGTCACTGGCAGCCTATCTACAGGCTTTTTATCCAAGACATTCAACATTCTAATCCTAGATTCCATAATTCTCCTTATACTTTATGTGCGCGTTGTCAGCAAGTTTATAACTTAGAGTTTTCTAATGTAAAGCGAACAAGCTCATCGACTGTTGTATATGCTAAGCATGTGACTGTATCTGCTCCACCATAGTAAATAGCAATACGTCCGGTCGCTTCATCGGTTAACGCTGCACAAGGAAAGACAACATTTGGCACATCACCAACACATTCATAGTCGTGTCTTGGGTTTAATATATATGGTTCTGTTCTGGCAATAACTTTCCAAGGTTTTTCTAAATCAAGCAATGCCGCTCCCATATGGTATACATAACCGTTACATGAAGTCAACACACCATGATAAATCAACAGCCATCCTTCGGACGTCTCAATTGGAACAGGTCCTGCTCCGATTTTCGTGCTCTGCCACCAGCCTCTAGGTTCCATAACATGTCGGTGTTGTCCCCAGTGAATTAGATCTGGACTTTGGCTATAAAAAATATCGCCAAAAGGTGTATGCCCCGAATCACTTGGACGACTTAACATGGCAAATTTTCCATTGATTTTTCTTGGAAAAAGAACTCCATTACGATTATATGGAAGCAATGCATTTTCCATCTGATAAAATGCTTTAAAATCATAGGTGTAGGCAATGCCTATCGTTGGTCCATGAAATCCATTGCACCATGTCACATAATATCGGTCTTCAATCCAGACTACACGTGGATCATAGGCATAATCAAATTCACTGACTTGTTCAATATCGCCTATGAACTCTATCGGTTTTTCGTCAATATCCCAGTGGACACCATCCTTACTAAAACCGGCATGAATACGCATCTCTCTTCGCGTATCGTCCACACGAAAAACGCCTGCAAACCCATCTTCAAATGCAACCACTGCACTGTTAAAGATACTGTTTGATTTTGGTAATAAATCACGCGGTATAATCGGATTCATTGATGAACGCCATAACACATCCTTGCATCCTTCAGGTTTATCTTCCCATGGAATATTTTCCAATACATTTCCAATAATTTTATATTCTTTCATCGTCATTTCTCTCACTTTTTTATCATCGTTAATTATTGAATGGGATTGGGTTCTTCATATCCCCAATCCCATTGGCAGTTAACATATTATTATTTTGAACTTAACCATTCATCATATTGTGCTTGAAGACCTTCAATCACTTCATTAATACCTGCTGCTTCTAACTTCTCATTAACCTGTGGTAAATATTCTTCTGGATCCACAAGGCCAAGACTGATGCTTGCCCAATATTCTTCATTTACATTGGTGATGGAAGCTAATTGCATCTTATAAGGTTCAAAGTCCGGTGTAAAGCCAAGTGTTGGTGCTTGAACACATGCATCGTTAAACTCTTCGAACTTCTCCCACTTGTCATCTGGTGTTCCTTCAAAAGAGTATGTGTTAAAGAGATTTCCTACTGAGAATGCAGGGAAGTTATAGTTATTATTTCCTTGTTCTGTGCGTGCAATATGTGTCTCATCAAGTACTTCATAATGTACGTCTTCAACACCATAATCAATAAGGTTAATGACATATTCATCTGTGTAAAGTAAGTTTAAAAACTCCATTGTTTTTTCTGGATGCTCTGAAGTAACAGATATACCTTGCATTGCTCCTCGCGTTGATCCATTATTTGCAAATGGCTCATGAACAGGTACAAGTTCAATTGGTGTTGATGAGAATACATTGTTTTGCCAAACGATTTCAGCATAAGGTTGATAATGTGCTTTAGCAACAAAATACTTTCCTGCTTGTTTGATATCACGCGTTAAGCTTACAGTTCTATCTGGATGCATATAACCTAATTCACTGTATCTATGCATCGTCTTAGCGATTTCTTTGAATGTATCTGTTGTATATTTGTTTAAAATTGTGTCCCCGTCAAACTCGATAACAAAAGGACTTGTGTCGCCTAGGATTCCACCATCCATACGAATAAATGGTCCACCATCTTTGTCAAATGCAAGAGGTAGGATTTCTGGTTCATTTTCTTTAATGACTTGTAGTAATGGCTCTAAGCTTTCAAGGTCAGATACTTGACTAAGGTCCATATCATACTTATCCACAAGGTCTTTGTTAAAGATCCACATCGCTTGCCATCCAAGCTCTTTATTCGTTGGTAAGGCATATATCTCACCATTTACCGCTGCTCCTTCAAGAAAAAGAGGGTTTAAATTTTCTTTGACTGCCGGTGCATATTCATCGACCAAATCATTAAGCGGTAACAATGCGCCTCTGGCAACATTTGTCGCATAGTCATTTGCCCATGAGCATGTAAACATTAAATCAAATGGCTCTCCTGAGGCAATCTTAACTTGCATCTTTTGTGTATACTCACCCCAGTCAAATTGTGTAATTTTAACTGTAGCGTTAATTTTTTCTAATAGATACTCATTAAGTTTGTCATTAACCATTCCCATGTCCTGTTGTGGTGTTCCGATTGTATACCATATCAACTCAACAGGGTCTTCTTTTTCTGTTATTGTCTCTTGTGTTGTACCTTCTGTTTTTGAATCAGTTGTTCCTTCTTCCTTTTTGCCACATCCAACAAACAAGGACATAACCAATGTTAGTGCTAACATCATTGCTAATAATCTTTTCATGTTTTTCCTCCCTTAATACTTTTTAATCGGTTCCCAAGTTAAAGCAGCTATGTTTTACCACTGTCTTTAGCTCTATGTAAATTATAACGTGCCGTCTCTATTCTACTAGTTGCATTTATTTAGTTTCACTGTAAAAAGTTAATCGCACTATCCAAAGCCCACAAATTCTTTTTAAAAAAGCACTTGAATATATTTATATTAACTAGACTTTTTTTAGTTCCACACTTTTTTGCCCTAATTTTCACCTTGCCTATAGTGGACATTCACTATATATCATATTATAATTAATGAAGCAAGTAATATTTGACCAATAGATTGAGGTTACCATGAAAAACTTATATTCCTACAATGCATCTTTTAAAAAAATCATCACTTTTTACACTATAATAACCATCATTGTTATTATTGGATTATCCACTTCTTTTTTGTGTATGATCTACACACGTTCCAAAAATAATATTCAAAGTCAAAACACAGTCATCAATAATGCGATTATTGAACTTGTCAATCAAAAATACTTCCAGGCACATAACGCTGTAAAAACTTTATACGCAAACGCAAACTATCAAGAAACCATTATAACATTTTTAGATATTGGTATGGATGAATTTCTTTTATATTCTCTTGACCAATTTTATAAAACCAATCTTTCTCCAATGAAATTAATGGGCGTTTATTTTGAAAATATTGTTAATGCAGACCCCAGTATTGAAAGTATTTCTTTATATAGTAATAACGAATTTATCTACACCTATGAACGTGCCAACAGCTTTTTTTATCGTCAAGGAACAGAGCAAGCCACCACTTACAGTGAAATTATCAAGGAACTCAACCTTAGCGGTAATTATTCCTTTCAACCTCATGTCAAAAAACAAAACGGTGATTATACCTTTGATATTATCATTCGCATACAAGATTCAAGTACCCTGATTAATAAAGGCTATTTGATCTTTACCCATAATTTAGATTCCGAGATTGATACCCTTTTACGATCCGGTGCGAATGATCATTATGGAGATTTTATTCTGGCTCACAACAGCGGAACTGTATTATACGACTCCTCAAACGGATTATTTGACGAATCTAGCATTAAAGAGATTATCGCCACAAATGACGACAGCATCATTGAAAGCTCCAACTTCGATCATCATTTTTTTGTAACGCCCATAGGTAGCACCGATCTTGCACTCATTAATTTTACCCCAACAACGTTGGTATATAAGCTCATGCGACCAACATCTTTGATTATTATTGTCAGTGCAATCCTTAGCATTGCCTTAATTGTTTTTTTAACCTTCACCTATTCACATTCTTATTCTTATCGATTAAAAACGATTACAGATGCAATTGATAAAATTAAGACCGGTGATTTTACTTCCCGAATCCAACTAGACACCCGCCAAGATGAACTTGGCTCCATTGCACAAAATTTTAACGTCATGTGCCATGAAATAGAAAATTATATCGATAAAGTATACGTTCTTCAACTTAAACAAAAGGCGGCAGAACTTGAAGCTTTGCAAGCTCAAATCAATCCGCATTTTCTCTATAACACCCTAGAAAACATACGTATGAGAGCAGCTATTAACAATGATATGGATGTCAGTAAAATGATCTATATCTTAGCTACCTTCTTTCGAAAATCATTAAACTATGACACGATTATCACCATCGAAGAAGAAATCAACCATAGCCGCCTCTACCTTCAATTATTTCAAATTCAATATGTAGACAAACTACATGTTGATATCGATATCGATCCGGCAGTTTTAAGCTATAGCATCATAAAGCTTAGCATCCAACCTATTGTGGAAAACTATATTGTTCATGGTATCAACTTAAATCGTAACGACAATAAAATTATTATAAAAGGTTTTATTCGTGATGAAAATATCTGGATAACCATCTCGGATAACGGGTGCGGAATGGATCAGCAAACCTTAGATACCATTCGTTCTACACTCGATCACAGTATCGATGCCAAAAGCATCGGGCTCATCAATGTCCATGAACGGTTGCAAATTCAATATGGCGCTTCCTATGGTCTAAGTATTGAATCGACCCTTGATGTAGGAACCACCGTTACGCTTCGTTTACCTTGTCAGAAGCGATTAACATAAATTTTTTTAACAAAGGAGATTAACCATGCATACTGTAATATTAGTTGACGATGATCCGTTTATTGTTGATGGTCTCAATGTTCTTATCGATTGGAACGCACTGGGATTAGAAGTTATCGGCAAAGCCCATAACGGTGTGGAAGCATATGCTTTATACCAAAAGCGTCCTGCAGATATCATTATCACCGATATTAAAATGCCAGAAATGTCCGGCATCGAATTGATTGAAAAAATCAAGGCAGAAAATGCGCAATGTAAATTCATCATCTTAAGTGGCTTCAATGATTTTGAGTATGTCAAAGAAGGCATTCGCCTAGGTATTGATAACTATCTGACCAAACCTGTCAATATGGACGAACTACAAGATACTTTAAAAACAGCCACAGAGATACTCGATAAACAGACAAAGCCGGCATCTTTCTCTGTCAACACCGACGAGCTAAACATCTTGTTAAATACCATCTTGTATCGTTGTATTACAGGAAAGATATCTATTGAAGAAGTGATTAGTCGCGCCGACTTACTCAATATTACTGTTGATAGCTCTAACTATTTAGTCGCACTGATTCGTGGCATACCTAATCAAGATGGCGAAATTGTTTCAGAAGATGTTCTATATGATAACTGCCTAAAAGTTCCAAACATCATAGACAATGCCATGATTTTTAACGATTTATCTGGCGACTTAGTTATTATTTTTCATGGCAACTTGGATCCATCCGGGTTCTTATCCGTTACCGGAGAACTATTAGAAAAACTTACTGCCCGATTCAAAGCCAAACGCATTCCCATTCAAGCTACTATTGGAACTTTGGTTAGTTCTTTTCGCGAAGTGCAAAAAAGTTATGTACAGGCCCTTTCCCTATTTGATTACTTTTTGGTACATCCAAGTAAAACTGTATTAAAACCAGGAGATATTATCACTCAAGAACATTCCCAACCCTTTGATATCGACCATGACCTTATCTCCAAATTAGTCGCCGAAGCAGACCTTGAAGGATTAAACATATATATTGACACTCTCTTTAATAGCTTGTCCATGCATTCGATTTCAAACCCTGACATACCAAGAATCATCGTAATGGAAATCTTCATCCAACTTAGCCGTACAAAAAATTATATGCTTGATTCGAATGAACTGTTTCTTCGCGAAATCAAATTCCTCTCTGAGCTTCATGGCGTCACGGATATAAACGATTTAAAGCGACGTATTAAGCAAGTTTTTGCCGATCTGTTTAAGCATATATCCCAACAGAACATGGACATGAATCCCATTATCTGTGAAATCATCAAACACCTACAGACACACCTAAGCGAAGATTTATCCTTAAAAAAATATTCTGTAAAGTACAATATCAATCCCACATATTTGGGTCAGCTGTTCAAAAAAGAAACTGGCATCTCCTTTCCAAAGTATTTAAACAATTACCGAATCGAAAAGGCGAAAGCCCTATTATTGGAAAGCCACGATAAGACCGCTAATATCGCCAAAAAAGTCGGTTACTCGGATCCAAATTATTTTTACCGAACATTCAAAAAATATGTCGGCCTGTCTCCTTCTGACTTTAAAAAAAGGTAGAAAACAAGCCATCGGAAATTCCGATGGCTTGTTTTTTCTTACCGTTTTAATTTAGAAGCATCGCTTATGCAAAGGTAATCTTATACGTTTTAACTTCAAAAGGTTTAATCTCAAAACTAAACTGCTGCCCCTCGACTTTCTCTACATCCCCAATAGCACGTTCCTCAAGATCGCATTCAACAACCGTTGCCAATGCTTTAAACATCTTGACGTCACACCGGGTTCTTTTATTATGGACTTCATATACACGAAGAATATATCCCTTGTCTTCGCTTTGTTTTAGCACTTCACAAACCACATTATCTTGACCTATATCAACCGCTGAAAGTTTTGCCGGAAGTTTTCCGCTCGCGCCTTCCACAAGCTGTACATACAATGCTACATTCAATTTATATGCTTCTTGATTGGTTCCACCAATTTTAAAATCTCCCTTATGCGGATATAGAGAATACACAAACTGGTGTCGTTCTCGATCCGCATCTTCGTTGGGAATCGTCGGTGATTTAAGTAACGTAAGGCGCATATTCTGATCTTTGATATCGTACCCGTATTTACAGTCGTTCATTAAGCTTACCCCATAATTACCTTCAGATAGATCTGCCCATTTATGACCACAAACCTCAAACTTGGCTATGTCCCAACTTGTATTCCAATGTGTTGGTCTTTCCACATTTCCAAATTGAATATCATACGCCGCTTTTTCTGTATGAATATCTACCGGAAATGCTGCTTTAAGCAATATATGTTTTTCCTTCCAATCGATATCATTTTCAAAATCAACACGTGGTATATCTCGGTAGACATGCATTCTTTGGATAAGCGTCGAATTCATGAATTTACGCTTAATACAAAGCGTCCCTTCCAATCCGTTATTGCTTTCAACCTCAATTGACTCAACGTCTTCAATTTCCCACATTTTTTCCTGATAATAAATATTAATATCCCAAGCATCCCAGTTATGCGGCTTATCCTCAAACGCCTGCAATACGTTGCCTCGTTGCCCTGGAATCAATACTTCTCGCGCCTCTTTTTTATCAAAAAGGGAAACAATACATCCTGTTTCATCTAATTGAATTTTAAAGAATTGATTTTCCAAACATTGCTTTGAAAGAATAAGCGTATTATCGATAGGTGCTTGTACCTGAGCTCTATCTACTATCTCAAAGCTTTTATATCCTTTTGACGGAATTGTTCCATAAAAGGCAACATATCCATCTTCATAGACACTTTCAATCTCCTGTCCATCATCATAGATAACTACAGGATTCGGATATTCAAATCGAACCAAATCATAGCGCTCAAAGGACAATGAATTAAAGACAACCACTGCTTTTTTACCTGTTGCCACTTCTTTTGCTATACTTTCAAGACGACTTTGAAGCGTCGCCTCACCGATTTGAATAATTTCCTCGTACTGTTCTTTGGAATCTTCATACACTTTCTTAATCGATGATCCCGGAATGATATCATGGAACTGATTTAAGCAGATAATCTCCCATCCTTTGTCAATAATCTGTGTAGGATAGGGTGTGTCATTAATAATCTTTGCCATGGATGAAGCCCATTCAAGGTCTTCATATAAAAACTCTGACTTTCGGTTATAGCGCTTATTTCTTGCCATACTCGTAAGCGTACCCCGGTGATATTCAAAGTAAAGCTCTCCAACCCATCGGGGAAGTTTCTTATTATCCGATACATTCTTATCCAGCGTCTCAAAAAACTCTGTCGACGTGCTCATTTTTACTGTAGGAACCCCTTTGACACCTTGTTCTAGGCGCTTAGCCGTTTCGAGCATTTTTTTGGTCGGGCCACCACCGCCATCACCATAACCAAAACTAATAAGCACTTCATCGCTAATATCTTTTTGCTGATATCGCTCCCAGGCTCCTTTGACCGAGTTAACATCTATATTTCCGTTATACGTTGTCATAAATTTTTCAGGTAAATCATCAAAATTTGCTGTTGTAATAAAATGCGTTAATATTTTTGTTCCGTCCAGCCCCACCCAGTCAAAGGTATCATAGGGAAGTTTATTATACTCATTCCAACTGATTTTTGTTGTCATGAAGTAGTCTACTGAGGATTTTTTTAATATTTGAGGCAATGCCGCACTATATCCAAAAACATCCGGAAGCCAGAGGATTTTGCTTTCTTTTTCAAATTCATCTCTAAAATACTTTTTGCCCAATAAAACTTGGCGCACCAAGGATTCACCTGAACTTAAATTACAATCCGCTTCGACCCACATAGCACCTTCTGGTTCCCAGCGTCCCTCTTTAATACGTTCTTTGATTTCTTCATACATCTGAGGGTCATCCTCTTTAATGAACGTGTAGTTTTGGGGTTGACTCGACATAAAAATATAATCATCGTATTGTTTCATCAATTCCAAAACCGTCGCAAAGCTTCGGCGAACTTTTTGACGCGTCTGTTCAAGATCCCATAACCAGGCTACATCGATATGGGTATGCCCAACACATCGTGCCACCACATTGTTCTTAGAATCAAGCTTACTGTAATATTCTCTTTCAAGACACTGGGTTGCTTCATGAATACTTTGATAATATTCTTGTGTGTAAGGAATTCGCATATCAATCCTATTTACTGCTTTGGTTAAACATTTAAGTGTATCAATCCGGTCTTTATCTTCCTTGGGCAGGAGTTTGCATGCCTCAAGAGGAATCAGCAAATCGTAGTATAGTTTTTCAATGGCATCATCAAGGATAAGAACTGCCTGTTCACATTCTGACAACGTATCTAAGGACCCGTTATATGCCTGAAGCTCAATGTCAAACCTTTCTCCAAGGTTAGAATGGTTCGTTAGTAAAAACTCTGTGTGATTAATATCCATACCTTGCTTTGAACTTCCATTAACAAATGCAAGGAACTGGGGATTATGAATGTCCCATCCGCCTTCTTTACCTGTAATCACTCGATATATTAGTTTTTTTCCTGCAAGCTGTTCATCGATTTCTATCGATGCCTTAAACCATGCATATTTGCTGTCACGCCCCCAACGTCCTCCCGGTTCAAAGTCACACCATGCATCTTTGTGTGCACTAGCTTCTTCTGGAGAAAACGCTTTGATTTTTTTATAAACTACATCTGTCACTTCAATTTTTTTTACATATTTTTGTTCATTTAACTCTTCTACAATCTTATTTATTCGTTCAATCTCAAAAAACATTATTTACCTCATTTTTTCTCAATAAAATTTGTTGTTTTTTTAGTCACCATTACTTATAAATTGATGGGGGTATACCATATTTTTTCTTAAAAGCTACCGAGAAATAATTTGGATCTATAAACCCGAACATCTTTGCAACTTCTTTAACTGACTGCCCATTTTTCAGTTGACTGCAGGCAGCGTGAAGTTTCTTATCAAGAATCCATTTTCCGACGCTTTGATGAAACTGTTCTTTGACAATCCGCTGTAGATGTCTTGAACTAACATAACACTCTTTTGCTACATCCTCTACCGTAATTTTTGCCGCCAAGTTTTCTGATACATATGCATCTGCCTGTATAACAACCTCGCGCATTCTCTCCATATGAACCCGGTCAACTTCTGAGGAACCAATGAAGCGTTCTATCATATCCAGACTCAATAACTCAAGGAGCTTATCTGATAAATCCAATCGGCTTTTTTTTATCTCACGATCAATAAGCGGCAGATAATGAAACAAGTCTTGGCAGTGCTCTACCACTGTTCTATGTCTATGCATAAAATCTCCGACCACTGACACTTCCTGTTCACCCGTTACTTTTTCAATACGTAGTCCAAAGAAAAAAAGATATAACGCAGAGTCTTGTGACGACTGAATCTCATGAAAGAGATAAGGCTCTGCAATAAAAATCGTCCCTTCAGATATGTTAAAACTTTCCTTGTTGTGTATGAATCGCCCTTGTCCATATAGACATAGACAAATCTCATAATTATTGTGCCGGTGGATGTTGTTTGATAGCATATGCTTAAAGCTCACATAATTGTGATAGTCTATCGTTAGCCGATAGCCTCCGACTGTATACCTATAGGGTTTTTGGCTAGGTACATACACCTTTTCAATAAAACTTTCCGCATCAAAACAATTGTTCATATACACCCATCACCACACTATCTTTTGTCCTAATTTCTAAGATTTTTGACCTTTTTTCATTCCTATCTTTTTCCTTATCAATGCTATAATACGTTCAATATAACATTGATACTCTTAATAAAAATAAACAGCACATGTATATGGAGGTTAATATGACTGGTCGTGAACGTATTATTGCAACATTTGAAAGAAAACAAACCGATCGCACCCCTTTTTGGAAGGGTAATCCTATTGATGAGCAAGCCAATAAAATAGCTGCTCACTTTAATACAACGCCCCATCCTCTTGATTTATCCGAAACCCTTAATGATGATATGGTTTGGTTAATGGCAGACAAGTACTGCTGGAAGCATCCCGACCAAAGACCTTTCTTTGATTTTCGTCAAGGAGAAGCGCTTCATCACCTTGGGGAAGGCGGAAAACTTAAGGATGCGCAATCAATTAAAGACATCGAGGCCTTTGAATGGCCTAATATGCAATATCTTGACTTTAGTGAATATCGTGAACTCCTTCTTGATGCAAGAGCACGCGGTTTCGCTGTAGCTGGTGGATTCTGGTCACCTTTTTTTCATAATATGTCCGATTTTTTAGGGATGGAAAACTATTTTATCAAAATGTATACACATCCTGAGTTGGTTGCCTATCTTACCAACAAAATGGTTGAATGCTACTTAGAAGCCAACCGCTTATGCTTTGAGGCCGTTGGTGATTTAATTGATATCTTTTTCTTTGGCAATGATTTTGGAACACAAAATGATCTTCTGGTAAGTCCTGAGGCTTTTGATACCTTTGTTTTGCCATATTTTAAACAGCTCGTTGACTTAGGCAATCATTATGGCAAGTATGTTATGCTTCATTCTTGTGGTTCCATCTATCGTGTTATTCCCAAGCTCATTGCTACCGGCATCCATGCACTTCATCCCCTTCAAGCCCTTGCCGCAAAAATGAGTGCTGATGAATTGGTGCAATATAAAGATCAGCTAATCTTTTGTGGCGCCGTTGATGCACAGCATTTGCTCCCTAGCGGCACTCCTGAAGAAATTCATCGCACCATCCGCCAGCTAAAAGAAAAACTTGGTCCCGGATTTATCGTATCCCCTTCACACGAGGCTCTTATGACCGATGTCTCCATGGCAAATGTTACCGCTTTATCTGAAGCAGCTACCGGTATCTTACTCTCCTAAGTGCACAAGCACTTAATGAAAGGTATCAATACTGTAGTCTTTATAGTGAAAGCCAAACCACCGTGATTGGGCTTGTCCAGGATATGATGGTGCAGGTAGAATAATAAGCTCGCCTGTATCATCCAATACCTGTGGAACGGTTGTCTTTATGTGTTCATATAATAAGGTTTTTAATTCTTCATACGTCGCTTTGTACTGTGGGTCTGTTGATAAGTCACGTTCCTCCATCGGGTCGTTTTGCATATCAAATAATAGATAATGATCGCCTCGTCTTGAATATACTAACTTCATGTAATCTTTCATGACGCAAAAATTCGTATTAAGGGTATTACCATAGAAGACTCTATCCACATCATCGTTCATGACCTTAAAGAGACTTCGCCCACCCATCGCTTCGCTTGTCGCTTCTATCCCTGCCATCTCAAGAATTGTTGGATAGATATCTGCCATCTCTGCCATACGATCTATTTTTTGCCCTTTTCTTAATTCCTGTCTGGATGTTGGTGGAAGAATAATAAGCGGAACATGTGCCGATCCTTCAAAGTATAGATTTTTTTGGGCCGCATGATGATCTCCTAGCATCTCCCCATGATCAGAGACAAACACAATCCATGTATTTTCAAAAAGATTATTCTCCCGTAGCGCGCCAAAAAGTCGACCTAGAGAGTAATCAATCTGCGTAATCAGTGCGTAGTATGCTCTTTTAATCACCTTAATCTGTTCCTTCGTATGCAGGTGCATATTGGTATTTTCATAAGACCCGGCTAAAAATCCTTGAGGCGTATGTTCAATATCTTGGGACCAATCTCCATACGTCGGTCCTGGAATATCAATATCTTGATACAACGTCCAATAATTGAGACAAGGATCAAACGGAGGATGGGGTTTTGTAAAGCTTGTCCACAAGAAAAAAGGTCGCGTGGTATCTCTGGTTTCTAAAAAATCAATGGATTTTTCTACAATCCAATGGGTCATACTGTCATTTTCATGCACCGTTGAAATTCCCGGCTCCGATGGGCATTCACCCATACCATGCGCCTTCGGTTTTGCTTGATCTTGCTTCTTATCATACTCACGCATATAATCAAGGGGCAATATCATATCCTCAAATCCATAGTTTGCCCGTGCCGGTGTAAAATGCATTTTTCCAACGGCTTTTGTTTGATATCCATTTTCTGTCAAAATCCCCGGCAGTGTTGCTTTTTTTGCCGTTATTTTTTTCATAAAGCTTTCATGATCCGCATTACTAATCACACCAGACTCAAACCCTCGATATCCTGTCATAATCGTTGTCCTTGACGGAACACATACCGGGCAATCTGCATAGCCTCTGGTAAAGGCAATTCCCTCTTGCGCAAGATAATTTAGGTGGGGTGTGAAAATGTGCCTATTTCCAAGCGCTTGTATTGTATCAAAGCGCTGTTGATCTGTTGTAATTAGAAGAATGTTTTCATTCGTCATGATGTGCCTCCTCTTTTATGATGATTTTTGTATTTAGCATTTTTATAGCAATAATACTAAATACACTAATGCCTACAAAATTAAAAATTGGTACAAAAACACTTCCATACACAAGTACACTTAACAGTGCCAAAAGTGTGATTGTCGTTCCTAAAAATTGATAAGCCATCACCGTTGCTTCAAAAAACAACTGTTTAATGGTCCCTGATTTATATGCCAACAAAATCAACGTATATGTGGTGGTTGCTATAATTTGAATCAACAGCGTAAACTGCACTGCAAAGATGATCAGCAACAGAACCGGGTTGCTAAAAATACGCGTCAAGCGATCCATCTGGGTTAAGTTAATTAAAATAACCGCTATACAACTTAGCATAATCAGCCAAACTTTTGTTGCTATGTGAAACTTTTGCTTAAACACTTCAAAAAAGTAATGAAAGCCAATATTTCCCTTGCCTTCATTCTTCCTTTTAAACATAGTCATTAAGGCAACCGTTGCCGCTCCCCCCGTAAATCCAAGACCAATCAAGGTAAACACTATCCATAATAAATTCATATAGATGGCATCAATCATTGCCATTCCCCATTTATACATTATGCCATCAATCGAAAATACACTTTTCATAATGCCTCCTATATCGTTGACACTGCATTGCCTTGTCTCCTAATCTGTGCATCTATCCTTTTACAGAGCCTACAGTCAGTCCCTTAACAAAATACTTTTGGAAGAAGGGATAGGCACAGGCAATCGGAACCGTTGAGATAACTACAATCGCCATTCTTAGGGTCTCTGCCGGTAAATCTGCAATAGAGATTGCACTACTTCCGATTGCATCTGCATTTTGGATGAGAAACTGCATCTGACTTTCAATTTTCATCATCAAATATTGAATAGGCATATATTCCGCCGAGTCAATATATAGTAACGCTTGGAACCAATCATTCCAATACGCCAATGTCGTAAATAACGCAATGGTTGCAATGGATGGCAGGGAAATAGGAACGACAATTTTTAAAAACGTTCTAAACTCACCCGCTCCATCAATATGTGCCGCTTCAATAATAGATTCCGGTATGGTTGTTTTAAAAAATGTACGCATAACAATAATATAAAACGCATTCATTAATAGCGGAAGTATCAGTGCCCAAATTGTATTTCCTAAGCCAAGAACACGTGTAACTACTAAATACGTCGGAACCAATCCCCCTGTAAAGAGCATCGTAAAAAATGCTGCATAATTAAAAAACTTACGGAAGATGAACTTTGGTCTTGTCAGTGCATAAGAATAAAACGACGTTACAATCAAGCTAAGTGTTGTACCTATAACTGTAATGAAGATGGTTACACCAAAAGAGCGCAAGATTTGTTTTCCTACTTTAAAAATATAAATATATGCGTTCAAGCTATATTTTTCGGGAAATAGCGTATATCCATTTTGTATCAATGTGCTTTCATCCGTAAATGATGCCACGATCACAAGTAAAAACGGAACAAAACATGCTAGTGAAAATAATCCAAAAAAAACAGCAATGGCAATTTCTGGTCCTCTTGATATCTGATGAAAATTTTTTCTCTTTCTTTTTGCGAACATAATAACCTCCTTCTTTAGAAAATGCTGTTTTCTTTGTCTACTTTTCGTATAATTGCGTTAGTAAGCATAATCATTATAAAACCAACTGTTGATTGCAAAAGCCCTGTTGCGGTTGTAATTCCAACATCACCTGTTTTCATAAGTCCACGATATACATATGTATCAATAACATTCGTTACCGGAAATAGTGGTCCGGATTCTTTGGGCACATTATAAAACAGTCCAAAATCCGCATTGAAAATCCGACCTACAGCTAAGACGGTAAGGGTTATGATCATTGGTTTTAAATGGGGAAGTGTAATGTATATAATCTGTTTCCACTTTCCTGCTCCATCAAGCATCGCTGATTCATAATAAGCCTTATCAATACTTACAATTGCTGCTAAGTAAAACACGGTAGAATACCCTACATTTTTCCAGTTGTTAATCAATACTAGGAAGAACGGCCACCATTTTGTCTCTGAATACCAAGACACCGGTTCTCGCCCCATGCTTACCAAAATATTATTAACTACACCCTTATCTATACTCAAAAAAGTAAAGACGAAGTAAGATACGATGACCCACGATAAAAAATACGGAAAGAACATACTCGTCTGATAAATTTTGCTTAAGCGGTGATTCGTCAACTCATTAAGCATAATTGCAAAGGATACCGCAAGAACAGTTCCTGTAATAATAAATATAATATTATAGCCTAACGTGTTTCGAATGATTACTTTGGCATCGTTGGATGCAAACAAAAATCTAAAGTTGTCAAAGCCAACCCATTCACTTTTTAGCAAACTGTTAATAAATCCTCCGGGATAATAGCGAAAATCTTTAAATGCAATGACAACACCTGCCATTGGTAAATATTTAATGACTAATAACCAAATAAACCCTGGTAATACCATTAGTAAAAAGGGTAAATTTTTCCTCATTTTATACAGCATATGTAAACCTCCTAAATATAGATATGTGAAACTGATGATCTATCTACAATTATACTTTTTCTAGAGATTCCTGCCAGTTGCATTTGTTTAAATTCACTGTAAAAAATTCACATTACTGTATTTTTCGTTAGTATATATGGATTTATTTGCTTGATTTTATATATATTCACTAGATATTTTCAAAACATACTTTTTCATAACAAATACTCGAACTTTTTTTCAACATATTCCACATATGCCTATTATTTTTCACGCTTTTTATACGCCTGCATTCCCTCTATATAATTACGCGGCGACATTCCAAATACTTTTTTAAACGCTCTTGAAAAATAGTTATAGTCATTATATCCCACCTCAAAGGCTGCCTGGGAAAAGGTCATCCCATTAACCATATGTGTCAACGCTCTATAACATCGATATTTATTGATATATTGATGCAATGTTAATCCGGATTGTTTTTTAAAAATCATACTCAAGTGTTGCGGTGTCACTCCGATTTCTTTACTAAGTTGCATGAGCGACAAATGCTCGTTAAAGTGATAGGTTATATACCGCACGACTTCTCTTACGAGCTTTTCTGATTGTTTATTACCCACTAATTGATGCTGGTTATTTTGGGTTCGAATCTCTAAAAGATAGCCTATTAATTGATAGATAACACCCTTAACCCTATAGTAACTCGCCTCGTCATCTCTTGCATTAAGGGTTTGAAGTTGTTGTGCAATCCTTCTTAATTGCTCATCATTTTTGATAAATGTCGGAACGTGTTTATATACATCAATAAATGGATTTTCTTCATCTTCTCCATATTCAAACGCTGTCAGATCAATTTGAACCGTCAAGAACGTTGTCCCATCTAAAAAATCCATGCCATTATGTACCTCACACCATCCAATATAACCTGTATCCCCTTCATATAACCACTCCCGTTCTTTGTTACAAAAGACTTCCACTGCACCTTGTAAGACAAAGTAAAACTCAATCGCTTCATGCCAATGCATTTCAAATCCAGTATCATTTTTATTTCTATACTGTTTTGTTATCCATACCGGCAAACGTTTTTTCCCAATATCAATAAATTGGTGTTTTGGAACTTTATTCATCATCACTTCACCTCGATAATATGAATATTGTGCTATTTTTTTTATGATTTACTACCTTTTTTCGCTATGCATCTTACTATAGTATGAGTATAACATCAAATATTATTATGTAAAGGAGATTACCTATGCGACTGTTATTTATCGATATCGATACTTTAAGACCTGACCATATGAGCTGTTATGGTTATCACAGAAAAACAACCCCTAACATCGACCTACTCTGTAATGAAGGCATCCGCTTTGACAATTATTATACATCCAACGCTCCTTGTCTACCTTCTAGGGCGGCACTTATCAGTGGAATGTTTGGATTTAAAAATGGTGCTGTCGGCCATGGAGGAACAGCAGCCGACCGCCGTCTCTCTGGTGCTGACCGCTCCTTTCAAGACTATGTCGATGTGGATAATTTTCACAATATCTTTAGAAAAGCCGGAATGCAGACGGCTTCAATTAGTACTTTTCCTGAGCGCCACTCCATGTGGTGGTTTAATGCAGGTCTTAACGAATGCTATAATCAAGGCGGTTGTGGAAGTGAATCCGGCGAGCAGGTTTTGCCTACAGCCCTTGATTGGTTAGAACGTAAAGGTTCAGACGATAACTGGTACCTGCATTTTCATATCTGGGATCCTCACACCCCTTATCGCGCACCTCAAGAGTTTGGAGACCCTTTTAAAAATGACCCCATAAAAGCGTGGTTAACTCCTGAAGTTTTTGAAGCACACAAGTCCCATGTTGGTCCACATTCAATTTTAGAAACAGGAATGTATGACGATAATGTTGGGAATTTTCCTAGACAACCGGGCAGTTGCGAAGATTATGATACCTTTATTAAGTTTCTCAATGGATATGATACTGGAATTTTATATGCCGATTATATCGTCGGTCAAGTCATTGATAAGTTAAAATCCTTAGGCATCTATGAAGATACTGCAATTATTATCACTTCTGATCACGGAGAAAATATGGGTGAACTAGGCATCTATGCAGAACATGGAACCGCCGATAAAGCTACTTGTAATATTCCTATGATTATCAAGTGGCCCGGTGTCATCGGCGGTAAAATTGACTCCGGCTTCCATTATAATTTAGACCTATTGCCAACGCTTTCGGAGATGTTAGGGGTCGATAGCGCTTCCCACTGGGATGGCAAGAGCTATGCTTCTGTCTTTAATGGCGGCGACGCTACAAGAGACTATTTAATTCTTTCGCAAAATGCGCATGTGTGTCAACGCAGTGCTCGATTTGGAGATTGGCTATATATGCGTACCATACATGATGGCTACCATCTGTTTGATAAGGAAATGCTATATAACTTAAAAAATGATCCCTATGAGCAATATGATGTAAAAGATGCACATCCAGATATTTGCGCTCAAGGCGCAAAATTAATCTTAGACTGGCAAGAAGAGTTGTTACTTGAAAATCCGGGCATCACCGATCCGATGTGGACAGTCATGCGTGAAGGCGGTCCTTTTCATACTCGCACAGATCTTGAGGCCTACATCAAGCGCCTAGAGTCTACCAATCGCTGTGCAGGCGCACAAAAATTACGCGATAAATATTTATAATTTTCTATATCTACTTGGCGCAATCCCCATATGATTTTTAAAAGCATTGCAGAAGTAATACTCGCTATTAAAGCCTGTAACTTCTGCAATTCTTCGAATCTCATAAGGTGTCGTCTTAAGCAGGACTTTTGCCCTTTCAATACGATATGCATTGATATATTGATTGACCGAAGTTCCAACATATCTTTTAAAAAGCCTTGAGAGTTGACTATAGCTCATTTACACTGAATGGGCTACATCCTCAACCAATATGTCTTGCATATAATTTTCTTCGATAAAGCGAAGAGCTTGATTGACTATATGATCATGCTGTCGCTTTTTATACATGGAGTAGTCCATCGCATCTTCTCGTTGCTGCTGGGCTGCTGCGCGAAAAACAATTTGCAATACTAAAAGCTGTACTTCGGACATGCTCTTGTTTGCTTCGCCTGTTTTTAAAAGACTCGCTATGTATGCATGCATGTTTGCATCTTCTGCTATAGGCTCCAAAGAGGCTTGTTCAAGTGCTGATGCTAGCTCTTTTGTCTCGATAGTTTCATTGGTGAACTCCCAACGGATTGCCACTCCAATATGTGAGGAGTCTTCTTTTTGCTTATGTGAATGATACGTTTGTGGAGCAATAATATAATAGGTACCGGCTTCTATTTTATATTCCTGTTCTTCCATCCGTGTATGTACATGCCCTTTAATCACATAATGCAATTCAAAAAAAGTATGTCGATGCCTTGTAACTTTCCATTGACTTCCATTATCCATATCATGGATTCCAAGAATTCGAATTCCAACCGTATTGAATTTTATGTCTTGTTGGCATATTTTTAGAAGTGGCTCAAAGTTTTTCATACACATCATCCTAACTCAACTAATCTCATCCCATGTTTTAAAGACTTTGGTTATATTTTCAGGCTTTGCACCGGGGCCAAACTCACATTGAGCTATGCAGCCACCGCCATGGTAAAGATATTCCTTAATACTGTGCACCGCTTGTTCAACTTCTTTTTCGGTTCCAAACGGTAAGATATATTGTCGATCAATCTCTCCCCAAAAGGTTATTTTCCCTTGATATTGGGATAAAAGCTTGGGTGTCATACAAAAGACTTGCGAATTAATCGCATCTAATCCTAGCTCAATAAGATGTGGAAAAATATCAAGGATATATCCATCTGAATGCATAAATATTTTTTTCCCATGTCGATGAGCGATATCAATATAATCCTTATACATGGGCTTAAATAACTCAATCCATAATTTTGGATTGATCAGCAAGCTTTGCTGTGACCCCCAATCATCCATAATCATTAGCGCATCGACATCTGTTTTTGCCCATTTTTCAAGAAGTTCACAGTAAAACTTATGCATGCGTTTCATAAACTCAAGCAAGCCTTCTGGCAATAACATTAAATCAACAAATAGATTTTGTGTTCCACGAATAAACTGTAGCTGCTCAAAGGGCCGCGGGCAACATCCTGCCATAACAAACTTGTCCGTACTGCTACAAAACGCATTAATTTTTTGTTCATCGATGGTCAACCATTCTATGGGGATATGAACATTATCCACGTCTTCCCAGTTTTCTCCACAAACAAGCGGTGTCTTAACCTCACCAATAATCCCTTTTTGATAATTGATAAATCGACACCCCCATGCATCCACAGATTCTCCAACTGCATAGGGGTCTCCCTTTGCTATATCTTGCTCTAAGCAATATCCCGGTGCTCCTGTAAAGTCACTCGGATACTCTTTTTTAAGCCTTTGCAATGCTTGCGAATAATTCTCCTGTGCCCAAGGCAAAATCCACAAATCCCTTGGCACCCGCTTTGGCTGTTTAAATTCCAACGCTTGATATACTAATTCTCTTGATGTCATCTGATTACCTCCAATACATAGCTAACTTTATTTTTTTCATATTAGCAGTATAGCATTGGCGCTTGATTGACATTTAAGATATTCGCTCATGAACTTGTGGATTTCGCTCACCATTGATTAATACTTTACATCAAACATATGAAAGGCTAGAACCGAGTCATTCATCGCTTTGGCTAAAGCAAAACATTTTTCCGGTTGTGTGTGTTTAGTGGATACTATGCTATAGTTAAATTGATAGAATCCACCTAGGGATGCTTTGAAGTTGGTTTCCCAAAAATTATTCATCACCCATGAGTATATAAAGTCCACATTGTTCACCTGGGCTTCTTTTGCTAATTTTATAGGATGCGCTTTTATCGTTCCCATGGAAACTAATGGAGTATCCGGCGTAAGCACCATGATGGATGCATCTTTTCCAATCATAGCAATTCCATTTTGAATACTATAAAAATCTATGCAGCTTCCCGGCAATTGATCAACTCTTGGGCGAAAAGCCACGCCAGACTTGTCCATCCATATTTCTTCTTCCAAACCGGCTGTAAGCGGCAATGCCAGGTACAGATTTTCCGGTTCCCACACACTCGTCTTATGTATTCTTAGCTCAACATCAATTTTGGGCAGATGCATATACCCCGTTAAAATAACGTCACATAATGTTGTCCCTTGTAATTCATAGGACAGCTTTAGGCGTCCCAACACATCACCTTGTTCAAGCACCTCTATCTTCTTAAGCTTTCCTGCATGCCGTTGGGTGCCGGTATCCTTTCGGTTACGTCCCATCACTCGTCTTTGCTCGCATGGGTCTAGCGTATAAGGTGTGACCTCATAGATTGGTGTAAATACGTTATATTCTTTCTCTTCATGAATAAGTTCACACATCGTTTCTTTATTCACCAAGGAAGTTATGCCATCCTCTTCATCAAATGCCATAGAAAAATACGGTGTCTCTAATTGATAAGGTGTTACCTTTAATGGACAATCGCTTGTTGGGGCATATAAGTCAGCGATTCTATCGCTGCCGTCATTTGCCGACATACCCGGTGCATGAAGTGACGGTGATTTTTTTTCAATAACACGATACGTTTTCATTTGTTTTGGTTCTAATTGTGCTAAAAAATTAATTTCAAAACCACGAGGGATTCTTACACATTGATAGGGCACGATATGTCCTGTCTCTTCTTCAACAATATCAAAGCATTCATGGGAAAAAAGAATCTCTAAGTTTACCTTTGCAATCTCAGATACCTTGACGTCATGAGGGTTAATCACCTTAAAACGGTAATCGTTATTCATGCGCACCTCTGTTTCACCATAGGATGCGTTGAGTTGATCTATGGCGCGACTTGTCGCTTCATCCGCTAAGCTCGCATACATATTCTTCCTTTGATCTAGATTATTCACTTGTGGATGCCATGGTTCAATAATGGATGAAGAGTATCCCCATGTATGCTCGGAGTAGAACATTAGGTTGTACCTTGCTGTCTCCATAACATCTGGATCAATAATCTCTCGATTTGGATCAAGCCGTTCACAGATGTTGTATTTTCTCTGTGCTTGTCGATAGTGCTTAACGGTATTGGGCGTTGAACCAATCCCATCTGCCCACCAATCTGTCCAGTCACCTTTAAACGTTTCAATTGTGCTCTCATGCTTACGGACATAGGCAAATAATTCTTCTAGCGTGACCATTTTAATTTTTATTGCCTTGCCATGCTTCTCATTAAATGCTTGAATAAAGTTATAGATGGCCTCGTTAGGCGGCGCATTGTCTGTCATAAGTCCTGATACTGTAATCGGAACAAAATCATAAGCATATCCATCTTCACGTAGCTTTTCAACATATCTATAGATTCTTTGTTCTGCTAGTTCAAACGGTGGAATCTTTTCATTTTGCAGACCATCCCTAACCATATAATTTCCAATGTTGGACTGTACAAGCCCCAAGTCATTTCCAATATTATAATGTTCCCCTAGCCACACCAAAATTTTTCTTCCACTTGGTGCTTCCCAGAAAAACGGTCGTTGTTTTTTATTCGTCGGATAAAACCCATGATGTGTATGTAATGCTGAATAAAAGTTAGAAATCCCCTCATCCAACAAGGCATCTGGATACCCCCATCCATAACCATTGATGTCTGCCGTCATTGCACATGTTAGGTTTAATCCCAAGCCATCCATTTTTTCTACAGCTTTGTGGAGCGTCTGTTGATGTATCGTCTCATGTAATAGATCCGTGCAGTTAAGATAGTTGCCGGATACACCTATCTTTCCTTCCTTCACATATTTGATAAAATCATCAATATATTCTTGCGTTGTATTATCTAGGAATTTTTCTACACACCAGAAACTTTCACACGTCCATTTAAAGGGTTCCTGTTGTTGATTGGGCGCCTGCGCATTAAGAATATCAATAACTCGTTCAATATACTTAATATGGTGCCACTCAATTTTCTCCTGTCGATCTGTATACCCAATGTCGGTATGTGAATGATGAATGACTAATAACTCCATTGTTTTTTCCATAATTTTCCTCCCAAGATATATCTGTATTATTGCTTACCCATATACTCTTCCAATATATTATGATTATTCTCGGGTGTATATATAAAAAACCTTTAGTTTAATGTAAAATGTTTAGAAGTATTTGCTTTCGAGTACTTTGTATTACCATATTAAAAAATCTTTAGCTAATAATCTTAAAATTCCTTCCGTTAAAAAATAATCTCCGTATATAATTGGAACTTCTCTATCTGATGATCGATCATACCTCGCCGATCCATACGATAGTATTGAATCCTTATCTACATCAAAACAGCAATATTTTTCTAACGCTTTTATGCATTTTAATGAAGACTCTACATATAGTGATTTTTCTAGCTCCGGGACAAATTCAGCAATCTCCAACAGTCCACATATTGCACAGGCAGAGGCTGTTGTATCAATATACTTAGGCTCCTTAGGTGATCTAAAATCAAGTAACGCAATATAATCATTTAAGGCTATATTTGCTAAAAAATACGCTGCACACGTTTTTGCAGCATTTAAATATTTTTCATCCTTTGTATACCTATATGCTAAAGCCATCCCATAAATTGCCCAAGCTTGACCTCGACTCCAAGAAGAATTCAGACCATAGCCTTGACCACCTAAGTTTTCAATAAAAGCTCCTGTTTTGGCATCAAATTTTGCAATATGATGACAAGAACCATCTGGACGTATTAAATACTCTAGAGCCATGTCCGCATGAGAAATCGCAATATGCTTATAGGCATAATTATTCGTTTCTTTAAAAGCAAAATGTAAAAGCGGTAAATTCATTAAACAGTCAATAATCGTAATTCCCATCTTTTCTGAATCGTTCCAAGCTCGGATAAAATTTCCCTGTGTATTAAACCTACCTGCTAAAATATTTGCTGCATGTAGACTTCTTTCTAAGGATTTTTCATTATTTGTTAATCTATAGTTCGCTACCGAAGTATGTAACCATTGAAACCCTACATCGTGGTCTAGATGCACAAATTTTGTTAATGCTTCATCTAATCGTTCTTCAATTTTTTCTGCATTAACTTTATATTTTTCTTTTTTCGTCGCATGATACATTTGCCAAAGTATGCCACAATAAAATCCGTTGGTCCAAGCCTCTAAATGCCTTTGTCCCATATCAAAATACTGTCCGTTTTCTGTGGTATAAGGCATAATACTTCCTAATCTATCGCATTGCACCGAAAGTTTTCTTTCTAATTTTTTATAGAAATTCTCTAAATACATTTTATCATCACTGTTCATCTCGTACCTCATAACAATCGCCTCCAACATAAACACCTTTCATCGTAAAGTCCGTTTCTACAACACTTTCAAATTTTGTAACGCCTATTCCAATTTTAATTTCAATAGATGGTATACTCGTAACCGGAAATACTAAATTCGTATTGGGCGAAGGATTTATTACCATTGCTTTACCCATCGTCGATTTGACCTGGCTTTTTCCGTTTTCATCATAAACACAAGACAACTTATCATCTATCATGTATTTAATTTTTGTTCTGTTTTTCGGGTACGAATATCCACTATCATAAGCAACACACTCAATGTTACTGGTAACCTTATGCTTTCGAACATGTCCATTTTTTGTCGGAATTAACGTTGTCTCAACCTCTATATCTTTACATGGCGACCAAATGGACACAATTTTATCTTTTTCTAAGGTATAACTTTTACATTTTCTTCTCACATAATACATACCATTCACATAAAATGCCAGCATACTATCAGGAGCGGTTTCTTCCAAGGTAAAATATGAACGGGGCACTGAAAATCCAAAGGCAGAAGAATAGGCAAATTTAGAATATTTCTCTGCACAATGGGTGAAATTTTTAGAAGGATACTGTCCGGATGTTAATGCCTTCACATCATATGGAGATTTTGTTATGATCATATTCGATTCTTTAATCAGTACCGCCGCATCACCCGTTGGCAATGCCTCTATTGCACATTTCCAGAATTCATGTTTATCGTCTAAGGCTAAAAAGGCAAAGGCTTTAAAGGCCCAATATGGTGAACCTGTTGAATTATAATTTTCCGACATTAATAAGTTTGGATACGTATATCCAACCGTTAATATTTTTCCATTATCAAAAATAGGTTGTCGTAACCAATACTCTAAGTGTCGCGTTATTAATCCTTTAACAACTCCCACAGAAAAAGTCGGCACTTCGGCCAATAGACATGCACTCCAAAACGAAACCTCAGCAAATCTATACGTCAATGAACGGCCAAAAGGAATCGATTTTCCTTCATCATCAAACCAATAGATAAACGTTTTTGAAAAAAAAGAAGCTCGTTCTTTATATAAACTACATCGGTCTGGCTCTTCATCTTGCATAAATTTTGAATATAACAAACAATAATAGTGTATTGCAAACGAAGTATAATAATCTTTTTGAGGTCTATCTCCATCAGAATACCAACCATTACCCAAATAAAAAGATTCGTATAATGCAACCCCTTTTGATATCTGTTCCTTACTGTAGTTTTCTCCTACACTTTTTAAAGCTAGATTTGTCAATACCCTAAAAAATTGCCAATTTGTTTTAGGCATATCGTATAAATTAATCGTATATAACCATTTTGAAAGATTTTCTTTAGCCTCTTGATCCAACCCTTCCCAAAAATATTCAGGTAACATTAATAAGGCATAACTGATTGCCGCCATCTCTACCATTCTCTGATCAAAATCAGATATATCACCCCAATATTCTTTTGAGTCTTGACGCACGCCATTTTTTAATCCATTTTGATAGATCGATAGAAGTTCATCATTGGAGCCTCCTCCATATAAAAACGGTACAAAGCCCCACAGTATTCTTGAAAATCCTTCCATTTTTCCAATGTCATTTCCATAGGCTGCTGCCGTTGTACCAAGAACTAAATTTGCATTTTCAGAGCTATAATATTTTATCAATGGTTCGACTAAGTCTGTAAATATTTTATGATAATATTTTTTGTTATACACCTTTAACCTCCTGATTAGAATTGATGTTTTACGTATACTTTAAAATAGAGAGAAGTCCGATCGACCTTCTCTCTATTGGTTTTATCTCTTAATTTGATTTAGCAACTCTATCATAAGCAGCTTGAGATATATCGATTAATCTATCCACATCTCTTTGCTTAATTTCATTCACAAAGTCTTCATATTCTGCATTAAAGTCACCGTTGCCTAATATCCAACTTGTGGTTTTTTCAGCCACGTATGCATCAAGACCCGATTGAATGATTGCAATCTCTTGGCTTTCTTCAGCTGTATATTTAAATTGGAAATTCAAATACTCATCTTGAGGATACCATTGTGGGTTAGCCATATGCATTTCAATACCTTCTTGTGCCAACGTATTAAATATTCCCGCATATTCCATCTCAATCGAGTCAATACACCCTAATCTTGCCATCATACCAAGTGCTTTTCTACCAGCACCTATACCGCCTTCATAGCCTTTGACCTTGTCTGTAAATTGTGGATTGCCATCCGCATCAATTGTGTATGTATCACCTTCTATACCAAAACCGTCTAGCATTCTACCTGCATCACTATACATAAAGTCAATGAATTTAATCGCAGCTACTGGATCTTCACAGTTCGAAGAAATTCCAGGTCCTGCATATGGAGCCGTTAACCATTTAACTTTTTGATTTCCATTTTGATCAATTGGTGGCGCTAACGCAACATTTTTAAATCCGGGAATCGTATCTGCAAGGCTATCATTATATTGAACCGTTGAAGGAATCCAATCACAAATAAATCCACCTTTATTTTCACCATACATTACATTTCTTGATTCTTTTCCTCGTGTAAATATTTCTTGATCAATAATCCCTTCATCATACCACTTTATAGCTTGCTCCATACCATACTTAAAATCTTCGCCTAATGGATCGTACATAACCACACCATCTCTAACCATTAATTGTAGACTTGAATCAAAAAGGCTTAAAAATGTATTCGTAAAATCTTTTCCTGACAGTCTACTTATAAACGGTTGCTCATCTTGCTCACCATTTCCATTTGGATCTTCATATTTAAAAGCATATAGAACATTATATAAATCATCAATTGTTTCCGGTGTTTCTAAACCTAAGTTATCAATCCAATCTTGTCGAATTACCCAAGTTGTTGAGGTCTTAAGTTCCTTCATACTAGCCACATGATAGATGTGTCCATCTGCCGCTGTTGAAGCTGCTAACAATTCCGGATGTTCTTCAAATATTTTTTGAATATTTGGCGCATGCTCTTCGATTAAACTTTCTAAGGAAATAAGTCCTCCATCCATACCTAATTTTTCCATTTTAGATATTTGAGAGTTAATAATAATATCTGGCATTTGGTCTGGCGTTGACATCATAAGTGTCCAAGTTTGGTCAACGTCTGTTGCACTTGTAGGCACAGTATTTACCAATTTTACCCCTGCCTGTTTTTGTATTTCTTGCAATACCGGAGTACTAAAATCAAGTATTTGCGAACTATCCCACATACCATGTACTGTAAGTTCTGGGACAGTTTCTTCTTTTGATGTTTCACTCGCATCCGGTGTTGTATCTGCCTCGCCACAAGCAGTCATTCCAAACAACAAAAATGTTACCAATGCTAAACTTAATATTTTTCTATAGACTTTTTTCATAATAATCTCCTTCTTATTATATGTAGTATTGAGTATAAGCTATCCCTTGACGCCACCAAGATTAACTCCCGTTTTAAAATATTTTTGAATATATGGGAATATTAAAATCATTGGTAATATAGAAATAACAATGATTGCATATGCTATCGTTGTTGGTGCATATAATGAAGCTGATGTTACCGGCTGTGCTAAGTCCATTAAATCTGTTTGCTCAACTAAGAGTTTCTTTAAAAGTACTTGTAGGGGTTGCTTGGACTCTGATTTTAAAATAATGGATGACCAAAAGTACCCGTTCCATCGACTAACCGCATAAAATAAAGTAACTGTAGCTAATGAAGCTTTTGATAACGGCAATACAATTTTAAAAAAAGTTCTAAACGTTCCTGCACCATCTATTCTTGCCGCTTCAAAGTAATCATTTGGTATTTGTTCAAAGAAACTTCTTAAAATAATCACGTTGAATGTATTGATTCCAAAAGCAATAATATTTCCCCAATAAGTATCTATAAGATTGTAGTTCATGAGTGTTCGATATAATGGAATCATCCCAGCAGTAAACAACATAGTAAATACTGTGAAAAAGTTAAAAAACTTTCTAAAGGGTAGCTCTTTTCTTGATAAAGCAAAAGCAAGTGTTGTTGTAAAGATCATATTGGTTACTGTACCAAATACTGTAATAAACACACTGTTTCCATAGCCTCGCCAAATACCTTTAGCTTGGAAAGCTTGTTGATATGCACCAAGCGTAAACTCCTTAAACCATAAAATAACATCCCCATTGATAACATAATAGGGTCTACTAAAGGATGCAATAACTATATACCATAGTGGAAAGAAGAATAAAAACACAATGATTATTCCCAGTAGTCTAGTTATTATAGTATAAATCATATCACTTTGTCTTATCTTAATCTTTTTTCTTTTTTTTCTCTTCAAGACTTTTTTCTCCTTTCTACCATATTGATGATTCTGATAATTTTTTTGATATTCGGTTTGCTGCAATAACCATTATTAACGCAATTACGGACTCAAATAATCCCGCAGCCGTTGATAACCCAAAATTATTTTGTACTATACCTAATCGGTAGGTATACGTTCCTATAACATCTGCTGTTGAATATGTTGACGGTTGATATAACAAAAGTATGGATTCATATCCGACTTTCATTATTCTACCCAGCTCTAAAATTAACATTACAGATATCGTTGGTGCAATACAAGGCAAGGTAATTTTCCTTATTTTTTGCATTCGGGTTGCCCCTTCCACATCTGCTGCCTCATAAAGACTAGGATCAATTCCCATCAGGGCTGCAATATATACCACAGCATTAAATCCCGCCGTTTTCCAAAGCATCATGGTAACATAGATACCTTTAAAATATTTAGGATCGACCATAAAATAAATTGATTCATGCCCTAGTTTGTTTAATAATAAATTTATAATTCCGGTACTTGGTGATAAAAAGCTTATGACAATTCCACAAGCGACAACAGTAGATACAAAATAAGGTAAAAACGTAACTGTTTGTGTTATCTTTGGTAAAAACTTACTTCGCATTTCTGTAACTAAAATCGCCAAAAATATTGAGAATGGAAAACATATGATTAGTTGTAACACTCCAATTTGTAAGGTATTTTTAAATGCTCTCAAAAAATCTTGACCTTGAAACAACTGTTGGAAATTTTTTAGTCCCACAAACACACTTCCATCAAATCCGGCAAATGCATTATAATTGTAAAATGCCATTTTTAATCCTGCCATGGGTATATACGCAAACATAACCAGCCATATAAGACCTGGCAATAATAATATTATCAGTTGCCAATCCGTCTTTTTTATTCTATCTATTACACTATTTGACAATAAAACACCTCTTTTCTTTAATCGTTTTTGTACCTCACAAAAGTGCATTTTAAATTTAGCACACCTTCTTCGTTTTTAATATCGACAATATTTATCGACTATACAAAATCATTGACGCTCTCCAAAATAAAAAAAGCTTACTCAAAATGGTAAGCTTTTTTTTATACACAATTTTTAGGCAATCAACAAAAAATATTTTGCTGATTCCTCCTTTATTTGAGGCTTTTTTGGTACTCCTGTGGTGATAAGCCTACGTGTTTTTTGTACACTCTTATGAAACTTGTGGAACTGTTAAAACCAACTAACTCCGATAACTCTGTCGTCTTGATACTTTTATCTTCTCTTTGAAGTTGTTGCGCTATATTAATTCTATATTCATTGAGATATGTTTTAAAGTTCGTATTTAATTCCTCTTTAAAAATCGTATGAACTCTTTGTGGAGATAATCCAAATTCCGTATTTATATCAACCAGCATTATATCTTTCATATAATTTTTATGGATATAATCCAATATTTTCTCAGCACTTTCTAAATTTCCCGATGTGTTCTTCTCTGATAAACTAGAGATTATATCAATAAGTGTATTGCGAATAATATTAATGATATTCGGATTATCTCTCATGCATTGCCATTCTGTAAAAGAAATCTCATAACCTATTAAATCTAAGGAAGAGATTTTTAATTCTGCAAATATCCTATTTACCATATTTATAAGTGTCAATATATACTTTTCCGTTGTGCTACTTGAGACACTCTGGTTCTTCATATTTTCCCGCAAAAATTTATCAAAAATATCAATTGCTGTTTTATCCGCATTTAGCACTTTATGGATTAAAGTATATTCAACGTTAACCGAAAAATTATATTCATCATCTATAATATTTGAAATATCACTAAATAAAATAATATCCTTTTCCTGGAAATGGTATTTAAAATTTAAGATTTTGTTTGCAAACTCGTACGCAATAGGCAATTGATTAATTGAATCATAGACGTCTGTAAGCGCAATCTTAATATTTACATTCGCAACATAACTATGTAATAAATGCGTAAGTTGCTTTTCTGCCTCAGAATAAGTCATCACTTTATGTATAAACAATATACGCGACTTATCTAAATGAATATAAATAATATTATCATCTTTACTTGCATATGCTTGAAGATCATTTTTTATATAAAATACATTATCACTATTTTCAAAATTATCAAATTCTAAAATGCTTACACAAAACTGATCAATATTATAATCAATATCTTCTCTAAGGCCAATAAGTAAATTAAAATACTTTCTCTCTTGTGTTTTTGCGCTAATATCATTTTTTATAGATTCTAGCTTACTATTTAAGAAATTAACTTCTACTATACTTTCTTGAAATAATTTTATCTCATCTATGCTTTTGCTATCGTCATTAACTATACGATTAATCGGCTCATATACAATAGACATAATCTTCAAGATTAAAAAAAGGATAATTCCGCTTATGATGATAACGATGGAAATAACAAAAACGAGAAAATAAAGTGCCATACTTTCTTTTACATATGTATACTGAAATCCATGTCCTGAATTTTCACTATACGTTATTTTTTGAAATGTCTGCGACCTATTATCATCAATATTATTTTGGTATAGCTCGATATCACTAGTGCCAATAAGTCTATTATTATATTTTAGATACCACAATGCATCATCTATATTTAAGACTTTATAGGGTATCAAGGTGAAATATATAATTTCTCCTCCAGAGTATTGCTGATAATATAATTTTATAAAGCTATTATGTATTTGGGTTTCATCAAAAAACAGAATATGCTCGCCTGTTTTTTTTAATTTTGAAATCACATCTTCTTTTAAGGCGTATTCAATACCAAGAACATCCTCAAACAATTTTTCTTCACTAATGGTTGCTCCATTATAAAAAATAGATGGATTTTCACTGTTCAATTTCCAAGCACCTATATAGCATTCTCCCGTTGTCAAAACACTTAGCTGCTTATTCACTAATTCCATAAATTTTATTAATGAATGCATCTCATACGAAAAATCAGCGGATTCAGCCCATCTTTCTGCCTCTAGCGTGTATCTGACAGAGTTGACAAGTTGCCTAGAAAGATTCAACGATATTTCAAAATTTTTGATTTGAACTTGACTTTCTGCCGTAACTATTTTCCGATTGGAATTATTTATATTTATTAAGTTGTATATTGTAAATGTGAAAATAATTGTAAGAATTAATGAAAATAATAATAGTACGATTATATTTCTGTACTTATATCTGGTAATCAGTACCTTTTGCATGATAGAATCCTCGATAATGCTTTATAGTTTTAGCTAATGTTTGGTAATGATTATACCACAATATATTTGCTTTATCCATAGATTATTACTCTGATCCCTTTCTACAGACTTCCCTGACGAAGCTACTGAGGCTTTTTTGTTACTACTAAATGTGTGGTGTGACCCTGCAATCTTTAAATGTAATATCGAAAAACTATCCATGCGTTTGAGATTTATACAACAAATGACAAAAGAGCATCTTATCTAGATGCTCTTTTTAACGTCCCCACTAGGAATCGAACCTAGAATTGAGACTTAGGAGGTCCCGGTTATATCCATTTAACTATGAGGACAAATAAGAACAAAGCTTTGATGCGACTAGTTTGTCGCATCATTATCTTCGTTATGGTTTTCAAAATCATCATGCAATTCAAAGTCAATCTGACCATGTACCCAACAGGTTCCTTTAAAGCGCATGCCGCGCATGGGTTTGCCAATAAGGTCCTCTGAATTAATGTACGTATCCACAACAATGTTCATACATCGCATACGTATTCGCCAAACTTCTTCCTTAGTAACTCGGTTGATCAGTTTTTTTGCGTCAATAATCGTGCCAAGCACTGAATATACGTCTTCTGTATCTCCTAATGGGATGAAAAAACCTTCCAAAATTGTCAAGAGGTCTTCATTTTTAAGTCGCTCCCGTAAAATGCGTGTTGCTTCTAGCGCTTCTTCTTCAAGGGCATCCATAGCATCTTCATCCCCTTCACGCGCTTGATTAAGTAACTCTTCTCGAATCAACTGCTCCGCAAGTTCCATATCTTCATCGTCTTCATCTTTTTCGATAGGAAGAATCACCGTGCCTTCCACCGCAAATAAAGATAAGCGAACCCCATCAATATATACATGTTCATCATCTTGAATTTCAATATAATCAATCAGGTTTTGCAAATAAAAAGATACCGGCGTACCTGATTTGTTCTCTTCACAAAATCCACTATAACTCATCGTATCATCATTGGCTGAAACATCAATCTCATGGGTATCCATCAGGTTGCGCCCTTTTGCATAAGGGATGACGGTATGAATTACCAGTTCCTCTTTATCATCCATCTCTCCACGCACCACAAGACCAAAATCTTTGCCATAGGATTTATAGTATTCGACTTTTATTGCATCTTCTTTATAGTTTGAAATATAACGCGTTGTGGGTTTGTCTATTACTTGTTGTACAAGTTTTTCCGCTTTTTCTCTTGTATCATATTCACTAAATCCAAGCGCTTTGATATAGAGCATCATAATATTACCTCGCTTAATCAAAAAATAATCGCTTCCCATTTTGATACGTTATATCTTCGACGTCTTCTGGGGATATTCCTTTTATTTTTCCGATTTCTTCTATAATGTATTTCAAGTATCTAGAATCATTGCGTTTTCCTCGATACGGTTCCGGTGCCAAATAGGGCGCATCTGTCTCCACAACAATACTTTCCATTGGAATGGCTTCAACCACTTCACGTAATTTTTTACCGTTTTTAAACGTAATTACACCGCCAACCCCAATCATATATCCAGCTTTTATATAATCCATCGCCATTTGAGCATGCCCTGAATAACAGTGAATAACGCCTTTGGGGCGCTTAGGATTACGTGCACTTTTTAAATCGGCTTCCATGAGAAGATCAAACGTATCTTGCGATGCCTCTCGACTATGTATAACCACTGGCAAATCCAGCTCATTGGCAAGCTTTAGCTGCTCTCTAAACCAAAGCTTCTGCACACTTTTCGGCGCACTATCATAGTAGTAGTCTAGGCCAATCTCTCCGATTGCAACCACCTTTTCATATGTAGCCAAATGAATCAAACGCTCTAAGTCCTCCTCTTTCATTTCACCAACATCATGAGGATGTACCCCCACCGTTGCATACAAAAAAGGATAACGTTTGGCAAGTTCAATGGATAATCTGGACGAACGCATGTCCGCCCCGATATTGATTACATATTGAATATTTTGTTTTGGAAACTCTTTAAACATTGCTTCTCTATCTTTATAAAATTGTGGATCATCATAATGTGCATGACTTTCAAAAATCATTTAATCACCTTCTGTCAAAATCTATCGAACTTCTGCTCCACTATTAACGGCCTTGTCCACAGTTACAAGACTTACTTTTCCATCTTCTTTTGATGCAGCTAAAATCATTCCTTCTGACAACTCACCTCGAAGTTTTACCGGCTTTAAGTTCTTCACTACAACCACTTGCTTACCAACAAGTTCTTCTGGCGTATATGAATTTGCAATCCCAGAGACGATTTGGCGTATTTCCTCGCCTAATTGAACTTTTGAGACAAGGAGTCGATCTGCCTTCGGATGTTTTTTACATTCAAGGATTTCTCCTACTGCAAACTGTACCTTTGCAAAATCATCAATAGTAATCTCTGGAACCTCTTCAACTTCTTGAGGTTGTTTAGGTTCTTCAACGACTTTTTTGGGTTGCTTTGCCTGCATTTTTTCTTCAATCATGTCTAATGTTTTTTTCTCATCAAGACGTGCAAATAAGGCAACACCTTCTCCAACTTTATCCCCGGCATGAATACCATCAAAGTTGCCAAGAGAATCCCAATCCGTCACTTGCGTATTGAGTTGTTCAAAGATTTTTTCTGCAGTCTCTGGCATAAATGGCTGCAACATAACTGCAGACATACGAATGGATTCAAGCAAGTTATATAATACGGTTCCAAGACGTGGCATTAATGCTTCATCCTTAGCCAAAATCCATGGTGTTGTCTCATCAATATATTTGTTGGAACGACGAAGCAATGTCCATATCGCATCCATGGCGTCAGCAACACGAAGATCATCCATTTTATCCAACACTTTCCCTGGTGTAGCCAAAGCTAATGTCCGTAAGGAATCATCAATCGCTTCTTTCGTATCCGGCGCTTGAATCACACCATCAAAATACTTATTTACCATAGCTACTGTACGATTAACTAAGTTACCTAATATATTTGCCAAATCAGAATTAATACGTTGAACCAACAATTCATAGGTTAATGTACCGTCTTGACCAAAAGGCATCTCATGTAATAAATAATATCGAACCGCATCAACACCAAAAAATTCTACGAGATCTTTGGCATAGATAACATTTCCACGGGATTTACTCATCTTATCCATGCCAATCATTAGCCATGGATGGCCAAACACTTGCTTAGGTAATTCAACCTCAAGGGCCATCAACATAATCGGCCAATAAATAGTATGGAATCGTAAAATGTCCTTACCTATAATATGGACATCCGCCGGCCAGTACTTATTAAATAAGTCACCATGATTACCCTCTGGGTCATAGCCAAGCCCTGTAATATAGTTTGATAAGGCATCAATCCATACATAGATAACATGTCCTTCATCAAACGTTACCGGAACACCCCAATTAAAGCTCGTTCGTGACACACATAAGTCTTGTAATCCAGGCTTTAGGAAGTTGTTTACCATTTCATTTTTACGTGATTCTGGTTGAATAAACTCAGGATGTTGATTGATGTGATCCATTAATCGATCCGCATATTTACTCAATTTAAGAAAATAGGCTTCTTCACTGGTTTTTTCCACTTCTCGACCACAATCCGGACATTTTCCATCGACAAGCTGGCTTTCAGTAAAAAAGGATTCACAGGGTGTACAATAAAGCCCTTCATAGCTTCCTTTATAGATATCACCTTGATCATATAATTTTTTAAAAATCTTTTGAACCGTTTTTACATGTTCATCATCCGTTGTTCGAATAAATTTATCATAGCTTGTATTCATTAAATCCCAGATTTCCTTAACTTCACCTGCGATTTTGTCTACATGTTGTTTAGGTGTAATGTTCTCTTCTTGTGCCTGAAGCTGAATTTTTTGCCCATGCTCATCCGTTCCTGTTTGAAAAAAAACATCATATCCCAACAAGCGCTTAAAACGTGCGATACTATCTGTAATAACTGCTTCATAGGTATTTCCAATATGTGGTGTTCGCGATGTATATGCGATGGCTGTCGTAATATAATATGGTTTTTTAGCCATAATAATCCTCCTTATGATTAACTAGTACGATTATACACTAATGAAAAAACGAAATCAATGAATCTGCCCCTTTTCAAAACTAATTTTCGCTTTCTTCATATACTCAACCGCTTTTTCATGTTGGTCTAAATTCGCATAGCATTTACTTAGCTCTTCAAAAATCATAACTGTTAAGCTATTATACATTTTTTCCTGATAATACGTAATCGACTTCTCCAAGTATTTAATGGCTTTAAGATAGTCCTTGAGATTAAAATAGGCGCTTCCTAGCACCATATTATATCTGGCTTTACTATAGTCATCTAACATTTCAAAATCAATATTTTTGGCTGCGCTGATTGCCGCTTCATTATCGTTTTGTGAAAACAGCAAGTACACATCTTGAACTTCTTTACCTGCAATCAATCGACGTATTAATTCTTTGGCTTTTTGGTTATAATTCATTGCTTTTTTATGGTCCCCGGTCATTGTATATGCATCCACTAGCTTTACATATAATTCATATGCAATGAGTTCATGATTTAGCAAGAGATTATTCTCATTTTCAAGCAGTTTCTCATAATAAAAAAGTGCTTGCTGATACTCACCATTTTTTATATGCATATTTGCTTTTTTAAAATGGCAATTGATATATATATCCTCAATAAAGTTGGAATTAAATATTGATGGGGATTCAACACGTAAGGCTTCCAAACGTTCAAGAACTTCGATACAATTATCTTCTTTATAGTCAGACATTAATTCTTTGGCCAACTTTGCGATTTGCTCTGATTTTGTTTCTTCACTCATAAAATAATCTATCGTTTTATTCAAACGATTCGCCAAATACGCCATCGTTGTAATTGATGGCTTTGCAAGATTATTTTCAATTTGACTCAACATATTTCGAGTTATAAAATTACCTGCCAACTCTTTTTGTGTCAGTTTATTCTTTTTTCGCTCATCCCTTATTTTTTGTCCTAAGGTTCTCTCCATATGACTGACTCCTTAAGTTCATATCGGCTAACAAGCCTAACTTAAAATATTGTATCATTAAACCTTGATAAAAACAAGATTTATAGCCCCAACTTCCCCTTTTCATGACTGAAAAAATCATCTACTTTTGTCAATGCTTTCACCAAAACCTCAAGCTCATCTTCTTCTAGTCGACTCATCACTTCTTTTACCATCCGATCATGGAACTCGATATGATGACGAAAGGCCTTTTTTCCTTGCAATGTTAATGAAACTAAGACAACCCGTCGGTCTTTTGAACTTCGAATCCGCTGAACAAACCCTTTTTTGACCAAATGATTAATCGCAATCGTCAGTGTTCCTACGGTAATCGATAAATCTTTGGCTATCGAAGACATATTACGGGATGTATTTAATCCAATCGCTTCAATTGTATGCATATCTGTAATAGTAAGCTCCTTAAAAGGACCTTGAGCCAAGGCTTTTTCTTCTACTTTCATAATATCATTAAACAAATGCACGAGGATATGATTAAGCACTTCATATTTTTGATCCATAACTTCACCTAATTTTCTATTTTTTCTCGAATCTGATTATATATATTTTGCAAACTATAACTTTGGATGGTTGATACATTTCCTTCTATCCGCTGCTTTTTTTCATCGTCTATATCTTGATTAGTTTCAAAAACAACTGTACTTCCCTCAGCCAGACTCACTTGTTCTAGCGCCTCTGGATGCCCATATAAATACTTATACATCTGAGTTATCATCGTTTTTTTCGCTTCTCCGTCAGCACCAATAATCGCAAATCTTGATACCATCATACCCGAAATATGATTATATAAAATCGGATCCACATCCATTGTCTGGGCATTATACATTGCCACTGCATCGGCTAACAGCTTTTCATCCATTTCAATAGCTTCATACTCCGTATCAAGGATATCTCCCCCCAAGCCATAGTAAAGACCTAGAACTATTTCTGGCGAGGATGCACTAGACACCTCATTAGGTCGAATAGTAAGCGGCAAGACATATGTTTTTCCTTTGAACCTTCCGGCATTTAATGCGTCACCATAATACGTATACGCTTCCATATCCATGACCTCATCAACGGCTAATGCAATCCCATAAGCTGATACATCCTGAGCATAGTTTGCCTGACTGATTAAGACATCCGGTAATTGACTATAATCAACTTCACTTAAGGTTTTATAAACCTTTGCCTGAGCATATATTCCTTCACTCTCAAGTGATTTAAACAGGTCTTGATACGCTTGATTTACCGATGCTTCAAAACCAAACAGTGCGATTTGAATTGTTACCCCATCCCTTGGCTTAGGGTTTTCTAAGTCTTCTTGACCCGTCCCATCTTCTCCAGCGGTTTCTCCGGGAATTTTATCTAAAACTTCTTCCGGGATTTCTTCCGGTGCTTCTTCTGGTACGTCTACATGTATTTTTCGTGTTGTTGTTGGTCCATATATTCCAAAACGATTCATATACACGACCGATAACTCAACGTCACCCTCTTGACCTTCTAGTATGATTTTTTTAGCAGCGATTCCCGTATCCATAGGATTGGAGCCGTCAAGGGTATACTTTAAGGTCAAACCTCTCGGCTCTTTTAAATCAATTGTCTCTTGAGGCATATAACTTATCCCAATTGCTGTCAAATCCACATGCTTAGGTTGCAATTGATTATACCAATATCCTACGCTCACTCCATGACCCATCAGCTCATGGCCATAGCTCAAAAGTGATTGCAGTGCTTGGTCCTTTATTTTATCGGGTAAGTTTTCATTATCTTTAAGCATATCAAAATACTGATATAAGCTTATATTCGCTTTATAATAAGCTTTTTGCTCTATCAACTGCTCAATATAGACATCCCACATATCAATATTGGTCGAATCTATATCAAATACTGAGATTTCTGTCTTTTCTTGACATCCTGATAATAAAAAAATAAGAACAGCCAACACACCAATATAAAAACCTTTGAGCTTCATAACTATTTTTATCCCTTCATAATCTATGATATAAAAAACGTTGATTTAATTTTACACTACAACCCCTTAATTAGCAAATAAAACGAATGTGTTTTCCTAGCTTGACAGTATCCAAATTTCCCCTGTACAATCTAATTAGGACTACACAAAACACTTGAAAGGAGCACGTTTTTTATGGCCGCGATGAACATAAATTTTGAAAATATATTGATGAATAATCCTAACGTTCCTGTAATCGTTCAAGAAATGCATCACGACGCTTCGCATAAGGGGTGTGACTATCACTGGCATGAAGCAATTGAGATATATTATGTTAAACAAGGAAGTCTCCTTTTAAATATCGATGGACATACACAGCGCTTATATGCAGGTGATATCGGCATCGTCTATTGGGGGCTTGCGCATCGCGGCTCAGATTTTTATGATCACACCATTCATTATATTCTTCAAATTGATTTGCGAGATATGCCCTACTTATCCTCATATCCTCAATTACAATTACCTTCAAATCAATATCCTACAATATGTATTCAACCTAAAGCAACAAAATATCTGGATACGATTATCGATGAAATGCATAAAAAACAGCCAGATTATGAACTGGCTGTTGTTGCAAGTATTTTAAATTTTTTTAGATGGCTGCTTTGTCAAAAAAAGGAAGAAACATTACTTGTTCAATCAACCCATCCCCAAAGTCTTACCCATGTACACAGTATCCTAAAATATTTGAATCATCATTTTTCAGAACAAGTCACTCTAGAAGAGATGTCCTTGAAGTTAGGGCTTTCAAAACCATATATGTGTCGCTTATTTAAAAAACATACCGGCCAAACCATTATCGCACACCTTAATGAACAACGCTGTCAATACGCTGCAGCCTTAATACTTGATGGTCTTTCGCCCACAAAGGCTTGCGAATACTCTGGCTATAATGATTATAACTATTTTTCACGAACATTTAAAAAAATTATGTCTGTCGCCCCTTCACAATACTTCAACCAACAAATTTAAGCATTATTTCTTAACCAGGTGGTTATTTTGCGAATGAACTCTGTACTTCGAGATAATTCTGATGGTTTATTATCCATTAACCATATTTGTTTGAAATCCAAAAACCAATACTCAATGCGTTCTGCCAGTTGCCATGCATCTAAATCTTGTTCTAATTCAATACCTTGAGCGTCTTTTCGTACCAATAGGTAAAGCATGTTCATCCATTGTATGCCTTGTGCTGAAACAATAAATGCATTCACATGTTTTCTTTTTTGTGTGTCCAAACCTTGCATACTGTCTTGGAGTGTATGGATAATATGCTCAATGTCTTTATTACATGTATACACATGTTCTTCCGATACATTGATACGCTTAATGTATTCATCATTATCCTTTTCAAACCATCGTACAAACGAGGTGAAATCCATAATATGTTTGTCGGATAATTGCATAAGAAGTCCCATTATATCGTTGTTCGTCTCATAAAGCATAGTATTTACTGCTTGATTCATCTGTTCAATCGTGCGACTGTCTCCCCAAGAAAACGCCGCTCCATATATTAATCCTGGGAAGGAGTTGTAGATAAAGTTCCAGTGCCCAAAATCGCCCCAATCTGTATTTAATATACCGATAGCATCATATTTCTTTCCATAATCGGTCATCATCTTTATATTGTCATAGGCCATTTGATGATTGTTCATAAAACGATTCCATCCGTTAACCCCGGGGCACATATATTGAGGAAATCCATACTCTGTAATCGCTTTAACTTTTGCTTCAGGATATTCAGGTTCATACCACCAGTTTAAGCAGACTAAATCCTTAGGCAACTCTTTGGCACACTTTGAATGCTCCAAAATCATATCACCCCAGAACATAATTTCTTTATCATACGTACGTGCATGCTCAATAATTTGATTCAAAAAGTCAACATACAAGCGACTTTTTCCAACTTTTTGTGCCAGTGCCTTTGTTCTTCCTTCTCCAAGGTCAAAAGTCTCATCTGCACAAATGTTGAGTTTGTTGGAACTAAACAAAGGAACAAAGTCATCCATCATTTGTTTTACAAAGGCAATGCTTTCATCCAATGTGGTATTTAGTGTATGGTGAAGCATCCGATCATAAAAACTAAACTCATCTATTTTTTCACTTTCCGAAAGATGCTTAAACGAATCGGTTTGAAGTGCTTCATACAGATGTCCAAACGTTGTAATTGAAGGAACCAATTCAATGTAACGCTCACGACAGTACATATCCAACTGAATAATTTCTTCTGCCGTCAGTGGGTCTGTTACTGTCCACACTTCGCTTTGTCCGCTAAACAAAAATGTATGCTCCACATAAAGCTGTAACTGATTTAACTTAAAAAAAGCCATTGTATCTGCAAGTGACTGCATCATCTTAAGAGTAGGTACTTTTCCGCGTGTCACATCATGATAGAACCCTCGATGATTAAATAAGGGTTTATCTTGAATATACATTTGTGGAATATGGCGTTTGAACTGAACAATCAGCTGTTTTAACGTCTGCATTCCATAATACAATCCTTGATCATCGGGTGCTTGAATTCGAATGACATCACACTCTACCCTCAGTTCATAAGCATTCTCTGTCGCCATATGCTCAAAAATAATTCTACGCTTTGCCGACAAGGAAAGATTTATATTTAAACCCAGCTTCTCCTTAATAAAATCTTTTAACTCAATCGCAAACTTGTTTGTTTGGCGTTGATTGCTCACAATAAGTGCTGTTTGAATATCAATGACAAATTGCCCTTCGTATATTTCGACCTGCTTTGGCTTTGGTATTATATTCATAGTTCCCTCCAATTTCAAAAATTTACTATATCTTTCAGAATATATCCTATCCTTTTATACCTGTTAATGCAACCCCTTCAACAAAATATTTTTGAGCACAATATTGACCTCGACTTTTTCTACACCGCACTTTTTCGCTCCAAGATAGGACGCTATAACAAACGATTGCTACCTAAAGAAAAAAGAATAAGGAAGCCTTTTATATAAAAAGCTTCCTTATTCTTTTTAATCGTTATTCTTTTTAATCTTTATGCTTCTGCCCAATTGAGCTTGAATTTTCTTACTTTCTTATTGTTATCATATTCAAAATGCTTAGCCATCATATCACTGCGTCTGATAATCCCTATAAAGATTCCTGTATCATCCACCACCGGAATGAAGTTTTGATATTGCGTCAATTCCTCTACAACAGAAAACTCTTCATTAATTGACACCGCTTCAATACTTCTAGATCTTTCTATTTGGCTTATATTAACTTTTTCAGAATTTTTTATACTTAAATCCATATGATCTTTAACATACCACAGGATATCTCCTTCTGATAATGTATATCTATAACGCCCTTCATCATCAATGACTGGAACAGCTGAATACTTATGATATTCCATCTTTTCCATGGCTTGTCGTAAAGTCATTGATTCTGTCAGTGTAACTATTTCATGCTTAGGCGTTAAGAAAAATGCGATATTCATTGCCTCACCTCGTCATTCTCATAATCTATATCTATATACTACTTCTTTATAATATCAAATAAATATGACACAATGATGTAAAAATTCTTAGGATTTCATTAAAATTATCATTATTTTTGTTCATATGTACTATTTTAACCCTTCTACAAGTGATGCCACAAACCCTGCAATCGTATCTGAATCTCCTTTGGATTCGTATATTTTTTTTACGATTGCCGTTCCCACAATAACCGCATCCGCCAATTCCCCCATACGCTTAACATCATCCGGCGTCGATATGCCAAATCCAATAGCTATCGGTAACGTCGTATACGATCTTACCTCTTGAACATATGTATCCAAATCTTCATAAAACTCCGACAAACGCCCCGTCACTCCCATAGATGAAACGGTATAGACAAACCCTTGTCCTTGGTTTAATGTAAAGTGCATGCGTTCTTTTGATGTCGGCGTAGCAAATGGAATTAAGGCAATAGATGTATTTTTCAAATAATGGCTAAGTTCTTCTTGCTCTTCAAAGGGTAAGTCGGGAATAATTAATCCATCAATACCTATCTTAACACACTGTTGAACAAACGCTTCGACGCCATAGATAACAAGGGTATTATAATACACTAAAAAAGCAATAGGCACTTGAATAGTATTTCGAAATGTCGCTACGCATTCAAAAATTTTATAAATCGTGGTTCCTCTCTCAATCGCTCTTTGTCCGGCGGCTTGAATCACTGGTCCATCGGCTAGAGGGTCTGAAAAAGGGATACCCATCTCAATAACATCACATCCCCCTCTATAAAGAGCACTCACAATACTTGGTAAGGCTTCTATTGAAGGGTCTCCTGCCGTAAAGTATCCGATAAAGCTTTTTAAATTTTGCTGTTTTTTTGTTTTTAGTACCTGTTCAATACGATTCATTTTTTTCCTCCTAGCATTCAATAGCTTTATTTGTTCAAGCGTTCCAAGTCTTTTTTTCCTTGTTCAAAATATGCCATGACCGTATGCGTATCCTTATCTCCCCGTCCAGACACGTTGATAACAACAATATCTTCTGGCTGGGTCGTTTTTATTTCTCGTATCGCCAAAGCAATGGCGTGGGCACTTTCAAGTGCCGGAATAATCCCCTCTGTCCTTGATAATTCTTCAAAAGCTTCAAGGGCTTCTTGATCTGAAACGACGGCATAACGTGCACGATTTATCGAATCAAGATAAGCATGTTCCGGTCCAATTCCCGGATAGTCTAATCCTGCTGATATCGAATGTGCCGGAATAATATTTCCATTTTCATCGGCTAAAAGTGCTGTTTTCATTCCCTGAAACACACCAATGCGACTCTCAACCTCTTTGGATAATACTACTGCATGCTTTCCACTCGCTATACCAAGACCTCCGGCTTCTGCTCCAATTAAGTCCACCTTGGTATCTTCCAAAAAGGGATAAAACATTCCCATAGCATTACTCCCACCGCCAACACAAGCATAGATACGATTAGGTAGACGCCCTTCTTGTTCAAGAATCTGCTCACGAGTTTCATCACCAATAACCCGTTGAAAATCTCGAACCATTTGCGGATAAGGATGGGGTCCTACCACGGAACCAATCACATAAAATGTATCTTCTGCCAAGCGAACCCATTCCCTGATAGCTTCATTGGTTGCGTCTTTTAATGTCGCTGTCCCTGATGAAACCGAAATCACTTGCGCTCCTAATAATTTCATTCGAAAAACATTAAGCTCTTGACGCTTTATGTCTTCTTCCCCCATAAACACACGACACTCCATACCAAAAAGGGCGGCACCCGTTGCTGCTGCAACCCCATGTTGACCTGCTCCGGTTTCAGCAATTATCTTTGTCTTTCCCATTCGTTTAGCTAAGAGGATTTGCCCCAACACATTATTGATTTTGTGGGCTCCTGTATGATTTAAATCCTCCCGTTTGAGATAGATTTTTGCTTTCTGATATTTTTCTGTTAAGCGCTTAGCAAAATATAAGGGTGCCGGTCGCCCTACATATTGCTTTAGATAATACCTATATGCATCCATAAACCCTTGGTCGTTAAGGGCCTCTTTGTATGCTTTCTCTAATTCCTTTAAAGGATTCATCAACGCTTCCGGTACATATTGTCCTCCAAATTCTCCAAATCGACTCATATCTTCAACTCCTCAAATAATTTTTTTATTCTTCCATAGGTTTTATACCCCTGTACTTCAATTCCTGAATTCACATCAATAACATTAGGTTGCACCTTGTTTATTGCTTCATGAATATTTTCTGGTCTTAGTCCCCCGGCAAGGATCATCTTACTTTGCTTAAAAAGTGTAAAGGGGATGCATGACCAATCAAACTCAACACCTGTTCCTCCATGCATATCTTTATGATAGGTATCCAACAACAGTCCTTCCACAGTTCCTAGATAGTTTTGCACCCCTTCAAAACTGGATGTATCTTCAACCTGAATGGTTTTCCACACCCTACAAGGTATTTTTTGAATATAATCCACAGTTTCCTTTCCATGTAGTTGGATAACATCCAATTTGCATACATTCACCGCACGTAGAACTTCTTCTATCGGACTATCCACAAACACGCCTACTTTTTGTATATCTTTTCGCATGGATTGAATAAGTGCCCTCGCTTGGTCAATAGACACTTGACGCTTTGAGGGTGCAAAGATAAATCCCGCATAGGCTATGGGAAACTGGTTAATGATATTAATCTCTTCCTTGGTTTTTAATCCACAAATTTTAACGTCGATAGGCATTTTTTAACTCCTTTGCACTTTGCTTAATGGATGTACTTCGCATAAAATTCTCTCCCACAAGAATTGCGTCAATATCCACATAGGATAGTACTTCGACATCAAGAGGAGATAAAATCCCACTCTCGCTAATGACAATACACTCTTTTGGAATATATTTTGCCAAGTCTAGTGTCACATCAACCTTGGTTTCAAATGTGCTAAGATTACGGTTGTTAATCCCTATAATCTCAGCTCCGGCACATACTGCTCGTTCTATTTCTTCTCGTGTATGTGTCTCTACCAAGGCATCCATCCCTAGCTCTTTTGTTAATTGTAATAAATCACCTAGCTGTGTATCTGTAAGAATATGTACAATCAATAATACTGCACTGGCACCAAGCGCTTTCGCATTGAAAATCTGTATCGGATCTATAATAAAATCTTTACACAATGTCGGTAGCGTAATGGCTCGACTAACCTCTTCCAAATAAATATCTGACCCTAGAAAATAATGTTCTTCTGTCAATACCGACACCGCATCAACGCACATTGCATACTCTTTTGCAATTGCCACCGGATGAAAATCTTCTCGAATTAAGCCTTTGGACGGCGAGGCTTTCTTAATTTCCCCAATAATGGACAGTCCTTTTTTTTGTAGAGCTTCTTTGAAGCTTGGTCGAAAACCTTGCTGTTGAATCCGCATATTTAGTTCTTGATAACTTAATTGACGCTCTTCTAGTCGTACACGTTTTTGATGGACAATCTCATGTAAATATAATGCCATTTTATCACCCCGCAATCGAAACACGTTTAAGCATGTTAGTAACCTCAACGAATTCGTTTAACTTATGCATTGCTTTTCCTGTATCAAGGATATGTTCTGCCATATTGATACCCTCTTTAATTGTTGCCGCTTTTTGACACGTATAAAGCGCCGCTCCTGCATTGAGTACAAGGACGTCTCGCATTGGTCCTTTTTTTCCCTGGAATATATCTAATAGAATCTGAGCATTGGTTGTACTGTCACCACCAACAATGGTGCTTAAAGGTGCACGCTTATACCCAAAATCTTCTGGGCTTATGGTTTTAAGTGTAATCTCTCCTTCTCGAAGCTCACAAATTTTTGTCTCCGATGCAATCGTAATTTCATCAAGACCATCCATCCCATGTACAACCATTGCTTGCTTAACTCCTAGCTCTTTTAAAACTTTTGCAAAAATCATAAGGAGTTGTTCATCAAAGACACCTACTAATTGATAGGATGCGCTCGCCGGATTCGCCAATGGTCCTAAAATATTAAAAATCGTACGATAGCCCAAGGTCTTTCTAACCGAACCTACATGCCGCATCGTTGCGTGGAAAATAGGTGCATATAAAAAACCCATCTGCGTTTTCTCAATACACGCTTTAACTTGCTCTGGTTGGAGTTCAATGGCAACCCCTAATGCTTCCAATACATCTGCACATCCACACTTACTGGATACGGAACGGTTACCATGTTTAACGACACAGACACCCGCTGCTGCTGAAAGAATCGCTACACCCGTACTAATGTTAAACGTTCCCAGCGCATCTCCCCCTGTCCCACAAGTATCAAGGGTTATCTCTTGAGCAAGGTCTATCGTCATGGCCTTTTGCCTTAACACCCGTGCCCCAGCAATAATTTCAGCCACTGCTTCTTTTTTCATTTTGAGGGCTGTCAAAAAGCTTCCTGCAAGAACCGGGTCTATGGTTCCACTCATTAACCCTTCCATAACCTTTGTCATCTCATCCATTGTTAAATCTTCACCTGACATGATTTTTTCAATATATTCTTTCATGCACAAACCTCCTTAACTAAGCAATAAAAAGTTTCGAATTATATCCATCCCTTGAGTTGTCAATAATGACTCCGGATGGAACTGCAATCCATAAACCGGATAGTCTTCATGTTTCATCGCCATAATTTCATCTTCATACATACTAAGAACCTTCAACTCCTTGGGCAATGTATGCCGATCTACAATAAGAGAATGGTATCGCGCCACATGGATCGGTCCTTCCATTCCATTAAAAATCGGATCTGGGTCAAAGTTAATGCAACTTGATTTTCCATGATAGAGTACGTTTGCATGCTTGACTATACCCCCAAAGGCTTCTCCAATACTTTGGTGTCCAAGACATATGCCAAGGATTGGGATCTTATCATAAAATTGTTGAATAACCTCAAGACAAATCCCCGCTTCCTTTGGCGTCTTAGGACCAGGCGATAGTACAATTTGTTCAGGTGCCAGTTGTTCTATCTGCTCAATCGTTATCTCATCATTACGTACCACTTTGATGTCTTTTTTAAAGTGTCCAATATATTGATACAGATTATATGTAAAAGAATCATAATTATCGATTAACAATAGCATAGCCTACCTCCGTTCCTCCAATAGCCGCCACCAAAGCTTTAGCCTTATTTAGGGTTTCTTCATATTCTTTTTTCGGATCCGAATCAGCAACGATTCCTGCACCCGCTTGAATATGAATGATGTCATCTTTGATAACCATCGTGCGTATAGCAATGCACATGTCCATATTCCCGTTAAACCCAAAGTACCCAATGGCACCACCATAGATTCCCCGCCGTTTATTTTCCAGTTCATCAATAATTTCCATTGCCCTGATTTTAGGAGCTCCAGACAAGGTTCCTGCTGGTAAAAAACTCATCAATACTTCAAACATACTCATACCCTCTCGCCGTTTCCCAGAGACTAGGGAAACCAAATGCATCACATGCGAATAATGATGTACTTCCATCAATGCCTCAATCTTTACGGAATCAATTTCAGCAATTCTTCCCATATCATTGCGTCCAAGATCGACTAACATCATATGTTCTGCCCGCTCTTTTTCATCCTCAAGTAACGCCTTAGCCAACGCAGTATTTTCCTCATCGGTTGCACCTAATTTTCTCGTCCCGGCTATCGGACACGTGCGAATGCAGTCTTTTTTGATGGAGACTAACATTTCTGGCGAGCTCCCCACAATCGCATAGTCACCCATATTAAAGTAATATAAATATGGAGAAGGATTAACCTGTCTTAGCTTGCGATAGAGGTTAAATGTATTCACATGTTGACTTTTCCCGCTTAACCGCTGGGATAAGACGACTTGAAAAATATCCCCTTCATAAATATAGCGCTTTGCTTGATGTACTGCCTTGATATAGGCTTGTTCACTCATATTCGTTGTAAATTCTACCTCTATAGGTGCACATGTCTTACTTAAATTAAGAGGTTCATGCAACTGTGCTTGCATACGGTCAAAGCGCTTTTCACTGCGTTTTTGTCCTTCCTCATCATCACTATCGAGACAAATCAGATGTATCTGATGGCGGTAATGGTCATAGGCAATAAGCTCTTTAACAAACAGTAGATGCGCATCGGGTGTACCAATAGTATCTGGATTATTATCGGGAAGCACCTCATAATCACGAATCATATCATATCCTACTGTTCCGACAGCTCCCCCAATAAATGGCAACTGGGTCGTATTACATACTTTAATATCATCCATCATCGTTTTTACATGCTCTAATCCTCGTCCATAGGTGACTTGCGTTATATCCTCTGTTGTTGTTTCAATACGGTCTCGATAAATACGAATCTGCATATATGGATTAGCTGCCATAAATGAATAGCGTCCCTTAGGTTGCTCTTTGCTTTCAAGTAAAAAACCAACCTGTGTATGTACATATTTTGAGTAAATAGAAATCGGTGTCTCCGTGTCTCCTGAAAGTTTTCGTTCATACGTTCTTAACTTCATCTTCATCATCGTCATCCTCCTCTTTAACTTAAAAAAAGACATATTCACCCCTTCCTTGGGACGAATATGTCTTCGCTATGCCACCCAAAATGGTACAAAAAAAACACTTCGTTTGAGACGAAATGTTCATAAGCCACTCAAAGTCATTCTGTACGGATGAATCATCAATGCTTCATCGATACTATATCTCTGTAACGGGAGAACCCGGCATCGGATACTGAACTTCACCTAGCATCTCATGGAACCATTCACTAACACTGTATGTACCGTACCTCACACCACCGACGGCTCGCTGAACATCTTAATCTTAGCTACTTTTTCCACTCGTAGATATTGTCTACTATAATTAAAAAAAGTATAGCACAATTCTTTACCACTGTAAAGCGATAATTCTTTTTTTTTAAGAACAAAAGAAGCCAAGTCAATAATGACAAGGCTTCCCAGCTTTTATAACACTATTTTCATTCATTAAATGAAGATGGACTCAGATATTTTTTAGGGCTATACGCCATACCTTCTTGGTATTTAATCGTAACATAAAGGACTTCTTGTCCATTGGAAAGCTTTGCATAACATATACCATCATCATCAAATTTTTGGGTAATATCAATTTTTTGATCAAAGTAATCAATCCAAACCGAACCGTCCTCTTCATATCGCACATCCGGATCATTGAGGTGATCTATAATCTCCTCTTGTGTCAATGGGCGTTCACTTCCATCCGCATTAATGGCCACGCCTCCGCCTCCCTGGTTAATCGTTTTGCCTTCACTGTCTACATATTCCATTGCATAGCTTCCGTCAGCTTCAAACTCAATACTGACTTCTGTCTGATCCCCGTCTATCCATAGTTGAAGTGTACGCTGGATTCCACCCAAATCAGTTGCATACGCAACGGATGAGCCTCCGACTAAAAGTATACAGGCAACAATACCTGCAATCATTTGATTAAATCTTTGCTTTTTGTTTGTCATTGTTTTTACCTCCAAAGAAAAGTCATCCGAGATATGCACTCCTGAAAACGCCTGCTTATATTTTTCCTTATTCGTCATCTTCCCATACCTCCTTTAATGTGTTTTTTAGCAACTTTCTTCCACGTGACAATCTGACCTTTACATTGCTCTCAGAAATTTTTAAAATACTGGCAATGTCTTTGATAGCGTAGTCTTCGTAATAGAACAAATGAATAACAACTCGGTATTTTTCCGGCAGTTTAATGACCGTATCAAATAGTTCAAAAGACTCTGATGATTCAAAAGTCAGTGTTTCCATATACTTTTCCAACGGCTCGATTTTACGTCTAAAAAAAGTTAGGTTTTTATTCTTTGCTTTGTTGATTGCTACCCTTATAAGCCATGCACGTATGTGTTGCTCTGTTTCAAATTCTTTTTTAAATGTTATATACTGAATGAAGGTATCTTGAACAACATCTTCTGCATCCTGAATATTTTTGCAAATGTTAAATGCAATAACATACAAGTTATTCTTATACGTTTCAATCAGTATCTCTACTGGTTGTCTCATGAGCTTACTCCTTTGTTGTTAAAAAGCTTTTCACTAATAATACAAACGAACCCTTTAAAAGGTTACACTTTCTATTTAAAAAATATGATTGCTTGTAATTATCATCCAAATATTATAAAATACAGGTATTGTTCCTCATTATTTTGTGTATAACCACCAATTTTTTAGTTAACATGGACTTAAATATGACTCAGGATGGTGAAAGTATGAAACTCATCAAGCAAAAAGCAAATTTGATATGGATTCGTTCATTTATTATTGTCATTATTCTAATACTCATTGTCATTTCTATTTTGACAACTTGGACTATTCACCGTTTCAAAGAAGAAATCATTGGCTTAAATTATAACCTCATGTTAAAAGTACAGCAAAACATTGAAACAAATCTTATGGAAATTGAAAAAATCACTTCCATGCTTGAACTAGATTCTACCAATCTCGCTATTAAAAAATCCACAGCCTACGAGACATTAAACCAAGAGGAACTTTTTCAATTTCACCATCAAATCAATAATTATAAGATTTCAAACCGCTTTATCTCTAACATCTATATCTATTATCCAAAAATTGATCTAATTGTCAGTGATAAAGGTATTTATCCCTCGAAATCCTATTACCTTCTATACAATAATTTAAACCGTGAAGGATATAACACATGGTTATCCAACGTAGCCTCTACTAGTGATAAAGGATATTATATCCGTCAAAAAAATGGAGATGCTCTCTTATACATGCATTCCCAATTACCTTATAACATTGCATCCAAAAAAGATGCCATATTAACCATTGAAATTAATCAAGATGAGCTCTTAACTGCTTTGTATGTGGACAGTGATATACGTGTTGATTCACATACCACACTTTTTGATTCATCCAATACTAATGTCTCCTTTTTTGGTAATACAACCGCACTTGAGTTATTACGTAATGTGCCTGAAAGTTTTTTACATAATGATGGTATCTATGAGTATCACCGCAACTTCATTATTACACAAACTTCAAGGTATTCAAACATTCATTATTTAACCTGGTTAAATAGTGCAGAAATACTAGCTATAACCCATAATATTCGTTTTATTTCATATGTATCCATTATCATTTGTCTACTTATCGGCGCCTATATCTCAATACGATTAACTCAACATAACAACATTCCGTTATATGGAATCTTGGAAAAACTCTCTCAAACCAATCCAAATTGCGGTAAAGACGCCATTAATGAATATGACCTTATCAATTTTGAAATTGATACAATGACTGTACAAAACCTTAAAAATAGGGAACGTCTTAATCATCAGCAAACCTTAATTGAAAGCCTCTTTTTAAGCAGCATTCTAGACCGTAGTCTTTTGGAAAAATCTATGATTACCAATAAAGCCAAACATTATGATGTTGTCTTTGAATATGATTTTTTCCAAGTGCTACTCATCCGCCCCATCTTTGATGAAACCATGGATCTTCAACCGTTTCAGACCCACTTATTTAGTGGCTTGGAATATTTGCAACACACCTATGGCGATATGTATATTATCGGAACATTATATAATAAAGATTTGGTCTACTTAATCAATAGCCCGCAAAAGAACTCCGCTCATACGATAGAAGAGATGGCAACTAATGTTCTTCCTTTGTTCTCTGAACTTGGAGAGTGCATTGCCTGTCTTGGGCAAGCCTATCACGGTATGGAGTCGATTGGAAATAGTTATGCCGAATCCTTGGAGGTTGCACCACAGCATGTTGGGTTCTCCCAAAATCTCTACATTTATGACCCATCGACTTGTCCTCAAGCAAGTCCCTCAAAAAAAATCACTTTGAGCACACCAGAAAAAGCCAAACGCTATATTGATGCCCACTATACGGATCCACTTCTTGGTTTGTATTTAATCGCAGATAAACTCAAGGTCAGCAATACCCATCTATCCTCTTGCTTTAAAGAGACTTTCGGGATTGGTATAATTCAATATATCAATCAGCGTCGCATTGATTACGCCAAAGAACTCATTTTGACAAGCGATCTTCTTGTCAAAGATATTGCTCAGCACGTTGGATTTTCAAGTGACATCAGCTTTATTCGCGTGTTTAAGCAATATGAAAAAACCACCCCCGGAAAGTTTAAGGATAAAAATACCCACTAACAATTTTTCCGATAAGGCGATTTTCCTATGCATTTCATATAAATTATTGTTTATTTACACAGAATAATTGTTTATTTTTATATGCTGTTATTGTTGCTCAAGCTTTATATAGCAAGGCTTTAGGCAACTTATACAAATCAAGAATTATGTTTATTTACATGAACACGTATTATGAATAGTATAGATACTGAGTAACAGCATTTTAATCAATCTATCTATGAAAGGATGTTATTATGAAAAAGTATCTAAGTATTATTATGGTAGGTGTTCTTTTATTACTCACCTTGACAAACTGCGCACCTAAAGAAGTCCCTTCTGATGACACATCAAAGGAAACCACCTCTCAATCAGCATCATCCTCAACCGCTTCCCAAGATAAAGAAAAGACGGAACTGGTCTTATGGATGCCCCCATTTGGCACAGAAGATGCCCTCGATAAAAGCTTTTGGGAAGATAACCTAAGTGATTTTGCCACACAAAATAATGTGGAGCTAACTGTAGAAATCGTTCCTTGGGGAAATTACGAAGAAAAATACTTAACCGGAATCACCTCCGGTTCCGGTCCAGATGTAGGTTATATGTATATTGAAATGATTAGTGACTTTATTAATATGGGAGCTATCGAACCTCTTGATAGCTATATTACCCAAGAGGACCGTGAGAATTACTTATATCTTGATAAGGGATTTATCCAAGGCCAACAATATACACTCCCAATTATTGTAGGAAATGCCCGAATCTTAGTAGGCAATATGGACTTACTTAATGATGCCGGTATTACCGAGGTTCCAACGACATGGGACGAACTGATTGCAACCGGAAAAATACTCCGTGAAAAAACACCGGATATCATCCCATTTGCCCAACCTTGGGGCGAGCCTGCCATTGGCGCCTTAAATTCCCTATACTATCCTTATCTATGGCAAGCCGGTGGTGAAATTTTCACAGACGACGCAAGTAAACTTGCTCTCGATTCCCCCGAAGCTTTAGAAGCCACCCAATTTTTATATGACTTACGCTTTAAACATGATATTATCTCTGAAAATGCTATGTCCTATACAAATAACGATGTCATTGCATTACTCAACGATGAAAAAGTAGCCCTAACAGTGATTGATTGTACCAACGCCGCAAAACTTGGTGATCAAGGGATTAATTGGGACTTTGTTCCCTTCTTAACCAACAAATCCGGCGGAACCTTCGTCGCTGCTGACGCACTCATTATGACCAGTAATTCAGACAACAAGGAATTAGCAGCAAAATTGATGAAAACCATGACAAGTGGTGATATTATGACAAAATTCCATCACGAATTAGCCATGTTCCCTCCTGTAGCAAAGGATGAAGAATATAATGATCATGCAGAATTTAAAGATATGTATGCCAATAATGCCGCCGATTTACGCACTCTACCTGCTGTTGCTGGTTCCTTTAAGGCCTATGACTCTCTTTATAAAAATCTACAATTAATGATGATGGGTGAGCTTTCACCGGAAGAGGCCCTAAGCTATAGTGTTGAATACTCTGAAAATGTACTTAGCAACTAAATTCAACTACTGATATCCATTTAAAGTCATATGAAGCCCTTTCATATGGCTTTAAACATCATGATTGATAAGAGAGGACCTAACAGATATGAAAAATCAACAAAAGCAAGCCCTATATGGATATCTATATATTGCTCCAAGCCTTATACTGATTTCCATCTTTTCACTTATACCTATTCTGATGACCCTATACTTTAGTTTCACAGACTACAATATTATCCAGGCACCCACATTCACCGGATTAAAAAATTATATTCGAATGCTTGGTGACCCCTTTGTCGTCTCATCAATGAAGAACACCTTTATCTTCACCCTTTTTGTGGTACCGACACAAACCATCCTTTCCATGGTAATTGCCTCGGTACTTGCACAAAAATTCCAAAATAAACTTGGTGGGTTTATCAAGAGTTCTCTTTTTATTCCGGTGATTTCTTCAACCATTCTTGTCGGAACCCTTTGGAGCTTTCTTCTGGCTACAGATACAGGCATTATCAATACTTTTCTTGCATTGATTGGTCTAGATAAGGTCAACTGGCTGGGTACCAAGTTCACCTCCCTGTTGAGTGTATGCCTCGTCTCTATTTGGAAAAATGTCGGCTATTTTCTAGTCATCTTTTATGCGGGCATCATGGAAATTCCTAAGATGCTTTATGAATCCGGACAAGTGGACGGTGCCAATAAATACCAACAATTTTGGTATATCACCATGCCCATGTTAAAACCTATTACCTTCCTTGTTGTAACCCTAGGAACCATTTGGTCGTTTCAAATCTTTGACCTCGTATATGTCATGACCGGTGGTGGACCCGGTCGTTCGACAATTACTTTGGTTATGACCATCTATAATACAGCCTTCAAAGAATTTAGTATGGGCTATGCCAGTACAATTTCTCTGCTGCTGCTTGTTTTTATTGTCATCATATCCAGCATTCAAAAACTTTTGTTTAAAGATAATTATTAAAGGAGATCAACGATTTTGAATAAAAACACACGAAAAATAAGCCTAAACTATATGATTCTGGTGACGCTTCTGATGTTGATTGCCCTTTTTGCAATAACACCATTTGCCTATATGCTAATCACATCCCTGCGTCAAACCAGTTCCCTTGATTTGGACATCCAATTTAACGCCTTGGATTTTACCAACTATTCTCGGGTCGTTAAAAATTTTAATCTGTTGACCAATTTTAAAAACAGCCTCATCGTCACTGTTTGTTCTTGTTTGCTCAATGCCATCATCGCATCCATGGCTGCCTATGGTTTTGCAAAAAAAGACTTTCCGGGTAATAAGTTTCTGTTCAATATTTACCTGATTACGCTGATGATTCCGGGACAAGTCACACTGATTCCAGTATTTACTATTATGCGAAAGTTAAATATGCTCAATACCTATCCTGCATTAATCATTCCGATTCTCAATGCTTTTGGGGTGTTTTTAATCAAGCAATTTATGGAATCCTTACCGGATGAGCTTCTCGAAGCCGCTAGAATTGATGGATGCTCTGAATTTAGAATTTTTTATCTAATTGTCATCCCCATTATCAAGCCTGTTCTCGTGTCATTGACCGTCTTTACCTTTATTACCTCTTGGAATGATTTTATATGGCCCTTAGTCATTGCAACCGATAGCAAGATGCATACCTTAACGCTTGCCATATCAACCCTAAAAGGAAGCTACTCAACCAACTACGGCCTAGTTATGGCCGGTTCCACTATTGCATTTTTACCCCCGTTTATATTGTATATTTTTTTACAAAAACAATTTATTGAAGGTATTGCAATGAGTGGAATCAAAGGATAATCACATAAAAAGGAGATTTTGACTATGAAAGATTTTGAATTTTTGCTCGTTAGTTCCTTAGAAAAAGTTTTTCCTCACCAAAGACCCCAACCTCTCCATGCCTCTCCATCACTAACATGCTTAAAAAACGATCCACTATCCGTTCAACTAGCTTATACCTTTCATAAAAGTTTAACCGGCGTACCAAGGGATAAGATTCATGTATCTGTTACATGTGAGACTATACCAGATATTCTTATACGCACCGTCGACTATGTGCCCTCACTTTTGCCCGCCTATGAAGCCTACGATGACAACTACCTGACTACGCGTCCTGGTGTCTTTCCTGATTTACTAACTCCGATAGCGCCTGATACAAAGCTTATGGTTATCCCTGGCCAATGGCGTTGTCTATGGATTGATATTATACCCAATCAAAAGACTCTTCCCATGGCTCACCGTATCAAGATTCATATCACCGATGAGGCAAATCAGACCTTATGGACTAAAGAGTTATGCCTTGATGTCATTGATGCCTTGTTGCCTGAACAACAACTCATTCATACCGAATGGTTTCACGCTGATTGTCTCGCTGATTATTATGGAGTGGAAGTCTTTAGTCCGACCCATTGGGAGATTATTGACCACTTCATCGCAACGGCATCACGCCATGGAATGAATATGCTTTTGACCCCTATCTTCACACCACCACTCGATACAGCCATCGGCGGTGAACGAACGACCGTCCAGCTCATTGATGTTTATCTTGAAAATGATAGTTATCGTTTTGATTTTAATAAGCTTCTTCAATGGATACACTTATGCCAAAAAAATGGCATCAAATACCTTGAGATTGCCCATCTTTTTACACAATGGGGGGCAAAATACACACCAAAAATCATGGCCTATAAGGATGATCAATACGTTCAGATTTTTGGCTGGGACGTCCCTGCAACCAGCCCATCCTATCAAAACTTTATGGACAGCTTTCTTCCACAGCTCTTAGCGACACTGAAAAAAGAAGGTTTTACACAAGAAAACACTTATTTTCACATATCCGATGAACCAACGTCTGAACATTTAGACTCCTATCAAGCCGCCAAAGCCGTGGTAGCACATCACCTCGAAGGCTACCCGATAATTGATGCCCTAAGTAGTTATGACTTTTACCAAAAAGGTCTTATACCTAAGCCGATTCCTGCCAATGATCATATTCAGCCCTTTTTAGACCATGCTGTTGCTAATTTATGGGTCTACTATTGCTGCGCACAAAATATCAATGTCTGCAACCGTTTTATGTCCATGCCTTCCGCAAGGAATCGTATTCTTGGCGTTTTACTTTATGTCTTTGATATTGAAGGTTTTTTACACTGGGGGTATAACTTCTATAGCACACAATACTCCGTAAAAAAAATCAACCCCTATTGTGTTACGGATGCAGGAGAAGCTTTTCCTTCAGGTGATCCTTTTCTGGTCTATCCCGGCAAAGACTATAAGCCTCAAGAATCCATTCGCCTCATGGTTTTGTCCGAAGCGATGCGTGATCTTCGTGCCTTACGCCTTTTAGAATCCCTCACTAGCCGCACCTATGTTCTTGAACTTGTTCATAAAGACCTTGATATGCCAATAACATTTAATCAATATCCAAAAAGTCCAACCTACATCGAAAAATTGAGAAATGCTATTAATCGAACCATCGAAAAAAAACTTTCATAAAATCCGCACACCCTAAAAAACCAGTACCCTATAAGAAGATACTTTTGTCTTCTTAGCGGCACTGGTTTTATCTTTCAGCTTATACAATATTTCCTTAAACTAACTAAATAGATTCATGACCTTATTTGTCCATCTTAGGGCTTTAAGATATCCATCGGATAGCAACTCACAATCCATGTTGATCTTCGTTGCCAAGTCCGCCACTTCAACCCATTTTCCTTTTTCATAGGCCATGATTAGTTGACATATGATGGCAAACTTTCCCTCTTTATACACCAATGCATCATAAATATTTTCCGGCAATAACATACCTTCAAGTGCGGATGCCATAGACTGCTCTAAAAGGACATCCAACATGCTAAACAGACACATCATGGCTATTTGATCACTATATGCATTAAGGCTACTGTGTTGCGCAATATACTCACTAAACTTAGCTCTGATTAATGACAGACGCGTAAGTTCTGCCGGCTTTTCTTGGGAAAACTCTTGTAGCATTAAGACATTGATCCATCGTTCTAATTCCTTAAATCCCATGACCAGCAAAATTTTCTTGATGGAATTATACATGTCATTTTCTTTTTTATGACTCATCACTTTTAGCAAGCGATACGCTAAATTTAAGTCGGATACAATAATCGCTGTTATTCTGTCAAACGATGGCTCTTCTTGTTGAAGCTCATGAATAATTTGAGAATACTGAACTTTAGACGATTGCTTGATATTAGAATTTCCTATGATTTTTGGCTTACTAAAAAAAAAGCCTTGGAATAGGTGAAATCCCATTTCTTTAGCCTTTTGAAATTCTTCATTTGTTTCGATTTTCTCTGCTAAGATGATTTTGTGTTGGGATAACGCTTCCTTTACATCGTGTTGAATGGTTTCTAGAGGGGTAATCATAATATCATATTTGATGATATCAGCAATGGGAACGATCGGATAATCAAGATAACTTTTATCAAAATCATCTAATGCGATTTTATAACCTAATTTTTTCAGATCGTGAAGGCGCCTGATAAACGCCTCATCAACCTCTACGGTCTCAAGAACCTCTATAACAAGTGTCTCCGGGTCAATTAATTCCATACCCTCTGACATGATAAAATCATAATCGAAATTGACAAAGGCTTTGGAGGTTCCGACAATTTGTTCTATTCCATTTTCAAACAAGCCTCCCACAACAGATGCTGTCGCCGAAATCGATGAAGACTGGTTAAACTGTTGACTATTCACATCTGCCCTAAACAAGAGCTCATAACCATATATCTTCAAGTCTTTATTAAAAATTGGTTGCCTAGCTATAAACATAAACATACTCCTTGCAATAATAACATATCTATATTGAGAGAAGTATACCACTTATATCAATTGATTGCTAGGGAACAATTGTTGCTTAGCATCGCTTAATATACAAACACACTATTGCGTGAATTGAAAAATCGATGAAATCCAAGTATAATATATCATAGAATAAACATAAAGGTAGGTATCGTATCGATGAAAAAAGTCGGAGTCATTTTTACAGGCGGAACTATATCCATGAAAGTTGATGAACGCCTCTCTGCAGCTATTCCAGCTATGAGTAGCGAAGAAATCATGTCCATGGTTACGAACATTGATCAAATCGCTGAAATTGAAGTTATCCAGTTTGCCCGTATTCCCGGTCCACATATGACGCCGGATTTGATGTTAGCGCTTTCACAGTGTATTCAAACTGCATTATTAAGGGATGATATCTGCGGCATAATTGTCACCCACGGAACAGATACACTCGAAGAAACTGCATATTTTTTGGACCTAAACATTCAAAGTCACAAACCGATTGTCGTCGTTGGTTCTATGCGCAATGCTTCTGAACTTGGTTATGACGGTCCAAGTAATCTATCGGCAGCCATCTGTACAGCTGTAGCACCCGATTCACAAAACAAAGGTGTCCTTGTTGTCCTTAATAATGAAGTCAACGCTGCTTCTGAGGTAACCAAAACCCATACTATGAGCCTTGACACTTTTAAGTCTCCAACCTTTGGTCCTTTGGGTATTGTTGATAATAATAAAGTTATCTATTATCGAAAAAAAACACCTACACAACATATTCTTAGCGATACCATCGTAAATGATGTAGCGCTTATAAAAACGTGTGCAGGTATGGATGATGGTTATATTCATTACTGTCTCTCAAAAGGCGTGAAAGGGATTGTTCTTGAAGCCATGGGTCGTGGTAATATTCCCCCGTCGATGCTTGGTGGTCTAACGTCTGCCTTACAGCAAAAAATTCCTGTGCTCATTGTTTCAAGATGTCCCATGGGACGTGTTCTAGATTCCTATGGCTACGAAGGTGGCGGTAAAATGCTTCGCAATCTTGGTGCGATTTTTGCCGGAGACCTCAATGGACAAAAAGCCCGAATCAAACTGATGCTCATCCTTAGTCAAACCTCAGATTTAGAACGTATTCGCAAACTCTTTGAAGATGAATTTTATGGTTAAATTGTAACCACCGATTCAACCTGCTGAGTGATATCGACAATCTCTTCCATCCCGCTAACTCTACCAACTTTTATAGTATCAGATAATCCATAAAAATCAATACAGGTACCACAGGCAATAAGATCAACGCCTGCATCTTGTAGACCATTAAGCGCATCTAAATACATGGAGCCTTCTGCTAGAAGTTTGACTGCCGAATTATAAAAGATGATGGCATGAGGTTTTTCTTTTCGGATCCACACTTTTTTTAGAAAAGCGCCCATCAGCTTATGACCTAATTCGTCATCTCCATGTCCCATAAATTCATTGTTCAAGATATACACTGTTCTCATCTTTTTTTCATCCTTTCGTATTGTTTTTCTATTTATTTTCTGTAGAATTTTATTATTTTTTGTATTAATCATTGGTAAAATGGGCATATACCTCTCTCTTATTCATATGCCGTGAAGCTGCAATTTGCTTTATGGCCTCTTTTTTAGATAACCCTTGGTCTAATAATGCTTCCATCTGTTCTTCAAGAGAAATCGATGCATATTCCTCTTGCTCTATGTGCTCACGCTCTTGTTCTGACATGCCTGCAACCACCAACACGTATTCGCCTTTTGGATCTGTCTGGGTATAATAATCCATGGCTTCTCCCAAGGTCATCTTTTTAACCTCTTCATACATTTTGGTCAATTCCCGAACAAGACTTATGGAACGCTTAGCTCCAAACGCATTCGCAAAATCTTTTAATGTTGCCTTCAAGCGATGGGGCGCCTCATAAAAAACCAGCGTTCGCGTATCTGTCGCTAGTAAGTCCAATCGAATTTTTCGCTCCTTTTTTTTTGTCGGTAAAAAACCTTCAAAAATCATCCGATTGGTATTTTGCCCAGATAGCACCACTGCATTTGCAAAAGCGACTGGTCCTGGAACAATGGTATAGGGAATCTGGTGTTCTTGACATAATGTAACCAAATAACTACCTGGGTCAGAGATTCCGGGAGTACCTGCATCTGTAACTAATCCTACCGCTTTACCTTCGCTTAAATCCTGAATAATAGATTCTGCTTTTGTATATTGATTATGTTCATGATAAGAAATCAACTTTTTTGAAATATTAAAGTGGTTTAATAATTTTATAGAATGGCGCGTATCTTCCGCCAGAATATAATCAACCGCCTCTAATGTTTTTACTGCACGAAAACTCATATCATCTAAATTTCCAATAGGCGTTGCAATCAAATAAAGCTTTCCTTGAACTATTTCATTCATTGGTAGGCAACTCCTTTCCATAGATTTTATATATCTCCGAACTATATTGATTTTTATCTGAATAAATAATTAATGGTGGATGAACTTTTAACAATGGATTGCCTCCACGTATGGCTTCAATTAAAACCATCGTTGCTTCTTTGTGTGCATAGGAATGCACCATGCGAATCTGTTTTGGCTCTAGTCGATATTTTTTTAGTGTTGCAAAAATTTCCATTAACCGTTGAGGACGATGCACCATATAAAACCGTCCACCTACACGAAGCAGTTTTGATGCATTATAGATCACATCTTCAAGAGAGCAAAGTACCTCATGACGTGCAATCGCTTTTGCCGAGGATGGATTCATCAATCCTTTACCGGAGTTCATATATGGTGGATTTGATGTTATAACATCAAACGTAGATAAAGGAAACAGCTGAGCCGCTTCCTTTATATCACCATGTAGAATTGTTACTTTATCGGCTTGTCCGTTCATCTGAACACTTCGTCTTGCCATGTCGACAAATTCTTCTTGAATTTCTAATCCCATATAGGTCTTTCCCTTGGTTTTAGCTTCAAGAAGAATCGGGATAATCCCAGTTCCTGTTCCCATATCAAGTACAGTTTCTGCTTCTTTTACTTTTGCAAAATCACTCAGCAAAACTGCATCCATTCCAAAACAAAAGCCTTCTTTATTTTGTATGATACGATAATTTTGAATATGTAAATCATCCACACGTTCCGTTTTATTTCGTTCCATAAACTTGCTCCAGCATTAATCTTCTAATTTTTTATCACTTTCATGTGCTTCAAGCTTTTCTAACTTTTTCAACTCTAGATACTCTTCTTTTGGTAAACGGGCATTTTTATTTCCACGCTTTTTCTTAATCTTGAGCTCATCGAGTTTAAACTCAACAATATCGACATTATTATCTGTACGAATAACCGTTTTTACAAGTTGTCGAATAATGTTAACATGCTTTACTTCAGCTTCAACGCCACCTGGTGTAATAACAATATCACCAATGTTTGGCAGTTTTTTATTCAGTTCCACATACGTCTCTTCTTCATATTTTAGGCAACACATCAATCGTCCACAGACTCCAGATATTTTTGTCGGATTAAGCGATAAATTTTGTTCTTTTGCCATTTTAATAGACACTGGATGAAAATCAGATAAGTGGCTAAAGCAACATAACGGGCGTCCACAAATACCAATACTGCCCATCATTTTTGTCTCGTCACGCACACCAATTTGTCTTAATTCAATACGTGTCTTAAATACCGAAGCCAAATCTTTAACCAATTCTCTAAAATCCACACGCCCATCTGCTGTAAAATAGAAAAGTAGCTTATTCTTATCAAAGGTATACTCGCAATCAATAAGCTTCATCTCCAACTTATGCTTTTTGATTTTTTCAAGGCATATCTTTGCTGCTTCTTTTTCTTCTTGTTTATTGATGGATTCTTGAGCATCATCTTCTTCTGTCGCTATTCGCATTACTTTTTTTAACGGATGTACCACTTCTTCATCAGGGACTTCCATAATTCCTTTAACCACTTTACCGTATTCAACCCCTCGGGCTGTCTCAACGATAACGTGTTCATTTTCTTGTATGTTTAATTCATCAGGGTCAAAATAATATATCTTACCCGCTTTTCGAAAGCGAACACCTATGACTTTTATCATGTCATTTCCTCCAAAATCTATTGCATTATTGTTCCATATTGGTTAGCATCACCGTTACTGCTAATGAATAGTTCACATTGAGCCGGAGTTGATTAATCAGTGTGTAACTATTATATACAAGCCGAATCAATCGGCTAGCATTCACCCTTTGACTCAGCCGGATAATTTCTTGTTCAATATCTTTATGGATAATATTATCGATATCTTGGGTCCCATGATAGTACAAAATATCTCTGCTCAAACTAATCAATATATCAATATTTTCTAAAATATCCGCTTTGATCTCTTCAAAGAGTTGCACAACCTCTATTATATCATAATCTTTCCCATTTATAAATATTTCTAAACACTTGAGCATATTTTGTCGTTGGGTTGTAAAGTTTTCTGATTCTTTTAAGATTAATGCCTTTCCAAGATTTCCTCTTGAAAAAGACCCATATACTCTAGCTTGAGTATAGTTCATCCCATATTGTGTCGATAAATATTCTTCAATTTGCTTGGTACTAATTGGTTTTAAAGACATCTTCACTGAACGGGATAGAATGGTTTGCAAAAATTTATGGCTATTGGAAGATACCAAGAAAAACAACCCATATTCTGGCGGTTCTTCGATAGTTTTTAATATACTATTTTGAGCTTGAACCGTCATAAGTTCTGCCTGCTCAATAATATAAATCTTATACTTACTTTGATATGGGCGTACTTTAATATCTTTGACAACTTGCTCGCGTATATCTGTAACACCATATCCTGTTTTTTTTGTTGGGCGTACATAAGCGATATCCGGATGATTCCCCGATTCAATTTGCAGACAAGATGAGCAGACATTACATGGTCTACTTTCTTGTGGATTTTCACATTGAAGCAACTTGGAGAATGCCTTAACCAGTGTTTTCTTGCCCATGCCATCTTCACCTTCTACAATATAAGCATGAGACACTTTCCCAGTTAAAAAAGCATTCTCCATATGTTTTATTATATTCTCATGTCCAACAATTTCATCAAATGAATACATTTATTCTACCTCTATATGACCATGTCGAGTAGCAATCCTCTAATTTCATCGACTTTTCCTAAGATGTTCAAATGATTTTTTTCATCTTTAATAAGTTCTTGTGCCAATTCATCTAGGTTCTTATCTACAAGTTTTACGATACCATAGACACGGTGTCGTCCTCTGCGGTCCAAAAAATTCTCTCGCGAAAATTGATGTGAGTGTGTAACCACTTCATTGATAAACTCTTTAATGGTTTCGCGATATTTGCGCATATCACGCACATCCATATGCTTGGAAATCTTATTTCCTTGTTCGGTAATCGATTCAATCATACTATTGAGCTTTGATTGCAATTGTGCTTCATCCACTTTACTCAAAAGCGTAAATTTAAAATCACTTTTTGGCGCATCATTATTTTTTGATGCACTCTCAATATTTTGTACATTTTGAACCGAGTTTACTTTCACATCCATAAGATTTCCTCCAAATAAAAACTGACTAAACTTTTAAGTATTGATCCACATCCAGCACAAAAATCGTTGCCCCACCGACGGTAATTTCAACAGGATATGCCAACATATTATCCGGCACATTCGACACTGGCGGGTTAACAAGGGACATTTTTTTACTGGTTTTGCATATCTCTTTGATAAGTTCAACGACTTTATCAACTTTATCTTTTTCAACCCCAACAAAAAGGGTTGTATTTCCTGTCTTTAAGAGACCACCTGTGCTTGCCAATTTTGTTGCCATAAATCCCTCTTTTGTTAATGCTTCCATTAAACGATGGGAATCTTCATCATGAATCACTGCCATTACCATTTTCATACTATTCACTCCTCGTCATTATATTTATCGGTTATTATTCCTTTTTCTTTAAGTCCCAAAAGTATACATTGGTGAACTTCTTCAATCGACTGACTTGCATCAATATCAATCATACGCTCTTGATTAGCTTTTGCCAATTGTTTATATCCATCACGTACTTTTTGGTGAAACTGCTCTTTTTCCCCTTCGAGACGGTCTAACTCTTGCTGATTCTTCTTGCGCTCCATCCCTTGTCGGTGCTCTAAGTCTAAGAAAAATGTAATATCTGGCTGTAACCCTTTGGTTGCATATTGATTAATCGTCGCAACCATTTCTTGACCTAATTCGCGTGCCATTCCTTGATAGACAATAGATGAGTCCACAAAACGATCACATATAACAATGTCCCCTTGTTCTACTGCCGGTAAAATATATTCTGCAACATGTTGGGCTCTAGCCGCAGCATAGAGTAATGCTTCTGTCACATAATCCATCTCTTGATAATTTACATTGAGTATAATCTCTCGTATTGCTTCACTAATTCTTGTTCCTCCAGGTTCACGCGTGATACGCACGTGCTTTCCTTTTGTTTCAAAATACTCTTTTAATCGATTGATCTGTGTTGTCTTTCCCGAGCCATCCATGCCCTCAATTGTAATAAATATGCCTTTCATATATACCTCGCAACGTGTTATTTTAGAACCTGTATTTCTCCTTTTATTATACCATAAATCTCCTTGTCATGCTTCTCTAAACCTATAAGATAATCAATAATCTCTTGAGTTATTGCTTCTCCAGGAAGTATCAAGGGAATCCCTGGTGGATATGGTATAATCATATTTCGAGAAGTATATCCTTGTGCATCCTTTAGTGCAATCCACATCCATTCACGGCTTTGTTTAGCTTGATGCATGAGCATCATTTGCTGGGGTAATTGAGTTCCTATCGCCTGATTTTTAATGATATCATCCTGCATTGTCTTATGGTCACTTCCGCCAAGACATGCTTTTATCCCGTCTACAAGCTCAAGAATATCTTCTAATGTATCTGCCAATGAAGTGATTGCAACAATATGTTTTTCACCTGCCATCTCTACCTGAATCTGATGCTTGTTACGAAGTACCTCGCTTAACCAATATCCACTAACTCCATTTTGCTGTATAACAAAAGTAAGCCGTGTAGGATCATCGCTCATCCAATATCCTCCTTGGATTGGATGTGTTTTTAATAATAATTGTAATGCATCAATCCATTGATCATACGCATAACGATGGTTATCCATATAGTCTATTCCTTGTTCAATGGAACTCATTAAAAGATATGATGGTGATGACGACTGATAAATCGCTAGATATTCTTTAAGAATTTCTCTTTCTTCATCTGAGAGTTTCTGTGTATGTAGTATCGCCGTTTGTGTAAGGCAAGGTAACGTTTTATGTGTGCTTTGAATAACATAGTCCGCCCCCTGTTCAATCGCTGATTTAGGTAATTTGTCGCTAAAGGTAAAATGCGCGCCATGAGCTTCATCCACAACTAATGTTGCGCCATACGCATGCACGATATCACTAATGGCTTGAATATCTGAAGTCATACCTTCATAGGTTGGTGATGTAATAACAACTGTATGGATATCTGGATGTTCCAAAAGCATTTTTTCAATGGATTTTGGGCTAACTTCTCCATAAAACCCTTCATCTGCATAATATGAAGGGTAAATATAGTGCGCTTTTATTTGATGAAGATATATACTATTGTACACCGATTTATGACAATTTCTAGACACCAAAACAGAACCTTGTTGACGAGCGCGAGTTGCCATCGTCGCCAAGATTCCTGCTGTACTTCCATTGATTAATAAATACGTTTGATCGGATCGATATATGGTAGCGATCCGATCTTGTAACTCTTTGATAATCCCAGTAGGGTGATGCAAATCATCTGTCCCTGGAACTTCAGTAACATCCAAGGCATAGACATCCTCTAATGTCTGAAGCTTTCCATTTTTATGTCCAGGCATATGAAAAGACTTTATTTCATGGGTATATTTTTTTAATTCCTCGTACATGATGGACCTCTTTATGAAGGTTGACCTGTTTTGATGTGAATTTTTTTCTGAACTTTTATGGCTACCTCATCAAATATTCTCATCATCTCTTCAGACAAACGATTCTTTTGTGTAACTGCTCCATTAATTGGTAACTCCGCTAAAAGTTCAACTTCTTGATCTTCTAAGAATGCTTCAATATCATCGCTTTCAAATACTCGAATTTTATCATCGCAATGCGGGCATGTCATATAGCTCATATTTTCTATAACGCCAAGTACCTCTACATTTAATCGCTTGGTCATTGCAATTGCCTTTGAGACAATCATAGATACCATATCTTGAGGTACACTTACCATGACAATACCATCGAGTGGGAAGCTTTGCATGATTGTCAATGCAATGTCTCCTGTCCCAGGTGGCATATCAATGATAAGATAATCGAGTTCTCCCCAGATAACATCTTGATAAAATTGTTTGATTGTATTGGTGATAATTGGACCTCTCCATATGACAGGCTTCTTTTCTTCATCCAACAAAAAATTCAACGACATCGCTTTAAGATTTGTCTCAATCTCAACAGCTTCTAAACCATGAGGATACATTAACGCCTTTTTATCTTCTGCATTAAAAATTCTTGGAATACTTGGACCAGTAATATCTGCATCCAAAACTCCCACTTTATATCCTTGTCGATGTAACGATAGTGCAAGGTTAGCAGCAACTGTCGACTTACCAACACCGCCTTTTCCACTAAGTACACCGATAATATGTTTAAACTGATTATTGGAGTTTGTTCCTATTACTTGACATTCCGACTTGTTTTCTACATTACAACTTTCTTTTGATGAACATGAATCACAATTTGAAGCCATATGAACCTCCTTATATTTTATGTGGCATATGCCAACTATAATAATCCTATTAATATAATCTGTCAAGTCTATTATACTAGATATGTCAAGTTCTATTCATAGATACACAGCAAAAGAGACCAGTGGGCGCTGGTCTCTTTTTGAAGAATTCCCATAGGATTAGGAATATAACTAAAGGTATAAACACTATATATAAACTAGTTACCTAGCTCATACCAAATTAAAAAATCAAATACTTATCGAACATGTACGCCTTTGATTTCAAAGTCAGCATAACTTTCAACGCCATGCTCTTCTATATCAAGTCCAATATGTTCTTCTTGTGAACTTACACGTAAACCTATGATTAAATCCACTGCTTTAAACAGTATAAAGGATGTTGTAAGAACCCAAGCCGCCACAGCAGCGACACCAACCAATTGAATACCAAGTGCCGAAAAACTTCCGGTTGTAAGTAATCCATTATCTACAGAAAAGACACCTACTAAAATCGTTCCGACAGCACCAGATATACCATGGACGCCTACAGCTCCTACTGGATCATCTACTTTTAATACCTTATCAACAAATTCAATTCCAAAGACAATGACCACACCTGCAATCATCCCAATAAGGGCTGCTGCTCCCGGCGTTACCACATCACATCCAGCCGTTATTGCTACAAGACCTGCTAGTGCACCATTTAATGTCATCGAAACATCTGGCTTTTTATAACGTAACCAGGTGATAATCATTGCAACAATTGCTGCGGCTGCAGCTGACAAGTTTGTCGTGACAAAGATTCGACTAATCGCAAGGGCATCGGCTTCTGATCCTGCTGCTAATTGAGATCCCGGGTTAAAACCGAACCATCCGAACCAAAGAATAAAAACACCTAAGGCTCCAAGAGTAATACTGTGTCCAGGAATCGCATGAGATTTTCCATCTTGACTGTATTTACCTAGACGCGGTCCTAATATCGATGCACCAACAAGGGCTGCCCAACCACCTACCGAATGTACTGCGGTAGATCCAGCAAAATCATGAAATCCAATCTCTGATAACCATCCTCCACCCCAAATCCAATGCCCGGATACAGGATATATAATTAACGAAATAAAGAAACTATATACTAAATACGAAATAAACTTTGTCCGTTCTGCCATTGCTCCAGAAACAATAGTTGCTGCTGTTGCGGCAAAAACTGTTTGAAATATAAGCGCCGTATAATCACCATTAAAGAAAAAATCTGGTTTTCCAAAAATTCCACTTACACTTTCGCCATACATTAAACTATATCCCACCGTCCAAAAAATAATAGATCCAACTGAAAAATCCATAAGATTTTTCATAATAATATTACCTGCATTTTTTGAACGGGTAAATCCTGTCTCTACCATGGCAAATCCAGCTTGCATAAAAAACACCAGTGCTGCTGCGATTAGTACCCACATCGTATCTATTGCAAATTTTAATTCTTCCATATACTTTCACTCCTTTAATCTTTTTGTTTTAATCTCTGGATCCATGTTTATAATCTATAATGCTTTAACCCCTTCTTCTCCTGTACGGACCTTTATTACATTTTCAACCGGATAGATAAAAATTTTCCCATCACCAATTTCTCCTGTACGTAAAACTTTTTTTGCAACTTCAACAACTTTTTCTACAGGTACTTCACAAACAACGGTTTCAACACGAATCTTTGGGAGTAAATCAATACTATATGGATTCCCTCTATAATACTCCGTCTTTCCTTTTTGTAAACCACAACCTAATACATGGGAAAATGTCATTCCCGTTATTCCAATTTCATTTAAAGCTTCTTTTAACACCTCTGCTTTATCTGGTCGGGTAATTATGTCCACCTTTGTTATCTTATCCATATACGAACCTCCTTAAGTTTGAAAACAAAAAAAGCCCATATAATCTCACACCTATGGGTGTAAAATCATATAGACTCCGTTGTCTAAAAAATTTAATACATCTTTGCATTAAAACGCTTTAATTTATGTTCCTTATTATACATACTCTATATTCTCTTGTCAATAACTTTTTGATTTTTTTATTTATTATCCTGCATTTTAATATATATTTTTCGCTTTTAGTGTTCACAAACCTTTTAAATTCAAGGTTTGTAGATAACCCAAAATAAAAATATGAATTATATTTATATGATTCATTCAAATAATTTTAATAGATAATATAAAAAAACACACAATCTATAACAACTGTGTGTTTAATGAGGCACCCGGGACTCGAACCCGGGACACCTAGATTAAAAGTCTAGTGCTCTAGCCGACTGAGCTAGTGCCCCATAATGCCCAGAGGCGGAATCGAACCACCGACACGAGGATTTTCAGTCCTCTGCTCTACCGACTGAGCTATCTGGGCATATATTTAATATGCTACTTAGTTGCGGAGAGAGGATTTGAACCTCTGACCTTCGGGTTATGAGCCCGACGAGCTTCCAGACTGCTCCACTCCGCGATATAGAATTTTAATGGAGGGAGAAGGATTCGAACCTTCGAAGTCGTAGACAACAGATTTACAGTCTGCCCCCTTTGGCCACTCGGGAACCCCTCCATACGATGATTATAACAATCATCAAAGCCGACGATCGGACTCGAACCGATAACCTGCTGATTACAAGTCAGCTGCTCTGCCAATTGAGCCACGTCGGCATATTTGATTTTACTGAAGTATACACTTCAAATGGGCGCAACAGGGCTCGAACCTGTGACCCCCTGCTTGTAAGGCAGGTGCTCTCCCAGCTGAGCTATGCGCCCTGGGATAAAATTAAACTTACAATCATTATGTTATCACTCTTATGAAGTCTCGCAAGTAAGTTTACTTACGACCCAGAAGGGACTCGAACCCTCGACCTCCGGCGTGACAGGCCGGCGCTCTAACCAACTGAGCCACTGGGCCATACATTTACATTTTATTCTACATTCTAAAGTCAAACTTCACTTCATACACAACTCTATTAAAACTCTTAAGCTCGCTTTGGTTCAAGCCCTCGATCTATTAGTACTAGTCAGCTGAACATGTTACCATGCTTACACACCTAGCCTATCAACCTGGTCGTCTTCCAGGGATCTTACTCCATTAAGGATGAGATATCTTATCTTGAGGGGGGCTTCACGCTTAGATGCCTTCAGCGTTTATCCCTTCCCGACTTGGCTACTCTGCTATGCCTTTGGTAAGACAACAGATACACCAGCGGTCAGTCCATCCCGGTCCTCTCGTACTAAGGACAGCTCCTCTCAAATATCTTGCGCCCACGACGGATAGGGACCGAACTGTCTCACGACGTTCTGAACCCAGCTCGCGTACCGCTTTAATGGGCGAACAGCCCAACCCTTGGGACCGAATACAGCCCCAGGATGCGATGAGCCGACATCGAGGTGCCAAACCACTCCGTCGATGTGAACTCTTGGGAGTGATAAGCCTGTTATCCCCAGGGTAGCTTTTATCCGTTGAGCGATGGCAATCCCACTTTCATACCACCGGATCACTAAGTCCTAGTTTCCTACCTGCTCCACCCGTCGGTGTCACAGTCAAGCCTTCTTATGCCTTTGCACTCTGCGAATGATTTCCAACCATTCTGAGAAGACCTTTGAGCGCCTCCGATACACTTTCGGAGGCGACCGCCCCAGTCAAACTCCCCACCTGACAGTGTCCCCACACCCGTTTAGGGTGCTAGGTTAGAAATCCAATATTACAAGAGAGGTATCCCAACAGTGGCTCCACGAAGACTGGCGTCCTCGCTTCAAAGCCTCCCTCCTATCCTGTACATGTAACATCGAATCCCAATATCAAGCTAGAGTAAAGCTCCATGGGGTCTTTCCGTCCTGTCGCGGGTAACCGGCATCTTCACCGGTACTACAACTTCACCGGGCGCGTTGTCGAGACAGTGCCCAAATCGTTACGCCTTTCGTGCGGGTCGGAACTTACCCGACAAGGAATTTCGCTACCTTAGGACCGTTATAGTTACGGCCGCCGTTTACTGGGGCTTAAGTTCTAGACTTCGCTTACGCTAATCCTTCCCCTTAACCTTCCAGCACCGGGCAGGCGTCAGCCCCTATACTTCACCTTTCGGTTTTGCAGAGACCTGTGTTTTTGCTAAACAGTCGCTTGGGCCTATTCTCTGCGGCCATCCGAAGATGGCACCCCTTCTCCCGAAGTTACGGGGTCATTTTGCCGAGTTCCTTAACAACGCTTCTCCCGTCGGCCTTAGGATTCTCTCCTCATCTACCTGTGTCGGTTTGCGGTACGGGCACATATAAAACAATAGCGGCTTTTCTTGGCAGTATGGATTCACAAGCTTCTCTACTTTAATTCGATCCGCGTCACACTTCAACCTTAAGTTGGACGGATTTGCCTATCCAACGGCCTTTGTGCTTGCACCAGTTTTTCCTTTCCTGGCTCTTGTTATCCTCCTGCGTCCCCACAGTTCTGTTTATATGCGGTACTAGAATTTCAACTAGTTGTCCATCGGCTACGGCTTTCGCCCTCACCTTAGGTCCCGACTTACCCAGAGAAGATCAGCTTTACTCTGGAAACCTTAGATATTCGGCCGAGAAGATTCTCACTTCTCTCTCGCTACTCATTCCGGCATTCTCTCTTCTTAGCTCTCCACTGCTCCTTACGGTACAGCTTCTCCAATCTAAGAATGCTCCTCTACCACTGATACTTACGTACCAATCCACAGCTTCGGTGGCGTGTTTTAGCCCCGGACATTTTCGGCGCAAGACCTCTCGACTAGTGAGCTATTACGCACTCTTTGAATGCATGGCTGCTTCTAAGCCAACATCCTAGTTGTCTTCGAAATCTCACATCCTTTTCCACTTAACACGCACTTTGGGACCTTAGCTGGTGGTCTGGGCTCTTTCCCTTTTGACTATCGAACTTATCTCCGATAGTCTGACTCCTGATCATCATCTATATGGCATTCGGAGTTTGATATGCTTCGGTAAGCTGTGAAGCCCCCTAGGCAATTCAGTGCTCTACCTCCATTAGACTAAATCAAGGCTAGCCCTAAAGCTATTTCGAGGAGAACCAGCTATCTCCGGGTTCGATTGGAATTTCTCCGCTATCCACACGTCATCTCCACCTTTTTCAACAGATGTGAGTTCGGTCCTCCATTACCTTTTACGGTAACTTCAACCTGCACATGGATAGGTCACCCGGTTTCGGGTCTACGACTACTGACTTGACGCCCTATTAAGACTTGGTTTCCCTTCGGCTCCACATCTTTAATGCTTAACCTTGCCTGCAATCGTAACTCGCCGGACCGTTCTACAAAAAGTACGCCGTCGCACTTTAACGTGCTTCGACTGCTTGTAAACATAGGGTTTCAGGTTCTCTTTCACTCCCCTCCCGGGGTTCTTTTCACCTTTCCTTCACAGTACTATGCGCTATCGGTCACTAGGTAGTATTTAGGCTTACGGGGTGGTCCCCGCTCATTCACGCAAGGTTTCTCGTGTCTCGCGCTACTCTGGATCCTGCTGGCTAACTCAAACTTTCGTCTACGGGGTTCTCACCCTCTTTGACATGCTCTTCCAAAACATTTCGACTAATCTTTGTTAATACCGTCTGCAGTCCGAACCCCTATGAACTAGGTTCACAGGTTTGGCCTCTTTCCCTTTCGCTCGCCGCTACTTAGGAAATCGATGTTTCTTTCTCTTCCTCCGGGTACTTAGATGTTTCAGTTCCCCGGGTTCCCCCTACTAAGCTATGTATTCACTCAGTAGTAACTGGGATCTTCCCAGCCAGGTTTCCCCATTCGGTAATCTCTGGATCAATGGCTATTTGCGCCTCCCCAAAGCTTTTCGCAGCTTATCACGACCTTCTTCGGCTCCTAGTGCCAAGGCATCCACCCTATGCTCTTATTAGCTTGAACGTAGCTTGCTTAAGAGTTTAATACAATTGTGTATGCTCTTTGGTTCTTTTCTATTCTTAATTTCGGTTTACGTATAAACCTTCGTTATTAAATAAATAGGTTTGTTTATTTTGACTTTTCGATATGTAGTTTTCAATGTTCATTCACTACTTTCATACGACAGTTCCCTGTCGAATGGAGATAAGGAGATTCGAACTCCTGACCCCCTGCTTGCAAGGCAGGTGCTCTCCCAACTGAGCTATACCCCCATAAATAGGCAGCCACCTACTCTCCCAGGTCGTTACCAACCAAGTACCATCGGCCGTCCAAGGCTTAACCATCGTGTTCGGTATGGGAACGGGTGTTTCCCGAGGACGCATCGCCACCTAAGAGTTTTTCTATGAAAAACTCAGAACTTTCAGTTCTTCATGAACTTCTAGTTTATTCTTTCCGGCAGATGTATGCTTGCATACATTGAGAGGAAAGCTTCCAAGTTTTCTCTTAGATGTTATTAAATTGTAAGTTACTTTTAATAACTCAATAGTGAAGTAAATCTCGCTCTACCGTGTTTGCGAGTTGCCTTTCGGCTTGTTGTATGTTTTTTGACGTCGTTACCACGACGGCAGTCTCTGCTGCTCATCTTAAACCCTCAGGTCTAAGTTCTTCCTTAGAAAGGAGGTGATCCAGCCGCACCTTCCGATACGGCTACCTTGTTACGACTTCACCCTAGTCATTGATTTCGCCTTAGACAGCTCCCTCCTTACGGTTGGGTCACTGGCGTTGGGCGCTTCCAACTTCCATGGTGTGACGGGCGGTGTGTACAAGGCCCGGGAACGTATTCACCGCAGCATTCTGATCTGCGATTACTAGCGATTCCAACTTCATGTAGTCGAGTTGCAGACTACAATCCGAACTGGGACGGACTTTATGAGGTTTGCTTAAGGTCACCCTGTCGCTTCTCTTTGTATCCGCCATTGTAGCACGTGTGTAGCCCAAATCATAAGGGGCATGATGATTTGACGTCATCCCCACCTTCCTCCGAGTTATCCCCGGCAGTCTCTCTAGAGTTCCCATCCGAAATGCTGGCTACTAAAGATAAGGGTTGCGCTCGTTGCGGGACTTAACCCAACATCTCACGACACGAGCTGACGACAACCATGCACCACCTGTCACTTCTGTCCCGAAGGAAAGTCTCGATTAAAAGACGGTCAGAAGGATGTCAAGATTTGGTAAGGTTCTTCGCGTTGCTTCGAATTAAACCACATGCTCCACCGCTTGTGCGGGCCCCCGTCAATTCCTTTGAGTTTCAGTCTTGCGACCGTACTCCCCAGGTGGAATGCTTATTGCGTTAACTGCGGCACCGAGATTCGACTCCCGACACCTAGCATTCATCGTTTACGGCGTGGACTACCAGGGTATCTAATCCTGTTCGCTCCCCACGCTTTCGTACCTCAGCGTCAGTTACAGTCCAGAAAGCCGCCTTCGCCACTGGTGTTCTTCCTAATATCTACGCATTTCACCGCTACACTAGGAATTCCACTTTCCTCTCCTGTACTCTAGCCCACCAGTTTCAAATGCAATCCCGGAGTTGAGCTCCGGGCTTTCACATCTGACTTAATGGGCCGCCTACGTACCCTTTACACCCAGTAATTCCGGATAACGCTTGCCCCCTACGTATTACCGCGGCTGCTGGCACGTAGTTAGCCGGGGCTTCTTAGTCAGGTACCGTCATTTTCTTCCCTGCTGATAGAAGTTTACAATCCGAAAACCGTCTTCCTTCACGCGGCGTTGCTGCATCAGGCTTTCGCCCATTGTGCAATATCCCCCACTGCTGCCTCCCGTAGGAGTTTGGGCCGTGTCTCAGTCCCAATGTGGCCGATCACCCTCTCAGGTCGGCTACAGATCGTCGCCTTGGTGAGCTTTTATCTCACCAACTAGCTAATCTGACGCGGGTCCATCCTATGGCACCGGAGTTTTTCACACTGTATCATGCGATACTGTGCGCTTATGCGGTATTAGCTAAGATTTCTCTTAGTTATCCCCCTCCATAGGGCAGGTTACCCACGCGTTACTCACCCGTCCGCCGCTCTCCAGCTCATCCGTCATCCGAAGATTCCGTCAAAGCCTTCTCGCTCGACTTGCATGTGTTAGGCACGCCGCCAGCGTTCATCCTGAGCCAGGATCAAACTCTCAAATTAAAAGTTTTTTATCCTCGCTTAAACACTAGCTGTTCGCTATTACTGTTACTTGATCTCTCAAGAATTGTTTGGTATAACTTGGTTTACTTCACTATTCAATTATCAAATGTTCATTTGGTATTTTTTTTGCGTTTCGCTGTTTTTGTCAGCGAAGATTATAATATCATATCTCACCGACCGTGTCAACAACTTTTTTGAAAAAGTTTTCATTTTCTTGAAAACTAACGGAGAAGGAGGGATTTGAACCCTCGCGCCGCTATTAACGACCTATACCCTTAGCAGGGGCACCTCTTCAGCCACTTGAGTACTTCTCCAAACTGAATTACTTATCATAATATGAAATCGCTGTTGTTTTCAGCGCAAGGATTATTATACTAAAGGCGCTTATGATTGTCAACCTCTTTTCCAAACTATTTGTAAAAAATTACTTCTCTTCTAATATATACCTATGCTACATAGTATGATATAAGATAGGATCAAGTAAATATGGGATTATCTTGACCCTATCTTATAGTAAATATGTTAAACCATTACCTAACGTTTACCTTTATCATAAGGTTCCCCTGCCGCTTTTGGCCCAACAGATTTTCCACTAAATACAACAAGAGCAATAACCGTTAACACATATGGAAGTGCAAAGAAGAATTCATTAGGAAGTTTTCCTATAAAATCTAAGCTAAATACATCTGCTATTGAACTGGAATATAAGCTAAGTACTTGTGAAAATCCAAAGAATAAACTTGCTGCAACCACACCTGCAGGTCTCCACTTACCAAAAATAAGCGCTGCTAAGGCAATAAATCCTGTACCATGTATACTGGTTATCGTATATTGAGTGTTTTGGGTCAATACCATAATTCCACCAGCAAGACCTGCTAAAGCTCCTGACGTCAAAACACCAATATAGCGCATCTTATAGACACTAATCCCCATACTATCAACTGCTTGAGGATGCTCTCCTGTTGCTCTTAATCGTAATCCAAAAGAAGTTCTATATAGTATATACCACGAAATTAATACAATAATAAAGGCTAAATATACCGTTGGATAAACCTTACTAAATAAACTTGGTCCTATAATTGGAATTTTTTCTAATATTGGGACTGAAGTTTTTAGGAATCCTTGATTAAATGTATCCGTTCTTTGTTGTTGGAAAATTATCTCTGCCAAATAAATTGTAATACCACCAGCAAAAATATTAATAGCTGTACCTGAAATGACTTGATCACTACTTAAGTTAACAGAAAGATAAGCATGTAATAAGGCAATTAACATTCCTGCTAATACTCCGGCAATTAAAGATATCCAAGGTGCCAAACTTGTAAAACTTTCAATAAAAACAATTACTGTGGCAGACGCAAATCCACCAATCATCATAATCCCTTCTAAACCTATATTAACAACACCACTTCGCTCGGAGAATAATCCCCCCATTGCAGCTAAAATAATTGGTGTAGAATAAATCAAGGTCGCTTGAATCATTGAATAAATCAAATCTTTCATATTATTTAGCCCCCTTTACTTTTTTTAGAAGAGCCTGTATACCTTTTTGCATCGCAACAAAGATAATAATCGTTGCTGTAATTATCGTTGCTATTGCATTTGGAACCCCTTGACCTTGCATAATCGGCTGTGCTGCTTTTAAGGCACCTAATAACAAGCCACTTAATAATGAACCAATTGCAGTATTTCCACCGATTAAGGCAACGGCAATTCCATCAAATCCATAGTTTTCAAAAGATGCAATCATCCGACCGTATCCAAAGGTTCCTGATACAATAATAACACCGGCTAAACCTGAGAAGGCACCTGCAATCGCCATGGATAAAGCTGCATTTCTTTCAACTTTCATTCCTGCATATTTTGCAGCAAATGGATTAAACCCTACGGCTTTTAATTCATATCCAAAGGTTGTCTTATTAATGATAAACCAAAATAAGAATACCGCTAGAATGACTACAATAAATCCAAAGTTTAATCGTGAATTGCTTGTTAATTTACGAAGAAGTTCACTTCCAAGCAACGCATTTTCATTTAATGCTTCTGTCTTATTGGATGTACTTCCAGGAATTAACTTCATTAAATAATTGGTTAAATGCAAGGCTGTATAGTTTAGCATTATTGTAACTACAACCTCATGAACATTAAACTTTGCTTTAAGATAACCTGGTATAAATCCCCATAATCCTCCTGCTACTGCTCCTGCAATAATAACAAGCGGCAATAAGATAATTTTAGGAAGGTCTAAATTAATTCCGATAACAGTTGTTGCAAAAGCTCCCATAAGTAACTGACCTTCTGCACCGATATTAAATAAACCTGTTCTAAATGCAAATGCAACCGATAAACCGGTAAGTACAATTGGCATGACATATACAAAATACTCACCTGCAATCCTTGCACTAAACCATTTATCCGTTCCTAAGCGATCGAGGTTAATTCCTGTAATTGCACGAATCATTGATTTAAACATGATGGCAGGACTTTGTTTTGTTATCAACATAATAAATGAACCGATTAAAAATCCCATAAAAATAGCTATCAATGGAATTAGTACTTTATGGTTTTTTTCGTTTGCGACAAAATTTCTAATTTTCCCCATTATTTGATAGCTCCTTTCTTTGAACCAGACATCATCAATCCAATTTCATTTTCATTTGTTTCACTTGCATTTACAATACCTGCTATTTCTCCTTCATAGATAACGGCTATCTTATCTGATAGATTAAGAACTTCTTCCATCTCTAATGACATCAATAATACTGCTTTTCCTTGATCTCTCTCTTCAACCAAACGTTTATGTATATATTCTATAGCTCCAACATCTAGCCCTCTTGTTGGCTGAGCAGCAATAAGTAAATCCGGTGAACGATATATTTCACGTGCGATGATAGCCTTTTGCTGATTTCCTCCTGACATGCTGCGGGCTGATGTCTCACTTCCTTTTCCACTTCGTACATCAAATTCTTCAATTAATTGTTCGGACATTTTTCGTCGTTCTTCAAATTTTATTAATCCCTTTTGTGATAATGAAGAATCAAAATAAGATTGTAGTGCAAAGTTTTCTTCTAAAGAAAAGTCCAAGACTAATCCAAATTTATGACGATCTTCCGGAATATGTCCAATACCTGATAATGTTCTTTCTCGAATACTTTTATTTTGAATTTCTTTTCCATTAATTGAAATAGAGCCTGACTCCACTTTTCTTAGTCCTGTTATGGCTTCAATTAATTCTGATTGACCATTGCCATCAATTCCTGCGACGCAATATATTTCTCCACGTTTTACATCTAAACTAAAATCTTTAACGGCTACGAGTTCTCGATTATTTTTTACAACCAAATTTTTTATGGATAAAATAACCTCTTTGGGCTTAGCTTCATCTTTTTCAACGCTAAAGCTTACTTCACGTCCAACCATCATTTCGGCCATTTCTTCTTCTGTTGTATCTGCTACATCAATTGTTCCTATATATCTTCCTCGTCGTAAAACCGTACATCTGTCAGCGGCTTCTTTTATTTCTTTTAACTTATGTGTTATTAATACAATCGATTTTCCTTCTTTTACAAGTTCCTTCATGATATTAACCAATTCATGAATTTCTTGAGGTGTTAATACCGCTGTAGGTTCATCAAAAATTAATATTTCTGCATTTCTATACAACATCTTTAAAATTTCTACACGCTGTTGCATTCCTACGGATATATCTTCTATCTTCGCTTTTGGGTCTACATGAAGACCATATTGTTCACTAAGCTCTTTAACTCTTTTTTCTGCTTGGTCCATATCTATACGACCTGCAGATTTTTTAGGCTCTGCCCCTAAAATAATATTTTCTGTTACTGTAAAATTTTCTACTAATTTGAAGTGTTGGTGTACCATTCCAATTCCATAATCATTCGCGATGTTAGGATTTGCTATATTAACTTCTTTGCCTTTAACTTTTATGATTCCTTCTTCCGGTTGATACAATCCAAATAAAACACTCATAAGTGTTGATTTACCAGCCCCATTTTCTCCTAGCAACGCATGAATTTCACCCTGTTTAATTTGTAATGTAACATGATCATTGGCTTTTATTCCGGGAAATTCTTTTGTAATATCCAGCATTTCAATTACATATTCCATAACACCACTCCTTAATTTTTTAGTATAAAATAAAAACCAAGACATAAGTCTTGGTTTTTATGTCATTATGCGAATTAATCTTCTGGTACAGCTGGTACAGTGATTTCGCCTGATTTGATTTTACCTGCGTACTCATCAACTAAAGCTACAATTTCATCTGATAAGTTTGGATTTTCAGCTGGGATACCTACACCATCATTTTCAAGTGTAAATACAAGAGTTTCTCCACCTGGGAATTCACCATTCATTGCCATTTCAGCAACATTATATGATGCAACGTCAACACGTTTAACCATAGAAGTTAATACAGCAGATTCGCCATTATCTCCATATACACCATCTGCATATTGATCTTTATCAACACCAATCGCCCATACGTCTTCACCGCTTGCACGACGGTCTTTTGCTTCTTTTAATAAACCGTTACCTGCTCCACCTGCTGCATGATAAATTGCATAAGCACCATTATCATACATACGGCTTGCATATGATGCAGCAACTTCTGTTGAAACGAAGTCACCAACATATTCAACAACAACTTCCATATCTGGAGCAACTTCTTTAACACCAGCAATAAAACCAGCTTCAAATTTTTGAATTAAAGCAAAGTCCATACCACCGATAAATCCAACAGAGTTTTTACCTGCGTCAAGTGTTGCTTGAGCTGCTGCAACCCCAACTAAGAAAGAACCTTGTTCTTCTGCAAATACTGCATTTGCAACATTTGGTCGATCGGCAACAACGTCATCAATAAGCAAGTAGTTTTGCTCTGGGAAGTTATTAGAAACTTCTGACATAGATTCTACAAATAAGAATCCTGGTGCTACGATTAAATCATAATCTTCTTCTGAGAATGTTGAAAGGTTAGGAATATAATCTGCATCTGAATTTGATTGAGCATATGTAATTTCAGCTCCTGTTTCTTCAGCAAATTTTTGAATACCTTCCCAAGTCCCTTGGTTAAAAGATTTATCATCAATACCACCTGTATCTGTTACAAGCGCCACAGAAAAATCAACTTCTTCTGTCATTTCATCCGATGTATCTTCAGTTTCATCTGTTGTATCTGGTGTTTCCTCAGTTGTGTCTTCACTTTCATCAACAGTGTCTTCAACTGCATCCGTAGTGTCACCATCCGTTGATGTATCATCACTTCCACCACATGCTGTTAATCCTAAAACTAACATAAGTGCTAATAAAATTGCTAACATTTTTTTCATAATTCTTTTCCTCCCTTGTTAAGACGACAAATTTATTGTCAAAATATTTGTTACTTAATATATTATAACATATATAGACAATTTAAAACTATATATGTCTATTAAGTGATTGAATAAATTCATGACTACATTGAAATTCTAATAGACTTACATCCATATAATCATCATATTCAATGAAATATACGTTATAACCAACCATCCAATGTTTTTTACAGGTTTTCTTCTTATGATATTTAGATACTGTTTTTGATGATTGCATTGAGAGGCTTATGATGTGACTAAATGGAATAATTAGTGTGTATTTTTCTTTTTTCCCTAAAAATTCCTTTATCACTAGATGCCCATCAATGATTTCATACTGATAATAGTGCATTTGCCAGTATAAAAAGATAAAAATATACAAGTACAACACAATAAAAAAATCAATAATACGATTTATTTCATACTTTCCTATGATTTCAATTATTTCTGTTATTGAAACAACTGCCATAAATAGTATGATGAAAATAATCCACCATTGAAATAGTGTTAACTTTTTATGTCTAATGATTTCTTGTATCACGTAAACTCCAATCTAAATTTATTATAGTATATATATTTTTGAATTACAACATTGTTTTCAAATTATATGTCATTATGTAATGACATATAATTTTATTTTCTCACGTACTTTTCTTTTGCTATCTTATATAAATTATCGCCTTTAGAATCAATGACTACTGTCACTGGAAAATCTTCAACATATAATTTTCTTAATGCTTCTGGTCCTAAATCTTCATAAGCGATAACTTCTGATTTTTTTATACAATTTGCTAAGAGTGCTGCGGCTCCACCAACAGCTCCAAAATATATTGCTTTATTTTTAATCATTGAATCAACAACGTCTTGATTGCGGTTTCCTTTTCCAATCATTCCTCTCAATCCAAGTTCTAAAAGTGTCGGCGTAAATTCATCCATTCGATAGCTTGTTGTCGGTCCTGCTGAACCAATTACTTCACCTTCACGCGCCGGTGCCGGACCCACATAGTACAAAATACTTTCTTGAATTGGAAATGGCAACGGCTGATTGTTTTTTATTTGTTCTATCATCCGCTTATGCCCTGCATCCCTTGATGTATATAATGTTCCTGTAAGTAAGACTTGATCACCACACTTAAGTTGTTCAACTATTTCTTTTGTTAATGGGGTTTGAATTCGAATCATTATCTCGTCTCCTCTTAAAATTATATGACAATCTCTGCATGCCTTGTTGCATGGCAGCTCATATTAACTGCAACTGGTAATCCGGCGATATGTGTAGGATATGTCAATATATTCACACTAAGGGCTGTTGTCCTACCTCCAAAACCTTGTGGTCCAATGCCTAAATCATTCGCTGCATTTAATATATCCCGTTCAAGTCTAGCAATCACTTCATCTTCTGATGTTTGATTAATTGGACGAAGCAAGGATTTTTTTGCTAAGATTGCGGCCTTTTCAAAGGATCCTCCAACACCAACACCAACAATAATTGGCGGACATGGATTAGGACCGGCAGCTTCGATTGTTTCAAGAACAACTCTTTTTACACCTTCCATGCCCTCGGAAGGTTTTAGCATATAAATACGGCTCATGTTTTCACTGCCAATACCTTTAGGTGAAAAATAAATTTTTAATTGCCGTCCGGGAACGATATTATAATGAATCACCGCTGGAGTATTATCTCCTGTATTCACGCGATCAAATGGATCTTTTACAATGGATTTTCGCAAATATCCATCGGTATAGCCTTGGCGTACGCCTTCATTGATTGCCTGCTCAATTCCACTTTGTAAAGGCTGCATTTTTTCTATTGCTAAATCATTGTGAAAATGTATGTCTTCACCGATTTCTAGAAAAAAAACAGCGATACCTGTATCCTGACAAATAGGCATTTTTTTATTTGCAGCTATTTGTGCATTTTCAAGCAATTGATTTAAAATATTAATCCCTGTCTCCGATTCTTCAGTTTTTATAGCATCATTAAGCTTGGCTTTAATATCTTCGCCTAAATTATAGTTGGCTGATAAAATCATTGATTTAACTTTTGCTGTTACTTCTGATAGTTCGATAATTCGTAAATCTGAATGGTGCATAGCATTGTGCATTCAGTGACCTCCATATAGATTTTATTTAATAATTTTTTTATATTGATCCATAATATTGTTAAACTCTAATGTCGTTATATATGACGATGGGTTAAACTGATATGCATTATCTGTAATTAGTCCTATTTTTTTTGCTTTATACATAGATTCCAATGCATATGTATTAATTTTTTCTTTGTCTGTGAAACGTAAGAACCGATCCACTGATGATAATTCAATTTCTCCATATTCTTTTTCATATGTACGAATTAATATTGTATATACTTGTTCTCGATTAATATTTGCGCCCGGTCGATACATGTTATTTTCATATCCTAAGATGATATTATTGACATATGCTGTATATATATACTTATAATTAGGTGAATTTACATTTATGTCTGAAAAAATGATTTCTAAAGATTCTTGCACCGGAATAGAACTTGCCTTAATTAATTCTTCGACAAATTGAGCTCGTGTGATATAGGCTTGCTGATTAATCGTATATGTGCTGGATGCTGTTGTAAATGTTGATGTATAATTAATAGCCTTACGATTTGTTGTTACACCATTAATTTCTACCATTCGATCAAAAATCATTGTTCCTGTAATTTTGATTTGATATGTTGTTCCATAATCATAGGCTTTTAATGGCAAAATCATAATTGTATTGTTAATATTTCGATCTTGATCTGATGTTACGATATGTGTTTCGATTTCTTTGCCTGTTGAAATGTTGGTTACACTTACTTTTAAATTATTAAATCGTTCAATAATCCCTTTTTCTTCATAGTAAGTATAGGTGATAGGAATTCCGACAAACGCATTCATCTTTAAATCCGCATAGGGATTCAAAATGTACTTATTGGTAAAAATCGTTCCCACATCCGTTTGCTGATTATATGGATAAACCACTTCATATTGATCACTTCGTGATTTTCCTCCAAGTAGATATGTTGCGTAACCTTTATAAATATTCATTCCCAAATCTTCATAAAGGGGATCTAAAATTCCATATCTGGCATATGGGTTTTGCATGAGTTGGTTTAATCCACTGGTATAATTTGATATGTTATTGTTTAATAGTTCAAAGACATATGCCTTTCGATAGTTGTTAAAAGTCGTTCGATCCCAAGGATATCTTCCGCGAAAATATGTTTTTCCGCTTTCTTCAATCGATGAAAAGCTATTATTAAATTCCATATAGCGATTGTGCGTTTCTGCCGTTTTATTTAATGATTGATTATACGACAAAGAAGGTAAGTCATAGATTGCCCTTACACTATTGATCTGATTAATTGTTCGATTGATTTCATCATCGGTAAAACCAAAGGTACCTATTTCTCGAGCCGAAACGGTGCTGACTGCACTTATATTACATATCATAAAAATAAAAAATATAAGTACATATGAAATTATCTGTTGTTTTATATTCTTTTTTTTCATAACCATTCTTTCCTAAACAAATATTTGCATTGCATTACTATTATAACAAATTATCCCTATGTTTCCTATTACAAACATATTACAGAAAACGAGTCACCACTAGTGGCGACTCGTTTTGCATAATGTTCTTTTATTCTTCTTCTATTTTGGTCTTGATTTCTTTAATTCTTGCAATGCTTGCTATATAGACATCTTTATCTAGATCCATTAGCTTTACTCCGGATGTTACACGTCCAAAGGTACTGATGTCGTGTACACGAATGCAGATAACAACACCCTCTGTCGTAATTAAGATCACTTCATTATCGTCATTAACAGCTTTCATCCCTACAACATTGCCGGTCCTAGCATTTATCTTGTAGAATTTAACACCTTTTCCACCACGATTTTGCACACTGAATTCATCCATTGGTGTACGTTTTCCTAATCCTTTTTCAGAAACAACCAGCAAGTCCTGTCCTTGGGAGATCAGTTGCATACCTATAACTTCATCTTCAGGATTAAGGTTAATACCTTTAACTCCGATAGATGTTCGACCAATCACTCGAACGTCTGATTCAAAGAATCGAATGCATTGACCCAGTTTTGTTCCTAGAAGAACTTCTTGATTATTATCCGTAAGTTTTACTTCAATCAAAATATCATCATCTCGTAAATTGATTGCCTGTAGACCACTGACACGAATATTGGCATATTCCATAATTGACGATTTTTTAATCATTCCATCTTTGGTTGCCATTAAAAGGTATTGTTCTTCTGAATATTCTTTGAGCGGAATAACCGCAGTAATATTTTCTCCTGATTCAATCTGTAATAGATTGACAATGGCTGTTCCTCTGGCTGTACGGCTAGATTCTGGAACCTCATATGCCTTTAATCGATATACTTTTCCTCGATCTGTAAAGAATAAAATATAGTGATGTGTTGAAGTTATAAAGATACGTTCAATAAAATCTTCTTCACGAATAGTTGCACCAATTTTTCCTTTACCACCTCTATTTTGACTTTGGTAGGTATCCATTGGCATACGTTTAATATATCCTAGATGGGTCATTGTAATGGTCGTCATCTCTTCTTTGATCAAATCTTCAATATCAATTTCGCCATCATCAAAGGTAATTTTTGTCCGTCTTGGCGTTCCATATTTTGCACGAACCACAAACAACTCTTCCCGAATAACTTGTAGAAGACGTTTGGTATCTGCAAGAATAGCCTTTAACTCTTGTATTAATTCCAGTAATTCCTGATATTCATTTTGTAGTTTTTCCCGTTCCAAACCAGTAAGTGCACGTAAACGCATATCAACAATTGCTTGAGCTTGAGCCTCTGAAAAACCAAAACGTTCCATTAAGTTAATCTTAGCATCCGGCGTACTATTTGAAGCACGAATGATTTTGATAACTTCATCAATGTGGTCTAAGGCTTTAATCAAACCTTCTAAAATATGTGCACGATCTTCTGCACGTTTTAACTCATATTTTGTACGTCGTGTTACTACATCTTTTTGATGATCCAAATAATATACAAGCATTTGCTTTAAATTCAATATCTTGGGCTCGTTATTGACTAATGAAAGCATATTCATACCAAAGGAATCTTGTAATTGCGTATGCTTATAAAGTTTGTTTAAGATAACGTTGGCATTGGCATCTCGCTTTAATTCAATAACCATGCGCATACCGCGTCGGTCGGATTCATCACGTAAATCACTGATACCTTCAATCCGTTTTTCTTTAACCAAATCGGCTATTTTTTCAATCAAACGTGCTTTATTGACCTGGAAAGGTAATTCGGTCACGATGATTCGCTGGCGTGTTGCACTCATTGGCTCTATATCAACTGTTGCACGGACTTTAACCATACCTCGTCCTGTGCGATAGGCTTCTGTAATGCCCGTCGTACCTAAGATATTACCAAAGGTTGGAAAATCCGGTCCTTTGATAATATCAATCAATTCATCAATATCGGTATCTCGGTCTTCATTGACTTGATTATCAATAATCTTGACAACACCATCGATGACTTCTTCCAAGTTATGTGGCGGAATATTTGTTGCCATTCCAACTGCAATACCTGATGCCCCATTAACCAAAAGGTTTGGGTATCTTGACGGAAGAACTACCGGTTCTTTTAACGATTCATCAAAGTTAGGTCGATAGTCAATCGTATCTTTATTGATATCAGCTAACATTTCCATGGATATTTTACTTAATCTAGCTTCCGTATAACGCATAGCTGCGGCACTATCACCATCAACCGATCCAAAGTTTCCATGCCCTTCAACCAACATTTCCCGCATAGAAAAATCTTGGGCTAGTCGTACCATAGCATCATATATTGAGGAGTCACCATGAGGGTGATATTTACCCATTGTATCTCCGACGATACGCGCCGATTTACGGAAAGGTTTATCCGGAGATAAGTTCAACTCACTCATTGAGTATAAAATTCGTCGTTGTACAGGTTTTAATCCATCGCGTACATCAGGCAATGCTCTTGAAGCAATAACGCTCATTGCATAGTCGATGTATGATTTTTTCATCTCATCTTGTAACTCGACGGAAATAATCTGATCTCTTTGTTGATTTTCATCCATTCGTTGCTACCTCCAAATCATTATATATCCAAATTCTTAACGTATTTTGCATGCGTTTCAATAAATTCACGTCGTGGTTCGACACGATCACCCATAAGTGTTGTAAATATTTCATCTGCGCCGGCTGCATCATCAATTTCAACACGTAAAAGAATTCGATTCTCAGGATCCATTGTTGTATCCCATAACTGCTCAGCATCCATCTCTCCAAGACCTTTATACCGTTGCAATGTAATACCGTCTCTTCCGATTTCATCAAGTAGCTTATCAAGCGCTTTTTCATTGTAAACATATTCTGAGCGTTTGTTTTTCGTGACTTTATATAGTGGTGGCTGTGCAATAAATACATTACCATTTTCAACCAATTGAGGCATATAACGATAAAAGAAAGTTAACAACAATGTACGAATATGCGCACCGTCAACATCGGCATCCGTCATGATAACAATTTTATGGTATCGAAGTTTTTCTAAGTCAAAATCATCGGTAATCCCTGCGCCAAAGGCTGTAATCATCGCTTGGATTTCTTTGTTGCCAAGGATACGGTCTAATCGTGCTTTTTCAACATTTAATATTTTCCCTCGAAGTGGTAATATCGCTTGTGTTCGTCGGTCTCTAGCAGACTTTGCAGATCCTCCGGCTGAATTACCCTCGACAATATAGATTTCTGAAAGCGCAGGATCTTTTTCTGAACAGTCTGCTAACTTTCCAGGTAATGACGTACTTTCTAATGCTGTTTTTCTACGTGTTAAATCCCTTGCTTTACGCGCCGCCGAACGTGCTCTTGCTGCATTAACTGCTTTATTCAAAATCGTTTTTGCAACGGATGGATTCTCTTCAAGAAAATAATTCAGATGTTCAGATAATATAGAATCTACTGCACCTCGGGCTTCACTATTACCTAGCTTTTGCTTTGTCTGTCCTTCAAATTGAGGATCACCAATCTTAATACTAATAACCGCTGTAATCCCTTCACGAACATCTTCACCGGCTAAATTCGGCTCATTATCTTTTAAAAATTTATTTTTACGTGCATAATCATTTAATGTTTTTGTTAAGCTCGCTCTAAAACCGCTTAAGTGTGTCCCACCTTCAGGTGTATTAATATTATTAACAAAAGTAAATACATTCTCTACATAGGAATCATTGTGTTGGAAGGATACTTCCACCAATACATTATCTTTTTCACCTTCACAATAAAATACTTCCGGATACGCTTTTTCTTTGTTCCGGTTACGATAAGCTACAAACTCAATGATTCCGCCTTCATAGTGAAACTCTTCTTTTTGCTCTTCACCAACACGTTTGTCTTCCAGTGAAATATATAATCCTTTCGTTAAAAAAGCCATTTCTTGTAAGCGATTTTTAAGCAAATCAAAATCATAAACCGTTTCTTCAAAAATCTCTGGATCCGGCTTAAAATGGACATAAGTTCCTGTTGTTTTTGTTTTTCCAATGACTTCAAGTGGTTTAATCATCTTACCACGTTCAAAGCGTTGAAAATGAACTTTTTTGTCTTGATAAACAGTAACTTCCAACCATTCAGAAAGGGCATTAACAACTGAAGCACCTACACCATGTAATCCACCAGAAACTTTATAGCCACTTCCGCCAAATTTTCCACCTGCGTGAAGGATTGTAAATACAACCGTAACCGCCGGTAGTCCTTTTTGCTTTTGAATTCCTACTGGAATCCCGTAACCATCATCTAATACCGATATTGAATTATCTTCATGAATAGTTACTTGAATCTTGTTACAACGATTGGCTAATGCTTCATCCACGGAATTATCAACAATCTCATAAACAAGATGATGTAATCCACGTGAAGATGTACTACCAATATACATTCCCGGTCTTTTTCGAACAGCTTCCAATCCTTCCAAAACCTGTATTTGGCTTTCATTGTACTCTAAATTTTTACTCATGTGTACCTCCTGATTGCATGATTACCATTATAGCTTAGTCTACTTTGTTATGCAATTTCTCCTGATTTGATATAAAAAAAGCTTTTATGGTGATTATTTTTTTGAATAAAATCTTCGACACCTGTACAAGTAATAAATGTTTGTATATCACTTAGATGATTCATCAAATAAACCTGACGATGCCCATCCAATTCTGATAAGACATCATCTAATAAAAGAATCGGTCGAATATTTTTTTGCTGAACAACTAAATCAATCTCGGATAACTTTAAAGACAGTGCTGCTGTTCTTTGCTGACCTTGAGAACCATACTTTCTTAGATCAACACCATTAAGTTCAAACAAAAGATCGTCGCGGTGAGGTCCAACCGTGGTTGAACCAAAGCGAATATCCCTTGGTGTCGATGCACTGATTTTTCTTTCAAATTCCTCAATTGATGTATTTTTTTCATAAACTAAATTCATTTTTTCTTTATTGCCGGATATATCATAATGTCGTTTTTGATAAATAATATTTAAGTCCGATATGAACTTTTCTCGATAATCAATCACTTTGGAACCTATGTCAATAAACTGTATATTCCAAATATCCAACTGGTCTTTTAAACTTTGCGAATAGTTTTTTTGACAGTTTTTTAATAAGGCATTGCGCTGTTTAAGTAAATGATGATACTGATGCAAATATTTATAATAAACGCCATCAAGTTGACTCAGTTCAATATCAATAAAGCGTCGTCGCTCTTTGGGTCCACTTTTTATTAAACTTAAATCCTCTGGTGAGAACATAATCACATGAACCACACCTAAAAGGTCATCCATTTTTTTTATTGGCAATTTATTGATGGCGATATGTTTCTTATTCGACTTTCGAAAATGCACATCAATCGTAAATATTTCCTCATCTTTTTCAACATCAAGAGTTATATGCGCAGCATCAAATCCCATTTGAATCATTTCTTTAAATGCATTCGTTCGATGGGATTTTGACGTTGCACACACATAAATAGCCTCAAGGATGTTGGTTTTACCTTGAGCGTTATCGCCATGGATAATATTCATTTTTTCATCAAACTCAACTGAGCATTCCTCATAATTTCTAAAATTCTTCAGATGCATTCGTTTAATTATCATGTAAACACCATCAGTCTACTATTTTTATGGTTTGATCTTCAAAAGTTATTACATCTCCTGGATATACTTTTCTACCTCGACGTGTATCCACTTCTCCATTGACTTGAACTAATCCGTCACTAATAAATAGTTTAGCATAAGATCCTGAATCTGCAATACCTGCTAATTTTAATACTTGTCCTAATTTAATAAAAGGCTGATCAATCTTTATTTCCTTCATCACGTGGTCTCCTCTTAAACTTGACCAAAAATACTTACAACAATTCATTATACCACTCTTTGTCAATTCATGGTCAATATAATTAACTCAAGCGAATCGGTAAAATCAGATACTTAAAGGATTCATCCGTTGAGTTTTTAATAATACATGGATTTAATGCAGATGTAAATGTCAATTCAACAACTTCATTTTCAATGACTTTAAGTGCATCAATAAGATACTTAGGGTTAAAGGCAATATTTAATGTGTTTCCTTCTCGATCAATGTCAATCTCTTCATGTACCTTTCCTAAATCCGTATTCGAAGTAATAGAAAGGGTATCGTCTTCAATTTGGAATTTAATCGGATTCTTCTTACTATCACGTGCCATCAACGCTGCACGATCAATACTTTGAAGTAAGTTTTTACGGTCCACCTTAATCAAGGTTTCATAATCCGATGAAAAAATCTGATCATACTTTGGAAAATCCCCTTCAAGAAGTCGGGACACAATAATCGTTTCATTGAGTTCAAATAAAATATGCTTATCGGTAAAATATATGGCAACTTCGCTGTCTTCTTCCGTTGAGAATATTTTTTGAATCTCCGATAAAGTCTTACCTGGAATAACAACAGATAAATTTTCAAAATTTTCACTTAATTCAGTTTGTCGTATTGAAATTCGATATCCATCAACTGACACAATATTCAGAAAATTATCTTTTATCTCAAACAATTCGCCCGTGAGTATGGGACGGATTTCTTCAACAGCTATTGAGAAAATCGTTTGATGAATCATATTCCTTAACACATTTTGTGATATCAAAAGTGGTTTAGTTTTCGTTACTTGTGGCAACTGAATAAATTCAGAACCTGGTTGTGTTGAAATATTAAAAACAGATTTTTCACATTTAATGGTCATAAGTTGATGTTCATCGACAGTGATTTCAACATCACTATCCGGTAGTTTTCGAATAATTTCAGAAAACATTTTTGAATCAACGGCTATATTTCCAGGCTTTACAATGGTTGCTTTTGTTCTATGTTCAATTCCAAGTTCAAGATCATTACCTATAAGTTTAAAGTCATCTTCATGAGCGTCCAATAAGATACATTGAAGAATAGGCAATGTTGTTCTTGTTGATACTGCTTTTAAAACAGTATTAACTCCATTAAGTAAATCATTCTTTTGACAAATGATATGCATGTGAATAACTCCTTTCGCGTAAAAACAATAATATAAATAAATATTTTTTTAGTAATGATAATAATAGGCACTGTTAATTTGTGAATAAGTAGTCAAACCAATGATGACTAAAGCTTTTTTCATCAAGTATAAACATGTTGACGAAAGAAAAAGTTGTTATAAACAGTTAACAGGTCTTTTTTTGCAGAAAAATCTATCCACAAGTCGATTTTAATTGACCACATGAAAATTCTATAGATATCCACAGCTATTTGCCAACGATTTTTTTAGTCAATATATCAATTGAATTTTTTAGTGTGGCATCTTTTTTAATATCTTGGTTAATCTTTTCGTAGCCGTGCAAAACAGTGGTGTGATCTCGTTTTCCAAGGATTTCTCCAATACGTGGTAAAGAGGCATCGGTTAATTTACGGCACAAATACATCACGATTTGCCTTGGATAGGCGATTTCACGCGGTCTTTTTTTGCTGACAATATCTGAGTGACTAATATTATAGTGTTCTGCCACGACTTCTAAAATCAATTCGGGTGTAACAATATTATCTTCTTGTGGTGCTATAAGATCCTTAAGTGCGTCTTCTGCAATTTGTTTGGTTATTTTTTCATAGCCTAGTTGTACTAAGCGAGAATAGGCAACGATTTTTGTAACAGCGCCTTCCAGCTCACGGATATTGGATTTGATGTTGGCAGCAACATATTGAAGGACTTCATCATCTAAATCTAAGCTTTCAAGTTCAGCTTTATTTTTTAAGATCGCCATACGTGTTTCAAAATCAGGGGCTTGAATATCAGCAATTAGGCCCCATTCAAAGCGTGATCGTAAGCGTTCCTCTAGGGTTTCAATCTCTTTAGGTGGACGATCTGAAGAAATAATAATTTGTTTTTTAGCTTCATATAGAGTATTAAAGGTATGGAAAAATTCTTCTTGGGTTCGTTCTTTTCCTGCAATAAACTGTATATCGTCGACGAGCAATACATCAATGTTTCGATATTTTTGACGAAAAGCTTCATTCTTATCGGCACGGATTGAATTAATGAGTTCATTGGTAAATTTTTCAGATGAAACGTATAAGACCTTGGTATCTGGCGATTCATTTAAAATGAAATGCGCAATCGAATGCATGAGATGGGTTTTACCAAGTCCAACACCTCCATATATAAAGAGGGGGTTGTATGCTTCGGCAGGTGCTTCCGCAACAGCTAAGGCGGCAGCGTTGGCAAATTTATTGTTATTTCCTACAACGAAGGTTTCAAATGTGTAGCGCGTATTTAAGTTACTATCGCTTGTTGTTATAGAAGGAACTGGTTTTTTTTCTGCATGCTTACGTGAAGAATCATCTTCAACAACGGAATCTTCTAGGACAAATCGAACGTCATAAGATTCATTCATGGTCTCACTAATTGCGATGAGAATGGTTTTTAGATATTTTTTTTCAATAATATCAATGACAATTTTATCTTCGGCTTGAATGATGATCGTATCATCCTCAATGCGTAGAGGTTTTAGATTTTTTAAGAATGCGATATATGAGACTTTAGAAATATCCGATTCATAACGTAATAAATCTTGGACCTTCCCCCAGTTTTCTATGATGTTTTGAGCCAA